>MEOK01000027.1:6163-67133 GCA_001769195.1 Bacteroidetes bacterium GWF2_40_14 | reverse complement strand
TAAAACGTATTGAAATTGTAGTCCCTTAATCTTTCAATTAACAGACCCAATCTATTTTTTTTCGCTCGAGATGATTGTTACGCTTATAATAAATTATAAACCATTATATCTACCTCATATTCTTTACCTCTTTATCTCTCTCAAAACTTCAAAGAACTGTCCGTTTTTTTCTCAAACGGGCTGCAAAGGTATGGACTTTTTTTTAATCTCCAAATTTTTTTGGGATATTTTAAAACTAATTACTCAGTAATGACAAATTCACTATCTTGGCTAAAAAAATTGACAAAATATGAAGAGACTTATTTTATCCTGTCTGCTGATTTTTTCCCTTAATATTCAGAAAGGGGAAGCATGTACAAATTTATTGATAACCAAGGGTGCGTCCCAAAATGGGTCGTGCATGGTAAGTTATTCCGCCGATTCTCATACACGCTACGGGGTACTTGTTCACTATCCCGCACAAAAGTATCCGAAAGGGACCATGATGAAGATCTACGAATGGGGCAAAGGACGGTACCTGGGAGAGATACCGCAGGCAGAACAGACATACAATGTCATTGGCAATATGAATGAGTATCAGGTTGTAATAGGCGAAACCACCTGGGGAGGACTTGAATCGCAACTTGACCCAGATGCTATACTTGACTATGGTTCGCTTATGTACATAGCTTTACAGAGAGCAAAGACTGCAAGGGAGGCGATAAAAGTTATTACAGACCTGGTTGCCGAATATGGTTACGCATCAAGTGGTGAATCTATCTCAATTGCTGACCCCAACGAGGTGTGGTTCGTTGAGATTATTGGCAAGGTTCCAAGAAAAGTTGAGGGAATCAACAGAAACAAAGGAGCTTTATGGGTGGCCGTAAGGCTTCCCGACGGAACTGTATCGGGACACGCAAATCAGGCAAGAATTACCACCTTTCCGCTAAATGACCCTGAAAATTGTCTCTATGCACCAGACCTTATATCTCAGGCACGAGAGCAGGGGCTGTTCAAAGGAGAGGACAAAGATTTCAGCTTTGCCGAAACATACGGTCCTGCCGGAGGAGAGACAGTAAGGGGATGCGATGCGCGGGTGTGGAGCTTTTTTAACCGCTTTGCGCTGGAAGATATGAGTAAATATCTTGATTACGCAATGGGTAAAAATATGAGTAACAGAATGCCTCTTTATTTTAAGGTTAAGACAAAACTTTCTGTGAAGGATGTAGCTGATATGATGAGGGACCATTATGAAGGAACTCCTATGGATATGACCCAGGATATAGGTGCCGGTGGTAACGTGCTGCCATACAGATGGCGCCCTATGTCATACGAAGTGGATGGAAAGAAATATATAAACGAAAGAGCCATTGCAACTCAGCAGACTGGTTTCTGGTTTGTTGGAGAGTGTCGTTCATGGATGCCTAAGGCGATTGGAGGAATCTTCTGGTTCGGTGTCGATGATGCAGGAACTTCACCACTTACACCTGTATACACCTCCTCTAAGAGCATATCAAGCCATTATGCATTGGGTAATGGCTCAATGATAAAATATTCCGAGACATCTATGTTCTGGATGGCAAACAGGATAGCACAGTTTGCGTATCTCAGATACAACCATATCGGGGCAGAGGTCCGGTCGATAATAGACAAACATGAGAATACAATGTTTGCAGAGGTGGCCGAAACAGACAAGAGGGCAAAAGAGATGCTGACAAGAAATTCCGGTAACTCTGGATCTGTTGGAGATTTCCTAACAAATTTTTCTGTAGTCAAAGCAAACGACCTGTTTGAAATGTGGAAAAATCTTGATCGTTATCTGCTTGTAAAGTTCATTGACGGCAATACAAAAAAACAAAATCAGGACGGTTCTTTTGTAAATAACGGGTTCTCTCCGGACATTCCGCCGGCTCCTGAATTTCCGGGATATTCCGAGAGATGGAAAAAAGCAGTCAAGGCGGAATCTGGTAGCAGGCTAACGTTATAGAAAAGTAGTAAAACATTTTACTATTTCGATTTTAGATTTATATTTGTGATTAATTAACTTTAATCACGAATAACTTCTCTTATGAACACAAAATTTCTTGCACAGTTTAAGAACGAGGACTGGATAGCAACCATATTAGGTGCGATACTGGTTATTGGCGTAATCATTTTCCCAAAATTCATGTCGAACATATATGTGATCTTTGCTTCTGTAGGAATACTGGGAGCAATAGGTCTCAGGATATTGGGAAGCAGTCTTAAAGGATTTGCTATTTCATACACACTTCTGTTCTTGATCTCTCTTTTAGCCCAATATTTAAGCGGAATATCATTTATTAAGACAACCGGATTTGAAGCGGTCTTCTTTTCGGTGGCAATTGGTCTGCTTATCAGAAACACCGTTGGCCTTCCTAAATGGCTGGAGCCTGCGGTAAGAAGCGAGTACTATATTAAAGCAGGTCTCGTTCTCCTTGGTACATCAATACTATTCGGCGAAATTATGAAGGCAGGCGCCCTCGGAATGGTTCAGGCCGTTATTGTTGTAATTTCTGTATGGTATTTCTCGTATTGGGTGGCAAAAAAATTTGGTGTAGATAAGGAGATGGCCGTCATGTTGTCGAGTGCGGTTTCGATTTGCGGGGTATCTGCTGCAATTGCTACATGCGGCGCAATAAAGGGGGATAGCAAGAAGTTGTCTTTTGTTATATCGATAGTACTTGTTGTTGCTGTTCCAATGATGTATCTGATGCCATTTCTGGCAAAATTGCTGGGCCTTAGTCCGGAGGTTGCCGGAGCATGGCTTGGTGGCACAATTGACACAACAGGGGCGGTTGTGGCATCGGGCAAGTTTTTGGGAGATGTTGCAGAGAAATACAGCGTTATAATCAAGTCTTCGCAAAATGTACTGCTTGGTGTTGCTGCATTTGCAATTTCAATTTACTGGTCATACAGAGGAACAAACAAGGATATCAAGCCATCTGCAAGTGTCTTGTGGGAGAGGTTCCCTAAGTTTGTTCTTGGATTCATACTGGCATCACTCGTTTTCAGTTTCATGTTTGAACCGAATTATGCAAAGGATCTCGGCAAGGTTGCAAAGGGGCTTCGCGAAACGCTGTTTTCAATTGCTTTTGTCTCGATTGGTCTGGAAACCGATTTCAAGAAAATTTTTAATAAGGACAACAAGAACTACATATATACATTTCTTATTGCCCAGACCTTCAATATTCTTATAACATTGCTGGCTGCTTTCCTTCTTTTTGGAAATTACGCCTACTTCAACTGATACTATTTTAACTGATTAAGGGCCGAATCCATTTTGGCCTTGATTTCAGAAGTACACAGGTAGCCTATACTCCCCTTGTGAGTGTGGGCAACCTCTTTTTTTGCAATGAACCTACCCTCCATCACCTCTTTCCCTACCCTCTTGTATGCATCACGGAAAGGGACCCCGTCCAGAACAAGCTTGTTAACCTCTTCTACTGTAAAAAGATAGTCATATTTTGAATCATCCAGTATGTTTTTGTTGATTCTGATATTGGATAACATTAGCATAGTCATATGAACTGAGTTGTGCATCCTCTCAATTGTTGGGAAAAGAATGTCCTTTAGCAGCTGAAAATCCCTGTGATACCCGTGAGGGAGGTTGGTGCAGAGCAGTGATATCTCATTTGGAGTGTTCTGGATACGGTTACAATTTGCCCTTATCAACTCCCACACATCTGGGTTTTTCTTATGAGGCATTATGCTGGAACCAGTTGTAAGCTCATCCGGGAAAGAGATGAATCCAAAGTTGCCGCACATGTACATCGTACAGTCGGATGCTAGCTTGTTGAGTGTAGATGCCAGCGAAGAGAGTGCATTAGCGACAACCTTTTCGGACTTGCCTCTGCTTAACTGCGCAGAGATAGAATTGTAGTTCATGCTTTTAAATTCCAGAAGAGTGGTGGTCATATCTCTGTCGAGAGGAAAAGAGCTACCATAACCGGCTGCCGAACCTAAAGGGTTTTGATTTACTACGTTCCATGCTGCTGTCAGTGAATATATATCATCAATCAGGGTCTCTGCATACGCTCCGAACCATAATCCGAATGATGAGGGCATGGCTATCTGTCCGTGAGTATATCCAGGCATAAGGACATCTTTGTACTCCTCGCTTAGATTCTGCAGAAGATCGAATAGAGAGATAATCTCCTCCTTGAAAACCAGTATCTCATCGCGCAAAAAGAGCTTTATATCTACAAGCACCTGGTCATTTCTCGACCTGCCCGAGTGAATCCTCTTGCCTGTCTCTCCGAGAACCTTAGTGAGGCATAGTTCTACCTGAGAATGAATATCCTCAACGTCATCATCTATTGAAAAATTGCCCTTCTCTGCCTCTTTCAGCAAAACTGACAGTTCGTTTTTTAGTAAAGTAAACTCTTCCGATGTTATAAGTCCTATGCTCTCCAGCATGGTTATATGGGCCACCGAACCAAGAATGTCGTACTTTGCCATTCTTATGTCCAGCTCCCTGTCGCGGCCCACGGTAAAATCATCTACCAGCTTATTTGCTTCTACTCCCTTTTCCCATAATTTGCTCATAATCTATAACTCAAGTTTTTTGACAAAATTTATGTATCCCTCTACCCCTTGTCTGACCTCACTTTTGAAAATATACTCATCTGACCTGTGTGACCTTGAAGATTCGCCCGGGCCCATTTTTATTGCCGGTAATGACAGACGCATCCAGTCCGATGTTGTTGGAGAGACATATTTCTCTATCTCCAGAAGATCTGCCGTTTTGACTAAAGGATGGCCGGCATGTATTGAAGAACTTTTATTTGTAAGAGATCTTGCCTTAAGGTCACATTTCATGTGTGATTTCAAAATCTCCATAATCTGCGGATTTGTATATTGGTCCGTAGGTCTGATATCTATTACAAATTTACAGGCGTCAGGAACAACATTGTGCTGAACTCCTGCCTCTATCTGTGTTACTGTGGCCCTTACCTCTCCCATTAAATCTGATATAAGAGGGAACTTATAACCTCTTATCCAGTTTATGTCTTCTATTGCTGTATAAATGGCATTCTCTCCTTCTCCTCTGGCCGCATGGCCGCTTTTCCCTCTGGCTATCGCATCAACAACCAGAAGACCCCTCTCGGCAACGGCAACGCGCATACCTGTAGGCTCGCCTACAATTGCACAGGCTATTTCAGGAGTTTTCTTCAACACAATATCCATTCCGTTTTTTCCGGAATTCTCCTCCTCCGCAGAGAGAACGAGAAGGATGTTGAAGGAAACAGGGTGGTTGTTGAAATAGAGAAAGGTCTCAATCATTGAAACAACTGACCCACCGGCATCATTGCTGCCCAGACCCAATATTCTGTCATCGGAAAGCGGAGGGTTAAGCGGGTCAAAAGTATAGCCGCTTCCTGCTTTTACCGTATCCAGATGAGAGTTGAGCATAAGGGTTGGTCTGGAAGGTTTGAAATCCCTCGAATATGCAATTACATTGTTTTTTACTTTTACACAGTCTGTCCCCTTATCTGACAGATAATTGAAAACAAACTGAGCTGCCATGTTCTCCTCTCCCGAATATGATACAATTCGTACCAACTTGTGAAGAAGTGCCTCTGCATCAGAAAAATATTTCTCTTCTATCTTCATTAACCTTTACCTTAAAACTGTCCCTTTGTTGTTGCCCAGATTTGATGCATGCTTGATGCAAACCTCAGATACTCCGCTCTCAATTGCTGCAAATGCGTTATCAAGCTTAGGTAGCATTCCACCGGTAATTGCTCCGTTATCTTTCATTGTCTGATAGTTGGCCCTTGTAATTAGTGGTACAACCGAATCCGGATTCTCCTGGTCGTAAAGTACCCCCTCTTTTTCGAAGCAATAGATGAGCCTTGTATAGAAATCACTTGAAAGGGCAATTGCCAGACTTGATGCCATAGTGTCGGCATTGGTATTTAACAGGGAACCGTTCCTGTCGTGTGTAATTGCACAAAACACTGGAGTTATTCCTCTTCCCAGCAGACTCTCAAGCAGTGAAGAGTTGATGTCTACTGGATTCACATCACCCACATAGCCAAAATCAACCGGCTCAGGTGATCTTCTTGTTGCAGGTACAAGATCTCCATCGGCACCTGAAAGTCCTATTGCGTTACACCCAAGCTTTTGCAATATGGCCACAATGCTTTTATTTATCCAACCCGCATAAACCATAGTGACCAATTTGAGCGTATCCAGATCGGTTACTCTTCTGCCATTTTGCATCTTTACCTCTATACCCATTTTAGCTGAAAGCTCACTTGCCATTACCCCTCCACCATGAATCAGGATTTTTGGTGCAGGATACTTACTGAAGGCCTTAAGAAACTCTTCAAGTGCCGCAGGCTGGTCAACTATGTTCCCACCAATTTTTATAACAGTCAACTCCTTCATAATCTTTTATATAAATACGTTATATTAAAGTGTCTTTAACATCTCTCTCAACACAACCTGTGCAGAAACTACCCTGTTTGCAGCCTCTTGTACCACTATTGAGTCAGGACCATCGATAACCTCATCGCTCACAATCATGTTCCTTCTCACCGGAAGACAGTGCATGAATTTGGCATTGTTGGTGAGTTGCATCTTCCTGGAATCGACCATCCAGCTTCTGTCGATGTTCAATATCTGACCATAATTGGGATCACTGAATACCGACCAGTTCTTTGCATATACGAAATCTGCTCCCTTATAGGCGGCTTCTATATCATACTCCACCTTTGCATTCTTTACAAAATCGGGAGAAAGTTCATACCCTTTTGGATGAGTAATCACGAATTCGTAATCTGTTTCATTCATCCACTCTGCAAAAGAGTTGGGAACTGCCTGCGGAAGAGCCTTTGGATGGGGTGCCCATGTAAGGAGAACCTTTGGTCTTGCAACAGTTTTATACTCTTCTATAGTGATAAGGTCGGCAAAGCTCTGAAGCGGATGGCGGGTGGCCGCCTCCATGCTAAATACAGGCTTTCCTGAATATTTGATAAACTGACTAAGTATTACCTCATTGTAATCGTTTGCCTTGCTCTCGAATCTTGCAAATGAGCGGACGCCTATAATGTTGCAGTATGAAGCCATCACAGGAATTGCCTCAAGAATATGTTCAGATTTGTCTCCGTCCATAATCACACCCTTCTCTGTTTCAAGCTTCCATGCACCCTGATTGATATCCAGCACAATAACATTCATACCCAGATTCATAGCAGCCTTTTGAGTACTTAGTCTTGTCCTCAGGCTTGAATCGAAGAATATCATCAGCAGGGTCTTGTTTTTCCCCAGATGGCTGTCGGCAAAAGGATTTGCCTTTACCTCCGCGGCCATTGCAAGTGCTATGTCCAAAGGACCTGCATCTTGTACACACGTAAATTTTTTCATCGGTAGTTAAATTGATTTTTTAAAGCATGTTAAAAAATGGTCAATCTCTCCCCTGGTGATTGTCAAAGGAGGTAAAAGTCTTATAATATTTGATTTTGCCCCTCCGGTAAAAATCTTGTCCTCAAACAACAGTTTATCCCTGACTTTTATAAAATCGCTTTCCATCTCTATACCAATCATAAGGCCAATACCCCTGATATCTGCAATTGCTTTTGAACCTGTACCGGACTTAATCTTGTTCAATTCAGAGATTATGTACTCTCCAAATTCTGCTGCTTTATTGATGAGGGACTCTTCTTCAATTACCTTAAGTACAGCTATTGCAGCTGTGCAAGCCAGGTGATTTCCTCCAAATGTTGTCCCGAGCATACCCTGTTTTGGTTTGAATGATGGAGATATAAGTACCCCGCCAATAGGAAATCCGTTCCCCATTCCTTTTGCAGTGGTAATAATATCGGGCTTTATTCCTGAGTGTTGGTGTGCAAAGAATTTTCCAGAACGGCAGTAACCGGATTGGACCTCGTCCAGGATAAGAGCAACACCGTACTTGATTGTCAGTTCCCTTAATCCTTGCAGAAACTTATCAGTTGGCATATATATACCCGCAACTCCCTGAATTCCTTCTATTATTACTGCTGCGCAATCATCTTTCGCAAGCTCCTTCTCAACAGCGTCCAGGTTATTAAGAGGAACAAACGTAACCTCGTGTCCTGAGTTGAACGGGCTTACAATGTTCTTGTTATCTGTTACTGCAACCGCACCGGAGGTCCTTCCATGAAATGCTCCTTCGAATGCTATGACCCTCTTCTTTCCGTTACTGAACGATGCAAGTTTGAGTGCATTTTCGTTTGCCTCGGCCCCTGAATTACAAAGGAACAGGGAGTAGTCGGGATAACCGCTCACCCTTCCGAGCCTCTCTGCCAGTTCCTCCTGCAGAGAATTTTGAACCGAGTTTGAGTAGAAACATATCTTCTCAAGTTGTTCTTTTATCATATCATTATAAACCGGATGTCCGTGTCCTATTGAGATAACTGCATGGCCACCGTAAAGGTCGAGATACTCTGTGCCATTCTTGTCCCAAACTTTACACCCTTTGGCTTTTACAGGCTCAATGGGCCAGAGTTTATATACTTCAAAATTCTTCATTGAATTACTTTGTTAATTTTCATGTAAATTTTTAGAAAGCGTTCCCTTTAAGCTTAAGTCCGCAATTCTCCTCAAAACCGCACATGATATTCATGTTCTGGACAGCCTGACCTGAAGCGCCTTTGATTAAATTATCTATAATAACTGTTAAATGCCAGTAACCGTTGTGCTTTTCGATATGTAACAGTGCCTTGTTTGTGTTAACAACCTCTTTAAGAGATATACTCTCGTCAGATACAAATACAAAAGGAGAGTTGCTGTATGTTTGTCTGAAGTATTCCCGCATATCCTCAAGCGATGTGTCGTCTGAACATTTTGTATATATGCTGGCAAATATCCCCCTTGCAAAGTCACCCCTCATAGGAACAAAATTAATTACGGGGGCCTTGGAGCCCATCATATATGCAAGAGTCTTTTCGATCTCCCCAATATGCTGATGTGTAAAGGGTTTGTATACCGATATATTAGAGCTCCTGTAACTGAAATGGGTGCTCTCAGATGGCGACTTTCCTGCTCCGGTGGAACCTGTAAGGGCATGAATATGAATGTCATCTGTAAGAGCTCCTTTCAATGCCAGTGGTGAAAGCCCCAGCAGGATAGCTGTTGCAAAGCACCCGGGATTTGCTATCTGATTTGCCGATTCTATCTCTTTCTTGTTGAACTCGCTAAGACCATATACAAATTCCGAATGGTTGTACCTGCTCTCAAGACGAAAGTCGTTTCCAAGGTCAATCACTTTGCATTTGGCCGAAATCTTGAAATCGTCCAGAAACTTTTTTGAAAGACCGTGTCCGAGGCACAGAAAAAGCACATCAAGACTACTCTTGACATTTTCGAACTCTGTGTTGCCGGAAAATCTAAGATCTGTATCTCCCAAAAGATCTCTGTGCGCCGAGGATACCAATGCTCCCACAGAACTGGTGCTGTAGACCGACACGACCTCGGTATGAGGATGATTTATCAGAATTCTGAGGAGTTCTCCGGCAGTATAGCCCGTCCCTCCGGCCACCGCAACCTTAATCATTTTTATGTACAGAATAGTAAATTTTCAACGGATTAGCCAAAACCTTGGTAAAGCCAATCACATCTTGTCCGGTGAAAGATTTATTAGCCTCACCATAATCTCCGAACTTAGAGTTCATAAGATCGTAAGGGCTTTCGCAACCTAAGACCGCAAAATGATATGGCCGAAGTTCCACCTCAACCACACCGCAAACCGATGTCTGTGTGTCATCTAAAAAGACCTCGATATTTCTCATCAGTGGATCGAGATACTGAGCCTCGTGCATAAGTTGTCCGTACCATCCGGCAAGCTGCTCCTTCCAGTAGAGCTGTCCCTTTGTAAGAGTGTGTTTTTCAAGAAGATGATGTGCCTTTACCAAAATAAGCGGAGCTGATGCCTCAAAGCCCACTCTCCCCTTTATTCCTATAATGGTATCTCCCACATGGATATCTCTGCCTGCTCCAAAGGCCGATGCAATTGCATTAAGCTTGTGAATAAGTGACACAGGATCCATCTTCTCGCCATTGAGTGAACATGGTTCGCCCTTTTCAAAACCTATTTTAACTCTTTCGGGATTTGTTTTGGTCACTTTAGAGGGATAGGCCTCTTCCGGAAGTACCCCCGAGGAGCTCAGTGTCTCCACACCTCCTATGCTGGTTCCCCAAATACCCTGATTTATAGAATACTTAGCCTTCTCCCATGAGAAGTCGAAGCCGTGTTTGTTCAGATAATCTATCTCATCTTTCCTAGAGAGAGCAAGTTCCCTTATTGGGGCAATAACGCCCACTTCGGGTGCCATAACTTCAAAAACAAGGTCAAACCGTACCTGGTCGTTCCCGGCACCGGTGCTGCCGTGCGCAACGAATTCTGCATTTAGCTCCTTTACAACTTTAAGAACCTCAAGCGCCTGAAAGATCCTTTCTGAACTTACTGAAAGTGGATATGTAGAGTTCTTGAGTATGTTTCCGAAAAGAAGATACTTGATCCCCTTCTTATAATACTCCTCAACTGCATTGATACAAGTGTGTGAGGCAGCACCCAGTGTAAGTGCCCTTTCCTCTATCTTCTTCTCCTCTTCTGCTGTAAAGCCGCCTGTGTTTACAACAACAGTATGTACTTCGAGATCCTTTTCAATTTTCAAATACGGAACACAGAATGATGTGTCCAAGCCTCCGCTGAATGCCAATACTACTTTCTTTTTCATCTCTTATACACTATTTTTTAAACGATATTATTGAATTGATTTTCCCAACAGTAGCAAGAATAGGGTTCGACCTGCTTAGAAGATTCTTCTCTTTTGCTACCTCTGCCGGATCATACAGCAAACCTGTGCATAGGCACATTTTATGGTTGTTTCTTTGGAGTATGTCAAAGTTCTTACATCCTTCGCAACCCTTCCAGAAATCCTTGTCGTCTGTCAGTTCAGAAAACGTAACAGGCTTAAAACCGAGTTCGGTATTAAGCTTCATTACAGCCAGACCAGTTGTGATGCTGAAGATTTTAGCATCGGGATATAGTTTTCTGGAATGCTCGAATATCTTAGCTTTTACCCTTCTTGCCAGCCCCGAATGTCGGTAATCGTGGGCAATTATCAAACCTGAGTTTGCCACAAACTTGCTGTGGCTCCAGGTCTCAATATATGAAAAGCCGGCTACCTCGTCGCCATCCAGAGCAATGACCGCCTTGCCGGCAATCATCTTCTCAGCAATGTATTCAGGAGACCTTGTCGCAATTCCGGTGCCTCTCTCCTGTGCCGAAATATATACCAGTTCGCAGATACGCTCTGCATACTTTACATGACTAATATTAGCCACACAAATGGTTACATCCATTTTTAATAAACAGTAAAATTGTTAGTATGTGATTGATTTTTGCAGGGGTACACTACCTGCGTGAAATTGATCTAAGAAAGATCAGAAAAAAACTGCCTTCTCAGACGCATCGTCGGACGTGTCTGTGTTTACGGTTGAAGTTGATATTGCAGTTTGTTTGATTCATTGTAGCGGCAAAGGTAAAATAATTATTTAGAAAATTCATACCTTTGAATATTAAACCAAAAAAAACATGGAAACAGAGAACAGCAAACCAAAAGGTTTACCGGAAAATGCGTATCGCGAACTGAAGCAAGGCGAAGAGTACAAGCCCATTATGTCACCCTCAAAAAACTACCCGGAGGTTAGTGTCTGGTCGGTATCAATGGGGGTACTTATGACAATTATTTTTTCTGCCGCGGCAGCTTATCTTGGATTGAAGGTTGGACAGGTGTTTGAAGCAGCAATTCCGATAGCGATAATCGCCGTTGGAGTGTCAGGCGCACTTAAAAGGAAAAACGCACTTGGAGAGAATGTAATCATCCAGTCTATTGGAGCATGTTCCGGAGCAATCGTTGCAGGAGCAATCTTCACTCTGCCTGCACTTTATATCCTTCAGGCAAAGTATCCTGAGCTTACAGTAGACTTTGCAAAGGTGTTCATGAGCTCTCTGCTCGGAGGTGTTTTAGGTATCTTGTTTCTCATTCCATTCAGAAAATATTTTGTTTCCGATATGCACGGGAAGTATCCTTTCCCTGAGGCTACAGCAACAACCCAGGTCCTGGTAAGCGGAGAGACCGGTGGCACAGGAGCTAAGCTTCTGCTCGTAAGCGGTCTTATTGGAGGTTTATATGACTTTATTGTATCTACATTCGGATGGTGGTCGGAGGTCTTCACAACAAGGGTACTTCCTTATGGTGAGGTCATTGCAGAGAAAGCCAAAATGGTTGTCAAGATAAATGTCGGAGCTGCGGTTCTGGGTCTTGGATACATTGTTGGGTTGAAATATGCATTTATTATTGCCTGTGGCTCTATGCTTGTATGGTTTGTAATCATTCCTCTGATGAATCTTATCTTTGGTGCACAGGTTATTGACCTTATGAATACAGGTCTGGCTCAGACAATAGGAAGCATGTCACCGGAAATGATATTCAGAACATATGCCAGACATATAGGTATTGGTGGTATCGCTACAGCAGGTGTGATTGGAATTATCCGCTCTGCCGGAATTATCAAATCTGCCTTTGGTCTTGCAGCAAAGGAACTTAAAGGAAATACCGATCCTAACAAATCTACATTGAGAACTCAGAGAGATATACCTATGAAAATCATTGCTATAGGTATTTTAGTGGCGATGGCGGCAACCTTTGTGTTCTTCTACTTTGGAGTGGTGAACAATCTTTATCACGCAATTATAGCACTTGTTGTAGTGGGAGTAATCGCATTTCTGTTTACAACCGTGGCCGCAAATGCAATCGCAATTGTAGGGACAAACCCTGTAAGCGGAATGACCCTTATGACACTTATACTTGCATCGGTTGTTATGGTAGCCAGCGGTCTTAAAGGTACAGCAGGTATGACAGCAGCTTTGATTATAGGAAGTGTGGTCTGCACTGCACTTTCTATGTCCGGAGCTTTTATTACAGACCTCAAGATAGGTTACTGGCTTGGTTCGACCCCTGCAAAACAACAGTCATGGAAGTTCCTGGGAACCCTTGTGGCTGCTGCAACAGTTGGCGGTGTTATGATAATTCTGAACAAGACATACGGATTCGTTGGGGAACATGCTCTTGTAGCTCCTCAGGCAAATGCAATGGCTGCTGTAATTGAACCACTTATGTCCGGTGGCGGTGCACCTTGGCTGCTTTACGGAATCGGTGCCGTAATATCTATATTCCTCACACTTTTCGGAGTTCCTGCATTGGCATTCTCTCTTGGTATGTTCATTCCTCTTGAGCTTAACCTTCCGTTACTGGTTGGTGGTGCAATCGCATGGTTCGTCTCTACCCGCAGCAAGGATGAGTCTCTCAATACAGCACGCAAGGAGAGAGGAACACTTCTGGCTTCCGGATTTATTGCCGGTGGTGCATTGATGGGTGTAGTAAGTGCATTGATCAGATTCGGAGGAGTCAACCTTACAAGTCCTGAATGGATGGAGTCCTCTCCTGCCGTTTTGCTTGCTTTAGGCATGTATATTGTAATTATCGGTTATCTCATCTGGGACAGCTTAAGGGCCAAGGCTGAGAATTAGAAGCAGGATATTAACCATCACATAAAAGAAGAAAAAATGGAATCTGTATTAGATAAATTTTTAAGATATATTTCAATTGACACTGCATCTGACCCGGATTCGGAGAGTCAGCCAAGCACCAAGAAGCAGCTTGTTCTGTCGCGGTTACTTGTAAAAGAGTTGCTGGCGATGGGAGTCAGCAATGCTGCTCTGGATGAATTTGGATATGTAATGGCAACTGTACCATCTAACCTGCCTGCCGGAACTAAGGTGCCTAAGATTGGGTTCATTGCCCACGTGGACAGTGCCCCTGATGCATCCGGAGAAAACATAAAACCACAGATTGTAAAGAATTACGACGGTGGCGACATAGTTATAAACAAGGAGAAGAACCTTGTTCTCAAAATTTCCGACTTCCCAGAACTTCCTGACTATAAGGGACAGACCATTATTACAACAGACGGGAACACGCTTCTTGGAGCAGACGACAAAGCGGGAATTGCAGAGATTATGACGTCTGTTGAGTACATAATGACACACCCTGAATTCCTGCATGGGGAGATTAAGATAGGCTTCACGCCCGACGAAGAGATTGGTCGCGGAGTGGACAAGTTCGATGTTAAGAAGTTTGGTGCCGACTACGCTTATACTCTTGATGGCGGACAGATTGGAGAGCTCGAATATGAGAACTTCAACGCCGCTTCTGCAAAGATTTACATACAGGGTCGTAACATCCATCCGGGATATTCAAAGAATAAGATGGTGAATGCCATTATTCTGGCAAGCGAGTTCAACTCATTGCTTCCGGTTGAGCAACGCCCCGAATTCACTCAGGACTACGAAGGTTTCTTCCACATAATAAGATTTGACGGTACGGTAGAACAGGCTATGATTCAGTACATTATAAGAGATCATAACATGTCTAAGTTCGAAGATAAAAAGACCCTTATAGAGGAGTGCATAACCTTCATGAATATGAAGTACGGAGAGGGGACCTTCCGTCTTGAATTAAAGGACCAGTACTACAACATGCGTAAAGAGGTGGAGCCTCACTACCATATTGTAGAGAAGGCCATTAAGGCAATGGAGATGTCTTCGATTGTTCCTCTTATCAAGCCAATCCGGGGTGGTACCGACGGAGCGAGACTCTCATTCATGGGTCTGCCTTGCCCCAATATTTTTGCCGGTGGACACAACTTCCACGGCAAGTTTGAATACGTTCCTGTAGAGAGCATGGAGAAGGCCACCGAAGTTATCATAAACCTCATCTACCTCTACACCAAATAATCACCCCATTAGCATATTAGCAAATTAACCCATTAGCAAATTAACCCATTAGCAAATTAGCACATTACCATGTTACTAACAACAACATCAACCCTTCAGGGAAGAGATATCGACCAATATTTAGGTTTAGTCTCAGGAGAAACAATCATTGGAGCCAATATAGTAAAAGACTTCTTTGCCGGAATTACAGATATAGTAGGTGGCCGTTCAGGTTCGTACGAGAGAGTTCTTAAGGAGGCAAAAGAGGAGGCCATCAGGGAGATGACCAATCAGGCCATGGCTATGGGAGCCAACGCCATAATAGGAATTGATCTGGACTACGAAACAATAGGATCATCTATGCTTATGGTCACTGCAGCAGGTACTGCTGTAAAGGTTCGTTAAGAGAAAACTGCACCATAGATGTACAATTTCGACAAGATTATCGACAGGCAAGGCACCTCCTGTGTGAAGTATGATTTGCGCAAGGAGGTGTTTGGCACTGAAGATCTCCTTCCTATGTGGGTTGCCGATATGGATTTTCAGTCACCTCCTGCGGTAACTGAAGCAGCCAGAAGGCTCAGTGAACATGGGGTCTTTGGCTATACATTCCGGTCGGAGAGCTCCAAAGAGGCTTTTATAAGCTGGGTTGCTAAAATGCACAACTGGGATGTAAAGATTGAGTGGATAACATCCAGCCCCGGAATAGTTGCCGCCCTACCAATAGCAATACGGGCATTTACAGAAAAAGGTGACAAGGTTTTAATACAGACTCCGGTGTATCCTCCGTTCCATTCTATTGTTAAGGAGCAGAAAAGGGAACTGTTATGCTCCCCTCTTTACCAGAAGGATGGCCAGTACTATGTGGACTGGGATGATTTTGAGGCGAAGTTAAAGAGTGGCGTCAAGTTATTCATCCTCTGCAACTCTCACAATCCGCTGGGCAGAGCATGGAGCCGGGAAGAACTTAAACAAATGGGAGATTTGTGCTGCAAATACGGAGTCAAGATCTTTTCAGACGAGATACATTCCGACCTTGCCCTGTTCGGGAACAAACATACGGTTCTGGCATCGGTCTCAGAGGAGATTGCTCAGATAACCATTACTGGTATGGCCCCAAGCAAGACATTCAACATTGCCGGTATGCTTAACTCGGTAATAGTATCGTCATCCAGGGAGCTATTGGGGGCATTCAACAAGGAGCTTACCTCCCTTCATCTCGATCTTGGCAACATTTTCGGACACATCACCATGGAAGCTGCTTACAAGGGTGGCGAGGATTGGCTGAGTCATCTTATAAAGTATCTTGAGGGAAATGTCAATTATGTATATGATTTCCTAAATAAAGAGCTACCGGCTGTAAAGATGGTCAAACCCCAGAGCTCCTTTCTGCTCTGGCTCGATTTCAGAGCCACTGGATACACTCACGATGAGGTAAGCGAAAGGCTGATAAAGGTTGCAAAGCTGGGGCTTAACGATGGCGCACAGTTTGGAACAGAGGGAATAGGTTTCCGTCGAATGAACATCGGGGCACCTCTTTCGGTTGTAAGAGAGGGGATGGAGCGGTTGAAATCGGCTTTCTGATCGACAGCTCTGCCAAAGCTCTTAGTAGTTATCAGATAATCAACCAATTGTATACTTGTTTG
Organism: Bacteroidetes bacterium GWF2_40_14; assembly: GCA_001769195.1. Taxonomy (GTDB): domain Bacteria; phylum Bacteroidota; class Bacteroidia; order Bacteroidales; family UBA932; genus Bact-08. Next base: position 50,660 of record MEOK01000027.1, on the reverse strand, counting down.
ATTTTCAGACCATTTCGCAAGTATGTGTAAAACATGCATATACTGACCCCTCTGGCAGAGACTCTGCTAGGGGGGTTAGCATTTCACTGGAAATGTGAGCAATACGCATTCGTTTGCTAATCTGACATTTACTAATTGCTCTGCCAAAGGTGTTAGTAGATGTCTAATCTGCAGCTGAATATAAAACCATATGGAGGCAAATCTTGCCGACACATACCTTCTTGAGCTCTTTGAAACTTCAACTCGTGTATTGTTATTTTAAATGATATATCACCAATAATGGATTGTCTGAATCGGATTTGTGTGATTCAACAATCTTTTTTTGATTCTCTGTCAATATTTTATCAAAAGCAGCAGCATTTTTATCTGAATAAACATTTACTATCGAATTGTCGTATATTAAATACATATATGGTGTGACGCCCTCGATAGTCTCTTTAATGACCTTGCATTCCTTATTCTCTTTATTATAAAAAACTTGTTTGCTAGAACCGTTATATCTTATTTCTATTCCCCTATACGTTTTTGACTCAATACTCAACCCGGGATGATGTTTCATGTATTTTTTACTTGTCAACACCTCATCCAAATTAACTCCTCTTCCCTGTCCGTACTGTTCTTTCTGATAGGATTCAAATCCCTTCATTTGTTCTTCTGTAATGTTATTTTCCCCAAAGTCCCAGGAATACTTCACCAGATTAGTAGTGTCAGTTAAATTGATAACAGTATTATTAAGATCATCGTTAAAGAATATTGAGCCATCGAAGTTGTATGTTTTACTAATAGGAAGAAAGAGGGTTCTTTGCTCAGGCGTAACTTTAAGAAATCTCTTAAGTATCTTATTTCCTGAGAGTGAATAATAAGCTGCCCTATACTCATTTATTGATAAGAATAGTAAAACATCGTTGTTAATTGAATGAACTTCGTTATAATTTCTTATCTCTTCCGGCAATCTTACTTTAGAGATGAAATTGCCGTCCAAATCGAAATATAGAATATACCCCCAAGGAACCAGCATCATTATCTTATCATTGAATTTATCAATATTTATAAACCCACAATTTACGTACTCATCGGGGCCTCGCCCCAGTTTGTTTATCTTGAACAGGAATCTGCCACTTTCATCAAAGCAAAATACGGTATAAAGCATCCTGTCAAAAATGTAAAATCTGTTTTTATGAGAAATAATTTGTTTCATAAATTTTATGAAACATTCGGGTTTTGTCTCCAATTTTATTACAGAAATTGAATCTACAAGATCAAATATTGACACCTTATCGTTTCTATTTAAGTCAATAACTATTGATTCATTCTTTTTCTGACAACTTAACAGTGATAGTAAAAAGATTGCAAAAATTACACTTCTCATAAAAATGGTTTTGATATTATTAATTGACTTTAAATTTATGGCAAAATCTGAGGTAAATATCCCCAATAACTAAGTTCCTCCTTGCTATGGATTTCATGTATTGCGCCATCGTGTAATACCAGTATCCGTGAAGCTATATCCAGAATATTTCTGTAATCATGGTCGGTTATAATAAAGCCCTTATTCTTTGATTGTTCCTTTATAAGTCTCTTTATCTCATCTTTATAGAACGGGGCAATACCATTGAATGGCTCGTCTATCAGTACATGTTTTGCCCTCGAATAAATAATGAGGAATATCTCCAGGAGTCTCTTTTCTCCGCCTGACAACAGTTTGCTCTTTTTGTTGATTAGCGGCTTGATCAGAGGATTCTCTGCAATTATTGCAGCATTGTCTTTTTTACAGAACAAGTTGATAATGGTTTTTATCTTTATGTGGTTTGGCAGGAATCCATCTTGCGGTAAATAATGGATCAGGTTGCGATTATCAAATAGTCCATCTATTATTTTACTGCCGACCTTAACAAATTTTGTATCGGCGTTAAGTGAGCCAAATATAATTTTTAACAGTGTTGATTTGCCAGAACCATTTCTTCCAAGTAACCCTACTATTTCACCTGTATTACAAGAGATAAAAATATCCGTCAACACCTGTTTGGTCCCGTAGCTTTTCATTATGCTGTCTGCATGCAGTTTGCTCATAACAGGATCAATATTAAACTGATAATACCACTGATTATAAGAGTTGACGCCCATAAAGATCCCCTGCTCAATCCCAGGTTGTAGTAGAAATAGTACTCTTTGGCGTAGATGAGCTCATATACAAAGTAATGGACCATCGGACAGATAAACAGATAGGCAAGTCCGGTGTACTTTAAAGAAAAGGAGCCGGTAACCGTTGTTCCGGCAAGTCCTATCAGTATGGAAAACACTGCTGATGGAATAATCAGCCTTCTATAAAACATTATTATACTTGCAAATATACGCATAATCAATTCTTCGCCTATTAAGGAACTCCTATAACTTTAACTATCACCAGTTCCGGATTTGTATCCTGCTTGTTTACAAAATCTATCAAATACTGGTCCTGCTGCCATTTTGGAAAGAATAGTTTTTCTGGGTTATCATCAATTTTCAACTTGAGCAAATAGTATTTTCCATTAGTTTTATCTATCAAGTAAAGATTTTTCTTCCAGCCTTTTGTTATTATAGTGGCGTAGATAAAATTATTGTCTTCGGCAATATCATAAATAAGGGTAAGCTCCTTAGCCCTTTCCATAAAATGGGTAAAATCGTAGACATCCGGTCCATTAGGATTATGAAACCAGTATCTGGGCTCCAGTTTGCCTGTACGATGATCATATGTAAAGACTGTATCGGTAGAAAGTTGATGATAGACTATCTGGTCACCGAGTTGGAACATCGATTTATAATCGGCGTAGGATGTGGCAATAGAACTTTGGGTAAATTCATATTTTACATGGTTTTCAAACCTAGCTAAGGTATCTCCTTCTATATTTGTGACATATATCTTGACCGGCTCGTTACCGGAAATGACCTGAATACTTTCAAGCAAATTATCATCTGCATCACAAATAAACTTACTCATTGAGTCTCCGACCTTGCGCATCCCCTTATATGTGCCATTAAAATCAAATTCCAGGATCCTTCCGAATAATTCTGACATATAGATGCTTCGCCTCCTTTCATTGACGAAAATGCTACTAACCTTCAGATGCTCTCCGGGTCCGTTTCCTAACATCGATATCTGCTTGATGAATTTTCCTTCTCTGGTAAACTGAAGGACTTTTGGTGTTGATGACAAAATAAATATGTAATCGTCTGTAATTACAAGATCCATAATATCAGCAATCAGAGACTTTTCTGATGTCTCAAGTTGGATATGCTTAATCTCGGCATTTACCCCTTCATTTGTTATCTCCTTTGCAGTCGAAATTAAGCTCTCGATAGAATATCCACTAAATGAGTTCTCATTCTTGCATGAATACACTATAAGAAGAAGAGTGAGAATAAAGACAATTTTTCTCATAATTTCCTGAATATTAAATTTCAAGATAAATATATCAAATAAATCTGACGGAACTGCCAGTTGTTTTTACAATTTGTAGAATATGAATGATATACGGAATGATTTTCCAGGGGCTTACACAAAAACAAAGTTTGTAATAAGCTAATAAACAACTATTTGTTAAAACAACTGGCAGTTTATTTCACGATTTTTCCGGAAAGTTGCCAGCCTGTGATTGTTGAAATGTATGGGATAAGGTTCATGGCTATCTTCTTCTGACCCTCGTAGTTTGGGTGTCCGGACGAGCCCTGGTCGGAGTCGTTGTTGTAGACTCCCTGCAGATAGGCGGCGAAGTGGAGGTTCTTATCGCCCTTTGCCTGGCAGAATGACTGTATGTATTCAAAAGCGGGGCCCTTTGGCGGGGCAACACAAAGAACAGGTATGTCGCCATACTTTGCTCTTATCTGACCAATTATCTGGTCGTATGCCTTCAGAAACTCATCTTTGAGCGGATGAGGCTTTGTGGAAAAGTCGTTGGAGCCGAGATTAATCACAACCACGTCGGGTGTGTAGTCGCTGAAGTTCCACTTCTGATCTCTGAATTCGTCAAATGTATTCATCATTAGGTCCTTCATGGAATATTTGGAAACTCTTGCGGTATCGCCGTAATTACGCGCTGCTCCTCGTCCGGAGTGGGCTATTAAGGTGTAATCTGCGTCGAAATATCTGGAAACTATACAGCTGAATGCTAAGTTACAGTTCTCAGTCTCAGCCTTGAATGGTTCAGTCTTGGAGAGCCCCTCGGTGCCATAGCCGCATGTAATTGAGTTTCCTATAAATTCTATGTGCCTCTCTTTTGTGGCATTGGCCGGTAAAAGATTCCCTTTTGTTGACAGCTCAAAGCTGTGAATGGTGGTTTTGCCCTGTTCCCCCTCGCTCCTCTTTTGCAAAAGCAGTGTATGAGGGGTATTTTTGAGCCCTTTTGCCAGTACTACCAGCGAATCCTTTCCAAAGGTGGTCACTACCCCTGTAAGTTTGTCGTCTATAAAAACATTGAAGTAGTTCTTCCTTGTGTCAGAAACTCTAATGGCGCAATAGCTGCCGGTAAATTTTACGGTAAAGTAGGTTCCGCTCCAGTCAAAGCTCACTGCACCTGCTTCTGATTTCTGGATGCGGCCGACATAGCTTATATTCTTGTCATCTGCACGAAAAACGGTTGTCTTTGTCTGTGCCCACAGGCTGTTTACAGAGAGAACCAGCAACAGCAGGTATATTGTCTTTTTAGTCATATAAACGATAATTAATTCTTCATTTTGATATAGTTGCCAAAAATATCAACTTCGGCATTGTTGAAAGGATCTGCAAACTTGTCTATAATGACTGCACACTCTCCTCTTGTGAGAGGTCTGTTTGTGTCAAATATACCAAGTTCTAGTTTGGCCCATTCGCCATTTATCTTCTGCTCCATTTCCGATGGAGTTATGTTGCCTGCAATTGTGGAAAGCATTTTGCTTAAAGATTTTACAGTTGTCTTCTGTTCAGAAGCGTTTTCAAATTTCTTTTCTGGATAAACCTCATTGAGCCCCTGTGAAAGTTCCATGTCGCTTATTAGTGAGTCGGCCCTGAACCATGTCTGGTTTTCCCATCCCTTGTTCATTCCAACTCCCTTGATGATACCTGTAACCCCTATTCTCTGAAGTGCCTTAAAGTGCTTGTGTGAAGATGGCAGGTCAAGATATGGCAACAGATAACCTCCCGAGTTGAGAACACTTTTTTGTACATCCCTTATTGAGATTTCAGACACATCCTTGCCCTCCTTAACTGCAATGGCTGCAAGCGACCCGGCAGCAAATCCTATCTGCATGACAACAGGCTGGAGCCTCGTAGAGCCGTTTACCAGATTTGTTACAGATATTGATTTTTCTGCAACTATAAGACCTTTAACCTCTTTTGGAATCATTACACCAAGAGGGAGGCCGTAAGATGGTACGGGGTGAAAGTGAAGGTCGGGCAGCTCTGCCCATCCTGAATATCTTGTATGGTGATGGTCAACCGGGTAGTCGCCTACTGCAACTGAGGTACGGTAAAGCTTCTGCTTTTGTCCGTACGGGTCCGACACATTCTTTACAGAAAAGCGTACAACTCCTTCAATACGACGCGACTCTCTGTGGTATGGTATAAACGGAAGTTTGTCTGCGGTGGGGTATTCATCATCGGCCAGCCCGAGGTTTTTTAACCCCAACTCTGTCTGCATATAGTATAAGAAAGACAATGAGTGGTTCTTTGCCTTTTGGAGTGCCTCTTCTCTCTGTTTTGGACCCATTTCCAAAACATTAACATAGTAGTCGTTACCCTCTATCGGCCAGTTTATCATGTACTTTTTGTTCGGAAGCTTTCCGTATGTTATCATCATATCCTTACTCCAGAGCCTCTGCTTCTCCTTTGGATGCTTGCACTTGTCACTTATACAACTGCAATAAAAGAGTGCAGGGTTGTATCCCTCTGGTCTGGCAATGGTCATGTCGCGGTCATACTCCTTAAGTATCATTACGTATGTAAGATCCTGAATTATATCATTCTCCTCTGCAGGGGCAATATCCTCGCCGGTTAAATGGCGTGAATCCATACCGATATCATATCTTACACCCAGCTCCTTTGCAACATCGCCCAACTCTGTGGCATCTATCAGAACCTTTGCGTGAACTCTCTTTAAGCGGCCATCGCTGTTTATCACTATTTCCCATTTGTCATTCTCTCTTTTAAAGCTTACAGGAACGCTTCTGTACCATACATTCAGGTTCCTCTCCCTCTGAGCAATTTTCTTGAAAATCTTGTTGCCAACAGATGGTTCAAAGAGGATGTTGCTCACCCAACCAGTCTTAAGCGCCCCATCTCCTCCGTAGTAACTGCTCAGTGAATCTCTGAACTCTCCCCAGAAGCCACCCTTAAGCTTGAAATTTCCGTCAAATGCGCTCACCCCGGCAGCGGTTATCATACCACCCAACCAGTCAAACTCTTCTGTAATAAGGGTCCTCACTCCCGAACGAGCCGCCTGAATACCCGCTGCCGTTCCACTGTTGCCTCCCCCTATAACCACAACATCATACTCGCTTTTCACCTCCCGGGTATAGCGGTTCCCGAAACGGTCAGTTGCAACAATCTCAGTTTTTCCGGCAGTTCCTGAAGGCTTTACCTTGTAGAAATGGTCCGACACAGATGGGTAGATCCATTTATGGTCTAGCTTGTCAGTATTTGAATAGAGTTGTCTTGCAGCCGGGTCGTATGCCTCAAACCGCTCCATGGGCCCCATGTTCCTGCCATCTTCGTATAACTCGACCCTCCATGAGGGGTCGCTGTTCCAGATGTTGGCCACTATATATCCCTTAAACTCAGGATAATCTTCTCCGTTGTAGGTTTTAATCTGATAATCCTTTGGGTAGCCGGTCGATTTGTAGTACCAGCTGATGCTGTCGCCATTAACCTCATAGACACCATAGCCCCTTGGGGTTCCGTCGGTACAGAGCTCTCCCTGCCACCATGCACCTGAGAGGGCAGGGGTGACATGTTCGTATAGCCTTGGAGCAATCTGCTGATTATATGCAGTATGTGTATGTCCTGAAATTATGTGCGCGTTGAATGGTTCAAGAATCTTGTACAGCCCCCTGTGATTCGTCATCGTTCCCCCTGCCCTCTCAAGGCTGAACTGCTTGCGATCCTTTGGTTCGCATGATGAGGGAATATGCAAGGCAACAACAACCGTTGAACCGCTCTTTACAAGTGCAAGGTCCCTCTCCAGCCACGAAAGCTGCTTCTCCTCAAGGTATCCGATATAGAAGTAGTCGCGCCCGATGTAAAAATTGTCGTTAAGTACCACGTAATGGACCTTCCCTACGTTATATGAGTAGTAAGAAGGGCCGAATGTCTCTTCATATTTTCCCTGACTTGTCTCGAAGGACCTTCCGTAATTGACCATATCGTGATTTCCCATGGTGTTGTAAAAGGGAATTCCGGATTTGTTTATGGTTTCTGTGTAGAGAGGATAAAACGAGTGGTCATTTGAGACGATGTCGCCGCAACATATTCCGTGAAAAGGGATTGATTCGGGATACCCTTTTATTGTGGATCTGATATCGGCTGCGGCACTCTCCAGAAGGGTAAACTCCTTTTTGGACCATATCTGCGGGTCGGCTATTGCTATGAAAGCATGCTTGTTATCGTCCTGACTCTTCTTTGTAAGAGTGAAGTCGTATGTTTTTTTTGTATCGTCAATTTTAATGAAAAAGTTAATCACTCCATCTTTGAGGGGAGCGCTGTATCCGGCTGGTGTGGAGATATATACAAAACGGCTCCCTGCCGGGCCATTTATGCTGTATCTCCCTTTTTTGTCAGTAACAGAGAAATTAACTCCGTCTGTTACTACCACTCCGGACAACGGCCTCTCTTCACAGGTTACACTACCTTTTATGTTTATAACCCCGGTTCCCCATGAAGAGAGGTAAAAAACCAGAAATGCAAGAAGGGTGATTGCCTTTTTCATTATCCTGCTATTTACATTGTTCCAATACTTTGTTTATCTGATAGAGTCCGCGTGGAATATGGAAACAACCTTTCCACTTGCCACCTTTAAGGTCGAGAAGAACCTCTCCTCTCCTGTTAAGGTAGCCGAACCATTCGGGATGTTCCTTGTCCTTGAAGTGTTCCCAGGTGTAGTCATGCACCTTTTCGAACCACTCAAGACACTCTTGCGACCCTGTAAGCTGATAACCCTTTATAAGGGTGATAAGTGTCTCTATGTGAACCCACCATAGCTTCTGGTCCCACTCAAGCTGCTGGGTGGGATGGTCATGAATATCCATGAAGTAGAAAATCCCCCCATACTGTTTGTCCCATCCGAACTCAATTGTCCTTAAGGCAATCTTTACAGCCTTCTCTATAATATCCTTCCTACCAAGCTTTACCCCAAGATCCATTATGAACCACATAGATTCCAGCGAGTGGCCTGGATTTATGAGCCTTCCTTCAAAAGAGTCGGAGAATTTGCCGTCAAGGGTTACATTCTCCATAATCAACCCCAAATCTTCTCTGTAGAAGACATTCATTACCTCGTTCAAACACTTTTCTATTGTGCTGTCCAAAAGAGATTTGTCTATCAGGTGCTCTATTTCCAGCGAAAGGTTGCACAATATCATTGGAAGAGAAAATCCTTTAAGGTCGCGTGTTCCAGGGTATGCCTTGTTCCAGATTCCCTTGGAATTATCCTGCTTTTCTATTATTCTGCAGAATGTCTTCTTTGCTATCTGAGCATACTCATCATTGTCTGTGGCTATGCTAAGTTCTGCAAAAGCCATTGATGCAAATGTGTATGAAAATATATTATATGGTTGTATGAGTGGTTTCCCCTCACGGGTAACAGAAAAATACCAGTTGTAATTTCCGTCGTGACCGTATTTCTTTAAAAACTCTGCCCCCTGTACTGCTATCTCCAGCCACTCCTTTCTTTTTTCGAGCTTGTTGTAAAGCATGGAGAAGAGCCAGACCTCCCGCCCCTGCAGCCAGATGAACTTATCTGTATCGTAAACCTTTCCCTCCCTGTCCAGACAGGTAAAATAGCCTCCGTACTCCTCGTCCTGAGAATTGTTCAACCAAAAGGGCAAAATATTATTAAGCAGCTCATCCTTGTACTGATGAGCAAGTTGCTGAAATTTCATAATTGATTCGTTTGTTTTTCAAGAGATTCTAAATATTCAATATACCTGTTGTAAAGATGTCCGGCCTGCAGGTATGCCGACTGGGGACTCATGAAATGGGAAAATTCGAATGTCACTGCGTTCTCTATTCCTGCCTTTTGTGCAAGATTCATTTTGAGAAGCAGCTTCTCCCATTTTATTGGTAAAAATTTGATTGGCATGTCACGGTCGAAGGTCTCGGAATTTGTCCAACACTCCAGACCATGTTTGTCTGCCAGTTTTTTATTTATTGTAAGGAAGTTAACCAGTTCGTCATACCCTACATGGCCATCCTGAAATGCCACAATGTCTACCGCCCCTTTGATTCCGGCAAAGATTTCGTCCCACTCCGCTTCATGGTCCTCAAGTGTTACTGAGTTGCCCTTTGTCGTCTGTGATGTGTACTGGCTAATATTTTTGGCTCCGTCTATATATGGCGATATCATTGTAGGCAACCCGCCTGAAACCCTCTTGCAATAGAGGCCAAGACTAGCATAGATGTCTATTATCTTACCTGTCTTGCGGCTGCACTCCTGAGAGATGTACCATCCGGCAAATGATTCATGGTGTCCATACTTATTCCAGACTTCGTCAATCACCTTTTTGTTTATGGATATCTCCTTCTCATAATCGCCCTGCTCCCAGTATTTACCCGAGTCGTATAACCCGAAATAGAAGTTCATTTTCCATTTATCGCTCAACCTGAGATACATGTCTACAAGATCTACCGGTGGAGCATAACAACCCTCCTCAGCAGTCAAAACTGCCGATGGAAATGTCTGCCAGCGGCGATATCCGCTTCTTATAAGAATTACTGTATCTATCCCGGCCCTTTTCATGTGGCCAAAGTCTGTGTCCCACTCCTTCTCGCTCCAGTTCTGGTGAGGAATGTCGTGACTTATCTCGTCCAGAAATGTTCCTTTTATTCTCATATCTTTATATTATTTCAACAATCCGGACCTTTTAAGATAATCTGCCCAGATAACATATGCCTGCGAATGAATATGCAGCCCGTCCTTTGTAAGTTCGATCCTGAGATCTCCATTTGGGTCGGACAACAGCGAGGCAATATCCAGAAACATAATTCCCTCCTCTTCACACATCGTTTTCAACCTGCTGTTCAGATCTCTCACAACAGGATTCTTACCCTTTACGAGCGGAAAAGCCAGACGGTTCTCATTCAAAGGGAGGACACTCTGCACGTAAAACTTACATGAGGGCGCCATCTTCCTTGACATTTTCACCATCTTTCTGATATTGCTGACAATAGTATCCTGCGGAAAACCAAGGGAGATATCATTTATTCCTGCCATCAGAAAGACCTTTTGGGGCCTTGAGGCAAGTATCTCAGGCATCCGGTCAACCATTCCGTATGTGTTGTCACCACCTATTCCCCTGTTCACTATGTTCTTTACCTTAAAGAGCATGTTCCACCAACCCTGTTCGGTTATACTGTTACCCATAAAGACAACAGAACCCTCAGGCAGACCCTCCTGATTGTGTGCGGTTCTGCGGGTTTCGTAATACAATCCCCCGAATTTAGACTCTTTCTTTGTCTCCTGGGCTGTTGCAACAGTGAACGAAAGGGCCAGTATAGTTACACAAAGCAGACAAAATAATTTTTTCATGACTATTTCTTGATTGAATTCAGATAGCTGTCTATGCCTGTCTTAACATATTGCCATTGGTTTGCCTTTTTAAGGTGAATCATGTCGAACAGAAAGTATCCGTCAGCTGCATTTATGCATGCATCAACCGATTGGGTAACTGATAAATTCACATCTGTTCCGGCAGGAACCGTCCAGTTTCCTACATCCGGTCCACCATAAACCGGTGCTGCGCCTTTTATTATGTCCTTCGCTTTCAGGCAGAAGCCCTGCATTGTCCACTCACCGCTTCCGTAAACCTTGTTTGCTGCTGCGTAGGCACCAATCAACATCATATCCATATGGTCGGCATAGCCGTAATTCTTGTAATTCGGACTAGCCCAGCCATAATATGAAGAGGTGTTGTAATTTGGACTTGCCCAGTTTACCCCTACATCATAATATGAAGAGTACCATGCTCCTACGTATACTCCGAACTTGATGTTCGGGTTTACGGCCTTAACTCTGGCTTTGGCTTTTACCATAAAATCGTGTATAACCTTTACCCTGAATTCCAACCATGATTTCATAAAAGTGGGGTATGGCGATGGAAGGGCTCCAACCTGTGTTCCCGGAGGTAGCACCGAATTTGGAAAATTGTTAACCTGAAGACCGGTGAACTCTTCGAACTTCTGCTTTGTGAATGTTGAGAAATCACTTTCAAAACCGTCAAACCGGCATCTGTCAAGTACAATTCCATCAAGTGTGCTGTATTTTGCAAGATCTTCCAGTATCAAACAAAGGTACTCCTGAACCTCAGGAAGAACAGGGTTGAAGAATTTTGCACTCTTGCCAGCATCCATAATGCTGACAATTCCTCCTGTCTGGTTTAGTTGGGTTGCCCATGACCGCTTTGCAGCATCACGGAAAAGAATCCCTTCTGAACCGAGTGAGGTTGTGTTTCCCCCAACCATTGTGTTGAATCCTGCATGTACTTTTAACCCCAGCTTATGCCCTTCGTCTATGAATGCCTGAAGGTAATCCCAAGTGGCAGTTCTTTCGACTTTTGTATAACCAGATGATAACCAAGCTCCCAGCCATTTAACCTGATCTACCTTGGAGGTCGTAAAAAGCACATCTCCTGTTGTTGGCCTGATATCAACAACAACATCGGTGAATCCTGCATTTTTTGCAAGTGTAAGGTCCCTTATAATATTGTCCTTGCTGTTTGCAAAATCGGGGAAGTTAGCTGCGGCATCTATCCATATAAAGCGAGGTTTTTCTATCTTATCTGTCCCGTCCGGCCATTCCCAGGGGGGAGTTACCGGTGCCTTGCTGCAGGAGAATGTAGAAAAAGAACATCCCAGGAATGCAAAAGGAATCAAAAATGCTATTATTTTGTTTCTCATGAAGATCCTTAATAATTATACAGGTATCCCTTTCTGAGGGATACCTGTAAATTTAATAAAATTATTTATCTATACAGTCAAACTGATATGCCTGCAATACTCCGTTGTTTGAACCTACAAAATAGAGGTTCATCATGAATCCGTCATCAGATACATTAAGCAGAACGTCAGAATAAGCTGTTCCGCTCAGTGAACTTGCATAGAATGTAGGACTTGTGAATATTTTTGACGAAGTGTTGTCAAATGTACCGCTGAAGCTGGCAAGTGTGCTTACATCCAAAAGCATCGCCCTTGTTGCACTGTATGTGAAGTGAGCCCCACCGTATACTACAACATAAGATGCCTTGTTGAACTTTGCAAAGTCTACACATGAGAAGTTGCTGTTTGCATCATTTGCTCCTTTGGTAACAATACCTTTCTGTGCATTTGTGGCTCCGTTCACAACCTCAAGGCTGTTTCCGCTGTAGCTTGTAACAAACAGGTCAGATGTAATGTCAGAAGATGAGTACACTAAATCTACGTTACCTCCGTTCCATGCCAGAACTCCTGTAAGTGTAACGGCCTCTGGGGCTCCCAATACACCACCTGTAACCTTGATTCGGATAAATTCGCGACATGCTGCCGGACTTGTCCAGAACCAGTCATTTATTATTATTATTGCATCGCCCTTAATATCTCCTGAAACAGAAATTTTTGAACCAATTCTTGCGCCTAAACCAATATTGTAGGTCCAGCTCAAAATCTCCTGTGGAGAAGATGTAACTGAAGTCAGCTTATAGAGTTTAAGAACACCATTCTTGGCAACAGAGTTACACATGATAACGTTTCCGCCCTTGTCGCTGGTTATCGCTCCACCAGTCAGGTCTACTCCATTCATATTGATTTTGTCTATGAATGTACCGGTAGACTTGTTTATGTAATTGATGTTTGTGTTACCTGTAGAAAGTAGAAGATTGTCTCCAAGAACAGCAAGCGTATAGTTTACGTTTGCACCCTTTGTAACAGCAGGATTAGTGTTGAGAGTAGTAGTTCCCCAAAGTAAATTCTGGCTGCCGGCTCTCATCCCGAATGGAGTTTTGTTAGGAATCTGTTTCTTTACAGTATAAACCTTCTTTGTGACTCCGTCATTAGCAGTTACTGTAAGCGTAACATCTGAATTGTAGTTCAGTTGTGTAACTGCAGGGTCAGGAGAAATTGTTGCGTGATAAGAGAGACGGTAACTTGCATTTGCAGGCTGGATTGTTCCTACTGCAATCAAGGCAATCGTTCTGGTATCTTCGTTTACAATTCCTGTAAGGCCAAGAGAAGGTATCCTGAACTCCTCTATTGAACAGGCGTTGCTCTTTCTGATTTCACCCTTGATTTTATATGTCTTCTGCTTTTTCAGCTGGTCCGTTACAGTTATAAGATTATTCTGTGACAGGTCCATATAAAGAATTGCTGGAGTAATAGTCACGTTATCGTCAAGATTTGCAACAACCCTCATTTTCTTAAGGCTGGCCGCAGGTGTGATGTTGTCGCTGCTTTCCGGAAAGTAGTAAGGAACCGGAATTATAATCTCATCGCTTGTCTCCGAAGAGTATCCGATAAATGAACCGGTACCATCTTCGAATGTTGCTGTTATGCTGTTTATACCATTACGTGAAACAGATGGTAACAGCTCGTCTGGTTTCTGGCAACTGCTTACAGTTACCAGCAGCCCCAGGATAAATAACAAATATATTTTAGTTCTCATATATTCCAATAATTATTTCCATTCATCATATTGCTCTATAGCAGAATTATTCGCCAGTTCGCTGTAAGGAACAGGTAAGACATATGTTTTCTGAAGGAACTTACGGTCTTGTAAGTCGCAGTCTACATATTCGTAGGTATAACCAGCTCCCGCAGGAGAGATTTTCAAGCCATGCACCCTGTAGTTGTTATATTCTACATGTGCAAGTTTCCAACGGCGCATATCCCAGTAAAGATGACCCTCATAAGAGAGTTCTATCTTTCTCTCCTGACGTATCGCATTAAAGAGGGCAGTACCTGTGAGCCCTTGTTTAGCAGGCAGGTTTACGCCCGGACGTGCCCTTACTGTGTTTATATCGGCAAGAGCAAGTCCCTCTTTGCTTAGACGGTAGTAAGCCTCTGCCCTGTTAAGGTAAACCTCTGCAAGTCTAATCTCTACCCATGTCTGTGTACTCTTGTAGGTAAGCAGGTCGGTATGAGTTTCGTTCATCAGCTTCTTAAGATAGTAACCGGTTGTTGTTCTGCCTTTGGCATAAACATCCTCTCTGTAACCCATGAACCTGCCCCAGTTGCCGCCAACGCTGTTTTGCATTGTGTGTCCTTTCCAAGTTGAGCCGTTGTATATTACTGTTGCCTGAAAACGAGGCTCCAGCTGACTGTAAGGAGGAGTTGCAGTTGTTGTGCCATGCCATGGTGTCCAGTCAATTTTAGTACCGTCGGCCTTTTCATAGGCTTCAACCATCTCTTGTGTAGGAGATCCTTTACCACCCTCATTTTCTATATCTCCGTATGGAGCATAGTTTCTGTCGAATGTGTGGTTAGGGCCGGTAGTGATATACTTGTACTGAAGGATAGACTCACTGTTATCGCCTTTCCATGCATTTTTATAATCACTTACAAGCGCATAGAGACCTGTGGCAAGAACTGAGTCTGCTGCACTTGCTGCACTCTGCCATCTCTCTGCATATAGCATTGCTCTTGATTTTAATGCAAACGCTGCTCCTTTGGTGATTCTTCCCGAACTCTCAGCGGGCCATGCCTTTGGCAGTACTGATGCTGCATAATCCAGATCCTTTTCTATTAGGTTCCATGTTTCTGCTGCTGTGCTTCTTGCCTTGTTCTTCTCAAGGTTCATGTCTTCATAAAGGATAACCCCTCCATGTCTTTTAGCAAGCTGGAAGTAAAGAAATGCACGGAAAAACCTTACTTGTCCCTCCAGCTTCTTGTTTTGCTCAGCTGTGAGTTGAGAGAATTTTTCAAGTGATACAAGAAATTCGTTTACACGTCTTATTCTTGTATAGGTATCGGACCATGTTCCAAGGAGATTTCCTGTTGGAGTGAGCACTTCAGGAATCATGGCGTAATTGTTTGCATCTCCTGCCATTGTGCCGGGAGCATACGAGCCATATTTCAATGTCTCTGTAAGTCCCTCAGTAAGGCTGCCCGAGAACTGCTCGTCCCCGAAGCTTCCGTATCGGTCCAGATATGGATAGAATCCATTAACGTAAAGTTCTACGCTTTTAATGTCTTTCCAGACAATTTTGTCGGAAATACTGCTCGTAGGTGTTGTTTCGAGAAACTTGTCACAAGAAGTTGCCAAAACTATAACCGCAAGCATCAATATTGATTTTGTAATATATTTTTTCATAATTATCAATCAATTAGAAAGTTAAATTGATACCAAGTGAAATCACCCTTTGTTGAGGATAGTATCCGTTGGAAACTCCTGGCTGTTCCGGGTCTATGTTGTATTTTGTCAGCTTGCTTATTGTAAGCAGGTTCTGACCTTCTGCGTATATCCTGATTTTCTCCAAACCTGCTTTTTTAACCAAACTTGCAGGTAGAGAGTAACCAATCTGAGTGCTCTTTAATCTAACGTAGTCGCCACTTCTGTACCAGTAAGTAGATGAGAATGCGTTGTTGCTGCTTGCAGGGACAAGTGAAAGACGAGGAAATTCTGCATTTGTGTTGTCCTCTCTCCACGAATTCTCTACAAGATATTGCGGTGTGTTTCCACCATGGTAGAAGGGACGGGTCATAGATGTGTTGTCCATGATACCACTTGAGTAAACTCCTGTCAAAGCCACATCCCTTCCGAAGCCTGCCTGTACAAGAAGTGACAGGTCTATGCCTCTCCATTCGCCGTTGAATGTCATACCAGCAATAAACTTAGGATAAGCAGATTTTCCTGTGTAGCCACGGTCTTGCTCGTAAGTGATCTTTCCATCGCCGTTTCTGTCAAGATATTTTATATCTCCCACTTTAACCGGCTTACCCGGGATAAGTGCCGAGTTGGCAATCTCTGCCTCGCTCTGGAACAGTCCTAAAGCAATGAAACCTACTTGTGCCCCTACCTCTTTTCCGGTAAGCTTAAGGTGGTCAGGAGTGTTTTCAGAATCTGAATATCTTAACCATCTGCGTTTTGTATAACTTCCGTTTGCGCCAATTGTGTATTTAAAATCACCAATCTTTGCTGAATGGCTTAGAGATAACTCGAAACCTTTGTAATCCTGCTTGTTGTTATTCGCCAGAGAGTAGTAGAAACCTCCGAAAGAGTCCGGGTAGGTTGCAGATACTGAACTAAGGATATCATACATATACTTGTAGAACACGTCAAACTCTGCATTTAACATACCATCCCATAGAGTGGCCTCAAAACCTGCGTTGTATTGCAGTGATTTTGACCATGTAAGGTTGATATTTGCAGGGCTGGAGGTAATAAGTCCGTTCACTGTTGTACCACCAATGATTGCTGCTTTTTCAAGAATAGAAAGAGTGTTAAGGAATTGATAAGGAGAGATTCCAGATGTTCCTGTAAGGCCGACACTGGCTCTCAGTTTAAGATTGCTTACGAATGGAAGTGCTTTGTGGAACCACTCTTCATTTGAGATTCTCCATCCGATTGATGCTGCAGGGAACGGGCTCCATCTTTTACCCGGAACCATTCCGCCAAAAAGATAGCTTCCGTCATATCTGCAAGATGCCTCAACAAGATACTTGTCTTTATAATCGTAGTTCACACGGGCAAGAAAACCGGCTTTCCTGGATTCGCTGCTTCCGCCTGAAATGTTGTTCTTTTCAGCTATGTTGGCATAATTAAGTTCATCAAGCTCATAGAAGTCGAATCCGTAACCATAAGCTCCAAAATTGTTGCCTGCACCTTTATAAGTTTCAGCAAGAACCAATGCAGAAACATTGTGGTTTCCAAAGGTGTTGGCATAATTGATACTTGTATTGGTGGTGATGTTGGTGTTTAGGGAGAGACCTTCTACAAGGCTGGCTGTTGTGCCTCTTGCATCTGTAACCAGTGAATATGCTATGTTGGTTGTAGCTGCTGTAGGAGCTGTTGCTACATAAGTCTGATATGGTGTCGAGAAACCTTTTGAGGTATAGTAAGACAAGTCATAGGCTCCAAGGAACTTAACATTAAGCCCTTTGATTCCGGGAACATCATATTTAAGCGTGAAGTTCGACTGTAGTGTTGTAGTCTTTGATTTCTTGTATCCTGTAAGGTCCGAAGCTGCTATTGGGCTTACGTAAGAACTTGCTGTTCTTGTAGATACAGGAATACCATCTATATACATAGGAACATAAGGATGCGCCCTCATTGCCTGCTGAGGAATATTGTTCCAGTCATCGGGATTGGAACCGTATCCAGGGGTTAGCCTGTCTTCCATACGGGCAGACAAGTCAAATGTAAGGTTCAGGTTCTTTGCGATTTTAGCATCGATGTTAGACCTTACGTTATACCTTTTGTAATCGAATCCTCTTACGTTACCCGACTGGTCATAAATACCAAGCGATGTAAAATATTTGATCCTCTCATTTCCGCCACTTGAGTTTACATTGTGGGACATACTTGTACCAACTCCAAAAGTCTCCTTGTACCAGTTTGTATTTCCCCATCCGTCTGCGGGGTCGTTGTTCTGCATCATGGCAATATGACTTGAGGTGAACACAGGAGTGTCGCCATCCATTACCCTGGCTTTATTGTACCAGTATGCATAACCAGGTCCGTCAAGCAATTGCAGCATAACTGCATTGGAACTTATACCATAAGTTCCTGAGTATGAGATTTTAGAATCTTTACTTCCTCCCCTCTTGGTTGTTATGATAATTACAGCATTTGCATCAAGTCCGTAAACGGCTGCCGATGCGGCATCCTTCAAAACAGATATTGTCTCGATTTCGTTAGGGTCAAGTTCTGCCAGACTCCTTTGAACACCGTCGACAATGTATTTTGCGCCTGAACCACGGACAATAATGCTTGCCGCATCTGCTCCGGGTTGTCCGGACTGTTGAAGCGAGGTTACACCTGTGATCCTTCCACCAAGTAGATTGGTAATGTTGCCTACAGGAGCCTTCAGAAGTTCCTTGCCGCTGATTTGCGAAACAGAGCCGGTTACACTGGCCCTTTTTTGTGTTCCGTAACCGACAACAATTATCTCATCGAGCTTTGCTGCATCTTCTGCCAACATAATGTTAATAGTAGATTTACCTGCCAGTGGAATCCGTTCTGTCTTGAAACCCATATAGATAAATTCGATAACGGCATCCTTCATGTTTGCCGCAGAGACTGCCAGAGTATACGAACCGTCAGATTCGGTAAATGTCTGTACAGATGCACCTTGAATTACAACCGATACTCCGGGCAAAGGATTGCCAGTGTTATCGGTCACTCTCCCTCTTAAGGTTGTCTGAGCCGATATCATACCGACGCAGACAAATAAAAAAATCAGAGAAGAAATTAACCTTTTCATAAAGATTTAAGGTAAGTTAATAGTTAATATAGTTAGTTAGTTTTGTTTATGCCTTCATCAAGGATGTTCCACCAGTTCCTTTTTATGATATGGCTAATGTCGAAAATCATAAGACCGTCTGAACTTATAAGAGCCTGTCTCACTGCCTTTTTAAACAACTCTTCGTTCCCCTCATACTGTTCCACATAGAGAGAGCCGGTTACAGGAACCACTCCGGCTGTTATCTCCTTGACCAATGCCGCTCCTCCCTCAACAGAGTACCAGTACGACCTGCTGTTGTCCATACCTGCCTCTGTCCTTTTTCCAACAACTCCGTTTGCTTTGTCAACATCGTCCTTGGTCACGTTTGTGTAATAGAGACCGGTCATATATATGTCCAGAAGTTCTGCATAGCCGCTGTTCTTGTACTCAGGGGTGGCCCATTTGAACTCCTTGGACGGATCATAGGTCTTGCTTGCCCAGTTCACACCTACATGATAATAAGTCGGATACCAGCCACCTGTATAGTCTCCTAGTGCCAACTTACTGTTTATCTTTTTCAATTCCCTGTGAACATCCTCAGCAAACGATTTTATTATCATGGCGCGCCACTCTGCCCATTTGTTAAAGTGTTTTCCCAACTTCCACTCCATTTTGCCATTAACAGTTTCCCAATAAAGAATGTCATCGGGATATTTCTCGAGCTTCAATCCCGAATACTCTTCAAACTGAACCTTTGACTGAGGGCTGAAATCAGAAGTTATATTATCGAACCTCATTCTGTCCAGTATCAAACCGTCAAGATTTTTGTATTTTGTCACACACTCCTTTAGAATTTCGAGCTGATACTTGCGTACCTCAGGGTTTGCCGGGTTCATCATACCGTTGTAGTTCCACTTCATCTCTCCAATTGGCATTATCTTTCCCTGCCAGTAAACCTGCGACTGCCATTCGGGATGCTGCTTGTAGATTATTCCTCTGTTGAAGAAGTTGTGTCCCCCGGCAAATACATTCAGTGATGCATGAACCTTCAACCCCAACTTGTGCCCCTGTTCAATGAAAATCCTGAGCATGTCAAAATCCTCGCTCCTGTAGTGGCCCTCCCACTCCCCCATATATGGAGCAATCTTGCTCTTATATAGAACCTCTCCCATAATTGACTTGACATCTACAACTACATCTGTAAAACCTATGCTTTTTACCTTGTTAAGATAAAATGCGATTGAATCTTTGCTGCTCAGTCTTTCGTAGTTTGCCTCACAGTCGAACCACATATATTTTGGCTTTACCTGTCCAAATGAAATACTGACAATAAAAAAGAGAGTAATCAGGAGTAAGAATCGCTTCATAATTATGTCTTGAGTTTTATTGATTAATTTCCTACAAACATAATAAATATATTTTTTATAAACACAACTATTATTAAATATTTTTAATAACGATGGTTGTGTTCTTAAATTTTATTGCCATTTTTGCATCGTTAGAAAATTTTATTATTTTTGCGAGGTTATACACTAATTAAACTTAAACTCTATGAGCCTTTCGTGGATAGACATTCTGGTAATCTGTTGCTATATCGTGACAATTCTGGCTATAGGCTTTTTCTTGTCCAAGAGAGCTTCAAAAAACCTTGACTCCTATTTTCTTGGAGGAAAAAAAATCAAATGGTACTTTCTTGGCCTCTCCAACGCCTCAGGCATGTTCGACATATCAGGAACAATGTGGACAGTGGCCATATTGTTCGTGTATGGAATTAAAAGTGTCTGGTTACCGTGGCTGTGGCCGGTGTGGAACCAGGTTTTCGTTATGGTCTTCCTTGCAATATGGATGCGTCGTTCAAATGTAATGACTGGTGCAGAGTGGATACTCACCCGATTCGGGGGAAGAGGCGGCAAGCTCTCTCATATAGTTGTTATATGCTTTGCAATAATTAGTGTTATTGGTTTCATGGCCTACTTCTTCGAAGGTATTGGCAAGTTTGCAATACAGATTCTCCCTTGGGACCTCACAGCCGATTTAGGTTTCATGACTCTTACCTCTGCTCAGTCCTATGCTCTTATTATAATAGGAATAACAACACTTTACACATTGACAGGTGGAATGATGAGTGTTGTTGCGGCAGATATCTTTCAATTTATAATAATGACAATTTCTTGTCTAATTGTTGGTTACATTGCCTATACATCCGTTACCGGAGAACAGATAGCTGCACTTACCCCTGACGGCTGGGACAACCTCTTTTTTGGATGGCACCTTAACATGAACTGGGACGGACTCATGCCTGCCCTCAACGACAAGATATCGACAGATGGGTATGACCTGTTTGGCGCACTGGTTCTGATGATGGTATTCAAAGGCATATTCGCCAGTCTGGCCGGGCCGGTTCCCAGCTACGACATGCAGCGTATACTTTCGACAAAGAAACCATCGGAAGCAGCCAAAATGAGCGGGCTTACAATTCTTTTGCTTTTTGCTCCTAGATACCTGATGGTTGCAGGTCTGGCAGCTTTATCATTGGTCTATTTGTCTCCGGAGCTGGCCGGCCTTGGATCTGCAATGGACTTTGAAACCATATTACCGGTTGCGATAACCCGCTTTGTTCCTATCGGACTCAAAGGGTTGCTTCTTGCTGGTCTTCTTGCAGCATTTGTAGGGACACTAGCGGCATTTGTCAACTCGGCACCTGCATATATAGTTAATGACCTCTATAAAAAATACATCAAGCCCGATGCTGCTCCCAAGACATACGTACGCTTCAGCTATCTTGCATCAATAGTTCTTGTAGTGATAGGTGTTGCCTTCGGATTTTATGCAAAATCACTTAACTCCCTTACTCTCTGGATAACATCTTCTCTCTACGGAGGCTATGCAGCCGCCAACGTCCTTAAATGGATATGGTGGAGATTCAACGGTTACGGATACTTCTGGGGAATGCTTGCAGGGTTGATTGCCTCTACCGTTAAGCTGGTTGTTTTTCCTGATTTTACTGACATCTACTTCTTCCCAATCATACTAGGCTTCTCATTTATCGGATGTTTTGCGGGGAGTCTTTTTACCAAACCCGACACCGATGAAATTCTGATGAAGTTCTACAAAAATGTACGTCCATGGGGATTCTGGAAACCTATTTACGAAAAAGTGGTTAAAGAGCACCCTGAATTTGAGGCAAATAAAGATTTCGGAAGGGATATGACAAACGTAGTTGTAGGAATCGTATGGCAGATGTCGCTTGTTGTGCTGCCTATCTATATCATTATACATAAAACCAACGCAATCTGGATAACACTTGCTGTGATTGCAGTAACAATGACAATTTTAAAATTCAACTGGTACGACAAGCTTGTGAATGCCGACAAGGGTTTCGAAAACCAATAATTTATAATACATTTGTTAGGAAAATAAATCATTTTCAACCATGAATACCTCATTTTTACAACAATCCTGCGACGGAAACAAGAGTGCCTCCTTAAAGAAGGAGCTCATAAGGCTCTTTGTTGTAAATGGGAACTTCAGCATTACAGATCTTAGCAAGGAGGTCAATATTAGTGCCCCCACAATCACAAAACTTATAGGGGAACTTATAACCGAAGGATTTGTAATAGACTTTGGAAAACAAGGCACAAGCGGGGGCCGCAGACCCAATATGTACGGACTTAACCCTGAGGCCGGCTACTTTGTAGGGGTGGATATCAAAAAAGACAGTCTCTCCCTTGGTCTGATAACATTCAAGGGGCAACTGATAGAGCATGAGGATAAAACATTCATTCTTGAGAATACCATGCAGTCACTTGACAAGCTTTGCTCGCTTATAAAATCATATGTATCAAAGCTTTCTATACCTAAAGAGAAAATTCTTGCTGTAGGAGTTAACATCTCTGGACGCGTAAACTCAGAATCGGGCTACAGCTACAGCTTTTACTATCTCGACGAAAAGCCGCTTTCTATGTTGATTGAGGAGAGAATTGACTGCAGTGTATTCATAGAGAACGACTCCCGCTCCATGACCTATGGGGAGTATATGCTTGGCGAAAACAACAGTCCTAAGAACATGCTATTCATAAATGCCAGCTGGGGATTAGGAATAGGAATCATTATCGACGGCAAGCTGTACTATGGCAAATCGGGATTCTCCGGTGAATACGGACACTTTCCTTTCTTCGACAATGAGATAATCTGCAGGTGCGGCAAACGTGGATGCCTCGAGACCGGAGCCTCTGGATCTGCAGTGCACCGCATATTCATGGAGAGCCTCAAAGAGGGAAGAGTCTCTATGCTCTCAAACAAATACGGCCGCGGGGAACCGATCTCTCTGGAAGACATTATGGATGCAGTGCTTAAGGAAGATGTACTGGCAATTGAGATAATGGAATCTGTAGGTAATGAGCTGGGAAAAGCAATTTCCGGTCTGATAAACCTTTTCAACCCTGAACTTATCGTTATTGGCGGCACCCTGTCGAGCGCCAAAGACTATATACTGCTCCCGATAAAGAGTGCGATCAACAAGTATTCGCTAATTCTGGTGAGCAAGGACACAAAAGTCAAGATTTCCAAACTAGGCGACAAGTGTGGCATAATGGGTGCATGCATGCTTGCACGTAGCAAAACTCTCGGACTATTATAAATTAACATATGAAGAAAACTCTTTTTGCCGGAATCATCTTATCGGCCATACTCATGCTGAGCAGCAATAACAGCCTTTTTTGTCAGGATATCGTATCCAGTGTAACTAATGGAAAAATTGATGAAGTAAAGGCCTTGCTGGCAAAAGGGGTGAATCCCAACACAAAACTGAGAAAAGAGAGTATTTTAGCATTGTCTCCTACAGGTAAGTTTCCTGAGATGACAAAGTTGTTGATTAACGCCAAAGGCATAAAACTCAATGAGTGGAACATAGAGTCGATGCCCGAACTTTCTTGGAAATATCAGGTTCTTATGAAACATATTGAGTTTCCGGAAATTGTTAAACTGCTTATTGATAAGGGAGCCTTGCTTGATTTGCAGGACGACAAGCTAATGTGGGATGGAAAGCTTCACGAAAGCGGTGGATATACTGCGCTTATGTTTGCTGTGGGAGCTCCCAATTTTACTTACACAGAGTCTGCAAAGCTTCTTATTGACAAGGGGGCAAAGATTGACATCCAGAACAAGCTGGGTTATACAGCTTTAATGCTGGGGGTGCATAATACTGAAATTTCAAAGATTCTTATTGACAAAGGGGCAAAGCTTGACCTTCAGACAAAGGGAGGAGAGACCGCTTTGATGCTTTCTGCCGGAAAATATACCGATGTTGTAAAGATGCTTATAGATAAAGGAGCGAATATCCTAATCCGACAATCGACCTATAAAGTTTCGCCAAATGCAATGGACTATGCTGCAATGAAAGGGAACATAGAGGCAGCAAAATTACTGATGGCAAGGGCCGTCAGCCTTGGTGTGAAGAGCGAAATGATATATAGTGCATTGCACTGGGCGGTAATATCCAATCAGCTGGAGATGGCAAAATACCTACTGGACGAGGGGGCGAATATTGAGGGGAACGATGATCTTGGCGGATATACTCCTCTTATGGAGACCTCTATGCTTGAAATGGTTGAGATGCTCGTTTCCCGCGGGGCCAATGTAAATGCCAGAAACAAATTTGATTACACCCCTTTACATAAAGCAGTGAGCAACTACATGGTTGCCGATCCTAATGAAAAAAACTGCGACAAGATACTCAACCTGCTTATTGAAAAAGGTGCAAAGATAGATGCACAGGATGGCAATGGAAATACTCCATTGATTTATTCAGTACAAAAAATAGGCCCTTTTAAAACACTGATTGCCAAAGGTGCAAATATAAATATGCAGAACAAGAACGGTGAAAGCGTTCTGATGTTTGCCGTCAAGGGCGGTTTACTTAAGGTTGTATTGGGTGTGATGCCTGTTGTTGGTGGTTCTGTGGATGCAGTGAAATTACTGTTAAGCAAAGGTGCCGACATTGAGTTGCAGGACAAATGGGGTAAAACCGCCCTGATGCATGCCGCAGGCGGAGTGAATGCGTTAGGAAACAAATATGGCACATACACAGATATTCTTGAAATGCTTGTAAAAAAAGGGGCAAAGCTAGAGGTTGAGGACAAAGAGGGACATACTGCTTTATATTGGGCAAAGCGATACAATCGCGCAAAATCGGTTGACCTGTTGCTTGCTAAGGGAGCCAACCCTGCCAAAAGCTACGACAAGGCCGCAGACAAATCAAATGTTACCGAAGGTCTTGTGGGAATATGGGAAAAGTATTTCAAGCACGAAGGCGTTACCTACACCACAAGGGTTGTATTGAATAAGGACTGGACTTATAGCAAGGCAATGAAAACCTCTACCAGCCAATGGGTTCCTGACGGACCTGGATATAATTCATATGAGCTGAGAGATGGCCGTATGTGGATATTCATCAACAACTCGTTTCCTGCCGTTATAGAATACCGCTTAGAGGGAAAGGACCTGGTGATGAACGGCGAAAAGTATGTGAAGGTGGTCAAATAGAGAGATGCCGCGTGGCACGATAAGTAATAACTATGTATAATACAGATTAATACAAAATTTCATCGATATAATTATCTGGACTACTAGCCTAATAATGTATGAGTTACCACTTATCGCGCCACGCCGATGCGAATTTCAGCCCTATGCTTTCATGGCCAAATGCTGATAATCAATGATTTAATATCAATTCGCATTAAGTGTATTGGTTTGATAACCAAAGACATGCCATGAAAGCATAGGGCTGAATATGAGCGAAAATTGTGGACGTATCTTGTTTTGTCCGAAATAAAGCATTAATTTCGGACAAAACTTATGAGATACTAATATGGCACCAATTTTATCTAAAGAAATTAGAAATCGCATCGTACAAAGTGGAGAAGGGCGGCTTTATGTTGTGGGCGATTTTGCAGATTTAAACAACGATGCATTAGTTACTCGTGTATTGTCCAGACTAGAAAAAGAAGATTTTCTGGTACGTCTCTCTCAAGGTGTATATTTGTATCCTAATCGAAACCAGTATGGGATACACCGACCATCAATTGACGTGATAGCCAAAGCTATTGCAGAAAAAGACAAAGCTCGTATCGTACCATCCGGATTAACGGCTTTGAACATCTTGGGGTTATCAACGCAAGTACCGATGAATGCTATATATCTGACAAATGGAACCCCTCGGACGGTCACTGTGGGCAAGCGTAGAATCATTTTTAAGAAAAGCGTCCCAAAAAATTTCGCATATCAGAGTGAATTGTTCTCTTTAGTAGTTTCGGCTATGAAAGAAATTGGTGAAGAAAACATCAATGACGATGTTATCCTTAAAATCAAAAGGATACTTGAAAAAGAAGATAATCAGGATTTGATTAGGCAGGATTTCCTCTTTGCACCTCAATGGATACGTAAAAAATTAGATATTAAATGAGCAGTGGAACAGAAAGACTGAATAGTTGGGTACTGCTTTCATTAGAAGAACGGCAGACAATTCTTGCCAATATTGCAGAAGAGAAAGGCATCGACGATAATGCTATAGAAAAAGATTTCTGGGTAAGTATGGTCTTGAAAGCCATTTTTAGTTTATCGTGCAGCAAAGGAATTGTATTTAAAGGGGGTACAAGTCTCAGTAAAGGTTGGGACTTGATAAAAAGGTTCTCTGAAGATTGCGACTTGTCCATTGACCGGACAGTTTTGGGATTCGAGAAGGAGTTAAATGGAACGCAACGTAATAAGCTTAGAAAGGCCTCCAAGATATTTATAGAGAGAACACTCGCCATAGAATTAGAAGGAGCTTTAAATCTGTTGGGTATGATGGGCCATTTTAAAATAGTGGTTCCCGAGACAAAAGAATCGGATAAAGACCCTGTAGAGTTTTTCGTTGAGTACGATTCTATATTACCTAGAAAGAATCCCTATATTCCAGAAAAGGTAAAGATTGAAGTTAGTTGTCGTTCTTTGACGGAACCATTTGAACCTGTGGGCATGAGGTCTATGATCGAGGATGCCTATCCCGATGAACCATTTACAGAGCCTCCGTTTTATGTACCTACAGTCTTACCCGGGAAAACATTTCTGGAGAAAACATTTCTTCTTCATGAGGAATTTAACCGTGCCGGAGGAGGTACTGTTGTAGAACGGCTTTCCAGACATCTATATGATATTGAGAAGATGATGGACAAGGACTTTATTATCGAAGTTATGAACAACGAATCTTTGTATTCTGATATAGTGGAGCATCGAAGTAAATTTACGGCTTGGAGTGGTCTGGATTATCAAAGCCATCACCCTTCAACCATTTCTTTTTTACCTCCAGAATCATTGACAGAAGCACTAGAGGAAGACTACAAGAAGTTGCAAGAGGGTTTTATCTACGGGGAATCACTTTCTTATAAAGAGTTGATAGGACGTATCGCTGATCTTCAAGAACGTTTCAGAAGCCTTTCTTGTGATACTTCATTTTTCCAAAGGGACAATTTGAACCTTAGTGAGATACTCAAATCTGATAAATGAATACTTAAGTTCTATCAGGATAAAGTTTCAGCCCTATGCTTTTATGGCCAAGTGCTTATAATCAATGCCTTAACAATAATTAACATTAGGCATATTTACCTGATATTCAAAGATATGCCATGAAAGCATAGGGCTAGGCATACTGTAACTAAAATTTGATATATTTGTCGGGTGGAAACGAACATACCCGGAACTGCTGAATTTTCGATAATTTCTGCTATTAAAGCAGGAAACGAAAAGGCTTTTGAAATTTTCTACAGGGCAGAATACTGCAATCTAAAGTATTTTCTCTCCAGGTATATGACTGATTATACTATAATTGAAGATATTGTCCATGACTCTTTTATAACTATTTGGGAGAACCGGGAGAAAATCAATCTGGACCAGAGTTTAAAGTCGTTTCTATTCACAATAGCCAGAAACAGAATCATCAACATTCTAAGAAATCGTGCTTTCAAATTGACCGATTCTCTCGACAAGTCAGAAATTGCATACAAGATATCCGTTTTGAGTGACGATTATATGTCTTCACGTATAGATGCATTGGATATGCAGAATGTCATAGATAAGACTTATGATATATTACCAGCTAAGATAAAGGACTCTTTTGTACTGAGTCGTAAAAACGGACTCTCTTACAAGGAGATATCGGATCAACTGGGTATTTCAGTAAAAACCGTGGAACACAACATCTCTGCCGCATTAAAGATATTCAAGAAGAAATTGGGACGATTTATTCAGTTTCTTCCATTTTTTATGGGGTTACTGCGTTAAAAATTGTATAATTTGAGAAGTACTTTGCACACATGAATAGTATTAAAGATAAATATTTAAAGGGTACCGCTTCTGATTCCGAGAAAGAAAAGATGTTCAAGCATCTGGAAGGGAGTCCAGAGGAGAGGAAAGATTTCATAAGAAGGGACATTGACAGGACCATGTCTGGCATGCCAAACAATGCTGCTCCCGAAAAGATGGTCTCTTCCATGATGTCCGATATACGGAGAAGACGTAACTACACTTTTTTATACAAGATTGCAGCAATACTGTCAATCCCCCTTGTTGGCATTTTATTATATCAGTATATTCACTTCAGTAATAAAATAAAAACGCTTGAACAAAATGCAATTGCGTTTAGCTATATTGCTCCGGAACAGGATAGCACCACATTCCAATACACTGTAAATCCGGGAGTAAAGGGTTTAATAACCCTGCCCGACGGCAGTAAAGTCTGGCTAAACAGCAATAGCTCAATAAAGTGTCCCCAGAAGTTCGCTAACAGAAGCAGGGACCTCGAACTTTACGGTGAGGGATATTTTATTGTGGAGAGCAACGAGAAATGGCCGATGAACATAAAAACTGCATCGGGGTATACTGTTAAGGTAACAGGTACAGAGTTTAACCTTTCATCATATTCAAACGATAATGTACTCAAACTTACTATGGTCTCCGGGACAGTCAGGCTCATTAAGGAGTCTGATAAAAGTGAACTTGAGGTCAAAAAGCTTGAAGAAATTACTGTCCCTGTTAATAAAGGAGTAGCTGTAACTGAAAAAAATAAGGCCAATCTTTATCTGAATACCAGCTGGAAAAACGGACTGCTTGTCTTTGACAACACACCTATGAACGAAGTCATAAAAAAGATGGAGCGTTGGTTTGGTGTAAAAATCCTTGTTAAAGATTCTACCGTTCTAACCAACCACCTTACCGGAGAATTTCAATCAGAATCTATAGCCCAGGTTCTTGAATATATGAAGGTTACATCAAATATAAAATTTACGGTTAAAGATAAGACCTATACATTATACGAAGAATAAGCAAAAAAACGGGGGTAGTGAGAGGTTTCTGCGTATAATATGAAACCTTAAAAAAAATACTATGTTTAAAAATGCAAAACTAACAAGCAGATCTTTTATTTGCAGTTTCGTTTTGGTTTCATGTTTTTTGTTTTTTTCACAAACATCTTATGGCCAAAACATTACACTCAAATTTAAGGATGTTCCCCTCAAGACTGTATTAAAGGAAGTCCAGAAACAGACCGATTACAGGTTTGTTTACAACGACAACCTAATCAATGTCAACTCATTGGTTACTATCAACACCTCCGGACTCTCCATTGAGAAAGTTCTGGACGAAATTCTTTCAAAAACCAAAGTCGCCTACAAGATCGCCGGAAAACAGATTCTCCTCTCTCCAAAGAGCTCGTCAGTAGAGAAGAATCAACAGGACAATAATCGATTCATTGGATTTGTAAAGGACTCCAATGGTGATCCCCTTCCGGGAGTAACTGTGTTTTCAGCTAAATCAAAAGAGGTAGCAACAACCGACCTGCAAGGTAGGTTTGAGCTTAAAACTGTAAGAGCAGGAGATGCTGTAAATATCTCAATGATTGGCATGAAAAACATTATCCTTGTTGCTGACAACAGAACTGAGTACACTATCAAGCTGGAGGAGGATCTTGTTCAGTTGCAAAACGTTGTAGTTACTGGATATCAGACACTCTCACGAGAGAGGAGTTCAGGTTCGTTTTCAGTCATTCGTAATACGGCACTAGAATCTAAGACATCAAGCATGAATATAGTAGACCGTCTGGAAGGTCTCGTTCCGGGTCTGTCCGTAAACATGAGTGCAGGTGCCGAGAAGTTTCTGATGAGGGGTCTTACTTCAATTAATGCAGCAAAATCGCCTCTTGTTGTAATTGATGGAGTCCCTTCAAACTATGATGTGGTTTCGTCGCTGGTAAACCCAAATGATGTTGAAAGTATAACATTCTTAAAAGATGCTACAGCAGCTTCCATATGGGGAGCCTCTGCCGCCAATGGAGTTATCAACATCACAACAAAAGTGGGAAAGCCCCAGGTAAGAAAACCAAAAGTTACTTATAACAGTTTTGTCTCTTTGAGAGGGAAACCAGATTACAGCTATCAGAACATGATGACAAGCAGCCAACTGGTTGATGCCGCAAAAGAGGTATTTTCGGTTACAGACTATCCCTGGAACACGGTAATTGCATCCTCTTCCACAGCACGTAATCCTGTCATTTATCCTCATGAAAAAATTCTCTACGATCTTAGCAGGGGATTGATAAACCAAACAACTGCCGATTCCCGGATTGACTCTCTTAAAAGATTGAACAACAGAGAGCAGATTGAAGATTACTTTACTCAAAACGCCATGGTATCAAACCATAGTTTAAGTTTCTCCGGGGGTAGCGATTATCACACATATTATGCTTCTTATGCTTATACGGGAGATAATAAGTCAAATAAATCCTCATCATCAAAACATCAGATAAACATACGTCAGGATTTCAAGTTCACAAAAAATATCAAACTAGACCTGACTGCCAATATCTCTTATGAAACAGGGGAGCAGTATCTTGTTCCTGATCTGCCCACAACTTTGAACAATTATCTTCCTTATGCAATGTTCTCCGATAATAGTGGCAATGCTTTATCTCAGGCGTACTTAAAAAAATACGAACCATTCAGAAAGGATGCAGAAAACAAGAGCCTTTTGAATCTGGATTATTTCCCTATGCTCGAGAACAGTTACACTCAAAACAGCAGCAGCAGCTTAATTGCAAGAGTAAATGCCGGTCTGAGCATCAATCTTCTCCCGGGGCTACAATATCAGGGAAAATTCCAGTATCAGAAAGAATTTGATAAAGGCTACGCTTATTACAGCAAAAACTCATATAAAGTGAGAGATGAACTTGTCTGTTTTACAGTTGCCCCCGCATCTCCAACATCGT
This sequence comes from Bacteroidetes bacterium GWF2_40_14, assembly GCA_001769195.1. Lineage (GTDB taxonomy): Bacteria > Bacteroidota > Bacteroidia > Bacteroidales > UBA932 > Bact-08. The sequence continues at coordinate 19,792 of MEOK01000027.1, read as the reverse complement.
TACCAACATATTACCTGCCAACAACAGGTGGCCACTATCAAACAAACAGTGTAAATAACACATCGTGGACAGTGAGGAACCAACTCCTTTTCGATAAAACCTTAGCCGAAAAACACCAAATCACATCTCTTGCAGGAACAGAAGTAAGGGGAGATCTTTCTGTCATGCATGATACATACAGAAGAGGTTTTGATATGCAAACACAAACATACAGCCCTTATGACGAGAAAGCACTCTCTACAACCGGAGTCTCCTCTCCAATCATTATTTCGGGAACCTCGTCAACAAGTATCCTAAATTCGAAAGCAGAGACATTCGGTGAATATGATTCCAGGTTCTTCTCTCTGTATGCAAATGCAGCTTACACTTATGATAAGAGATATACCTTTAACGGTAGCATAAGAATGGATCAGTCTAACCTCTTCGGCTCTAATAAGAGTACACAGTTTAAGCCAATATGGAGCTTTGGAGCTTCATGGAACATTACTAAAGAGAAGTTTTGCACATCCGATCTTATAGATAATTTAAACTTGAGAGTTACCTACGGCTTTGGAGGAAACTCTCCGAGACCAGGTTCGGGGGGTCCTTTCGATATTCTGTTCCCAACAAACAATTCACGTTTTACAGAGATTGGATATGTTGTTGCACTTCCGGGTAATGCTGGTCTTTCATGGGAGAGAACCTCAACAACCAACATAGGTATTGACTTTGCTGTGCTAAAAAACAGAATTTCTGGTTCAGTAGATGTATATCAGAAAAAAACAACAGATCTGTTAGGTTATCAGCCGCTTGACCCAACTACCGGCTGGTACTATGCATATGGAAACCTGGGACAGATAGACAATAAAGGGTTTGAGGTAATGATCAACAGTGTAAATATCTCAACCAAAAACTTTATCTGGAACACCGGATTTACTCTCTCTTACAATAGTAACAGGTTAACTGAGATTAAACGTAATACCGCTCTGGATTTCAGCAGTAAGATGTACGAACAGTTTATTGAAGGATATCCGGCATACTCACTGTTTGGATTTGATAATATTGGCCTTAACCAAAATGGTAATCCTGTTGCACGTAAGGCAAACGGAAATGAAGCAACATTATCGTCTCAGTTGTCGATTGATGACCCTATTTTTAAAGGAGTTACCCAACCTAAATGGTATGGTGGAATTACAAATGAATTCTCGTGGAATGGTTTTACTCTTTCAGCACTTATAGTATACAACCTTGGGCATATGATGAGAAACGATGTTAACACATTCTATACAGGAAGAGTGACTGAAAATTTAAAGGAGAGTTTTAGCTCCAGATGGAAAGTAGCCGGCGATGAGGCCATTACTGACGTACCAAAATATATCGCCAACACGGGTACTAGCAATTCACAAAGATATCTGCCAATATATACCCAATCTGTTCAAAACATCATAAGTGCCTCCTATGCTAAAATCAGAGATTTCACAATATCTTACTCAATACCTAAAAAAATAATTTCTAAGATATATATGGAGAACCTTTCCGTTTACGGGCAAGTGAATAATATAATGATCTGGAAAAATAATAAGTTTGATATTGATCCTGAATTTTATAATATAAGACAAGGCACCAGAACAGACAAGACTCCTCCGTTTATTACGATTGGTTTGAAAGTCACCCTTTTATAACAGCTAAAATTAATAACAATGAGAAAAATTAACATAACACAAATATTAATAGCTGCTGTTTTACTGTTATCAGTCAGCAGTTGTGAGAAGTTCCTGGATGTTAAACCAAAAGGAAAAGATATTTTAGAAAATATTGACCATTACAATGGCCTTTTAAACAACATTATGCTTCTCAATCTTCAAAATTTCAGAACTCTGGAAAGTGGAGGAACTCTAATTTTAGGTGCTGCCGGTGCTCCATTAATTATGTCGGACGATGTTTTTACAACACCTCAATATTTTGGGTCAAAGGCTCCGTATGAAATAAATGCATATAAATGGAGTGACAAAATTTACGAAGAGAATGAGGACCCTAACGAATGGGGAGCCATGTATGTTCCTATATACGTTTACAATCTTGCAATAAATGGTGTAATGAATTGTACTGGTGCCACAGACACGCGAAAAAGAGAGGTGCAGGCTGAGGCAAGAATTAACAGGGCCTTTAATTATCTTCTCCTTGTAAATCAGTTTGCAAAACCATATAATAGTGCAACCGCTGCTCAGGATCCTGGTGTTCCTCTCGTTACAAAGGCAGATATTACAGCAAAAGATTTCACCCGTGGAACTGTAAAAGAGATTTATGATTTTATCGTCAAGGAGATTGAAGAGTCTATTCCGGATCTACCTGCTCAGGCAAAGGTGAGGGTACGTCTTGGCCGTTCGGCAGCATGGTTTATTCTTGGACGAACATATTTTTATATGGGAGATTATACCAAAGCAATAACTGCTCTTAATAACTCCGAAATTGCAGTTGCCTCTCTCCCTTTCAAAGTTGAACTTTATGATTACAACACTCTTATGAACTCTGCTCCTCCTGCAGGATGGTACAACCCTGCTCAACCAAACAGAGGTGCTTCCGGACATCCGACTATGTTCGACAGTTATGAAGTTATATATATGAGACAGCTCTCTATCGTAATGAACTACTTCTATAGTAATATTTTTGTGAAAGATGCTGTAATGAACAAATTTGGAACATCCGACTTAAGAAGACGACTGTTTTCCAACAAAGACTATATGATGGGGTCTACAACTCTACCGGGTTATCAGAGATGTTCTCCAGGTGGAGTTAACTGGGGTGCTAGTCTTCCCGATCTCTATCTAATGAGGGCAGAGTGTAAAGCCAGAACTAACGATTTAACCGGGGCTAAAGCAGATGTTGAAACTCTTCGTAAAAAAAGGATGCCTGAGGCAGATGCTATTGTTTCTGTTACTACAAAAGATGCTATGATCAGATTTATTTTAGAGGAGAGAATCAGGGAATTTGCCGGTACTGGGTTAAGATGGTTTGACATGAGAAGACTTTCTCTGGAGGGTACATACAATAATATTGACAACACCAGAACCTATGGAACTGAAACATTTACATTACAGAACAAAAGGCTTACAATGAAGATTCCTGCTAAGGTTCTACTATTAAATCCAAATATGAGCGATAATGAATAATACGTTATTTATGAGAAAAACCATTTTATTTTCGTTATTGTGCTGGATTACAGCAACATTAATTCCATGTTCCTCCTTTGCTCAGGATGGAATCAAATTTGAAACCGGAAGCTGGAAAGAGGTGCTGGAAAAGGCCAGAACCGAAAAAAAACTAGTATTTATAGATGTATATACATCATGGTGCGGCCCCTGCAAGCTTATGGCAAAAGATATATTCCCAAGTAAGAGTGTTGGTGATGTGTTCAACAAAAATTTTATCAACTATAAAATTGATGCAGAAAAGGGAGAAGGCGTTGCAATCGCAAAAAAATACGGTGTTACAGGTTTCCCTACATATCTCTTTATAAATGGCGATGGAATACTTTTCTATAGCAGTATGGGATCGATGCCGGAAGAGAAATTTTTGAAGGAGGCAGAAAATGCTATTAGGGAGTTTAGTGACCCTGAGCCATTTGCTCTTTTGAAAAGTCAATATGACGCCAAAAGTAAAGACAAGGAGTTTCTGTTGAAATATATGCAAAAAAGCCAGGTGAGAGGCGTCAGTAGTGCAGATGCTGCAGATATGTATGTCTCTCTATGTTCAAAAGATGAAATACTAAATAAAGAGACTCTCACAATTTTGCTGAAAAATAAAAACATCAATATAGATGGTTTATTTTTCGGATTTCTGACAGATAATAAAGATGAGGTTGCAAAAAAACTTGGTTACCCCAAAACAGAAACCCTAAGCAGAACTCTAGGTTATCTGGCAAGTAACGACATTGAACGCGCTATTGAGAAAAGAGACGAAGTTCTTCTGCAAAAAATAATTAGTGCTCTGGTTTTATTTAATACAGATAATACAAACAAGGAGTGGATTGCCGACGAAGCGTTTATGAAGTATTACACAGCTACTTCAAACGATAAAAAACTATCTGAGGTATTATCCCGATATAGTAAATCGGTACTGAATTACGATAAAAAACTAATTGCAAAATCTGACTCCGTTTCTTTGATAAAGTTTGAACAGCAAGTTAAGTCCGGCATGTTTAAAGATAGAACAGAGGATGAGATTGGTTTAGCGCGAAAGATGGCAAAAATGGAATCTTTAAACTATGGTTTTCGTTTACGCAATATTGCACAATCTGCATTAAAAGTAGTGACCGATAAGAATTTGCTGACAGATGCTCTAAACTGGGCTGATGTTGCTTACCAGTATTTTGATAACTTCACAATGACAGAGGTAAAAGCGGGGTTGCTATTCAAGCTTGGACGGGTAGAAGAGGGAATAAAATACCAAAAAAAGGCAATTTCTGAGTTTGAAAATCTTAAGATGGCTAACGAACCCATAAAAAACAGACTATTGGATCAACTGAAAAAAATGGAGCAAAATGCTGCCGGTAATTTACCATCACAGCCAAAATCTGTTAATATTGCGGGAAATGTAAGCGGTATTCCTGACCAGCAAATATTTCTTGAATTAGTTGGCATAAATGGTGAAAATAAAATAGTTCAATCAACCAATATTGTTAACGGGAGTTTTTCATTCAATGTTAATTTAACCGATTGTCCTGTTTTATTACAGCTTAGAATAGAAGACAAAACAGCCAAGCTGAATTGCAAGGTTCTAGGGATGAGGTCTGGGAATGGTAATATACTTGCAGAAAACAACTTTAATATCAATGTGAATATCTCTGCAACCTCGTATGATGTGACCAATAATGCTCCATCTTTTCAAAGTGTAATTTCGCTTAGGAAAATCTTAGATGAAAAATTTGACACTCCTATGAGTAATGTCCAAACTAAAATGATGGGATTAAATATCGACTGGTCCAAGAATCCAAAACCAGAAGACCTAAGTGATGATATCCGCACTAAACTTTTACAATACAGGGCAGAAAACAGGAAACTTGCAGAAGATAAAAGAGATTTTCTTAAATCTTATGTTAAAACAAACACAAGTGATATTAGTAGTTTATTTTGTCTGTTTGAGCTTGGAAAGTCGCCCCTTCCTTTTGCGCGTGCAGAAGAGTTATGGCCCGATCTATTTAATAGTCTGAGTGATGAGATTAAGAGCTCTCATGTTGGACAAATTTTCAAGGCAATAGTAGATAAAAATGTGATGAATGATATGATGGTAAAATCCGTTGGGGTCGGAAAATCATTTAAAGACTTTACGTTAATGGATATTAATGGCAAAGAGGTTAAAATGAGTTCCTGCCTTAAGAAGGGACATTATATTCTACTCGATTTCTGGGCTTCGTGGTGTGGTCCATGCAGGGCAGAGAATCCAAATGTGTTGAAAGCATATAATAAATATCACGCAAAAGGATTTGATGTAGTAGCAGTTTCGCTGGATGATAAAAAAGAGTCCTGGAGGAAAGCTGTTGCAGATGACAAGATGCCATGGACCCAACTTTCAGATTTAAAAGGATGGAAGAGCGAAATTGTTAGGATGTATGGAGTTACGGGAATTCCTGCTAATTTCTTGCTAGATGAAAATGGCACAATTGTAGCAACAAGTTTGCGAGGAGAAGCATTGGAGAGGAAATTGGAAGAGTTGTTAAAGTAATACCACTTCCTCACTGTGCAAAACAATATCTCTCTGGATATAAACTAATAACTATCCAGGGAGATATTTTTTAGAATAAGTTTTTATATTTGTAGTCAAATTTGTTTAAATGTTCTTGGTGAACCAAAACCATACTCCATCCCCCTTCGGGGTTAATTATCTTACTCTTTCTTAAAGGGGAGTTTGTTCATCAATAGAATTCCCCACCAAATAAATTTATTATTTATTATTTAAGCTGCCATTAATTAATGGCGGTTTAATCCAACCATTTAAACATTATGAATAGTGAAAATAAGAACAGGGTCCTCAAGACCCTGGCAGGTCTGCTTAAAAAAAACGCCCAGAATATTATTGACCATAATACTAAAGATCTACTCTCCCTGGAGAAGATGGATATAGCATTGATTGAACGATTAAAAGTTGACCCAAGAAAAATCGGAAGTATGATTGATTCTATTACATCAATATCCGATGAAAAGGACCCGGAAAACGAAAATATATACACATTTACGCATTCAAATGGCATGGAGGTGGTCAACAAGAGAGTGCCGTTTGGATGTGTCCTTTTAATATATGAATCGAGACCCGATGTCACAATAGAGGCTGCAGCTGTCGCCTTCAAAGCCGGCAACAAGGTTTTGCTTAAGGGTGGCAAGGAGGCCAGACACACCAATCTATATCTTGTGGACCTTTGGAATATTGCGTTAACTATATGCAATCAGGATCCTGAAATCATCAGGTATCTGGATTACAACAGGCAACAAACTCAGAAACTCATTAGTGGTGAAGAGATGAAAATAGACCTGATAATTCCAAGAGGAGGCGAAGAGCTAATCAATTATGTAAAGAACAACAGCTCCATCCCAATTATTGCCAGCGGTCGGGGGAACAATTTCCTGTATATTCACTCTCAGTGTGATTTTGATTTAGCAATTGATGTTATAGTGGATGGAAAGAGAAGGATAGGCGTCTGCAATGCTTTAGATAAGGTGTTGATTGACAAAAATCTTCCAAATCTGCAAACCTGTATTGATAAACTTAAAGATATCTTAAAAAAGGAACACATTGAGGTTATAGACAGGACAGATATTGATATATCACTCGCCGAACCAGATGATATCACGATTGCAGAAATACTCAAAGAGGAGTTTCTCTCTAAAAAAATATTCATCGCTATAATATCCGACCTTGAGAATGCTGTATCAGTAATTAACTCATATTCAGGTGGTCACTCTGCTACCATCATAACAACCGATAACGATGCTGCAAATGAATTCCTTTTACAAACCGATTGTGCTGCAGTTTACCATAACGCTTCAACTAGGTTTACCGATGGCGGAGAGTTTGGGTTAGGGGCCGAGATTGCTATCAGCACCCAGAAGTTGCACTCCCGTGGTCCGCTAGGTATAAATCAATTAGTTACAAATAAGTGGTTTATTTATGGAAACGGACAAGTAAGGAATTAGGAAACAGTGATGAATATAAAAATGAAGAGTATGAAAAAGAGAGTAGTTATAAAAATAGGGACTTCTACACTTACCTCCGGGACAAAGAGGATATCCTTTGGCAAGATTGAAGATATTGCGAGTCAGATAGAAAAAATCAAAGATAAATATGATGTTGTAATTGTATCTTCCGGAGCAATTGCAGCTGCAAAACAGGTAGTTGAGATATCCGGATATAATAAAAAAGTCGATTCAAAACAGGCTATGGCCGCAATCGGTCAGCCTAAACTGATAAGAATATACGATGATATTTTTTGTCGGTTTGGATTGAATGTTTCGCAATGTCTTATGACCTACAGGGATTTTGAGAACGAAACCTCTAAAAACAATACCAGAAATACTATTAATAAGTTATTGGAATATGGTTACATACCCATAGTGAATGAAAATGACACTGTAGCTGTTGAAGAGATTATTCTAGGAGACAACGACAAGTTGTCTGCATTGGTTGCCCTTACAATTGAGGCCGACCTTCTTATAATTGCATCCGATATTGACGGATTATTTGATTCTAATCCAAAAATCAACAAAAACGCCAAATTGATTGATAAGGTGTACAATATTGATGAGGTCCTTCATTTTGCAGATTGTAACAAATCGGATCAGGGCACTGGGGGGATGATATCAAAATTTCAGGCAGCCCAGATTTGCAAGGATGGAGGAGTTGAGATGTGGATAGTTAACGGAGGATATGACAATTTTTTTGCTGACGCTTTAGCTAATAAAATTGTTTTCACAAAATTTATTGTATAACATTATGAGACATGGATTTATAGGATACGGTAATGTAATACAGGCTATTCACAAGGCTGTGAAAAACAGTGATGACAACACATTCGGTTATTATTCAAAAACAAATTCCCACAAAGAGTCAAGGGCATTCTGTTCAATATCTGAACTGACAATCAATTCAGATGTGATATGGCTGGGAATAAAACCTCAGAACATTCTCAGCGTTTTGGGTATTCTTAAAAAGGAAGATTTAAAGGACAAACTGATTATTTCTATCGTAGCTGGTAAAAGCATAGGTTTTATTGCAGAAAGCATAGGTTCCGATATCTCAATTACAAGGATCATGACAAATCTTGCAATAGAGTTCGGAAGCTCTGTCACGGCTTATGCGTCCAACGACGTGGAAAACCCTTATAGAAACAATATCAGAGAATTATTGGAGGGACTTGGCGTTTTGATAGAGATGCCGGAAAAGGATTTCGATATTTTCACAGCAATTTTTGGAAGCGGTCCGGCATTTTTATTAAAGCTTCTGGATGTCCAAAAAACAAAAATAATGGAGATTGGAATTCTGGAACATGATGTAAACAGAATGCTGATTGGGCTCTTAGCCGGAACAACTGACTATTATCGGGAGTATTGCGAGAGTTTGAGTATAGACAGGCTTATCGACAATATTGCCAGTAAGGGTGGCACCACAGAGGCTGGGATCAGATATCTGACAGATAATAACATCGATCTCCTGTTCGATAATGTGATCAATATTGCGCAAAAGCGGGCGACGGAAATCTGAGCGGCAAGTCCAGTCCTATTTATGTTTTTCTTCCACCTGCTTCCGTTCTCTGTCAAAATCAGAGAGATAATCTCTGTCCTGTATTATTCTGAATTTATTGTACTCCTCGAATGCCTTTATCTTTGCTTGTTCTGCACTTATTTTCCCTTTATCAAGGAGAATTTGGTATGAAGATAATTCCAGAAAACTATCTAAAAACTTTACCCAATCTTCCATTGTCGTGGTGATTTTTCTTTTTGCCCGATTCTCTGCAAGGTCCAGATATGCAGATACAATCTGATTTAACTCTTTAATATGAGTTTCAGATAAATAGTTTTTTGCGACGATTATATCCGATTTTAAAACTTTTCCATTCGGGGCAAGTTTCCAAGTTGTTAACCCCATGTTGGTCTTTGCTGAATCTGCATTTGAATATATTATTTCAGCAGCAGTTTGGCCTGATATTGCCCTCTGTTATCTTTTGATAGAGCATTCGCTCCGAAGTCCTTATATCACGGATGCGCTCCAATACAAGTTCAAAATGATCATCACTCCATTTATCTCCTTTCTTGAAACGTTCATCGTCCATAACAAAGCCCTTACGGATAAATTCACTAAGAACCTGCGTTGCCCATATACGAAATTGAGTAGCTTTTGTCGAATTCACACGATAGCCCACAGCAATTATTGCATCCAGATTATAAAATTTTGTGTCGTACTGTTTTCCATCGCTTGCAGTTATTCGAATTTTTCTAATAACTGAATATTTATTCAACTCCCCACTCTTAAATATTTCTGTTAAATGATAGTTTATGGTCGGCACCTCAACATTGAATATTTCTGCCATTCTTTTCTGTGTGGTCCAAAAAGTCTCACCATCAAAAGTGAGTTCTACCCGTAGATTGCCTTCAGGATTTGAATAAAAAATAATATCTGCATTCTCTCGAATATCAAGCCCTTGAGCATTATCCAACTTCCCTGAAAAGAATTCTCTCGCTTGTTTTACTTGTTCTTTTCTTACATCTGCTTTTGTTGCAATTAGCAAACAAGCGTAACGAGAAAGACGCAGATTTTCCACTTCACGAGAAGCTCCTGAACCCAGCTTGACCATTTCGCCCACGGGGGTAAAGTTATCGGCTATTTCGTAGCCATTCTCTTTACACATTTGCTTAGCAAGCTCTATTATTCGTTTGAATTTGCTGTATTCAGAATAACCCATAATAGTAGATAGCTCCCTGGATTTCCAGAAAACATTCCCTAAAGAATCGGTTCGTTCAATCTTGGAAAATATGGATTGCATGGCAATTATATAAATTATCGTTCCATTCCATAAAGAAAAATTAATGCTTATTCCCAAAAAGCTGGTCCAGCCGCTCATATAGTTCATCCGCGGCGAATGGTTCAGCGATACCTTCCGGAGTTATCAATACTTGTGTCGGATACCCCGTGATATTGTACAAGTTGGAAACAACATTATCAGCGTCAAAAACATTAATCAGCCCATCCATTTTAAAATCACTGACTGCCTTGCGCCACTTACTCTCTTTGTCATAGCAGGCGATTGCAACTATAACTATGTTCTGACTATATTTTTTATGATATTCCAGCAACTTAGGCATAGACTCCAGACACCACCCACACCAGCTTCCCCAGAAATCCAGAACGACGTATTTGCCCTTAAAAGAAGAAAGGGTAATATCTTTCCCATCAATTGTCTTGAGCGTAAAATCTGGTGCCTGTTTACCCTTGAGTTCAAGAAATGCCTTCTCTTTACGCATCTCCTCTTGTTTATATTCGTCACTGTTCTCCGCATACTTCACATAACTCAGATACTCTTTTGCCAGAGGGTGTTTTAGTGCCTCTGCTCTCAATTTATCTTTATAGGATATCAGAATATCAAAATCGTTCATGTTATTATAGAGAAGAATATACGGGGTAAGAGGAGAATTCAAGTTATCATCTATAAAACCCGCAATGATATGTCTTATTGAGTCCATTGCCACTTTCAGCATTGCCTGTCCCTTGACAAGAGGTTCTCCGGCAGATCGTAAGCGACCTATCTCCCTCAATGCATCAGCCCGCTTACGCTGATGTTCGAACAGTGTGTTACGGTATTCGGAATATTTTTCGGCAAGGGGTGTTCCTTTTAGAGTATATTCCACAACCTTACCATCGTAATTTGCATCTATTTTGACTTTTTCCCCCTTGTCCACAAAAAGGATTATATAATCGGAATCATATCCAGAAAACATTCCACTTTTGAGAATTTTTGCCGGGCCCACTGCCGGAATTATTCTAACCATAGTGAAAAACCCGTTTTCGATGTCAAATGCAAAACGATTATTCTTCATTACTATCGTATCTGTTATAAAAGTGTCGTAAATCTGATTACCTAAAGAGTCGCTCGCTTCCAGAGAGATGTACAGAGTGTCATTGGCAAGACCCGCAATAGTACCTGAAACAGTGTGTGTTACACTACACGAGATTAAAGGTAGAAGAAATAGCAGCAGATAAATCAACAATTGTTTACTCTTTTCGATAATATTCATAGCCTTGATAATTTAATATATAAATAAAAAAAAATTATGCACATACTGTACAAATACTTATAGGTTAACGCCATAGTATGCTTTTTAATCTTGTTTTTTGCTGCAATTTTTATACCATGCGGTATTATACCAATTAGTCTAAACAATCAGACCTTGGGAATAAAAACATTATCTTTGAGTAAACTTCTTTTCGTAATATTCAATCAGAAAACTGCGGTGAAAATCTATGTCAATTAGGAAATGTATGAAAAACGGAATTAAAATCTTTGAAGAACGCAAAGTGCGCACTGTTTGGGACGATGAAACAGAAGAGTGGTATTTTTCGGTCATTGATGTCGTTGGCATTCTGACAGATAGCCCAAATCCAAACAACTATTGGAAAGTCCTGAAAAACAGGCTTAAAAAAGAAGGAAGCAAGATGGTTACAAATTGTAACCAACTGAAAATGCCTTCATCTGATGGTAAAAAATATCTAACTGATGTTGCCTCTACCCAACAGCTTTTCCGTTTGATTCAGTCCATTCCTTCACCAAAAGCTGAGCCTTTTAAACTATGGATTGCCCAAGTGGCCAAAGAGCGGTTAGATCAGATGCAAGACCCAGAGTTGTCTATAGAACAAGCTATGATGGATTATAAAAGGCTTGGATATTCCGACAATTGGATAAACCAACGGTTAAAAAGCATTGAAATACGGAAAGAGCTGACCGATGAATGGAAATCGAGAGGATTGGAGGAAGGAGTTCAATTTGCATCGCTTACTGATATCATTTACAAAACCTGGGCCGATAAAACGGCTAAAGAATATAAGCAATTCAAAGGATTGAAAAAAGAGAACCTTCGCGACAATATGACCAACACGGAGCTTGTGTTGAACATGTTGGCCGAACTTTCCACAAAACGAATTTCGGAAACAACTAACCCTGATTCGATGGATGAACACGCAAATGTAGCTAAACAAGGCGGTGAAATCGCCCGAAATGCACGCCTGGAACTGGAAGCAAAAACCGGCGAAAAAGTAATTTCTCCCCTCAATGCAAAAAAAGGTATTTTGAAAAATAATTAATTGTAGATATAGCTTATTGATTAGTAGTTAGTCGATATAAAAAACTGGAATTATTTCAGAATGATCTCAATTACCGGAATCTCCACATTTGGTTTTATAACAGGTAACGACAGACTGAGAATATCATCTGACTTCTTCTCGGGATTCCAGTATCCTTCGCTTTTAGAAAACAGGACCTCCGAACCGTCGTGTAATAGCTGGACATATTTGATTTTGTCTTTGAATCCTTTCAGATGAAGCACTCCCATAGGCCAGTCTATGCAATGAATATAGAGCCTGCGGGTCACAGGATTATAAGTAAGGATACAATTATCGGGGGTCTGGAATTCATCAGGTGCCTCAGTACATCCATATATAGAGCGGCTATTTAGTTTCATCCATTCACCTATGGCTTCCAAACGTTTCTGTGCCCGGTAATCTATTGTTCCCCTGCTGGTTGGTCCTACATTCAGAAGAAGGTTTCCCCCTTTGCTAACCGATTCTATTAGCAATACAAGCAGTTGTTTAGTGTCTTTCCATGTATTTTCATCGCGATAGTATCCCCAGGAACCGGAAAAAGTCTGACAGGTTTCCCATGGTACCCGCTTGTTATTTACTTCGGGCCATTTTGTTACTTTGTACTGTTCCGGTGTGGTAAAATCCCAACCCCCTTGGATATCAGATAGATCAAGTCTGTCGTTGACCAGAATACCCGGTTGCAGTTTCCTGACAAGCTTTAACAGGTTTTCAGAATCCCAGTCATTGCGTCCTTTACCGTGCTTTCCGGAAGGAAATGAATAATCTAACCATATAATACTTATCTCACCGTAGTTAGTTAACAGTTCTGTTACCTGTTTTTTTACATAATCTCTATATCTGTTCATATCCCTCCCTTTATTCATCATACCATATAAAGAATCGGAGGTCTGGCTTTGTGGATGGTTACGGTCTATTATATAATCCGGGTGATGCCAGTCAAGTAATGAATAATAGAATCCTATCTTAATTCCCTCAGCACGGTAGGCATCAACCCATTCTCGCAATAAATCCTTACCATATGGTGTATTTGTCGATTTGTAATCTGTGAATTTTGAATCAAACAAACAGAATCCTTCGTGATGTTTAGTGGTGATAACTGCATATTTCATTCCTGCCTCTTTTGCTATCCTGGCCCACTCTTTGGGATTGTACATATCGGGGTTAAACAATTCAAAGTACTTCTGATACTGATCGTTAGTAAGCCTTTCGTCCTTCTTTACCCATTCGTGGCGGGAAGGCATTGAATATAACCCCCAGTGGATAAACATCCCAAAACGGGCATCTGTCCAT
>MEOK01000027.1:0-6151 GCA_001769195.1 Bacteroidetes bacterium GWF2_40_14 | reverse complement strand
TCTGTTTTTTCTGTTTCAGTCTCTTTTGGAAGTTGGGCTAAGCATATTTCTGCTGTCTGAAGAAAAGTTATAACAACAATTATAACTTTCACAAAATGTTGGATGTATTGTTTGATTGTCATTATTATATTTTTTAAACTTTTTCTGTCTTTTTCTTATAAGTGTATGGACCTTTTTTGAGGTAGTTTACTACTCTGAGGTGATACTCTTTATTTGAGTCACCCTCCGATTGTGCATAAAATTTGGATAATACCTCTGAGGCTTTAGTACACTGTTCTTTTGAACCACCCTCTTCTGCTATAAAGCCCATTACGCGAACTACTATTACAAGAGTGCTGCTGCTTATTTTATCTCCATTTGAATCAACCAGATTGATGAATTTCTCAAAATTCTTTTCTCCACGTGCTCTGGTTAATTTTATCAGCAATAAAATATCTTTGGAATTTATAGGTTTTATGTCTTTAACTTCCTTCTCAATTTGGTCTATCCTTTTTGCATCATATTCTGTTAACCCTTGCAAATAAGGCAATAAAGGAGATAGCAAGAATCTTGAAATTAATTTTTCTACCCTCTCTTTCCCAATACTTTCATGGAGAGCTTTTCTGTTTTTGATTATAAATTGATATCTGTCACTTCCATAGTTTGTCAATCGGCGATTTTCAAAGATGAACCAGTTCTTTGGATCTGCTTTTTCACTAAATGACAGTTTATTCAGATATTTATCGGCTACTTCACTTGCCTCTTCATTCTTATATACTTCTGTCAGCTTTTTAATGTAGCTTATAATGAAATCATTATCATACTGATTTTGTTTATAAATCAAGTTCATTCTTGAAACTGATTTGTTTCCTAATCCCTCTTCAATTTTTGCAATGAATTCATCCGGATCAAAAGATCCTACTATCCTGTGTATCTCATTACCTTCCGCATCAATTAGTAAAAAAGTAGGATATGCAACAATTTTATATTTCTCCCTTAAAGTAATCCCCTCTCCTTTCTCCATATCAACTTTTGTGTTTATGAAGTTCTTGTTAAAGTAGATGGCAACTTTGTCAACCGTAAATACATTTTTAGCCATGTATTTACAAGGACCACACCAGGTTGTATATGCATCCATAAATATATGTTTCCCCGTTTCCTTGGACTTAGCCAATATCCTATCGAAATTTTGATGTTCAAAAATGATGGAATCACTCTGTCCTGCTAGCTTAGTTTTGGCTTCTGCATCTCTTTGGGCATATTTCTCCTTATAAAGGATACAATCTGCAATTTGCTTATCTATTGTCGTGTTATCTTTATTGGATTTAATATTATTCTCCCTAATAATCTTACCAACAGATACAGCATCGTCCCAACGATGATTTCTCCATAGTATGTAAAAGTAGGTGGAGAGGTATCCGGGATCATTATTGCGGGAGATAAGCTCTTTCATCCATTTAATACCTTCGGCTCCCTCATCATACCTTCCGGTGCAATTTCCCAATAGACTAGTCAGATAAGTTACATATCCATCATTATTTTTTCCGTATTGTTCCAAAAATTCTGTTCCTCTTTTTTGATATTCTTTAATATCAAATGGTTTGTCTAACAGAGTCTCAAGAATATATATATATTTTACAACTTCATCTTCAAAAAGAAATTTTTTCGATTTGAATTTTGCCAAAGCAGCCAAATACTCATCTTTTTTATCTGTGCTAATGAATGAGTACAAATATTGATTATAACTGTTGATTAGATATCTTTTTACTGCAATTGAATCATTATTAATGCAAATTGATTTAAAATTATCTTCAATAAAGTTAAATACCGGAGTTGTAGGACCTGGATTAATTAATTTGATAAGTTTAAATGTTTTTGAATTCGTTTTCTCTTCAAATGATAAATTATTAAAGTATAGGTTAAAATCTTCACTCGCTTTTTCCGATCGGTATGCCTCTTTCAGAGTTTTAAAATAGATTAGAGCCGACTCTGAATCCCTTTTTCCGGTTTCCCATTTTTTGATTATTGAATATAGATTTTTCCTAGGATCCAGTGCCACTTTTCCAAGGTTAATCAATTCTTCCGGGGAGAGTGCTCCTGCTGCCGAATGAATAAACTCCCCATATTTGTTTAGAAACATTAACGTAGGATAGGCTCCCACCTGATACTTTTTCCCCATTTCTACTCCTATACCATTATCGTCACACTGAATTTTACAGTTAATGAAGTTTGAGTTAAAAAAACTGCCTACTCTTTCGAGCGGAAAAACATTGTTAGTCAAGACCTTGCATGGTCCACACCATGAGGTATAAAAATCAATAAATATCAATTTATTCTCCGCTTTCGCCTTGATTAATGCCTCATTCAGATTGTGGCCAAACACAATACCCTGCGCACGTAATATACTTGGAGAACAGATGATTCCTAATAATAGAAGCGTATTAACTATGAAAATATTCAGATTCTTCATTTTATGTTTGATTAATTATATTATTTTGATTAATTATATTATTTTGATTATGATTTATTTATAGCAGATAACTATAAGCGCACAATAATTTTGTACGCTTATGAAAATCCTGTGTAAGTCCGTTATTAGTATCCTGATGAAACTTTATGCCCCCTGAAAATTAAATGCTGTTATTTTTCCAAAACCTGAGAATGTTCTCATATAGGCCGGATCTATAACTAGTCCACCTACACCTAATGTCTCAATCGGTATCGTGATAATTTTACCAGTTTTTGATGTTTCATTATAGGTACTGATCACCACCAACCGATTAGCTGATGCAAAAGAACGCCTCTGGCTATAGTCATCAGGAGCTGTTAAACTAGGCAGAAACATGGTTCCATTTCTAATATGCATCTTCATTCCTGTTATCTTTTCTCCGTTTGCAACAGTATATCTGAGGTTAGTAACATTGGTGCCATCAACCAATAATGTTGATGAATAGATTTTTGTATCGGTTGCATAGAATAAGACATTTTCAGCTGTTGAGCCTGTATAGAATTTGGATTGAGCAATATCAGTATTATTACTTATATCATGAACCGAGTATCCCATTTTACCATTTACAGGGTTTGTTCCTATTATCTGATAAACATAATATTGCGGCAAGTCCCTGGTTTTCATTACCGCTACTATTCTCTTATTTTGTCCTTCCTCTAAATTCAGGCAGGTCTTGTCTCCCATGTTTTTCGGATCGAAAGCTGGTGTAGGTACGGAATTGTCAACTATCGGGTAGGCGACCAATGGATTAGAGCTCGACGTCATCGATGGCAATAATAAAAACCGATTATTCTTCTCATCATATAAATTACCTGCAGGTCCACTTGGTTGTTGCAATCCGCATACTTTTTCACATATATAATCCGTCTGATCAAATAAGTAAGTATAACCATAAAGTACGTTCTGACCAAAGCGGTGATGAATCTTTCCATTGTTCACAATATATTCGTGTTGATTAGTAAGTTGAATACTTTGAACCATTCCCGGATTTATTGCAGCTGGAGGAAGTATAAAAAGTTCATTGTCCTTAAGTTTTAGTTTATAACTAATCGGATCTATTTTCAAAATTGAATTGTTGGTCAGTATGGTTACATATTTAACATTGTTATAATTCATAAATGCCAGACTCTTCACTAATCCATTAATTTTGCTTCCATTATTAACGCTATATAATTCATAGAATATCTTTGGAATACTGTCTGCTTTTGCAGAGTTGAAGTTATTTGCCATAATTAAGTTCAGGTCTGAGTTAATACCGTCTTTTGTATCTGCAACTATCAACCCTTCGCCAAAAATAGCATTAACTGTTACATACCAGGAAAAGAAAGCCTTCAGGTTTGTCAGAGTATCGGTAACGGTAAATATAAGCATGTATGAAGTTGTGCTGGGAGCCTCTGTAATTTTATACATTAAATCCTTTGTGGTACCTACTATATGCTCATATCCACCATAAGCATTCATAGTCCATTTGTATTTCAACGATGAAAGGTTTGATGACCCATGGGTTATACTGAGGTTAATCTTCATTGAATCTAACTGGTATACAATAAATGAGGGTGCTACACCAGATGTGTCAATTATAATCGGGTCTACTTCAATTAGATCCATATTGGTAAGGTCTTTTAAACATGATGTAGTAATTATGGATATAAAGACAGAAATATATAATAGTAGTTTTTTCATATGACTAATTTTTAAAATATTAAATCGGTTACTTAAAAAGCCGGCATGGTTACAATCTGACCCACATAAGTTCCATCGTTATGTTTTAGCTCATCTCCGGGATGTAAAGCGTTGTATTTAATTAGTGCTTCTTTCACTTTAAGCGCATAGGCTATAAGCTGTCCAGAACTCATCCACCAGGTAACCGGATCTGTTTTAGATAAAGTACCACTGTAAGGGAGTGACGAAACGCCTGCTTCCCTGAGTATAAATGTATACCAGCCGGTTGAGAAAGGCGTTCCAAAGTAGTATCTCAACCAGTTCCAGTTAACCGGTTGAATAATTTTGCCTGTCCAGCTAACCTGTAATGTTTTAGCCATCTGTGGCTTTAATTCATTCGATCCAATTAGCTTTACATTCAGGTTTACGATAGAGGTATCAACTGTAGTATTTCTTTTTAAAACAACAGCCACACTGCCATCGAAACTGTTCTTTGGCACTACACCCTGTTTGATTTCGAAGATAGCATTTGTAACCGTAGTTTTGTCATCGTAAACAGCCTCTATGTCGAATACCCTGTCGTAGTCTTTTATACTACCCGAGAGCTTAACTGGCAAATAGATCGTTTTGGTTTGCGCTCCGGCATTTTCTGTAAACGAATATGAATAGGTAGGGAGAGTAAAATAGATGCCCGGATCATCCTCATATAACATAATTTCTTCTTTTTGGCAAGCAGAAAACATGAGAGGGACCATTATTAAAAATAAATAATATTTTTTAAAATTTTTCATAATTTTATATTTTAAAGTGGTTGATTATACTGAGTTGAATTCTGAGAATGACTTATCTGCCACCCATTTCAATCTCTTTTTGTGGCAACGGTAATACATAAACCGTATTATCCATTACTTTTGAAGTACCAGTCATAGATGTTTTGCCTAATCTTTTATAATAATAGAAAAGTTGTCCTTCACTGATAAACTCTTTCCTGTACTCTTTTTCAATTTCAGCCGTTACTTCTTCTTTGGTAAGAGTGGTTGCTAAATTGAATGAACTAGCTACACCGCGGTTAATCCGAACTGTATTCAAATAATTTATTGCAGTTACCTGATCCCCTTTTTCATTAAAGGCCTCACTAAGGATATAATACATTTCCGGTAGCTTTATAAGAGGCATTTTATCTTTGTATACTGATAGTTCAACATAGGTAAATTTTAAAAGCAGATATTCTGTAGTCGAAACTTTATTATACAACTCTTTGTATCTGTAATCGGAAAGCGACATTTGAGGCTTTGTTTGTATTTCGAACAGATTATCGGCAACTGTCCCATTATGAAACAACTTATTGTAATTAGTATTTATCCCATCCGATGCATATCTACGGATGTAGGGCCAGATTATATCATATTGTCCCTGAACATTTACGGCAAATAGATGCTCTGTCGAAAATGTATAATCTTTATTTCTTGGATTAGGATCATTAATGTTGCCTGTGTGAAAATAAACCAGATTTGCACTTCCTCTTGTAATTACTTCATTTGCAGCCAATATAGCATTATCATAGTCTCCAATCCACAGATACAATCTGGCTTGTAATGCTTTTACTGCATAGTAATTAAACCGCAAATTCCTATTGTTATAAAATTGGTCGCTATTGGGTATTACTGTTTGGGTGGTTGTAATTCGTGCCGAGTCGTAAGGTGCTAGTAACATTGCAGCTTTATCTAGATCATTTTTTAATGAATCAATAAAAGCAGCAACTGTAATATGAGGAGTAATCTGTTTTGTATACCTAGTTACATACGGCATCACTACTTTTGTTAAATTACCCGGATCATTGACAAGGTTACCGTAACCAAATAGTCTAAAAAGGTCAAAGTGAAGAAAAGCTCTTAATCCAAGACATTCACCTTTAATAAACGCTTTTAGATTTACACCGTTATTTTCAATATGAGAATTGCGGTGTATTTTTGTTTTTATAACAAGTTAACCGGAAAGAGA
>MEOK01000026.1 GCA_001769195.1 Bacteroidetes bacterium GWF2_40_14 | reverse complement strand
ACTCGATAACGAACTAATAGTGGGTAAATGCGGTTGCATGCCCTGGCAGGCTATAGCACTTCGAGCTAAAAGAGATGTAAAAAAGAAGAAGGGAACTCACATTTGAACTTGAAATATGTGCTCCACTTACTTTTCAACTTGATCCGTAGCTTGCCCATTGAATGGGTGGCGATAATATAAAAAAGGCTGTCTACTTTTTTTAGACAGCCCATTTTATTTAATTGTAGTTACGTGGTTAGAAAGGCAAATCATCCTCACCTCCATCTGATGAGAAGGGATCTGTAATTTCTGACTGTCCGGCAGTCCGTGGTTTTGCCTGTTCCTGACCTCCTTCAGATAGCCTTTCGACTTTCCATGCACGAACATCGGTGTACCATCTTTGGTTAAACTCCCGGGATTCAATATTAACGGAAATCTTCAGGTTTTCTCCCTCTCCGTAACCCGCAAGTTCATCCACTTTTTCTGCACCCCAAACATTCATGCAGATTTTTTTGGGAAAGTTCTCCTGAGTTTCAATAATAAACTCCTGCTTTTTCCACTCACCTTTTGTACTGGTGCCGGATTGCTGAGGAAGTTTTTTAATGAGTCTGCCTGTAATTTCTATCGCCATAACTATTTCTTAACTGGAGCTGGTTCTGGTTTTGCAATAGTTTTTTTTACCTTCAACAATTCTATGTCAAAAATAAGAGTTGAGTTAGGGCCGATAGTCGGACCAGCTTGTTGTTCGCCATAAGCTAGTTCAGAAGGAACATAAAGTCTGATTTTGCCACCCTCACCAACTAATTGAAGACCTTCTATCCAACCCTTGATAACACCACCCAATGGGAATGTTGCTGGTTCGCCTCTTGTATATGAAGAGTCAAACTCTTTTCCATCAATAAGGGTACCTTTGTAATTAACCTGAACAGTATCTTCTGCAACTGGTTTGATATCGCTGCCTGCAATGATAATCTTGTATTGAAGACCGCTTGCTGTAGTAACGACGCTGTCTTTTGTTCCGTTTGCCTTAAGGAATTCAGCACCTTTCTCTTTGTTCTCAGCAGAAACAGCTGCTTGTCTTTTTACAACAAAAGCCTGAATAACTTCATTAGCTTTAGTAGCGTCGATTTTTAGGGTTTTGTCACCAAGAACGTCTGCCATAGCCTTGCTTACCTCTTTCATGTTCAGTTCGCCAAAATTGGCTTGCTTAACCATGCTTCCAAGAGAAACACCCACAGCATAACTTGCAGAGTCAATTTCGGCCTGACTTATGGCACCTGGAGCAGAACTTTTTTTCTCACCGCATGAGAATGTAACCAATGCTGCTAAAGCAATGATAGAGAAGAATTTGATTGTTTTCATTTTTTGTATTGATTATTAATTGGTTTTGTTGTCAATATTTGATTTAGTAGTATAATATGTTGCAATTAACCCAATAAGTGCTGCCACTAGTGAGGTAATTAAAATAGCCACCTTGCCGGTATCAATTATCCTTGAATCGGTAAATGCCAAATTGTCGATAAAGATAGACATTGTAAATCCAATTCCTGCAATAATTCCCAAAGAAAATATCTGGCTCCAATTAACACCGGCAGGAAGCTGGGCCATCTTTAACTTACAAGCAACCCAGCTTGCAAAGAAAATGCCAAAAGGCTTGCCGACCAGCAGACCGATAAAAACTCCTTTTGCAACAGGCGCAAATGGAACCGAGAAAAGAGAACTGTCAAACAGAACTCCGGCATTTGCAAGTGCAAAAACGGGCATTATAATATATGTAACAACCGGGCTCAGAGAGTGCTCAAAGCGTTGCATCAGTGGATTGATGTTTTTAAGTGAGTTTTGCATGCTCTCAATTATCTGTATCTGCTGGGGGTTAGCAAGAACCATGACTTCATGGTTACCCGAGGTCTTGAATTTCTCTAATAGATACTTGCACCTGATATAAAACCGCACCTCATTAAGAGAGGTTTTGCCTGGTATAGTCATGGCGAGGAGCACACCTGCAATTGTTGCATGAATTCCTGACCCAAGTATCAAAAACCATAATAGTATTCCAGGAATTATATAAAAAATGGCTTTATGAATGTTAAACCGGTTAAAAAGCGACAAAAGGATAATTATTCCGCCGGAATATATAAGCAGGTCAGGTTGAATTGTATGCGTAGGGTAGAAAAGTGCCAGTACCACAATGGCACCAAGGTCGTCAACAATAGCGAGTGCTGTCAGAAAAATCTTAAGGGAAACGGGAACTCTTTTGCCGAGTAAAGAGAGAATACCAAGAGCAAATGCTATGTCCGTAGCCATAGGAATAGCCCAACCATTCTGACTCTCAGTACCATGATTGATTATTGTGAATATCAGGGCAGGAACCACCATACCTCCAATAGCCGCAAAAATTGGAAGAGCTGCCTGTTTAAAGGAGGAGAGTTCCCCCACAAACATCTCCCTTTTGATCTCTAACCCCACAAAGAAGAAAAAGATAGCCATAAGTCCATCGTTAATCCAGTGTCTGAGGGTCATTTCAATTTTTGCAGAGCCGATAAACAATCCGAATTTCTCTTCCCACAAACCATTAAGGAAGTTCAGATGAGGAATGTTTGCAATGCATATTGCCAAAATGGCACAAAAGAGCAGTATGATTCCACCATTAGACTGATTTTTAAAAAAGAGGCTGAAGATATTGCGTACCTCTATTCGTCGGTTAATCTTAGGATTTGTGAATGGGGTTGTCATTGGTTATGGCAATCTGTTTTTTTTGTTATGCGCAGAATAAATACAAAGCTTATAAAGAATCCTGGCACCAACGTTTGCATCCCATTCACTTTCGGCCGATGGAGATACCTCGCAAAGGTCGAAACCTACAATTTTCTTGTTGGATGAGGCCAACAAGAACAGTAAATAATCTATTTCCCTGAAACTGATTCCGCCAGGAACAGGAGTTCCGGTATTCGGACATAATTCCGGAGAGAGGCCGTCGATATCAAAGCTTATATAGACGTTGCCCGGAAGCGATGCAATAATCTCTTCGCATTGCTTTTTCCATAATTTGCCTTCATAACTGTTTCTCTTTAACTCAATATCTGTGAAGCATCGTATTCGTGGATCATGATTAATGATATCAGATTCCTCCTGACAAAAATCCCTGACACCTACCTGGGTCAGTTGCGAAATTTGATGAATCTCATTAAGAGCGTTATACATTACGGAGGCATGAGAGTATGTAAACCCTTCGTAAGCAATCCTTAGGTCTGCATGGGCATCTATATGGAGTATGCCAAATTCTTCGTAATGTTCAGAAACAGCCTTCATATTGCCAAGTGGAACACTGTGGTCACCCCCAACAATACCTACTAATTTGCCTTTGGTTATTAGCTCCTTGCAGGTTTTGTAGACGTATTGGTTCAGTTCTGACGAGGCTTTGTTGACACTATCTAGCTCCTCTTTAAGCAGACTGTTGTCGACTCCATCCTCAAGCTTGCCAATTATACTTTCTGCTGTTTTTCTATGCTTTTTGTTCTTCTTTAATAGTGATTCGTCAACGGGAACTGTACCAATTGATACTTCCCATGCATCGGGAACCATTGCGTCAAACAGATCTACCTGGAGCGATGCATCAATGATAGCCTCTGGACCATTATGGGTGCCAGGCCGGTAAGATGTTGTAACATCCCATGGCACAGAGAGAATGGCAATTTCTGAATCATCCAGCTTGTATGGGAGAGCAAAATAATTGCCATTTGCTATACCGATTTCATTTGGATTAAAAATTTTCATACAATTCCTTCTCTGATAATATCGTGTATATGTACTAACCCAATATATTTTCCTTTCTCCAAAACAATTATAGAGGTGATTTTGTTCTTTTCCATCATGTCAAACGCATTAACTGCCAATTCATCGGACTCTATTATCTTTGGATTATGTGACATTATATCCTTTGCTTTCAAAGACTTAAGGCTGAACCCCTTCTCAAGCATTCTTCTGACATCACCATCGGTGATTATACCCAGGAGATTGCCCTCCTTATCTACAACAACTGTAGCCCCAAGACGGTTGGCAGAGATATTTATTATAGTGTTCTGGATATTCTCCTCTTCGAATACGTGAGGTTTGACATCTTTATCTATAAGGTCCTTTACTCTGGTATAGAGTTTTTTGCCCAGGGAGCCTCCCGGATGAATCTTCGCGAAGTCTTGCTGGGTGAAACCCCTCATGTTCAGCAGGCATATTGCAAGGGCGTCGCCCATAACGAGCTGAGTGGTCGTGCTTGAGGTTGGTGCAAGATTATTGGAACATGCTTCAGAGTCCACAGTTGCCCGAATTACAAAATCTGCATGTCTGGCCAGGAATGAGTCACAATTAGACACCATTGCTATTACCTTGTTTCCCATTTTTTTTATGAGAGGCACCAGTACCTTTATCTCAGAGGTGTTCCCGCTTTTAGAAAGACAAAGAACAATATCATCCTCAAGAATGATTCCCAGGTCTCCATGTATGGCATCAGCTGCATGCATAAATATCGAAGGAGTTCCGGTGGAATTAAGCGTGGCAACAATTTTGCTTGCTATAATTGCACTTTTACCAATACCTGTAACTATGAGACGGCCCTTGCTATTATAGATTATGTTAAGAACATCAATAAATTGTTCATCTATGTAGCCCTTAAGTCTTGCAACTGCAGCAGCCTCCTTTTCAACGACTCCTTGTGCGATATTTATCAGGTCTCTCTTTGAAATATTCATAAAAAATTTTGTGATGAGAAAACAAATAGATAACTTAGATTTACAAAGGTAACTTATTTTTCCAAAAATCATATGATGATAACTTCTGAATTTCTACATGAACAGCTAAAGGTTTTCTTTGGCTTCGGCGCATTTAAGGGAGATCAGGAGGAGATTATCAAGCATCTTATTGATGGAAATGATGCCTTTGTCCTCATGCCTACAGGTGGTGGGAAATCTCTTTGTTATCAGCTTCCGGCTCTTTTGATGGAGGGAACAGCAATCATTATCTCTCCTCTTATTGCCTTGATGAAAAATCAGGTGGATGCAATCCGCGGTTTTGTAGAAGAGAAAGACGGTATAGCACACTTCCTGAATTCATCTCTTAACAAGGGTCAGATTCAGGAGGTACGGGACGACCTTCTATCCGGGCTGACAAAATTATTGTATGTTGCACCAGAATCCCTTACAAAGGAGGAGAACATTCAATTACTTAAACAGATAAAAATCTCTTTCTATGCAGTTGATGAGGCGCATTGTATATCTGAATGGGGTCATGATTTCAGACCGGAGTACAGGAGAATATATCCTATAGTCCAGGAGATAGGCAAGGCACCGGTAATTGCACTTACCGCCACCGCTACACCAAAAGTACAGAGCGATATTCAGAAAAACCTGGGGATGCAGAATGCGAGTGTATTCAAATCGTCATTCAACAGGCCCAACCTGTATTACGAGATAAGACCCAAAATCAATATAGACAGAGAGATAATTAAATTCATCAAAATTAATGCAGGTAAAACAGGCATAATATATTGTCTCAGCAGAAAAAAGGTTGAGGATGTTGCAGAGTTATTGTCGGTTAACGGAATAAGGGCCCTCCCGTATCATGCAGGACTAGATGCCGGGACGCGAGCCCTTACTCAGGATAAATTTCTGATGGAGGAGATTGATGTCATTGTGGCAACAATAGCATTTGGAATGGGCATAGACAAACCGGATGTGCGGTTTGTGATACACTATGACATTCCGAAAAGTCTTGAGGGATACTATCAGGAGACAGGTCGTTCCGGAAGAGACGGAGGAGAAGGACAGTGCATAACTTTCTATTCTTATAAAGATATTCAGAAGCTTGAGAAGTTCATGCAGGGGAAACCGATATCTGAACAGGAGATAGGCAGGCAGCTGCTTATGGAAACAGTATCGTATGCAGAGTCGAATGTATGCAGAAGGAAAGTTCTTCTCAACTATTTTGGAGAGAGTTATATGCAGGATAACTGCGGATCTTGCGACAATTGTCTTTTCCCGAAAAAACAATTTGAAGGTAAAGATGATGTTGCTCTTATTCTTGAGCTTATATCAGGCATGAAGGAACAGTTTAAAGCTGAACATATTGCAAATATACTCTCCGGGGTTAACAATTCAATCATAAAGTCATATAACCATCATAAACATGAACTTTTTGGCATTGGAAGGACAAAAGGTACCCGATTCTGGATGGCAGTTATTAGACAGGCTCTCATACATCATCTGCTTGAAAAGGACATTGAGAAGTATGGTCTTCTTGATTGTACACCGGAAGGGTTGAAATTTCTCGAAAACCCGCAATCAATAATGCTTACCGAAGACAAAGAATTTATTGAGTCAGACGAAGAAGATGATATAGTTGCAACAGGTGGCAGTAAGGCAGGAGGTGGCGGAGGAGATGCTGTCCTGCTGGCCATGCTTAAGGACCTGCGTCATTCAATGTCAAAACGGCTCAATCTGCCTCCATTTGTAATTTTCCACGATCCATCTCTGGAGGACATGTCGTTGCAATACCCGGTTACCCTCGACGAGCTGAAAAACTGTCAGGGAGTAGGAGAGGGGAAAGCAAAAAAATTCGGCAAGGACTTTATTGACCTTATTGACAAGTATGTGTCAGAAAATGAAATCGAAAGGCCGCTGGACCTTGTTGTCAAATCTGTTGTAAATAAATCGCTGAACAAGGTTTACATTATTACAAGCATAGACAGAAAACTTCCGTTGGAGGACATTGCCGAAGCCAAGGGTATGGAGATGGGTGACCTTTTAGATGAAATAGAATCGATTGTCAATTCAGGGACAAAACTCAATATTGACTACTACATCAGACAAACTGTTGATGACGATAAGGTTGAGGATGTATATGATTATTTCAAGACTGAAGCATCAACTGACTCTTTGAAGGAGGCAGTGGATGAACTTGGCAGAGGATATACAGAAGAGGAGATACGGCTCGTCAGAATAAAGTTCCTTTCAGAAATTGGCAACTAGCCGCAGTGGTAGTACATCTCCAGCAACTCCATCATTTTTTCGGGGGATTTCTCGATATCGTTACGAATATCGATGTCGTTATATGAATTTAGCTTCCTGATGATACCATCGGTCAGTTTAGGGCTGAATACTCCGTCTTTTTCATAAAGTGCCCTTTTTGCCGACAACTCCTGTGCAGACTCGAAGCATGAAGATGGAAGCTGCTCCAGTGAGTTTAACCTGGATTCATTAACATGGTCATGTATGTTTACGTCTACATATGTTCTCTCAGCAACCGCCAGAGCATCTTCCATCTCAAAACCTGTTCTGGCAGCAACGGTCAAACCGGCAAGCATCTGATAAATATCAGCGGAACCATCGGGTGAACGCATCTCCACTGTCTGTTTGTCGGAAATTTTTCTGTTGGACGAATCTTCAAGAGGATTGGCAATTGCAAGCATATCGTTTTTGCCTGTCCATCCAAGAGGAACCCTTACAAGTACAGATCTGTTTCTGTCTCCCCAGCATATACTTGTAGGTGCCTCCTGATGAGGAACAAGCCGGAAATATGATGTTGGATTTGTATTGCCGAAAGCTGTAAGAGAAGAGGCGCACTTCATGTATCCAGCAATGGCTGCCAGAGCATCATTTGACAGTTTGCCATCCTTAATCATTAAGGAAGTTCCATCTTTGACCATTCTGGTGTGAAAGTGAAGTCCGCTTCCTGCCTTTCCTGCTGTGATTTTTGGTGCAAATGTTATGTTGAGGCCATATCTATATGCCAGGTTACGAATTATCCATTTTGCCATTACAAGTTGATCAGCAGCCTGTTCAACAGGAGATACAAGAAACTCTATCTCGTTCTGCTCGTATGTTTTTTTGTCGAGTGTGAAATTTCCCACCTCCGAGTGACCGTATTTAATCTGTCCTCCTGTCTGTGCAATATGATTCATTAGATCACAACGGAATTGCTCGAACTTTGTGAATGGCTCAGATTCGTGATACCCCTTCTGATCGGGGATCAGATAGTCATTGCGTTTGTCATCTACAATGTAAAATTCAAGTTCTCCCATTGCTTCAAATGAATAGCCTGTTCTTTTTGTGAAGGACCTTGATGCTTTCAGGAGTGTGTTCTCAGGAGCAGTATCTAATGGTAAGCCGTCTTTTGTAAAGTATGAACAGAGAAGTCCCAAGGTTGGTATTTTTGCAAAAGGATCGAGGTATGCTGTTGAAAATCTAGGGATTATGTACAAATCACTTGAGCCGGCCTCTATATATGGGAAGAGACTAGATCCATCTACTCTCTCTCCATATGATAAAACACTGTCCAGATACTGGTAACTGGTAACTGGGAAATTGAGTGTCTTTAACCTCCCGTCAGCTGCAACATATCTGAAATTCAGGATTCTGACTCCTTTGTCAATAATAAATTTAATTATATCCTTTTTGGTATAATCTGTAGGATATTTTTGTAAGTGAACCAATACCGGATTTATATTATAATTAAGAAAAGAGTCCATATGCATTATGATTTGTGAATGTTTTGTTGGATATTTTAATAAAATGTTTGCAAAAGTACATTTTTTTTTAGTTTGTTCCTTTTTTTATTTTTTAATAACTTTGTGAGCTTATGATAATCACAAACAAGAGATATATTTTCATAGTACTGCCCTTAGTTATATTACTTTTGGGTTGTGGGATAGCACTTTTATTTATTAACCGGAATAAGGAAAATCCCGGCGAAGAGAGGAGAGGTGTGGTTTTAAAGAATGCTGTTGCCGTACCTGTTGATGCTATAGCAATTTTCAGTTTCAGAAACAGCGCAGTTCTTAAAAAGGCATTTGTAGATTCAATTAGCATCTTTTCTCACTACCTGAACAAGAACAATGAACTGCTGAGGCTACTGCTGTCTTTGGACAAAATATGCAGTGACCATCCGTCTTTAAAGGAGTTATCCGGTTCTGAAATATTGTTTTCTGTACACTATTCAGCAAAAAACGAACTATCACTATTATATTGCTCTGATCTTTCAAATAATACGATAGATAAGGAGTTGCTGATAAAGGAGCTCTCCTCTGCACAGACCGGAGGTGCAAAAAGAATATTTAACGGGGTTGATATCCATGAGTCAAAAGGGGTTCAGTTTGCAGTTTACAGAAATACGTTCATCGCAAGCACGTCTCCTATAGTTTTGGAGTCATCTATAAGGCATCTTAAATCTAAAACTTCGATACTCGACAATCATGAGTTAGCACGGATATTGAAAGAGACTATCAACAGGGATAACCTTCTTTTTATCAATCATCAGAATATTGGGAAAATTTTCTCAGGTATAGCTGAATGGAAATATTGGGGTTATTCCGATTTTATTTCAAAGTTCAGCTCCTGGACCACTCTCAGCGGCAAATTCAACAATACCTGTCAAATTTATCAGGGGGATTTCATTAATATGAAAGGTGTAGGAAACTATTCTGAAGTATTTAAAAATTGTGCCGGAGGAGAGATGAAATCGTGGAAAGTACTTCCGTATAATACACATGTATTACTTGCCCTTCCACTTAAGGACTTCTCAATCTTCTCAGGCAGATACCGCGAGTACAAGGAGTTATATAAAAAACCTAATTCTGCAAGGACAGAGGAGAATAAAAACTGGTTTATATCGCTGGAAACTAAGGAAATTGCTACTGCACTATTACCATTTGAAGGCATACAGAAATGGGTCACTCTAATCAGGACAGGTGTTAAGGAGAGGGACAAGGAGGGTGTTGTAGAAACTTTTAAACATAAAGGTGCTATTGCCGATCTTTTTGGCAAGGTTTTTTCTTATACAAAAGAGGAGTCATATTGCAGGAGTGGTGAGTGGGTAATTATTGGTGAAAATAAACTAATTAAGGAATTTGCAGCAGGAACATTTTCAGATTTCACAATGGAGGAGTACTTTAGTCAAACAGATTTGTATAGTAAGATATCAAAGGAGAATTCTCTTCTTTCCGCGATTGTGAATGTTTCTGCACAAACGGATTCAGTTGCTGCATTATTTAAAAAATCTGTCAAAGAGCCTGTAAGAGAAAGACTGAAAGATAAAAACTTTGAAGCAATTGTCTATCAGCTTAATCAGTCTGAATCTGGTATCGGGTTGAATCTTCTCTTCTACGCCGAGCAAATGAAGCAACTGCCGGAACCCGAGAGAGTAAGAGAGAACAAGACACCTGGATGGGAGCTTGATACAATAGTGCAGATAGATAAAGGACCCTTTAAATTAGTGAATTTTAACAATGGTGAGACAGAATATCTGGAGCAACTTTCCAATTTCAATCTTAGATTGCTGGACAAGGAGAAAAAGGGAATCTGGACGGTGCCATTCCAGACACCTCTAAGGGGATTTGTAGTTCAGGTAGACTATCTCCGTAATAAAAAGCTGCAAATGCTTTTTGCAAGTGGAAACGAGCTATATTTGCTGGACAGAAAGGGAAGGTTTGCCGGAAATTACCCAAAAAGGGTTGATTCGCTTATAATGCTTGGCCCAAAAATTTATGATATCAAAGGTGATGGTGATTTTGCAATTATGTTGCTACATACCGACAATACATTACGTCTTTATGACAGGGATTGCAATCATTATCCGGCATGGAACAACATAAGCAGAGAAGAGACTATAAAGAAGTTCCCGGAACTTGTTAAAGTAGGCAAAAACAAATACTGGGTGCTAAGGACACAACTTGAGACAACAATATATACTATAAACGGAAATCCTGTTACAAAATTCACTGGCAAAAATTCACTGATGCCAGGAACAGAAGTTAAAATCACCTCTGGAAGTGAGGTCATAGTTACTACAAAAGAGGGGAGAAATTTAATTTTGAATCTGGAGAACGGAAAGGTAAAAAGAATGAAATAACGATGGAAGGATTTTTGACATTTTTAATTATACTATTCTTATTTTTTTGGCTGGTTGCTCGTTTCGGCCCGTTGCTTCTTGCTTGGTGGATAAAGAAAAAAATGGGGAAATTTGCCAATGAAAACAGGATGTATTCAAAAGGAGAAGACAATTACCGGGAGGGGGAGACAATTGTAAACAACAGTAACCCGTCCCTGAATAAAGTCGTTGACAGGAACGTGGGAGAGTATGTAGATTACGAAGAAACCAAAGAGGAAACTAAAGAGGAGAACAAAGAGGCATGAAGACATTTTTAAGACTGCTGTCATTCGCAAAGCCATACGGAAGATATTGGCCTTCATACCTTTTGTTGTCTATTCTCTCTGTTTTTTTCGGAGTAATATATTTTGCACTGATCGATCCGCTCACCAGAATAATATTTGACCCTGCCAGCATAACCCAGCAGACACTCCTTCCGGATTTTTCTGTAAGTGTAGATTATTTCAAGCAGATTTTCAATTACTACCTGACAAAGTTCATGGGTGAATCTGCACGTCAGGACGGTTTGTTGTTTGTATGTATAATATTTCTGATAGCATCCTTTTTCTCAAACCTTACAAGATATCTGTCACAGCGAATTTTAGTAAGCATGAGAACCCGGCTCATGTACAATATTCGCAAATCGCTGTTTCTTAAGATATCCAGGCTGCACATAGGGTATTTTCATGAAAAAAGGAAAGGAGACATTCTATCGAGTATTTCAAACGATGTAACTGAGGTTCAGAACAGTGTAGCTAACTCTTTCGCTATTCTTTTCAGGGACCCTCTTATGATAATAGGTTTCTTGTCGATGCTTTTCTATATGTCTCCCCAACTTACTTCAGTTACACTTGTTGCCTTACCTATAACTGCTTTTGTTATAGGTCGTGTTGTAAGATCGTTGAAAAAAGGGGCAACAGACACACAGTCCCTTATGGGGAAAATTGTCAGCCACTTTGAAGAATCAATATCAGGAGCAAGGATAATTAAGGCCTTCAATGCGCAGAGATATACAAATGAGCGTTTTGACCAGACTAACTATAGACACAGAAGAGCCAGTAAGAAAATGTTTAACCGTCAGGAGATGGCATCGCCATTATCGGAATTTCTTGGTGTAACGGTAGTGGGAATAGTATTGCTATATGCGGGTTTTCTTCAACTGCGAGGGAAACTGGGAATGGACCTTCCGGAATTATTCATTTACATGACTTTCTACTACAAGGTACTTGAGCCCTCAAAGTCTATTTCCAATGCATTTGCAAATCTGCAAAGGGGGTTGGTTTCAGGCGAGCGTATTTTTGCAATCCTGGATGAAGAGACAATAATAAAGAAGTCTCCAAATCCTGTTTCAGTCAAGGAATTTAAGAATGAAATCGCTTTTAATGGGGTAGGGTTCAAATATGCAAGCGAACCGATACTCAAAAACATAAATATTAAGATAAACAAAGGTAAAATGATAGCCCTTGTAGGGCCATCGGGTGCAGGTAAAACAACACTTGCCGACCTTTTGCCAAGATTTTATGATGTTACATCAGGTTCTATTACTCTGGATGGCATTGATATAAGAGACTACGAACCTAAGGAACTCATCAACCTTATGGGCATAGTTACTCAGGAGGCGATACTATTTAATGATACTGTCTTTAACAATATTGCTTTTGGAATGGAAGAGGTAAGAGAGGAGGACGTTATAACTGCTGCAAAAATTGCCAATGCACACGAATTCATATCACAAATGGAATTTGGATATCAGGCCAATATCGGGGACAGAGGGCTAAAGCTCTCCGGAGGTCAGAGACAGAGACTCGCAATAGCAAGAGCTGTGCTTAAGAATCCACCAATACTGATTCTTGACGAAGCTACATCTGCATTAGATACAGAGAGCGAAAGACTAGTTCAGGAGGCACTCATCAACCTGATGAGAAACCGAACATCTGTTGTTATAGCTCACAGGCTATCAACCATTCAGCATGCCGATGAGATAATCGTTCTTAAAGAGGGCACAGTCGTAGAAAGGGGAACCCATAACGAGCTGATCATGCAGAAGGGATTGTATTCTCATTTATGTGATCTGCAGACATTTGCTTAATGACTACTAGAATAGATGGAAAAATCACTTAACCTGATGTTGGAAAGGAGTTTCAAAGAAAATTGGAACAATCCTGCTCTATCCGACTACAAAGGGGTAACGCTTCACTACAGGGATGTTGCCAGAAGAATTGAGAAACTTCATATAGTATTTGAAATATGTGGTTTGAAAAAGGGAGATAAGGTCTCCATCTGTTCAAAAAATCAGGCTAACTGGGGAGTGGTATTTCTCGCTACAATAACTTACGGTGCAGTTGCTGTTCCCATTCTTCATGAATTTAAACCCGGCAATATTCATCATATTGTAAACCATTCAGATTCAAGAATATTATTTATTGGTGACCAGAACTGGGAACTTCTAAGTGAAACAGAGATGCCCAACCTTGAGGTAGTGATTCAAATTTCGGATTTTTCGGTATTATTTGCCAAGGCCCAGCTTGTTTATGAAACCAGAGAGCACCTTAACGAACTTTTTGGAAAGAAGTATCCAAAATATTTCAGACCTGAACATATATCATATTTCGAAGATTCTCACGAAGAGCTTGCATTGATAAACTACACATCGGGAACAACAGGCTTTTCCAAGGGTGTTATGCTACCCTTCAGGAGTCTGATATCAAATGTGGAATTTGGAATGGAGGTACAACCCCAACTGAACAATACATCAAGGGTTGTTGCCATGTTGCCAACAGCGCACATGTATGGTATGATGTTTGAATTTCTGTTCGAAATGACAGTGGGTGCACACGTATACTTCCTTACGCGAATTCCGAGTCCCAAAATAATAATGGAGGCTTTTGCCGAAATAAAGCCACACATTGTTGTATCGGTACCATTGATTATAGAAAAGATATACAAAAAAAAGCTTCAGCCAATTATAAGTAAGACATCTATGAGGGTGCTTCTGAGAGTGCCGGTCATTGACCAGAAGATTCAAAGGAAAATACAGCAAGAGCTTGTAAAAACCTTTGGTGGGAGGTTCAGGGAAGTTATTGTGGGGGGAGCCGCTTTCAACAAGGAGGCTGAGGTTTTCTTCCGCAAGATTGGCTTTCCCTTTACAGTTGGTTACGGAATGACAGAGTGTGGACCAATAATAACATATGCCCCTTGGGACAACACCAGATTGTACTCCTGCGGGAAAGCAGTTCCCAGAATGTCGATAAAAATTGACTCAGACGACCCAAAGAATATTCCCGGAGAGATAATGTGCAAAGGAACAAACATGATGTTGGGATACTTCAAGAATCAGGAGGCCACAGATAGTGTTTTGAAAGAGGATGGATGGTTGAGGACAGGTGACATGGGAGTCATAGATGATGAGGGTTTCCTCTATATCAGGGGGCGTTCAAAAAGCATGATTCTGGGTCCTAACGGGCAGAATATATACCCCGAGGAGATTGAGAGTCTGTTGAATAATATGCAGTATGTAAATGAATCGCTGGTTATAGAAGAACAAGGGTCACTGACTGTGCTTATCTACCCTGATTTTGAACTGGCGGAGCAGCATGGACTATCCACCATAGATCTTGAAAAAAAGATGGAGGAAAACAGGGTTGCCGTAAATGATGATCTTCCAAACTTTTGTAAGATTCAGACAGTAAAAATTTTCCCGGAAGAGTTTGAAAAAACTCCAAAAAGGAGTATAAAAAGATTTCTATATCAAAGATTACAAGGCTAATATGTCGGAAAAACAAATTCAGTTTGACAAGAGCTATCTGGAGATGGCTGCAGTCTGGGCAAAAAATTCTTATTGCAAGAGAAGGCAGGTTGGTGCACTGCTGGTTAAGGACAGAATGATTATATCTGACGGATATAATGGGACACCTTCCGGGTTTGAGAATATTTGTGAAGATGAAGATGGCCGTACAAAGGCGTATGTTCTCCATGCAGAAGCAAATGCTATAACCAAAGTTGCGAAATCGAGCAACAGTAGCGAGGGGGCAACCATGTATGTAACAACAGCACCATGTCTTGAGTGTTCCAAGCTTATCATTCAGGCAGGAATAAAGAGACTTGTTTACCGGGACAACTACCGGATTACTGACGGGATAGACCTCCTTGCCAGAGTTGGAATAGAAATTGTTAACCTTAGTGAATAATATATATATATGAGCAGCATAAAAGAGCGCATTAAGAACAACCCCTGGCCCACAATAATAATATTGGCCCTGGCAATTCTACTGGTTTTTAAAATTCTTAGCACGGTGAGCAGTAATAGAAAGGAGCTGTCGGTAAAGGCTCAAAACTGGGACAAACTCATGCTGGTATTGAGCCAGATAGATAAAAACTATGTAGATTCTATTGATAAGAGTGATATAACAGAGAAGGTCATCCCGCATATTCTGGAGACTCTCGACCCTCATTCGGTCTATCTTCCTCCTCAGGAATTAAAAGATGCTGACGAGGTTCTGGAAGGAAATTTCGACGGCATTGGAATTGAGTTCAATGTTCCAAACGACACGGCAATAGTAATAAATGTTATAACCGGAGGTCCTTCGGAAAGGGCAGGGCTTATATCCGGAGACAGGATAGTTCAGGTAAACAAGGAGATCGTGGCAGGGGTTAAGATGGCTCAGGATAGTCTGGTTAAACGATTGAGGGGAAAGTCCGGATCAATGGTCAATATAGGAGTAAAGCGAGGGATATCGGCAAAGCTTGTCTATTTTGATATAAAGAGAGACAAGATTCCGGTTAAAAGTATAGATGTTGCATATATGACCGGGCAGAACATCGGCTACATCAAACTTTCCAAATTTTCCAGAACAAGTCACAAGGAGTTTCTTGAAGCTGTAAAACAGCTGAAAAGCGAGGGGATGAAAGATCTGATATTTGACTTAAGGAGTAACAGCGGCGGTTATTTTGACCAGGCTTTCCTTCTGGCAAATGAATTTTTGAAAAAAGGAGAACTTATTGTATATATGGAGGGTATGCACCGCAAAAGACAGGACTTTTTTGCCGATAACAGTGGTACTTGCAATGGTATTGGACTTAAGGTGCTAATTGACGAAGGGTCTGCTTCGTCCAGCGAAATATTTGCCGGAGCCATTCAGGATAATGACAGGGGAGTCGTAATAGGCAGAAGGTCATTTGGTAAGGGACTCGTTCAGGAGCCAATATATTTCACAGATAAATCCGGAATAAGACTTACAGTTGCCAGATTTTATACACCAACGGGCAGATCAATCCAAAAGCCATACTCAAAAGATTATCAATATGATATCTATGAGAGATTCAAACATGGAGAGATGTCATCGGCAGACAGTATACGAAAGAACGACTCATTGAAATTCACTACTCCAAAAGGAAAAATTGTATATGGAGGAGGAGGAATAACTCCGGACATTTTTGTTCCGATAGATACAATAGGGGTTAACGATTTCTTTGTAAAGGCAAGCAATCAGGGTCTGGCGTTCAGGTTCAGCTCCCAGATGGCAGATATTTACCGACCTGTGTTAAAGAATATCAAGGATATAAAGAGCCTGAATAATTTCTTTGCGACAGTTAACTTTGAGCAAAGATTCCTTAAATATGCAGAAATCAATAAGCTTGTGCCAAAAAATGACGAGTGGGCCAGATGTAAAGATATAATTATAACTCAGATAAAGGCTTTGGTTGGGAGGTATTCTCCATTAGATGACCTTGCCTTTTATCCTATTATGGCAGAGATTGATAATGTAATGAAGGTTGCTACTGGGCAATGAACCTGTAGACAATTTTACCAACCTGACGTTCCGGTGCATTGGGAGAAGCTGTGAAACGTGACGATTTTGCAGCTTTAATTGCATAATCCTGCAGACATCTATCTGCTGATGAGGCGTTGGTGATGACCGATGCTGCAATTACATAACCCTTTCTGTTGACGCTTATAGCCACACTTACATCACCTCCACCAATGCATTTATAGACAGGAATGGGAAGGCTCATAGCCTTGCGTCCTTCCAGTGAATAAGAGATGACAGAAGGCCCTTTGTAAGTCTCACTCTTTTTCTGTTCCTGGGCAGGTTCTGCAACATCGTCACTTCCCTGATATGCTTCGGCCTCCTTTTTGGAAGCATTTAGCTTATCCTGCAGTTTCTTTGCCTCTTCATAAACTTGATTAGGATTTTTAAAGCGGTCATCTTTAAGGGCTTTTCCTTTTTGGCTGGCATCAACTGCAACGTTCCTTATGCTTGTGCTTCTTGAGAGTAAACCGTCAAGTTCATTACTGACATCCTCTTTCAACTGAGCCTCCTGTGCCTGTTTTTCAGCAGTCTCCTGTTGTGTGAAATCGAGAATAAATGAGTTTTCTTCGCTTAGTACAAAACCTATGCGGGTAGCCAACAGTATGATGATTACCAGCAGATGAACGGCTATGGTAAGATACAGACCAACATTTTTCTCTTTGTTAAACATTATTTTCTGTGTAGCACTTTCTCTATGCTTGCAAGAAGAATATCTATCGCAACCTGATTGTGTCCTCCCTGAGGAATAATGATATCGGCATATCGCTTGCTTGGTTCTATGAATTGAAGGTGCATTGGTTTTACGGTTTTTTCGTATCTTTCCAACACTTTGCCCACAGTTCTGCCTCTTTCAAGGCAATCCCTGGTGATAACCCTGCAAAGGCGATCATCGGCATCGGCATCTACATATACTTTTATATCCATGCAACTTCTGAGCTCGGGACAGGTATATATCAGGATTCCTTCAACAATGATAACCTGTGCCGGCTCAACTCTTACCGTCTCTGTTGTTGACCTTAAGCAGGTAAGATAGGAATAGACTGGCTGATCTACCCCCTTGCCTGCCCTAAGTTCGCGGAGATGTTTTACAAGAAGCTTAAAATCAATAGATTCTGGATGGTCAAAATTAAGTTCCAGCCGTTCCTCAAGAGGCAGGTGACTGTTATCTTTATAGTAAGAATCTTGGGGTATCACCACCACCTGACTGTTTGACAGTAGTTTGGTTATCTCATTTACAACCGTTGTTTTTCCGGATCCGGTACCACCGGCAATTCCAATTATCAGCATAAAGTTTTAAAATTCTGCGTTTTTAGGTGATCTTGGGAAAGGTATTACGTCACGAATATTTGACATGCCGGTTACAAATAGAAGAAGTCTTTCAAAACCAAGACCAAATCCTGAATGGGGAGCGGTGCCAAATTTACGGGTCTCTATGTACCACCAGAGAGATTCAGTGCCCATCTCAAGTTCCTTTATTCTCCCTTCAAGTTTCTCTAATGATTCCTCCCTCTGGGAGCCTCCAATGATCTCTCCAATTTTCGGGAACAACACATCCATAGCTCTCACAGTTTTGTTGTCATCGTTTTGCTTCATGTAGAATGCCTTAATCTCCTTAGGGTAATCTGTAAGAATGACAGGCTTTTTGAAATGTTTCTCCACAAGGTATCTCTCATGCTCGCTTTGAAGGTCGGTTCCCCATGACACAGGGTACTCAAATTTCTGCCCAGACTTCATAAGTATTTCTACCCCATCTGTATAGCTGAGCCGGACGAACTCAGTGTCAATGACACTTTGGAGTCTTTCAATTAGCTCCTTGTCGAACATGTCATTCAGGAACTTAAGGTCGTCAGTGCAATTATCAAGTGAGTACTTAACAAGATATTTGATAAACTCCTCTGCGAGGTCCATATTGTCCTTGATATCATAGAATGCAATCTCTGGTTCAATCATCCAGAATTCTGACAGATGTCTGGGTGTATTGGAGTTTTCTGCTCTGAATGTAGGACCAAATGTATAGATTTCACCTAATGCCAATGCTCCAAGTTCACCTTCAAGCTGTCCACTTACTGTAAGGTTTGCAGCTTTTCCGAAAAAGTCGTCAGAGAAGTTAACTCCACCTTCTGGATTCTTAGGAATATTGTTTAGGTCAAGAGTTGTAACCTGGAACATTGCTCCTGCTCCCTCTGCGTCTGATGCTGTAATGATTGGGGTGTGAAGATAGAAGAACCCTTTATCATTGAAAAACTTGTGAATTGCAAAAGCCATGGCATGTCTTATGCGGAAAATGCAACCGAATGTATTGGTTCTGGGACGAAGATGACCAATCTCCCTGAGAAACTCCATACTGTGTCCTTTTTTCTGAAGGGGATATGTCTCAGGATCTGCCGACCCATAAATTTCAAGCAGATGTGCCTGTATTTCCACACTTTGCCCACTCCCTACAGATGAAACCAAAGAACCTTCAACAGCCAGGCATGCACCTGTATTGACCCCTTTTAATTGCTCCTCTGTAAACTTACTCATATCAAATACAATCTGAATATTGTTTACTGTCGATCCATCGTTAAGTGCAACAAAGGAGATGTTTTTATTTCCACGTTTGGTTCTTACCCATCCCTTTACCAGTACATCGGTACCGGCCTCTCTTTTCAGTAATTCGGAGATTTTGACTCTTTTTTTGCTTTCCATTTTAATCCCAAATAATAATTTAACTAGACAAAGTTACTCAAATGATAAGAAATGACAATAATAAAAGTGGCTATTCACTAACCTCAACCCCCTTCGATGGAGAGCTTTCGTTCCAGCACCTGTCTATGGCAGTTATTATGTACAGATAACGGTCCTTCTTTCCTTTACCCTGATGCAGCAGATACTTTGGTTCTGCAACAAGTTTGACAAGGTATTCGCTATTGTCAAGATCAGCGGTGACTCCTTTTGGAAACCTGTATATTGCGTAGAAAGCTGCCTCTTGCATTTTATCTCCACCGGAATTATGGTTCCATACGAGGATTTTTCCCTTTTTGGAAATTTTAGTTACCGGAGCAGGAGCGATACTGTCCAAGGTTCTGTAAGATGGTATCAATGCAGGATGTTTCTGATACTTGTTTATAAGACTGTCAGTAAAACCAAACGGATTGTTGTTGAGACTCCATCCAGGCCACCACACATTTCCATCTACATTAGGAAGTTCCCGTACCATTTTCATTTTTGCCTCAAACTGGGTTCTAAATGGGTTGTCCAGGTCCTTTTCGCTGAATGTACTTATATTCTGTCCTATATATAATTGCCCACCAAAATTTGAACGGCTCCACCACTCTATAAGTGTTTTGTAATCTGCAGCTGGGTGACCGATTTTCCAGTATATCTGAGGTACATTATAATCGATCCAGCCTTTTTGTATCCATAATGGTACATCGGCATATAGTTGTTCGTAGTTTGACAGTCCGTTTGTCTGACTTCCACTTCTATCAGGTGTGTCTTTTAAATTTCTGTGAATTCCAAAGGGGCTTATTCCGAACCTCACCCAGGGTTTCAGGGCTTTGATGGTATCGTTAAGAGCCTTGATTAGGGTAGCTACGTTGTTTCTTCGCCAGTCGGCCTTTTGCCAGTATTCAAAACCTTGCGATTTAGCGTATTTTACAAATGATGCGTCATCATGAAACTCTTCAAAAACAATAGGATAGGGGTAAAAATAATCGTCGAAATGGATAGCATCGACATCATAACGAGCAACAATATCTGCTATTACAGTTACTGTATGCTTTATGGCTTCAGGCTCTCCCGGATCGAAATAGAGTTGTTGCCCGTACTTTTTAAATAGTTCCGGTCTTTTAAAGTACAAATGATCCGGATTCAACTGCTCTTTATCGTTTGATGTGACTCTGTATGGATTACACCACGCATGAAGTTCCATCCCTCTTTTATGAGCCTCTTCAATCATGAACTGAAGCGGATCCCAGAGCGGATATGGTGCTTTTCCCTGTTCTCCGGCAAGAAATCTGCTCCATGGCTCAAAATTGGACATGTAAAATGCATCGGCCTGTGGCCTTACCTGAAAAATAACGGCATTAATACCAGCTTTTTCAAAATTGTCCAATGTGTTTATGAACAATTGCTTTACTGAGTCGGAACTCATAGTTTTGAACTTTTCATTTCCTACGGTGTGTATCCATGCACCGCGGAACTCTCTTTTAGGAGAACTCTGTGAATATGAAACGGAGACAGCTAACAGAGATAATAACAGACAGGTAATTACTCTCATAATTATTGTTTTGTTTAATTAAAACTCAATATTCATTAGATTAAGAATTTTTCTTGGAATTTCTGTATTGTCCATTCTTCCGGAAAAGCTTCTGCTACCTGCACCGATAGAAAAAATGGGCACTGCGTTGCCAAGATGAGATGTTGTTGTCCAACCAACTTTTGCTGTTCTACTTAAACCCATGAAGGCTTCATACTTCTCCTGATTGAATTTTTCGGTGTCACTTTTATATTCGGCAAACGAACCGGTCTGATTATTCAATTCGTTCAGTTTAAGCTGGTCCCCTTTGTCCCTGCCAAGACTGGCTCCTCCGGTATCATGGTCAGAAGTGACGATTATTAGGGTCTCTTTTGGATGTTTGAGATAAAATTGATATGCGATTTCAATAGCATCGGCAAAATCCAGAATCTCCAGAATTGTTGACTTTGCGTCGTTGCTGTGTGCTGCCCAGTCTATCTTTCCTCCTTCTGCCATAATGAAAAACCCTTTCTTTGTGTAGAGATGATCAATTGCAGCAGCTACGATATCTTTCAATGCAAGATCCCCGTCTTTTCTGTCAATGGCAAATGGCAAATCTTTTTCTTTGCCCACTTCCTGAAAAAGCGCAACTTTTTCAGATGTTTTCTTAGAAGAAAGGTTTCTTAAGCCTCTTACTACAGCATAGCCGTTGTTTTCAAGGACATTGTAAATATTTGTTTTATCTCCTTTATCTCCGTCGGGTTTGAGAAATCCACCTCCGCCAAAGAATTCAAAACCGCTTGCAGGGATTTGTGTTGCTATGTCGTAGTAACTGCTTCGTGCAGTACTATTTGCATAGAAGGCTCCCGGAGTAGCGTGGTCGATAGTGACTGTACTTAATATGCCTATCTGTATACCTTTGTCATGTATCTTGTAAGTGATGCTCGTCAGCTTATTTGTGTCAGGATCTACTCCCAACATAAGATTATTTGTCTTAAATCCGGTAGATATTGCCGTTCCTGCAGCTGATGAACATGTAATGAAAGAGTTGGCAGAATGAGTTGTAACCATTCCCATAACAGGGAATTTAGTAAAGGAGATGGGATCACTCCCTATTTTTCCCTTTTGGGTGGCTAAGTAAGCTTCAGTTAAAGAGATTTGCGAAAATCCCATGCCATCGCCTATAAACAGAAAAACATATTTAGGTTTTTCCTGATGTTCTCTTTGGGCATATGTAACAGAACTGACTACTGAAAAAAACACAACGATAGAAATGATGAGATAGCTTTTCTTCATGTTAAAAGTTATTTATCCTATATATACAAGAAAGGGTGCCCTATTGTTTATAGAAGACACCCTTTACATGAAATTTCGATTAAAACCGCTATTGTACGGGGGCCGACCTTCTGGCCGCATACATTATCTTAAGAGCAGAAGTTCTTCTTAACTCTTGTTTGATATCTGAAATAATACCCATACGGACAGTTTCGTCTGCCTTGATGGATACGGTCATATATTGACGGTCAGCTTCACTGAGGTTTTCACGTTCAGCAGCTATAAAGTCGCGGATGTCGTCAATGGTCTTGAATGAATCGTTTAACTGGATACGAGAGTCGTTACCATATTGTGCCTGTAAATTAGGCATTGGGGTACCGACAAATATATACGCAGAAAGGTCCTTTCTTTCAAGCTTTGCTATTTCAGAGGCTTCAGGCATCTTTATAACAACCATTCTTTCTGTCTGTCTCATACTGGTAGTAACCATAAAAAACAGCAGTATCATGAACACAATATCCGCAAGTGACGAGGTACTCAGTTCCGGAGTTCCTCCTTTACCTTTTCTTGAAAATTTTGCCATTTTTCTGTTTTTTTATTTCTTTCTACCTGTATCTTTTGGTTCTGCCTCAGAAATATTCTGAGGTATTGCGTCTCTTACTATACGTTGTTTCTCTTCGTCAAGGTTAATGTAAATTTTCCCGAAGTTAGTCATAGCAAATTCATCGCGAATTATGTTAACTGCCTTTACAAGTTCGTTCTGAACCTTAAGATAAGCATCATAACTTGTACCACGATGATTCTGAAGAGAAATTACACCTTTTGAAACAGGATAGGACCCAAAACCTTCAATTGTCTTTACCTCCCTTTCAGGCAAATTTTCATCATTCCCATTATTGAGAAGGAATTCCATTGCCTTATCCTTGAGCATGCTGACATCAATCTGCGACCCACCTGCTAGCAGGCGATCATTTTCGTTTAGTCTGACAATCATCATATTACGACGTTTAATCTGTACGTCGTCAGCTTTCTGGTTAGGGTCAGGCATGGGTGGCAGACGACGCTGCAGTCCAAGATCCTGATCCATAGTGGATACCAAAAGAAAGAATATGAGAACCATGAATGCAATATCGGCCAATGAGGACGATGGGAGTTGCTGTGCTGGTCTAGCCATATCTTTATTATTATTATTTATTCAATTAATACTAGCGGTTTCTTGCTATTTTAACAACCCCGCCGAAAATAATTGCCAGACAGGCACCGGCAGAAAGGATATACGTAAGAATAAGGCCTGTATCTGTTAGCTTAAGTACGTTTTCTGACGCTTCAACATTTATTTTCACCAGCAGGGGATCACCGGAAGAGAGCAAATATGCAATTCCGACAAATACTACAGCAATAACAAGTGTCATAAGCATTTTCTTAAACCCTTTAGGGTTTTTTGCCAGATTGATCAGAGGGAGAATAATGATTGCCAGAAAAGATATTCCTACAAGCACATATGTGTAATATAGAAATGGATCGAGCATAACATCCTGATCAACGAAGAAGCCTATGATAAATACAATCGATATTGCAAATAGTATATATAGTAAGTATTTATATAATTTTGACATAGTTGTTATTTTTTAGCTTTTACGAGGATATCGATAAGCGAAATAGATGCATCTTCCATTGATATAACGATAGAGTCAATCTTAGATACGATGTAGTTGTAAAGAATCTGAAGTATAATACCTACTACAAGACCGCCTACAGTTGTAATCAACGCTACTTTCATACCACCTGCTACAACGTTAGGGGAAATGTCACCTGCTGCTTCGATAGCGTCAAATGCCTGAATAAGACCTATAACTGTACCGAGGAATCCTAGCATGGGAGCAGTAGCAATAAAAAGAGAGATCCATGTAAGACCACTTTCCATTTGACTCATT
Organism: Bacteroidetes bacterium GWF2_40_14; assembly: GCA_001769195.1. Taxonomy (GTDB): domain Bacteria; phylum Bacteroidota; class Bacteroidia; order Bacteroidales; family UBA932; genus Bact-08. Next base: position 44,417 of record MEOK01000026.1, on the reverse strand, counting down.
TGTACTCCACCGTAAGAAACAACTGATTTTTCAACAACTTCAACACCTTCGTCCATACGAGAGATACCCTGGTAGAAAATTGAAGCAACCGGCCCTTTTGTATTACGGCAAACTTCAAGTGCTTTTTCTTTTCCGCCTGAAGCAAGAGCCTCTTCAATACCTAATAGCAACTTCTCAGTGTTGGTAGTCGAAAGGTTAAGGTAAATAATCCTTTCAATTGCAATTGCAAGGCCAAGAATAAAAACTATAAGGATTGATGCCATGAAGCCTGCACCACCCTCGATAAATTTGGCTTTTAGCTGTTGGTGAATGGGAATGTCCTGTTGAACAGTTTGGTCAGCAACAGTAGTTGTTGTGGCAGCAGCAGCAGGTTCCTGTGTCTGAGCAGCAGCATACTGAGCAGAAATGGCCATAAAACCCATTACTGCCAAAAACATGAAAAATTTTTTCATAAATTTTTGAATGATTAAAGTATTAAACAATGTATTTTAAATAGTTATTTGTTTCTAAACTATCGTTAATTATCGTGCAATTTAAAAAGAATATTTAATATTCACTAACTGATTGTAATTTCTCCTCGCATATTTTTGGTTAGAAAGGCATTAATATAAAGAATATCACTGCTTTGTCCAAGTAAAAAAAATAGTTTGGTAATTGCTGCTTCTGTTGTACTGTCGTTACCTGTTATGACACCGATTTTTTTTAGTAAAATTCCGGTGGAATATGCATCCATATCTACCCTGCCAGCATGACACTGAGAAATGTTGAGTATAATCAATCCTCTCTTTATTGCTCCCTCAAGGAGATCAATCAGCCATTTTTTGGTTGGGGCATTCCCTGAGCCATAAGTCTCAATTATTATGGCCCGTAAACCCATGATATTAAGGAAGGTTTCAATAACATTCCGGGATATGCCGGGAAATATCTTAAGAATTGCAACATCGGTATTCAGTTTTGTGTTTACAGATAGTTCCTTGTCCCATACATTGGGATATGAAATGTATCCTTTATTGTATTTTATGTGAATTCCAACCTCTGCCAGACATGGATAGTTTGCCGATTTGAAAGCACGGAAATTCTCTGCATTGTATTTTGTGGTACGATTACCTCGATATAGCTGGCTTTCAAAGTATATACATACCTCTGGTACCATTGCATGTCCGTTTTCATCTTTGGCAGCAGCAATTTCTATAGAGGAGATAAGATTCTCTTTACCGTCAGTTCTTAACATTCCAATAGGAAGCTGACTCCCGGTGAATATTACGGGCTTCTCAAGATTCTCAAGCATAAAACTTAATGCTGATGCGGAAAAAGACATTGTGTCGGTACCATGCAGGATCACAAATCCATCATAATTGATATAATTCTCTTTTATGAGATTTGCAAGATCAACCCAAAAATCAGTTTGAATCTCAGAGGAGTCTACCGGAGGATCAAATGAATGGGAATCTATTCTGAACCCGAATTTTTTCAGTTCAGGCACCTCTTCCATTATCTGGTTAAAATTAAAGGGAACCAAAGCCATGCTCTCTGGGTCTTGTTTCATGCCGATTGTACCGCCGGTGTATATTAGAAGTATGGATGAGTTCATTTTTCAGATATTAAATAATTTTTCTGCGTTTTTTGTTGTTGTGGCTGCTACCTCCTCAATTGAACAACCTTTTATTTCAGCAAGTTTTTCTGCAATCAGGGAGATATATGAGGGCTCATTTCTTTTTCCCCGGAAAGGAGCAGGTGTGAGCCATGGACCATCGGTTTCGAGTATAATCTCCTTTAAATCCATTTTTGCTGCAACTTTTGCCAATGATGCGTTTTTAAATGTTATAACACCTCCGATGCCGAACATAAAGTTACCCATTCCGGAAAGGCGTCTGTAGGTCTCAAAACTGCCCGAAAATGCATGAAATACACCTGATAGCCCAAGATGTCCGGTTTTTTCAAGAACCTTGAAAACCTCTTCTGTGGCATCACGCGAATGAATAATTACTGCAAGTCCTTTTTGAACAGCAAGTTCAATCTGCTTTTCGAAGACAAATGATTGTTCATTCAGGAACTCCTTTGACCAGTAGCCGTCAATGCCAATTTCACCAATGGCATGAAATTTATTTTTGTCAATATTGTCAAAAACAAGAGACAGCTCTTTTTCCCAGTCAGATTTCACCGAAGTCGGATGTAATCCAATTGAAGGAAATGCAAATCCGGGGTGGAGTTTTGCGAGATTAACCATCTTATCGTGAGTACCCGAGTCTATTGCAGGCAAAATGCATCTGCTTACACCTTCTGCCTTTGCGCGTGAGATTACTTCCCCTAAATCTGCATCATACTCCGGATCGTAAAGATGAATGTGAGAGTCAATGAATTGATTCATTAAAAATTATGCTAAACTGTATCTTTTACCGGCCAATGAGTGAATGTATCCTTCCAATTCCAGTTCCAGAAGGCTCTCGCAAAGACTTTGCATCCCGGCACCGGTTATCAAGAGTAACTCATCCATATTGAGCTCGGAATTGATGCGTAAAGCTACTAATATTTTTTCTTTTTCAGGACTTCCGGAATAAAACAATTCCTTCTCTTTATGTGGGATGTCTTTATTTTCAGATCCCCAATTCATAACTGTCATGAAATCTCTTGTTGAGCTGAATATATTTGCAATGTTACGGAAAATTAGATTGTTGCACCCAGAAGAAATTGGATCGGAGAGACGTCCGGGTATTGCAAAAACTTCCCGTGAGTAAGACTGTGCCAGTTCTGCAGTTATAAGAGCTCCACCCTTACTTCTCGACTCAATTACTATTGTCGCTTTTGAGAGAGCTGCAATAAGCCGGTTTCGCTGTATAAAATTAATCTTAAGTGATTCAGTTGCTCTGGGAAATTCAGAAATTACTGCGCCTTGTCTTGATATTTTTTTTGCAATTTCATGGTGGGCAGACGGATATATGCGATCAAGGCCATTTGGAAGAACTGCTACAGTCTTTAACCCGGACTCAAGGGCTGCCTTGTGTGCCGCTACATCAACTCCATATGCCAGGCCACTTACTACGACAGGCGTACAGCCTGAATCAAGCAGTTCCCTGATTATCTTCCTGCAACACTCGGTTCCGTATCTGGTGGACATCCTGGTTCCTACAATTGAGATGATTTTCTCCTGATTGAGGTCTGCCTCTCCATAAATATAAAGTACTAGCGGAGGATCAAAACACTCCTTTAACGAGGCAGGATATTCACTGTCGTTGATATTTATGAGCCTGACCCCTTTTGATTCTGCCCAGCATATCTCCTCTTTTGCCCATGTTAATATACTTCTGTCAGAAAGCTGATCCAAAAAACTGTATCTATTGTTGAAGATTCCCATCAGCACCGACTGGTCAAGTCTGAATATGGTTTCTGCTGTCCCGAACTCTTTAAGCAGGAAATTTGAGATCTTTGGATTGTATCTGAATACTTTATTCAGCGCAACGATATAGACTAATTCATCTGTGTACATAAAAGCAAAGCTGATGAGTATTCATCAGCTGCTTGTGTAAAACCGGAAAAATTTATTCTACAAAAGAATAATTAAATTTCAGAAAGAGAAACCTGCTATATTATCAACATTGCATCTCCGTATGTGCCAAACTTATAGCCCTCTTTTAATGCAAGATTGTATGCACGCATTACGGTGTCAAAGCCACCAAATGCCGCTACTGACATAAGCATTGTTGACTGAGGCAGTTGAAAATTTGAAATGAGAGCATCGGGTATAGAGAAGCTGTATGGAGGGAATATGAATTTATTGGTCCATCCGTTATATGGCTTAAGCTGACCATGGGTAGTGACAGAAGTCTCAATTGCTCGTAAAACAGTGACACCAACGGCAAAAACTTTTTTCCCGCTTGCCTTTGTGTTGTTAATAAGGTTAGCTGACTCCTCGGTAATTATTACCTGCTCCGAATCCATCTTGTGTTTAGAAAGATCCTCTACATCAACTGTACGGAAGTGGCCAAGGCCCATATGAAGTATGATGCTGGTAGAGTTAACGCCCATTATCTCCATTCTTTTAAGAAGCTCCCTGCTAAAATGTAAACCTGCAGCAGGTACTGCAACTGCACCTTCATGTTCTGCATATATTGTCTGGTAACGTTCATTGTCAATGCTTTCTGCCTTGCTTCTTATCCATTTTGGTACAGGCATCTCTCCAAGTTTGAACAAGGTAGCCTTAAACTCGTCATGGGTACCGTCAAAAAGGAACCTTAATGTTCTGCCACGTGATGTTGTATTGTCAATTACCTCTGCAACAAGGTTGTCGTTGTCGCCGAAATAGAGTTTGTTGCCTATCCTTATCTTTCTTGCAGGGTCCACCAGGACATCCCACAACTTCTGTTCGCTGTTTAACTCCCTCAACAGGAATACCTCAATTTCAGCTCCTGTCTTCTCCTTGTTCCCATTTAATCTGGCAGGGAAAACCTTGGTGTTGTTGAAAATGAAGACATCGTCTATGGAACAGTATTCCAACAGGTCCTTAAAGGTTTTATGCTCAATTTCTCCACTTTTTTTGTGAAGCACTAATAATCTGGATTCATCGCGATACTTGGCCGGATATTTTGCAATATGATCGGGGGTAAGCGGGTAATTAAACTGTGATAATTTCATATATAAAATTTGACAAACTTATTATTATACGTATGGATAAGGAAAATGTTTCGTCTTAGTGAGAATTTAATCTGTTTTCATTAGATTTTCAAGATCCTCTATTGTAACGCTGTTTTTTACTGAAAAGCCTCCTGATGATGTTCTTACAAGATCGGAAAGGTGCGCACCGCTTTCCATAGCTACACCCAGGTCTCTTGCAATGGACCTTATATATGTCCCTTTACTGCAACTTATTTTTAGTGTTAATACCGGTGATATGTAAGAGATTGCCTCGAGAGAATATATTGTAACCCTTGAAGGTTTCAACTCTTTTTGGACACCTGCTCTTGCTAGATCATATGACCTGTTGCCGTCGACAAGTTTTGCGGAAAACACAGGTGGAATCTGGTCCAGTTCTCCCAAAAAACCGGGAAGGCGGGATTTTATTGAATCCATTGTTATGTGCTCAAAGGGATAATATGCGTCAATCTCCTTTTCGAGATCGAAGGATGGTGTCGTGCAACCAAATGTAATTCCTGCAACATACTCTTTCTCCTGCGCCTGAAGCATCTCAGCAAGCTTTGTTGCCTTGCCCAGGCAAATTATCAAAACTCCGGTTGCCAGAGGATCAAGAGTTCCGGCATGTCCTACCTTAATATTTTTAACTCCGAAAAAGCGTTGGGTCCTGAACTTGATTTTTCTGACAACATCTGAGGATGTCCAGCCATAGGGTTTGTTTACGGAAATTACAATACCATCTGGGTATTCTTCAATATTCCGTACAAGAGCCTTACTGCAATTTTCTTTTTCAATTGTGTGGAGCGACATCCTGACAGTTGATTTTATTAATTCTGGCAAGGTGCCTTCCTCCTTCAAAACCTGTTGAAAGAAATGTATGAACAATCTCTTTTGCTAGTTCAACAGAGACGAACCTGGCTGGCAGGGAGCAAATATTTGCATTGTTGTGTTGTCTGGCAAGAGACGTGATTTCTTTTGTCCAGCAAAGAGCGGCCCTTATTCCCTGATGTTTGTTGAGAGTCATGCTTATTCCATTTCCGGAACCGCAGATGGCTATTCCGGCTGCAACGTCTCCTTTTACAACTGCCTCTGCCAGTGGATGGGCGACATCGGGATAATCCATGCTTTCTGAGGAGTATGTGCCAAAATCCTTTGTCTGATAACCCATTACAGAGAGTTCCTTTTTAAGTGTCTCCTTGAGTTCGAATCCGGCATGATCGGAAGCTATTCCAATATATCTGTCGTTAGTAATCATATTGTGCAAAGGTAGTTATTTATTGTAGTAGGAAAGAATATTTATACATTTGCAAAAGTAAAATCTTTAATAAACACATGGCAATTCCAATGTTAGACCTTAAGGGTCAGTACAAAAAAATAAAACCTGAGATAGATGCGGCGATACAGCAGGTACTGGATAATTCAAACTTTATAAATGGAAGTGAAGTAAACGAATTTGAAATCAATCTTGCGGAATATCTTAATTCCAGATATGTGATAGCATGTGCCAACGGTACAGATGCACTGCAGATTGCAATGATGGCTCTGGAGCTGAAACCGGGAGATGAAGTAATTGTCCCGGCCTTCACATATGCTGCTACTGCAGAGGTTGTTGGATTATTGGGTCTGGTGCCGGTTCTTGTTGATGTAGATCCCGGAACATTCAATATAAAAATTGAGGACATTGAACCTTCGATATCCAATAAAACAAAAGCCATTGTTCCTGTCCATCTTTTTGGACAGACATGCGATATGGAACGTATAATGGAGATTGCCGGCAGGCACAACCTCTTTGTTATTGAAGACAACGCACAGGCGCTCGGAGCAAAATATACGTATAGTGACGGCAGAGAGGTTTATGCGGGAACTATCGGGCATATTGGATGCACCTCTTTCTTCCCTACAAAAAACCTTGGCTGCTACGGAGACGGAGGAGCAATTTTTACTCAGGACAAAGAGCTTGCCTCTAAAATTAGAATGGTTACAGACCATGGTCAGAAGGTTAAGTATTTTCACGATATAATAGGCTGTAACTCAAGGCTAGATACCATACAGGCAGCAGTATTGAACATAAAACTCAGCCATTTGGATGAGTATTCTGTTGCAAGATACCGCTTTGCACAAAGATACAAGCAGCTTCTTAAAGGAGTGGATGGCATTATAGTGCCGGAAGAGTCAGGAAACTCGACACATGTATATCATCAGTTTACAATTCTGGTTAAGGGTCGCAGGGATGAGCTCAGACAATATCTTACAGAAAAAGGTATAACATCTATGATATATTATCCCATGTCTCTAAATAATCAGAAGGCTTTCGGGAAAATTTCAGAAATAAGGGTGTCACTTGACAATTCGGAATATCTTGCGGACCAGGTTCTGTCACTGCCAATGCATACTGAACTTAAGGATGAGGACCAGATTACAATCTGCAAGGCTATATCTGACTTCTGCAAATAATATCAAAAAGTACAATTATGAAAAAAGCAAAGGTGTTGGTAACAGGGGGAACCGGGTATATCGGGGCCCATACTGCTGTTGAATTGTTCAATGCGGGATATGAGGTTTTACTTGCAGACAATTTCTCTAACTCATCACCTGATGTTCTGGACGGAATTGAGAAAATAACGGGTGAAAAACCCCTTTTTGAAGAAGTTGACTGTTCGGACATTAATGCTTTCGGCCTCCTTTTTGAAAAACACCCGGATATTCGCGCTGCAATTCACTTTGCTGCTTACAAAGCAGTGGGAGAGAGCGTTGAAAAGCCGGTTATGTATTACAGGAACAACCTTTTTTCACTCATTAACCTTATTGAGCTGATGAATAGGCAGAACAGGTCCTCAATAGTCTTTTCCTCATCATGTACTGTATATGGTCAACCAGCAAAGGAAAATCTGCCGGTTAGCGAGAATGCTCCGCTACAGCCTGCAACATCTCCTTATGGAAGGACAAAGCAGATTTGCGAAGATATTCTGAAAGACAGTGCAATGGCCTACAGAGATAAACTGAACGTGATACTGCTGAGATACTTTAATCCAATCGGTGCCCATCCATCTGCATTTATTGGAGAGCTTCCAAGGGGTGTGCCACAGAATCTCCTGCCGTATATAACACAGACGGCCGCTGGACTTCGTGATTTCCTTAGTGTTTACGGTAACGACTATTCAACACCAGACGGCTCATGCATACGTGATTACATATATGTTTGTGATCTTGCCAAGGCACACGTTGCTGCAATGGAAAGACTACTGGAAAAATCAGAAGAAATGAAAGACAACATTGAGTATTTTAACCTTGGGACAGGAAAAGGACTCTCTGTTCTCGAACTGATTGACCTTTTCAAAAAATCTACCGGAGTTGATGTTCCATACAGAATAACCGGCCGCAGGGCAGGGGATGTGGAACAAGTCTGGGCAGATCCTACACTGGCAAACGAGGTTCTGGGCTGGAGAGCAACAACACCTGTTGAGGAAGTTCTTGCCTCTGCCTGGAAATGGGAGAAAAAGCTAAGAGGGATAAACTAGTCAGACAAACCTCTTTCAATTCTTGAAATAGTCTCTTGCTTTCCTATAAGTGACATAATATCTGCAATACCTGCACCTTTAGACTCGCCAACCAGAAGCAACCTAAGGATATTCATCACCGATCCCATCTGATATCCTTTCTCTTTTATGAAAGATGATAGTGCCGGTTCAAGGGCCTCCTTTGTAAAAGGCTCAAAGCCTTCCAGCATTCCGATAATTTCTTTAAGAACTGCAGGGGTATCCTCTTTCCAGAATTTTGTCCTTACTGCCTGGTCATAAGATGATGGTGCAACAAAAAGATAGTCTGACAGGGACCAGAAATCATTTACAAAAACCGCCCTCTCCTTAATAAGGTCTATCACTTTGGCTATATATGCATCATTTTTGTCTATCCCCTTACTCAGCAGTACAGGTTTGAAGCTGTCAACAAGTGACAGAGTACTCTCTTTTCTCAGATATTCCTGATTAAACCATCTGGCCTTGTCGGGATTGAACTTTGCCCCTGATTTCACTACCCTCTCAAGTGAAAATGCCTCAACCAGCTCTTTAAGTGAGAATATCTCCTTTTCTGTACCTGGGTTCCATCCAAGGAAGGCAAGAAGGTTTATGAAGGCCTCGGGATAGTATCCATCCTCGCGGTATCCCCTCGATGTCTCCCCCTGTTCATTTGTCCATTGAAGCGGGAAAACCGGAAAACCTAAACGGTCGCCGTCTCTTTTGCTGAGCTTTCCTTTACCGTCGGGCTTAAGAAGAAGAGAAAGATGTGCAAACTTAGGTTGTGAATCCTGCCATCCAAATGCCTCATATAAAAGATAGTGCAGTGGTAATGAAGGCAACCACTCCTCTCCACGGATAACCTCGGTTATCTCCATAAGGTGATCGTCAACTATGTTTGCAAGGTGATATGTTGGAAGTTCGTCAATAGCTTTCCAGAGTACCTTGTCGTCCAGCGTGCCGGAATTGACCTCAATATCTCCACGGATAAGGTCCTTCATCTTAACAATACGGTTTTCAGGCATCTTGAAACGGACAACCCATTCGTTTGTTCCGTTTAATCTTCTGAGTGTCTCGTCCTGAGAGAATCTCAGCGAATTGGAAAGAGTGTCCCTTGTAGTATGGTTGTATATAAATGTATCTCCCTTTGCCTCTGCCTCTTTTCTCAATGCCTCCAGATCTTCCGAAGAGTCAAATGAATAGTAGGCATATCCTTTATTTACTAGTTCTTCTGCGTATTTGCGATACAGATGCTTCCTCTGAGACTGCCGGTATGGTGCGTGAGAATGTTTTTCTGATGCAACTTCTACAATCTTGCCATCTTCCACACCTTCGTCGGGCGAGATACCACACCATGCCAATGCTTCAATTATATACTCTTCTGCTCCGGGAACAAACCTTTGAGAGTCTGTATCTTCTATTCTTAGAAGAAAATCTCCACCATTTTGTTTTGCATAAAGGTAGTTGTACAATGCTGTCCTTACACCCCCGATATGCAGAGGTCCGGTTGGACTTGGAGCGAAACGGACCCTTGTCTTTCTGATCATAATAACTTAATCTTGTGTTTGATGTATATATGAATTGTCCGAAAGCAGATGTTGTTTGCCATCTACCTCTTCCAAACGGAATGTGCTGCTCTCTCTTGCGTCTGCCTGTCTACCCGCAATGCCGCTGTTTTGATTGATTTTCATTTGTTTGCGGATATATGCAGGTTGAGATTCAAGGTCAGAGATATTTTCGCCGGATTCAATAATCAAGGCCGGTTTGTTTTTCTTGACAGCAGGTGCGGTAATCTGCTCTTTGCGAGTAACAGGAGCAGGGGTGCGGTTTACAGGAAGCCCGGCTGATGAAGAGAACAACTCTTCTGAATAAGATGATGATGAGCCTGAATGATTTCCGCTTCCTTCGCTCCCAAGTACCACCGATTCAACAATCTTACCTCCCGATGAGGAGATTTGCGGCAGAGAGTTCATGTCAAAGCCGGTTGCAACAACCGTTACGCTGATGGCATCCTCGATAGAGGGGTCACAAACTACACCACGCTTGAAATTCTCCGGATTGTTGCCGGTAAATTCCTTTATGTAGTCCATAATCTGGGACAATTCGGCCATTGTAAGACCATGGTCCTTGCTGGATGTTATATTTACAAGTACACTCTTTGCAGTTGTAAGGTCGAAGTCATTGAGCAAAGGAGAGGAGAAGGCCTCTTCTACTGCCCGTATTGCCCTGTTGTCGCCACTGGCAGTTCCACTTCCCATAAGAGCCATCCCGCTGTTGTTCATAACCATTCTCACATCTGCGAAGTCTACATTTATGAATCCGGGGCGGGTGATGATTTCTGCTATTCCTTTTACAGCAGTGCTTAAGACTGAGTCTGCCTTTGGAAAGGCATCGAAAATGGTCAGGTCGCCGAATATTTTGTATAATTTCTGATTGTCTATTATCAGCAGGCTGTCTACATATTTCTCGAGTTCTTTTATTCCTAAGACGGCTCTTTTCAGAAACTCGCTTCCCTCATCGCGGAAAGGTAAGGTTACTACACCTACAGTAAGAAGTCCAAGTTCCTTGGCAACCTTGGCTATTACAGGGGCAGCACCTGTTCCTGTACCTCCACCCATACCAGCTGTTATGAATACCATCTCGGTTGTACCCTGAAGCATCTCCCTGATTTTGTCGATTGTCTCAACTGCTGCTTTTTTACCTTGCTCGGGATTACAGCCGGCACCAAGCCCTCGGGTAAGGACATTGCCTAGTTGCAACTTCTCAGGAATGGGACTAGAAGCCAATGCCTGGGTATCGGTGTTGCAAATCATGAAGTCGACATTCTGAATACCCTGCCGGAACATCTGATTGACAGCGTTGCCGCCGCCACCGCCTACGCCGATAACCTTAATTATTGACCGGTTTGCCTCCCAGTCTACAGGTAAATATTCTTTCATACTAGTTAAGCTTCGTTATCTGAGTTGTCAAATATGCCTCCAAGTACCCCAAGAGTCTGGTTGATAAAGCTTCCGTGTCTCTTTTCCCTTCTGTCGGATTGCCCTTTATGACCTTTGTCTGAGATTACCTCTGGTAGTTGTTCCTTTGGGAACAATGTTGCAACGTGTTGCTCCTGTTCTGCTATCTGTTTAGCACTCTTCTCGCTTTCAAAGCCTTTGATTATAAGGCCAACTGCAGTTGAAGAACTTGGTTTGCAGACTCCTTCACACGAGTCAAAGGTAATACTATTATTGGGAGAGGCAATCCTTGTATCGAAACCGGTTTTGAATTTTACAAACTGACAAAGGTTTGTGAGTTGTGAGCCGCCACCTGTTATAACTATACCTGCACGAATCTTATCCTGATAACCTGAATTCTCGATTTCATACATTATCGCTTCTATAATCTCCTCTACACGGGCTTCAATAATGCCTGCTATAACCCTGAATGATACCTCTCTTGACTCTCGGCCACCTATTCCGGGAATTATCACTGTTTTATTTTCTGGTGCATACTCGCTGTAGCAAGATCCGTACTGGATCTTCATCTGTTCGGCATTTCTGGACGACACGCCACAACCCTGACGAAGGTCCTCGGTAATGGAATTCCCACCAAAGGGAATAACAGCTGTATGTCGTACTATGTTGTCCTCGTAAATCAGAAGATCGGTTGTGCCACCACCCATGTCTACCATTGCTACGCCAAGCTCCATTTCATCTTCCGAAAGCACTGCACGTGCAGATGCAACAGGTTCCAGGATAAGATCTTTTAGAATAAGACCTGCTCTGTTGATTACCAGCTTGCTATGTTCCACAGAGTTGATTTTGCCAATAAAGATTTTATAGTCACCCTCTATCTGGGTTCCTGTCATACCTACAGGGTCCTTTACACCAATATGATCATCTACATTGTAAGACTGTGGCATCACATGTAAAATCTTCTCACCTGCGGAAACCCTTGAGTTGAACATATCCTGTTCCATCTCCTCTATCTCCTTTTCAGATATGAGTTCGTCGGATTTCCCTCTGTTCCTGCTATGTCTGGCAGTGTTACATTTGATGTTCTGTCCGGCTATGCCAACATATACTTCACTAATCTCTATGCCGTCTTCCTGTTTTATCTCTTTTATTGTAGGAATAAGTGAGTCCAGAACATTCTGGATGTTCACGACCTCACCACGCATGACTCCTTTGGAAGGGGCTTCGCGGAATGATACAATCTTATAGCCCGAATCTGTCTTTTCTCCAACCAGGGACACAACCTTTGTTGTTCCAAGGTCAATAGCTGCAATGTACCTTTTCATATGTTTAAGTTATTATTTGTTTTATTTTCTCTTTTTTTACAAACTATCTGATTGCCAAACTGCAGATCAATTGTCTTATACTTTTCCCAGCCTTCTGCGGGAATTACCTCCTGATAAAAGACATAAAGTTTTTTGAACTTATAGTCAATGTTGTCCAGATGTCCGAATATTATCTCTTGTTCGCCTATGCGAGGTGTAAGATGAAGAATGCCCTTTTCGTCGATATATATCTGTTCTATCATAGAGTTCCAAAACTCTTCCCGGTACAGATAAAGCCCTAGCTCCTTGAGCTCCTCTGCCCAATCTGCGTTCTTCTTTGCCATTCCTCTTTGCCCTTGAACCAGAGTAAGGGGAACGTTGCCTGAAACCACCGGTACATAAGAGGTATAGGTCTTTACGAGAGGGAAAATATATGCGGTCTCATCCATATAGAAACCTCCGTTTGCAGTCTCGATCCTGAGTATAGGCCTCCGTTGCCTGATATCCACTCTTAATACACCCTCCCTTGTATAGCTCACCTCAGTTCTTTTGATTGCATTTCGGTTGTTCAGTATGCACTCCAGAAAATGCTGATTAATATGCTTAAGCTTACTTTCATTCGGAGTTATTCCTTCTACCTTGAGCAATTCAATTATCTCATCCTTTGTTACGAATCGGTTGTCTGCACTATCCAGTATGGAGACCTTGATGGATTTGCATACCTGTTTCGCCTCGTGTTCTTTTGTGAGAACCGTTGAGAAGAAAAGGTAGGCTGCTATTGATGCAAACAGCAGAGTATAACCAAAGTATATAAGTATTTTTTTAAACATTGTATCTTTTTTTCAAATACGCGGTTATAGGTTCTATAAAACGGTCTATGTCGCCGGCCCCGAAACTTATAAGTGTATCTATATCCCTGTCTGCAAGCGTGGCCATTAACTCACTTTTATCAATCAATATCTTGTCATCAAGCTTTACAGAGTCAAAAATTATCTTTGATGTAACACCCTCTATAGGAAGCTCTCTGGCCGGGTATATGTCCAGAAGAATCAGTGCATCAAGCTTGCTAAGGCTTTCTGCAAACTCTGCAGCGAAATCTCGTGTTCTTGTGTACAGATGCGGCTGAAAAATTGCGGTCAGCTTTCTCCCTGGGAAGATATTCCTCATTGAGCTTATGGCTGCCGATATCTCTTTAGGATGATGGGCGTAATCGTCTATATATGCACAGAGAGGAGTATTCAGACGGATGTCAAACCTCCGTTCCACTCCGGTGAATGAGACGAGTGCTCCCTTAACGGATTCAACGTCGACTCCTGCCATCAGTGCCACTGCTGAGGCGGCCACGGCATTCTCCACATTAACCCATCCAGGCACTCCCAAGGTACAGTTTTTTATCACTCCACCGTGATAATTCAGGTCAAATGTAAAGAAGCCCCCGTTTGTAACCTCTATGTGAGAGGCATAAAAATCCGCCGGAGTTTCGAATGAGTATTCAAAAACCTGTTTTGCCTGCACTTTGGAAAGATCAAGTCCGAGACCTTTCTTTACTATAAGAATCCCGGTTTTCTTAACCTGTCCGGCAAACTCCTGAAAGGCATCCTGGATATTACGGTGGTTTGTATAAATATCAAGATGGTCGGCATCGGCCGATGTAATTACAGCGATTTCCGGGAAAAGCTGAAGGAACGAGCGGTCAAATTCATCTGCCTCTGCTACAAGAAACTCACCTCTGTCCAACAGAAGATTGGTATGATAGTTCTTTGATATGCCTCCAAGGAATGCGGTACAACCGGTTCCTGATGCTTTGAGTATGTGAGCAAGAAGTGTGGAAGTAGTGGTCTTGCCATGTGTACCAGCTACAGCCAGTGTAGTTTTTGAAGAAGCAATAAAACCCAGTGCAGCTGAACGTTTGATAATCTTGTGCCCTTTATCTGCAAGATAATTGTACTCTTTCAAGTCCCCGGGGATTGCAGGAGTATATATAATAAGGGTATCCTCAATATTTTCTTTTATATCAGAAGGGATATTGGCAGGATCGTCCTCAAAGTGAACGGATATTCCCTCTTCTTCCAGTTCCGATGTCAGTTTGCTTGGTGTACGGTCATAACCGGCCACCATGCAACCTGCATGGTTATAATACCGTGCCAGTGCACTCATGCCTATGCCACCTATTCCCAAAAGATACACACGTTTCATAACTGCTTTTCAATTAATTTAATAACCTCTTTTGCGATAATCTCTGCAGAGTTCCTGTAAGCCAGACTTGAGATGTTGTTTTCCATCTCTGCAACTCTTTTAGGGTCCTCTGCCAGCGTCACTGCAATATCCATCAACCTTTTCCCGGCATCTGCATCTTCTACAAGCAGAGCTGCCTTTTTATCTACAAGAGCCATTGCGTTGTGGGTCTGATGGTCCTCGGTCACATTTGGGGATGGGACAAAAATACATGCCTTTTTTGCAATGCATAGCTCAGAAATTGTTCCGGCACCTGCCCTTGTTATTACTACATCGGCAGCAGCAAATGCATGGTCCATCCTCTTGATGAACTCACTCTCCTTCACATAGTCTCTTCTGTTTTTCTCCATGAATGCGTCTATCTCTCCTTTGTAAAACTTGCCATATTGCCAGATTATCTGTATTTTACTTTCTTTATTATTTGTTATCCAGTTTTTTACGCAATTGTTAAGTGTTCTTGCCCCCAGGCTTCCGCCCACGACCAGGATTGTTCTTTTAAGAGAGTCGAGTCCAAAAAACTCATTGGCAGCTTGTTTCATCTCCGGGGTAGTTTCGACAATCCCTTCTCTTACAGGATTCCCGGTAATGAGTATCTTTGTGCCGGAAAAAAACCGCTCCATCCCTTCATAAGCAACACATATTTTTTTTGCCCTACGGCCCAGTATCCTGTTTGTAAGACCGGCGAATGAGTTTTGCTCCTGAATAAGATACGGTACTCCTTTTTGCCCCGCCATCCAGAGCATAGGACCGCTTGCATATCCGCCTACTCCGACAACTGCATCGGGTTTGAATTCGTCAATTATTTTTCCAGCCATCTTCAAACTCTTCAAAATTTTAAAAGGAAGTTTGAAGTTGTCTGCATCAAGTTTTCTTTTCAGACCAGCAACAGGTAACCCGATAATCTTATAACCTGCTGCAGGAACTCTCTCCATTTCCATTTTGCCAAGAGCACCAACAAACAGTATCTCACTGTCCGGATATAAACTCTTTATTGCATCAGCAATTGAGATTGCCGGGAAAATGTGTCCACCGGTTCCTCCTCCGCTGATAATCACTCTAAAATGCCCTCTCATAAGACTACCTCCTCTACATTATTGTCCGCATTTTCCTTCTTCTCATTCTCAATAACTTTGTCTATCTCAATAGTCCTGCTCACAGAGAGAATTATTCCGAATGCAGCACTCATTATTACAAGTGATGTGCCCCCCAGACTTATTAACGGAAGAGTATGTCCTGTTACTGGAAGTATCCCGACATTAACCAGAATATGTAGCATGGCCTGAGATGTTATAAGTAAACCAAGTCCTATTACAAGCACAGATGTAAAGACCTTTGAGCATGACCTTGCAAGAACAATGCATCTGAACAAGAACCACAGATATAGCATTAGCACCAGAAATCCTCCGAGAAAGCCCCACTCCTCCACAATAATTGTATATATAAAATCTGAGTAGGGGTGAGGGAGCACATATCTTTGTGTGCTATTGCCCGGCCCTTTGCCAAAAACGCCAACAGAGGCAATTGCTGCCTTGGCCATATCTGCCTGAAACGTCTTGTCCATCTCCCTCTGTTTCTCCTCGGGAGATAGTTTTTTGTCAATCGACTTCTCTACGGCGAAATTCTTGACACGATTAACGGCAGTTTCTACTCTTGGAAACAGGCCAAATGCCTGATTGAGAATTATAACAATAACCAGCGTACCCGCTGCTATTCCTGCGCTTTTGAACAGATGGCTCCACTTAACTCCTGCAATAAACAGAATCATAAAAAGTATTCCTGCAAGGATAATTGCAGTAGAGGCACTACCATTGAGTATAAGAAGACAAATTATGCCTAAAGGCACCAAAACCCAGAAAAGGAACTCCTTAAAACTTTCAAATCTCCTTTCTTCCAATATTTTAGCCAGATAGATAACTGTGGCTATCTTGGCAATCTCTGCGGGTTGAAATGATAATCCGAAAATACTGATCCACCTGTCGGCTCCATTTATGTTTTTTCCAATTGCAATTGTTGCAACTAACAGAGCTATACTGATTATAATTCCCAGATATGAGAGCATCCTGTACCAACCAAGAGGAATCTTGTAACAGATATAGAGAGCTGTTAATCCGAACAATACAAATCTCATCTGCTTAAGAAGAAAGTCCAGGGTACTCTTACCCTCCTTGAAAGCCAGAGAGCTGCTTGAAGAGTAGACTGCAGCAATAGAGATAAGTGAAAGCAGAAACACGATAATCCAGATTACCTTATCTCCCTTTAGTCTGTATATTATAGAATCAGAATCGCTCATTTTTTATAAATTTTGAACAGCTTCTTTAAATTGTTTCCCTCTGTCTTCATAATTTTTGAAAAGGTCAAAGCTTGCACATGCAGGCGACAATAAAACGGTGTCGCCCGGTTTTGCAATTGAATATGCTGTTCTCACAGCCTCCTCAGCTGAGAGTACGTCGTACATAGCTTCTACCTTGTCCTGGAAGTGTTCATGCAGCTTGGCATTGTCCACACCCAGACATATTATTGCAGTCACCCTCTCCTTTACAAGTTCGTAAAGCGGGGCATAGTCATTTCCTTTATCCTTACCTCCGGCTATCCATATGACAGGGGTAGTCATACTTTCAAGGGCATACCAGGTCGAATTTACATTTGTGGCTTTGGAGTCGTTAATATATAACACGTTTCTTACTTTAAGCACCTTCTCCAGACGATGTTCTACACCTTTAAAACTTGAGAGGCTGTCGCGAAGGACCTCATTTTTGACATTCAGCACTTTCCCTGTTATAGCTGCTGCCATTGAGTTATAAATGTTGTGTTTTCCCTGCAGTGAGAGTTCGTTTATGAACATACGGTAATCTCTATCGTCATAGTGAACATGCATCTGATCGTTTTCGAGAAAAGCGCCCTCTTCAACAATTTTTGTCTGGCTGAAAGGAAGTTTCTTTGCCTGCAGGACAATCTTGTTCAGATGTGAAATGCTTATCTCGTCATCGGCGCAAAATATAAAACAATCTTCACTCGACATATTCTGAGTAACACGGAACTTGGCCTTTATGTAATTTTCCATCTCGTAGTTGTATCTGTCCAGATGGTCGGGGGTTATGTTCAGAAGAACAGCAATATCGGCTTTGAAATCGTACATTCCGTCCAGCTGGAAACTACTAAGTTCCAGTACATAGTAATCGAAGTTCTGTGTGGCTACCTGATATGCATAAGATTGCCCGATATTTCCTGCAAGGCCAACATTCAAACCTGCATTCTTCAATAGAAAATAGATTATAGATGTTGTTGTTGTCTTGCCGTTGCTTCCTGTGATACAAATTTTTTTTGCGTTGTCATATCGGCCGGCAAACTCTATTTCAGAAATTACAGGTATACCTTTTGCTGTAATCTCCTCCACTATGGGGACAGTATCCGGAATTCCGGGGCTTTTAATAACCTCGTCAGCATTAAGAATTTGATCTTTACTGTGTCCTCCCTCTTCATAGGCAACACCAAATTTTTCAAGCATTGCCTTAGCTTCGCCTGTAAGCATGTTGCTGTCGGACAAAAAGGTGTCATTACCCTTTATAACAGAGAGTACTGCCGATCCTACTCCACTTTCTCCACCTCCAAGAATTACTACTCTTGACATATTATCTTATTTTTAATGTTATTATTGTTAAACCTGCAAGCAGTATTGCAATTATCCAGAATCTGGCCACTATCTTGGCCTCGGGAATTGCTCTTTTTGGTCGCTGAATGAGAGCCGCTATACCTTCCTTCTGAAAATGATGGTGAAGCGGAGCCATTTTGAATATCCTTACACCTGCTCCATATCGTTTCTTAGTATACTTGAAATATATCCGCTGCATCATTACCGACAGAAGTTCAACGAAGAAAATTCCGCAAAGGATAGGAATCAATAGCTCCTTCTTTATTATAATTGCTGCAACTGCTATTATTCCTCCTATTGCCAGACTTCCGGTATCTCCCATAAATACCTGTGCCGGATAAGAGTTGTACCAGAGAAAGCCCACCAGTGCCCCAATGAATGCAGCAAGAACAATCACAAGTTCTCCGGTGTTTGGTATATACATTATGTTCAGATAGTTGGAATAGATTATATTACCTGAAACATATGCAAGTATGGCAAGCGTGATTCCTACTATTGCAGATACTCCGGTTGTGAGTCCATCCATTCCGTCTGTTATGTTTGTCCCGTTTGAGACAGCAGTCACAATGAATATTATAACAAGAATGTAGATTATCCATGTTACTTTCTCCCCTGCCTCTCCTTTTACCGGTGAAAGCCATGAGTAATCAAATTCATTGCCCTTTACAAAAGGGATAGTGGTTTTAGTACTTTTCTCCTCCTTGAAGTAACTTACCTTGTCTGAAAATCCCTCCTGAGAGACAATCTCTGCTCTTGCCTCTTTTGTCATCTGAGTTGAAGGAACACGGACAACAGCCTGGTCACTCAAATAAAGACTTAATCCTACAATGAGACCAAGGCCAACCTGTCCTACAATTTTGAACTTACCTTTAAGGCCTTCCTTATTCTTCTTGAACACCTTAATATAGTCGTCTGCAAAGCCGATAAATCCTAACCAGATAGTTGTAACAATCATAAGCTGTACATAAATATTGGTGAGGTCACCCAACAGTACGGCAGGAATGAGCAGTGATACGATTATTATTATTCCTCCCATTGTAGGAGTTCCCTTCTTTTGCATCTGACCCTCAAGACCGAGATCACGTATCTCTTCGCCAATCTGCATTTTCGCCAGCCTTCCGATCATTTTCTTACCGACAAACAGAGCGATGAGCATAGAGAGAATCAATGCCGAAAATGCCCTGAAAGATATGTATTTGAGCAGTCCAATACCAGGAAAGTCAATTGTGTCCTTTAAGTAATCGAAAAGATTGTATAGCATAATTACTCTTGGTTTTGGTTAAATACCTCTGATATCACCTCTTTATCATCGAAGTGGTGTTTCACACCTTTCACATCCTGATAATTTTCGTGTCCTTTTCCGGCAACCAGAATGATGGAGCCCTCCTTAGACATAAGCAGGGCAGTCTTTATCGCTTCCCGCCTGTCTGTTATAAACAAGACTCCTGCACACTCCTTTGGTGTGAAGCCTGCCTTTATGTCTTCTATAATTGACTCCGGTTCTTCGAATCTGGGATTGTCTGAGGTAACAATTATCTTATCTGAATACCTTGCAGCAATCTGTGCCATTTCAGGTCTTTTACTTTTATCGCGGTTCCCGCCACATCCGAATACTGCCACTATTTCACTTTCACCGGCACAGTCTTTGAGTGTTTTCAATACATTTTCCAATGCATCAGGCGTATGTGCATAATCAACCACTGCTGTAAGGTTATTAAGACCTTTCAGATATTCAAGCCTGCCTGAAACAGAAGTCAAGGAACTAAGCTGTACCAGAACTTCCTCTTTGTCTGCACCAAGCAGAATTGCAGAGGAGTAAACAGACAGAAGGTTATAGGCATTGTGCTCTCCTATGAACCTGGTCCAGACTTCGCGACTGTCTATCCTTACAAGCATCCCATCGAGACCCTTTTCAATAATCCTGCAGTTGAAATCAGCAGGGGAGGTACATGAATATGTGTACTTGTGAGCAAGAGTGTTCTGAAGCATCACAAGACCGTTTTTATCATCTATGTTTGTAAGTGCAAACGCAGTTGGCGGCAGATTGTCAAAAAACCTCTTTTTTACTCTGATATACTCCTGAAAAGTTTTGTGGTAATCAAGATGGTCGTGGGTAATGTTAGAAAAAATGGCACCGGTAAAGTTCAGCCCGCATACCCTGCTTTGATCAAGCGAATGAGAACTGACCTCCATGAAGCAATATTCACATCCTGCAGCAGCCATCCCGGCAAGCAATGCATTTGTTTCTATAGGATCAGGTGTGGTATGGGTTGCTTCTGTTCTTTTGTCATATACATAGTTGGCAATTGTTGACAGAAGGCCGCATTTATAACCCAGACCAGAGAAAAGCTGATACAGCAATGTAACTGTTGTTGTTTTGCCGTTAGTGCCAGTAATGCCTACAAGTTTAAGTTTATCCGAAGGATTGTCATAAAACGACGAAGCGACGAATCCAAGTGCCTTGTGACTGTCCTCAACACATACTACTGTTACCGGAAGTGAAAATGATGGTGCAACCTCACATATTACCGCTGCTGCTCCTGCTTCAACTGCTTTCCCGATATAATCGTGACCATCTGATGTTCCTCCTTTGACAGCAACAAAGAGAGAACCATCCTTAACCTCTCTGGAGTCGAAACAGACAGATAGAATATCCACTTCTCTGTTGCCTGATACCGACAACACCATAACGCTATTTAATAACTTGCTTAATTTCATATTCTTCTGATAGTTGAATTTGGATAATGCTCTTTTTTTCGGCAACGGAGCCAGGTGCAGGAATTTGACTCACAACTCTTCCCCTGCCAGTAAATTGTACTCTGTACCCTTGGTTTTCCAACAGGTAGATTGCATCTCTTAAACCCATATTCATTACACTGGGTAATGAATCGGTGACAATCTGACACTCCTTTACAGTAACTATGTTGCTGTCTTTAGAGAACTGCAGCCACTCAGTGTCAGGTGGAATGATTTTCTCTCCAACGGGCAAAAGTGCAAGGAGCTTGTTTGTAGTGTTGCTTCTGCCCGACAGTATAGAAGGTTTTATTTTTGGTTCCGTGCCTTTTCCTTTTACTGGTTCCTTCCAGTCCGGACTAGATGCATATATTTTATCTGATACTTGCTTGAAAACCGGGGCGGCCCATGCACCTCCGTAGAAATTTGCCCTGGTCTTGTTTGTATAAAGAACCACGATTGCGGAATACTGCGGATTGTCAGAAGGGAAAAATCCGGCAAAAGATGCCTGATGCTTGCGATATCCTTGTGCGTCTATATACCTGCCGTCAAATGCAATCTGGGCAGTTCCTGTCTTTCCTGAGATTGAATAACGCTCATCGTTGAAAGCTTTTGCTGTTCCTTCTACAACAACTCCCCTTAAAGCTTTGTGGACAGCTTCTATAGTGGATTTTGAGCAGATGGAGCCGCTCAGCTCCTGTGGCTGAAACTCCTTCTCTATTACACCCGATCTTTGGAGATTCTGTACAAAGTATGGCTTCATCATCTTTCCTCCATTAGCTATAGCGTTGTAAAACGTTAACGTATGAAGAGGGGTGAGAAGAGAAGCATAACCCATTGCCATCATAGGCAGGGTAAGTTTGGACCACATTGCATCGCCGGGTGAGTGAATTACCGCGCGCCCTTCTCCCATTATGTCAAGGTTGAACTTCTCGTTCAGTTTCATATTATTAAGCCTGTCGACATACTTTTTCTCATTATTTGAATAGTACTCTACAGCTAGTTTGGCAAAAGCCACGTTAGACGATTTCTCAAATGCTTTTAAGACATTTATAAGGCCATATCCACCATGGGTTACATCTGTAAAGGTCTTGGTGCTGTATGTCCATTTTCCATCTCCTGCATCAACAGGGGTGTCGAGTGTCACATACCCATCCTCGATAAGTGCAACCAGTGTTGCTAGCTTGAAGGTTGACCCCGGTTCAGTTGCCTGTCCTATCGCATAGTTGAAAGATTCGTCAAATTCGCCATCTGCATTTTTTTTCATATTGGCTATTGCCAGTATAGCTCCTGTCTTTACCTCCATTACTATTGCAGTTGCCCCTTCAAACACATCGGAGAGCGCAAGTTGGCTCTTAAGTGCATTCTCGGCAGCTTCCTGAATATCTATGTCCAGTGTTGTCTGAACGTCGTAGCCGTCTTTTGGAAGAACCAGGGCTTCGTTGTCTATAGGCTTCCACTCTCCCCCAAGCATTCTCTGGACAGTCTGCTTGCCCGGAATACCTTTGAGGTAGAAATCGTAGCTACCCTCAATACCAACACCAGTTCCCTGAGAATTGATGAACCCTATGGTTCTGTATGCCAGTCTGCCATATGGGTTGTTCCTCTTGTTTTTTTGTTCGGCTATTATACCACCTCTGTTTGCTCCAAGGTTGAAAAGAGGGAACTTTTTTATTGTCATCAACTCAGAATAGTCTACCAGCCGGTTTCCTATTGCCTTGTATCGTTTGTTTTGCTTTCTTGCCAGAACAATATCTGTCCTGTATGCAAGCGGGGTCTTGTCCATGAAGAATCCGCTCAGAGCAGCAGCCAGTGCATCAACATTGTTGTTGAAAGTTGTATCACCCGGAACAAGACAGTCCATTCTTACCTGATAATATGGGACAGAGGCAGAAAGTGACCTGCCATCGTGGGCAAGGATGCTTCCTCTTGTGGCCTCAATTTCTTCTATACGAAAAGAGATGTCGTCTGAACTTACCTTGAGTGTTGTGAAGTACTGCAACTGTATAATACGGCCGACAACCATCAGACTTAGTATGACGATTAAAAAGTATATTATGCTTACCCTTTGAACTATCTCCTTCATGTTACCTCTCTATTAGTATCCTTCTAGGTGGTTCGGTTGGCACTATCAGTCCTGAATTCTTCTCAAAAAGACGTTTTTCAACTTCTGCCCTTTTGCTTTGGTACATTAACTTTGATGACTTGCTTGTATAGTCAGCCTTGAGGTTTTTCAGCTCCTTCTGATTTCTCCGCTCGGTGAGCATGCTCTTCTCAATGCCAAAATTTATACTTATGTACAGGATAATAAGAACGAAGATGTAGAGTACAAATCTGGCCTGCTGCAAAATGCCGCTGTGCAACAGAATCTGTCCACCCATTATCTCCGATATCCAATTACGTTTTGCCATAAGTCCCTATTTTTTTTCTACAACCCTTAGTTTTGCGCTTCTTGCCCTTGTGTTACCTGATATTTCATCTTCTCCCGGCACAAGAGGTTTCTTTGTAACAGCCTTGAAAGGGCTTGAGATATTGCCATAAAAATCTTTTTCGACAACACCGTCTATAGTTCCTGAACGCATAAAATTCTTAACCATACGGTCTTCCAGGGAGTGGTATGTAATGACTACCAATCTGCCTCCGGGTCTTAGCACCTTTATTGTGTCATCTAAAAAACCTTCCAGGGCCTTCATCTCTCCATTTACTTCAATCCTAAGTGCCTGGTATACTTTAGCCAGGTATTTGTGTTCTGCGAACTTTGGAAGCACAGGTTCAAGAGCTTTGTTGAGGTCTGTTGTCGTTTTAATTGCTGCCTCCTCCCTGTATTTGCATATCAGTTGGGCAACCCTTTTGCTGTTTTCTACCTCTCCGTAGTTGCTCATAACCCACATGAGTCTCTCCGGTGCATAACTGTTTACTATGTCTGCCGCTGTTATCCGGGCCGAACGGTTCATTCGCATATCGAGCAGGGCATCGAACCGGAACGAAAAACCTCTCTCCTCTGTGTCAAACTGGTGAGATGAGACCCCAAGGTCGGCCAGAATTCCGTCTACATGTTCAAATCCATGATAGTGGACATAATTCTGAATAAATCTGAAATTGTTATGAATAAGGATGAGCCTGCTGTCATCGGGAGCATTGCCGAGAGCATCGGAATCCCGGTCAAACGCAAGCAATCTTGAGTTTTGATCCATCCTTGACAGTATCTCCCTGCTGTGTCCGCCCCCTCCGAAAGTAGCATCCAGATATATACCGGATGGTACTATTGCTAAAGCTGATACACTTTCATCAAGCAGGACGGGTGTATGATAAGCACTCATAAAACAACTCCTTTCCTTATCCTAAAATTTTTTCTGCTAATGCGAGATAGTCGCTCTCCGGTAATTTGGTGTTCTGGAAGTTCTCTTTTGCCCAGATCTCAATCTTATGATCGTTTCCGGCAAAGACTACCTCTCTCTCTACACCAATTTGCTCAAGTAACCTTTTGGGGATTGAAATTCTGCCGAGCTTTTCATCGGGTTCTACTACTGCCCGGTCTCTCATGTATTCTCTCCAAAACTGACTGTGTTCACGATTAAAAAAGTTCAGACGGGATTTTACCTTCTCAGACTCCTTTGCCCACTCTTCATATGTGAACATTTCCAGACAGTTGGAGAATAAATCCTTTTTTACTACCAGACGAAGGTCATCAACGGAAACCACGGACTTAAATGATGAAGGGAGTATCAACCTACCTTTATCATCTACTTTAACCGTGTATTCTCCTATAAATTTGACCATTTTAGATTTTTTTATCTGTTTTTTGTCTTATGCAAAAATAAGTAATGTTTTCCATTTTCTTACATTTATTTACAATTTTTTCCACAATATTATCAACAAATTCCTAACTTCGAATTGTAAAAAAACCGATATGCAGAAACTGATACTCCTTTTAGCACTTTTTTTAACTCTATCTTGTTCAGAGAGAGGGGTGAAAAATGACAAAAACGAAAACACAAACCCAGCAAATGATGTTACAGAATTTGGAATACCGGTATCGGAATTCAATGTGCGGGAGGGACAGATAAAGAGAGGGCAGTTTTTCACCAATTTAATGAATGAACTGGGAGTCCCCAACGCAGATATATATTCTCTGACACAGGCTTCCAGAAATGTGTTTGATCTGAAGAAACTCAGGGTTGGCAATAATTACAGAGCATTTTTCACTTCGGGCGAAAATCCGGGGCTGGCCTATCTGATATATAAAGAGAGCAAGACCTCTTTCGTTGTTTTTGGCCTGCACGATTCAATATTTGTAAAGGTTTACGAAAAAGAGGTGACCACCAGGACAAGGCTGGGGGAGGCAAAAATAACCACATCACTCTGGGACGATGTAGACAGGGCTGGTCTGAATATAAATCTGGCCTCAAGACTGGAAGATATCTATGCCTGGTCCATAGACTTCTTTGGACTGCAGAAGGGTGATTCTTTTAAAGTTATTTATGATGAGGTAGTGATAGACGACGAGGTGGTGGAGATAGGGACAATATACGCAGCCTATTTCACACATGGTGGCAAGGTGTACGATGCATACAGGTATAAACAGAATGACACAGGTTCTGTGCAGTATTTCAACTCATTGGGGGAAAATCTGAAGAAGGCATTTTTAAAGGCTCCTCTTAGCTTTACAAGGGTATCATCGGGATTCACCTATTCCAGGAGACACCCTGTTACAAGAATTGTGAGGCCCCATACTGGTGTGGATTATGCGGCTCCCAAGGGGACACCGGTAATGAGCATCGGCGAGGGTGTGGTAGTGCAGAAAGGATATGCAGGAGGTGGGGGCAATACAGTAAAAATCAAGCATAATGCAACCTACACATCGGCCTATCTGCATCTGTCTGCATATGCCAAGGGAATAACAAAGGGGGCTCGTGTCCGCCAGAGTCAGGTTATTGGTTATGTGGGCAGTACAGGACTCTCAACCGGACCTCATCTCGACTTCAGGATATGGAGGAACGGTACCCCTATCAACCCTCTCAAGATGGAGTCGCCACCTGCAAAAAAAATAGAGAAATCACAGGAAGAGGAGTTCAGAGGTAAGATGAAAAATGCAAAAGTTATGATGGACTCTCTGGTTACGATGCAATACATGGATACTCTTATACTCAAATTGGGAAAGAGATAATC
The DNA here is from genome assembly GCA_001769195.1 of Bacteroidetes bacterium GWF2_40_14. GTDB lineage: Bacteria > Bacteroidota > Bacteroidia > Bacteroidales > UBA932 > Bact-08. The sequence goes on along the minus strand of MEOK01000026.1, from coordinate 18,232 downwards.
TAATGTTATCTTTGCCGTAAATAATAATTTATGGCAGACGAAAAGATCATTTTTTCTATGAATGGAGTTGGTAAGATTCTACCAACCAATAACAAGGCAATATTAAAGGACATTTACCTCTCATTTTTCTATGGAGCCAAGATTGGCATCATAGGTCTTAACGGTTCAGGTAAATCTACACTTTTAAAGATTATAGCGGGAATCGAAACAGCGATTCAGGGAGATGTTGTGTGGGCACCCGGTTATACTGTGGGATACCTCGAACAGGAGCCCCACCTTGACGAAAGCAAGACAGCTCTTCAAATTGTTCAGGAGGGTGTACAAGAGGTTATGGATCTCATGAAGGCATATGAAGAGGTAAATGCAAAGTTTGCAGAGCCTATGGAAGACGATGAGATGAATAAGCTGATTGAACTTCAGGGTGAACTGACCGATAAAATCGAGCATGCAAACGGATGGGATATTGATTCAAAGCTTGAAAGGGCCATGGATGCTCTTCAATGCCCCGATCCCGATGCATTGGTAAAAAACCTCAGCGGAGGAGAGCTCAGGAGAATTGCACTTTGCAGGTTGTTGCTCAAGGAACCGGATGTGCTTCTTCTGGATGAGCCTACCAATCACCTCGATACAGAGAGTATCCAGTGGCTGGAGGCACACCTTCAGCAGTATAAGGGAACCGTAATTGCAGTTACCCACGACAGGTACTTCCTGGACAATGTTGCAGGCTGGATCCTTGAACTTGACAGAGGAGAGGGTATTCCATATAAGGGCAACTACACATCATGGCTGGACCAGAAGACGATCCGTCTTGGTCAAGAGGAAAAGCAGGAGAGCAAACGACGTAAAACTCTGGAAAGAGAGCTTGAGTGGGTGAGGATGTCTCCAAAGGCTCGTCAGGCAAAGTCGAAGGCTCGTCTTGGAGCTTATGAGAAGATGCTGAACGAGGATGGAAGGGTAAAAGATGAAAAACTTGAAATATTCATTCCTAACGGACCGCGTCTTGGGGACAAGGTCATAGAGGCCGTGGGGGTTACAAAATCCTTTGGCGACAGGGTGCTTTTCGAGGATCTGAACTTCAAGCTTCCTCCTGCAGGAATTGTAGGAATAATTGGACCTAACGGCGCTGGTAAGACAACACTTTTCAGACTTATAATGGGTCTGGAGCATGTAGATGCAGGATCATTCGCAGTTGGCGAGACAGTAAGGATTGCTTACATTGACCAGCAACATAAGCAGATAGATCCGGACAAAACTGTATACCAGACAATTTCGCAGAATTCTGAATACGTGAAACTTGGAAACAAGGAGGTAAATGCACGTGCATATGTTTCCAGATTCAACTTCTCCGGTGCCGACCAGGAGAAGATGTGCGGAATACTATCAGGTGGTGAGAGAAACCGTCTTCACCTTGCACTTACACTAAAGGATGAAGGGAACGTACTTCTGTTGGATGAGCCAACCAATGACGTGGATGTAAATACAATCCGTGCGCTGGAGGAGGGTCTTGAAAACTTTGCTGGATGCGCAGTTATCATCTCTCATGACAGGTGGTTCCTGGACAGGATTGCCACTCATATACTTGCATTTGAAGGTGACTCCAAGGTCTATTTCTTTGAAGGTTCATACAGCGAGTACGAAGAGAACAAGAAACGCAGGATGGGTGACCTTACTCCTAAGAGGTTCAAGTATAAAAAACTGATGGAGTAATTTGCTAATTTGCTAATTTGCTAATGTGCTAATTTGCTAATGTGCTAATATGCTAATTAGTCGCTGAGGTGGAGCCAGCGTTCACTTTTGGAATCGAGAAGGGCAATTACCTCCATAATCCTGTTGGAAGAGATCATAAGCTTTTCGGGTGACATTGTACCTGAAGAAAGGGCAGCTTCAAGGCTGCTCTTTTCTTTTTCGAGTTCTGCGATTGTCTGTTCGAGAGATTCAAGCTCTTTTTGCTCTTTAAATGTAAGCTTTCGTTTTACCTGTTTTGGGACCTCTTTATCCTGTTTCTCCTGCTCTCTTATCTCCTGCTTTTCTGCTTTTGCCGACTGGGAAATTTCTCTCTCCCTCTCCTTTATTACCTCTCGGTAGTCGGTGTACTTGCCAACGAAGTCTTTTATCACTCCATCTCCCTCAAATATAAACAGATGGTCGGCAAGCTTGTCCAGAAAATATCTGTCGTGAGAGACAATCAGCAGACAACCGGGAAAGTTGCTGAGATACTCCTCCAGTACATTCAGGCTCATTATATCAAGGTCGTTCGTGGGCTCGTCAAGAATCAGGAAATTGGGGTTCTTCATCAGTACTGTAACCAGATAGAGCCTTCTTCTTTCACCACCACTGAGTCTTTCAACTTTTGTGTTTTGTATTGAAGGGGGGAAAAGGAACTGAGTAAGGAACTGGGTCACATTTATTGCATTGCCGTCGCCAAGCGTTACTACTTCAGCAATATTTCTCACAACATCAATTACAGTCTCATCAGGGTTAAATTCGAGTCCGTTCTGGCGGTAATATCCAAAAACGACGGTCTCTCCCCATTCGATCTCTCCGCTTACGGGAGGGATGGCCCCTGTAATTACATTAAGGAAAGTTGATTTTCCGACGCCGTTGGGTCCGACCATTCCAATTTTCTCGCCTCTGGCAAAATTGTATGTGAAATCATCAATTGTACGAAAATTGTCATAATTATGGCTGACACCCTTGCAGTTGATGATTTTCTTACCCAGACGGGAGCTCTTTACGTCTATCTTGATACTCTTTTCTCGGTGTTGTTGTCCTGCTTTTTCCTTAAGGTCGTAAAACGCATTTATCCTGTATTTTGCCTTTGTTGCCCTTGCCTGAGGCATCCTTCTCATCCAGTCCAGCTCTCCCCTGAGCAGGTTGCGGGCCCTCTCTGTCTCTGTGTTGAGGTTGTCAATCCGCTCGTCCCGCTTCTCCAGAAAATAGGAGTAATTGCCACGGTATGTATACATTTTCCCGTTCTCAAGTTCCAGTATCTGGTTACAGACCCTGTCCAGGAAATACCGGTCGTGTGTAACCATGAGTATGGTTGCCTGACTGCGTTTAAGATACTCCTCCAGGTACTCGATAACATCAAGGTCGAGGTGGTTGGTCGGTTCGTCCATGATTATGAAATCTGCCTCGTGAATCATCATCCCCGCAAGTGCAACCCTCTTTTTCTGCCCTCCCGAGAGATCTCCCATTTTCTGTTCGAGATTGTCAATATTCAGTCGCGAAAGTATCTGCTTTACCTTTTGCTCGTATTTCCAGCCGTCAATAACATCCATCTGGTGAATTGCCCTCTCCAGCCGCTTGTGGTCGTCGGCCCTGAGCGCACTCTCATACTCTGCAACAGTTGATGACAACAAGTCCGAGGCAGCAAAGACCTCTTCGAACACCCCTCTGTTCTCGTCAAACCCCGGGTCCTGTTCGAGGTATGCTACCCTGACACCACTCATCACCCTTACTACTCCGTCGGAATCAGAGCTGTCCTTGCCTGCAAGTATCTTCAAAAGAGAGCTTTTCCCGCTTCCGTTGGGGGCTATGAGTGCTATTTTGTCGCCTTCGTTTATGTTGATTGCCAGATTCTCGAAGAGAACCTTTGTTCCGTATGATTTGGAGATGTTTTCTGCCTGGAGGATTGATGCCATGGTGCAAAGATAGGAATTTGCTTTGGGGTTGTACATAATCTGTTTCTCCATTGCACATTTATTCCACATAGCCCGCTCTACAACTTTCCAGTTTTCTTCGAAAACCTGAGGTTGCATCGCGGGCTATGCGCAACAAACTGCGTAATTTATCCAGATTAATCTTCCTCAGATTTAGTGTCGATTGACAACATTGTCTTTGCATTTAGTCTGGAAACGATTTTCTTTCCGGTTTTTTCTTCAATTGCTTTTCTTGTGTTTCCGGCAATTGTGCCCCCTTCAAGCGCAATTTTCTGATTTTCTGATAGATTTGTTGGCTTTTTCTCTTTTGATATTTCTGTAGTAGTAGCTTCTGCAAGCATATTTAATATCAATTCCATTGTAGTCATATTATCGCGCAGACCCTCTGTCTTTAATCCCTTAAACTGCTTGAACTGCTTGGTGGTCATGTTTGCCCATGCATTAGTTATGATATCTGTCAGGTTGGCAAATTCCTGCCCCTTCTTTACACCTCTCATTTCCCACTCATCTGTAAGGTCTTTGCGGACCTCGATAGATTTTAGTCGTTGATTTATCCAGCTTGCAGAATAACCTTTTCGATGATAATATTCCAAAAGCCGGTCAATACCTTGTTCCGGGTCATCAATTTCTTCCAGACGTTCTCGGGCAACCTGAGCCAGCCATACTTTAAAGGGTTCTGCTTTAGGTGATGGAATAGACTGGATTAGGCGGAAGAGTTGTTCAACATCAGCAACATCGGTTTTGTATGATTTGCCATCAGTAGATGGTAATTTGAGTTGTACGATATTTTCGTACAACTGACTGCCCTCAATCGATAATTTAATTTTCAAATCACTCCAATATCGTCTTGGATTTGTACTTTCTGTTAATACCTCAATAACATCAATTATTGAAATATACCATTTCTCTACATCACTATCCCATACAGAGCGCACTCTCTTTTTTTCAAAAATCCTGATGGCATTTTCCTTCGTCATAACATTAATATTTTGGATAAATGTAATGATTAATCAAGTAAAAAAGTGTCCCAATTCACAATTTTTTCAAAAATCTAAAGCGGTCGTACAGAGGTGAAATGATCAGCCCTATGCTTTCATGGCCAAACGCTGAAATTCAGTAATTTACATAAAATTGACTTTTATGTTAATGCATTGATAATTAGGCACATGCCATGAAAGCATAGGGCTGGAGCACCTCTGGCTGGTGCACATCCGCTAAATCTTAGTCTTTTGCGTAATCCGGATAATAAGCGACAAAACATAAATCAAACCTCCGTAAATAATTGGAACCAGTGCTACTTTTAAACCACCGGCTAGAACAGAGGAGGATATATCACCTACCATCTGAATTGCGTCAAAAGCATGATACAAACTTGTAAATACACTCATAATTCCTGTCATCAACGCTATCAGACCAATCTCCTTTACCCAGGCGGGAGCTTTCCAAGCAGCGACAAGCAGGAAAATCAGTTCAATTGTGAGGATACTCATAAAGAGGGGACCTCCCATGTAAAATAAATTAATCATAATATTGGTTTTAAATGTTTCAGCAAAATTAGCTCATAATCTCCTTTTTGCTTAAGTAAAAACCTGTTCCGGATATGTCAAATCCCCCTATTGTGCTTTGAGGGTCAAAGATTTATTTACATATGACGGAAGAATACCTAATTTTACTGTATGAAAAAGTATTTCAGCATAATATACTGGTCGCTCGTGACACTGGTTATGAGTGGTATTCTTGTAAGTTTACTGAAGTCATTTTCATATGCTCTTTTATTATCAGTAATGTTTTTGCCGGGAGCATTGTTTGCGAAGTATTTCTTAAAGGATATCTCGTTTAAAAACAGGGCAAAAGGTGTGCTAAATTCACTTTATCTGGCATTATCCACATTATTCATAGAATATCTGGGAATATTTCTCTCGTATTGGTATTTATTAAAATATGAACTCGACGATTGTCCTAATATTATTATTAATCCAATATTTATCTGGGTTCTGCTTATCTCCTTTATTTCGCTTGAAAAGTTTATTGCGATTAAATTGTTCACATCGGAATATGAGGAGAAGTTTATCGAATTTATATCTGAACGGAAAAAGATATCAATTGAAATTGATTCGATTACTTATGTAGAGTCAAAGGACGATGAGGTATGGATAAGAACAACCACAGGAACGTCGTACAGGACAAAAATGAAGATTACCCAATGGGAAGATGTTTTGGATCATCGTTTTATAAGGGTACACCGATCATTTCTGCTAAATAAAAAGCATATAACCTCATATAACTCTTCAATCGTGAACATTGGAGAAAAATCAATTGAAATATCCAGGAAGTACAGGGATATGGTTAAAGAAAAACTTTCATAACCTATCTTGGCTTCGGGATAACCCGTATAATCAGCGAGAGCAGATAAATGAGACTACCGTAAATTATAGGGATCAGTGCTACTTTCATACCACTAATGAATACTACGGTTGATATGTCCCCTGCCATCACACGTATTCCAATAAAAAAGATATATTGACAAATAAATACCCTTTTGTTAGGGTATGATACCCGTCATGTCGTTATAATATAAATGAAGATAGAAATGGATTTAATTATTGTCAAGTTTTTAAACAATCAGAGCACCACTGAGGAAAACCAGAAGCTATTGAATTGGATTGAAGAGTCAGCTCAAAACAAGAGCTACTTCCTGAGTATTCAAAAGTTGTATGTTGCCGGTAAGGTCAACAGGAAACTGAATGCATGCGAGGAGGCAGAAGCAAGGCAGATTCTTGACACCATCCTAGGTGAAGAGGCAAGCATCAAAATAAGACACATACAGAAGAGAAAGAGGAACATCTTTACATATATAACCTCTGCTGCAGCCGTGGCATTGCTAATGCTGACTCTTGGCATTTATGATTACTATAAGGATAAACCGATACAATTTGCCGACAAGGACATTAAAGTGGCAGTCATAAAGTCTCAGTCACCAACACTGGTGCTTTCGGATGGAAGGGAGGTCGCACTGTCCGGGCTAAAGGCAAATATTGAGGACGGAGGAGTCAAGATTGAAAACGAAGAGTCCAGCGGTCTATCATATTCCGGGACCAAAGAGGGAACAGAGGTTAAGTACAATACCCTTAAAATTCCTATAGCAAGCACATTCCAGATTACTTTGAGCGACGGCACAAAAATATGGCTGAATGCAGAGAGTGAATTAAGATATCCGGTAACCTTCACCGGAAAGGAGAGACGGGTCTATCTCAAGGGAGAGGCCTATTTTGAAGTAGCAAAACAGAAAGACAAAACGCCATTTATTGTTGAGACAAAAAAGCTGACAACAAAGGTATTGGGCACACACTTCAATGTAAGTTGCTATGATGATGATGCATCGCACCATGTGACTCTATCCGAGGGATCTGTACAGGTTGGAGTAAACAGCCAGCAAGTATTACTGGCCGTGGGTGACCAGATAAGGTATAACCAGAGCAATCAGTCAATTGTAACACAACAAGTAGATGTAAGAGAGTACAATTCATGGATAGACGGCCAGACCTGGTTCCATAACATTCCACTGAATGAACTTACAACAATGATAAAGAGGTTTTACGGCCTCAAACTGGTATTACAGGACGAAAATCTCTCCTCTTTAAGATTTTCCGGCAAATTGCTAAAATCCTATGATCCAAAGGAGATTATTGAACTGATTACAGAAAGTGCCGGTCTGGAATGGAACATAATCGACGACGCAATAGTACTATCCAAAAAAAACTAACCATATAAATAACCAATATTAAACTATCGATGAAAAATCTTTATCAATTATTTCTATTGATTATTGCTACATTCGCAGTTGTACCGGTTCAGGCACAACAGTTTCCGCAGGTTCTTGTGACCATAAAGGTTGATAATATGCCTATTACAACCATTTTGGACAGAATTTCGAAACAGACAAATGTTGCAATTTTTCAAAACAACAATCAGGCAGATTTATCAAAAAAACTGAGTGTCGATTTTAAAAACAAACCCTTAGAGTCTGCCATTAGCCAGTTACTTGAGTCAACGGCACTCACCTACAGAGTGGAGAAGGACCTTATTGTCATTATCCCAAAAAAGCAGGCGGCAGAAACACCTGCCCAAAATACTAAAAAAGAGCAGAAAGAGTATGAAATTCAAGGTATTGTTACTGACGAAAAGGGAGAACCTTTAATAAGCGTGAATATTCATATCGTAGGAACCACAAAAGGTATAACAACAGACCTTGACGGAAACTACAAGCTGAAGATACCTTATGAAACAGCAAATATCAGATTCTCCTATATAGGTTTCAACGACCTGACAATGCCGTTCAAACCTTCAAATCTGAAGTCATTCAACAAGGTGATAATGAAGGAATCTGAAAACAGCATAAACAATGTTGTTGTAACAGGTTATTTCAACAAGACAAAATCCAGTCTGACAGGTTCTACAGTTACAGTAAAGGGAGACGAACTAAGGCAAGTAGGTTCGATGAACTTCATGCAAGCAATTTCTGCATTCGATCCTTCCGTTAGGGCAGTTCCAAACAGTGAATATGGTTCAGACCCAAACAGGGTCCCAGAAATAACAATACGTGGAGAAAATGGATTTGACCTTCGTTCTAGTGCAGATGATGCAAGAACCAACCCTAATGCACCACTGTATATCCTGGACGGAATAGAGGTCTCTCCGGTAAGAGTTTATGACCTGGATATGAACAGGATTGAGTCATTTGTAATTCTTAAGGATGCCTCAGCAACCTCGTTGTATGGCTCAAGAGGAGCAAATGGTGTGATTCTGATTTCTACCATTCCCCCAAAGGAAGGCAAGATAAGGGTCTCTGCAAATGAGAATTTTACTGTCTCTGTACCAGACCTTAGAGACTATAATCTAATGAACGCTACAGAAAAGCTTGAATATGAACGTCTTGCAGGAGTTTATAAAAGCAGGACAAACAACAGGGAGGAACAGATAGGACTTGATATCAAATATAACGACCGCCTCTCTGAGGTGGTAAGAGGTGTGGATACATACTGGCTCTCTAAGCCGTTGAGAACAAGCATAAATCAAAGATATAATGCTTTTATCGAGGGTGGCGATGCAAGTTTCAGATATGGTATCACCCTCAATTATGACAACGATAAGGGTGTCATGAAGGGTTCAGGAAGAGAGAGATATGGAATAAATGTAAGCTTCAACTACAATATAGGTACTAAGTTTGTCATCAAGAATGATTTGACAGTAAACAATGTAGAAGGCTACAACTCACCATATGGCTCGTTCGCCACATATTCGCAGCAGAATCCTAATGAGAGGATATATGACAGAATAACAGGGGATATGATTGGCACCTATGCTTTCAACAACTCTGTTAATCCACTCATTAATGCAAACTTGCCAAATACAGATTTAAACAGATATACCGAATTTCAGGATAATATCAATCTTGACTACAGGATCAATGATAATTTCCGCGTTACAGGAAGGGCCTCTTTGAGCAAAAAGCTTGAAAAGACAGAGAAGTACCTCTCTCCTTTATCGTCATACTTCTATAAAGAGACCGATGCCGCAAACAAAGGCAGCTATACAACAATGAACAAATCGGACCTCAACTTTGATGGTAACATAACCGCTTCCTACAACAACACCTTTGCCGGAAAATACTCCACAAACTTTGGGGTTGGAGCAAATATAACAACATTGGACAGAATCGGAGACGGATACACTGCTACAGGATTCTTAAGCGACAACATGAGATTTGTCCAGTATGCCCAGAAGTTCAAGGAAAATTCAAAACCTTCCGGATCATTTGACAAATCGAGGTTAGTCGGATTTTTTGCAAACTTGAACGTTGGTTACGAGAACAGGTATTTTATAGATATCTCCTTCCGTACAGACGGTTCGAGCCGTTTTGGTAAAGAGTCACGCTTTGCCCCGTTCTGGTCATTTGGAGCAGCATGGAACCTTAATAAAGAGGCGTGGTGGAAAAGTGATGCGACCATGAAATTAAGAGCATCTGCAGGTAGTACAGGTTCTGTCAATTTCTCTGCCGACCAGGCTATTACAAAGTATCAATATAATTCCGACTATGAGTATAACGGAATATACGGAGCTCAATTACTTGGTTATGGAAATCCTGCCCTTCGCTGGCAGAATACCATTCAGTACAACGTAGGTTGCGACTTGTCATTCCTTAAGAACCTAGTGGTTCTGAATATAGATGCCTATATGAAGAATACACAGAATCTTCTTCTTCCTATAGACGTGGCACCATCAACAGGCTTCAGCAGCTATACCGAGAACCTTGGGTCAATGGAAAACCTTGGTATGGATATGCGACTGAGATTCAATATTCTTAAGAACACTAAAAAAGATCTTAACTGGAACGTTACCTTAGGAGTCTCTTCAAACAGGAACAGGATCAAAAACCTCTCCAACGCTTTGGAAGCAATGAATCTGGAAGCCAACTCACAGACAAATGTAACAGGCCCAAAACCATTGAGGACATATCAGGCGGGCCGATCTCAAAGTGCCCTTATGGTAGTTGAATCATTAGGCATTGACCCTGCAACAGGTAACGAGATTTTCAGAAAACGGAATGGCGACCTTACATTTACATATGATCCTAAGGACAAGATTCTGGTTGGTGATACCAATCCGCTTTTACAGGGAACCTTCCAGTCGAACCTTACATATATGGGATTCAACCTCTATGTTATTCTTGCATATGAGTATGGAGCCATGATCTACAACTCTACACTTGCACAGAAAGTCGAAGGTTCGTCTCCTTTGTATAATGCAGACAAGAGAGTATTATATGACAGATGGAAACAACCGGGTGACATTGCTCTTTTCAAACGTATAGATGATACATCGATGCCTTATCAGACAACCAGACTGGTTCAGGACAACAATTTTGTAAGATTGCAGACTTTGTCGTTATCTTATGAGGTGCCTAAGAAATACCTGGAAAAATCATTTATTGAGAGGGCAAAGATGATATTCTCTACCAGCGATTTGTTCAGAATATCAACAGTCAAGATTGAAAGAGGAACATCGTATCCATTTGCCCAGACATTCTCACTAGCAGTTAATTTAACATTCTAAAGAAATATAAAGTTATGAAAATTAAGATAATTACAGCTTTGTGTCTCTCTTTCTTGCTTTTGTCTTGCAATAAATGGCTGGATATAGATTTAGTAGACAAGGTAACTGAAGAGAAACTTTTCAGCACACCTCAGGGATATTCTGAGGCATTGGCTGGTGTTTACAGCCAGATGGCATCTTCTTCATTATACGGAATGAACCTTACAATGGAGACTATGGATGTAATGGCTCAGTATTATAATTACGACGGAGTCTCTGCAACATACGACAAGCTTAAGGTATATGACTATGCCGACGCTGCTTCGCAAACCAGATTCCTGAATATATGGAGAAACATGTATTCTGCAATAGGCGGAGCAAACAATATAATCAAATGGGTATCGCTCAACACTAAGGTCCTTACACCAGAGGAGAGAAATACCGTTAAGGGAGAAGCACTGGCCCTGAGGGCATTTTTACACTTCGACCTAATAAGAATGTTCTGCAAGGATGTCAAGCGAAGCCCTAAGGTACAAGGCATTCCTTACAATGCAGAGTTCGGAGTTTCACTGCCCCCAATGTATACCGTAGAAGAGAACGTTCAATTGGTCTATAACGATTTAAAAGAGGCCGAAACCCTTTTGGCAGCGGACCCGATAAAGGACGCAACTCCATATCTGTTGACAAGCAAGAACGAAGCAGACAAATATGTTGCACGCATTAACCTTTACAGCGTAAAAGCAATGCTTGCACGAGTAAGCCTGATGAGAGGCGACAAGACCAATGCAATCAAATACGCAGAGGAGGTTGTCAACTCAGGAAAATTCAGACTTCTGGATTTTGCGAGTACAGACAAGTCCGACAAAGAGATAGACATTCTTTTCTCAGACGAGCATATATTCTCACTGAGGAACATTAAACTTCCGGATTATACAATACAGCTTCATTACCCGGAAAAAACTGCAACATCAACAAGATTTGCCTATCTGCCATTTGTAAATATCTCTACAGTCTATGAGAGCAACAATGACGACATCCGCAATATCAAGTGGTTCAACGTTTCCACCGGTAACTTTGTCAAATTCAATGTCGACAATAAAGAGAAGTTTTTCCCTAAAATGCCTATGATAAAATTGTCGGAAATGTATCTTATCCTTGCTGAGAGTTATTTAGGTAAAGATGATACAAAGGCTCTCGAATACATAAACACATTAAGGGACCACCGCATCAGAAACAATTCTCATTGGGGATTCCTCACTCTTGATTATATAATACAGGAGATTAAAAGAGAATTTATTGGGGAGGGTCAGTTGTGGTATTCATATAAGCGACTCAATCTGGGCATTCCTACCAGCAGTGGTGTGGTTGGTATAGTTCCTCCGGGCGATAATATTTTTGTGATCCCTATACCATTGAAAGAAATTGAGACAGGAAACAGAAACTAACAACCACTCACAACAATTATGAAAATGAAAAAAATTCTATACTATACAACCTTTCTTGTTCTCTTGCTGATTACATATTCGTGTGACCAGAAGATAGACAACATGTATGAAGGGAAGTCAAGGATACAGTTTATGTACTACACACTTGACTATAATAAAAAGATGGTTCCTATCAATAAGCAGACATTCTCATTTGGAATGCGTCCCGACAATGTTGAGGCAGACACAGCAAAAATTATCGTTGAATTTCTGGGAACACCCTCAGATGTAGACAGATTTTACAATGTGAATATTTTTAAAGACTCAACAACAGCAGTCGAGGGTACTCACTATAAGAAATTTGAGAAAAAACAGATCTTCAAGGCAGGAAAATTAAGAGATACATTAAAAATTCTTGTCTACAGAAAGGATCTGAGCGCAAGCTTTACTAACCCGCAGGATGTTCTGTTAGGTCTTGAACTTGAAGCCAGTGAAGATTTTGACCTGGGAATGAGAGATGGCCTGAGAGCGACACTGCATATCAACAACTATTTGTCGGAGCCTGTATGGTGGTCATCATCATTAAGATACGATTATATAGGATTCTATCATCCAAAAAAATGGAAGATTCTTATATCGTTCAACAGCAAGTTCGCCAATGTGGAAACTTGTCCATTTGATGTGAATAATGAAGGCAGGTCGTACTTTACAGGACTGGCAAATTATCTGAATGCAATACCGACATTCGATGATGAGACAGGTGCAAGAATATATATTGACCGGATGGTAATGCCGGGCAATTAGACAATCTATTAATAAGAATCAGTTATGAAATTCAAGAATATAATTTTATTGATAACCGGGGCACTTTTAATATGCTCTTGCTACAAGGATCTGGGTACCAGCGAAAAAGATTACAAGGAGATTAATGAGCTCAATATAGAAGGAATTGAAACAATTTATTTAAAAGATGTAGACGACAGCCTTAAAATCACCCCTAAGCTCACAGGAACCCAGTATAGTGACACTTCAAAATTCACCTACGAATGGGAGATTGACAACAAGATAGTCTCAACAAAGATTAATCTAGGCATCCTTATTGATTTCCTTCCGGGAAACAAAGTTTCAAGATTTATCGTTAAAGATAAGGAGAACGGAATAAAGAAATATTTCAGATTTGATGTCAATGTCTCCTCTTCAACAGCAGGAAACCTTATAATGGTTCTCAGCAAGACAAGGGGCAAGGCCGAACTATCTTACCTCAGACTGGACAAGCCATCCAACTGGGCAGTAAATTACTTTGAGGATAGATACGGACATCCTCTGGGCACCAACCCTCAGCAACTAGGTTTTATGCTGCTTGAGTCTGCAAGTGCCAAGACATATCCTTTTGTCAACTCTTTTGGGAGAATTCTGGTACTGGCCGATGATCAGGTAAGACTTCTGGATAAAAGCTCACTAAATCCCGATGCCACACCATATCTTACAGGCGAAGCTTATACAGGGATTTCATCATATCCGCCTGCAGATATCAGCGGCTATAAACCTGAATTTTTTTCAGAAGGAATTTACATATGGCGTAGTAACGCATATGGTACTGGATTTCAGAAGATGAACTATTTCAATATGATTTCAGGAGGCGCAATCTACTTTGCAACGCTTGCCCCTTCAGTTTGGTCACCAGGGTTTTATTTCAACAAGAAAAGTGTGTACGGGACAAACGGATATTTCTCTGCATTCGGATATTATGACGACATGATTCCGACAGCAAACAACAATCTTTTCCAGCATGGATACACTCTCGGCAACTTTATGGTTTTTGACAAGGTTTACGGAAGATTTGCATACTCAAGCTATGGTACAAGTTATAACATACCGGTGACAGATGTGAAAGCCTACCCCGGATGCGACCTCATTTACGGGTCTGCAACAAGCCAGGCTGGAACATCATTTGCCGTTCTTAAGGAGTCCAACGATGCACTTAAATTGGTGCTTCTCGGGAAACTCGCCAGTAACAAGTATACATTAACGGGTGAGGTAAGCGGCGGTACAGCTAATGCAGCATCAAGGTTTTATAATATGAAGACATCGCCCTATGTTTTCCTCACTTCCGGAAACAAGCTTTACAAGTACAACATCCTGGATATAAAATCAAGCAGGGCGCCAAACAACGATAATGTAGCCATATCACTTTCGGATTATGGTTACACTGCCGATGCTGTTATTACAAGTATCTGTGTATCAAGGACAGAAATGACCCTCATACTTGGTGTCTCACGTTATGGCACAGACAAACAAGGCACGGGTACAGAGAATAAAGGAGATATCCTTGTATTCAATCTGGATAAGACAACCCTGGAACTTACGCTGAACAAGAAACATCAGTCAATTTCAGGTATTCCGGTTGATGTCCAGATTAAATATCAGACACATTGGCGCGATGGAAGATCTAACGGTGGTGTTACTTTACTGGACAATATTTAGTCCTTTTTATAAGAAATAAAAATGATCAGAAAGATGAAAAAATATTTTATTATACTGTTTATTCCTTTAATGATTTTAGGATCATGTATGAAGGATACAAGTGCCTACCTGTCACAGGAGAAGAGAGAGGTTGTTGTAGACAAGGTAACCCCCGACAATCCCGACGGGACAACCGTAGAGGGTGCTCTTACGCCGGGAATCAACCTTGTCAAACTGAAAGTTATATACAATGGGGTGGAATCGGAGAGAAGGTTTAAATACTTTATGCCAATTTCAATAGACAAAACCAAACCAATTTCACTGATTTTCAACTTTCACGGCAGCTATGGTGCCGGAGTTGACCCGATTGAGCAGATATCTATGGGTGACCCATTGAATCAGCTGGCAATAAAGGAGAATTGTATCATTGTGTTTCCTGCGGGAGAGGATACAGGAACTGCAGTAAACTGGCAGAATTCCACCTATCATTTGCCTTTTGTCGATTCAATGATAGTCTATTTCAAAACACACACTCCTGCGGTTGACAACAACAGGATTTACACCTGTGGCCATTCAAGCGGAGCAATTTTCTCTTATGTACTAGCATTTAATCGTTCCGATGTGTTTGCTGCTGCTACACCGGTTTCCGGACAAATGAAGCTTACTGCAGGAGAGGTGATACCAACACGTGCCGTGCCAATCAGGGCCTTTAACGGCACACTGGACAATACAGTACTTTACAGTGCAGCTGTTGACAACATTACAAACTGGGCAATTTCTGTAGGAGGATACTTTGCCTCAGACGCAAAATTGAGTGATACACTAAGTGTGGATAACTATAAAAAATACCTCACAAAGAAATGGGGTGGAGGCAAGGCAGATATTGAACTCTTTTCTGTAATAGATGAAGGTCACGGAGTAAACTGGTATTACATATTGCCGTTGATGTGGGACTTTATGAGAACTCATCCTCTGGGAACAGTTTCAACGGGTCTGTTTGTCTCTTCTGAGTACAAGTCCATAGAACTTATGTGTGGTCAGAGCTTAAGTTGTCAGATCAAGTATACAGAAGGAGCAACGGTAAGCATTTTGTCTGCTCCATCGGAATGGAACGTCAGGTATGAAAATAACACACTCTCACTTACTGCTCCCTCTGACTATTTTGCATCCACAACTCTCAACAGGAAGGGAGATATTAAAATACAGGCCTCACTTAATGGCACTAATACAACCATAAACATACCATACATACTCAAGGCTCCAAAATTGTATTTCGAAGCCGGTGACATTGTATATGACAATAACTTTATGCCCGAAGGAATTGTTTTCTGGGTAAACCCTGCTAACATAAAGGAGGCAAAAATTATTGCACTCGATCAGATAACAAGTAAGTTCGGACCTGTAGGAAGTACATTCTTCACAACCGACATGAATGATGGTTATGCCAATACCCTTGCCCTTGTAAACCGTGTAAGGAGTGCCGGACTTCCATTGACATCGGCAACCAGTGCATTTATGTACGCCTATGAATATAAGTCTACACCAGGCAATACTGCCGGATGGTACCTGCCTGCAGTAAATGAATTAAAGGCTGTTGATGCAAACCTTGTAGCAGTAAACAATACATTAAAGGCTTTAGGTAAGACCCAGCTGCAGACAATCACTACATCAGGTTCGTACTATCTGTCTTCAACCAATTTTAATGGGGGAACTCCAACTGCTCCAAACAAAAAGTTCTACACGTTTGACTTCAATGTAAATGTAACTTATCACGGAGAGTATATCCTCACGCACAAATCCGATGATACTGCTTATGTTACAACCAGAGTTATTAAAAAAGTGACCAAATGAAAAAACATCTACTGACGCTTACACTCGTTCTCGTTGCAGTAGCTATGACAGCCCAAAACCCGGGGATCCGTTTCTTTCACGGATCCTGGGAGGAGGCTGTACAAAAGGCCAAAGCGGAGAATAAGCTGATATTTATAGATTTCTATACAAAGTGGTGCGGACCGTGCAAGAATATGGCAGATGAAGTATTTGTAACCAGAGCCGTTGGCGATTTTTACAATTCCAACTTCATTAATTGCAAGATAGATGCTGAAACGGCAGAAGGAGCACCCATTGCCAGAAAGTACAAGGTTGGTGTATACCCTACATTTGTATTTGTAGACCCTGCCACTTTAAATGAAGTTCACTCCTCTACGAGCAGACAGGACGAAGAGATTTTTATATTCACGGGACAATCGGCCCTGACCAAAGATAAGAATTCTGTTAATCTGGAAAAGATGGCACTCGAAGGCTCTTCAGACCCTCTCTTTTTGTATAATTACGCTTTTTATAAAGCCTCAAAGTATGACAGGGAAGCTGCGGATAAATACATGTCTGAATTATTGAAAATTAAGACATACGAACTTTCAAACCTTTTAATCTGGAGATACTTTACAATTTTTGTCAAGGACAAGAACAACAAACTGGCTATGGATTTTGTGAATCAAAAATCCAAATACGAGGAGATTTATGGTAAGGATGTTGTCAGCGAGTTGCTGTTTAGTCTTTTCAGAAACGTCAGAAGCGAGAAAGAGCTTGACCAGGCACCTGAATTCCAGGGGAAAGAATATATCAGAAAGAAATTAAGATTGAGTGATGCATTGAACAACAAGGATTATGCAACAGCAAAGAATCTTTCATATGAGATTATGCAAAATCCCGACGGAAGGTTAAAGGAATTTTGTTCAGATATTAACTTCCTTATAAGAATGCCTTTTTCCAAGGATGGTGGAAAAGTAACTATTGAAAAACCTCTGTTAGAACTCTACTTTATCCTGTTCCGTTTTGCAGCATACAATTCACCCAACCGTAACGATGCAATTGCACATTTCAACTATTCATTCTTACTTGAATATTGCATCAAGAATAAAATACCCATAGAGTCAATGGTTACAGAAGTACCCAAGGCTGGTGTTGCAGAATACTCGATGCGGCCAGCGGACCTGGCTAAAAAGCCGGTAAGGGAAACAGTGAAAAAATAGACTGATATATTAGATTACTCTAATATTATGGTAAAATCAGTAGTTGTAGAAGGGAGGCATTGCTTATCTGAACAGGCGGTATAATTGATATTGCCTTTGATACTAACCGGCAGTTTGCCTGTCACTTTTACCGTTAGCACAAATGATACTTTACCCTCGTAATATTTCAGAGTTACATCGAGTATCTCTTCGTGTTTGCTAATCAGCTTGCCCGTCTCCTTTATTGCTCCGTACGGTTTGATCTGCTTATGTTTGTTAATGTTTATCACTGTAGGAGATGACCCCTCTTTGGGTGTAAACTGGCTATAGATATGCCAGGGTTTTTCTATTTCTGCAGTATAATGAATTTCATAAATATCCGTCCCGGTCTTTTTAGCACTAAAGTTCCATTTGACGTGATTGGCAGTCTGTCCATACTTTTTTATTGGTTCATTTAACCCCAGATATTTTATAATCAGCGGTTCCAACCGTTCGTCACGTGCATTTTTATCTACGATTTTACCATCTTTGTCCAATAGCCATACAGTAGGCAGGGCACTGATACTATATAGTTTGGCAA
>MEOK01000025.1 GCA_001769195.1 Bacteroidetes bacterium GWF2_40_14 | reverse complement strand
ACATCTTAATGAACCGCTGTATACGAGACCCGTACGTACAGTGGTGTGAGAGGCTCTCCCCGTCAGGTCAACTGTCGGGGCAGTCTACTCGATTGTATATATCAAAATTTAAGCAGTCAACAGCTGTAAATTCGCCAAATTTTTTCTGAAGTCCTTCAATTTTAATCTTTGTTTCCATTACAAATTATTATCCTCGCAATGTAGAAATGCGTTTACTATGTCTTTGTCAAAATATTCCGGGTTAAAGTCGCCTTCAAGCCAATCAATATAATGCTGATATTGTTTGTGCTCTGGGTTTTTTAATACCTCCAGCATATCTGTATATCCCCATGGGCCTCCGCAATCTTCTGGCGGACAGCATCTCTTGCCGGCTATGCAGATTGGGTAATTTAACTTTTCATAGACCGGGGATATCTTTTCCAGTACCAATTCGTGCTCCCAGTCGTCGCCAAAATCATATTCATAAACGATTTTCTCTTTCTCCTCTTTAAGAAGGGCGGAAACGTGCAAGCCCTTATAAACCACATTACGCATTGCCGCCATCGGATCGTCGTCCTCCGGTTTTGCAGTGTAATAGGTCCTGTTTTTTACAAATCGATGTAGGTGAGAGTCTGTCCACCCCATTGTAATTTGAATAACTTCATGAAGGTCGGACAGCAGCATGTCCGACAGTACCAGAACCCGCCTCCAAACCTTTGGGTTGGTGTGTTTTAGTGTAATTTTAATCTGATATAGTGTATTCATATATCTGCTTTATAGCGTCGGAAATTCTGTGTGTAGCTTTTGCTGAAAAACCTGCGGGCGCCCGGAATCCTGAGCAGCATCTGAAAAAAAGCTGCTATAGGGACAAAGGTCACCCAAAGAAGTAGCAGAGTGGCGATAACCTTAAATAACAGTTCAAGCCCAAAGAGAGGTATTCTGCCGACATGCAGCCACAATGGGGTATATAATAAAATTGCCCGTGCAGCGTATATGGTAAGGCCGATGTTTATTCCGAACAAAATTATCAAAAGTGGCACCGATACCTGGATTGAACGTTCGGGGCAGATGTTTATGCAGCGGTTGCAATCTTCGCATTTTGTTCCCCAGTAAGGCCTGCCCTTTGGTTTGTGGTTATCCATTTTGATGGTTCTTACCGGACATTGTTTAACGCAGATGCCGCAGCCTGTGCAGTTTTCGTCAGCAATGTAGAACTTGCCGAGTGCCCTGCGGCCTATGAGACCAAACAGGAAAGCGACAATGTAAGACCATAGCCTGTTGAACCATCCGCATCTGTACAGCGACCTCTTCTCTCCTATGAAATCGTCTGTAAATTGTCTCACTTCAGCATCACCCAAAGGGAAAATTGCAGCGGAATCCTCCTTGCTGCAAGGGTTTGTTGCTTGTGTCCAGTTGTCGGGAAACGATGCATTGGCGGTAAGAAAAACATCGTATTTCTTATGCCGGAGGATACTCTCCGCCTGCTCAAGTGCTTGACCGGTATAGCCTTTCACCAGTTTTCCGTCATGAAATATACTGCCGTTTACAGCCAGAACTGCTGTTTTAGTACCTTTAGAAACAGGCATCTGCCGCATATAACGTTTCATTATTACAGGAGGTGCCCAACTAAGGACCGGGAATGCAAATATATGATAGTCAAATGCGCCTGTCAAAGGCACGACACCTTTTTTGACCTGCTGAACAGTGATTTCATAGCCTGCGGCTCTCAGTTGTTCCTTAATTTGTTTTACCGAATGGGCCGTATTGCCGGTTCCGGTGAAGTAGTGTATGGCAACGGTTTTCATCTGCCAGTTCTTTTAATATGTTGCTGATTAATTGTTGTTTGTAAAAAGTTTTTCATAAAAATCACAGGGCTGTTAAAAGAACTGGCTGTTCTTTGGCGGATCCATTTTGTCGCTCTTGTGTATCCATTTCCCTACTGCCGGCGCCACATAATTATACATCTGGTTGAGCAGGTCGTCAATATTGTCACTTATCAGAATCATCCGTTGGTTTGCCTCCTTGAGAAATCCCTTGTCAACCATTGTTTGAATAAGCCCCAGCAGGGGGTCGTAGAAGCCGTCGATGTTCAGTATGGCAATCGGTTTCTTATGCAGACCCAATTGCGCCCAGGTGAGCATTTCAAAAAACTCCTCAAGTGTGCCGAAACCACCCGGCAATGCTATGACTCCGTCGCATAACTCGTTCATTCTGGTCTTTCTATGGTGCATACTCTCAACCCAGATTAACTCTGAGAGACCTTCGTGCGCAATCTCTACCGATTTTAAAAAATCAGGCATAACACCAATAACCCTTCCTCCACCGTTAAGGGTCCCATCTGCAACAGCACCCATAAGTCCCACTTTTGCACCGCCATATATCAATTCGATATTCTGTTTTGCCAATGTCTGACCAAGCAGAAAAGCCTGACTTATATATTTGTCGTCTGAACCCGAGCTGGAACCGCAGAATACTGTTATTCTTTTCATTAATTTTAAATTTTATCTTGACAAACAGCCATAAAGTTAAAAAATATCAATCACTTTTGTAATAAATTTTGCCCTTCCCATACTTTAATATAAACGAATTAATAATGGAATCGACCAAAGAGAAATTTCTGGAAATATTGACAAACTATCAGGGGATTCTGCACAAGGTTAACCTTATCTATTTTAAAGGCAAATCCGACAGGGAAGATAATCTTCAGGAGATAATATATCAGCTATGGAAGTCGTACCCTACATTGAAAAATATGGACAGTATAGGTTCGTGGATATATGCAGTTTCTATAAATACCTCAATATCAAGGATTAAAAAAGAGTCGCGGATTGAATACAGCGATAAGTTGTCAGATATGCCGGACAGTTCCAATATTGTTGAGACAATTACTGCAAATGAATCTCTGCGGATGCTGCTAAAGGCTATCTACAATCTTAACGAGATAGACAAATCAATAATGCTGCTATATCTTGAGGAGAAAAGCTATGAGGAGATTGCAGAGATTATTGGCATATCCAGATCGAATGTAGGCGTTAGGATAAACAGGGCAAAGGAGCTGCTGAAGCAAAGTCTTAAAACTTCCGATTAGTGGATTAGTGAAAAGCGGAATAGAGGAAATTGGCGGAAATAGATAAATTGAAGGATGTAAAAATAAAAGATAAAGACAATAACAAAGACAATAAAAAACAATAACAATAACATGGAAAATAACGAGTTACAAAAGATATGGAAGAGCATAGATAGCGAAATCAATATGAAGTCCAAAGAAGAGCTCCGATTGTTACTGACCTCTAAAGCAAAGCAAACCATCAATAAGTTTCGAATAATCACCGGTATATCTGCCATTATCTGTCCCGGTCTGCTCATCTGGCTGACAGTTACGGTGCTAAACCGTCCCGATGACAAAATCTACATGATCAACAACATTGCTCTTGGTGTAATTACCATAATATCATTTGTATCCGCCTTATGGTCGATATATAAACTGCAGGACAACAAATTCAACAAACCGTTAAAGGAGTGGCTGGAAGAGAGAATAAAAATTTTGTCCAAATGGCTGACTGGAGCATATAACAAATTGTATGTCATTTTAATACCAATAATCTATGTGTTGATGATTCTCTCAATACATGTTTACTATGAGAATGAACCATACCTAGATGTTTTGAAGAATGGAGAATCATTGACAGGACTCATTGTTGGAACCCCGATTGGACTGTTCGTTGCGTTTTTTGCGGTAAGAAAAATCAGAAAATACGAATTAAAGACTCTTGAATTTCTCAAAGATCTGTACGGACGACTGTAACCATTTACTGAGGCGGAGAATATTTTCTCACAAAACTGACAATCTCGTCCATCGCCTCCTTTGCCTCCGGGAACATTGGGGCCAGCAGAGGGTAGCAGTGAACCATATTCTCGCCTTTTAGGAATGTTACATCAACACCTGCATTCTTAGCTTTAAGGTAAAACTTCTCTCCGTCCTCATAAAGTTCGTCATCGGCACCGGAATTTATAAATAATGGAGGGAGCCCTTCAAGGTTGCCAAACAGCGGAGATATCAGCGGTAGGTCAGGAGGATAATTGCCTGTATAATGTTTGCTGAAGACTAGCCAGGAATCAAGAGGAGCAAGTGAGAATCTGTTCTTGGTCCTGTATGAGTCGCTTGAGCAGGTGAGATCTGTCCACGGAGAAATTGCCACGGCGGCGGTGGGCAAAGGAATATTTTGTTCCTTTAGGGCAAGCAGAGTTGCCAGGCAGAGGCCGCCGCCGGCAGATTCTCCGGCAATCAGTATGTTTTCAGCTTTATATCCAAAAGCAAGCAACCACTTGTAAATTTTTACCGAATCGTCCACCGCAGCAGGGTATGGGTTCTCGGGCGCCAGTCTGTATTCGAAAACCAGATTCGTGACCCCAGTGTTTTTTGCAAATTTTGAGATAAATCCCCTGTGGTCTTTGCAGGAGCCGGAAACATAGCCACCCCCGTGTACATACATTATAACATTCAGTCCATTAGCCCCTTCCGGAATGAGCCATTCGCAATTCATGTTTTCAATAATCTGTGCATTCACTATAACGCCCTCAGGTATTCGGGCATATCTTGCCGCCCCCGTTTCGCATTCATGCCTGAAACCGGCAATGGATGTATTCATGTCGTACCGCTCTTTCCTTATTCTTCCGTTTAACAGATGTCGGTTTCTCATCAGGAAATTAAACACCCTTCCTTTAAAGCTTGTCATCTTGATCTTTTGTAATTGTGAGATATAAAAAAATAAATTCTGAGGCGCAAAGTTCTGCAAACAAAATCTTAAAATACTTCACCTATGTTAATTTATGAGCTTTTTTCTTATCCTGCTCAATGACTGAGGTGCTATCCCCAGAAATGTCGACAGATGCTTGAGAGGGATTTTACTGATTATTGACGGATATTTTTCTGATAGTTTTTTATAGCGATACTCGGCTGTTTCTGTCATTGCCTCCAAAAGCATCTCCTCTATCTGATTCTGCACCTCATGCAGGAATTTCCGTGTGAATGTACTCCATGATTTAAGTTCCAGTAATTTATTTGCCTCAATGAGAGAAGTTTGCCAGACAATCGATTTGTCCAGGGCCTGAATACTCTCCTTTGCTGGTTTCTGAGTAGTGAAACTGATTTTGGAGGTAAAGCAATATTGAGCAGTAGTAAAGAATTTTGTGATATCGTCACCATCCTTGTTGATGTAATATCTTACCAAACCCTCCTCCAGAAAGTAAAAATATTTGCAGACACTGCCCTCTGTCAGGATTATCTCATTTTTTGCAAATACCCTCTTTTCAAAAGCCTGCTGGATTATATGCCAGTCGGCGTCGGACAATTCTGTATATCTTTCTATGAATTTTCGCAGAGAGTTCATGCAGATCATTATTAAATTGACAAATTACTAGAGACCAACACCGGTTTCCAGATTGCGCGAAAGGTCGCTTATAAACCTCGCCATTGGTGCACCATCAATAACATCATGGTCAAGAAGTATGGTCATGTTGAGAACTTCTCTCACCTCAATCTTGTCGTCAATAACCACCGGTTTTTTTGTAATTGTGCTTATTCCAAAGCAGATGGGATGAACAGAAGTGGGTATAAACCACCCGTTTACATTGCCCATCATTCCTAACGAGGTAATTCCTACATTCCCCATTTTACTGTATGCAAAATGAGGATGTCTTAGAAGGTATCTCCAGAAATATCTCCTGAGAAATCCCGGCAGGCGGGAGTAAAGTTGTTCAGAATTGGTGGGTTTGCTCTTAAGAACAATTTCATTTTTGGCAAGAACCTCCTCCCTTGCATCACTTATCAGTCGGGTTATAGATTCAATACTTAGATCATTTGCCTTTGCAATAACAAGAGGAATGGGAACCTTCTGACCATCAACCTCTTTTTCAACAATTAAAGAAACATTTATATCATTGAAAATTACTACTTTCTTCTTTCCTTTAAGATACGAAGCGGCTCTTTCATTGTCTTTAACAGTAAGGCTTATTGCCTTTATGAGCCAGGCAGTGAATGAAATACGGGCAATTTCAGATTTATATTTCTTTATCTTTTTTCTGGTTTCCGTAATATCAACTTCTATCAACGCTGCAATGTGATGTTTTTGCATGCCTATCGTACACACATCAATTGTGGCAATCCTTGTTTTTGGAAACGCTTGTATTTTATATTCAGACATTTATCCCGTTACTGTTTGTATAAGAAAACACAGAAATCAACTCCGAAAGATAGAAAAAAAACAGACGGGCCAAAAATGACTCGTCTGTTTTTTGTGCCGGTGGAGTGGCAGACTGTTAAATTGCTAAAGGCGTTAGTTTCCGCCAGATGGTGCAACTTCCCAGCAAGAATCCTCTTCAACATCGGAATCTTCGCGTGCAAACATGTAATCTGGCAAAACTTCGCTGCATTTTTTCATGTTGTTGGCATTCATGTAGTGGTTAAGCTTCATTTTGAAATCTTCATCTGAAGATGCCTTTTCTTCCAGAGCCTGACGGGCCGTGATAGGGTCCTCAAATTGACTGAAAAGCTCATCCAGTAAATCTTCAAAAAGTAATTGTTTTTCCGGTGGCATTGTTAATATTTTTTGTATTTATCCAAATTTAACAATAATTTTTAAGAACCAAAATTTGTTTTGCCACTTTTGATAACAAATCATAATTAAAATATCTTGTTTCGGAATGTATTTATAAAAACAGATGGCTGTTTTCTCTGTTTAAAGACAGGCTCCTCTGCGGGTATAATATTGCGGGAATCTACGTAAAGCCCTGGAATACTGTTTTTAACCACCGGTTTGAAAGCAGGCTGTTCATGAAGAGATATTTCACCTTTTATGGTATCGCCCTCAGCTGTAGTGCGTCGTATCCGCCGTTGTCCGTCTATCCAGTCAAATATCAGGCTTGGGTCATAAACGGTTATTGGAACAAAATCAACATTTTCCTCCCCGGAGCCTTCATACCATGTGTGTGCGCGAAGGATCGAACTTCTTTTTACCCTATGCCCATTGTTGTATTCTCCTCCAATAAGATATAAGGGAATGTTGACACTGACCCGCCATTCCGGGTAGTCGTTAAATAGCCCGGCAACCTCCATTGCCGACATTCCGAAGGAGGTGCAACCCCCGCCCTCGTTTTCGAACCTCGACCAGAAGGCTCCGCCATAGAAATCGCAAGGTTTATTTTTAGCATCAAATTTTTTTGTGAATTTTTCGAGAAATTCAACAATCCGTTTTGCGGACTCTTCACATATCCTGTAAGTTATGAACCTTATGCCGTTTTTCTTTTTTGAAAAGTGATCAATTTTCTTTGTGAGTTCCTCACGGGTCTCCATTCTCCCGTGCAAAACAGCGCCAAGCATACCCAGCCCTATTTTTTCCTTTAGTACAAGCCTCCTTTTTTCTGCTCCGGATGTGGAGCGGATAGAAGTAAGAACCACAGAATCCAGAAGAGGAGTGGAAAGTTCTATGAATAAGTGGCCAATAGAGTATAGGTTTTTACTGAACAGAGATTTTGTATAACTCTCCAGGGAGGTCCTGTAAAGCGATGAAGGTGATTCCCAGTTGAGAGGAGAACTTGACTTTATTACATAAACAGTGAGTTCATGAATGGCAGATGTGTCAACTACAGAGCCCTTTACAGTATTTGCTGAAAAACAGGATAGAAGAAATAGAAAGAGAATTTTCAGAATTGCTTTGTTTCTGGTCATAACGAATCTTAAAATGCTAAATTTAGATAAAGATTTCTTTTTTTCATACCTTTATCTTGGAAAACACAATCCTAAAAGGAGTATTAGTATGAATGATCATAATTTTGCATGGGATCAGATATGGGATATTAACAAAGGGCGTCCAAACCTGGGTATGAATACCAGAGTTGAGGTTTACCGTCTGATGCAATTTACCATGAGAGCAGTTCTGGAGCAGGAGTATGGTGACGATATTGCCAGGGAAATACTAAAGAAATCGGGAAGACTTGCAGGAGCTGAATTTTGTAAAAAACTACTGGACACATCTTTGTCAATAACAAAATTTACTGCTCAACTCACAGAGATGCTTTTGGAGCTCTCGATAGGCATTTTAAAGGTTGAAAAATTCGATTCAAAGAATTTAAGTTTTGTTGTAACGGTATCTGAAGATCTTGATTGTTCCGGTCTTCCGGTAAGTGGGTATACTGTCTGCGATTATGACGAGGGGTTTCTGGAAGGGGTCTTTTGCGCGTACACAGGAAAGGATTTTGTTGTAAAAGAGGTGGATTGCTGGTGCACCGGAGAGAGAACATGCAGATTTACAATTGATGTAAAAATGAGTTGATTTATTTATATTACATATAAGATATGCAGAGTAAGGAGAAGGGGATTATTATTGAACTTACCAATGCTGTACACAAACTTTCTCAGGGGCAGAAAGTGAATGTGAATTTTGAAGCTATTGCTAATTCTGACGCCGATGAGCTTATTCAGTTGAAAACAGAAATTGAAAAACTGGTACAACAATATAACGACAATTACGCTTTTGTCCTGGATATAGCAAAGGGAAAGCTCGATACTATTCCTCACTCTAAAAACAGCTTCGCAAACCCCTATAAGCAGCTGCATTCAGATCTTCTGCATCTTACCTGGCAAATCAAGCAGATTTCTGAGGGTGATTACGACCAGAAAGTGTCGTTTTCCGGTGATTTTTCAACAGCGATAAACAAAATGATTGAATCGTTAAAGGAAAAACAGCGGATAGATGAACTTAACGTTAAGTACCTGAATGAACTTAAAGAGCTTAATGTAATAAAAATAAATATTGAGTCTGTTTCTCTGAAGCAGGCTGCAGATGATTCAAGGAGTATAGTGTCGGCCGGTGCAAACAAGAAGAACATAGAGATACTTTACGAGGGTAGCCTTGATTATGAGGTGCTTGCCGATGCCAACATGCACAAAGCTTTATTGAGAAATCTGCTAAGTAATGCTGTCAAATATTGTGATGACAAATGTACAATAAGGATATCGGCAGAAAGGAGGGGAAAAAATATAATAATAAATGTGTCAGACAATGGAGTTGGAATTAAAAAAGAGAATCTCTCTCGTCTGTTCAGGATAGACAGCAAAGTGAGTACAAAAGGCACACAGGACGAAGAGGGGACCGGTCTGGGACTCATATTATGCAAAGAGTTTGCAAATAAGATTGGTGGAGACATTTCGGTTGAGAGTATTGAAGGAGAGGGAACAACATTTTCAGTATCACTTCCGGAAGCAGTATAATTGGGATGGACTACAGGTTTACAATATTTTCATTGGTCTTCCTGGCAGCAGGGCTGCTCTCCTTTTTTGTTACATATCTCTCCTGGCAGAAGAGAAAAATCAAAGCAGCAGAGGAGCTCGCCATTGTTATGTTATCGGCAGGTATATGGGCTCTGTTCGTCATTTTGGAGACAGCATCAGCTACAATTGAAGGAAAGATATTCTGGTCAAAAATCGCCTATCTTCCGGCTGTCTTCACACCGGTTGCCTATCTGTTCTTTGTAGTCAGTTTCATAAACAAGGAGAAGTGGCTCAACATGCAAAAGAAAATATGGATATCGGTTATCCCGGCAATAACTTTCCTGCTTGCATTGACAAACGAATTTCACCATCTTATCTGGACAGGATTTTCACCATTATCTGCGCAGACAAATCTCACTGAATACTATCATGGTTTAGGTTTCTGGGTAGGCTATCTGGGCTATAACTATATTTTGCTTTTTACGGCCTCTTTCTTTTTGGTCAGAAATATCTATCGTCAGATTGAAATATTAAAGCTACAAGGAGGTATTATCTTTCTTGCCTCAATGTGCCCCTGGATTGCCAGCGTTCTATATCTTACCGACAACAATCCTGCTCCAGGTTTCGATATTGTTCCTTTTAGCATAATCATGAGCGGAACATTGATAGCGTGGTCCATATTCAACAAACGTTTTCTGGAGATTGCCCCTGTTGCCAGGGAAACTCTTGTAGAGGTTCTGGAGGAGGGCATTGTTGTTCTTGACGAAGAAAATCGAATTCAAGACATAAATAGCGCTGCCCGCATGTTTTTGAAAATCAATAGAAAAGATGTTTTAGGGCTTAATCTGGATGCTGCCTCTGAGGAGGACAAACTTGCAAATGCTGTGCTGAGCAGTGATACGCCGGCTAGAGTAGAAATTACAAAATTGGATGGAGTAGCCAATGAAAATACATTTACATATGGAATAAACAAACAGGACATAGCCAATCACTCAGGCAGCCGGCTTATTATAATCAGGGACGAAACTCAGGAGGTTATGAGGGACAGGCTTCTGGATGCAATAGCCAGAGCTAATTCTATCCTGGTGCAGGGAGAAAACCCTGATGAATATATAGAGGGAGCTTTGGGAATTATTGGTAATGCAACAGGAACAAACAGAGCCTATATTTTTACGAACACCGACCATCCCGGGTACCTGATGCCTTTAATGAGCCAGAAGTATGAGTGGACTGACGGTACCGTTGAAAAACAGATAAATAATCCTTATTTACAGAATCTTCCTTACGAAAAGGTTTGTCCGCGTTGGTATACTGCATTCCTTTCCGGAGGAACCATTACGGGAATGGTTAGGGAGTTTCCGGATAAAGAGAGATCTGACCTGGAAAGCCAGGGTATTAAATCTATTTTTGCAACCCCCATTTTTGTCGACAAAAAACTTTGGGGATTCATTGGTTTTGACGACTGTATTAATGAGAGGGAGTGGTCGGTGGTTGAGGAGAGACTCATTTCTGCTGCAGCAAATACCATTGGTGCGGCCTATCTCAGAAAATTAAATCAGGAAGAGCTTGTTGTGGCAAAAGAGAGGGCGGAGGAGAGTGACAGACTTAAGTCTGCATTTCTTTCCAACCTTAGTCATGAGATTCGCACTCCGTTGAATGCAATAACCGGTTTCCTTGATCTGTTTCAAATGACAGATATTAGTGCAGAAGATCAAATTATCTATTCCGATCTTCTAAAGAAAAGCAGTGAGAGAATACTTAGTACCCTCAACGATATAATTGAGATTTCCAAAATAGAGGCAGGTCATGCGAGACTGAGCGAGGGTAGCGTAAGTCTGAATGAGACAATTGATATTCTTAACACCACATTCAAGACCGAGGCAGAGAGCAAGGGATTAAGGTTGTCTGTAATCAAGGGTCTTGTAGACAGGGCATCGGTTGTAAAAATTGACAAGGTAAAGCTGGAGGCTATCCTTATAAATCTTATCAAGAACGCAATTAAATTCACAAAAGAGGGTTTTGTAGAGTTTGGATATATGCTCGACCATGACAGGTTGTTGTTTTTTGTAAGGGATAGTGGTATAGGCATACCACCCGACAGGCATGAGATTATCTTTGACGCTTTTATGCAGGTAGATCAGAACATAACCCGCTCATACGAAGGAGCCGGAATTGGTCTTGCCATTGTCAGAGAGTATGTGGAGATGTTGGGAGGGAGTATAGGCGTTGAGTCTGAACCCGGGAACGGGAGTTATTTCTACTTTGAAATAAAATACAATCCTATATAAACAAGAGAGAGCGCAAATGGCGAGTGAATTTCTCTCCAACCTCTTTTAACGTGGGTTTGAGTCCTGTCTCTTTTTCTATGGAAGTGACCCCCTTATCTACAAATCCACATGGATTTATATGATTGAAGTAACTTAGGTCCGTTGTTACGTTCAGTGCAAATCCGTGCATAGTTACAAACCGCGATGCCTTTACGCCCAAGGCAGCAATTTTGCGGGCATGTGGTGTCTGGGCATCAATCCATACTCCCACAGCTCCATCCATCCTTGTTGCAGTTATTCCATACTCTGCAATTGTCATAATGATAGCCTCTTCCAGGGACCACATATATTTTTTGATTCCCAAACCGAGTTCTTCGAGGTCAAAGATAGGGTATCCTACCAGTTGCCCGTAGCCATGATATGTAACGTCACCACCCCTCTCAATTCTGTAATATTTTGCTCCAATCCGTTTTAGGAAATCTTCGTTAAACAGCAGATTGTTAACGTTTCCGTGCATTCCCATTGTGTATACATGCGGATGTTCGAGCAGCAGAAGGTGCATCTCGCCCTTACCGCCATTCGCCTTTGCCTCAATAAGCTTGTTGAAAAGCTCTTTTTGCAAATCCCAAGCCTCTTTGTAGTCTACCAGACCAAGCTCTTTTATTGTGAACATATATTTTATTGCCTATTGCCCAATGCCTAATGCCCAATGCCCATTGCCTTTTCCGCCCTGTAAGACGACCTCACCAGCGGACCACTCTCTGCATATGTAAAACCAATTTTTAGAGCAAACTCCTTGTACTTGTCAAATTGTACAGGGTTAATATACTCAACAACCGGCAGATGATTCAGTGACGGACGCAGGTACTGGCCAATAGTGACAACACTGCATCCGTTTTTCTGAAGGTCGGTGAGAGCTTCCATAACCTCTTCCTCGCTCTCTCCCAGACCAAGCATAATACCACTTTTGGCTATAAAACCTTTTCGGGCGATGTAGTTGATTGTCTGAAGCGATACCTCATACTTTGCCCTTGATCTCACAGAAGGGGTAAGTCTCTTAACTGTTTCTATGTTGTGTGCCACAATATGGGGCCTTGCATCAAGTACAATATCAATAAGCTCCTCTCTGGCATCAAAGTCAGGAATAAGTACCTCGATGGTTGTATCGGGATTAACTATCAGGCACTCCTTAATAACACTTGCCCAGTGAGAAGCTCCTCCGTCGGGCAGATCATCACGGGTCACAGATGTTATAACGCAGTGCTTCAGCTTCATGAGAGAAACAGACTCTGCCAGTTCCGCAGGTTCATCAATATTTGGAATTAGAGGTTTGCCCGTTATAGTTGCGCAAAACCTGCATGAACGGGTGCAGATATTACCAAGTATCATGAATGTTGCTGTTCCCCTGCTCCAGCATTCCGTTTTATTCGGACACATTCCGCTGCTGCATATTGTGTGAAGTGAGTGTTCTTTAACTATTTTATCTACTTCTGAATATCCTCCGGACGTATCTAGTTTTATTTTTAGCCATTCCGGTTTTTTGTCTGATCTTATTATCATTCCTATTGTTCCAGTTGATTACGCAGTTCAAATTCAATTTCTGCCGGAGGCATGTTGTCGGAGTCGTAGAATGAGTTAATATCTAGAGACTCTTTGTCCAGAAGATCATTTGGAATAAGAAAATCAATCTCCTCGTTGCCTGTTTTGAAAAGGCAGCTCTTTTCTGTTCCGTCGTGAAGTGTGGTCTTGAACTCGACAACGTTGAAATCCTTGATTTCTATCGATTTTGAATCTGTAAGGCAAAAATATTCCTGTATATCTGCGGGTTTGATGTTTGTTCTGAATTTTTTTTGTTTGCCGGCAACAATTTTATCAAAAATTGCAGGTTCTATTGTGAATGTGAGCTTTTCCATGACTTAGGGTTTTTTCAATTGCGAGGTAAATTAAAAACGTGCTCTTGCCAGTACTATTCCGGTGTTCCGGCCGGTGCCTTTTACAAATACCGATAGAGGATCTTTATTGATTACCACTTTTTTATGTGTAGAGGATGCATGTATGAAGGTCAGTTTCTTCCCGTCTTTATAAATTATTCCTACATGTGATATGTCTATTCCGGGTATTGTGGTTACAAAACCAACCATATCTCCACTCTTAAATTGCGATGCTCGTCTATCTATTTCTTCGGCTGGAAGATAATAGTGCTCTCTTGAGTTTATTTCACTCTCCTTGGCTTTTATTTTACCAATCAGGTCTTCTTTTCCGTTAAGTTGTTTGTATTCATTTGTATTTGAAGACATTATATGTAAATTTAAAATGAGTGGTTTTGATCCCGGCATTTTTGATATATTCTTCACAATTTTCTTTTCCTGATTTTGGTATATCCAGTCTGATGTATAGTGCAACCTGTCGGTGTAGTCGTTTATCACTCCATTTCTGTAGCGGACTAGCCTCAGTTTGCTGCAGAAGTTATCGAAGGTGAGTACTTTTGTCTTGGCTGTCATTGCCAAAGCAAATACTGTCTCTACAAATGTTGTGCAATCAAGCGATCTTAGGTTTACAACAAGTCCCTCAGGCTCAATTTCAAGAGTGTTGGCAACATAAGGGACATTGAGAAAAAACTTTGCCGTTTCAATAATTAATTGATTGTCAGGCAGATTTGTTTTATTATAAATGTAAGCTGAGTATTTGTCAAATATGCTGCGATCTTCAGATTTATAATAAACCTTCTGGCTGCCTACAGGTTGCTTGTCTGTCTTTTTTTTGGGTTGAGCATATGAGAAGCTTGCCAGCGATATGATAAGTATTGATAGAAGTATTTTTTTCATGTCTTTATTATTTCCTCTAATGTAAATATTAACGGAGAGAATAGCAAATATTAGTCATTTAGATTATCGCATTTCCAGCTGATAATGTATTGTAACTCGTCTGAAACATGGTTTGGATTTATAGCAGATTCTATTGCCCAGGAACCTTTCAACCCATTTTGAAGAGATGTCAGTTCAAAGTGAGCCATGGCAATTCCCATATCCAGTTCATGCATTCCCATTGATTCGTAGATTCTGTTCTTTGGTTTTTTGAAGAAGTGGAACGAGTCATTTTTTTTGTCAAAAAATATCCGCCATGGCTGAGTGTTGCTGGCCGATGGGGCGAGCCGGAGCATTTCCAGTGATTCGGAATATTTATGCAACGTGCTGTCGCGGTTAGAGTCTATCTGACTGCGGTTGACAGGAACCTGTGTATGGTAGTTGAAAAACAGTTTTTCCCAGGGCATTCTTTGCGAAGCTCCAACTGCATAGCGCATGAATTTTTCAGGAATTGTCTTTTTTTCTGCAGCATATCCTATTATAACCAGACCGGGAATTACCGACCCTTTGTCCAGCACAATGTCGCTGAAGTAATCATGGTCGAAATATCCTACCCAGCATGAGGAAATCCCCAGCTCCGTGGCTCTGAGTACTACTTTTTCCATCAGATAACCGTAATTCAGCCTGGCAATTGGGTCGTCTTTTGTAGCTCCAAGAAGATATGTCTTATTTCCTTTGATTGCACCGTATGCAAGCTTCATTTTTTTCTCTTCTGTTCCTTTCTCCAGAATAGTCAGATTGATTTTGTCTCCGGTTACAACCCTTTTATTCTGCTCTATAAATTCTTCGAGTGCCTTTTTGTCGGATTGTTTAAGATATTCCTGATTGTATGTCCTGCAGGATTTCCTTGCGATGATTGTATGGTTTATGTTCATGCGTTATCTCGCTCTGTTTACGATTATTAGTGCAGCTATTACGCCTGGAACCCATCCGGCAAGGGTGAGAAGAAATACAATAAGTACCGACCCGCATCCGTAGTCAATAACGGCCAGGGGTGGGAAAAATATGCAGATGAGGACTCTTAAAAATGACATGTCTGTTTATTTTTTTTCGTGGCTAATTGGTGCTCAAATGTACGATTTTCCACGACATTTTTAAATCAAAAACGTCCATTTCGGGGGATTTCCCAAAATGGACGTCTTCTTGAACGCATTTTACCTAAACTAATTTTAATCTAAATATCAGAAACTCTTCAGCCTGTTTCTACAATATATACAATTGAAAAAGCATTTACCCTAATTTTTTTTTGAAAAAAAACAATGGCCCGACCAAGTCATTTGAGGTAACTTGCAGTTAAATAAATACTTAGTGTATTTATAATTTTATTGCAAATGTCAGATATTAAGAGAGATACCTTAAATAACTTGGTCATGAGAGGTAGGGTGTGTAAAACAGAAGCGGGCACCTGAGCTGTAGTTCGGATCTATCCATATGTCGCCACCGAGTTTGGTAATGATTTGCTTGCATATTGCAAGGCCGAGTCCGGTGCCTTGTTTGTATTCATCCAGTTTTTCGAAGCGTTTGAAAATGTTTTTGGTTTTTCCGGCAGGAACCCCACAGCCGGTGTCGGTGATTGTGAAGAGAATGAAAGAGAGACTGGAATCCAACTCATATGAAAGAGTTATTGCTCCTTGTTCAGTGAATTTATTTGCGTTGGTAATGAGGTTTATGAGTACCTGCATCAGCCTTTTTGGGTCGGTTTTTAAAATGAAACTCTCTTTGCCGGGGTTGAAGTTGTATTGGATGCCTGGTTTACGGAGATGTTGAGTTGTGCTTGAGACATTGTCGAACAATGCATTCAACTCTACTTGCTGAAATGCGAATTTTGTTTTACCGGTTTCGAGCCGAGATATATCAAGTATGTCGTTTATCAGAGTGAGCAGAATGTCGGAATTCTGAGATATAAGACTGTTGTAATTTGTTTTTTCTGTTTCTGTAAGGGTTTCGGTACAGAGGATGTCGGAAAAGCCTACTATGGCATTTAATGGTGTACGTATCTCGTGGCTCATGTTTGCCAGGAATGCAGACTTGAGCTTGTCCGACTCTTCTGCAATGTCTTTGGCGGCTATGAGTTCGATTTCCCGCGTCTCCAGGTTTTGTCTCAGTTTCTTGTTTCTGTGGTACAATACAAACATAGTTATAAGCAACAATACCGACAAAACGGTTATTACAGATATGATAGTTATATAATTCTTATACAAATCTATACGAGGGTCTTCACTACTGATGAGTACGCTGTTGGCCGGAAGTTGGTCCGACCTTACACCAAGTTCTTTAAGCTTTCGGCTGTCGAAATTGTACATTCCTTCGCCCCTTATGAATCTTAAAGAGTCGGGCTTGCCATGGTTGAAGTTAATGATCTGCTGAGCAATTATATTTGCATTTGCTCCGTATTCAGGTATAAAGCCACCGATAGCCAAAGTGCCTATTCCTGATCCCGTAAGTGAAAAGATTGGCAAATCCTGACGCTCCGATACCAGTTCTTCAAGAGAGTTTCTCAGAAAATATTGCCCCTCTTTGTTTACTCTCCATGTGCCAATCAGCAGCGCTGTGCCAGTCGACAGTTTACTCACCATCTCTTTGGCCTGCTCTCCGGAAACTTTTCTTCCGTCTATGTAAATGGGAAATATTTCGGGAAAATTTGCAATCTCTTTTCTGAACAATCCTATTAGCGAGGCACCTCCGTAAGTGTTGTCGGTAAGTAAGGCAATTCTTGTGACATTTGGGTAGAAATCCTTTATCAGCTTTATGTTGGCAGCAACATCATAAACATTCAGAAAACCACCGCATCTGAATTTACCGGTTGCATGTTCTGCCATATTTATCCATGTCGGCCTCCATTTTTTGTCCTGGATCTCTGAAGGAAGTGTTATGCCATTTTCGCTTGTAAAGGCGCAGAAAACAGGTACTTCCATGAAAGGAATGAGTGCCAGTGAATCAGATTCTGCAAGTTGAAGGAAGGCTGCCCATGCCTCTTGTCCTAAAAGTACAATTGCTCTTATTCTGCTTTTTTCGTGCTTCTTAAGAAGTTCTGCTACCTGACCCTTCCAGGTGTGTGCTTCCAATGTAAAATTCTTGGTCCCCAGATCTTCAATAAGAACTTCCGATTTATCTCCATTTTTGAGAAGACTCTCTCCAAATGAATTGATGAAGTCCGACATTCTTTTAGTGTCGGGGTTGTAGGAGGCGATTATAAGATATGTGTCTCCGGAGTGGGTTTTTGAATCGTGTGCTTCTGCATTACCAGTTGAAAGAATCAGCAATGAGAGAAGAGCTATGGTGATTAATCGTATCATATTGCGGAGGTTCTTTTTTGGTTATTCAGATCTCTCCTCTTGCTGAGTGTGAAACTGACAAGCGAGGCTAATCCGCAGATTATCATTGTTATCGCTTGTGATTCGTGTGAAATGGTAGCAAAAATAACACCTGTAGTCTGTGCTATTCCGTATACCGATGCAAGTGCCAGTGACAGAATGAAGTGGTAGGCACCTATTCCCCCCTGTACAGGAATCACCCAGCCAAGTCCGCCAATCATCATCAGAAATAGTGCGTCTCCTGCTCCCAACCCGTAAACTGCAGGGAATGCAAGTATTGTGGTCCAGCTCATGAGCCAGTAACATACCCACAATAAAACAGTGTAAATGAGGAATAACCATTTCTGAGGCATACGGAAACCAGATACTATTCCTTTTATGACACCTCTTACAATATCTGTGATCTTTATGAATATGGGGTGTTTTTTCCTGTATTTGTAAACGATATATAAGAACACTACAAAAGCAAGCAAAGCTGCTGCAAGCATCCAGACCAGGCTGACAGAAAATTTCCTCTCTAATACGTCTAATATTTCTATGTTGATGAAGGTGCCGAAAGTATCCCACGAAAATATGAGGAGAGAGAAGAAAACCAGTATAAGCGAGAGCATGTCTATGCTTCTCTCTAGAACGACTGTACCGGCTACTGTTTCGAAAGGGATACCCGTTTTACGTGTTATTACTCCGCATCTGGCCAGCTCCCCCGCACGTGGTATTGCAAAGTTTGTCAGATAGCCTATGTTGATGCCGTTCCATGTGTCGATTATCTTGATTTTCTTGCCCAGTGGCAGCATTATAAGGCGCCAGCGAAGTGCCCTAACAAGAAATGCGAAAACACTGATTGACATGGAAAGGGTTATCCAGTAATAATTTGCGCTGCTTAACCCTGCAATGAAATCATCCCATTTCACCCCCTTGAAAGTGGCCCAGAGAAATACTCCGGCTACGAATAACAGAAGGATGTATTTTATTGCAGATGAAATCTTTTTCATTTTGGTACTTATCTAAGCAGTCTGATTGCAATTTTACTGCACAAGCTTGTTCGTTTCAGAATCGGGGAAAACCAGCTTCGGTTTGAAGCCCAATGCCTCTTCCGGGGTCATTATTGCATATGACATTAAGATTATCAGGTCGCCGGGAGAGAATTTATGTGCAGCAGCACCGTTAATCCCTATCTTTCCACTTCCTCTTTCTCCTTTTATAACATAGGTCTCTATCCTCTCTCCGTTGTTTATGTTTACTATTGCAACTTTCTCGTTTTCATACAGACCGGCGGCATCGATGAGATCCTGATCTATTGTTATACTGCCTATGTAATTGAGATTTGCTTCAGTAACCTTTGCTCTGTGGATTTTGGATTTAAGTATCTGGAGTTGCATGTCATTTCAGTTTTATATTGTCAATTAACCTTACTGCTCCGGCAAAAACTGCAGTACAAAGCTGTATACTTTCTGCCTCTTCCCAGCTGTTAACAATCTGCAAAGTTAATGAATTTACTATCTCTGCATATTCTACTTTTAAAAGTGGCTCACTATTTATTGTCTCAACTACCCATTGAGTAAGCTCTGCGGGTGTAGGTTTTGAGGCGGGGTGGGCGTTCAGGGCACCTTTGAGTGTCTTATATATTTTTGGTGCCACTGCGTGGTGTTCCGGAGTTAGCAGCATGTTTCTGGAACTAAGTGCCAGTCCGTCTTCTCCACGTAATGTTGGTGAAGCAATAATCTCCACGGGATATCCCAGCTTTTTTGTGATGTATCTTATTATTGCCAATTGCTGAAAGTCCTTTTCTCCAAAAATAGCATATGCTGGTTTTACAATGTCGAACAACCGGGTTACAACCTGTGCCACCCCATTGAAGTGCCCCGGTCTTCGGGGTCCCTCTCCGGTCTTGTCAAGACCGCCAAGGTCAAAGACGAGAGAATCCAATTGTTCTGCCTTATTGGTTGCCTTTGGATATATATCTTCTACCGATGGAATAAAAACGAGAGTGGCTCCTGCAGCTTTCAGTTTTTTGCAGTCTTCTGCTACCGTACGCGGATAGCGGGCAAGATCGTCAGGATTATTGAATTGTGTCGGATTTACGAATATGCTTACTACTACATATTTAGAATGGGTAAGAGCTGTTTTTATAAGGGAGATGTGTCCTTCGTGAAGCGCTCCCATTGTTGGAACAAAGGCGATTTTTCTATCTTTAGGCAATAATTCCAACGCTTCCTGAAAATCGGCCAAGGAGTAACAGATGTTCATTTGATTAAAAATTTTTGCAAAAATAGGAAAAATAAGAACTTTGCACTCTACAAACTTTATTAACTCATGAAATCAATATTGGGAATAGGCAACGCCTTGACGGATATCCTGGCGGTTATGCCGGATGACTCACTTCTTACGCATTATCATCTGCCTAAGGGCAGTATGCAGCATGTGGACAGGGAAACAGGCGAGAAAATCTGGCAGACTCTAAAGCCAATGGGTGTACAGTATGTGGCTGGCGGGTCTTCTGCCAACACAATTACCGGGACTGCTGTTCTGGGTATGCCCTCTACCTTTATTGGTAAAGTGGGTGACGACGAACTGGGTTCGCTTTTCAAATCCGACCAGTCTCGTAATGGAATAAAGTCAATTCTTTTTAAGGGAACGGCGGCTTCCGGAAGGGCGATGGTATTCATTACTGCTCCCAACGCAGAAAGGACCTTTGCTGTTTATCTGGGTGCGGCAATAGAGCTTGTTCCCGAGGATCTTCATCTGGGAATGTTTCTTGGCCACGACTATTTTCATATAGAGGGATACCTTGTTCAGAATCAGGATCTTGTTCGCAAGGCGGTTGAACTGGCAAGGGAGGCAGGTCTTATAATTTCCATCGACATGGCAAGCTACAATGTGGTTGAGAGTAACGACGCTTTTCTGCATGACATTATTGAGAATTACGTGAATATAGTATTTGCCAATGAAACAGAGGCTCAGGCCTTTGCCAAAAAAGAACCACGTGAGGCCCTGGACGAAATTGCAAAAATATGCGATATTGCCATTGTTAAGATTGGCAAGGATGGGTCAATGGTCAAAAGTGGCGACGAGTACCATTACATTGAAGCATGGCCGGCCGACACCATAGATGCAACAGGTGCCGGTGATATGTATGCAGCTGGCTTCCTGTTTGCACACTCTCACGGCTTGTCGCTGAAGGATTGTGGTGACGTTGGTTCTATAGTTGCGGCCAAGGTGGTTGAGGTGATTGGTCCAAAGATTGATATTCCTCGCTGGAAGCTTGCGAAACAGGAGATTAGGGAGCTGACTGGGTTGTTGAGGTAGGCAATGGGCAATGGGCAATAGGCATTAGGCAATAGGCAATGGGCAATGGGCAATAGGCAATGGGCAGGAGCTGGGCGGGTGGCCAGCATAGACGTTTTAAGGGCCATAATAATGACTCTCATGATTTTCGTGAATGATTTGCCGTGGTCAAAAAATTTTCCGCACTGGCTGGAGCATGCTCATCCGGGAGAGGATATGCTTGGGCTGGCCGATATTGTTTTTCCCGCATTCCTTTTTATTGTCGGCATGTCAATCCCTTTTGCATTTGAGAACAGAAAGGCTAAAGGCGATGGCGATGGTAAGATTTTCCTTCATATTCTTGTTCGCAGTTTCTCTCTGATAACCATAGGGGTACTGATTGCAAACCGACGGCTCATTAATGCGGAGATGACGGGTTACGACATTAATGTGTATTCTCTCATCATAATGGCTGCCTTTTTCCTTATATGGAACATCTATCCAAAGAAGAGGATTTCCGGCGAGGTAGGTGAGGAGTTCAAGGCAATGGTTTATTGCAAAGGCAATCTGATGTTTACCATTTTTAGATGGATAGGTATTATAACCCTTGTTTTCATAGTTCTTACATTCAGGTCGGCAGGTGAGAGTGTCGGATACATCAAACCCAGCTGGGGTATTTTGGGAACGATTGGATGGAGTTACCTTTTTTGTGCCTCGGCTTACCTGATCAGCAGAAAAAATCTGCTGGTTGTTCTGGGGTTTTGCCTTCTATATTATCTGCTGACAATTCTTAATACAGAAAGGGTGATTTCACTTAACGGCCATTTATTACAAGTTGTTGCGGGAAGCTCGGTGGCATATGCATTTACTATTTCCGGAGTTGCCGCTTCTATGATTCTAAGAAGAATTGAGCAGAAGAATGTCTTTCTTGTATTTGGAGGAGTAGGGCTGGGAGCAATTCTCCTCGGACTACTTTCGCACAACTTCTGGATAATATCAAAGATTGCCGGCACCCCGGGCTGGATGTTCCTGTGCATTGGGATATCCACACTTCTGTTTCTGGCTGTCTATTTTGTAGTTGATGTACATGGTAAGGAGAAGTGGTTCAATATCATAAAGCCAGCCGGCACCGCCACTCTTACATGCTACATGCTTCCCTATATCTACTATAGCATTAGAAATATGACCGGCCCTTTTCTGCCGGATCCTCTCTATGACGGTCCGTTAGGTGTGATCAAGTGTATCGCGTTCGCTTTCTTTATAATCGGCATGACTGCTCTTTTGGGCAGACTGGGAGTGAAACTGAAATTATAGATAACAATGAATTACGGAGTTTAAAACAGTCCATTGAGCTGCGCGTCTATCCGGTCGATGACTGTGCTCAGATCTTCCTGTTTATCTTCGAACTTGTTTTCGTCAACATCAATTATTAGTATTCTTCCGTCCTTATAACCGGATATCCATGCTTCGTATCGCTCATTAAGGCCGGAAAGATAATCGATGCGGATACCGCTTTCGTAGTCACGTCCCCTCTTCTGGATTTGTGAAACAAGGTTTGGAATGGATGAACGGAGGTAAATGAGCAAGTCCGGTGCTTTTACCAGCGAGAGCATCAGGTCGAAAAGTGAAGTGTAGTTCTCAAAGTCGCGGGAACTCATCAGCCCCATAGAGTGGAGGTTGGGTGCAAAGATGC
This sequence comes from Bacteroidetes bacterium GWF2_40_14, assembly GCA_001769195.1. Lineage (GTDB taxonomy): Bacteria > Bacteroidota > Bacteroidia > Bacteroidales > UBA932 > Bact-08. The sequence continues at coordinate 47,380 of MEOK01000025.1, read as the reverse complement.
GGGCATCCTCATAAATTGTCCTGTCCTGAACAACCGGGTTAGTGCTGTTCTGTATATTTACGATGCTGTTGAAGCGCTGGTTGAGAAAATAAATCTGAAGGTTGAACGACCATCGTTGCATATCGTTGTAGAAATCTGCTAGGTAGGGGTTGTTGTCTACCTCCTCGTATTTTGGCTCCCAACCATAATGCTTTGATAATAATCTGGTTAAAGTGGTTTTGCCACTGCCGATATTTCCTGCGATAGCGATATGCATAGTAGTAGATTTTGATTTGACTGTTGGTGACGATGGATTTTACTAAAGACAAAATTACAAAAAGAATTTTGTAATTTTGCAGTATGTTAGACACACTACAGCATAAAGGGAGAAGAAAACAGCTATTGCAGCAATTATCAAAAAAATACAATTTTGACAACAGAGTGATTGAGGCTATGAACAGGGTGCCAAGGCATATGTTCCTAGAGTATGGTCTTGATCATCTTGCCTATATGGACAAACCACTGCCAATAGGTGCCAGACAGACAATTTCTCAGCCTTATACTGTAGCAATGCAGAGCCATCTTCTGGGGCTCAACAAATATGACAAGGTTCTGGAGATTGGTACGGGATGTGCATACCAGACTGCGGTTCTGGTTGAGATGGGGCTCAGGGTCTTCAGTATAGAAAGACAAAGGTCGCTGTATCTGCTTTCGCAGAAAAATCTTGCCCGTCTTGAGTATGATTCTCCTGTGCTTTTTTATGGCGACGGTTTTGCAGGACTACCGCAATTTGCGCCATTTAAAGGTATTCTGATAACATGCGGAGCTCCTGAAATTCCTCAGACCTTGCTAAAACAGCTGACAATCGGAGGGAGGATGGTGATTCCTGTAGGTACGGAGGTTCAGACTATGGTTGTTGTAGAGAGGGTAGGCGAGAATGATTTTGTGAAAACTGAACATGGTGACTACAAGTTTGTTCCTATGTTAGAGGGAGTTGAAGGATAAACATTAGTTAAGACATTTACAGATTTATGATACAAACTAAGACATTTTATTTTAATGATTTACGCGAGTGCTGCTATGTTCTTTGGGACGAAACAAAGGAGTGCGTGATAATTGATCCGGGTTGTTACAGCGAAAGTGAGAAGGATAGACTGAAAAAATTTATAGAGAGCAACGAGCTGGTTCCGGTAAAACTGCTTAACACTCATGGTCATTTCGACCATATCATGGGTAACGCATTTGTGGCAGAAACATGGAACGTTAAGACATTTATTCATCCACTGGATAAACCTCACCTGGAGAGGACAAGCTATTACAGCGATATGTTTGGCTATAAAATTGACGAGCCACCTTTGGATACAATTGATATCGAAGAAGGAGAAACCATCGGTTTTGGTCACTCGTCATTAAAGGTTCTTCATACCCCCGGACATACCAGAGGCGGAGTTTGCTTCTACTGCGAGGAGGATGGGAACAGATTTGCTGTTGTAGGAGATTCTCTTTTTGCCGGAAGTATAGGAAGAACCGACTTGCCTGGAGGTGATTATGACGACCTGATGAATAGCCTGCTGGGTAAGTTGTGTAAACTTGGCGACGATTACCGAATACTTCCGGGGCATGGCCCGGAGACAACCATCGGACACGAGCTTGCGACAAATCCGTTTTTGGGCAAATAGGCATTAGGCAATGGGCAATAGGCAATAGGCATTAGGCAATAGGCGCAGAATATGAAAAAACATAAAATTATAATTTGCCTGGCACTTCTGATTTTTAGTTCAGCTGCATATGGGCAGGTGTCGGGTTTAGAGATGAATGCAGATGTGGAAAATCCTGCAGGGATAGATCAAGTGGTAAAGATTCCGCAAATACCCAGGACGCTCAATTTTGCGAATGAGCCGGTACCACTTAAATACATGGATGTAAAGGAGTCGCTGCAGAGGGAGATGATGGTGATAACTTACTGGCATGCCAGTCTTGCCTATATACTGCAACTCAACAACAGGTACGAGGCAGCAATCAGAAAAGTGATAATGGAGGAGAGTCTTCCGGCCGATTTTTATTATCTGTGTATTGCCGAGAGTGGCCTTCAACCGGTTGTTTCACCCGCTGGGGCATGTGGTTACTGGCAGTTTCTGGAAACAACAGCAAAGGAGTATGGCCTGGTTGTGGACGATGAGGTGGATGAGCGTTACAATATAGAGAAATCCACACGTGCTGCTGCCGCATACTTTAAAAAGGCGTATGCAGAGTTTGGAACATGGACCATGGCGGCAGCCTCCTTCAATATCGGATTGAGCAATGTGCGAAACCGGATGGAGCTGCAGTCCCAGAAGAATTATTATGACACACATTTTCCGGAGGAGACATCGAGATACCTCTTCAGGGCGTTGGCTTTTAAAACAATAATGTCCAATCCTCAGGCATACGGTTTCTTAATAGACAAGGAACAGCTTTATCCTCCGTTTGAATATAAAGAGGTAAAGGTAGACGGCCCTGTAGAAAGCTGGCCTGAGTTTGCTGCCAGGCACAAAACGAACTTTAAGTTACTGAAGATTTATAATCAGTGGATACGATCGCACTCTATGGTGAACAAGGCAAGGAGAACTTTTATTGTTAAGATTCCCACTGGGAGGTAATGTGGTAATGTGCTAATATGCTAATGGGTTAATGTGCTAATTATAATGAGTATTGAAGTAATAGGGGCCAGGGAGCACAATTTAAAAAATATTGATGTTACCATTCCGCGTCATAAGCTGGTTGTAATTACCGGACTGAGCGGGAGTGGCAAGTCGTCGCTTGCATTTGACACAATATTTGCAGAGGGACAGCGGCGGTACATGGATACATTGTCGGCATATGCCCGTCAGTTCATGGGAGCGCTGGAGAGACCAGATGTGGACAGCATAACAGGCCTGAGCCCGATTATTGCCATTGAACAGAAAACCACCGGCCGCAATCCGCGTTCTACCGTTGGCACAATCACGGAGATATATGACTTTATGAGGCTCCTCTATGCCAGAGCAGCCATTGCATATTCACCTGTAACGGGGTTGGAGATGATCAAGTATTCAGACGATCAGATTGTCAGTCTCATAATCAAGGAGTACGAGGGAAAGAAATCGCTGCTTCTGGCACCTTTGGTAAAGGGTAGAAAGGGACATTACAAAGAGTTGTTCGAACTTCTTATCAGACGTGGATTTACGCAGGTGAGGGTAGACGGAAAGGTTTTTGACCTTGCTGTGGTCAAACCTCTTGACAGGTATAAATCGCACTTTATTGAGTTAGTCATAGATAAGTTGCTTCCTGAACCAGGGAGCGAAAAACGGATAAAAGAATCGGTCTTGTCTGCCCTTCACCATGGCAAGGGGTCCCTTGCGGTACTGGACATGAAGGAAGATAAGCTGAGACATTTCAGCAAGCATCTGATGTGTCCGGAAACAGGTATATCATATCCGGAACCTGCTCCTCATTCATTCTCTTTCAATTCACCTCAAGGTGCGTGTCCGCATTGCAAGGGATTAGGAATGATTACAAAGGCCGACCTTAAGAAAATCATTCCCGACGACTCAATATCTATTGCCAAAGGAGGCATAGTGCCCTTGGGTCACATGAGAGACAATCTGCTGTTCAGACAACTGGAGGGGATTGCAAAAAAATATGAGTTTTCGCTCCATGACATAATAAGAGATATTCCTGAAGATGCACTTGATACCATAATTTATGGTTCAGACGAACTTTTCAGAGTGGGAGGTACGGGAGCCTATTCTCAGATGATGAGCTTCATCGGAGTTATAGCCCGCATTGAGCAGACAAGTGCCGACAATGATGATATACTTGTAAGGAAGGAGCGTTTCATTGAGGAGATTGTGTGTCCCAAATGCAATGGAACCAGACTCAAGGAGGAGGCCCTTAGTTTCAGGATAGACAACAAGAATATATCTGAGGTATCTGCCATGGACATAGATATTCTGGCACAATGGATTGCAACGCTCGATCAGAAACTTAACCCCAGACAGAAAATAATTGCAAGGGATGTAATAAAGGAGTTGTTGGACAGAGTGGGTTTTCTGATGGATGTTGGTCTTGACTACCTTTCGCTTGACAGAAGTACAAGATCGCTAAGTGGAGGGGAGAGTCAGAGAATACGTCTTGCAACACAGATAGGGTCCAAACTGGTGAACGTCCTCTATATTCTGGACGAACCGAGCATAGGACTGCATCAGAGAGATAACATAAAGCTGATTGAATCTCTGAGAAAGCTGAGGGACGAGGGAAACTCTGTAATGGTTGTGGAACACGACGAGGAGATGATTCTGAATGCCGATTACCTTATAGATCTTGGACCCGGGGCCGGTGATAAAGGAGGAAAGGTTCTCTTTTCCGGAACTCCTGCAGAGATGTTTGAGATACCAGAAGCGGAGGTCATGAAAATGAACAGCCTTAGCCTCGAGTATCTGCGAGGGTTCAGAAAAATTGAAGTTCCGCAGGTGAGAAGGAGAGGTAATGGTAAGTTTCTGGAGTTGAAAGGAGCAACAGGAAATAACCTCAAAGGGGTTGATATAAAGATTCCTTTGGGTTGTTTTATAGGGGTGAGTGGTGTGAGCGGTAGCGGAAAGTCGTCTCTCATCAACGAAACCCTTATGCCAATACTTAGCAACTACTTCTTCCGTTCGCTATACACGCCACTTCCATATAGCCAAATTATTGGTATTGATAATATTGATAAACTTATAGAAGTTGACCAGTCGGCTATTGGCAGAACTCCCAGAAGCAACCCTGCCACTTATACAACAGTCTTTTCTGATATCAGAAAGTTGTTTGAGGAGACCCCTGATGCAAAGATAAGAGGTTTCAAGGCAGGCAGATTCTCATTTAATGTAAAAGGGGGCAGATGCGAGGAGTGTAAAGGAGCGGGAGTACAGATTATTGAGATGAACTTTTTGCCTTCTGTGCATGTTCACTGTAAGGAGTGCAACGGAAAGAGGTACAAACCAGATACTCTAGCTGTCAAATATAAAGGGAAGTCCATAAATGATGTTCTGGAGATGACCATCTCGCAGGCTGTCCAGTTTTTTGAGCACATACCTTCAATCATGCAAAGACTGAGGGCCCTGGAGGAGGTGGGCCTGGGCTATGTGAAACTCGGACAATCGTCTACTACTTTAAGCGGGGGCGAGAGTCAGAGGGTCAAACTAGCCACCGAACTTTCAAAAAAGGATACAGGCAACTCACTCTTTCTTCTGGATGAACCAACAACCGGTCTGCATTTCGAAGATATAAGAGTTTTGTTGGGAGTGTTGCAAAGGCTTGTGGACCAGGGAAACACTGTTATGATTATTGAACACAACCTGGATGTGCTTCGTTCTGTGGATTATATTTTTGATCTGGGACCCGATGGAGGAGCAAAGGGAGGCAGGATTGTTGCACAAGGTACCCCTGAGGAGCTCAGACTAAATAAAGAATCTGTTACAGGGCACTATTTGTAATATATCCATACATTAACTATAATAAATGAAAGGAGGAGCCATGATAAGTGTTTATTGCGAAAATATTAAACAGTCATTCGAGTGCGAACCGGGGACAACCCTCAGTGAATTTTTAACACAGACCGGCCTCACTCTTGAATGGCCAGTGTTGGCAGCAGTGGTGGACAATCAGCTGAAGGAGCTTGGATTTAATATTTACATATCACATACTGTAAAATTCATAGATTATTCTCATCCCGACGGTTACAGAACCTACATACGCTCCTTGAACTTTGTACTCCAAAAGGTGGTTGCCGGGATATATCCCCAATATTCCCTTGTTATTGACTACAACCTCCAGAATGGCATGTATGGCGAGTTGAGGGAGCTGGAACCGGATGAAGATAACTCTCCTAAGGTTGTTGCACTCAGCGAAGAGGAAATTCTGGAAATAAAGAGAAGAATGCAGCAGCTTATAGATGCAGATCTTCCATTTACAAGACAGAAGGTTCGAACAGACGAAGCTGTGGCAATATTCAAGTTACAGAATAAGCCCGAGAAGGCTTTCCTTCATGAGCAGAGGGGTAAGTTCTTTACAACTGTCTATTATCTGGATGGATATGCCGACCATTTTTATGGTCCTTTGCTTGAGAGCACCGGCAAGTTGACCACATTCGACTTTGAGTCATTCAGCAGGGGCTTTCTCATAATAACTCCTCCTATCACCAAACCATATGAAATTGTAAAAACTCCATACCAGTACAAACTTTTTGATGTATTCAAGGAGTATTCCGACTGGTGTTCCATACTTGGAGTAAAGGGTGTGGCTTCTCTGAATCAGGCAATCCTTGAAGATAAGGCAAGGTCACTTATACAGATAGCAGAAGGTCTGCACGAGAGAAAGTATGCAGCAATTGCCGACGAAATATTCAAGAGAAGGGAAAAAGTCAAGCTTGTGCTGATTGCCGGACCCAGCAGCAGTGGAAAGACAACCACCTCTAAAAGGGTAGCTCTGCAGACAAGGGTACTCGGGTTGAATCCTATTATCATTGAGTTGGATAACTATTTTATTGACAGGGATTTCACACCCAAGGATAGTGATGGAAATTATGATTTTGAAATTTTAGAGGCTCTGGATATAGAATTTCTTAACGGCCAGCTAAACGAGCTTATTCAGGGAAAGACCATAAATCTGCCAAGGTTTGATTTTGCTTTGGGTAAAAGGACCTTCCTGGGAGAGACTCTTACCATGGGAGAGAAGGATATTCTCATAATGGAGGGAATTCATGCTCTAAACCCAAACCTTACAAAGCATCTTCCCCGCGATACTATGTTCAAAATTTACGCATCTGCCCTCACTTCGCTCTCACTGGACGAGAACAACAACATATCATCATCGGACAACAGGCTCATCCGCAGGATAGTAAGGGATGGATTTTTCAGGGGAGTATCCCCCGAGAGTACGATTCTCAGGTGGCCGAGTGTGAGAAGAGGTGAGATCAACAATATTTTTCCACATCAGGAGAATGCAGACATCATGTTCAACTCTGCTCTCATTTACGAGCTTCCTTTGCTTAAGTACTATGCTGAGCCCTCTTTAAGGAGGATTGCTCCCAACTCGCCGGCCTCAACAGAGAGCATAAGGCTCCTCAAGTTTTTGTCTTATATCCAGGAACTTCAGCCATCGGAAATTTCTCTTGTTCCCCCTACTTCTGTAATGAGGGAGTTTATAGGAGGCAGCAGCTTCAGATATTAGTTTTCTTATCGCGATATCCAGTATTCAGGATTTTGCTTCTCTGTTCCCTTCCAGAGTTGGAAGTGGATCACCGAACCGCCGTCAGACTCAGCTAGTGATCCCAATACCTGGCCTGTAGAAACCTTATCACCTGTTCCTACAGTTATCTTGTCCAGTTTTGTGTAGAAAGTATAATAGCTCCCATGCTGTACCAGAATGCACTGATTGTACCCGGGCATTACAAGAATCTGTTTAACCTCACCGTCAAAGACACAAAATACGTTGGCATTGGCGTCAGTTGAAATATTCACCCCATTGTTGAACGGCAACTTAATGGATTTAAACACAGGGTGGTAATGTTGTCCGAATTGTTCTGTTATAACTCCTCTCTTGACGGGCCATGGGAGCCTTCCTCTGTTATTCTCAAACTTGCCGGAAAGTGCCCTGTCAGCAACGCTCTCCTTATATTCGGGACTCTTTTTCTCTTTGACCGCTGCTGCAAGTATCTTTTCAATTTCGCGGTTGAGCCTTTCTACCTCCTTTCTCTTCTCGTTCAGCTGCTGACGCACATCCTTCTCCTTCTTTGTGAGTTGCGTTATCACACGTTTTGCGCTTACCTCTTCCTGCGACAGTTTTTTGAACTCCTGCTGTTTTTTTGCCTGTGCACTTAATGAGTTAGCTCTAATCCTGTCTAGGGTCTCTCGTTCGTTGCTTATTTTTTCGCTGTTGCTGCGGATGTTATGAGCCATCTCTTTAATGGCGCTTGAGTAGTTCCTTATATATATCCATCTGCGGTAGCCCTGTTCTATGTTGTCACTTGCAAGAATATACATCAGCCACATCTTCTGGTCCCTTTTTTTATAAGAGAAATATATAAGCTGCGAGTATCTTTTTTTAAGCTCCTGCAGGTTGTTGTTCAGTTTTACTATCTCCTGCTCCTTGCTCACAACCTGGTTGCTTATCTGTCTTATCTCTTCGTCAAGCTCCTTGAGCAGTCTCTTTCTGTTGGTTATCTTTCTCTGGATAAAGTTGAGCTCTTTTGTGTTTGCCTGCTGACTCGACCGGGTAGCTGCCAGCTGTTTGTCAAGAAACGCAATCTCCTCCTCTATCTGCTGTTTCATTTTTGTCTGTTCTGTCACACTCTGGGAACTGACTGTTACAGCAATTAGTAAAAACAGAGATATAAGGATTGCTCTTGACATTATTTAGCCTCTCCTCTTTTTTTTACCATCTTGGCTGCTATACCCAGGCTTGGGTCCAGTTTGTCGGCCTGATTCCAGTAAATGTAAGCCAGGTCGTACTCCTTGAGAGCGTAAAGAACCTCTGAATAGTGGTCAAGTATGGCAGCATTCTCGTTTCCTCCGTATATCATTGCATGTTTCAGAATGGCCCGTGCCTCAATGTTCATGCCCATCAGATGCAGTATCCAGGCATATGTGTCAAGGTATGTTGGATTGTTAGGTTCTGCCTCTATGGTCTTTTTACTCATCTCGTGTGCCCGCTTTAGATCTTTATTCTCAAGACTCAGGTAGTATGCGTAGTTGTTGAGGGTAGCAATGTGTTTTGGCTCTTTGCTAAGTGTCTTCCGGTAGTAGCTGAAGGATTCTTTTTTGTTCCCTATCTGATAGTATAGGTCGCCCAGAACAGAAAGGTTTCGTACGGTTGATGCACTGTCGCCTTTTGCCAGTGTCAGCAACTCTTTAAATATTACAATAGATTCCGGTATCCTTTGGGATTGCAGCAATCCTATTCCCTTAAGTTCCATAAAATCACGATTTTTTGGAAGTACAGTCAGTGCGGAGTCGCTGCATATTACAAGTTTGTCCCAGCTTTCCATATAGTAGAGCAGCGACAGGTATTGTTTGTGAGCCTCTTTGGAGGTGTAGTGTGCCTTAAGGTTTTTGTCAAGGACCATCATCGCTTGGTCCGTTCGGCTTGTCTGAACCAGATACAATGCATATGTATACGCAACCGAAGTGTCGGTGGGATGTGCAAGGTAGAGGTTGGACATCATGGTGTCTACCTGTGGTGTGAATGTTTGTACAAACTTCTGACTTGAGAGTATCTCTGTCATGTAGCTTACCTTCATCTTTGAATCTATCTCCGGGTTTGCCATAAATGGAAACGCTCTCTCAAAATAGAGGTCGAACTGACTCCTTATCCTGAACACCTCTGCCATTCCAAAGCTTGCAGGTATATATGTGGGATCCATCGTGAGGGCCTTACTGTAATATTCAAGAGCCAGAGTATCCTTTTGTCTGCCGGAGTGAATGTCTCCCAGCAGAGTGGCTGTACGAGGAGTGCCAAATTCTTTATCAAACTCCTCCAGATATTTGAATGCCTCCTCCTTTTTATTTTCATAAACAAGCAGGTTGTAACGCGTAAGGCCGGTAGCCTCATTTTTGCCCACAACCTTCTCTATCTGATCCAGAACTTTCCACGCCTTTGCAATATTCTTTTGTTGAATGTATATGTCAATCATGTCATCGTAGAGCTCTGTCTTCTGCGGATACATCTCAAGGAGTTCTTCGTAAATTTTTGTTGCCTGGTCCAGTTTATTCTGAGCTGCCAGGATTTGTGCCAGTTGAACCCTGTACCAGTAGTTCTGTGGATCCATCTTAACGGCGGTTTCCATGAGTAAAAGGGCTCTTGCAAAATCTCCCTTTTGTAAACTCAGGTTGGCAGAATAATAGTATATTGCATCGTTTTTTGTGCCTCTCTTTATGAGTTCGTCAAAAATTTTCTGAGCCTCGCCAAGACTTCCAATATTATACTGTCTTAATCCTTCAAGATAGTAAAACTGTTCTGAACCCTCTTTTGTCTGAGCTGTGAGTTCTTTTGGAAATGGGCTAATAGTTAAGAGTGTTATTATTATGGAGAAGAAGATGATTCTGTGGATGGTTGGATATCTGGACATCTGGTTATGGGATTCTGGTTATATTATATTTATACTGCAAAGTTAATTAATTTCCAAGCTTTGCAAATATCACTCCATTGATAAAATTTTTATTTGTTGTGCAACGAATTATTACTATTTTGCATCTTATAAATACAAGTGATGAACGCCACTTCAAGAGAATATTCAACAGAAATAGAGTTACTGGAAGCCTGTGTAAATCAGGACCAAAGGGCACAGAGGACACTCTATGAGTTATATTCTCCCCGTATGCTGACTCTCTGTATCCGATACATAGGAGAGAGGGAGAGGGCGAGAGATGTTCTGCACGATGGGTTTATTACGGTGTTTGAAAAAATTGGCAGTTACAACGCAAGTGGCTCTTTTGAAGGTTGGTTAAGAAGGATTTTTGTCAATACTGCTCTTATGTCGTTGAGAAAAGGAGATGTTCTCAAGTATTCTGAGGATTTGACAATGGTTGAGAGGGAGGTGACAGTTGACAGTTCGGTGCTGGGAAACATTTCGTCAAAGGAGCTGTTGAAACTGATAGCTACCATGCCGGCAGGGTTCAGAACAGTGTTCAATATGTATGCAATTGAGGGTTTCTCGCACCAGGAGATTGCCAAAGAGATGAATATAAGCGAAGGAAGTTCCAGGTCGCAGCTCAGCAGAGCCAGAATCTGGCTTCAGGAAAGAATAGGAGAAAGGTATTAGTATGCAGGATACAGAGTTTGATAAAAGGATTAAGGAGTTGATGGATGAGCATCTCGAGATGCCCGCTGAGGGGTCGTGGGACAACCTTCTTCTTTCTCTGAACAAGAGGAAGAGGGCGAAAGTACTTTATTTCAGACGCGCGACATATACATCCGTAGCAGTCGCTGCCTCTCTTCTTTTACTGCTTGTACTTGGCAAAGAGTCTCCTGTCCCATCTACAATTGATAATCCGGTCAAACAAAACGTAATTGCTAACTTTGCAACTGAAAAACAAATTATTGTGCCTGTAGAAGCGCCTGTTATCAAAGTCGGAACAGTAAAAAAACACAAGATAGCAGTAGCAGTTAAAGAGACCTCTGGGAATGATGCTCCAGCTTCTACACTTGTTGCAGATAACATGATCAGTAAGGGAGATGGCACGAATACCACAAAACCGGCTGAGGAAAAAGCCGTTCAGCCTTCAGCAGCAGATAACAGGAAATTCAAACCATATGAATTTGAGAAAGAGTCTCAGGTAAGAAAGTTTACAAAAGAGTTGTTCTACTCTTTGTCCACAAACCTCTCACCATCTATGTACAGTAAATCTATAAACATGCTTTCTGTGGCGCTTGGGTATCAGAATGACTTTGTTCCAATAAATCTAATGGAGACAGTCCAGCCTCAATCTGTATCAGACACAAAATATGCAATGCCGCTCTCTTTCGGTGTTCAGGCACAGTATCCTGTAAACGCAAATTTCTCTGTTGGTGCAGGGCTCAGTTATTCGCTTCTTGTGTCACATTATCAGCAATTCTCATACAACCGCAGACTAGACATCCAGCAGAGTCTTCACTATCTGGGTATACCAGTAAACGCATATTACAGTCTTCTTCAAAACAACAAGTTCAAGGTTTATGTTTCCGGCGGGTTCATGCTGGAGAAGGGGCTGATAGCATGCTACAGAACTACCGATAACGGAATCAAAAGATTTGAAAGCGTTGCCATTTCAGGTGTTCAGTTTTCTCTTGCAGCAGGTTTGGGTGTGGAGTTCAAGATGAACAAGGAGGCTGGTATTTACTTCGACCCTGCACTTGCCTATTACTTTAACTGCGACCAGCCTGAAAACATAAGGTCTGCACAACCGCTTCAATACAAGTTCGAACTTGGAATGCGTTTCCACTTGTAAGCTCTTTTTTTGCTAACTTTACAAAAAAAAGAGTTGTCTACTACTGCAATTGTCATACTTAACTGGAACGGAAAACACTTTCTTGAGCGTTTCTTTCATCTTTTGGAGTTAAGGTCAGAAATACCGGGTGTATCTATAGTTGTTGCCGATAACGGATCTACTGATGGTTCCGTTGATTACATTAAAAAGGCGCACCCCTCTGTCCGTATTATTGAATTTGATACTAACTACGGATTTACCGGGGGTTACAACAAAGCACTTGCTCAGGTAGAGGCAGACTATTTTCTGTTGTTGAATTCTGATGTTGAGGTAACCAACGGATGGCTTGGGCCACTGATTGAAAACATGGATTCATATTCTTCGGTGGGCATTTGCATGCCAAAGATAAAATCTGCCTTTGATCATGATAGCTTCGAATATGCAGGGGCATGCGGTGGTTTTCTGGATGTTCTTGGGTTCCCTTTTTGCAGGGGTAGGATCCTTTCAAATATTGAGAACGACAGAATGCAGTACAATCAGGCAATTGAGGTTTTCTGGGCCTCGGGTGCCGCAATGATGATTCGTTCTGAGTTGTACCGTTCTCTTGGTGGTTTTGACGAACTTTTTTTTGCTCATATGGAGGAGATTGATCTATGCTGGAGAGCAAAGCTTGCCGGATGGCAGGTATGGGTATTTCCGGAATCGGTTGTATACCATGTAGGAGGAGGTACCCTGCCGAACAACTCACCACATAAACTTTACCTGAATTACCGGAACAACCTTTTGATGCTGCATAAGAATCTCCCGGCAGGCAGACGCAGGCTGGTTATCTTTGCCAGACTTATTATTGACGGGCTTTCTGCAGTTACATACATACTTCAGGGCAAGGCCTTATACTTTGCTTCAGTTTTCAGGGCTCATATAGATTTCTATTGGTTGAGACACAAGACCAAAAGAAGTGAGGTGCCTGTAAACAGAAAAATTTCCGGTATTTACAAAGGCAGTATTGTCTTCTCCTTTTTCTGGTACAGGAAAAAATTGAGATACCTGGACATAGGTCCTGATATCTCTTAGAGCTCCTTTTCAGAGGACATCAAGAACCCGTTCGAGGCGTGTTCCTCTTGATCCCTTTATCAAAAAAGTATTTTCAGTTACGGGATTCTCCAGAAGGTACTCTCTAAGTTCAAGGGATGTCTTGAAGAACATAGCCTTATCTGTAAGAAACTGGTCATCTTGAGAAGCCGCTTCAAATTCTGAACCCACAAAAAAGAGGTTGTCAGTCCGTATCTCTTTGATTATTTCCAGAATAGCCTTGTGCTCTTTTTGCGACTCCACTCCAAGCTCAAGCATATCACCAATAATGAGTGATGTTTTACTTTTTTCCATTTTGCTGAAGTTTTCCAGTGCTGCCCTCATGCTCGTGGGATTTGCGTTGTAAGCATCTACTATAAGAGTGTTTGCCATGCCTTGTACCAGTTGAGACCTGTTGTTGGAGGGGATATAATTTTCTATGGCCCTTATTGAATCTGCGGGGTCTGTATTGAAGAGCTTTCCTGTTGCAAGAGCCGCCAGAACATTGTCGGAATTATATGTCCCTATGAGGTGCGTGTTTATGGTTTCGCCAGAATGGAGCGTCATTCTCAGGAAAGGTTCGGCCGATGAAGCAGGCAAAATTTTGCACCCCTGAAAATTCAGCCCGTATTGGGCAGTTTTTATTCCAGAACGCAGTTCTATCATTTCGCACAGATGAGGATTGTCGGTATTATAGATTGCCATACCTCCGTTTTTCTGAAGAAAGTCGTAAAGTTCACCCTTGGACGCCTTGACACCTTCAAAAGAACCAAAACCCAGCAGATGTGCCTTACCCACATTAGTTATCAGGCCATAGTCAGGCTGAGAGATTGATACAAGGGTAGCAATCTCTCCTGGTGCACTTGCACCCATCTCAATCACCCCCACCTGAGTTTCCGAAGTCATTTTAAGAATTGTAAGTGGTACCCCTATATGATTGTTTAGGTTTCCCTGAGTAGATGTAACCTTGTATTTTGTAGATAAAACAGTAGAAATGAGCTCCTTTGTAGTTGTCTTGCCATTAGTTCCGGTAAGACCCACAACAGGTATTGCCAGGCTGGACCGGTGAAAACGAGCAAGATCCTGCAGAGTAATTAGTACATCGGGGGTCTGAATAAGATTGCTGTGTGACGGAAGGGACTTATCGTCTACAATTGAGTATTTTGCGCCTGCTTCAAGTGCTGCAATGGCAAAGCTGTTCCCGTCAAAATTATCACCCCTGAGGGCAAAAAAAATTGAATCTGGTGTTATTGCCCGGCTGTCTGTACACACTCCGGACGATTCCAGAAATATTTTGTATAATTCTTGTATTTGCATATCTGTATCTGATTCTATTTTTTACCTGTTGAGCCAAATCCACCCTCTCCGCGTTCACTTTCTCCAAGTTCATCAGATGGCACCCACTCTACGCGTTCAAATTTTGCCACGATCATCTGAGCCACCCTCTCACCGGGTACCAATACAAATGGCTGGTCAGAGAGGTTAACCAGTATTATCTTTATCTCTCCGCGATAATCTGCATCAATTGTTCCGGGGCTGTTTACTATACCAATGCCGTGTTTTGCTGCCAGTCCGCTTCTTGGACGAATCTGCGCCTCGTACCCTTCAGGAAGCTCAATGTGTATGCCTGTAGGCACCATAACCCTCCTGAGAGGCTCAATTGTTATGCTTTCTGGTATATTTGCCTTAAGGTCCATGCCTGCCGAGTGTAGGGTGGCATATTCCGGCAGATTGTATGCCGATTTATTTAGAATTTTAACTTCCATATGGATATTTTCTCAATGTGCAGATATGCGGTTATATAAATAAAAATCAGGATAGTATGAATGCCAAGCTTAAGAACGAGGTTCATTTCCGGTAACAGCAGAGAAACTGCGTATAGCGCAAGGCCAAGTGCAACAAAGCCGAGGATTTTCTTCCATTGGTATGGTATAGGATAATACTTATTACCAAGAATAACGCTAAAAATGAGCATTATAGAATAACTGACAAAATGTCCCCAGGCTGCTGCATGATAAGAGTAAAGTGGCATGAATCCGATATTTATTGCAAGAGTTGCCAGAAGCCCGGCCAGTGTTATATATATGGCAATATTTGTCTTTCCCGAGAGTTTGTACCACATAGATACATTGAAGTTCATGCCGAGGATCACATAAGCCATGAGCATTATCGGTACAATGTCAATTCCCTTTCTGAAGTCTGACCCTATCACATATTCCAGCAGGTCCATATATAGCATTATGCCCAGAAAGACCAACATAGAAAAGGCGGTGAAGTGTTCCATTATGCTTGCATAAAGGTCCTTTGACCCCTCATCTTTTGCCCTTGAAAAGAAAAATGGCTCTGCAGCAAACCGGAACATCTGCACACATAGCATCATGAGGGTTGCAATCTTTACCCCAGCCTGAAATATGCCAAGATCGGACCTCCATATGTTTCCTTCGGGAGAGAAAAACCTGAACAGCAGCCGGTCTATTGAATCGTTAAGCGCTCCGGGTAATTGGGCAACCATCAGAGGAAGTGAGTACAACATCATCATTTTCCATAGTTGTTTGTTAAAGGCGAACCTCACCTTAAGAATATCCGGAATGAAGATAATCAGAGAAACAACTCCGCTGAGAAATGTTGCAAACAGTATGTAAGTGAAGTCGGGAGTAGAAGAGATGAAATTCAACAATATAGTCTGCGGGTGACTCATCAGGTATGCAGGCACAATGAAGAACAATATAAGATTGAATGCTGTTTCTGAAAATATCTTGATTGTCTTTAATACCGCAAACTTTACTGCTTTACGCTCAAATCGAAGTTTTGCAAAGAGTATAGCTGTAAATGAATCTATTGCCAGGATGCTCCCTATGTACACAATGACTTCCGGGTATCCTTCATAATCCATGAAGGTTGAAATTGGTTCAGCGAATATGGTAAGAACTGCAAAGGCGAGAACCGAGAGAATCGTTACTGTCAACAATGCATTTGAAAATACAGCCTTTGGAGAGTCGTGGGTATTGGCAAAACGGAAACAGCCGGTTTCAAGCCCGAGAGTGAGTAATACAAGTAATATTGCAATATAGGCAGAGAACTCAGTATATGTCCCATAGCTGGAGGTCGACAATATTCGTGTGTATATGGGTATGAAAAGAAAATTCACTACTCTGGCCAGGATTGTGCTCAGACCATAAATTGCAGTCTCTCCTGCAAGTATTTTCAACGGGTGTGCGCTCATCTTCAGTATGACAATGCTTTTGGTTTATATACCAGGAAACCTATGTTCAGTTGCGGAAACCATTTTACATCGGCCTTTTCGTAATAAGAAGCAGAAAGTGTCACTGGTCCTACGGGAGATTGCCAAACTGCTGCAATGTCAGCCGAAAATGCACCTCTTGGAAACAGTCCTGTGAACTGAGTAGATCCGTCAGTTGTAACCATCAATTGTTTATAAGGCTGAAAATAAGCTCCTGTCATATGCAGAGACAGATTTTTAGCAATATGGACTATTGGCATAAGGGCAATTCCCATAAATGAAGGGGCCCTGTTTTCGTTAAGTAGTAGCGTTCTGCTGTGTGGGTTTGGCTGGAATGCGGGTAAGAACAATAGTGTAGACATACGGTCACCCATTGCTGTCCTGTTGGTTATAGTAATATCAGTAATCCATCCGAGTGTGAAATGCCTGCTTATCTCAGAATAGGACTCTTTGTACAGCCGGAGGGAAAATGTGCCATGAACAACGTTTTTCAATGGCACTGCACCCAGCGATGTGCTACCGGGGGTATAGTCCTCAGAAAGATATGTATATCTGAGAGTTATCTTCTCCTTGTCCCCAACTGTGGGGTATATCTTGTAGTTAGTGGTATTTCGCTCAAGGTAGATTGAAGGGGAGAAGAATGTGAAGTTTGTCTCGTCAGGGATATCATATGTTGTAAACTTGTCTGTCTGGTAATATTCGTAGAAGGTTCGTCCAATGTCTGCCGATACTTTCAGTAACAGGTTTTTGTATAGGTTAACGGGTGTTGCAATGCTGAATTTTGCAAACATTTCGCTCTCCTGCACATTGCTGCTTAAAACCCTGTTTGTAAAAAATTGTGTCTGACTGCCTCCGAAGTAATCAAAACGATGGAGGGTAAACTGAAGCTCGTAGAATGCCAGCGGTCTTATGGAAAAATCCTGTCTCCAGTATGCGTTCAAACCTGAGTAGAAACGGCCAAGGTTAATGTCGGCTGCTGCTTTCCACGGGTTAGACGAGAATTTTCTGTATTCGGCTCCTATGAAACCCTGATTAAGAGACGAGGATGATATATTTCCGCCGATTGACAGTCTTAAGGATGGAGCGCTCGATACTCTCAAGTGAATGTCAAAAACCGAGTCTTTGCTTATCTTGGCCACCGGATAGAAGTTCTTTACATTTCCGCTGGCAATTACCCGGTAGTACCCTCGTTTTAATTGCTCAAAATCGAAATATCTTTTTCTGTTCTCCCGGAATGTCCTGTCAATGAATTCCTTTTGTGATTGTTTAAGGCTGTCGGATATTATTACATTTTCAAACGAGAGGGGTATGCATCGGGTTCTGAAGGCAAGCCTTTTTTTTAAAAGGTTTGCATCGCTCTCTTCTCTTTTGATCTTCTCTTTTATGGCCGGGATGTACTTAAGCGCGTTCTGGTATCCCGTCTCTACCAGCTTGTCAATTTTGTCAAAATCGAGGAGACTGATTGCTTCGAACTTGCTGTCTATAAGAACCCCTTTTGTCTCCGGTAAATTATAGTTGGTCTCAACCGTCAGCATGTTTTCTATCTGTGAAAGAAGATTGTCGGATTCCAGCTCCGGGTATTTGCCGGCACATTTTACCCCTATTATATAATCCGGATTGAAATCTTCAAGCATGACGTCCCATGGAAAGTTGTTGTAGAAACCTCCGTCGAACAATAGTGTGGAATCGACCATTATTGGTTTGAAGAAGAATGGGAAAGTCATTGATGCCCTTATTGCCGACCCCATATCTCCTCTTCTTATTGTCACAGGTTTTTTATTTGCAATGTCTGCTGCCACACAACGGAAGGGCACCATCAGATTATTGAAATTATATCCGCTGGCTGCTGCGGGTGACGCAAACAGCTGCATCACAGCAAGGTCCATGGGAAATGGTGAGATGAGACTTGTTGGCAGGTTAAGGGAGTACTTGTTTTTGTTGTCTTTGGAAAAAGTGACTCCAAGCATCTCTGCTGTTGTCTCCCGTCTGTAGAAGTAAGTGGCAAATCCTTGTTCCTGTTTTCCGTTGTACCACGATTCGAATTCTTTTGAACGGAAGAGGGTGAGCATTTCGTCGGTTGTTAGCCCTATTGAATACAGGCCCCCGACTATTGCCCCCATTGATGTACCCGCAATGTAATCTATAGGTATGTGATTCTCTTCTAATGCTTTCAATACTCCAATATGCGATAATCCCTTTGCTCCTCCTCCGCTTAACACCACACCGACGCTCTGCGCCGGGAGCATCAACGGGATTAATGCAACTATTGCTGATATGACAAACTTTTTGATTTGCATAATAGTGGTAATTGAGGTATTTTTGCCCAGTAAGACAAAGGTATTAAAAAAATCTTA
This sequence comes from Bacteroidetes bacterium GWF2_40_14, assembly GCA_001769195.1. Taxonomy (GTDB): domain Bacteria; phylum Bacteroidota; class Bacteroidia; order Bacteroidales; family UBA932; genus Bact-08. Next base: position 28,778 of record MEOK01000025.1, on the reverse strand, counting down.
ATCCTAATTCAAACTACATGAAACTTAACATTTTTAAATTATTGATTATCTTGTCTTTAATCGTTTATTCCTGCAAGGGAAACAAAGCGTCACAACAGCAGGAAGAACAAGCAAAAAAAGAAGATACAGTAAAAATGACAACAACTTTAGCATTTAACCCGGCAGAGCTTCCGGAAGAACCGGTTTTTGATATCCTGACAACCACAGGAACAATAAGGATAAAGCTTTACAAGGAGACACCTCTTCACAGAGACAATTTTGTCAAACTTGCCTCTGAACGTTTTTTTGATGGCATTCTGTTTCACAGGGTCATCAAAGGATTCATGATTCAGGCGGGCGACCCTCTTACAAAGGATTCTGCAAATGTTGCAAGATATGGTACCGGCGGGCCGGGGTACACAATTCCTGCTGAAATCCTCCCGCAGTTCAAACATAAGAAAGGTGCATTGGCGGCTGCCCGCAGGGGTGACGCAGGTAATCCAAAGAGAGAATCGTCAGGGTCCCAGTTTTATCTTGTTGAGGATGCTGCTAATTGTGCGCAACTAGACGGGGATTATACTATTTTTGGTGAGACCATTTACGGAATTGAAACCATTGACGTTATTGCTGCTATGCCTACCAATCATTCGGACAGGCCGTTGAAAGATGTAAAAATTATTTCGGTTACTCCGGTTGTTCAGGCTACACCTGCAAAATAGTTTATTTCATCATCTCTTTTATCTTCTTGGCCATATTAGATGCAAAAACGAATTCGTTAAGCTCCTTATGGCTGGAAGTAAGTATATTGTTTTTATCGCCCTCCCATACCAGCTCTCCATTGTAGATAAACCCTACGCTGTCCCCGATTTCCATTACGGAGTTCATGTCGTGGGTATTGATTACCGTGGTCATGTTGTACTCTTTTGTTATCTCTGCAATAAGCTGATCAATAAGAATTGAGGTATGGGGGTCAAGCCCTGAGTTGGGCTCGTCGCAGAAAAGGTATTTGGGATTGAGGGCAATGGCTCTTGCTATCCCTACTCTTTTTTGCATCCCTCCGCTGAGCTCGTTGGGAAAAAGCTTGTTTACATTTTGAAGATTAACTCTTTTAAGGCAAAAATTTACCCGTTCCAGTTTCTCCTCATTGCTCCAGTCGGTAAAGAAATCCATAGGAAAGCGTACGTTCTCTTCTACTGACGCAAAGTCAAAAAGGGCACTGCCCTGAAAAAGCATCCCTATCTCCTTGCGTATGTTCTTTTTATCTTTAAAGTCAAGCTTATTGAAGAGTATGTTTTCGTACCAAACCTCTCCACTGTCCGGTTCAAAAAGCCCCACAAGTGATTTTAGAAGGACCGTCTTTCCTGAACCGCTGGCTCCAATTATCAATGAACATTCGCCGGGCTGGTAATTTATCGAGATATCTTTCAATACCTGCTTCTCACCAAAGAACTTATTTAATTTTACTACTCTTATCATCTTTTTTGTCCGGCTTTAATTGAGCATGAGCTGTGTAATAATCAGATTGACAAGCAGTATAGTTACACTGCTCACTACTATGGCCTTGGTGCTTGAACTTCCAACTCCAAGTGACCCTCCAGAGGCGTTGTATCCGTAAAACGACGACACGCTTGTTATAACAAAGCTGAAGGCCGACATCTTTACCATGCTGTAGAAAATATAGTATGAGCGGAATGCGTAGTGAAGTCCTTCTGAGTACTGGCTAAGTGTCACTATTCCTGTTATCATTACTATTATTGCTCCCCCAAGCAACCCCAGGATGAAACTCATAACCATGAGCAAAGGGTTGAAGATGGTTGCTGCTGCAATTTTTGGCAGTATAAGATAGCTGGCTGAATTTATGCCCATCATCTCCATGGCATCTATCTGCTCAGTAATTCTCATACTCCCAATCTCCGATGATATGTTGGACCCTACCTTACCTGCGAGTATGAGTGCTATCATTGTAGAACAGAACTCCAGTGCGAGACTCTCTCTGGCCATATAACCCACGTACATCTTTGATATGAAAGGGCTCTCTATATTACTTGCTGTCTGTATCACAATAACTGCTCCTATGAATACAGATATGACTGCAATTATAGGTATGGAGCTTAATACTAGTTTTTCTGTATCTATGAAGAACTGCTTCCAAAAGAGCTTCCCTTTTTCCGGTCTGCTGAAAACTATCTTCATCAGAAGAAAGTATCTGCCCAATAGTTCGAGTGAATTTTTCATTTAATATTGAATCTACGCAAAAATACCGTTTTTTGACTATATTCGCGACAAATTTTAACTAAGGATTTGAAAATTATATATCATATTGTCCTAAAGCTTTACTACTCAATGTCCTGTATTTTGGGGCTTTTCAATAGAAAAGCATCCTTGTTCTGTAATGGCAGGAAAGGGCTTCTGGAACTCATACGCTCTCGGGTAAATACAAATGATCCTGTGTTCTGGGTACACTGTTCTTCGGTTGGTGAGTTTGAACAGGGGAGACCCTTGATTGAATCTTACAAGGCGCTTAACCCTTCGCACAAGGTTCTGCTGACATTCTTTTCCCCTTCGGGTTATGAGCTCAGAAAAAACTATCCACTGGCTGACTGGGTGTTTTATCTTCCGATGGACAGCAGACAGAATGCTATGGATTTTCTGGATATTGTCAAACCGGCGTTGGCTGTTTTCATAAAGTACGAATTTTGGCTCAATTACCTCGACCAGTTGCATAAGAGAGGGATACCAACATATGTTGCTTCTGCAATATTTCTGCCTCGTCAGAGGTTTTTCCGGTGGTATGGTGGATTGTTCAGAAGTATGCTGAGCAACTTCACACACATTTTTGTTCAGGATGAGGCATCGGCTAAACTTCTTCATTCTATTGGCATAGACAATGTGTCTGTTAGCGGTGATACCCGGTTCGACAGGGTGAATCAGATAACAATTGCAAATGGTAACGTTGAACATATCAGAATCTTTGCTCAGGATTCTCCTTGCTGGGTTGCAGGAAGTACCTGGCCGATTGACGAGGAGATGATTGCCGCAATATTTCACAACTTGCCCTACAACAAACTGATTATTGCTCCTCATGAGGTGACCCCTAAACATATTGCTCGTATATGCGCCTATTTTTCTGACTATAAGGTTGTCAAATACAGCCAGATAAAAGATGTAAAAATTGATGCGAGAATTGAGTCAAGATTGAGAGAGGCCAGGGTACTTGTGATAGATTCGATCGGGATTTTATCGAAGATCTACAAATATGGCTCTTTTGCCTATGTTGGCGGCGGCTTTGGCGCCGGAATCCACAATATCCTTGAGGTTGCCACCTATGGAAAACCCGTAATCTTCGGACCTAAATACCATAGATTTAAAGAGGCTGTTGACCTGGTCGCGCTTGGCGGGGCTAAAAAGGTTTCTAAGATCAAAGATCTTAACACTTTTGCCAAAAGTTTCCTTTCCAATGAAGAGCTACGTGCCAAAAACGGAGCCATTTGCAGGAAATATATTGAGAATAACACAGGAGCAACCGAACGGGTGCTTAAGGGCATTGGGCAATAGGCATTGGGCAATAGGCAATGGGCAATAGGCAATGGGCATTGGGCAATGGGCAATAGGCAATGGGCAATAGGCAATAGGCAATGGGCATTGGGCAATGGGCAATAGGCAATGGGCAATAGGCAATGGGCATTGGGCATTGGGCAATAGAATTTGCTAATATGCGAATATGCGAATGTGCGAATGTGCGAATGTGCGAATGTGCTTTAAGTTTCTCCCAACCAAAAAACTTCCTTGAAGTTTTTCATATAGAGCTATTATTCAGCTGGTTATTAAATATAATCAGAAAAATCTTTAAAGAAATTATTTCTTATAATCCAGCATACCTGCAAATTGCAAAAAACTCCTTTGGAGTTTCTTTGAAGTTTCCCACATGGTTAAGTATTACATAGTCAGTATGTAAGAAGGTGTTTTTGTCTTTTTAGTTTTCAATAGCTCAAACTATGATAATAACAGGATACTCAAAGTAACTTTACTTTAATCGATTTGGAAAAACATCGTTGACACTGGCTACCGTGTTTATAATTACCATATATTCTGATAGATACATATTGGCCTAATAATCAGGCAATTTTTTAAATGTTTGTGAGTCATACATATACTACTGTCTCTGCCAGAGACAGTAGTAGTTCGTTGAAAATGGGAAATATACACAATTGTCTACTAATCAAAAATTTGCTGATCACTCTGGCAGAGTTAGCAAACACTTGATATGCAGCTGAATATGAAATTCATATGGAGGTAAATCTTGCAGAAACATACTTTCCTGTGTTATTTTAAAGATTTTGTGCCCCGATTAGCATATTTGGGAAACTTCAAGGGAGTTTGCTTTAAATAAAAAGCCAGACATGTAAAATCTGGCCTTTTTATATTTCCACCCGGAGAGCTTCCTGGGATTTGCTCCAACTGCTTTTTTTCTGCCCCCCCCATTAGCACATCAGCACATCAGCCATTAGCACATCAGCACATTAGCACATTAGCACATTAACCCATTAGCACATCAGCACATTAGCACATTAGCACATTAACCCATTAGCACATCAGCACATTAGCACATTAGCACATCAGCACATTAACCCATCAGCACATTAACCCATTAACCCATTCTCACATTCCAATCCTGATTCCCAAACTGCAATTGCGACCGAAGCCCCAATATCCCCTGAAACTGCCTAGTGTGTGGTCAGTCCCATCCTTGCCTCTCTCAATATATTGTTCGTTAAGAATGTTGTTGACAGTAAGGAACAACGTTGTGTTCACAGATCTTCTGGTTATGCCTGACCAGCTCTTTTCCCATGTGATTCCGGCATCAATGAGGTTGTTGTCGGGTAGCCTGTATGATGGTTTCCTGTCAGCGGGATTGTTTCTTGTGGTTGGGTCGAAGTCGGCATATAGCCTGCTGTTATATTTCCAACCGGCATTTAAGTTCACTCCTCTGAATATAGTAATATCTGCTATAAGCGAAACTTGTGTCTGTGGCGCGTCTCCAACAGGAAGGCCATTACTGTAGACCTCTACCTGATCAACCACCACTCCGGAATATTCATCATAAATATTTGCGGTTACATCATTTTTCCATTTCCAGTTGCCAAGAGAAGCGTAGGCGTTAAGACTGAACCAACGAGTAAAATTGTGGTCAATGTTTAGCTCCAGCCCATAGTGCAGAGCATCAAGACCCTGAACCATATATCTGTAGGTGGTGTTGTCAAGTTGCTTGTAGGGGTCGGACATTATTGTCTTGTTCTTCCAGTATGCCCAGTAACCTGTAATCTCTACAGAACCTCTCTGGTGAATATACCTGTACCCAGCCTCTGCAAGTATGTTCCTTTCGTTTTTTACATTTGATGTAAGCTGGTTTGTGCCGCTTGAAAAGAAGACGTCGGAATATGGAAGGCGACTGTATGCTGCTGCATTTATGAATATTGAGCTTCTTTGCGACAGTCTGTTAAGTGCCCCCCCTTTTGCGCTGAAACCAAATGCCGAGGCTGTCGGACTGTTGACAGATGTTGCTGTACTGGTCGGAGTGTCCACATAATTGTACTTATCCCATCTGTTGTAACTGCTCAACATGAGGGAAGTTCCTCCGCGGATGTCCCATTTGGCACTCTTGTAGTTTCCGCTGAGGTATATGGTGGTATGATTGATGGTCTTTCCATTGTCGGTACGTATGTAGTCCCCGACCTTTTTGACAGGGTTCCTGCCGGCAATTCCTGCAAGTGATTTGTGTGCATAGTCTTCATACCAGTACTGACCTCCCAGAAGATCTGTTATCCTCTCCTTTTCCCATGTTGAATAATACTGATAATGAACCCCTCCCTGTAGGTTAACCTTATCCGAGACCTGGTAACTCAGGTTGTTTTTGAACCCGGTCTGAGTGTGTCCCGCAAGATAATCGCTAAGAATGTTTCTTGACGAACCGTCTTCTATGAGTAAAGGAGCAGCATATCGGCTAATCTCCTCATTAACAGCTACAACAGCATCCCAGTCAATATGCCCATCCTTCTGAAAATCTATGATTCTTTTTCCCTTGGACTCGGCCCATCTTCCACCTCCATGACCAACAGAAATGTATAGGGTATTTGAAATATCCAGTCTGTCAGTTGCTTTGTAGAAGTGATTGAGAGTTATGTAGGGTTTATGATAAAAGTTCTCACTTAGGTTTTTTGGTTCTCCATTCAGGTATCCCCAGTTTTTGCTATATTTAAGTCCGTATTTGTCAATTTCTGTCTGACTAAGTCTTACTGACCTCTGCTGATGTCGCTCTGGTGAACCGAGTACTGTCAGTAGAATACTGTGTGAGGCATTTATTTTTTTGCTCACATTGAGCATGTATGCCCACGAATTTATATCAGACCCCTCTACATACCCTTTTCCCCAGGCATAGGAGCCCATGAGTGACATTGCCCAGCCTTTGCTGTTCTGCCCGGTATTTAGATTGACGAAGCTCTTCTTCTGGCCGTAGTCGGTGAAATAGATACCCGTTGATAATGACGGTTTCTGCGATGTTGTGTTTGTAATGATGTTAATGGTTCCTCCCACTGAGTTGTCTGAAAGCATCGACGCACCGATTCCTTTTTGTACTTGTATTGAATTAGTTGCGTCTGAAAGCCCCATCCAGTTATTCCAGAACATGTTCCCTGTAACGAGACCAGAGATAGGAATACCGTTAAGCATGACAGAAATATTCTCCTGCTTGAATCCCCTGATGTTGATTTTGGCATCTCCGTAACTTCCCGATTCGCTGGTTGCATAAATTCCGGGGATGTCTTTCAAAAGTTCAGGATAGGTTCCTCCTGTTGATTTCCGCGCTATCTCTGCATGGCTGATGGTCTTTAGCCTTAACGGAGATGAACGTTCGTTTACGAATGACGCAGAGAGAACAATTTCCTTGAGATTGATCTGCAGACTGTCCTGCTGATTTTGAGAGTAGATTGATCCACTTGTGTGGATGAGCAGAGGGATGCATAGCATCAAAGCCCTGCTGATTGGGTTTATTTTTTTTGTTTCCATAATGTCTTCTTCCTTCCAGACTTTACTGTCGGTACCGTAGTTTCAAACGGTTCTGCCTTTACGGCTCGCGGACTATACCGCCGATCGGGAATTACACCCTGCCCTGAAGATTTGTGGCCGCAAAGGTATAAAAAAAAAATATCCGTCCAAATTTATTTGCTGTGCACCGTGGCCGTGCCACCAGCTCGCCCTCCAGCCGCACCCCCAGCGCCCCATCAGCCCTATGCTTTCATGGCCACTGCTTGTATATCAGCATATTAGCTACCATTGAATATTTGCACAACTATTTGATAATGAGCACATGGCCATGAAAGCATAGGGCTGAAAATGTGTTTCAAATTATTTTACTAACTTTGAAATTATAAAATTTAAAGTCAAGAGGAGGGAGAGATTGTGGGAAAGATCAGAAGACTTTCGGAGGTAGGAATCTACCATATTTACCTTAGGGGAAATTCTAAATTTATCATTTTTTATGAGGACGATGATTATCGTCAGTTTTGCAAATGTATTGATATTGCAAGAGTGAAACATGGGGCAAAAATCTATGCTTACGCGCTAATGGACAATCACATACATTTACTTGTCAGATGTGTTGCCATTGATAAATTTGTATCTGGATTTATGATAGGTTTTGTCATGTGGTACAATAGAAAATACAAACTATCTGACAGGCTATGCCAGAGTCCATACAATAGTGCGGTAAAAAACACTTATGCGAAAATTCGCTCATCAATATTGTATATTCTTCAAAATCCGGTTAAAGCTCGTATGTGCTCAACCCATGAAGAGCATAAATGGTCTTCATATAAAATGTATTTTAATAATATTGACAAAAAGAAAAAAAAGATTGCTGATGTATTTACTAATATCGAAGTTGATACATCAATGGTGCAAGAGATGTTTGAATCTAAGGAGAACCTTGATTTTGAGTTAAGTAATAATTCTATTTGTGAGAAGGAGATAAGGGAGAAAGAAGATAATTGGAAAAGAATTTCTCATAGTGAGTTATGCGCAGAACTTAATAGACTGCTAAATAATAGAGAGTTATCGGAATTGTCAAGAGATGAATTAAAGATGATTGCACGATTAATAATACGCAATACTACAGCAAGCTACGGGCAAATAGCTTCTTTACTGCATGTAAGTTATGAATTTGTAAGAAAATTAAAATACCGCTGAACGAGCGCAGCCAACAGAGCTTCCAGCCCCAGAGCTTCCAGCCCTATGCTTTCATGGCCACTAACTGAATATCAATAGATTAGCTGATATTGACTTTTTGCGCAACTATTTGATAATGAGCACTTGGCCATGAAAGCATAGGGCTGATGGGGCTGATGGCTCTGGGGGTGTGTGGTGTGTGGCGGCTGCACAGATGTAACAGTGGTATTGACATACAAAAAATAGCCAAAATTGGCCAAAAAAAGGTGGCCAAAAATCGGCCACCTATCTTAGGTATTTTATTTGTAGAGGTTAATCGTTGACTGATAATTGATAATCGTCGATAGATGATCTGTATTATAGTCAATAATCTAGATTAGTCGTTCAGCGAGTAGCGGAAAAATCCGGTAACTTTAACTTCTGGATCTACAGTTTTAAGATATGCTGCAACGGTAATTTTGCCATCCTTAACGAAAGTCTGGTCTTCCAGAGTGCTCTCTTTAAAGAACTTGTTTAATTTGCCTTGCGCAATCTGTTCAACCATGTTTTCAGGTTTACCTTCTTCACGAATCTGTATGCGGTAAATTTCAAGTTCTTTGTCGATAACTGATTGAGGGCAACTGTCTTTGCTTACAGAAACAGGGCTCATTGCAGTTATTTGCATAGCAATTTCCCTACCAACCTCAAGGCTGATTACTTTTGAGAAACCAACTATGGTGGCAAGTTTCCCATTTGTGTGAATATAAGGTGCAATGAAAGCAGCCTCCAGCTTGTTGTAAACAGGAACAGCATGTTTTTCACCACTCTTTCCGGTTTGCTGAGTAACAGCCTCTTCTATAGTCTGACCATCAAGCATGCATTTTTTGAGAGCATCAAGATCTTCAGGGAAAGAAGCAAGTGCAACATTTGCAATGTCGTTAGCAAGTTTCTGGAATTCAGTGTTCTTAGCCACGAAGTCAGTTTCGCAACCGAGACATGTAAGAATTCCTTTTTTGCCATCGGCGCTAACCTTGGCAATAACTGAACCCTCGGTAGTGTCACGGTCAGCTCTTTTAGCTGCAACAAGTTTCCCTTTCTCGCGAATTATGTCTTTTGCTATATCGAAGTCACCATTAGCTTCAATCAATGCACTTTTACAGTCCATCATACCGGCACCGGTCATGTGACGTAATTTGGCAACATCTGTTGCTTTGATTTCCATATTATTTGATTTAAAAGCGTTAATAAATTATTTATGCAGTAGCCTCATCTTCTGCTACTTCCGGAGCAGCCTCTTCGGCAGCAACTTCAGCAACCTCGACTGCCGGAGCAACCTCAGCAATAACCGGAGCAACCTCAGCAACAACCGGAGCAACTTCAGCAACAACCGGAGTAACCTCAGCAACAACCGGGGCAACTTCAGCAACAACCGGAGCTGCAGCAGCCATGGCCTCTCTTATGTCAATCTCTGGCTTCTGTGCAGATTTACGAGTACGCATTTTTTTGCTACCATCAGGAGCAGCTTCACTGCTATCAACAGCAGGACCCTCTTTATCTTTCTCCAGTTTTCTCTCTGAAAGACCCTCTGAAATAGCCTTGCATAAAATGTCCATAACCAAAGCTATGGATTTAGCAGCATCGTCGTTTGCAGGAATCACGAAATCAATAGGACCCGGATCGCAACAAGTATCAACCATAGCGATTACTGGTATATTAAGACGATTAGCTTCTTTAACAGCATTCATTTCTTTTTGAATGTCAATAATGAACAGGGCAGAAGGCAGGCGGTTAAGGTCTGCAATTGAACCCAGGTTCTTTTCTAGTTTAGCCCTCTGACGGGTAACCTGCAGCCTCTCACGTTTAGCAAGAGTCTCAAAGGTACCGTCGGTAAGCATTTTGTCAATGGTGTTCATCTTTTTAACAGCCTTACGGATCGTAGGGAAGTTAGTAAGCATTCCACCGGGCCAGCGCTCTGTGACATAAGGCATGTTCACAGCCTTGGCATTGTCGGCAACAATATCTTTTGCCTGTTTTTTTGTAGCAACAAAAAGGATTTTGCGACCTGAACGAGCCAGTTGCTTCATCACATTTGCAGCTTCATCTATCTTGATAACGGTCTTGTGCAGATCAATGATATGGATACCATTCTTCTCCATGAAAATGTAGGGAGCCATTTTTGGGTTCCACTTTCTTTTTAAGTGGCCAAAATGTACACCTGCATCAAGTAGGTCTTGGAAATTTGTTCTTGGCATTGTTTTGATTTTTCTAAATTTTTATTTTTCTCTTTATTTCAATCCGGAGTAGTGACTTTAATAATTCTGATTTGTCAGTCTCTCGGATTTTCCGCAGCAGGACAAACCCTGGTAGCTATACTTTTATAGATCCTGTGGTTTTATAATCCATGCTGTGCAAGGTCATCAGTCTTCTGTTAATATAAATACTAACGTTTGCTGAATTGGAAGCGTTTACGTGCGCCAGGCTGACCCGGTTTCTTTCTCTCAACCTCACGTGGGTCACGAGTAAGAAGGCCATTTGACTTTAACATAGGACGGTAATTTTCGACATCGATCTTGCAAAGAGCACGAGCGATACCTAAGCGAAGAGCTTCTGCCTGACCTTTAATTCCGCCGCCATCAAGATTTACTTTGATGTCAAACTGAGAAACGGTGTTGGTTAGCTCCAATGCCTGTTTTACGATGTACTGAAGAGTTTCCTCTTTGAAGTACTCTTCAAGAGGTCTGTCGTTGATCGTAATGTTACCTTTTCCTGTGAATACATAAACGCGAGCAACTGCTGATTTTCGTCTTCCAAGGGCGTTAATTACTTCCATGCTCTGTTTAAATTTCTGTTAGTTTAATTTCTTTTGGTTGCTGTGCCTGATGCGGATGTTCCGATCCTTCATAAACAAAAAGGTTGCGGAATAAATCTGCTCCAAGTTTATTTTTTGGCAGCATGCCCTTTACGGCGTGCTCAACTACGGCTAATGGCTTACGTTTCAAAAGCTCTCTTGGAGCCTCGAACCTCTGCCCGCCGGGATAACCGGTGTGTCTGATATACACCTTGTCTGTCAACTTCTTACCTGTCAGGCGAACCTTTGTTGCGTTGAGAATAATTACATTATCTCCGCAGTCCACGTGTGGTGTAAAGTTGGCTTTGTTCTTGCCTCTGAGAATAAGTGCTACTCTCGACGCAAGCCTTCCTAATACTTGATCGGTGGCATCAATAACTACCCACCCTTTGGTAACGGTAGCATCATTTGCCGACACGGTCTTGTAACTCAATGTGTCCACTTTGTTGATTTTTAGATTAATACATTAATATTGTTGCGATTTCCCCACAAAATAGGGGGCTGCAAAGATATAACTATTTTTTAAAGTGACAAAATCCGGCTTATTTCGTGCCAATTTTTATTAATCTCGTTATGTCTGGAACAGGCCTCATCAAAAGGAGTGTAGACAGTCTGATTCTGCATCTGCCCCACCATGACCCCGAAACGACCCTGGATGAGTGCATTTACGGCCTCATGACCTAGAATACTGGCCAACACACGGTCGTTGCAGCTTGGTGAACCACCACGTTGAATATGTCCCAGTGTTGTTACGCGCATCTCGTAGTTAGGAAGTCTGGTCTTGACCTTCTCGGCAACCTCTATTGCACCACCTCCATCCTCACCCTCAGCAACAATTATTATCCCTGAGGTCTTGTTCTTGCGCCTGTCAAGCTCCATATAGCTGCATAGTTTGTCAATATCTGTATGAACCTCAGGAACGAGAGTAGCCTCTGCACCTGTGGCAATGGCTGTGTTGAGGGCGATAAAACCAGAATCACGACCCATAACCTCAACAAAGAAAATTATATTGTGGGAATCTGCAGTGTCCCTAAGTTTGTCAACAGCAGAAACAGCAGTATTAATTGCAGTGTCAAAGCCTATAGTGAAATCGGTCCCGTAGATGTCGTTGTCAATTGTCCCGGGAATACCCACAACCGGGTACCCATGCTCCTTGTAGAGCAGGTTAGCACCACGAAACGAACCATCACCGCCAATTACAACCAGGGCATCAATACATGCTTCCCTTAAATTCTCGTATGCTATCTTTCTCATCTCCCTGTCCCTGAATTCAGGACAACGTGAGGATTTTAGAATAGTTCCTCCCTGAGATATGATTTTTGAAACAGAGTGTGATTGCATACTCATGAACTGCTTGTTTATAAGACCTGAGTATCCCCTTATAACTCCCGCAACCTCAAGGTTATTATATATTGCTGTCCTTACAACAGACCGTATGGCAGCATTCATTCCGGGAGCATCCCCGCCGGAAGTTAACACCCCAATCCTGCAAATTTTTTTTCTGCTCATTCCTTCTCCAGATTTAGAGTCGCAAAATTACTCTTTTTTATTCTTTTACAAATTTATACTTTTGCATCATGAAGATTGCAGAGATAGAACTTGGCGAGAGACCCCTTTTTCTGGCCCCCATGGAGAATGTTACAGATGCCTCTTTCAGATACATATGTAAAGAATTTGGCGCAGACATGATGTATACAGAGTTTATCTCTTCTGACGGACTAATACGTGATGCAAAAAAGTCACTGGCCAAACTTGAGACATTTGAATACGAAAGGCCCATTGGAGTGCAGATTTACGGCCATTTGCCTGATGCTATGGTTGAGGCAGCAAAGATAGCAGAGTTGGCAAATCCGTCACTTATTGATATAAATTTTGGTTGTCCGGTAAACAAAATTGCCCAACGAGGGGCAGGATCGGGAATGATGAGGTATCCCGACAAGATGATTGAAATTACCAAAAGGGTAGTGGACGCTGTAAAGTTGCCTGTGACGGTGAAGACAAGGCTGGGATGGGACGAAAATTCTAAAATAATTATTGAACTGGCTGAGAGGTTACAGGATGTGGGAATTGCGGCTCTTACAATACATGGGAGGACACGGTCCCAACTATATAAAGGTGAGGCAGACTGGTCGCTAATTGCAGAAGTAAAGAACAACCCCAGGATGCATATACCTATAATTGGTAACGGCGACATAACCTCGGCCATTGCTGCAAAGGAGGCTTTTGACAAGTATGGAGTGGACGGGATAATGATAGGAAGAGCAACTTACGGCAGACCTTGGCTTTTTAAAGAGATAAAACACTATCTTGCGACGGGAGAAGAGATGTCGGAGCTTACCGTAAGTGAAAAGACGGAACTGGCGAGAAGACACCTTATAAGATCTGTTGAGGTAAAAGGAGAACGAGTGGGAGTACTTGAAATGAGAAGGCACCTTTCTCATTATTTCAAGGCACTGCCTCACTTTAAAGATATTAAATTACAGCTGGTAACAGAAAACAGCCATATTGAATTGCTTAAAATACTTGACCACATAGAACAAACTTATTCACAAGAAAAAAACTGACAGATGAGGTACACCTTCGTTAACAAACTGCTTCTTTTTCCTCTTTATTTTACACTCAAGTTCAGACACTATCTTTTTGACAAAGGAATATTAAAATCAAGGAAATTTGATGTTCCCATTATTTCTATAGGAAACATTTCGGTAGGAGGAACTGGAAAAACTCCTCATACAGAGTTTCTTATAAGAGAATTACTGCCAAAATACAAGGTTGCAGTATTGTCAAGAGGCTATGGACGAAAAACCCGAGGGTTCCGTATTGTAGAAATTGACAACAAAGTTTCTGAGGTGGGAGACGAACCACTTCAGATGAAGAAGAAATTTTCTGATATAATAATAGCTGTCTGCGAGAAGAGAGTTAAGGGAGTGGAGGCACTGCTTGCATTGCCGGAAGAACAGAGACCTACTGTAATTCTTCTGGATGATGGGTTTCAACACAGATGGATATCACCTTCGACAAACATAGTTCTCATAGACTTCAGCCTGCCGCTTGAGACGGAGTATCTCTTCCCTATAGGAAAATTACGGGATCTGCCTGAGCAAATTCAAAGAGCAGATATAATAATAGTTACAAAATGTCCCGACGAGATTTCACTGGAGGCCAGGTTTGAATGGGAGAGAAGGCTAAGACTCAATTCAAGACAACGGATGCTGTTCTCCAATATCTCATATGGAGAACCGGAAAGCATCTTTCAAGGAGCTGACAGAAGGTACATATATTCAAGGTTTGCGATTCTTATAACAGCAATAGCAAACCCAAGACCTCTCATATATCATCTGCTGAGTGATTATAAGATAATTGCAAAGATGTCATTTCGCGATCACCACAATTTTACCTCATCAGAAGTATCAAGAATTAACAAACTTGCAGCAAAGTGGCCTAAAGCTGTTATCTATACAACAGAAAAAGATGCTCAGAGATTAATGTCTAAAAACAAGCTTTCTGAGAATGTCAAATCGAGAATCTTCTATATACCTATTAAGGTTTCAATAATAAATAAGCCGGAAGCCGGAATAAGCTTCATTTAGTATGCTTATTGTTTATTATAATCAATTATCTATCTGCGATGCAAGTATCTTGTGATTAGATCATAAACTGAGTCAATTTTATGATAGTTTTTAACATAAAATGTGTAATGAATTAAAAATTTGTTATATATTTACTACTACCAAAACCGTAATAATCAGTTTTGTCGTACTATATATATGTAACTCAATCACATGGTTTTGGTTATACAATTAAATATTTATCAACCAATAAACAACAAAATATAACTTCAGAAACCTTTTTTGTAAACTATATTTTTAACCTAAAATTTTAAACTCATGCATGTTTCAAAAGAAAGAGACCGTATGGTACGAAAAGTACTGTCGGTTTTCGCCCTTCTGTTAATAACAGGAACAATGTGGGCGCAGACAATCAGGGTCACAGGTATTGTTAAGGATGGCAAAGGCGAGCCACAAGTTGGTGTTGCTGTTGTCATTGGTGGAACAAAGACCGGTGTATCCACAGATTTAAATGGTGCTTACGAAATTTCGGCCCCTGCAAAAGGAACTCTGGTGTTCTCTGCAATAGGGATGAAAAAACAAGAAATCCAGATTAACAACCGTTCAAAAATTGATGTTATCATCCAGGAAGATGCTCTTCTTCTTGAAGCATTGGTTGTTGTGGGTTTCGGTACCCAAAAGAAAGAGAATCTGACGGGAGCTGTGGCAACTGTTGACACAAAGCTTTTAGAAAGCAGACCTATTGCTGACATCGGCAGGGGACTTCAGGGTTCAACACCAGGTCTCAGTATTGTTATCCCAAGTGGAGAAATTGGCTCTGACCCTATTATGAAAATTCGTGGCCAGTTCGGTTCCATGCAGGGAGGTTCATCTCCTCTGATTCTGTTGGATAATGTTGAAATACCTTCAATTCAAATGATTAATCCAGATGATGTTGAGTCAATCTCAGTATTGAAGGATGCGGCATCTTCTTCAATTTACGGAGCAAAGGCAGCATTTGGAGTTATTTTGATTACTACTAAAAAAGGAGCTAAAACAGAAAGTGTAAATGTTTCATATTCAGGAAACATTTCTTTCCAGAACATCTCAAAAAAGATGGAGATGGGTATGCTTGACGCTTTTGAATATTCAACCCTTGCCATGGAACGTGCCGGTTCTGTTGTTTCTGGTGCATTCTGGATGTATACACGCGAAGGTTATGAAAAAGCAAAGATATGGAAAGAAAAATGGGGTGACGTTGTAAAGCCAAATGACCCAATGTTGTATGGTCGTGACTGGTATGTGAATGTGAATAATTACAAGATAGGATTAAGAACCTATGATCCTTATGATTATATGATAAAAGAGTGGACACCTACTCAAACACATAACTTATCGGTAAATGGTAAAAGTGGCAAAACCGATTACAATATGAGTTTTGGATATCTTGACCAGACAGGACTTATTAAACCTTCCAAAATTGATGACTTCAGACGTTTTAACGGAGCTGTCCGTGTAGGTACGGATATTAATAAATGGCTGAGAATTTATACAGGAGCCATGTTTTCTAAGCGAGTAAAGCGATATGCATATGCTACAAACTCAACTACTGCAGACCCTTGGCTGTACCTTTATCGTTGGGGACCAACCTATCCTATGACAACAGAAGACGGAAATCCTCTCAGGAGTCCGGTATATGAAATGTCTGCGGCAAATACAGCGTCTCAGGAAACAAATTATACAAGTCTTAATGGTGGATTGACAATTACACCTCTTAGGGACTGGAAAATTAATTTTGACTATACTCATGCCAATCAGGAGTATATTAACAAGAGACCGGGTACTCGTTATACAGCAGGCGATACCTGGGCCGCTGCTCTTGTAAAAAATGACGATGCAGGAAACCGTATTTATGTGAATGATTCTGGCCAGGTTGTTCCTTCGGCCACAGCTGGAGCTATGCCGGCGTATAAATTAAATTACTGGACCTATACAGGCTTAACCGGAGCTAATCCTGACCACGTTTACCGATATGCCAAGAATGATAAATGGAACACTATTAACTTAAACACAACTTATGATCTGAATCTCAATGAGATACATAAGTTCAAATTAATGCTTGGAATAAACAGTTCTAGTTATATAAATGCATATAACTGGTCCAACACTACACAGTTGATTGATATTACAAATCCTCAGTTTGACCTTGCCACAGGTACACAAACCACAAGTGGTGGTGAATACTGGGAATCACAGTTAGGTTTCTTTGGCCGTTTAAACTACAACTATAAAGAGAAATATTTAGTTGAAGCAAATATCAGATATGATGGAACATCAAAATTCCCTACAGATCTTAAATGGCGTTGGTTTCCTTCATTCTCTGCGGGTTGGCGCGTAAACGAAGAACCTTGGATGCAATGGGCAAAAACTAAACTTAATACCTTAAAAATAAGGGCGTCCTGGGGTACTATTGGCGACCAGTCTGTGCCTAACACTCTCTATATGCCAACGATGACAGGTTCACCAAGCAGTTGGTTGCTTGGAGGTGCAAAACTTTACCAGTTTGGAACTCCCGGTTCTGTTTCCTCAACAGTTACATGGCAGGATATTACTACATTCGATGCAGGTTTGGATGCACGTTTCTTTAGTAGCAATCTTGGTCTGTCTTTTGACTGGTTTAACAGAAAAACTGAGAATATGATTGTTCCGCTGGAGGGTATTCCGGCAACCTTCGGTACAGGTGCACCACAAGGTAACTATGGTTCATTGACAACAAATGGTATAGAAATCCAACTTGACTATAATCACCGTTTCAGAAATGGTCTGGGGATTAATTTTGTAGCAACTTTTGCAGATGCTATAACAAAAATAACCGAGTATGGTACTACCAAAAGTATAAACGGCTGGTATGTTGGAAAAACATATGGGGAAATATGGGGATACGAAACTGACAGATTATTTCAAAAAAGTGACTTTGAATATGGTACAGATGGTAAACTGATTACTGTAACATCTACAGACGGATTCACCGTAAACAAATTTACAGACGCAACCATGGCAACACAAGGAAAATTGCAAGCTGGAAACTTTAAGTTTGGCCCGGGTGACGTTAAGTTTAAAGATTTAAACGGGGATGGTATAATCAATACAGGTAACAGCTTACTAACGAACGCAAATGGTGAGCCCGACTATGGCGATTTAAAAATTATTGGCAACTCTACTCCTCGCTACCTGTATAGTTTAAGAGCAGGACTTGACTTTAAAGGGGTTGATTTTTCCATATTCATTCAAGGTGTAGGTAAACGCGATGTATGGGGAGACGGCTTCCTGTCTATTGCAGGCTATGAGTCAGCAAATGGAGCAATGCCACAGGCATTTGCAGGTAATTTCTGGAGAGAAGACAGACCAAATGCTTTTTATCCGAACCCATACAACCAGGGTGGCAGCAGCACTACTTTAAACATGCAGGTTCAGTCCAGATATTTACTTAACATGGCATACCTGAGAATCCAGAATATGACATTAGGTTATACTTTGCAGTCCAACCTATTAAACAAACTCAAAATAAATAAATTGCGAGTATATGTAGCTTTGGAAAATTTCTTCACATTTGACCATCTTGGCACTATACCTATTGACCCTGAGGAAGTTGCAGGTTATTCAATGTGGAATACTTCTAATTACAATTTGAGTCGTACCGGTGTTGGCGTTCCAACCTATAAGAGTGCGTCAGTTGGTCTTCAGTTGAACTTCTAAAATTTAAGAATTATGAAAAAATACATATTAATTATATTATCTGTAGTTACTCTTATGTTTGCAGGTTGCAGCGATTTCCTGAACAGACAATCGTTAACAACTATGAACGACGACAACTACTGGACATCTGAAAACAACCTTCGCCTATTTGCGAATGGATTTTATGCAAATTATTTTGTAGGATACAGTTCTGCCTGGGGCGTTGATTATACTCCTCTTCGTGGATATTATTTTTCAGATGACTTTACATCAACCGGAAAACAGTCAGGCTTCGAAACACAAGCTCCTGCTTCAAGAACCTCTACAAGTGAGACTGCTGCCTGGTTAACTACCTATGCCGGTCCAACCTGGAATTTTTCTTGGGTTAGAAAATCAAATTTGTTTCTTGAGAGAATAGATAAGATGAAAGAAACATATTTATCAGCAACTGCTTATCAGCACTGGAGTGCAGTAGCCCGTTTTTTCAGAGGATATGAATACAGTCGTCTTGTTAGTGTATTTGGAGATGTTCCTTATTTTGACAAAGTTGTGCCTGAGGTGGAACTTGACCTTTTGTACAAGGACAGGGACAGCAGAACAGTTGTAATGGACAAAGTGTATGACGATTTCGTTTATGTGCTGGACAACATGCGATTGACTGATGGAGATAATCAATATCTTAACAGATATATTGCTGCCGGTTTCATTTCACGGTTTATGTTGTTTGAAGGCACCTGGCAAAAGTATCACCTGAACAATACTACAAACGCCAAGAAATATCTTGATTTAGCAGTAAGAGCGGCAGATCTTGTTATGTTATCTAACAAATACTCATTTACCAGTGATTTTCGTTCTCTTTTTGGGACAATATCGTCAGGTGGTTTGGGCGCGAACAAAGAAGTTCTTATGTACAGACATTACGATGCGGCTCTGGGAGTGACTCATCACGTTGCATCGTATTCAAATATTACAGAAAGCCAGGCTCCGGCAGCAAACCTTTCTCTTGCAAAAGCATTTATATGTAATGATGGTCAGCCATATAAGTTATCTACAGTAACAAATGCAACAAGCCTTGATATAAAAAATATGGTACTTACCCGTGACCCTCGTTTTGAAGCTACATTCTGGGATGCTCCCAGACTACAGGCTAGTACATTGCTTTATGCGTGTAAGTTCATAGATAGGATAGGTCCTACTTATGCCGGGGGAACATACCCTTCACAGTACGGTTCCAATACTAACACTAATGATGCTCCAATAATGCGTCTGGCAGAAGTTGTTTTAAACTGGATTGAAGCTAAGGCAGAACTGGCAACCATGGGTGGCGCTGCCGTAACACAGGCAAATATTGATGCTTCCATAAATGCAATACGAAATCGTCCGCTTGATGCTACTGCAATTGCAAAAGGAATCAAAAAAACTTCTCCATTGTTGCTTGCAAGCCTTCCTAACGACCCTGATAGAAATTCGGATGTTCCTGCACTTATTTGGGAAATACGTCGTGAAAGAAGAATGGAATTTGTGTTTGAGCATACTCGTCTTATGGATATCAAACGATGGAAGAAGATAAATTATATGAATGGTACACTAAATCCTGACAATCTTCTGGGTTTATGGATCAACTTCCAGGCAGAATTCCCATCATGGCTGGTTCCAGCAAAAGTTAATATACTTAAAGTAAAAAAGGCAGATGGCACTATTGTTACTTACACAGGCTCTAATGCAGCAGATATGGTGGGTTACTATGTTCCGCAAACTATTTCTGACAGAGACGCCTTTACAGATAGAGTTTATTTAGCTCCTATAGGAACCAATCAGATTAGTGAGTATCTAGGTAAGGGTTATACACTTACTCAGACTCCTGGCTGGATCTAGCATCAGAAAAAGGAGTAAAATCTTATTTATATTTAAACACTTGTCAGAATTTCTGGCAAGTGTTTTTTATATTTATATAACCGAAAATATTTTCCTACGCAATTTTTCTTTACAAGAAATTTGCTTACAAATTGTTACATAATTCCAGATATGGAACTTTATTTTGGTTTAATTATAACAAATATGCAGATTATAAGACAGCTATTTTTTTGTTTTTCCATAAAATTGACAATATTGAATACTGATTTGGCAGAAGTGAGGGAAAGTTTAATAAAATTGTTATATATTTACAATTACTAAAACCATAATAACCATTGGTGTCTTACTATTTATATGTAACTCAATTGTTCGGTTTTAGTTATAAACAGAAACATTAATAAACCATTAAAAGACAAAATGTAATTCAAGAAACCTTTTTTGTAAACTAAATTTATAACCTAAAATTTTAAACTCATGCATGTTTCAAAAGAAAGAGACCGTATAGTACGAAAAGTACTGTCGGTTTTCGCCCTCCTGTTAATTGCAGGATCTATGTGGGCACAGAACATCAAGGTTACCGGAGTTGTTACTGACGAGAGGGGACTGCCCATTATTGGGGCAAGTGTCCTTATCCAAGGTACCAAAACCGGAGTAGCAGCAGATCTTGATGGAAAATTTTCACTAACAATTCCAGGGAACTCAACACTTGAGGTAACCGCACTCGGTTACGAAAAGCAGTCGATTCCTTTAAGGAACAGAGCAACTCTCAAGATTGTTTTGAGAGAAGATGCTGTTCTTCTGGAGGAAGCTGTAATAATAGGAGAGTTTGGCGTAAAGAGAGCTGCCAGGGCAGTAGGAGCGTCAGTTCAAAGCGTAAGAGGAGCAGAGATTGCAGAAACCGGACGCGAGAACTTCATTACAGCATTACAAGGTCGTGTTGCCGGGGTCCAAATTACCAATTCAAGTGGAACTCCGGGAGCATCAAGCTCTGTACTTATCCGCGGAGCAACCTCAATTTCCGGTAACAACCAGCCTTTATATGTTATCGATGGTATTCCAATGAACAACTCAACGTTCAACCCAATCGGTAACATGGCTTCTAAAGCTGGTGCAGATCCGGTTGTTGCGGACCGTAACCTCGACTTCTCTAACCGTGGTTCAGACCTTAACCCTGAGGATATTGAAAGTATGACCATTCTTAAAGGAGCAGCAGCAGCGGCTCTTTATGGTAGTGATGCCTCCAACGGAGCTATCATTATTACTACCAAAAAAGGTAAAACAGGTAGAGGAATTGTAAGCTACAACAACTTCTTCCGTTTTGACCAGGCATATCGTTATCCGGAGATGCAAACCAAGTATGACAATGGTATGTATGGCAATACAAACTACTACACTCAAAGAAGGTTTGGTGCAGAATATGCGCCCGGGACTAAACTTTATGACAACATAAAGAATTTCTTCCAGACAGGTATCACCAAAAAACACAATGTGTCATTTGAGGCAGGTAGCGATGCTATGACATTCCGTGCAGCTGCAAGTACAACAGAACAAACCGGTATTGTACCTACATCGGCATATACCCGTAACAATATCTCACTGTCGGGAACAGCCAAACTGTCTAAATGGATGAATGTTGAGGCTTCTCTTCAATATACAAACACTACTAATACCAAGGTTGCCAAAGGTACCGGTGGCCCTTTGCAAAGAGCCATGGTATGGCCTTTGACAGATGATATGAGAACATATCTCAATGCAGCAGGAAATATCCGATATCCAAACAGATATGTGGACGTAGATATTCTAAACCCATATTTTGACCTGTACAAGAATAAAAATTATGACGAATCAGAACGTTTTATAACAAATATGGTTGTCAACCTTACTCCAATAAAGGACCTGCTCATTCGTGGACAGGTTGGTTATGATATAGGTACTACCACAATTGAAGTTGTCCGCCACCCGCAATGGTCTTCAACTGCAACAGGTACGGGTTCTTATGACCAGTCAAGAGTGCTTCAGTCTAACCCTGCAATTAACGTAATTGCTTCATATAAAAAAGACTTTGGCAAGTTCAATGCTTCTGCACAGGTTGGTTATCACCAGCAGGAACAACTGACAAATGTATTGTCTGTGCATGGAGAAAAATTCATGGTTGCAGATTTCCAGTCAATAAACAACTGTGATGTTGCAACAATTGTAAACAGAACAAACAAAACACAAAGACGTCTGCAGGGAATCTCAGGCTCATTTGAGTTCTCATACAACAATCTGGCATTCGTAACAGTCCGTGGGCGTAACGACTGGTCGTCGACACTTCCTGTTGACAACAATAGTTACTTCTATCCTGCTGTTGACGCAAGTTTTATTCTCTCTGAACTTCCTTTCTTAAAATCTCACAAAGAGACTTTCAGTTATATTAAATTAAGAGGGTCGGTGACTCAGGTAGGTAAAGATGCTCCGCCTCTTTCTATCTATCCGGCACAGGAGGCTGCAGCCACCTCTTTTGGTGGTTATCGCTACGGCTATACAGGGCCAAACGTGAACCTTCGTCCTGAAATGAACACTGCTTGGGAAGTCGGACTTGAAGCCCGTCTTTTCAGAAACAGGATGGACGTTGACTTTGCTTACTATAACACATTCTCAAAGGATCAGATTATCACAGGATTCCGTATGAGTTATGCAACCGGCTTTGTATTGAACAATATGAATGTCGGGTCGTTTAAAACCAGCGGTCTTGAACTCAGAGTAGCGGGTGATATTGTAAAAAATCGCAACTGGGTTGTGAATATGGGTCTTAACGTAACCAAGAACTGGAGTAATGTTGAGAGCCTTCCGGAGAATGTATCGGAGTACTATAATGCATACACCTGGAATTCAGGAAACATAAGAAATGGTATTAAGGTTGGTTATCCAATAACCTCACTGACGGGTAATGATTATCAAAGAAACACAGCAGGTCAGATTCTTATTGACCCTTCATCTGGTCTTCCTCTTTACTTAGGAACATGGAGCTTTTTGGCTGACCGTGAACCGGATTTGTTGCTTGGCTTGAATATTTCTATCAAATACAACGGCTTCTCTTTTTCTGCCCTGCTTGATGGACGTCTTGGAGCCACCGTTGTAAATGGTACAAAACGTTATATGCAGCAATATGGTTACAGCCAGGAGTCTGTTACTCAAAGAGAGGCAGCACCGGTAGTTTTCAATGGCGTACTTAAAGACGGCTATGAAAACACAGCTACACCAACAGTAAACATAATTGGTGTAAAACTGGGCGACCTGCAATACGGCTACTCAGGAGGGGACCCTAACTGGATTGAGTCGGGTATCAGATACATGAGATTGTACGACTTGAGAATGGAATACAGTCTGGACAGAAAATGGTTGAACAAGAGTACAAAAGGTCTGCTTTCTGCAGCGTCGGTTTTTGTATCTGGTTCAGATCTTTTTGTGTGGACTAACTACTCCGGTATAGACGTTGTGGGTAACTCTAACTCTGCATCGCTTGGCGGGACAGGCGGAGTTGGCCAGGATATGATGGCCATTGCAGCCCCAAGGGGACTGTCATTTGGTATAAAGGTAACATTTTAATTGAATATAGAGATGAGAAAAATATTATTATCATTATTTATACTTCTGGCCATCGGCAGCACCTCGTGTACAAAATGGCTTGATGTTAATAAAAACGTGGACTCGCCTGACTGGGTACAACCGGTTCTTAGACTGGGTCCTGTATTGGCCTCTTATGAGGGTATAGCATATGACCTGAGAGCTGTTGCTCCAATTTGCGAATATTTTGGAGGGAGCTCTGCGTTTGCTTCTACATGGGGTTCTTCTCACAGTTTCACTGCGGGGAGTGACAATGGGGGAGAAGCCTGGAGAATGGTTTACTGGCTTCAGGGAATGAACGTAGAAGACATTATCAACGATGGCAGAAGACTGGAACAATACAAGATGGCAGGTATAGGTCTGGCCGTTAAGGCTTACTCTTGGCATATCCTGGGCTCGCTTCACGGAGATATTCCTGTTCAGGATGCTTTTGTTCCTGGCCTTCTTTCACACAGATATGACACACAGGAGTATGCCTTTAAAATGGTTCGCACATGGGCCCGTCAGGCTATTGCAGAACTTGATAAGACAGATAACAATGTATATCCTACCATAGCAACAGCAGACCTTATTTATAAAGGCGATGCTGCAAAATGGAAGAAATTCGCATATGCCGTACTTGCAAGAAATTATATTGCAATATCAAAGAAAAACGCAGGATACCTAGATTCGGCAATAGCTTGTGCCGACCTGTCTTTTACAAGTGCCGCAGATGATCCTTATCTTACTTTCTCTGCAACAGGTGTTTCTACAACTTCAAATTTCTTTGGAGTGCTGAGAGGTAACCTTTCGAATGTACTCACTCAGTCAGACTATATTGTTCAGGTTATGACAGGGAACATTCCTAATTACACCTCTTCCGGTACACTTGAGGGACTTAGCGCTTATCAGATGGTGACAGATACAGCAACTCTTGATCCAAGAGCGATTGTTCTTTTAGGAAGTATTGATACAATGCCTGCAAATCAGAATGACATTAAAAAGGGCACTTTTAGATTTATTGGCACAAGACCTGGATATACAGCAAGCTGTACTTTCTGGGGCTCAACAGCTGCTCCTACTGCAACAAGTTCAGGTTTCGGAAGATGGCTTTACAGGGATGACGCTCCTTGGCCACTTACCAGTTATTCTGAAATTCAGTTTATTAAAGCAGAAGCTTTATTCCTGAAAAATCAGAAAGCTCAGGCTTTTGACGCATTCAAACTTGCTGTTGCAGGTCATATGGATTTTGTCAAGAAGTCTATGGTTGCAGGTACAGCTGTCAAGAACACTGCAAATAAACAGACATCAGTGATAGGTGACAAGATTACAGTTGCACGTTTTAATACGCTCGCAGCGGAATATCTGAATAGTAAATTTGTAAATGCCATGCCTATTGCAAACTTTACATTGTCTCACATTATGATGCAGAAGTATGTAGCGCTGTTCCCATGGAGCCTTGATACCTGGAATGACCTTCGTCGTTATCATTACGACCTGCTTCTTGGATCGGGCGGTGTTCCTGTTACCGGAACATCATGGACTGCAGATGTTGTTTACCACAAACTTGATTCAGACGTAGCAAGGGTATATAAAGGATTCTTTCTCCCTCCTTCAGATGTGCTGAACAGAAGATCTAAGTTTTCTACACTTAACCAAGGATCACCATACTATCGTCTTCGCCCTCGTTATAACTCCGAGTATATGTGGAACCTTCCTTCTCTCAAGGCTTTGACGCCAATTGCGGGTGATGCAGACAATTATCACACATCACAGGTTTGGTTTTCTATACCTAGTAATTAGTAACTATAATTTTAAAAAGACCAATAATGAAAAAAATATTAACATTAGTTTCTGTCTTAATGGTGTTTTTACTAGCTTCTTGCGAGAAAAATGTAATAACATTCAATAGTACAGATATAGACCTTACAAAATCAGCTGAGGTGAGGCTGGTATATGACCTCCCTTTGGTTGCGTCAACAACACTAAACATCACCAGACTGGCTTACAACGACAAACTAGTATCTGAGGTATCAACTGCATTAGGTGGGATTTACCCGAACAGTGCGGCAAAATACCATGTGGTTCCTGCGGGTACAGTTAAAGTGGACACCTATACAGGTACAACAAAAGATGTTCCGCATTTCAGCAAAACATTTGATGTGACAGCAGGCAAAAAACACACAGCCTTCCTTTATGATCTTACTCAGCCTCCTTATGTTATTCAGGATGAAGACGTATTCCCTGCCAGCGACCCATGGGCAGATACATTGTGCTACATTAAGTTTGTAAACCTGCTCTATAAAGCTGACGGAGTAACTCCTTACGGAACTCTTTATCTTAAGGGAAGAAGAGGTGCAGGTACAACTGCCAGCCCTTATGTTTACATTAATTTAGCTTCTTGTGGTTTCAAGGAATCATCTGCACTTATCCCATATAAATTATTAAAAGGCACTGCAACCGTATGGTCGGGAACAGAATCAGGATTGGCATTTGTTGTATATGATGCAGCCGGTAATCTTCTTCAGTACTATCCTTCATCATCGGGTGCCTTGACAAATTGGGCGGCAACCGGGTTTTCTCTGGCAAAGGGAAGAGGATGGATATTTCACATGAATGGCAAGGTTGGGGCGACATATGCCACACAGGCTATAAGGCTGAGTACTATTGCATTAAATTAGTTCATACATGAAAAAGTTATTTCTTATACTTGCAATAATATGTTTTGCATCCACTTTTTCTTCTGCCCAGAACAAAAAAGCAGAAAAAGAGGCTGCAGCACAGGCTCAGTTTGATAAAGCAGTTGCTGCCATAGATGCTAAGGACTTTGTAATAGTTGTGGATACTTATGAATCGAGCGATGGTACAATAGGAACCAATACAGACGAAGCAAACTTTCTCTCATATGAGAGGGAGTTTGTATTCCTCCAGGGGATGATAGTAGCCAGCAACAGTTACACCAATAAGACAACTGTGGATGAATTCAGCAAAGTTGTCGACAAAAAAGGAAATATCAAGATAGAAATGCAGGTTATGGGTTCTGCCATAACTGCAAAAATTGAGATTTTCATGAAAAAAGGGGGTAACTATGCTGACGTAATTGTCATACCTACAAAGGGTAATACAAGGCGTTTTTCCGGGGAGGTAATTCCAAGGGCAGAAGCTAAGTATTATAAAAGGCCAAATGTAGTGTAGAGATAGGATTTATAGGATATTTAATTAAAGAGGCTGTCTAAAGTGGGCAGCCTTTTTTTCTTGCTCAAAGAGCTACAAAGTCTCAATAATTATATTAATTTTACAAATCGGGAAACCCTAGTGTATATTGAGCTTTTAATAGATTTTTGAGGATAAATTGATTTTTTAATAACAAATCAGTATAAATTTTAAATACAGACTATATAACTGCAATTTTTCCATGGCATTTTGCTAACTTAACTATAAATATTAACCTAAAATTTTAATTCATGTATGTTTCACAAAAATTAACCGGATGGTGTAAGCGATTTACGCTTTCGGTATTTACCTTGATCCTCATTACAGGAACTATGGTTGCACAGAACATCAGGATTACCGGTAAAGTTACAGACAAAGCCGGTCAGCCTGCTATTGGAGTATCTGTAATTGTAGAAGGAACCAAAACTGGTGTTGCGACAAATCTTGATGGGACCTTTTCCATTGAGGCTCCTGCAAATTCAGCTTTGCTCTTTTCTGCCATTGGTATGGAAAATCAACGTGTTACTGTAAACAATCGGTCCATCATTAATGTAACAATGGCCGAATCATCAGTTTTTCTGGATGAACTGGTAGTAACAGCTTTGGGTATCAAAAAGGAAAGAAAAGCATTGGGATATGCTGTATCCGACATCAAGTCCGATGAATTGATGAGGAATAAGACTGCAAACCCAATTTCTTCACTTTCAGGTAAGATTGCCGGTGTTAACATCACTCAATCTTCCGGTGCAGCAGGTTCTGGCGCGCAGATTATTCTTCGTGGAGGTACTTCAGGATCTGAAGGCAAAGACAATCAACCTTTGTTCGTAGTCGATGGTGTGATTTATGATAACTCTTCAACTCTTGTAGGTAACTCTGCATTTGACGGTTCTTATAAATCGGCAACCACAACTTCTAACCGTATTATGGATATAAATCCTGAGGATATAGAAAATATGTCCATATTGAAAGGGCCTGCAGCGTCTGCACTTTATGGTTCCCGCGCAGCCAACGGCGTTGTCATTATTTCTACCAAAAAAGGTAAAGAAGGTGTAATTGAAGTTAACATCAACTCCAAATTCTCCACATCTTGGGTGAAAAGCCTTCCTGAAGTTCAAACTGAATTCAATAGAGGATATATGGACGATCAATACGACAACAGCAGGAATTATCTCGGAACTGTTTTCAATGATTTTTCATACAATTCATGGGGAGAAAAATCTACAGCAAAGACTTATGACAACATAGGAAACTTTCTACAAGGGGGAGCAATCTATGACCAAAGTGCCAGCGTTGCGGGGGGTACTAAAAACAGTAACTTCTACTTATCCGGATCTTATTATGATCAACAAGGTATTGTCCCTAAAACAGGTTATGACAAATACACTTTCCGTTTCAACGGTGAACAGAGAGCCGGTATTTTCACATTCAATGCAAATGCGGCTTACTCACAAGCTCATACAGACAGGACGTTGACCGGTGCGGCTCTTTATGGTTCACAAGGAACCGGTGCTCTTTACGGAGTTTACAACTGGTCTCCATTTGACAATATGGCAAATTATTTAAATGAAGATGGTTCTCGTTATAGAATGTTCGGTGATAGGCTTGATCCTTGGGAAGAACGCGATAATCCATACTGGATTGTAAATAAAAATAAAATGTTTGACGATACAGATCGTTTTACAGGCAGTTTAGGAGTAAAGGCAGATATTACAAAATGGTGGTTTATTCAGTACAGATTGGGTATTGACTCATATACTCAAATTAACTCTAATCGTATTGCTGCCGACGGAGTTATCAAACAAGTATGGCAGAAT
>MEOK01000024.1 GCA_001769195.1 Bacteroidetes bacterium GWF2_40_14 | reverse complement strand
ACCTCCTTTTTGGAGCTGTTTACTAACTAGGAAGTTTCCTCTTCTTTTTACTCTTTTTTGCTATCATTTAACCTATATAGTCCCGTAGCTCAGTTGGTTAGAGCACTACACTGATAATGTAGGGGTCAGCGGTTCAACTCCGCTCGGGACTACTTTTTTCCGGGGGATTAGCTCAGTTGGCTAGAGCACTTGCTTTGCAAGCAAGGGGTCAAGGGTTCGACTCCCTTATTCTCCACAAAATAGAAAAGCTGCATTATTAATGCGGCTTTTTTTTTGAGCGATAAATTTTGTACGTTTACTCGTGGTACAATAAGTGGTATATTGCTTTAAATAACCATGTTATCCAAACACATTTAATCTGTTTAATTTAATACGGATCTGAATATAAGATTAATACCACTTATCGTACCAAGGTTGTTTGTAAACTATCTATTTTGGAAAATTCCTTCTTATATACTGATAATGTTGCACATAACCATGTGGGAAACTTAAAAAAAAGTCCCTTGAAGTTTTTCATAAGTTGTTTATCACCTGTTGTCTATAAAATATTTTCAATCGACATTAAATGAAAATAATTTTATATCTGGTAGACAATGAGCTATATGCAAAAAACTTCAAGGGAGCTCTCAGTAGCAGTTTGACCCCTTGAGTTGCTCCACCTACTCTTCAACTTGATCCCTTAAAATTGGTTTGTTGTTAAGTATCAAAGCCAGGACAAAACCTATTGAGAGTAATACAGAACCGATAATAAACGCATAGGTTGATGCATTACCGGGGTATTGGTCCTTCATAAAACCTACAACCTGCGGTCCCAGGACACCGCCGGCCGACCATGCTGTGAGGATCGCCCCATATACAACAGGCATAAGTTTCTCAGAAAAAACCTCCTTTACATAAGATGGAATTGTTCCGAAACCTCCTCCGTAGCAAAGTAATACATAGCATACTAATATGGCAAAAATGTATGGATTCGTGACAAACAGCAGAGTAATAAAGACAAGGATCTGAGTTCCGATAATCAATCTGAATGTCTGAATACGGCCAATTCTGTCGGAGATACCTCCCCAGAAAAACCGGCCCAAACCGTTGAATATAGAGCTTACGGCTATAAGTGTTCCCCCTATGGCGGCCAGGGAAACAGGGTCGCTTCCCGACCTGAAGCGGCTCCATAAATCCTGCATAAGTGGTGACTGGAAGCTTATAAACATGATGCCGGCAGTGATATTGACAAAGAAAACCAACCACATCATTGCAAATTTTGATGTAAAGATTGCCTGCTTTGCAGTTACCTCAACAGTCTCTTTTTTGTCTCCTGGAGATACTTTAACGAGAGGTGAGCAGCCTTCAGGAAGATAACCGGCCGGGGGCTGTCTGATAAACATGGCTGCGAAAAAACCCAACACAAGAATCACTGTGCCAATTATAAAAAATGAAGGGACAAGATTGCCATCGGTAATATTCATAACCGTCGGGGCAATTATTTTTGACATTACCAGTGCCCCAAACCCGAATCCCATAATCACCATGCCGGAAATAAAGCCCTGTTTGTCGGGGAACCATTTTAATGCCGATACAACCGGGGTAACATAGCTCATTCCAATGCCTGATCCTCCAATTACTCCAAACCCCAGAATAAGTAAAGGCAGACTATGAGCCTTTAGTGCCAGACTCCCCAGTATAAAACCTGTTCCATACATTATTGCTCCAATTACAGCCAGCTTTGCAGGGCCATATCTGGAAAGATTGATCCCGCTCCAGGCTGCAGCTAGCCCGAGAAACAGTATGCTTGTACTGAAGACCCATGCCACACCTGAGTTTGACCATCCGTAAGCCTCAACTATTGGTTTTTGAAAGAAGCTCCAGGAATAGACAGTTCCAAGAACTATCATGAGAATGGTGCCCATGACAGCTACCAGCCACCGGTTATGTTTTTCAGCTTGCATCGTTTACTTTAATGATTTTACTGAGTTAAAAGGTTGCCGCTTTTCCAGTTGCGTGAACAGCGGAGGTTTGTCAATGCGTCGTATGGGCCGCAGATCTGGCCGCTATCGTTAAGGTAATACTTGCCTTCTTTTTCTAGTGTTACAAGATATCTTTGTCCTGCTCCAATGAAAAGTGCCGGCTGTTGTTCAAGTGGTCCTAAATGGGTTCCGTTTATGATTGTTGTAAATATTTTTTTGCTTTTGTCGGTAGCCATTATATAAAATTCTCCGCCCTCAAGAGCGTATAGCGATACGACCTCTTCGAAAGGTCCGTAACTCTTGTCAAAAGCATTGACAGATAACGAACCGTTGTTTATCAGCAGCAAAGTTCGTCCGTCTGGAGCGAGAAATACTTCGTCTATGTATCCCTTTAATGAGTTTCTGACCTTTTTATTTATTACCAGATTTGACTCATCGATATCTGACTTGTCGCGGTGTGAGAATGCATAGGAGCCTTTGCCATCAAGGGCCACATCGTCTATCAGGCCGTAGGAGCCGCCTGTTTTTTCTCCACGCAGATTCAAATACCATCGGGCGTTTGATTCATAGGCAAATGCAAAGTTATCCCTGTCAAGTACCGTTATTCTCTTTGTATAGTTGTACGGGCCCAGGATCTTCCCGTCAATATTTAGGAACTGCCCCTTCTTTGTAAAAAAACGGTAAACATATACTTCGCCGTGATAGAGGTTCCTGCCAGGTATCTCGATATTCAGATAAGGGCCAAGAGTGACTTCGTTAATTGATATGAACCAGTCGTTTTGAATCTTGTATTTATAGCAGACATTATTAATGACCACATCGGCAGATAGAATGGTAAGCACTTCGTGCGGACCGAGAATCTTGCCGGCACTGTTAAGGTACCACTTACCGTTTTCAAGAAATGTGTAGTATTTTATAGAGCTTTCATCGAGGTATTCGCAGTCATCAATCTTATGGACACGGCCATTGATATTTATGAAGTAATTGCCCTGTTTATCGGAGTATTCAAAATAGTAAGTGCCGTCGTCAAAAATCCCGGCCTGCATGTTCGTTTCGTTTACAAAAGGGCCATGTTTTTTGGCATTGAATATTACATACCTGCTGTTTTGGCTGGCCAGATATGAGAAGGTGTAATTTCCTCCATTACTCATTTTTATTGATTTGGGGTCTATAGCAGGGTAGGGGCCAAGAATCTTACCATTTACGTTCATGTAGTTTTTCCCCTTGAGGGAGTACATAAAGGCAAATTTGCCACCATTGCCCAAGGCGACAGGGGTCATCTCCTCAAAACGCTTTCCATTTACAGATTCATACGGGCCCAACTTCTTCCCGTTGAGGTTAACATAATATTTCTTCTTATCCCAGGAGATATAAGCATAGTTTCCGATGCTGTCTGTGCTTGTGAAGTATGCATTCTTGATAATTTTTCCTTGAAGATTGACACATCTAGTTCCATTTTCGATGAAGTCATAGGAGTAGGACCAGTCGGCATCGGCTTTAACCTGCTGTGCAGAAAGCTCAAAAGAGAGAGACAAGAAAATTACAAGTGAAATTATGGATTTCATACTTCCAGCATTCTTTTTATCGGTAACCACGCTCTCTCACTCAGCTCTGCAGGCACCTTAACTTCAAACTCTTCTGTCTGCAGTGTGTGCAATACCTTTTCCAGAGTAACCTTCTTCATCTGCCTGCAAGGGGCCTTTGTGCTTATGAGAATAAACTCCTTATGTGGATTGTTCTTTTTCATCTCATGTATTACACCTTCTTCTGTGACAATTATAAACTCTCTCTTATGAGAGCTGTTAACATGCTTCATCATTCCGGATGTTGAGTAGAAGTATGCATTAGACATACTGTGAATTACAGGGTCACTTGAGCACTTGCTCTCAGGATGGATAAGTATATCTGCCTGAGGATATTCGAGGCTTTTGTCCAGAACTATCTTTGTGTCGAACCTGTTGTGTACACAGCAGTCACCATCCCAGATATCCATCTCTCTACCGGTCTTTATTCTGATATAATTGCCAAGGTTTGTATCGGGCACGAAAAAAATCTTTTTTTCTGCAGGAATGCTGTTCACTATCTTAAGGGCGTTTGATGAAGTACAGCAAATATCGGAATACGCCTTGATTTCTGCTGTTGTGTTCACGTATGATACAACAACACCATCGGGATTATTTTGTTTCCAACGGATTATGTCTTGAGGTTCAATGCTTTCGGCAAGTGAGCACCCTGCTGTATTGTCCGGTATAAGCACCTTTTTAAGTGGAGAGATTATTGATGCTGTCTCTGCCATGAAGTTTACTCCGCAGAACACAATTATGTCTGCTTCGGTCTTTGAGGCTGCGTGTGACAAACCAAGTGAATCTCCAATGTAGTCTGCAATATCCTGTACTTCCGGCCTCACATAGTAGTGAGCAAGTATTACAGCATTCTTCTCCTTTTTAAATCTTTGTATCTCTGTAATAAATTCGTTCTGTTGCATAGTTAAGGGCTTAGTTTTGTGGAACTATGTTCATGCTTATATCCAACGCAGTCACTGAATGTGTCAGTGCACCTACACTTATAAAATTCACACCTGTAGCAGCAACCTCCTTTATCCTGGAAACATTCATATTGCCCGAGGCCTCTGTTTCAGCTTTGGAGCCAATGATTCTTACTGCCTCTGCCATTGTCCGGTTGTCCATGTTGTCCAGCATTATTATATCTGCTCCTGTCTCCAGGGCCTGACGTACCTCATTAAGGTTCGTTACCTCTACCTCAATACGGACCCCCGGAGGAATACTCTCTCTCACCTGCTTTACTGCATTTATTATGCCCCCGGCAACCTTGATATGGTTATCCTTTATAAGAGCCATGTCGAACAGGCCCATGCGGTGGTTTGTTCCTCCTCCTGCCTTTACGGCCATCTTGTCCAGTATCCTCATTCCGGGAGCTGTCTTGCGGGTGTCAAGAAGCTTTGTCTCCGATCCCTCCAGCTCCTTTACATATAATGCAGTTGCTGTTGCTATTCCCGACATCCGCTGAAGAATGTTGAGTGCCGTCCGTTCTCCTGTAAGCAGACATCTGTAGCTGCCGGCTATATCTACAATGATATCTCCCTTTTTTACCTTGTCGCCCTCTTTTACATATGGGGTCCACAAAATGTCCTTATCTAGGTATTCAAATACCTTTCGGGCAATATCGAGACCAGATACAACACCGTCGGCCTTCATTGTCATTCGTGCCGTTGCTCTGGATGTGCCGGGTATGAGGGCATTTGTTGTGATGTCGCCGGTTGCAATGTCCTCCTCTATTGCCAGCCCTATTATCTTGTTGATTAAGTCCTGTGACATGATCTTTATCTGAGATTTGTAATAACCGGGAGGGTTCTTGGCTCCCTTCCCTTTTGCTGAATTATGTGATGGATAAAAGTGTCGTTCTCTAATGGGTAATCTTCTCTGTAATGTCCGCCTCGGCTCTCTTTGCGGTAGATGGCAGATTTCATGATTAGCCCTGCAACTATTAACAGATTATTGCTTATTAAGTTGAAATATTCCCGTGAATCTTTGTCCAGATTGCCTTTCTCCTCTTCCAGAAGCGAGAGCCCTTTAAGCAGCAGCACTTCGTTTCTTATAATTCCTGCATGCCGGGTCATAATATTTGCAACCCTCTCTTTAAGTTCGAGGTATTTCTCAAACTTCTCATTATCTATGTGATATTTTGGGGTGAAAGATGGCGGGGCATAATTTGTCAGGTCTTTTCCTGCAACCTCAACTGCTCGATGCCCGAAGACAATACATTCAATAAGAGAATTTGAGGCCAGCCTGTTGGCGCCCATTATGCCGGTTGATGCAAGCTCTCCGCACACATAGAGGTTTTTAATACTTGTCCTGCCGTAGCTATCTGTTTTAACACCGCCTACCATATAATGAGCGGCCGGAGCAACAGGTATTTTGTCGGTCATGTCTATACCCAGCTGGCGGCACTTCTCAAAGATATTCGGAAACCTCTCCTTGATTCTTTCTGGATTAAGGTGTTTTAGTGACAGATGAACGTACGGGTTATCCTGTTTGAAAATTTCGCGATAAATGGATTGTGCGACAATATCCCTTGGTGCCAGTTCTGCGTTTTCATGAATGCCGGTCATGAACCTCTCTCCCTTTTGGTTGATAAGGTAAGCACCCTCTCCGCGGACTGCTTCGCTTATAAGATAAGATTTATCCGAAGGTGTGTATATTGTAGTGGGGTGAAACTGAATGAATTCCATGTCGGCAAGTTCGCAATTTGCAGTATAGCAGAGGGCAATGCCATCTCCAATTGTGGTCTCGGGATTTGAGGTGCGCTTATAGATTGCAGATGCTCCTCCCAGAGTAAGGAAGGTGTGCCGGCCATAGAATAGCTCTTCTGTATTCGTCTCAAGGTTCCACACTCTTACTCCGCAGCATGTGCCGTTGTCAGTTAAAACCTCTATTGCGGAATGATTCTCAAATAGTTCGATATTCTTGCATGAAAGGACCTTCTCTATCATGAAGTTGGTGATTTTCATGCCGGTAACATCGCCTCCTGCATGAAGTATGCGCCTTTTGTGGTGCCCGCCTTCTAACCCTAGTGCAAATGAGCCGTGGGACATATCGAAATGCATGCCCTCCTCTACAAGTTCACTTATCCTCTCAGGACCTTCGGTAACCAGAATGTTTACTGCTGAATAGTCGCACAAACCCCTGCCGGCTATTATTGTATCGTCGAAATGAAATGCAGGAGTATCGTCTTCATCTGTAACAGCAGCAATGCCTCCCTGTGCATAATATGAGTTGCTGTCGCGTACTTTTGATTTTGTGACGAGGGCAACACTTCCATAGCGTGAGGCTCTGAAGGCTGCATAAAGACCTGCAAGACCGCTCCCCACAATAACAAAATCGAAAGTTTGCATTATTTTAAAACTTTGTAAGGCGCGAAAGTACACTTTTTCCCCCAATTTAACCGGGGATTTTAACTAAATTCGTTAAAAAATTGAATATCTTAGCGCACGAATAGTCAAATTAAGAAAATATGTCAAAATGTGTAAATTGCTTTATTCCGTATCACGATAAGGCACAAGTAGAACAAACTATTACAGGATTAAAGGAGAATGCACTGGTAGATAAAATCTACCTGATGTCGGCAAACCCAAATATTGAGCAATACCCTGGTTGCGAGGTTGTAAACATAGAATCTCTAAAGTGTACAACAGCCATAAAAAAAATAGCAGAAAGATCAGATTCGCAATACACACTAATTTATACAAAAGAGTCCACCCTTGTAATGGGGATGTTTGCTCTTGAGAGAATGGTGAATATTGCAAACGATACTGATGCTGTTATGGTTTATGCCGACCATTATCAGATTGTGGATGGCAAAAAGAGTATAAGTCCTGTAATAACATATCAGAAAGGCAGCTTGAGAGACGATTTTAACTTTGGGTCGGTAATGCTTTACAGATCTGCGACTTTAAAGAAAGCCGCTCATGAAATGGTTTCAAAATACCATTATGCCGGGTTATATGACCTGAGACTTAAGGTTTCACAGAAGGGAGAGCTGGTGCATATAAACGAATATCTATATACAGAGGTTGAGCAGGATACAAGAAAATCGGGGGAGAAGATCTTTGATTATGTAGATCCAAAGAACCGTGGCGTACAGATTGAAATGGAATCTGCATGCACATACCACCTTAAAGTAATAGGCGGGTATCTGGAACCTAAGTTCAAACATATTGAGTTCAGCGAAAACAACTTTGAATTTGAAGCTTCTGTAATAATTCCTGTATACAACAGGATAAGGACAGTTGAAGATGCAATACGTTCAGTACTTATGCAGAAGACAACTTTCAAATTCAACCTTATTATCATTGACAACCACTCTACCGATGGTACATATGAAGCAATCGAGAAGTTTGCAGGTGATACCAGACTTGTTCACCTTGTTCCGGAGAGAACTGACCTTGGAATAGGGGGATGCTGGAACGCCGGGGTACATCATCCAAAGTGCGGAAAATTTGCTGTTCAGCTGGACAGCGACGATGTATATTCTGACGAAAACACACTTCAGAAGGTGGTAAACTCATTCTATGAGCAAAACTGCGCAATGGTTGTAGGAACATATATGATGACAAACTTCAACATGGAGATGATTGCTCCGGGAATCATTGACCATAAGGAGTGGACACCGGATAACGGAAGGAACAACGCATTGAGAATTAACGGACTGGGTGCTCCAAGGGCATTCTACACTCCGGTACTCAGGGCCATTAAGGTGCCAAATACAAGCTATGGAGAGGATTACGCACTGGGGCTCAACATTTCGAGAGAGTATCAGATAGGCCGTATTTACGATGTGCTTTACCATTGCCGTCGTTGGGAAGAGAACTCCGATGCATCGCTCGACGTTGTAAAGATGAATGCCCACAATACATACAAGGACAGGATAAGAACATGGGAGCTGATGGCAAGAATTGCCATGAACAAAAGTAAAAAGTAGCCGATGACCTTACAATTGAATTCACAAAACCTGACAGAACTTTTCCGTGAGCAACTTGACTCCTGGGAACAGGCCCGTACGAATTACGAGGCACTGGACAGGGTTGCGTCAAAAGATGTGTTGGTGGATGGTTTCCCGTTTAAGGTACAGTTCAACCCTGCAAGAATAGTCTCGTCTTCTGCCAAGGTAGATGCAAAGTCTATTCAGGAGAGAAGGTGTTTTTTGTGTAAGGAGAACAGACCTCAGGTCCAGAAGGGTCTTGAATATATTAATGGGTCGGATATAACAAATCCGTATACTGTTCTCATTAATCCTTTCCCTATTTTTCCGAAACATTTGACGATTCCGCTGCTAAAGCATCAGGATCAGCTTATCAACGGGCACTTTGATGCAATGCTCAACCTTGCTGAGGCTTTGCCCGAATATACACTGTTTTACAATGGTCCAAAGTGCGGAGCCTCTGCGCCGGACCATATTCATTTTCAGGCCGGTAACAAAGGGTTTATGCCTGTAGAAAAGGAGATGGACAAGCTGGATAAAGAGATAATTTTCAGGAACAGCAGTTCGGTGCTATATGAAGTGAAATCTGGAATCAACGGAATGCTCATACTGAAATCTGACTCAAAAAAGGAGTCACTTGAGATTTTTGGGAAAATCTATAATGTGCTGGATGTGAAAGAGGGAGAGAGTGAGCCAATGCTCAATATTCTCTGCTGGTTTGCGGAGGGCATCTGGAACACCGTTTTTTACATAAGGTCTAAACATCGTCCATCTCACTATTTTGCCGAAGGTGATGCAAATATTCTTCTAAGTCCTGCTTCAGTTGATCTGGGGGGTGTATTTATCACGCCTCTGGAAAAGGACTTTATTAAAATTTCGGCAACAGACATAAGGGATATTCTCAGGGAGGTTTGCATCTCCTTTGAGGATCTTCATATTTTAGCAAACAGAATCAAATCAATACTATAGTTATCATGATAGAGCCAAAAGTAAGCGTAGGTATAATGTCGGAACACAGGATTGAGTTTCACCTCTCCTCCGGTTTTATTTGTGGTGGCAAAGCGTGCAGTGGCAGGCAGATTGTCAACTCTTCTCAGGGAAAGATAGAATGGAACGGACAATCGTACAGCGAACTTCTGTTTGAACCAGCGAACCCTTCGCAGGATATCTTTGAACTAAGCGATGTGACCATAGGTGTTAATTTTCACTGGGAAAGAAAAGAAAACCAAAGCTTTATGGGTTCTCTCAAGCTTATTGTGGAAGGAGATAAAATTACGGCCATAAACCTGATTGGAATCGAGGACTACCTGACATCAGTAATCTCTTCTGAGATGAGTGCGACAGCATCATCTGAACTCCTAAAGGCGCATGCCGTGATATCGAGGTCGTGGCTGCTGGCTCAGATTCAGAAAAACAAGGAGATTGTGGAGTCTAAGGAGGCATACAGTACTATGCAAGAGACTGAGGATGAGTTGGTAAAGTGGTACGACAGAGAGGATCACACTAAGTTTGACATTTGTGCCGACGACCATTGCCAGAGGTATCAGGGAACTACAAAAGCCTCTACCGGAAAGGTGAGGGAGGCAATAAAGGAGACATGGGGACAGTTGCTCATGTTTGACGGTAAAATCTGCGATGCCCGCTACTCTAAGAGTTGCGGTGGTGTGTTTGAAGAGTTCCAGAACTGCTGGGAAAATATTCACTATCCATATCTGGTTAAGGTGAGAGACAGCAAGACAATAACTGAGATTCCGGATCTTACAATTGAAAAAAATGCCGGGGAGTGGATACTTTCGTCGCCAGAGGCATTCTGTAACACTTCTGACAAGCATATCCTCTCACAGGTTCTCAACAATTACGATCAGGAGACTGTAAATTTCTACCGCTGGAAAGTGGAATATTCTCAGAGTGAACTATTCTCTTTGATTTTGCAAAGATCAGGCGTAGATTATGGTGATATTCTGGATCTTATTCCGGTTGAGCGAGGAACTTCTGGTAGGCTTGTCAGGTTGAAAATTGTAGGCAGCAAGAGGACAAGAACTATAGGTAAAGAGCTGGAAATAAGGAGAACGCTATCTAAATCACATCTCTATTCATCGGCCTTCATTGTTGAGAAGGTTATGGGTGAGGGTGAAATTCCAGAGAAGTTCATACTAAAGGGTGCAGGCTGGGGGCATGGAGTGGGACTATGTCAGATTGGAGCTGCGGTAATGGGTGAGAAGGGGTATAAGTACGACGAGATTTTATTGCATTATTTCGTGGGTGCTTCTATTGAGAAATTGTATTAATCACACCAAACAATCATAAAATGAATAACAAGAAAAGATCGCCGTGGGCCTGGATACCATCGCTGTATTTTGCTCAGGGACTGCCTTATGTGGCAGTAATGACTATCTCTGTAATAATGTACAAGAGGCTCGGCATATCTAATACAGATATTGCCCTCTATACAAGCTGGCTCTATCTGCCTTGGGTAATCAAGCCTTTCTGGAGTCCGTTTATTGATCTTTTAAAGACTAAACGCTGGTGGGTAGTTACCATGCAGCTCCTGGTGGGAGCAGGTCTGGCCGGAATTGCCTTTACTATACCGGCCAGCAACTTCTTCCAGGTGACCCTGGCTGTATTCTGGCTGGTTGCATTCAGCTCTGCTACTCACGATATTGCTGCAGATGGTTTCTACATGCTTGCACTGGATAGTCACGACCAGTCGTTGTACGTTGGTATAAGAAGCACTTTTTACAGAGTGGCAACAATAATGGGGCAGGGGATACTTATTGTGATAGCCGGTCTTCTTGAGTCCTCTACGGGAATCAAGCCCGCTGAAATTGTAGTGAACGCGGGGCCACAGTTCAGCAATACTATTACTCTTCCTGCTGCTGACACTACTCTGACAGACTCGTCAGCTGTCGCTCAGACTGATGATTTTTCCTTCGTGGTTACACCTTCTATGGTGAATTTAAGTACAAACACTATTTCTGTAGACTCTGCTGCTATCCTTAAGGCTTATGCTGTTGAGCAGAATATTCTCAATGGATTTGCTGTTGCCGAAAAATCAAAAGCCGATATACAGGCAGAAAAATCGTGGTGGACAAAAAGCGTGTCGGAACCTCTGGGACAATTCATAAAACGCAACTTTGGTGAGGAGAATGCCGGCAAGGAGGTTCATAAACTTACAGGTAATTCTCATCTGGTAAGTGTCAAACTGACAAAAGCTCCTGCCGCTGGTGAAAAAATTGTTCTGAACACCTCATTGAAAAAGGGTGACAAGAGTATCTTCATAGCTTATGGCGAAAGGATTGAGTTTACATCTGAAAACTGGAACAAACCTGCTTTCCTTCTTGTGCAGGCAGATCCTAAGCTTAAGACAGAGGCATCTGCTACATTTAACGGGTTATCGGGAAATATCACTTTTGCCTGGTCAATCACATTTTTCATTATGGCCGGCTTCTTTATGGCCGTAGCCCTTTATCACAGATTCATACTTCCACGGCCGGCTTCTGACAAGCCTGCAAAAGAGGTTACTCCACGGACTATCTTCAGGGAGTTCTTTGAGACATTTGCATCATTCTTCAAAAAGAAGCAAATATGGGTGGCAATTGCCTTCTTGCTGCTATACCGTCTGCCTGAGGCGCAGCTGGTGAAGCTTATCTCTCCGTTCCTTCTAGATGCCAGAGAGGTTGGTGGTATGGGACTTACCACTGGGCAGGTTGGGTTGGTTTATGGAACAATCGGTATCCTTGGATTAACACTGGGAGGTATAATTGGCGGAATCATTGCTGCCAAAGGCGGTCTTAAAAAATGGCTCTGGCCAATGGCATGGACAATATCGCTGACTTGTGCCACTTTCGTTTACCTGAGCGTGTTCCAGCCTGACAATCTATTTGTTGTATATCTGTGTGTATTTATTGAGCAGTTCGGCTACGGATTCGGGTTTACCGCCTATATGTTGTTCATGATATACTTTGCAGTAGGTGAGCACAAAACGGCTCACTATGCTATCTGTACTGCTTTCATGGCCCTTGGTATGATGATGCCTGGGATGTCGGCAGGCTGGCTACAGGAGCTGATCGGATATCAGAACTTCTTCTACTGGGTAATGATCTGCTGTGTGGCGACCATAGTGGTTACATCGTTTATCAAGGTGGATGAAGGATTTGGTAAAAAGGAAGTGGCTAAGGTGTAGAACAATTATTAACAGGTATCTAAAATTCACATAAAATGAAAAAGACAATATTTTTGATTTCTGCAATCTGCATATTTGCAGGTGCGGCACATGCCCAGAAAATCAAAACAGGCATAGAGGTCCTGAAGTATCAGAATTTCAAAATTCTTGAAGGAAAACGTGTTGGTCTTATTACAAATCCCACAGGATTTGACAATCATGTAAAGTCAACCATCGATATTCTGTTTGAAGCACCCAACGTTAAGCTTGTGGCTCTTTTTGGTCCTGAGCATGGTGTACGGGGTGATGCACATGCCGGTGATAAAGTTGAGACTGTAAATGACCCTAAGACGGGGCTTCCTGTCTACTCTCTTTATGGCAGTACCCGCAAGGCCACTCCTGAGATGTTAAAGGGAATTGATGTGCTGGTATATGATATTCAGGATATTGGAAGCAGGTCATTCACTTATATCAGTACTATGGGTCTTGCCATGGAGGCTGCTGCTGAGAACAATATCGAACTGGTTATCCTGGACAGGCCTAATCCGCTTGGAGGGTTGAAGGTAGAGGGCAATCTTGTTGAGGATGGATTCATATCATTTGTCAGTCAGTTTAAGATTCCTTACGTTTATGGTCTGACTTGCGGCGAACTCGCACTTCTGCTTAACGGAGAGAAAATGCTGAGTAAGCAGTGCAAGCTTTCAGTTGTGAAGATGGCAGGATGGAGCCGGGATATGACCTTCGACAAAACCGGTCTTCAGTGGGTGCCGTCATCACCTCACATCCCTCAACCTGTAAGTGCATTTTTCTACCCTGTTTCGGGTATTCTGGGAGAGCTGGGCTATATCTCTATTGGTGTAGGTTACACTATCCCGTTCCAGATTTTCGCCTCTGAATGGATAAAAGCAGAAGAGCTTGCCGATAAATTAAATGGATACAAACTTCCAGGGATCGTTTTCAGACCAATACACCTTAAACCGTTCTACTCTGTTGGTGTCGGATTGAATTATCAGGGTGTGCAGGTTCATATAATGGATTATGACAAAGTTGCACTTTCGGACATTCAGTTTTATGTTATGGAGGCTCTTGCCGATCTTTATCCGGACAAGGCTGTGTTCAAGAATGCCAATGAAAAGCGCTACAAGATGTTTGATCAGGTTGCGGGCAGCGACCAGATAAGGTTGCGTTTTGCTCAGCGGCATAAGTTTGCGGATATAAGGGATTATTGGTACAAGGATGTTGAGGCGTTCAGGGTGCTTTCGAAGAAGTACTATCTGTATAAGTAGTTGCGGATTGTGCTCTAGTTTATCAGGGAGGGTGTGGGATTTGCAGATGCGTGCACCGGGTTTACCCACTTAGCGCTCATTTTGCTAAAAAACAAAGGTACTGTTTTA
Source organism: Bacteroidetes bacterium GWF2_40_14 (assembly GCA_001769195.1). GTDB lineage: Bacteria > Bacteroidota > Bacteroidia > Bacteroidales > UBA932 > Bact-08. Next base: position 81 of record MEOK01000024.1, on the reverse strand, counting down.
AAATCCAAATAAAATTGAATAAATTTTAATTAATTTTGCTCATAACGAAAGAAAACTTTGGGCGATTTGTTTGAAGTTTAT
>MEOK01000023.1:43006-72390 GCA_001769195.1 Bacteroidetes bacterium GWF2_40_14 | reverse complement strand
CTGGTTGGAAGATTTCATAATCAGCCCATATTCCATTTTGGGCACTTGCTTGTAATGTTTGCCGTCCCAGTTATAATGATAGCTCTGATTAGTTTTATGAATGTGCTCCAAGGGAAGGGCAAACAATTAGGTTTTTGGGGCGGGGTTATTGGTTTATTTGGAGCTTTCATCTTAGCTGTAGACAAAGGCGCTTTGTGTTTGGTATTATCTGCATTCGACACTTTACCAGAGGCTCAATTTCAAGAGTTTGCCCCTTTTCTCAGTGTTGTTGTAAACAAAGCTGGATTGCTTTGGGTGGTTTGGTTATTACCATTATTACCATTATTACCAATAGGTGCATCAATACAAGCACTGGGCCTTTTAAAAGAAAAATTTATCAGCAAATGGCAGGGAGTATGCATTATTTTTGGGCTTCTGTTACTTAACAACCCAGATATTGAACTAATTAGTTCAACGGGTGCTTTGCTTATGTGTGCCGGATACATTCCGTGGGGCGTCAGAATACTTCAGGGCAGAATGAATTGCTCTTCAACTTCTTGCCCAATATACGACAAAAAAAAAGATAAAAACTTTAAGTGCCATAAACCTTGTAATTAATTACTCGACCTCATATCATATGGATAAACATACAAGCATAAAATGAGACATACAGCATTACTATTTCTATTTATAGGAGTAAGTCTTAATTTATTCGGGCAAAACCAATCATTAAAAGAACAGGCTCTGGATGAGTTCAAAAAAGAACATTACTCAGAAGCAATTGTCTTGTTGGAACAAGCGGCAAAAGATACCCCAAAGGATGCCGAAATCTTTTACTATTTGGGATGGTTCAACCATTACAGGGCATACGATAGTCGACCATTGAGCGGATACAACTTTTCATATTCCGAACAAATTTTCAAATATTTGGACAAAGCCCTTGAACTCAGGCCAGATTATGGCGATGCAAAATACTTTTACGGAGCGGAATGCAGCGGAAACGCATTTATAGCAATGCAGAATTATGATGAGGAAAAGTTAAAGTATTTTTACAAACTAGCCAATGACAAAGGTGCATATCCAGCATGGTTAAAGGAATTCGGACGAAATTTTCTGAATAATTGCGATACAAACGCCATTTTATTTACAGGCGGAAATGCCGATTTTGATGTTTGTATTTATTTGCAGTTGCACGAAAATGTAAGAACCGATATAACCCTTCTTCCCATCGGGAACATTGACAGACCATGGTATGTGAAATTCTTGAAAAATGGATTGGCAGATGCGATTAAAAAAGTTGATTTAAGCCTCACAGACCAGCAGATAATGGATATACACCCTTTTAAGTGGGATACTACTATGATTTCGATCAATGTCTCATCTAAGGACAAAAAACAATTCGGTTTATCGGATAACTATCTGTTTCAATGGCAGGTTGAACCTGACTTGTTTTCTGAAAGGATGCACTCAAAAATAGAAAGCGAAAAAGCAAAAAAACGTACTTATCTGAGTCCGCAAAGAGCCATACTCTTACAGATAGTAGAAGATAATTTTTCTCGCCGACCAATCTATTTTTCAAATTTTTGTTCACCAACGCTTTATGGTGGTCTTAATGTCTATTTTCAAAATTGCGGTTTAGTTTCACGCCTAACGCCCATATTGACAAAGGATACTGAATTTGCGTTTAATTACAAAAAAATTGAAGAATTACTTCAGGAACAAAATCTTATAAATTTCAAAACACTAAAAAATAGCGATATCCCTCGCATTTCAGGCATTATCGAATCTGGTTATTCCAACGCTATACAAATAAAATGAAAGCAATATTGATAGGTGGTAAAAAGATTAAGGGGGGTGTATCAAAAGAAACAGCTAAAAATCTATATTTCTTCATAGAGCTTATCGAATCCGGAAAGTTAAAGCCGGTTATAGATAGAGTTTTTCCTCTGGAAAAGACCGCTGAGGCTTTTCAGTATGTCGAAAATGGTCATAAAAAAGGAAATGTAGTTATTACTGTTTAAAACAACTTTTGAATTAATGCAGTCAATTCCTCTTGCTTAATGGGTTTTGAAATATAATCGTTACAGCCCGCTTTGATTGCCATTTCTCTGTCACCGGTTAATCCATGAGCAGTTTGGGCAATTATGACAACATCTTTATTGAATTTTCGTATTTGCCTTGTCGCTTCACAACCGCTCATTTCAGGCAATTGAATATCCATTAAAATCAAATCAATATCAGGGTTTTTTTTGCAAATTTCAACGGCTTTAATGCCATTTCTGGCTCTTATCTGTTCTTTGCTAAACGTTTTGACCATTATTGAAATCAACTTTTCCGATGTTTCATCGTCTTCGACAATTAATATTTTCAGATTTTTTACATGAACATCTGTTTCATCTGGAACGCCATAGTTTTTATTTATAATTTTTTGTTGGGGTTCAACATTATATGGAATTGTAAAGTAAAAAACACTTCCTTTCCCTTTTTCGCTTTCTACCCAAATTTTACCGCCAAGTTTAGTAACATAAGCTCTCGAAATTGCTAATCCCAATCCTACGCCATTTCGATCTGTTTTATCAACAATGTCATCTTGTGTAAAACGCTCAAATATTTTTTCCTGTCTATCTTTAGGGATTCCGATACCTGTGTCTTTTACGTAAAATTCTAGATTACACTGCTCATCATCTTTACTGTTGTTTTTAAAAATATATCCAAATTCTATTGAGCCTCGATTTGTATATTTTATGGCATTTTTTACTAGGTTAGAAAGAACACTAATAAATTTTTCAGTATCTGTTTTAATAATAGAATCTTTATCAGGTAATGTATTTTTAAAAGAAAGGGTCAGTTTTTTCTTAGCAGCATCAAGTTTAAGGAGGTTGAAAACAAATTCGGTCTGTTCGTTAATATTTGTTTCAGATATATATGTATCAATTGTTCCGGATTCTATCTTTGAGATACTAATAATGTCGTTAATGATATTTAGCATGCGGGCACCGCTTTTCTCGATAATGCTTATGTATTCTTGTTGCTCAATGCCTGATAATTTTGGTTCCTTCAACAGATCTGCAAAACCTAGTATGCCATTCATTGGTGTGCGTATTTCGTGGCTCATGTTGGCAAGGAAAGCAGACTTTAGCTGGTCACTTTCTTCGGCTTTTTCTTTGGCTTTAGTTAATTCAACATTAGTCTCACCCAATTTTTTATTTATTGATCTAATTTCAACAACTTTTTTGCTAAGTTCAAATTCCGCTGTTTTAATATTTTCGATATCAGTATTAAAAGCCATAAACATATTAATTTCAGGTAATTGAACCGCTTCTAATATAACATAAACTGTAGTTTTATCTTTTCGCAGCAGCTTTATCTCAATTTTATTAAATCCGTCTTCCAATAATTTCTGAAAGCTGTGTAAACCCCTTTCAACTTCCTGAACAGGAAGCAGATCAATAACACTCATCGATAATATTTCTTCACGAGTGTAACCAACCATTTCACATGCTGCAGGGTTACAATCATAATATTTCCCCATTTTATCTACAACAAAAATTCCCACAGGAGAATGTTCGATATATAAACGAAATTTTTCGTTGCTTTCCTTCAGTTTCTGGTCAGATTGGTTACTCTTTTCAATTTGATTGGCAAGTTTTTTATTTAGAATGATTAGCTCTGATGTGTGTTTTGCTTTCTCTTTAGTCAAATTATGTTCTTTGTTTGCAATAACCAATTCTGCTGCAATTTTTGCCTTCTCTACAATTGCAATAACTAATGTTGCAGCATGATTTGCCTTTTTTACATTAGCAACCACTAACTCTGCTGCACGGTTAAATTTTCCTGCGTTTTGATAAACATTTCCTTTGTTGGCGATAACTAATTCAGCTGCATATTGCACTTTCGCTATGTTGGTAAGAACTATCTCTGCTGCACGTTTTGCTCCCAATATGTTTGCAATCACTAAAGTTGCCTCACGTTTTGCTCTCTCTGCCTCAGCAATGACTAACTCTGATGACCGTTTTGTTTTCTCTTCTGTTTGAAAAGATATTCTTTTGTTAGCAATGATTAACTTAGCTGCACGTTTTGCATTCTCAACATTAGCAATTAATAACTCTGCCGAAAGCTTTGTAATCATCGCGTTTGCAATGACTAACTCTGCCGGATTTTTTACTTCGACTTCGGTTTCAAAAGTATGTTCTTTGTCGGCAATTAATAATTCTTTTGTTTGTTTTTTTTCCTTTGAATGTGCAATTATTATCCCAGCCTGTCTTTTTAATTTCTCTGCTTTAGCAATAACTAATTCTGCCTGACGTTTTACTTTCTCTGCATTAGTAATGACCAATGCAGCTGCACGATCTGCTTTCACTTCGTTAGCAATGATCAACTCAGCTACACGCTCCGCTTTCTCCATCTTAGCAATGATTAATTCATCTGCACGTTTTTCTTTCTCTGTATTTGCAACGAATATATAATCAGCATTTATCATCTTATTCATATAATTATATGACAATAGTGTACATATGCAATGAGGTTTCCTCAAAACAAAGTTAATTCTGATAATTTTGATAAGTGTTGCACAATTTATGAAATAAATTACATTATTATTTCATTTTATGCCTGAATAACCGTTTGCTCCTCTGGCAAGCAATGCTTCACCAATTGTAGCAATACTGCCCACTTATCATTTTATCTGACCGCTAATCATTTTTTTCTTTGATTTAATTTGCTGTTCTGTTTTCTTTGTTGCCGTTTGATGATGCACGTCGGGCAAATTCAAATGCAACAAATTCATTTATCAATCGTCTTTAAGACAATATCAAAAATCCTAATCAGAAATGAAAATATTAATAACTGGTGGCACTAATGGAATGGGCAAAGGTGTGGCCAAAGTATTGGCCGGAATAGACAACCAAATTCATGAAGTTATCTTACTATGCAGGTCTAAAGAACTTGGTGAGGCTACAATGAGAGAAATTGAAAACTCTACAGGGAATAAAAAAACATCAATTGTTTTATGTGACCTTGCTAAACTTTCTGATGTCCGAAATGCAATTGATGATATTCAGAGTAAACATAAGTATCTGGATTGTATATTCATAAATGCAGGTTTAGGTTATGCTGCCGGACGGGTAGAGACTCAAGATGGAATGGATTCACATTTCCAGGTAAATTATTTATCTCAGTTCATGCTAACATTAAATCTGTTGAACTTGCTGGAAAACTCTCAGAATGGCCCAAGAGTAATATTCAATGCCACCCGGGTTGGTAAAATATTTTGGGACGACATCCAAATGAAGAAGAAATGGAGTTATGAAAACGGGATTTTTCAGGCTATGGTTGCAAAAAGAATGTTCCTTTATAAGTTAGATAATCTATATAAAACATTTAAGGGTTCAAAAGTATCATTCGTTGGTTTTGAAATATCCGAAACAGTCTGGAGTAACCAGCTAAATATTATTCCGACTCCTATGAAAATAATGGCAACAATTATGAAGTATTTAGGGACATTTATTTCAATAGAGAAATGTGGGATGATAATGGCTCCTTTGTTCACAGAAAAACAGGAAGATAGCAAGATGAAATCAGGCAAGTTGATAACATGGAAGAAAAATATTTTTATTGAGAAGGATGAAGATAAAATTGTTCTTAATGACGAAATGCAGGATAGACTTTGGAAAATCAGCCTGGAGCTATGCAATGATGAAAAAACAACTCAAACCAGCAAATCAATTTATGGCATCTAAAACATTCTTAAAGAATCTGGAGCAATCACTGGTACCAGTATATGGCAAAGAAAAGGCAACCCTGATTTCTGATAAGGCATCATCTATTTTAAATTCCGAACTCTGTAACATGGACGACCGAGGGAACAAAGCAATACGCAAGCATCTCATTGATTTTATCCTGCCGGGTTTTGCATACTACAAAGCCCTCAAGGAATCCGGAATTAATCCGGATGAAGCTTTTGCCTTTGTAAGCAAAGAGCTTTATAAAATTTCTGAGCGTTCAGGGAATTTTATGAGAAAATTCAAAAACTTTCCTTTAGCCTATGGAATACTTAAGCTATTTATCAAACCCATAATGAAATACGGTTTTCCCAAAGAAGGGTGGAATGTTGTATGGAGGGAAAACAGCAGTAAAAGAATTTCATTTGATATGAACTCCTGTCTCTATTGTGAAGAACTTAAAAGACGAAATGCCCTGGAACTTTGCCCTGCTTTCTGTGAGTCTGACCATATTGCTTATGATCCATTATCTCCTGTAATTATGTTTAAGCGGACAGGAACACTGGCTCTCGGAAATAAGGTTTGTGATTTCTGCTTTGAAAAAGGAAAACGTAATTAATAAAACCAGCTGACATGAAAATTGAAACTTTAAAAAAAAGAGGCTTTGCATTATCGCTAATTTTATATCCTTTGATGCTATTTATCGGCTTTGTGACTCATCCGAATTTATTGGCAATGGAACCGCTTCAAACAGTAGAACAACTGGTTGCAAGGTTTCACAACAACACTATGTATCACATAGGACATCTGATAGTTACCTTTGCTGTTCCTGTAATTATTATCTATTTTATTGGTGTAATGAATTTATTACAAGCAAAAGGGAAGGCATTAGGATTCTGGGGAGGTGTTATAGGCATATTCGGCGCATTTATTTTAGCTGTCGATAAAGGAGCCTTATGCTTGACAATGTCGGCATTTGACACGCTTCCGGAAGACCAATTTGCTGCTTTTATGCCATTCTTACAGGTAATTGTATCAAAAGAAGGTCTTCTCGTTATTGTATGGTTACTGTTTGCTTTGGTTATTGGTGGAATTTTACAAACTATAGGTTTAATGAAGGAAAAGATAATTCAAAAATGGCAGGGTATATTAATTATTGCAGGGCTGTTACTTTTGCTTAACCCAGATATTGAGTTAATAAGCTCGGTAGGATCTGCCCTTATGTGTATCGCTTACATACCTTGGGGAATAAAAGAGTTCAAGAATAAGTGAAAATATAGAATAAGCTAAGTTTTTTGTAATAAAACAGATATAATTAATACTATATAAGAAACAAATTCTAAATGAAAAAGAAAATAATATTATTGGTTTGTCTGTTTTTCAATACCTGTGTCTTTGGCGAAGAAATTATGAAGGTCCGGTTGTCGGATGGAGAGACTATCTCCGGGCGACTTAATCTTCCATCGAATAAAGATAGTGTGCCAATGTTGGTAGTTTTCGTACATGGCACAGGCCCTAATACCTACCTTAATAAGAGAAAAATCGGGAACGTTGAATTCAACTACTATGACCTGTTCGCAGAAGAATTTAACAAAAGGGGTATTGGATTTTTTACATATAACAGGCGAGGAGTAGAGATAGGAGAAACCCCACCTTATTACGATAAAATTGATTCGACAAAATACTCAAAATATCTGCCATTAACCGAAGCCGAGGATATTGAGGCAATAATCTCACAACTCAAGCATGACAAAAGATTTACAAACTCAAAAATAGCCTTACTGGGTGCTAGCGAGGGAACAATGATTGCCTCTATGGTTGCTGACAGAAAAATTGAAAAAATTGACGCATTGCTGCTATTTGGTTATGCCAACGACAACCTGTTTGATATAATAAAATGGCAATACTCCGGAAAAGCATCGATTATTAACCTTAGGAAATATTTTGATGTTAACAGAGACAATCTGATTAGCAAGAGTGAATATGAATCCACAGACTCTATTGCTCTCTTAGGTAGAAGCAGGATAATGAGAAATGCTCCGTTTGAATCGCTTAATAGTGTTAAAGACAGTATCCTTGATTATCGGGACTTTGCACAAATGACAACTCCCTACTTTGAAAATTTGCTAAAAAAGATAGAAACGGATAATAATTCCTGGATTTGGAAAAATTATTTCAGAGTAACCAGCGGATGGTTAAAACAACATTTTCAGCTTGAAGCCAATAAAACAAGATTGTTAAGAATTGATATCCCTATTTATATATTTCATGGCATTGATGATGGAAACGTTCCCATTGAAGGAGTATATGATATCCAATCCAGATTCAGGCAGGCAAACAAAACTAATTTAAAATGTTTTATTTTTGAAGGGCATAATCACGACCTGAATTACCTCGACTGGCCCTTTGAACAAAAGATATCAGAAGGATTAAATTCAATTTTTAATATTTCAGAGTCATTATACTCATATAACAATCTACTTAATTTTGAGTTGATGGAAGTTTACCAAAAATCTCTGGAGAGATTTAATTCAATAATCTCAAAAATACACGATTCAAATCTAAAACACCCTAGAAGCTAATATTTAAAATGATAAAAGGTACATTGTTATTGTTATCGTTTATTTTCATCTCATGTAGCGGAATGAAAAACTTAGATCGCCCAACGCCTCAAGATAAGGAGGAAGGTTTTTTTTTTACTGTAAGGGACGGTATTAAGATTTTTATCTACGAGCATCTCCCCAAAAGCGAATTCAAGAGCACAATCTATATAGTTTCCGGAATCACCGGTATAAACCATAACACAGAAAGTGATATAATTGAGAAATTAAGCAATAACGAGAATAGAGTAGTCGTGATACATCCCCGCGGCACCGGATATTCAGAAGGGAAAAGAGGAGATAGCAAGAATTTGTCGGATTTTATTGCTGATTATGTTGAAATTATAAAGTGCGATAAATACAACAATGATACAACCGGAAAGGTAATTTTATACGGACACAGTATGTCATGCGCAATTGCCCTTATGGTAGGGAACCAATTGCAGAAAATTGATGGTCTTATTCTTATCAACCCCCCATATAAGCTGAAATCGGCCAAAGGAATGTCCCCGGGTTTCGCAGATTATCTCAAATACATTGGCTACTATATTTTTGCACCACATGTGCCTATAGTGAATATGGCAGGAGATCCGTCAGCAATAGAAAATGAAGCGGACAGAAAAGAGTCGGAACTAAGAAACAACAATCCTCTGCTGGTAAAATATTTCAGCATGCATTATATGTCCGAATCAAAAAAGGTAATGGATGCGATGGTTCAAAATGCACGGCAGGCAAATTATCCATTGTTGCTGATATATGGTGAAAATGACAAGATTGTAGAGAAGGCCGGATGTGATGAAATTTTTTCTGCCTGGAAAAGCCGATACAAAAATTACGAAACCATAAACGGTGGTTCACACGGAAAATCAACTGTAGTAAAGGGGATGGATTGTATTTTAAAATGGATTGAGAATAGATGAACTAGCGGATAGCTGATATTCTTTATTTTACTTTGCATATATTTGCAGTATAATTATAAAGAAATCTCCTCCCAACCATTTTACATGAAAAAGAATTTTATCCCAAACCTGCTGTCAATCTTAGCTTTAATCGGATTCATTGGCACATCTACAAGTACATTAACTTCTTGTAAGAAGGCAGAAGAACCTGAGCCAATTGTGAAGCCGGCAGAGCTGACTAAAGAACAGAAATGGTCCAAGGCCATTTATGATAATATGAAGGAGATATACTTCTGGAACGACACGCTCCCCAAAACATTCGATCCTGCAAAGTATACAACTCCGGAAAATGCACTCGAATATCTTATTTCTATAAAGATTAACCCAAATACCGGAGAGTCAATAGATCATTACAGCTTTCTGGATAATATAGGAGGGCTCAGCGGTGAAATTTCTGAGGGAAAAGCCAGCGGCGACTATGGATTTATGATAACCGCCGCATATAATGAGAGCGGTAAAGTATCGTGGTATGTGACCTATGTCTACAAAGGCTCGCCAGCAGGTAATGCTGGCGTAAGACGTTCGTACGAGATAACTGCAGTAAACGGAAATTCAGCTGTAAACCCGGAAGTCAGCATCGATGGTTACCTGGTTCCTGAGTCGGCAGGATACACAAATGTTGTGAATACACTCTTCGACTCAGAATCGGCCAGATTCACATTTAAAAAGGACGATGGCAATCTGCTGGAAGCACAGATGTCTGTTACCTCTTATGATATTAAAAGTGTGCTTTTGGACTCCATCTATACAGTTGGTGGCAAAAAAGCAGGCTACATTGTTTTTAACCAGTTTTTAGGATCAAGCTCAGTAGTTGAACTCACCCAAACAATTTCCAAATTTGAAAGTGCCAATGTAAAGTATGTGATTGTAGACCTCAGATACAATGGCGGCGGATCTGTAGGCACCTGCATGACATTCAGTAATATGCTGGCACCTGCTGCGGCCACGGGAAAGGTTATGTTCCGGTATAAGCTTAATAAGTCCCTGACAGCTCAGGAAAACCCGGACGATTTGGTTGCAAAATTCACAAAGCCCAACACACTGGAACCACTTGAACTTTACTTCATTGTCGGAGGTGGCACAGCATCGGCATCGGAGTTATTAATAAATAACCTAAAGCCATACTATCCCGGAAAGCTCTTCCTTATTGGAAACACTACATATGGAAAACCATGTGGTTTCTGGGCAACCCCAATCGGATATGAAGAGGACCAAACCACAACAAAAGAGGGGTATGACATGTATGCTGTATCATTCGAAACTGTGAATGCCAATGATGAGGGAGCATACTATACCGGTATGACACCATCAATCAATGTTTCTGACATGATTGGCTATCAGTGGGGAGATATAAACGAGGCCAGGTTGGGTCAGGCGTTGTATCATATAGCTTATGGTTCATTCTATACAACCAAAGCCGCTACAGGTAAGAACCAAGCCCTAAAGAGCGACATCGACCGCCGTTTCAAGGGGATGATCGATTTCGGGAAGCATCCGATAAAATAGTGATTATTTTAAAAACTTATATAAATTTGTCTAAACAGATTTGATCACATAAGTTTCTAAGATGATTCAAGAAGAGAATGAAAAGCAACAGTTGCTACTAATATCAAAAGGTAATCAGATTGCTTTTCATGAAATATATGAAAAATACAAGGATAAAATTTATTCTTTTGCTATGTATTTGACTCATACGGATTTTCTGGCAGAGGAAATTACTCAGGAGGTCTTTATTAAAATTTGGACAACAAGGTCAAACCTTACTTCTGTTGAATCTTTCAAATCATATCTTTTAGTCATAGCCAGAAACGTAGCCAGCAATCATCTTAAAAGATATGCTCTGGAAAGAATCATTCTGACAAAACTGGCGGACAACTCAAATACAACAGAAAACGATAGTGATATTCAGGATGAGCAAAATGCCTTATTAAAGATACATGAGGAAGCTATAAGGTTGCTATCGCCCCAGTTACAGAAAGTATACATCCTTCATCACATTAAACGTTTGAAGAATAAAGAGATTGCCGATATGCTGGACATATCTCTGTATACCGTTAAGGAATATCTTAAAAATGCCTCAAAATCGGTAAGAAAATATGTCGGTGACAAGATCAACATAATGATCGTGTTAGCCCTTAATATTTATTTAAATTAAATTTTATTTTTAAATATCTTGATTTTATCCCCCTCCTTTCAGGGAGATAATTGTCTTTTATATGCAGTCGGATGTATTAATATTGAACTTATGAATAAAGATCGATTACTGGAGCTTTTTAAGCTCCACATTCAAGAGAAGCTTTCCAAGAAAGAAGAGTCAGAATTTCTGAACGAGATTTACAGTATGTCTGATGAGCAACGAGAATCTTTGATAGATGAGTTCATCGACAAACTTCCGGTTGAGCACCACTTAGGAAAGGCCGATGCCGAGAAGATTTTTAGAAATATTGTAAGGCCGGTCACCAAAGGCAGAACATTTTTTGTGAGGTTCTCAATTTCTGTTGCCGCGTCCTTAGTTATTGCGTTTTCTGGTTTTTATATTGCGGATAAATATTATAATTCTTCTGAGGATACAATCAGTGTCGTTAATGATATAGCACCCGGAGGAGAAAAGGCCATACTTACCCTGGCAGATGGTTCAGTTGTCAGACTTGAAGGTTCCAGCGACAGCATACTTGTAAGCAAAAAGAATGATGTCACCATACAGGTAAAGGACAACAAGCTCTTATATAAAAAGGACCCCAAGGCACAAGCCCGAGAAATCAAGTATAATATGTTGTCAATTCCACGTGGGGGAGAATTTCAGATGGTACTTCCCGATGGAACGAATGTATGGCTCAATGCAGAATCAAGTATAAAATTCCCTGATGAATTTCCATCAGACGAAAGGCGGGTAATGATTACCGGGGAGGTCTATTTTGAGGTGACAAAGATGTCCGGGGAAAAGCCATTTATTGTTGAATTTAAAGACAAGGCAAGAATAGAGGTGCTGGGAACCCGTTTTAATGTCAATGCATATGAAAACGAAGGGAGTGTAAGAACCACACTGGTGGAGGGTTCTGTCAAAGTTGTTTCACCACTCTCAAAAAACTCAAGCGTAATTTCACCCGGTCAGCAGGCAACCATAACAGGAGATGGCCTGTTGTCAGTCAAAGAGGTTGATGTAGATGAGGTGATTGCATGGAAAAACGGAAAGTTCGTGTTTGACAAAGCAAACATTCAGACAATTATGCGACAGATAGAGAGATGGTACAATGTAGATGTTGTCTATAGTGGCACTTATACAAAGCATTACGGTGGGGCAATCTCCCGTAAGGTGAACCTCTCCAGATTTTTCGAGATATTGGAATTGTCAGGAGAATTAAAATTTGGATTAAATGACAGCACTGTAACAGTGCAGGAAAAATAAAAGGAGGTGAATAGATTGGAATAATCGTAAAACTTTAACTAAGTAAGATTTAATCCATATAAGACGAAGCCGGACCCAATTGGAGGTTGGATCCGGCGGTGTCAGGGGTTAAATCATTGAGCCAAGAAGCAAATTAATTTAACAAACCCGAAACAAACAAAATTATGAAAAAATTCGTACAATTTATTGGTACGTATGAAGATTCTCATGTAAATAGAAGAATTTACAAAAAAATGTTTCTGATTATGAGACTAACTATGATTTTTACGTTATTTGCATGCATTCAGGTAAGCGCTACGGGGTACGCTCAAATAACAGTATCTGCAAACAACGAACCTTTGCAAAAAGTATTGAAAGAGATTCAAAAACAGAGTGGATATGATTTTTTCTACTCATATGAACTCATCGAAAAAGGAGGGAATGTCTCTGTCGATCTTAAAAACGCCCCTTTAAAAGATGCCGTTAGCGCATGTATTAAAGGAAAGGACCTCACATTTTCCATCGTAGATAATACGGTGATAATTAAGGCAAAAGAGGCAGAACAACAACCAGTAAAATACACTCTTAAAGGAACGGTAACCGAGGTTAACGGCACACCTGTCTTTGGAGCTTCGGTTGTAGTAAAAGGTACCACGACCGGTGTCGCTACGGCGGAGGATGGTTCATACTCAATTACTCTTACAAAAAAACCTACAACATTGGTGGTATCTTTCATTGGTATGAAGACTAAAGAGGTTGCTTATAACGGACAGCCTACTTTAAATATAGTCCTGGAAGAAAATACTCTTGTAGTAGAAGGCCTGGTAGTTACAGGTATGTTTACACGTAAGGCCGAAAGTTTCACCGGATCAATTCAATCATTTAACCGGGAAGAAATTAGAAGAGTAGGCAATAGTAATGTTTTACAGAGTATTAAGAATTTAGATCCATCTTTCCGGATTATGGAAAATCTGAGCAATGGTTCAAATCCAAATCAGACATATCAGATTACACTTAGGGGTCAATCAGGTTTCCCAGACTTAAAAGGGGAATATAAAAATAATCCAAATGAGCCATTATTTATTGTAGATGGATTTGAGACAAGTATAACTTTTGTAATGGACATGGACATGAACCGTATAGCAAATGTTACACTATTGAAAGATGCAACAGCCAAAGCAATTTACGGTTCCAAGGCGGCAAATGGAGTGGTTGTAATAGAGACTCTTAAACCAGAAGCCGGAAGGTTAAAGGTTTCATACTCAGGGAGTGTAAATTTTCAAACGCCTGATTTAACCAGCTACAACCTATGTAATGCTGCAGAAAAACTTCAGGTTGAGAAAAATGGGGGATTGTTTCTGTATTTTGAGGATAATGGTGTTGAAATTAAAACAAATCCACAAGAGCAGTATATTTATGACCAATATTATAATGCAATTCTAGCCGAAGTTCTTGCTGGAGTAAATACAGACTGGAAATCACGCCCCTTAAGAAACGGAATAGGCCAAAAACACTCAATTTATTTAGACGGAGGTGATGACTATTTTAGATATGGAATAGATCTTTCTTATAATAATGTTGCAGGAGTTATGAAGGGTTCCGAACGAAATACATTTTCCGGAGGGGTATCTCTATCATACAGGTATAAATCAATTTCAATAAGAAACAATTTAACAACTACATTTAATAAAGGAGTAAACTCACCTTATGGAAACTTCAGTAGTTATACAAGAATGAATCCCTATTACAGGTACGAAGATGAGTTGGGTAATTATATAAAACAACCAGGCCTAAACTATGGGAGGCCAAACGATATTAACCCGATGTTTAATACAACCTTAAATACAAAGGACTTTACTGAATATATGCAACTGGTAAATAATTTCTATCTGGAATGGACGCCATTTGAGAGATTTAAACTCACCGGCCGAGTTGGGGTTGTAAAAAAAGATGCGGGAAATGAAATTTTTCACCCTGCCAGCCACACAGATTTCACAGGCTGGGAATCTGATGCTACATTAGTAAATCGTAGAGGAAGATATACTTATGGAGATGGAAAAGACTTAACACTTTCAAGTGATATAATTGCTAATTATTCGTTTCTCGCTGGGAAAAATCATATGTTTTTTGCAAATGCCGGATGGAGCATAAGTAATGCTGCCTCGGAATATGCAACATTTATTGCAGAGGGTTTTCCTAATGATAAATTGGATAATATCTCATTTGCAAGGCAGTACCTACTAAACGGAAGACCTTTTGTAAGCCAGGGAACAACCCGGGACGTGGGAGTTTTAGGTTCACTTAACTATTCGTATGCTTCACGATATTTGTTTGATGCATCACTCCGAATGTCGGGATCGTCTCAGTTTGGAAGTAGCAATCGATGGGGAAAATTTTGGTCGTTGGGATTTGGTTGGAATATCCATAATGAGAAATTTATGAAAAATCTAAAAGATGCAGGTGCAATAACACAGGCAAAATTAAGAGCTTCATTGGGATTTACCGGCTCACAAAATTTTAACTCGTACCAATCATTGGCAACTTACGACTATTATACATCTCAATTCTACAACGGAAATATAGGTGCAACTCTGGGAGCAATGCCAAATAGCAATCTCAGATGGCAGAAGAAAAACGATAAAAATATCGGACTTGACCTTTCTTTATTGAAAAACAGGATCAATTTAAGGCTTGATTATTACATTGCAAATACAGATGATCTATTAACCGACGTAACCATTCCATCTTCTACAGGTTTTACTTCATACAAAGAGAATATGGGGGAGGTAGAAAATAAAGGATATGAGTTCAGCATTAAATATAGAGTGTGGAGCGATCCTAAAAATAATTCATTTTTTAATGTTTATGTAGCAGGTGCCCATAATAAAAATAGAATAAAGGAGATATCTAATTATCTGCAAACTTTTAACAACACCCAAACATCAACTGTTAACAATAAACCGGTGGTACGATATAACGAAGGGCAATCAATGACTGCTATTTGGGCAGTACCCTCTTATGGTATAGATCCTTCTTCGGGTCGTGAATTGTTTATTAAACCGGACGGCAACAGGACATATACCTGGAATTCCGACTATCTATCTGTTTGTGGGGATTCAGAACCAACAATGCAGGGAAATTTGGGATTTAACTTTGATTATAAGGGGTTTAGTCTAAATTTAAATGCATCATACCGCTTTGGGGGACAGCTTTATAACCAAACTCTTGTAGATAAGGTTGAGAATGCAGATTTGTATTATAATGTTGACAGAAGAATTTTTGAAAACAGATGGTTAAATCCTGGAGATGTTACGCTTTACAAGGATATAAAAAGCACAGAAATTACTCGTGCAACTTCACGTTTTATCGAAGATGATAATTACTTGGGTATATCTTCACTTAATGTATCCTATGAACTTAACAAACTGAAGAAATTTAACCTTAAAGGAGTAGATAGATTAAAACTTTCATTTGATATGGCAGATTTTGCAAAATTATCTTCAGTAAGGATCGAAAGGGGTACTTCATATCCGTTTGCAAGAACTTTCTCATTTTCTCTTCAGTTAATGTTTTAACTCTTTAAACTTATGATTATGAAACAAAAAAATATAATATTAACACTTTTGACTGTTTTGGTTTTATTGAGTTCTTGTGAAAAGTGGCTTGATGTACAACCGAAAACAAAAGTAGAGTCATCTGAGCTTTTCAAAAGTGAAACTGGCTACAAGGATGCTTTATGGGGAATTTATACTAAGATGACAACAACATCTATGTATGGACTTAATATGACAATTTATTTGGATGCAATGGCCAGAATTTTTTCAAGTGCCGGTACATCAGGAGCCGGATATGAAATGTTTATGTATAGATATACAGGAAATGTTGGTCAAACTGTAATTGGGAATATTTGGTCGACAACTTATAACGCAATTGCAAATATTAATAATCTGATTACCAACATTGAAACTGCAGATAAATCTATGTTTTCACAGGACAATTATAATATAATCTATGGTGAAGCATTGGCATTAAGGGCATATTTACATTTTGATATGCTTAGACTTTTTGCGCCATCATTTATAGTGAACAAAGATGCTCCTTCAATTCCTTATATAAAAAAATTCAATTATACAATTACGCCACAATCAACAGTAGAGGAGGCCTTAAACGAAGTAATTGAAGACCTTCAAGCGGCTGAGTTATTGTTAAAGGTATCGGATCCACTTTATACCAATAGAACTATAACTTCGGCAACAGATAACGGTTATTTATTAAATAGGAATCTTCGAATGAATTACTATGCTGTAAAAGCTATTTTAGCCAGGGCATATATGTGGAAAGGAGATAAGGAAAATGCTTATAACTATGCAATGGAGGTCATTAACAGTGGAAAATTCAAATGGACAATTGTTGACAATATTGCTACAACTGAAATATTAAGGGACAGAACATTTACAAACGAACAAATTTTTACTCTTCATATTGAAAACATTACTACAAATATTCAATATAATTTAAATTACAAATGGGCTAATAGTTACAAGGTAAACGCGACATATTTCAACAGAATATTTCCTTACCCAACAGATTGGAGGGGTGCTAATGCGCTTTATTTTTGGAGTGATATTTTCACGAGCAGCTCCACTCAAGAAAGAACCTCTACAAAACTATGGCAATATGAGGGAATGCCAACAGCTTATCAACGAAAACTACCTTTAATACGACTCCCTGAAATGTATTTAATTGCAGCTGAGTGCCATCTGAACGAAGCACCTAATATAATAAATACAATCCGTCTAAATAGAGGTATTTCTGAAACTTTTGCTCTAACATCTACAGAAGTTCAGATAACTAATGAAATAAAACAAGAATATCTCAGAGAATTTTATTGTGAAGGAGTTGTCTGGTATTATTACAAACGACAAAATTCAAATTCTTTAGATGGGTTTGGTACTTTTAATAAAGCTAATTATACTTTGCCGATTCCACAACAGGAGATTGAATTTGGTTTAATAAAATAATCTGAAAACAGACATAGTTATGAAAAAAATTATATATTTATTTATACCTGCAGTAATAGCGATATTGTTTGCATGTGAGAATGAAAAAAACACTTTTAGTGATGTGCCTACTATCTATCTATCCGGAGATCCTGCTCAAAATGCAAAAACAGATTCAGTTATTTTTTCTTTTAAGCTATTAGGATCTTCTGTTACAGATTATGATATTAATTTAATTGTAAATATTGCCGGGATAGTTTCAGATAAGGATAGAAAATTTGAACTTGAAATTGTGCCGGAAAAGACAAATGTTACAGCCGAAAATTATACTTTGGGTGAATTAGTTGTACCTGCAAAATCATTTAAAGCTATAATTCCTGTTAATTTAAAAAGAAGTATTCCCGGAATAAATTTACTGGTAACAAACGCAAGATTAACATTAAAAGTTAAATCAAATGAGAATTTCTCAATAGGAGCAATCGAATATGCAACTTATACTATTGCTTGGTGCGACTATCTTGTAAAACCATCAACTTGGTCGAATGTTATTAATTATTATATCGGACCATTTACACAGAGCAGATTCAAATTCATTATAGATTATACTGGTCTAACATCATTTGAAAGTCTCTTAACTAATGGAAGCTTTGATTATAATAAACAATTAAATTTTCAAGCCAAATTAATTGGATTGTTAAACAAATATAATTCAGAACATCCTGGAAATCCCTATCTGAACGACAATGGGCAACCATTACAATTCGGTGCGGGATTAACAAATTAATATTAAAAAATTGATTATGAAAAATTATATACTAATACTAAGCATTTCCATTTTTAGTTGCTTTTGGTTAAATTCTTGTCTTGTAGATGAGGGAACCTATGATTATAAAAATTCAAATGAATTTTTTGTAGACACAATAGGTAAACAGGTTAAATTTACTGTAAAACAATTTTCTAACCTTGTAGTTAATTCTAATTTAGTTTACTCAGAAGATAAAAAGGATTTAACATTTAAATGGTCGCTTTATTTACCATCCACTTATATATTGGGGGCTTCTAAGTATCCTGCAGCAATTTCTCACGGATTCGACAGAGATGATTTTAGAAATTATGAAATTTCAGTAAATGAAAATCTCTCTCAACCTATTACTGCTATCCCTGGATCATATATCCTACAGTTTGAAGCAACTAATACAAAGACCGGGTTAACAACAATGATGAAATATACTGTAGTTGTAGAAGGAACTGTACCAAAAGGACTGGTTGTTATCTATAAAGGAGTATCGTCTATTGATATCGATGTTATTAACACTCCAATTCTTAACTCGGAAGTAGTTGAAACATTTCATGAGAAAAATTTATATACACGAGGAAATTCTATTCCATTTAATGGTAATCCTCGATCATGCCTATATGTTTCGACAGGAAATTTTATATATGTTGCATCAGACATAGATGCTAAACGTTTGTCTCGAGTAGATATGGTTGTGGCAAATGAATTTAACGAAATATTTTATGAAACTCCTGCTAATAAGGATTTTTATATGTTAAGAAGTAACTTCATAATTAATGATGGGAAATTCTATAAAATGTTTGCATCTGGATCACCATTTTTTATGGGGCCTGTTGATATGAAAGATAACGATACATATTATGCAGCACCTTTTGCATTGTTTACTTCAGGAGGACATGCGCTAACGTATGATCAAAATAAAATGAGATTTCTATACACGGGGATGTATGATGGATTTAGCCAACAAGTTGCAGCGTTAGGAACCCATTTTCTGTTTAAAAATGTTGGCAAAAAGATGATTTACGGCTCTGTAGGATATGACTCAGGATTAGCGAGTGTAGCTTATTGTATATTTAAAAATCCAATTGATGATGGGAAGCGATACTTATATGTTTTTAGAACTGCAACAAGTCATTCGGCTTATCAAACCCAAGGAGCTTTTAATTTGGCTATGGCTCCTCTGGTAGAAAGTGCTGAATTTTGGGCATTTGGAGAGAGAGGACCTGTAGTTTTCTATTCAACAAAAAATAAAATTTATAAACTAAATTACACTTTGAGTAATGGTGTAACCGGAGCTGATGAAACACTATCTTTTGCGGGATCAGAAGAAATTACATTTATGAAATTGTTTAAATACAATGGTATAAGTTTGCCGGTAGTTGCTAAAGATAAATATTTGATGGTTGGTACATATAACAGTTCGACAAAGATTGGAAAGCTTTATATCTACGAGTCAGATATTTCAAATGGTCAAGTATCAAAGACCCCTGTTGCTAGTTATACGATATCTGGCAAAATTGCAGATGTCGATTTCATAGATTCATAAATTATAAACATTCTATAAATAGTTGATTCCAATTTTTTTTATAGTGGGATCATATAAAAGTTTTAAAAATGAAATTAAAAAATACAATAATTTTTCTTTTGAACATAATTATTACTTGTTCTATTTCTGCTCAAACACCAAGAATAATTTCTTCAATCGACAGTTTAGATAGAAAATTCACTGAAATTATCCGCCTAAATGACACTCAACAGATAACAAAACTCAAAACAGAGCTCTATCAGTTATCAAAAAGCAAAGAAGAAGAGAAAGTGATGCTTGCTCTAAAATATGTTAATAAATTAAAAATGAGTGTAACCGAGGACTCTTTAGCGAACGTGATTAAAAAAAGATTCCCAAAAGGCAGGTTGTCAAGAAATTCGGATGTGCAAATAATTTATAATATAAAAGATCCTGATAATAAAGAGATAGAGTATAAAAAGTTTGTCAAAAAGTATCCTCCGGAAAATTATACGAGTAAAATGACCTATGATTATATAAGAGGAAACATTGCGAGGACTTATGCCGATATTGGGAATCCTCAAAAAGCAATGGAGTATTCCAATCAAATGGAGACTAAATCATGGAAAAGTGAAGGTTGGGCAGGAATAGCACCTGGGTTTATAAATAGAGGTGATTTTGAAAATGCGGAAAAACTTCTTAAAATGGCAGTCTTAAACTATGAGTCCTATCTAAATGAAAGTAAGCCAAATAATACTGATGTCAATTTGTCTGATGGACTTTATTGTATATATTGTAGTAAGTATGCAGAGGTGCTTTATAAACAAAAAAAATATGATGAAGCACTAAAATACTACAAAATTAGATTGAAAAGTCCAAGGCCTTTTGATAATTCAGAACAGGAGGCTTATATAAACTCATTAAAAGCCTCAGAAAGGAATCTTGAATTGTTTTTATTCCTCAAGAATTTAATAACTGATGGGCAAGTTAGTCAGACTTCTTCTAGTTTATTTAAAGAACTATATGTAAAATTGAATGGGTCAGATTCTGGCCTCAACGAATTGTGGAATTCAATTCAGGAGGTACTATCCAAAAACTTAAAACAAAAACTTGCTAAAGACTTAATAAATATACCGGCTCCAAAATTTTCCGCAAAGGATATAGCTGGAAACACAATATCTTTAGTTGATCTTAAAGATAAGATTGTCATAATTGATTTCTGGGCAACCTGGTGTGGTCCGTGCAAAAAATCATTTCCTGCAATGCAGCTGGCAGTCAATAAATACAAAAATGATCCAAATGTAATGTTCCTTTTTATTCACACTTGGGAAAAAGAGGATAATGCAACTGAGACAGCAATTAATTATCTAAAAGAAAATAATTTTAATTTCCACCTGATAATGGATTTAAATGATCCTGTAACAAAAACCAACAATATTGTTACCTCATATAAAGTGTCTGGAATTCCAACCAAATTCATTATTGATGGTAATGGAAATATAAGGTATAAGGTAACTGGTTTTACTGGAGGAGATGAAGCTGCCGTTGAAGAAATTTCTGCAATGATCGAGAGTGTCAGAAAATAGATATAAAATATAAAGGAAAAATAGGGGATTCTGCTCCTGAACTTAAGGTAACAAAGTGATTTAACGGGAATCCCATTAAGTACTTGAGGCAGCTAAGGTATATGTTGTGGAATTCTGGATTATATAGTGTCAGCTATGTATTGCTAGAATTCCACACCTTTTAGAACAAGCAGATAAATACAGAAAGGATATATATGTTATAGAATTAGTAAAATGGAAAGATGGGAGAACATACTACCAGTATTAAAGATTTTGTGCAAAAATCAGATGAGGAAATGCGATAACTGGTGGCTGCAGAAAGGGCAAACTACATGAGAGATAACTGGCATTATGCTGCAAGAGCACTAGCTGAAATTGAGAAAATAATGACGAAAATCCATTGTCGGACCCCCTAAACGAGAGTCGTAAATAAATAGTTTCCGGGTAATAATTAAATTGATTTTTTAGGTTAAGTAAAAGGTTAGCTTTCCGGAGAGGGGTACAGGTAAGACTGTACCCCTTATTTACTTGATAATGTGTTGATATGAGAAGAATGATCTTTACACTTTATTTCACCTCAAACTCGTAAATTGCAGAAGATTCCTTTTCTGGCATCTTAAATAGAAGCCGTACTGCCGATGTGTTTACGGGATTGAATTTAACTTTATTAATCTCATTTTTTTTAGAGACAGGCAACTCGTCGGTATATGAAACCTCCTGCCAATTACCGTTTTTGGATTCATATAACACTTTCCATATCAGAGGAATGCGGCACCCGCCCCATGGTCCGTCGTCAAACCAATATACCAAAGCCTGTGAAATTTGATGATTCTCCCGAAAACGGTACTCAATCCACTCCTCGTTATTGGTTTTTGGCCAAAGCGAATAAAACGGAACCTCCCGATCATTCGAATTTGATGGCCAGAATCCGTCATTTACTGTTATAAGAGATCTATTCGGGGTAGATGCAGTAACAGTGGCCTCCGAACATATGGTTTTTGGTGACAGAGGGCGGGTCGTATTCTGGTTTCTTGGTATCCACACGATCATTTCCCCACTTCCTCTGTTTGCCCATGAATAATAGGGTATTGCAGTTATATTCTTAGCATGTAAAACCACTTTCCCATCTTCTGTTCGATAGGCACTTGAGGCATTAGCTTTTATAGTTATAACACTACCCAATTCTGTGTTTGAATTTCCCAAACTTAAATGAATAGAGTCA
The DNA here is from genome assembly GCA_001769195.1 of Bacteroidetes bacterium GWF2_40_14. Taxonomy (GTDB): domain Bacteria; phylum Bacteroidota; class Bacteroidia; order Bacteroidales; family UBA932; genus Bact-08. The sequence goes on along the minus strand of MEOK01000023.1, from coordinate 49,660 downwards.
TCCAAAACCGTATTTAACACTTCTCCTTCATTATCGGGCCATTCTAGACAATAAACCAGAGGACCCCGACTTATTGACACCTTTCCGCGATCAGCTTCAACCGCATCATTGGCGATTATGCGCCGTATCTCCATCGGGTAAAGGAGATTGATACAATCACCTTTACTCCACTTGCGAATAATATTAGCATATCCATCTGCACCGACCGGTGTCACAACTTGCTTTCCATTCACGCTTATGGCGAATTTCTGATTTCCGGAATCACCGAAAGAGTATAAATTACCAGGCATAGGTTTGCCCTTAACCCACCCAGGGATTCGTATCTTAACTCCGAATTTACTCCTCTTTTCAGGGTTAACAATAATAGAAATATCCCCACTCCATGGATAGTTTGAATGTTGTAAGAGATTAACCATGTTATTACCTACATTGACCTTGGCATTGCTTTCAATAAACAGATTTACGTAGATATCACTACCTTTTGTAGCATAAACATAACCGGAAACGGAGGGGATAAAACGACAAACATTACTTGGACAGCAAGCACAACCGAACCATTCGCTGCGGGAGTGCTGTCCAATTGATTGCAACGGATTAGGGTAAAAGAATTTGTCCCCGGTGAGTTGTATGCCTGAGATCAGACCGTTATAAAGTGTTCGTTCGAGAATGTCGTAGTATTTTGAATCTCCATGCAGTAAGAAAAGTCTGTGATTCCAGAATACATTAGCGATTGCAGCACATGTTTCACAATAAGCCGACATGTTTGGCAATTCATAATTTTTGCCGAATGCCTCTCCGTTACCTGTTGCACCAATGCCTCCTGTTATATATAGTTTTTTACCGACTACATTTTCCCAAATACGATCAATTGCCGTAAGATAGTTTTGGTCTCCTGTTAAAGCAGCTACATCTGCCATTCCGGAATACATATAAGCTGCCCTCACTGCATGACCTACAGCTTCGTCCTGTTCAATTACAGGCTTATGTGTCTGACTGTACTCACCGCTGTGTCCATTACCCTTTAAATCAAGGAAAAACCTGGCGAGATCAAGGTATTCACGTTTGCCGGTTATGCGGTACATCTTTGCAAGACCCATTTCTACAATCTGATGACCAGGCTCATAAGTCAGTTTCCCCGGTCCGAAGTCATGTACAAGCAGATCGGCATTTTTGATAGCCACATCCAGTAGAGTTCTTTTTCCGGTTGCTTGATAATGAGCAACTGCTGCCTCATAAAGATGTCCGCAATTGTAAAGCTCGTGACTCAGGTCAGGATCTTTTTCCCACCTTTTTTCTCCAACCCATTTATGAAGATCCCCCGGTTTACCGGCAGTACGAGCAGTAAAAAGATAACCATCAGGTTCCTGTGCCAGGGCAATATAGCGGATAAGTGTATCTATACGGGCCTCCAAACAGGCATTAGGGAACATCTGAACCGAATATGATGCTCCTTCGATAATTTTATATATGTCAGTATCGTCAAAGGTGAACTGCGTATTAAAATAGCCCGGAATAAGCTTGGCTGCTTTCCGGAAATTATCTACACGGCCAGTATTATAGCAATGTCTAAGTGCAATCGGAATAGTTACATCTTGGTTTATTTTAATACGAGGAGCCCAAAAATTATCTGTCAGTGAAACAGATGTAAAGGAAACAGGACTTATAGGATAATCCTTGGAAGTACTGGGGCTCTGTCCATGTACATTCACACTTAAGGCCATTAATAAAAATAAAAATATTGATATTTTCTTCATAAAAACCTCACTTTTTTTAATAAACTTTCCACTCAATCACACCTCCGGAAAAACCCTGTCTTCCCACATCAATTACTTGTGGGGCAGTTTCGTCCACCTTAGCAGAAGCGCCTGATCGTCTAAGCTGAGCGACAACCTTAAGTTCAGTAGTGGTAACGGGATCGAATGTGAGCTTATTATATTTGTTTAAATCAGTTCCGTACCCGGAAGGGTTATTCACCTCTTTCCACTTTTCTCCATCCTTGTAGAGTAATTTCCAGGATTCAGGTGCTTTGTAAATTACATCATAATGGTCGAATGCAAGCCAGTAGATTTCAACTGTAGAAACAGTTTCTGGTTTTAGAAACTTATATGCAACACTCTCCTCTGTGCCTGATTTTAACCACCAATAGTGATAAGGTGTATTGATGTCGGAAGATGATTTTGGTTCAAATTGATCATTAAAACCCCATCCGCCAACCTGAATTGCGTTTGATGCTATTGTTGGAACGGATTTAATTATTGCATAATCAGCCGATGTTGGAAGCCATGTAACCATAGAAAACACTCCCCGGTTATTCCAGGTACAGTAAGGAATAGCTTTAAAATTGAGTGGCCGGTTTACAGTTTTTTTACTTTGTGCGTCAAATTCCACTGCAAAACCTTTTCCTTCAAGAGTAATGACTCCCCCAAGTATATCTTTTTCAAATTTGTTTGAGAAATTGGTTCCCTCTGGAACTACAATGTCAAAAACAAACGGATGATCCTGATCACAACCTTCCATTGCATAAAGTATTGGCCCTCTCTCAATTGCCATCAATCCTTTATCGTAATTCACAGCAAGGTGAGCTTGAACCCTTCTGACCGGCATGTCCATACAAAGCGATACTACATCTCCTGCTTTCCAGGAGCGGTTAATTACCGCATAACCATTATGTGTTTTAATTTTATGATGTTTTCCGTTTACAGAAAGAGTGACCTTAGGCTTTTCATTATCTGCATAATGATAAAGATCGGTCGGCACAGGTTTGTTTTGTACCCAGCCAGGGATTCGTAGCAGAAGAGAAAATTTATTATCTCCTCTTACAGGATCTATCTTAATTTTTACGTTCCCATTCCATGGGTAACAGGTTTCCTGAACCAGGTTCACCAAACCGCTTTCAGTAACAATTTCTGCATTCCCGGAAACGTAAAGATTTACATAAATATCATCCTTGATGGTAGCATAATTATACAGAGGCACCGATGCCATAAACCGGGTAACATTACCAGGGCAGCATGCACATCCGAACCACTTCTGGCGGTCATGACCTCCCGGTGACGCCATTGGGTTATCATAAAAAAATCTGTCACCACTAAGCGAGACCCCTGCAACAAGTCCGTTGTAGAGTGTTCGCTCAAGAACGTCATAATACTTTGAATCTCCTGTTGCCAGGAACATTCTGTGATTCCAGTAAACGTTTGCTATTGATGCACATGTTTCGCAATAATTGTTAAAATTATTCAACTCGTAGTCTGGTCCGAAACCCTCGCCATGGGGACGGGATCCTGTACCACCGTTGAGGTATAGTTTACGACCTGCCATATTGTCCCACACTCTTGTTACAGCCTCGAAGAGTTTTTTATCCCTCTGAACCATCGCGACGTCGGCGACACCTGAATAAAAGTATCCTGCTCTTACAGCATGTCCAACTATTTCATTCTGTTCCAAAACAGGTTTATGATCCTGACTGTATATGCCAGGTTTGCGGCCATTTGAAAGCCTGCCTGCCTCATCCACAAAATAACGAGCCTCATCCAGATACTTAATTTCTCCTGAAACCTGGAATAGCTTAATAAGGGCCATTTCAATTATCGGATGTCCGGAAGGGTATTTAATCTGCCCTTCACCCAGACCAAAAACTTTACAGACAAGATTGGCATTCTTAAGTGCAACATCTAGCAATGTATGCTTCCCTGTAGCCTTATAATGTGCAACAGCAGCCTCATAAAGGTGTCCACAGTTGTAGAGTTCATGGCTGTTGATTTTCTCCCAACGCTTGCTTCCCCACCATCGTGAAAGACGTTCCACTTTATTGGTAACACAGGTTGTAAGATAGCCGTCAGGCTCCTGTGCAGCAGCAATCAGTACTATTACACTGTCCAGATATCTGTCGAGTTTCGGGTCGTAATGAGCCACAAGAGAGTATGAAGCCCCCTCTATTATCTTATATGGATCGGTGTCATCGAACGGAAAGTCACCTTTATGCTCACCTTTAATTAGCCCTCCTGCAATGGCGAAGTTATTAAACCTTCCGTTTATTTCGCATTGATGGAATGCAGAAGGAATTGACACTGTACGATTTATTTCTATCCTGGGGGCCCAGAAATTATCGGTGAAATGTACTTTTGTGAATGAGACCTCTTTAATATCGGCAAAGGATATCTCTTTTGGGGCAGAAGTAAATGCCGCAATAATTAATATTGGTAAAGTACAAAGGATTACTTTAATAAAAGGTCTCATTATGTTATCGTTTAAATTTATTTTCTGACCTGTGACAACTTATGCTCTGTTTGATTTCAGGAAAGAATTCATTAAGGATTCTGAATAGTCTTCTGTCGTACTTCTTTAGTTCTTTGGCTGTATTAACAAAGTTATGTTTGCTGTCCGGTACCTTTACCTCTGCATTTGCATTGAACCAGGTCTGAACTCCTTCTGCCCAGTACTCTTCTATATTTGTTGCTGCATAAGTGCTTTTCCACTTACCTTCTGCAATTGCAGCGTCAAGCGATTTCTGCAAACGGATGTTGAAATCGGGATAGACGCTTATAATGCCTATAAGATGTATTGAATGAGCGAATTCATGAATCAGAATATCTTCTGCATGATACTTATCAATCTGGTAACAGAGTATATTTTCTTCCGCACATGTAGTCAGAGGTAACTCCAAAGTACCTCCCAGTCCTCGAGCCCTTACATCCCAGTTAAGTGTTGTGTCCTTTTCAAGGAATAGATGCTCCGGAATATCGGTAGTACCTTCATAACGAGCCATTATACCTACCCTTGTATTAACGGTTGTCATAACTTTTAATATCTCTGGTGGTAAAAGCCGGGTCATAGCATTGATTGTATTATAAGCTGCATACATTGCCCTGTCTGGTACACGCCATGATGCGATTATATGTATCCCGTTTGCGTTGAGGTACTTTTTGTAAAAGGAGTTGAGTTTCAGTGATGGAGGTGGTGCGGTCACCTCAGGGAAATCATTAATCTCCTGAGCAAAAGCCATACTTATCAATGATACTGATAAAAACAGACAGATTAATCGTTTCATAACTTAAAAAATTAAGTAAATATCATTATTTTTTTAATTCAAATTTATATATACAGGTTTGTGAGTATGTCTCACCCGGGTTAAGAATCGCTGAAGGAAAATTTGCATGATTGGGAGCGTCCGGATAGTTTTGAGTTTCGAGTGCTATACCTGTTCGGTAATTGTTAATATTTCCTCGTTTGCCTACATCATTACCTGTCATAAAATTGCCACTGTAGAATTGTATTGCAGGCTGGTCTGTCAATACTTTTAGAACAATACCGGTCGAAGGTTCGTAAACCTCTGCAGCAAGTTCTATCTCTCCTGAACCACCATTTTTCATTAATATCCAGTTGTGATCATACCCTCTGCCGGACACTAAAGCCTCAAAACTGAAATTTATACGGTCACCTATTGGTGTGGCTCTTCGGAAATCAAGAGGGGTATTTTCAATAGAGGAAATCTCTCCGGTGGGAATAAGATTTTTATCTGTTGGAGTGTATTTGTCGGCATAAATCGTCAATATATGTGAATTAGTGGATGAACTGTTTATGCCGTGCAGATTGAAATATGAGTGACTGGTAGGGTTAATGACAGTTGGCGCGTCGGTTTTTGCCAGATACCTTATTACCAATTCATTGTTCTCAGTTAAAGTATAGTTTACCTCCAACTCCAGATTTCCCGGGTAACCCTCTTCACCATCAGGAGAGATATATCTCATCTTAATTTCGTTCTCAGCAGCCGACACAACATCCCATATCATTTGTCCGAAACCACCTGTGCCACCATGAAGATGGTTTTCTCCATCATTGATTGTTAGTTGGTATTTTACCCCATTAAGAGTAAAATTCCCTTTACCTATACGGTTGCCATATCGGCCGACAACAGGGCCGTTGTAAATATCATTGGCTTTTAGGTATGCATCAATTGTTTCGAAACCCATTACCACATCCTTAAATTTGCCATCCTTTGACGGAACCCATAGATCTACTATCCGGGCACCGTAATTGGTAAGCTGGACTGTCATACCATTCTTATTATGAAGGGTATATAAAGAGATGTTTTTACCGTCTACTATCTTGTCAAATGCGCTTTTTTCGAATAATTGCAGTTCCTGCGCCCTCTTTTCTCCCCCGCAGAATGCGAGTGACAGTCCTAATGCTGTAATTACAAGTCTTGTCATAATAGTATTTTTTTAAAGGTTTTTTTCTGTAAATTCTCCTAATTTGAGATATTTTTCATAAAGAATTTCGTATGCTTTAACATTTTCCGGGTTTGGAAAATAGTCACGTTCATAACCACCGAACATTGCGGTCTGAGCATCTTCAACTTTAGCGTACACGCCTGCAGCAACGGCAGCAAACATTGCAGCACCCAATGCACATGTCTCATTAGTTGCGGCAACTTTTATGGGCATATTCATAACATCAGACATGGTTTGCATTACAAACTCAGATTTCTTTGCCACACCGCCAAGCCCTACAACTCCCTTAATGTCGACTCCTTCCCTTCTAAAACGCTCAGCTATGGACTTTGAGCCGAATGCTGTTGCCTCGACTAATGCCCGGAAAATCCTTGGGGCCGTAGAAGAAAGATTTAGCCCAGCTATTGTTCCCGTGACTTCCTGG
>MEOK01000023.1:0-42995 GCA_001769195.1 Bacteroidetes bacterium GWF2_40_14 | reverse complement strand
AGTTCTCCGCCCGTTCATCCAGTCGATGGCCAGTAAGGTTGAGTCTTCTATTGGAATTTTTGCAGCTTCTTGATTGAGTAGTGGTATAATCAAATCTAGTACTTCTGTTTGACCGGGTAAAAGCTTTTCTATTGGCCAGGCAAGCACATTCTTAAACCATGCATAAATATCCCCGAAACCGGATTGTCCTGCTTCCAGTCCGATATAGCCAGGAATAACAGAACCATCAACCTGTCCGCAAATACCGGCAATGACTTTATTGCCAATATTATCAGGTGTTGCTATCATAATGTCGCAGGTAGATGTGCCAATAGCACGTAACAGGTACCCGGGCTTAATTCCCCCTGCAACTGCACCCATATGGCAATCAAAAGCACTGACTCCTACAACCACATCTCCGCGGAGACCCAGCCGTGCAGCCCATTCAGGGGTTACTACTCCTGCTGGTGTATCGCTTGTAAAAGTTTCGTTATACAACCTGTTTCTAAATCCCTCAAGTAAAGGATCAAGTGTTCTCAGAAATTCTTCTGAAGGAAGACCACCCCAATCCTTGTGCCACATAGCTTTGTGACCGGCTGCACAGCGACTTCGCATTAGAGTTTCCGGTTTTGTCTGCCCAGTCAGTAAAGCACTCATCCAGTCTGCATGCTCAATCCATGAATATGCAGCTTCAGACACCTCTCTGTCGTCCCGTAGAATGTGCAGGATTTTTGCCCAGACCCATTCAGAGGAATAGATTCCCCCTTCGTAGTGAGTATAGTCTGTCTCCCATTTGCTTGCAAGATTATTAATCTCTTCGGCCTCTTTTACTGCCGTATGATCTTTCCAAAGGACAAACATGGCATTAGGATTGCTTTCAAATCCTTTTGTAAGAGCCAGTGGCATGCCCTCCTTATCTATCAGAACCGGAGTGCTGCCTGTGGTGTCGAAAGATATACCTACTATTTTTTCTGTTGTACCTTCGGGTGACTTAGCAAGCGCATCCTTTACGATATATTCAAGCGTATCGATATAATCCATAGGATGTTGCCTGTATTGACTTTTATATTGGTCGCAATACAGTCCCTTACTCCATCGAGGATATATTTTTACTGATGTTGCTACCTCGCTGCCATTGGAAGTATCGGCAATAACTGCCCTCGCAGAGTCGGTCCCATAGTCGATACCTATAACATACTTCTCATTCATAAATGCTTATTTTGCTAAATATAAAAATATTATCTCTTTTGTCCGTAATATGAATCCGGACCGTGTTTTCTTGAAAAATGTTTCTCTTTAAGCAGGTCATTCATAGGCATGGCCGGATTAAGGAGATTGGTAATAGAAGCAATACGTGCCACCTCTTCCAGAATAATGGCATTATGAACCGCATCTTCAGGAGAGCTCCCCCAAGTGAAAGGACCATGATTGGCTACAAGTACTCCGGGTGTATGCATTTCATCCATATGTCTGAAACAATCTACTATAACTTTACCTGTTTCTCTTTCGTAGTCGCCATTAATCTCATCGGTTGTCATGTTGCGGGTACATGGGATATCTCCATTAAAATAGTCGGCATGTGTTGTTCCCGCAACAGGAATACTCATCTGAGCCTGGGCCCAGGCAGTTGCATAAGTTGAGTGCGTATGGACGATTCCTCCAGTTTTTGGAAAGGCTTTATATAGCTCAAGATGGGTCTGTGTATCCGAAGATGGTTTTAGTCTGCCTTCAACCACCTCTCCCTCCAGATTCACAACAACCATATCTGAAACTGTCATGCTATCGTACGATACTCCGCTCGGCTTTATGACAACCAGCTTGCTTTTTCTGTCTATACCGCTCACATTTCCCCAGGTAAACAAAACGAGACCATATTTTACCAATTCAAGATTTGCGGTTAAAACTTTTTCTTTTAGGTTATCCAGCATTTATATTGTGTTTTTATTATGATCTCTGAATTCTACCAAAAGCTGGCATACAGAACCACTAAAATTATAACTATACCAATTGATCCAAGTGTTAACCCCGGAGTCATCTTAAATAATTCAGGTTGATAGTCGTATGCTTTTTTGTCCTTGACTCTGCTCTTTGCATTCGTCAATAGAATAATGCCTACAAAAGCAAACATGGCAGCCATAGTGAATATTGCATCAAATGCAAGGTATGAGTAAGGTTTGCTGAAGATAATACCCAGAATAGTGCAAATACCGGCCAGTAAGAACATCAAATATGAGCCGTTTATCATACTCTTTTTGTTGGCAAGATTTTCATCTTCGTCTTTGATAAGATGCTTTCTGTCAAGTAAGGAAATTGTGACTGAAAGAATAACCAGAATAATAAAGACATAGCCCATACGCAGTTGAAATCCCATTTCCGGAAAGGCAATCTTGATGATGATACCTATAGGAATTGTCACAATTGCAGTCCAAAGAGCAGCTTTGTTGGTGGCTCTTTTCCAAAGCAGTGCCATTCCGAACACGACACAAACGCCGGGGTAGATATAGCCAGAGTACTCCTGTATATATTGAAATGCCTGATCAAGCCCGCCAAGCAATGGTTTAGCTGAGAACATTGCAACTACAAGAGCAATCAATGCCACAATTCGTCCCACTTTTACAAGTTGTTTCTCTGTTGCAGTCTTATTTATCAACTGTTTATATATATCCATGGTGAAGATAGTAGAGGTACTGTTGAGCATAGATGCAAGCGATGAAACCACAGCTGCTACAAGCGCTGCAAAAGCAAGACCCTTGATTCCCACAGGTGTGAAATTGCGCAATAACCACGGATAGGCATCGTCTGCTTTTGTTATATCGCCGGACAGATTGCCAATGGTTCCGGACAATTCAGGATTGTTGAATAATACATAGGCGGTAATGCCAGGGATAACGACAATAATAGGGATCAGTATCTTAAGGTAGGCAGCAAAAATCAAACCCTTTTTTGCCTCATGTATATTTTTGGCGGCAAGCCCTTTCTGTATAATATACTGGTTAAAACCCCAATAGCCTATATTAGTGAGCCAAATAGCACCAAAGATCATAGCCAGGCCCGGCAGATTTTTAAAAATGTCGAATTTCTCCTTTGTTGCAATATCTGTAACTACTGAGCCTTCCGGAATAACCATTTTGAAATGCATATCTCCAGAATTGTCTTTTACGAAATTGAAAACATTGCTCAATCCCTCTATCATGCTGCCATGCCCGGCTGATTTTAGAGCGAAGTAGGCAGTGATGAGTCCGCCACCAATCAGAAAAACTACCTGAATAACATCTGTCCATGCGACAGATTTTAGCCCTCCGTAAATAGAATAAATTCCTGAAAACAACAATAGAAACACGATTCCCCACATTACGGGAACACCCATAATCTGTTCCATTGCCAATGCACCGAGCCATGCTACCGAAGTCAGATTGACGAAAAGGTAAAGCATCAGCCAAAATATAGAAAAAGAGAGACTCACGCCATTACCATAACGTTCATTCAGAAGTTGAGGCATAGTGTATATCTTTTTCTCGAGCATAAGCGGCAAAAGGAATTTTGCTACAAGTATTAAAGTTATTGCTGCAATCCACTCATAAGCAGCTATACCTAAGCCAATCCGGAATCCGGAACCCGACATTCCAATAAAGTGTTCGGCAGAGATATTTGCTGCAATCAACGAGGCTCCTATTGCCCACCATTTTAATGAGCGGCTGGCAAGAAAATAGTCAGAAGATGTTCTCTGTTCCCCTTTTTTAACACGGGAAACCCATAATCCGATCCCGACTATAATTACCGCATAGATAATAAATACCGTGTAATCAATCCAAGTAAAACCTGCATTCATATTTTTAAGTTTGTTTTTTTTTATTTCATTATTTTATAATAGACATCGTTTAGCTTAATATCCTTTTTGAAATTTCCGATTGTAGTATTTCTGTCAATTACGAGCATCTCAATATCTGCAATTTGTGCAAAATCTTCTAGATACTCATTGTCGATTGCTACAGAAAAGCTGGTATGGTGTGTGCCACCCGCAAGAATCCATGCATGTGCACTGGTCATCAGGTCCGGCATCGGTTTCCAGTATGCTCTTGCAACTGGAAGTTTTGGAAGAGGAGCTTTGGTGTCAATGATCTCCACATCATTCACTATCATGCGAAACCGGTTACCCATATCAACAATAGTTGCTGCAATTCCTCTGCCTGAGGCTGTGTTGAAAACCAGACGAGCAGGGTCGGCCTTGCCGCCTATTCCGAGCGGATGAACCTCGAGCCGCGGACGCGCTGCAGCTATTGATGGGCATACTTCCAGCATATGTGCCTGTAAAATTGCAGAGTTTTTACCGTCAAAATTGTATGTATAATCCTCCATGAAAGAGGTTCCACCTTTCAGCCCGTTTGCCATCACCTTCATGCTACGTAAAAGCGCAGCAGTTTTCCAGTCACCTTCTGCTCCAAATCCGATTCCTTCAGACATTAGTCGCTGACATGCAAGGCCGGGAAGCTGATGGAGACCGTGCAAGGCATTAAAATTTGTAGTAAAAGCCTTAATTTTTCTTTCCTCCAGAAATTTACGCATTGCAACCTCGATACGTGCTGCCTCAACAACTGAGGTTCGCTTTTTTCCACCTTCACGTGCTTCAGGTTCAAACTCATACATTTTATCGTATTCACTAAGCAACACACCATATTCCGACGGAGTGACTTTCTCAACATACCCAACAAGATCACCTATCGGATAATAATCAACATGATAACCAAGTCTTAGTTCAGCATCTACTTTGTCACCGTCAGTAACAGCAACATTGTTCATATTATCGCCAAAGCGTGCAATCTTCATATCCTGAGCATCTGCCCAAGCATTACAGACACGCAGCCACTTATCAAGCCGTTCCCATACCTCCCTGTCCTTCCAGTAACCAACCACTACCTTTACACCCAACTTCATCCTGCTTACAATATGACCAAATTCACGGTCACCATGTGCACTCTGGTTAAGGTTCATGAAATCCATGTCAATTTCACTCCACGGAATCTCACTATTGAATTGTGTGTGCAGATGACAAATTGGTTTGCGCAATGCCTTTAATCCGGCTATCCACATCTTTGCAGGTGAAAAGGTATGCATCCATGTAATTATTCCCACACATTTCTCTTCGCTGTTTGCGGCAATTATTGTAGAGAGAATCTCTTCTGAAGATTTTACAGTGGGTTTCCAGATTAGTTTTGTGGGGAATCCGGCGGTGGCGTTCAACTCCTCCACCATTTTCAGGGAATGTCCGGCTACCTGTTTCAGTATTTCGTCGCCGTACAGGTGCTGGCTTCCTGTGATAAACCAGACCTCATAAGCAGGAAGATTCATATTTTTATTTGTTAGTTGTTTCTAATTTCTCATGTCTTATTACGAGATACCATACGCTAATAGTTATACAAAAGTATATTCAATAATAAGCTAAAGCCAATGTGTAATTTGCAGATATTTATACTATATTTGCCCAAACTGGATTATCGGTGGATAAATGTGTAAAAAATGATTTATGAAAAGGTAATACATGATCCGGGAACTACCTTCTCCCACAAGATCTATCAACACTTCACAATGCCGTGGCATTATCATGAGGAGTACGAGCTTATTGTCATAACATCGGGTGGGGGACGACGATTTGTTGGCGACTATATGGACGATTATTATCCCGGCGATCTTGTTCTCTTTGGAGCGAATCTCCCTCATTTCCATATGTGTTACGGGCTTACAGAAAATGACCCGGCAAAAATAAGCGGTTGCGAAGTGTTGCAATTCTCCGTTGATATCTTTCCGGAAAAGCTAGCCTGCATGAGCGAATTCTCAGTGATAGCAGATCTTCTGGAACGCAGTAAGAGAGGCGTTAAATTCACCAATGCGCCAAATATAGAACGAATAACACGTATGATGCGATATATCGATCGACTCACTGGAGTTACGCGTATTTTTGCCCTTATGAGGATACTTGAATTCCTTGGCAATATGAAAAACTATAAACTCCTCACCAGTGGGGGATATTCTCAAAATCTGGTAGGGGATAATGCCAATGACCCTGTAAATAAAGTATATCGCTATCTTTTGAATAACTTCCGCAACAACATAACGCTTGACGAAGTTGCGGCACATATTGGATTCAACTCGTCTGCTTTGTGCCGATATTTTAAACGCCGTGCCCAAAAGACTATATTTGAATGCCTTGCAGATATAAGAGTGAGTTTCGCACGGAAACTCCTATCGGGGCTGTCAATGAATATTTCACAAATTGCGTACGAATGCGGTTATCGGAATATTGCTAATTTTAACCGTCAGTTCAAGTATTTAACAGGTCATACACCATCTCAATATAGAACATTATTTGAAAAAGATAAAGATGGTTATATTACTTAGTTTTAAGAAAATCATTTGCTATTGCCGAAAACTCAAGTGGTGTATCATAGAACTTAAGTGAGTGAAGCTTTCCTCTGAAAGGGAACTCTCCTGTCGATTTTGCACCGAGAGTTATATTTTGTGATTGGACAATATTTAAAAAAATATTCTTTTCGGCAACTTGTTGCCCATTTATATAAACTTTTTCTATATATCCGTCGAATGTGACAGCAATGTGTTTCCACTCCGTATCTCCGGAGAGTTCTTTTACTCCTATATCTTCAAACCATCCATGGTGCATCGTTATGCCGCTGCGTTCGCAAGTGCCGTAACCCACAATTATCTTTTCGAGCTCTCCCTGGGCATCATTAATATCAATAAAATATTCATTTTTACGAGGAGAAGAAGAATATACCCAGGCAATAACGGTGTATGGAGCATTTGCTTTCATGGTGGGTGGAAGTCCGAAGTTTGACCGATAAATATTCAAAGTATCAAATGCAAAAGCTTTTTTACCTTGAATATTTTCAATCATTGCTCCCTCAAAAAGAGCTTTAAAAAATTGATTGTCACTTTTGATATTTTGGTGTGCTTTGTTTCTCAATATATCAGGCCTGGTTCCAAGTTCATATTCTTCAGCGTCTATTTCTATAAGAAGGCCCCTCCTTTCTGGTACTGCTGCTATAGACTGTCCATTAAAACGCGCATTATTTGAAGAGAATGGGTCTTTGCCATCGGAGAAAACCTTTATGTTCCATATTGCAGGGAATAATCCGTTTTTCTCATTACCTGTTACGGTCAATCTTAAATACCTTGCTCTAACATTACCATGGTCAATCATTGGACTTCCAGAAATTGTATTTGTGCTCCTGTCTGCAAACACTTTCCAGTTTCGCCCATTGTCGGACACCTCGTATTTATATTGATAAAAAGAGGTCGCATATTCAAATTGAGTCCAAATTCTGCAAATATCACTTCTTTTACCAAGATCGATAGTTAACCACTCTCCTGATTTGCAGCTGGATGCACGCCAAAGTGTGGCATTATTATCATCTATAGCATATTCAGGACGGAAGTCACTATTATAAGATGATGATGCTGTGATCTTTCTGCCAAACACAATATTTTTAAAAGGATTTGAATCAATTGCTAAATATCCAACACCATTATGTCCTGCTTTAACCTTCAGAATATTACCATCTTTATCGAACTCAAGTTTGTCCGCACAAATCTGCCGATTGAATCCGCGAGTAGAAAATGGAATATTATGACAATGGTAAATAATGTAATAATCATTGCCTTCCTTAAGAATGCTATGATGACCCGGGCCATGAATGGTACCGTCATCGGAGGTTTCAAGTATCGGATTGTTGCTGGCAAACTTGTATGGGCCTAAAGGACTTTCGGTGCTTGTTGCATACTGAATTCGATATGTATGATCGTGGCATGAACCGGACGAGTATGTTAAATAGTATATGCCGTTTCTTTTGAACACAAAAGGCGCTTCAAAGAAATCGGTTATTTGGGTATTTGGTATTAAAATCTTTTTTTCAAAACTTTTCATATCCTTTTCCAGTTTGCCTGCGCCGCACCCAAAATTTTTGTAAATGCCCCATGTGCCCCAGAATAGGTATACAGATCCATCATCATCTAAAAAGCTCTGAGGATCAAGAGTAATAGCTCCGGGGACAAACCTGTCAGGGATGAGAACTGCTTCATTTTCTCCTAAAATATTAACCCATGGGCCAAGTGGTGAATCAGAAATGGCGCAGTAAACCATACAAGCCTGGCAATAGTAAAAGTAATATCTTCCATCTGGACCTTGCATTACATCTGGAGCCCATATTTGACGAGTCGTTGGCCAGTTCATGGGCATTATTGTCCAGTTTACGAAATCCTTTGATATCCATACCTGAGAAGGTCCAAGTCCTCCTGCGGTCCCATCAGTAGTAGAGTATAGGTAATATGTTCCACCGAACTTGCGTATTGTTGGATCGGCAAAGTATCCGGGTAACAATGGATTGCCCGCGCCAGCAGTATTATAATTCTTTTCCTGACCACATATTAGAGTAAGGATTGATAATAAAATAACTGTGCAAAATATTTTCTGCATAACTGACCAAATTAATTATATAAGTTTAAAAAATTCAAGTGCCTTGCTGATTCCTTCGCAATCAACAGTATCAGTTATGTAATCGGCATTGGATTTTACATTTTTATCTGCATTACCCATAGCAATACCTATGGCAGCATGTTTCAACATTGGGATATCATTACCTCCATCACCAAAAGCCATTGTTTGCTTTAGATCAATTCCGAAATGAGTAATCATATGGTCCATCCCGGAACTTTTGTGATTGCCACGCATATTGATATCGGCGAAGAGATTAGACCAGCGGTTAGAAATACAGTTGTGCAATACTTCATCAAGTATCTGTCTCTCTTTTTCAGTATCGGAGTATATGCAAATCTGATAGACATCTTCCTTTATCGTTTGAAACGGATCTTCTATACGCGGAACAGGAAGATTTATCTGTTCAAGAACCTCTAGAACAGTGTTATCCACATAGTTGATAGTAGTTTCATGGAGCTTCATGAAGGCAACCGGAAAATGATCATTTTCAAGCATATTTGCTAATTTTACCAAGTCGTTTCGGTCAATAGGGCTTGAAAAGACGAGTTTACCTTCGGCCGTAACACAGTATGCTCCGTTATAGGCCACATATCCATCAAACTTCAGGGATTCCACCACATTCAGTGCCCCAATCATTCGCCCTGTAGCCACAAAAGTTTTAATTCCGTTTGCCCTGAGTGCTGCAATAGAGTCAATTGCAGATTGAGGAACTTTGTGGGTGTTGAAACTTACCAGCGTTCCATCTATATCGAAGAAAATAGCTTTTATATCATTCATGGGGTGCAAAAGTAGATATTTTTCATAGAATCCTATCAGTTAAAAGCGGAAAACTGAGCCTGGGTGATCAGATTACTGGAATAAACGGGAAGCCTATCAATCGCCCGACAGACGTGGTTTGGGCCATGCTAACTTTAAATCAGATTATCTGCCGATATTAAACTTTAGAAATCAGCCATTTTTCAAATGTAGTTTCTGGTTTGCCAAGCAGCGCATCAGTTTCATCGGGATTTCCCATCTCCTTTACTTTTTCAAAATAGGCAAATAAAGAAGAGGCTCCCTTTAATTGTGCGTTTCCTGTAAGCGTTGCTACTATCTTGATTATCCATAGAGGAACCGTAGATACTTTCTTAATTTCCGGATAGCAACACTTGCAGTACTTCGCCATTAAATCCTTCATTAAGTGCTGTTCAGGTCCGAAGGTGAAAAAAATCTTGTTTCTCGCATCCGGCATTTTGTAAGCAGTGGCCACCATTCTGGCATAATCACCGGCTGCAATCCAATGATACGGATTTGATTGCCGACCTAAAACCATAGCCTTTCCGTCTCTTATCATTAAATTGAGGGATTCAAAAAACCAAGTTGGACGAAAAATCATATACGGAATACCGCTGTTGATAATGGATTGTTCTGCCTGATACTTGTTGTCTATCATCGAGAACCAGCGGTTTTCCTCTGCCACAGTGCAACCGGAAATGACACTTATGAGCTTTATCTCTTTCTTTCTGGCAGTTTCTACAATTGCTTTTGCAGCCAAAGCCTCATTCAACATAGAAAGCGATATGTGAATGGCATCGCATCCGCTCATCGCCTTGTCCAAATCGTCCGTATTAAAAACGTCGCCCTGAACAATCTCATATTCTTTATCAAACATAGATTGGTTCACGGTTCTTGAAAATAAACGGAGTTGAAAACCTGCATTATCCAAATGTTGGATCACTGGCTTTGCCAGCATTCCACTTGCACCAATTATTAGTACTTTCATATGACAAAAGCATTTTAATTCAATGATTTAAGTTTGTTATTAACCTCTCTTTAGAGTTGCTTCACATTTAACAAAATATTCAGATCATAGGCGAACTTTCTCATAGCCCTCTCTAATTCACTCTTTATTAGCTGACCGTTATTGTCGAGCCACTCTTTAATTGAATATGGTTCGGATTTTATAGTAAATTGCTGCAGACAGCTGAGGAATGTCATTAACTTATCTGACTCTTTTTTAAGTTCATCTATCTTGCCTGATTTCAATAGTTTCATGGGAGGCATTCTTTGGAGTTCGTCTGAAATCCTCATAACAGTGTCGCCGATCTGGCCAAACTGTTTCAAATCTGTCCCCTTTTTTATGATAGAAACACCGGAATTTGCCGTCAGAACCGGTCTGCCACCAGAAAACACAAAGTATATACTTACATTAATAATTAGGTCGGTAGTCTCAAAAGCAAAATTCTTATAAGATTCCCCCTCCAAATAAACAAGAGTTGCAGAAGTTTCCGGTTTAATCTCGTTCTTAATAATATCTGCAAACTGATGCTGCAAATCGGTGTTTTCCAAAACCTTTGTTATTGCTTTCCTGAAATCATCAGTGGTATCTTCTGCTTTGAGTTTCCCTACATTAGATAAAGCACCACCAACACCCCCGATTGCCATACCTGTTGTCACATTATTTACCCATCCAGCCCAATCGATTTTAGTAGTATTGACAATATATGGACTGGAGATTGCTGAAATGCCGATTACAACACGTTCGTTACTGCCCATATCGAATGAAGATAGAGGTTTGATGGGCATATACGGCTGACTGCGAACTATTGAGAAGTTAAAAACCAAAATTGGGAGAACACAAAGGAAAACCAATTCTATTTTGTGAGTTTTCATAACCTTTATATGAGATTAAATTCATGAAATACTTTTATGTACGGGAGAGGATTACAAACTTAACCCTGTTGCTGCTTTTTCGGATCGATACTTTAGGAGCCCTTGTTGCATATATTAGACAATAAATTTAGTAAATGTTCTGAAATAATGAACTACAAATAAAAATGGGTGTTGAAGAGGATTCAAAGAGCTCAAGCACATGCATGATTTACAAATATTTGCGAAACAGTCTGTAAATCAGAGTAATATGCAATTGTCTGATTATCTGATAACTGCTAAACGCTCTGGCAGAGTTTTTGCTAATTTCAAAAATTATGTACTTTTACAAACACAACATCGTCTATTAAACAAACATGAACCATTCCACAAAGCCGGAAAGCGATCTGCAATTATGGATCCTTTTCAAACAAGGAGATAAGGAAGCTTTTTCCCGGCTGTATGAATTGTATGTGGATGTTCTATTTTCTTATGGGACAAAAATATCTGCCGATACCGAGTTGGTCAAAGATTGTATTCACGAGGTTTTTATGGACTTACACAGACACCGGAACAGTCTTTCGGATGTATCAAACATAAAGTTTTATCTTTTCATGGCACTTAAACATCTCTTGTTGCGCAGGATAAAACGGGAAAGAAAGCTTTCCGGCATTTTTGGATTTTCTATGAACTCTTACGATTTCCAAATTGAGTACTCCATCGAAGATAATATTATTCGCGATGAACAGGAGACAATGGTGAGGAAATATGTATTGGGCCTGCTCGATAAGCTGAACAGCCAGCAGCGTGAGATACTCTATCTGCGCTTCAATCAGGGTTTTAATTACAACCAGATCGCAAAAATTACTGGTATAAACGGTGATTCGGCAAAAAAACAGGTTTACCGTATCCTTAAGAGATTACGGGAAATTGCAGGGAAGGACTCATTATATCTTCTCGTTTTTTCATTTTTTTGTCCACGTTTTCCTCTTTGATGTCCCTTATCTGTAAACACCCCTGATTGGGGTTAATATTTCAGACAATGAATCGATTTATCAAATACCTCGACGACGAAAATTTTATTCGCTGGATCTGCAACAATGATCCGGATGGAATACAGGATAAAAATGATAACAAGCAACAATTTGCTTCCATGCTAAAAAAAATCCTGAATGAATTAAACATTAAAGAAGCCCATTTATCCCAGGACGAACGGACTGAAATATTAAACCGTTTGCTGCAGGAAATTGAGAGCTCCCCAAAATCAAGTATGCGAGTAGTTACAGGGAAATGGAGCATTGCAAATCTTACCCGTTACGCCGCCGCTGCCCTGATCGTATTGGCTATGGGGACCAGTCTCTATCTCCTGCTACCTCAAAAGGAGGATTCCTATACAAAATATTTCAGTCAGGAGACACAAATCCAATCAAACAACAACACACAGATAATTCTGGCAGACGGCAGGGTAATAGACATTGACAGCAAAAATGCCAACATACAATATGATAAGGATAAGATCATCATCGACCGTAACGACACCCTTTCAAAAGAGAAAGATCTTTCATCAATCTCTTCTGCTATTGCATTAAACCAAATTATAATACCTTATGGTCGCACAGCCAGGCTCACACTCCCCGACGGTAGCACGGTCCATCTGAATGCAGGCACTCATTTCAAATATCCGCCAAGCTTCAGCAAGCATACACGTGAGGTTATGCTTAAGGGAGAGGCATATTTCGAGATAGCCTCCGACAAACAAAGGCCTTTTATCGTAAACGCAAACGATCGAGCCTTAATTAAAGTACTGGGGACCCATTTTGATGTAAGTGCCTATGAAGATGACAACTCTGTCAAGACCACACTGGTGGAGGGGAGTATCAGTATATCATCAACAGTAAATGACAAGTGGTCATTGGTAGCCCCGGGAGAGCAGGTAGAAATGAACGCACAAGGTAAAATGACAGTGAAACAGGTAGATACAGAACAGTACACATCATGGAGAGAGGGTATTTTCATGTTCGATAAAGAGAGTTTCAGCAGCGTACTCAAAAAAGTAGAACGCTACTACAATATACGCTTTGCATTTGAAGAGCCTTTAAGGGGCGAGATTAAAATAAGCGGAAAACTAAACTTAAACACCGAGATGGAAGAGATCATAGAGGTCTTGCAGACAACCTCTTCCACCTCCATCAGTAGTATAAAAGGAGGTTATTATGTAGTAAAATAGAGATAAAAAACAAACCGGAAAATGTGGGTACATCTTCCGGTTCTTACCCGACGGACGAGGTCGGGGGTAAAAGAAAAATTCAATCACCTAATTCAAAAGTATGAAAAAAAATTACATAAACCGCTTCCGGAATGCCGGAAGTATGAAAAAAGAGTATCTGCGAATTGTGAAATCAACTGTATTTATATTGTTATTCACTGTATTAAGCGCATGGAGCATGCCCACTTTCTCTCAGGAGAAAAAAGTTAGCCTGAATCTGAAAAACGCCTCTTTGGAACAGGTTTTTGCAGAAATTGAGAAGCAAAATGATGTGATATTTATTTATCGCCAGGAACTGATCGATAAAGCAAATAAGGTAACTGTCTACTGTGATAATGCCAGTCTTAATGAAACCCTCAAAAACATACTCGCAAAAAGTCGACTTGACTTTATTGTGAAAGGACGGCAAATAGTCATAACACCTAGAACTCCCTTGCGCGCTGAGACCCCTCCAGAAATAAAGATAACCGGAAAAGTAACCAACAACAAAGGAGAACCATTAATTGGAGCAGATATCCTTATAAAAGGCACCATAAAAGGAACAACTACCAATCTTGACGGTAATTATTCAATTAATGTCCCGGAGAATGCTATTCTGATATTTAGCTTTTTGGGCTATCAGAAAAAGGAAGTTGCTGTCGATGGTAAAGCGGAACTAAATGTAAAGATGGCAGAAGCAACGACCGAATTACAAGAGGTAAGTTTCGTCTTCAATACTGGTTATCAGGAAATACCAAAAGAGAGGACAAACGGTTCTTTTACCTTAATAAACAACAGTTTATTGAATAGAAGTACAAGTACGAATATTATTAACAGACTGGAAAATATTACCAGTAGCCTTTTGTTTGACAAACGATCAACCGGTTCACCAACATTAAGTATAAGAGGACAAAGTACGATTCAATCCAATGCGACACCTTTGATTGTAGTGGATAATTTTCCCTATGAAGGAGATATAAGCACTATTAATCCCAATGATATTGAAAATATAACTATCCTTAAGGATGCTGTTGCTGCATCTATTTGGGGTGCGAGGGCCGGTAATGGGGTGATCGTAATTGTAACCAAAAAAGGTCGTTTGGAACAACCTCTCACTATAGAAGTAAATTCTAATTTATCAGTTGTTTCCAAACCCGACCTCTATTATAACAGACAATTTCTAAATTCTTCCGATTTTATTGATGTAGAAAAAAGTCTTTTCGACAAGGGCTATTATTTGGCGGATGAAACAAATATTTCGCATCCGGTCATATCTCCCGTTGTTCAATTGTTAATTGCAAAGAGAGACGGACGAATAAGCTCAGAGGAAGCGGAAAGCACAATTGCAAGATACAGAACAGAGGATGTGCGAAGAGATTTCAGCAAATATCTTTACAGGAACAGCTTTGAGCAACAATACTCCATTTCTTTGAAAGGTGGTGGAACAAAAGTAAGGTATTATCTAAGCGGAGGTTTTGATAAAAACACCACTAACCTTGTAAGGAACGGACTTGACAGGGTTAGTGTAAATACTTTGCTGGCCTATCATCCAACACCCCAATTGGAGATTTCCACAAATATGGTTTATACCCACAGCAATCAGGTAACAAATAACAATGGAAGTAATTATATCACCAGTGGAGGCACTAAAGGGCTATACCCTTATGCCAGGTTAGCCGATAATGATGGTAATCCATTATCTGTCGTTCACGATTACAATACAGATTTTGTGAATCAGGCAAAAGGGAACGGTCTGCTTGATTGGTCGTACGTTCCGTTAGAAGAACTCCGGAACGCCGATTACAGGGTAACGACAAACGATATGCGGATTAATTCTTCTATAAAGTACAACTTTAACAACTCTTTCAATATAGAAGGAAGGTATCAGTTTCAGCAACAGGACGAAAACAACAGGAATTTTCAAAATGAGAATCGTTACTATACAAGAAATTTAATTAATCAATATGCCTACACAAGCACAAATGGTACTGTTGTTTTCCCTGTTCCTATTGGTGCTATCTTAGATAATAGTTACAGTTCAATTGTTTCTCATTCTACAAGGGCCCAGGCTAATTACAGCAGGGAGTGGACGAATGAACATCAGTTGAGCATACTGGCAGGTATAGAAATGAGGCTGACCAATACAACCGGATCCGCCTCCAGGATATACGGATATAATGACAATGTACTTACTTTTTCTGATGTAGACTATATAACAGACTATTTAAAAAACCCAACTGGATATAGCTCAAGAATTCCTTCCGGAGGCTGGTTATCCGACCAGACTGACAGAAACATATCCTATTATGGGAACGCATCATACTCCTATAAATCCCGCTATATGGTATCGGCAAGTGCCAGAAAAGATAAATCCAATCTGTTTGGTGTAGATGCCAATCAGAAGGGAGTTCCATTATGGTCGGCGGGAATAGGATGGAAGTTAAGTTCGGAAAATTTCTATCCATCTGAAAGCTGGCTGTCATTATTAAAATTACGGAGTAGTTACGGATATAGCGGCAACGTAAATAAATCACTCACGGCCTATGCCACAGGCACATACGGTAACACATTTCTTACAGGTCTGCCCTATATTCAGCTTTTAACTCCTCCCAATCCCAACCTCAGGTGGGAAAAGACCAAAATGATTAACTGGGGAGTGGATTTTGAAACCAAGGACCGTTTACTGTTGGGCAGTATTGAGTATTATACCAAAAAAGGGATAGACCTGATAGGCAGATCGACTTTGGACCCTACCATAGGCTTCGAGGTAGGAGGCCGGAATGAGTTTACTGGTAACAACGCTTCGATGAAAGGCAGGGGGATAGACGTTCAATTGGATATTAAAAAATCAATTGGGACAATCAATTGGTCCGCGCAGCTTCTTTACAGTTATGCCAAAGACGAAATAACAAGATATGATTTTAAAAATAGTTCCATTACTAGCTATTTCTCAGGATATTCGCCTGTGGTGGGAAATTCACGATATAGTGTATACAGCTTAAAATGGGGTGGACTGGACCCGGAAAATGGTGATCCTCAGATATTCGTTGGAGGACTTATTTCCAAGGATTATACTACCATTATGTCACGTCTGACAACAGAAGATCTTGTTTATCATGGATCTGCCATTCCAACGCATTTTGGTTCATTCCGGAATAATTTCCGTTTCAGGGACTTCCAGATTGGTTTTAATATTAGTTATAAATTTGGCTATTATTTCAGGAAATCATCTATAATTTATATTAATCTCTTTAATGGTTGGCAAGGTCATGCTGACTTTAGTAAACGATGGGTCAACCCAGGAGACGAAAAGATTACGCAAGTTCCTTCTATGCCCGCTCCCGGTACCAGCTCCACAAGAGATGATGTTTATACATATTCCGATATTTTAGTGGAGAAAGGGGATCATATTCGCTTTCAGGACATCAACATCTCCTATGACCTTAACCGTTCCAGGTACAACTGGTTGCCGTTCAATAAGGCATCTATATATGGTTATATAAATAATATCGGCATTATATGGCGTGCGAATAAAGACAAGCTTGATCCCGATTATGCTACCCATTCTTATCCGGCTCCGCGATCTTTTGCTATTGGTATAAAAGTACAGTTTTAAAACAACAATTATGAAAAATTTTATAATAAAAATATTATTGGTAACAATGGTCCTAAGCTCTTGTACTAAAGATTTCCTCGAGGTAAAACCAGATAAAAAACTGGTTATTCCCTCCACATTGGATGATATGAGGGCATTGCTTGACCGGGATATAATGTTCTACTCTCAGCTAACGGACGGAGAGGTTAGTTCGGACGATTATTATATGATGTATAACAATTGGAATATTCTCTCTTCACCATGGCTAAAGAATGAATATATATGGAAGAAAGAGATATTTGAAACCGGAATCTCCTACGGTTGGAACGATGGCTACGCAAGAATATATTATGCAAATAATGCATTAGACGGATTGAACAGGATTACTAATATAACTGACCAGGTTAAGTATAATAACATAAAGGGGGCCGCACTGTTTTTCCGTGCTTGGCTTAGTTATCAGTTGGCACAGCTCTTTTGTCCGCCGTATGATAAGGCTGGCACAAACGACGGCCTTGGTATTCCTTTGCGTCTGACATCCGATTTGAATGTGAAGGTTAAACGGTCAACCATAAAAGAGACATACGACCAGATATTGAAAGACCTGAATGAGTCGAAAGATCTATTGCCAGATTACGAGACATATAAAACCAGACCTGTTAAGACCTCTGCCTATGCTTTGCTGTCTCGTGTTTACCTCACTATGCAGGAATATGACAAGGCGCTGGAATTCTCGGAGTTAGCCTTGGATTCAGATTATAGTCTGATCAACTTTAATACGCTCAATACTTCTGCATCATATCCTATGACCCGGTTCAATAGTGAAGTAATAACACACTGTAAGTTTTCTTCTACCATATTTTCTACTTCGCGCCTTATTATTGATACTGTTTTGTTCAAATCTTATAATGATAATGATATAAGAAAAAAAGCATGGTTTAAAATAGTAAGCGGCAATAACACATATAAGGGAAGTTATGATGGTACAACTTCGTTTTTTAATGGACTTTCTATAAGCGAATGCTATTTAACAAAAGCGGAGTGTCTTGCCCGAAAAGGGCAAACAGAAGGAGCAATGAATGTTCTCAATAGCTTATTAAATACAAGGTATAAAACGGGAACGTTCAACGGTTTAACCGCCGGCACATCGGAAGAAGCTTTGCGTATTGTATTGCTGGAACGGCGAAAGGAGCTATTATACAGGGGAATAAGATGGACAGACTTGCGCCGGCTCAATTTGAACACTGCTACGGCAAAAACATTGTACAGGAACCTGAATGGTACTATTTACGAATTGAAACCTAATAGTATTAATTACACACTACCGATTCCTAAAAATGTTATTGATGCAAACGGAATTGAGCAAAATCCAAGGGAATAAAAAATTATATATATGAAAGAGAAAACTTACAAGATAGGTTTGCTACTGCTATTAATGTTGATACAAACGGCAATACCGGCAAAGCAGACACAGGATATTACCCCGTTGAGAATAGGAGATAAAGTGCCGGAAGAGTTGTGGAAAATGTCATTTACAGCAGTGAACCAAGAAGGAGGAGAGAACATTTCTCTGGAAAATTACCGGGATAAATTAATAATACTTGATTTTTGGTCGACCTGGTGTTCACCATGTATAAAAGCTATTCCTAAATTTGAACAACTCCAACACGATTTAAAGAACAATGTCCAGTTCATTATGGTCACATCACAATCAAAAGATGCTATATATCAATTTTTTATAAAGAGAAATGTAAAACTGCCATCATTAGTAAATGATACATTGTTAACGAAAATATTTCCGCATCGTTATGTTCCGCATGAAGTATGGATTAAGGACGGGGAAATATTTGCCATAACAGGTGAAAAAGATGTAACATTAGATAATATCAAACAAGTACTTAATGGAAGGATAAAATCTTTTCCGGAAAAAAAGAGCAACTTTGATTATGATCTGACACAGCCCTTGCTGTTGAACGATAATGGTGGAGGAGTTAAGGATCTGTTATATCATTCATTGTTTACTGGTTATCTGGAAGGAATAGGTGGTGGTGGAGTTTTTACCGACAGCTCAGGCTGGTACAAGATCAGAGCTTTAAACGGTAATGTACTGCAGTTATATCAGGGAGCAATCCGCTACATAAATAAACCTTTATCTTATGCTAACAGGTGCATTTTGGATTTCGACCAACAAGAAGAAGTACTTCCCCCGCCAGAGGTGCCGGCTTATTCACCTGCTGTCCGCGATAAGTATTATTGTTACGAGTTAATTGTACCAGTCGGGTTAAAAGAAAGGGCACCTCAGCTCATGCTGGAAGATTTGAACCGCTTTTTTGGTACCATCTATAACATCCAGGCAAATGTTGAAAGAAGGAAGGTAAAATGTTGGGTATTAAGAAAGAAAGGATTGATAGAGAACCTCGTTTCCAAAAGCGACTCTTCCGGAATTATAAATAGTGATTCAAATCAGGTAATATATCGCAAACAACCTTTCCAGAATTTTTATAATACCGTGGCTTCCATGTATAGCAAAGAGACCGCTCCTATTATTGATAGTACAGGTATAACTTCAGATGTCGACATCTCCTTTCAGGCCAAAGAGAAAGACATACTCAAATTTAAGTCTTTCCTTAACCAATACGGGTTGGACCTGAAACAGGAGTTGTGTGAAATTGATATGCTTGTTATCAAACAAAAAGAATAATCTGCATTAGAGACTCTGCCAAAGGGGCTAGTAGTCACTCTGGCAGAGTTACCCATTATGGTATCGCATCTGCTCGTCGCCCTGTCCAAATCGTCCGTATTAAAAACGTCGCCCTGAACAATCTCATACTCTTTATCAAACATAGATTGGTTCACGGTTCTTGAAAACAAACGGAGTTGAAAACCTGCATTATCCAAATGTTGGATCACTGGCTTTGCCAGCATTCCACTTGCACCAATTATTAGTAATTCCATATGACAAAAGCATTTTAATTCAATGATTTAAGGTTTTCGATGGCCTCCGGAACATACTGATGTATGCTTCCAACAATGGCGCAAGTAGCCAGAATATCACAATCGGCACAGGTGTCGAAGCCCTTTTCCATAACGCAGTTCCGGATTTCACACTCCAGGCAATGTCCGAATTTCACTCCGGGTTCCATGCATCCGGTACAATTAATCATCTCGGGAGAGATATCGGGAGAATTAAACAACTCCCTCCATTTTTCAGCAGTTTTGATACGCAGTTCTGTATCATTTGTGATTGTGGCAACCCTTGCATCGCAGGTAACACAATCCAATCCGCAACAAGCAACAAGTTTTTTCATATTTAAATCTTATTATTTACCTGAATTCTCCACTATTAAAGTGATGATTTCCGGACCAACTGCATCAAATATAGTTTCGATTTGATTAGTATAATCCTCTTTATGACTCATAATAGCATCCTTTATGAGAAAGGCTTTATAGTCATGATTCTGGGCCCCGATATAAGTCGCCAGAACACACCCGACAGAACTTAATCCGCAAAGAAACAAAGTATTGCACCCCTTCTCCTTCAAAACTTTATCGAGATCGGTTTTGTTGAAGCCATCGGGATATGTCTTAATCACTTTAGGATCGTCAGGTTTGATTAAAACAGTTGTAGGAAATTCAAATTGCGGAGTACCCTGTTCCGGTCCATACTGTTTACTGTAATGATAAACCCTGATAACCGGGAATCCATGGCTGCGGAAAAGTTGTATATAGTAGTTAATATTTACCATAGCAACCTCCTTATCTCTCTGAGCCATCATGTTCAGATATGCGTTTTGAATGTCAATAACCAGCAATGCCGGTTTTACAGGAGCTTTCTGCTCATTCTGAGTTTGAGCGAATGATTTGCCTGATATAATCACCAACAGGATAATCAAGCCAATTTGGACGATTCTTTTTTTCATGGTAATGGGAGTTAAAATTTTATTCATTACAATTTTTTCTTAACGAATATTGCATAACCTTTTTCATCATATTTAAGCTGATGCTTAATTTCCATAGAATCCGTCAGCTCCCCGTTAATTGTATACATAGAACTGGAATAGGTAGAAAAGTTGTTTCTTGAGACGGACCGTAAGAAACACCCCGACACAATTCCCAGTATGGAGAAACTGTTGGGTGCACTATCATAATTTCTGAAATATTCATTGAATACCAGGTTATAACCACTTTTATTCTCAATTCTCCCTTTTATGCAGGTAAGATTCTTATCAGAATTAAAATAATATTGAGAAGTGATTTTACAATAACCTCCATTACGTGTAACACTTTCCTGAAGTAACCCATTACCAGAGTAATAATAGTCTATAGTATCTCTTCCGTTGGTCCGTTTGATAATCCTTTTTTTGCTGTCAAGAGTGAATTCGACGGTGCCAAGAACCTTATTGGGGACGTCTTTATCTATTATTCTCTTTAATTCGACTTTGTTACCAATGTATAGTATCTCATCATAAGTATCGATTGGTTGTCCCTGTGATATATCACCATTAACAGGCATGGGAACACCAATAACAGACCTTTGGATTACTTTTGAAATCTTGTTATTTGAATATTGAATTTCATAACCGCTTCCGTAATTATTAAACATGCTATAATTGGGCATAAGGTATGCAATATACATGGGATCAAATTCATAAAGGAGATAGATCGGCTGTTCAACCTTATCTTTAGCACAACCAATAATAGTAATTGAAGCTATAAAAATTAAGATATTCCGTATTTTTCTAATCATAAAGTTTGTATTTGTTTCTGCTATTTCCCGGTTTCGAAGTTAACCATGTAGCTTTTAATGGCTAAACCCTCGGGCGATTTGAAACCCTTGCCTGTGAGAACAAACTGATAGGCTTTTTCGGGCAATAGTTCGACACTCATGACAACTGACATGTTTCCAGGGGCGTATTCAATTTTTAAGACCTTTGGGAAAGCGGCAGGACCCAACTGCCCATAAACGATTGAGTAAGCCTTGCCACTCAGAGGTTTGTCGAAGTTTATGGTTATAGTTTTAATGGAAGGCCTCACGTTTTTGTCACCATTCGAAAATTCCGTAATTGATGCTACTTTGGGTCTCCTGTTTTCCATTTCAAGTCCCATTGCAACATATCGTTTATACTCCCCGGCCAGTCTTGGGACATAGCTCTCCAGACTTGGGTAAATATCTCTTTGCGAACTATATTTGTCTAACTCCCCAACAAGCTCACCAATCCAGAAGAATCCCCTGTCAATCTGACTTTTAGTCTCCTTTTGAATTGCAGCATCGGCATAATCGTGATCCTTCATATACTTAATTACACACGCACGGACAAGAGCCTCGTTCATCATAGTGAGCCAGTTTCCATAAGCCTGCGAGCGCATCTCATTTTCGACCAAAGAGAAAAGCTGTTCGCCGCAATCTTTAAGCAAATCGCTATGTTTTGCATTTATATGGTTTATAAAAGAGTGGTTAAATTCATGCAGCAGGGTAGGGAAGTAGTCGTCTATTCTAAAGAGAGGCATACCTGTGCTGTCGGTACCCCAGGCACCCATAATTGCAGAGGCCTCTTTGTTGCCATCCTTATAATTGACAGAGACTCCGTAATTGCCCTGCCCATTAGCCGGGGCGTTTATAATAGTGAATTTCTCCGATGATACATTTCCGTAAAATGACTTGTACCAATTAAGGTCAATCTGCTCATACACCGGAAGGAACCGTTTTGCCACCTCTTTGTAAAAATCCGCATTGCTTTTAAAGAACCCCTCACAGTCAGCATCGACATAGAATTTTCTGAGCAGAAGCGTGAATTTATCTGCGCACTCCTCACCCCATCTCTTATCCAGAGAGTTGATCGCTAGATCTTTCCTGAGAAACAGATTCTTGTCTAGATTCACAGCCATAGACATCACCGCATCATACCCCAGCCCCCGTTCGTTCATAACCGATTTAACATACAGGATCAGTTCATGATTTCTGTATTTGCCGAAATGGTCCTCAATTTTGCCGACATACTGCTTGAGCTCATTAGAAGAGTACTCAGCCCTGCCGGCCAGCCGGAAAACGATACTCATCAGCTCCACCCGATTATCGACCCTCGGTTTAGCCGGAACCTGGTTTTCTTTAGCAGAAATGTGAAGGCCGACCAATAATAATACGGCACAGAAAAATAGTTTCTTCATAGTTTACTTGATTGTTAAACGTTACTAACTAATTCATTATAAGGGCTATCACTGAGTATTTCAACAGCACGCTTGTAGTCGTCTTCATTTATCATGACATCGATGCTCTCTGTGGAATTAAACCCATATGTGCCCAGAACCGATGAGGCAGGATTGTCCGAAGATAGAATTGTATAAATCTCAGACTCTTCCAATAGACTCTGAATGTCCCCTGCAATCACTCTGTCATCAATAGAAATTAGAAGCCGTAAGTCAGATTTTTCCATAGATCTTTGTTTTTTATTTGCTCATAAAATTAAGCATAAAAACTGACAGTGTTATACTTATAAAATATTTAACAGAAAAATGGCATAATTGTCAAAATATAGAAATTATTGACAAGTGAATGTTTTATCTGAGTCTTAACATTTGGAGTCCGGTGTTCATCGGTTGTCAGTCCCTGTACTTAATAACAATCCAAAGTTGACTAGTAGTATTGTCGAGCAAAGTCTGCCAGGTTTCTCCTTTGTGTGAGTGTGTAGCTCAATATTGTCTATGTTCGCCCAATCACAATAATACAATCACAGATGCCAGTGTGATGGTAATAACCTTAGCTGTTTTTGTCATGGTTACTTATTGTTAAGAAATTTCTCGAGCTTGTTTATTCCCACTTTAAATTTTTCTGGATTTCTTTCCTTTAGTATTTGTATATTTTCCAATTTCCATTTAATGGCCGGAAAATCGTGTAAATCACCGACACAGCATTTACTCCACTCAGGAATACCATTTTCATAAGACAGAAGAAATTCTCTATCTGTTTTGCTGAGATTGGTTAGAACTAGTTCTTTCAATTCATTTCTGGCAGCTTCAAAATCAGCATATTCAAATGGAATATCTGACATGCCCCTAAACTGATTATTTAGAGCATCCTGCTGATCAATTGGATTTGGATCTAAAGATTCAATTAGAGGTTTATCACTTCCTAGCAGATAGAAAATTAATCCTTCTTTGATCTCATCAAAAGAATCGACTTCCATGTATTTATAATCAAAAAGGTCGCGTGGGTGTTGACGACCCAATGCCGCTGCAATTTTACCGCCGTATAGTAATGAAAATGGAACTATTCTTGCTCTACAACCCATATTAAACTCAGATTGCGCCTTTTTGCAAAGTTCCAGATCTTCAACTTCTCCCACTATCCCCCTTTTGACTCCATTAACCTCAATTTTGACCATCGCATCACCCTTTATACACAATAATTTAAGAGTTGCAGATTTATGAGTGACACGAATACCGGGAATACTCTTTTCAATTTGTTGTTTGATAGCTATTAAAGAATTATTGATTTCCAGAATGCTTTCTTCCCTATTTTTTAGTGGGAGATAAGTAAGATCTATATCGACAGAATACCGAGGCATATTTCTGACAAATAGATTGATAGCTGTTCCACCATGAATTGCTAAATCTTTGATTTTGTAGATCAATGGTAATATTCGGATTAATAAAGCAACCTGATTTTTATACCCCTCATTCATAATTGTTCAGTTCTTTTGGTAAAGTTATCATATAATCAGGTATATACACACCATCTTTTACCAGTTTTTGTTTGCCGGAACCCAAGTTTATCCTCTCTTTATCTAATCGGGAAAACCAATCATGTCCGGCTTTTTGAGCCATGTATAGGAATAGCCGCTTTATCTTTATACTGTTAGTGTTTTCAAGAAGCTGCTGAACAACTTCGCTTCTTAATGTAGTCAATTGCTCCATTATATAATACAAATCCATATAATTGTATTGGCTTGGAGCGAGCAACAAACATTCAAGAAAGGCTTGTTCCGGAGCAGACGCAAGAATTTTGTTATCCCCTTTATTGACGAGTATCAAATTAGGATTCAGGAAAACCTTTGTAGAAAAGAATTTTAGTTCATATTCAAAATCAGTTTTTGTCATCCATCCCGGAACCTCATCTTCTTGAGGGTGTCCTATCATTAATATAGGCTTACCCATTGGAACGTAATGGTTAAAGCCTGACAATTCGAGAGCAGAATGAGCTCCTACGTAAAAATTTTTATTTGCCTGAAAGTTATAGCAGGATAACGCAACATAAGGAGAGAGTTTATCTCCGGTTCTGTACATTACACCTTTTGATAATGGTGAGAACCAACCAGACTTCCGGTACTGCTGCATTAATTGGTCTGAATACCCGTTTTGTTTCAACCAGGAAGAGAAAAACAATCCCCCAGTCTGCCAATATTTCAAAAGCTGGTTTAATTTATTCTTGTTTTCTATATTCATACTATATATATGGCGTTTAAATTCAACTGTAAAAATATAGTTTTAAATCAGAACTCACAAATTTATTCTTGAATTATTCCGTAGAACATATAGTTTGAATATATATTGGGTGGAATAAATCAACTAACTTGTAGAAATACCCATCTTCACTTTATTGTCACTATAGATGAACTCTTCCTTTTAGACGGACGAATGCAAATACCAAATAAACATAGACCGAACCAATTCAATGCCATTCATTGTGTTAGTATAACATTAGTAAACCCTTAGTAAAAAATTTTCTCTTTTCAGACTTTGATCTTGATATAGAGATGCCGTTGATACGGCTTTTGTTAAAATTTTTTTGAGAATATTGAAATCATTGGGCTTGGTTATATAAATATTTGCTCCATTGAGGAATGTATCTTCCATATCCTTTTCGCTATCGGATGTTGAATAAATGGCAATGAAAATATCTTTTAACTTTTCATTACTCTTGATTTCTTTCAAACATTCTAATCCACTATTTGGTGGCATGTTGAGGTCAAGGAAAAGAATATATGGTAAAGAGATGTCTTCTTTGTTGAGCCAGTCCTTTAATTGTGTGCCGTTATTTACTGTTTTAACAACGGTTTTTATTTTTAACTCAGAAAAAGCTACTGTAAAAAGAAGCCTGTCACCTTCGTCATCATCGGCAAGTAGAATATGTAACGGTTTTTTGCTCATTGAGTATTAAATTTTTTATGAAATAGGAATGTAAATATTGAAAGTAGATCCTTTATTCAATTCACTTGTCGCTGTTATTATACCCTTGTGGTTTTCAACTATTTTTTTTACGATAGCAAGACCAATACCTGTGCCAGCATATTCTTCTTTGCTATGTAGTTTTTGAAACACTTCAAATATTTTGGTATTGAATTCACTTTCAAAGCCTATGCCATTGTCGGTGATGCTGATATGGCAGTACTCTTTTTGAGGTTGGAGTCCCTCTATGTTTAATTGGTCGTATTTAATATAACGACTGCTGATTTTAATGTGAGGTGGAATTTGTGGATTTGAAAACTTGAGAGCGTTGCTAATAATGTTGCGCATGAGTTGACGAAACTGGAAAGGAATAATATGAACTTCGCAGGTTTCTTTAGCTTCTATAACGGCGTGTTTTTCAGCTATCTCTTCATTAAATTCTTTTTTTACTTCTTCTATAATTATGTTGAGGTCGGAGTTTTCAAATTTACGTTCGGCAGCACTAATACGTGAGAAGGCAAGTAAATCCTGTATGAGTTGCTGCATTCTTTCTGCTGACTCTTGCATAAGACGGAAATAATTTTTTCCAACATTAGATAATTTGCGATTTTCTTTTTCTAGAATTAATCCTGCAAAGGTTTGCAGTTTGCGAAGCGGTTCTTGCATATCGTGACTGGAAACATAAGTAAATGCCTCCAGCTCTTTGTTCATTTTTAGAAGTTCTTCGTTTTTATTTTTGAGCAATTCATTAGCTTCTTTTAATTCCTGTGTTCTTTCGTCAACAGCTTTTTCCAATCTTAATTTTTCTGCTTTGCGTCCTCTGATTTCTCTTTTGAGCAATGCTTTGTCTTTCAGCTCTTTTTCTACTAGCAGGTGTCTTACTTCTGTTATGTCGGCGATAACAAGGAGGATTAATTGTTCCCGATGAGCATTCTGTATAATACGGCTCGCATTGAGAGACATTATTGTTTCACCTAAGTTTAGGAATGTGTGCTTCACTTCGTAATTATCGAAGTGAGAATTTTTTGGGATAATCTCTTCAAGTAATTTACGCAGTGCAGGAATGTTCCATTGTTTGTCACCTAAATCATATAAAAGCACTCCCTCTGTTTGTTCTTTTGTAACACCGAATTTTTTGTAGAATGCTTTGTTGGCAGATTTTACCTGAAGATCTTTTCCTAAAACAAGCATGGGTTCGTGCATGGTGGAAATGATGGCATCGGAATATGCATACGATTCAGCGAGCAGGTCGTTTCGTGTTTGCAATTCCAGATTGGCGGTAGTGAGTTCTTCGTTGGCAGATTCTATTTCTTCTTTATAATTTTCTAGCTCTTCATTTACGGTTTGCAATTCTTTGTTGCTCGAGACAACTCCTTCAATTGCACTTTGGAATTCTTCGGCAAGACGTATGTTTTTATTTTGCGACATCATTTCGTAAAGGTAAGAATATTATTAAGCATGCTGTTTTTGTCACTATAAATGAACTCTTTTTCAAATATTCCACCACACTTAAAAATGACGTTTCTCGAAGCGGTGTTATCCTTATAACAAGCAACCATCACTTTTGACAATCCTATCTCCTTGCAATATTCTATTTCCTTTATGTAGTCCAAAGCCAGCACTTCATGCACCGGATTTGGCCGAATCAATTCAATGTGTGTTATTTTGTTAGTGTTCAATGTTTTCGTGCGGGTACAGCTAAGCAAACACCTCATTAACAAAAACCTGCAGGTTTTCTTCGGTTTTCATGGCCATATCCGGTTTAAGCAGGTATAAATGAATTTCAGCCAAATAGTTGTCTGGCCCGTCATGGGTTATTTTCAATTTAATACTGTCGTCAGATACAATCCAAGGCATTTCGAGAATGCGTATTTTGAGCATATTTTGAATCGCTTCAGACGGGTAAGCCGAAGATATTTTAAGCCGGATAATTTGTTCAGTCCAATTGCTGGTATCGGCAGGTTTCACAATTTTCTGACTTGCCAGCAGGCTGTATGGAATTTTAACAAGTTCACCTTCACTGTTAGCAATTTCCATTGAACGGTAGCCCAGTTTTTTTATGGTGCCAGATACTTCGGCCGTTTGGATTTGCTGCCCCGCTTCGAATGCATTTTCTGCCTTAAGTATAATTCCTGAAAAAAAATCACGCAAGAAATACCATCCAAATACTACGACTATCAGAATAATCAAACTTCCGGTCAGTATGGGATAAGCCACCATTCCGATAAATAATTGATCGAAAGCCCAAAATGCATAGGCAACCCACAAGAACATCTGTACCACTGGAAAAACCTTGCGGAACATCTTCCTGATTTTACGTTTTCCGGTGAGAATTTGAAAATAAGAAGAGACAAGGCGCAGTATCACAAAAAGTGCGACAGCAACAGCAAATACTTCAATATAAATCATAACAATTCAAGGCTTTTAAGTTTTTTTACAATGTGGATTTCCAATGCCGGGTTTAAACAATAAACTTCAGGAAACTTCTCAACCAGAATCCCTTTTTGTAATAGTATTCGCACCGTTTTTTCAGTATCAACGATTTCGTTGTGAAGTATTTCTGAAAGGCTTTTTAACGAAAACCGGCGATGCAGGACAAATTGCAGTATATAAAATATTTCATCAGAAGGCAGGTCTTCTGCAAAAGTGATTTCGTTCCTAAAAGGCTTTTCAAGAAATAGCATATGACCAGATATTTTAAGAATTCCTGCGAGCCAGAGATTGATGGTATAACCTGGGTTTCCGCCCGACAAATAAAATAAGCGGTTAAAAAGTCGTGCATAATCCCAATCAGACATTGCTTTTTCATGCTTTTTATCTAACCTGAAATTCATCCCCCCAGCTTGATGTCTCAACATAATCAGGTCTTTCAATTGGTGTGAATCAAATGGTTGGCAAAATACAACATCAAGTGCCCATGTGTTGATAGAGCTCAATTGATTGATAATCTTAAGCGCGTATTGGTTGACATTAATAATAAATAATACTTTGGGGCCATATTGCCTCATCAGCAAAATTATTTTTTCTACTACCTGCGTACCAAAAGGTTTCCGCTCCCACCAAAGCTCCAGATCGTTTATCACAATCACACTTTTAGCTGAAAGCAATTCCATACTGTATGTCAGACTGTCGTGTCCACCAAGTGTTTTAAGCAAGGTTTGCTCAAAAAGAACGGCATCTGCAATACTTTCTCGGGGAGCCCTTATATTGAAAATGTTTTGCTTTTCGAAATGGAGATTTGCCAGATGTTTGCTTAGGCTCGACTTTCCTGAACTTCGTTCGCCGCTTATGAGAAGCAATCCGGAAGCGCCGTTTAAAAAGCGGTTGATAGCTATGCTGCCCTGTTTAATTTCATCTTCCATTCCCACCCAAAAATCTTCGCCAATGGTTGAACTGCCAGAAAATAAATTGGAATAGTAAAATGGCAATTTCAGCATAAGCGCTTTGTCTGGCGATATCTGCTCAAGCATCAGAATAATAGATTCGCCAGGGAAAAGCTTTACCTTTGCGCGCGATTGCTCCATACGTTTAGCCCACAACAGGCCTTTGCTTTGACGGTAAAGCATATTCACCATAAGGTTAACTACCTTTTCTCTGATTGATTTTTTAAATTGTTTTAACCTGCTAAACAATCTTCGCTTACCGGCTGTCCTTATATTTTCCTTCAGACTGCCCGTTGTTTTGATAATGATTGCGGCAGTCAAAGGTTCAAAAGCATTTTTTATTCCTGAATCAAAACTTTGGTGCAACTGTTTATAAAGCGCATTCAGTTTATTTTCCTCATTTTTAATATTTTGTATTAAATTTTCGAGCAAAGCTTTCTGCTGTTCCTTAAGTTGTTCATTTCCAATCTCTCCGGAATGAATATTCTCCCTGTTTTCGAGATGGAAATTAGCCATCCTGATTAAATTTTTCAGAGTTGAAACGAAAAGCGACAATTGTTGCTCAATAGATATCAATTGTTTTCTGATTTGATCGTTCAGTTCGTTACTGATATAATAATCAGCCGTTTTGCGAACCGGAACAACAAACTCACTTATTTTTTCAAGCATATCAAATTTAATATTCTCAAGAAGTTCATCTCCGGTTATCTCAATATTTTCCGGAAGTTGTTCCACTGCCTCCTGAATTTCTTTGAACAAGAGATTAAAAGGCACTTCATATTGCGGAATCGAAATTAATTTTTGACTGAAAAATTCTCTTTGGTCAAATTTTATATTGCCCATTTCCCTGACAGTGTTAATCTTACTATCGAAAACCTTCAGTTTTTCATGAATACTTTGTTCAATAATCAGTTCAATGTTCTGAGCTGCTTTTTCAGTTTTTGTAATTAACTTGCTTTTAAGAGTGAGAAAAATGAAATCGAGGTATGTTTTATTGATCCGTTTAATCATAAAATGAAGCCACAACTCCGGGAATTCAGTCAGCGAATTTTCAAGCTCCACCTTGTTTTTATAAAAAGGTTTAAATCTTCGGCTAAGCAAGTTAGCCTGAGGACTTTCAATTATCTGGCTAAAACTTTCAAGATCGCTTGCAAGCCCATTGAGCATTTTAAGACCCTGATTGTAAACAAAATCCTGATTACCTGCCCGTAACTTTAAAATGATTGCGGTAATTGTTTCCTTTTCGGCAATTATCTCATTTTGTCCAAATGTATCCGATAACGTTTTTTCAATCGTTAAAGCAATACTGTTTAGAAGTGCTTTAATTCCGGAAAAATCGGCTAAACTTTGGACCATATAATTTTCGTAAAACTGCCTGATATATTCGAGTCTTTTATAATAGATTAAATATCCGGCTGCAGGGTGTATATTAATTGTAACGCTAATCTCTTTTCCTGAAATACGGGTCCAGGTTATTTTTACAGCCCTGTTTATCTGCTTTAACAGATTAGCTGTTTTCAGTTCCTTAAAATCGGCTTTGCTAAATTTCAGTCTTATATTTTCAGGAAGATTGTGCACCGAATTGCCTGTTCCGGCAATGAAGCGAGCAATTCCTTTACGTAGAATTTCCTCCTCATCTTTTATGAAATTGTCTTTGAGAGTTGCCAACTCGTTTTGTGCTTCCAGGGAAAACTCATTTAGGATTCTCAACTGTTCCCAATGTTTTTCCTGATGAATTTCAATGTCATTGGTCAGTAACAACTGCTTCATTGTTTTATCGGCAAGGGTTTCCAAATGATCGAGATAAACATCACGACTTTTCTGAACAGCAAAAAAAGTTGTATCGATCAGAGAATTGGCATATTTTTCAACAAGCTCTGCAAGATTATAAACCGTATTGTAAACAAGGCTTGTTTTAGAAAGTTGAAGATTTTTCAGGATAGGCTCAAATATCTTTTTATCGATGCTTTCCAGCGGTTTTTCATTTCCCGAAGTCAGAGATTTTGGAATCACATTTACCTCATCAAAGCTGGATGATGCATGAATTAACAGACATGAGTTGAGGTTTTCGATCATATCATTGACATTTGCCACAACATCTTCTGTTTTTCCATTTGTAAAGTTTGGGATTTCAGCGATAGTCAGATCTGTATCTTTCGACGCAGAACGGATTATTTGATTTTCAGGTAATTTGTCGAGATTGGCAATCACATTTACACTTGCCCTTATCCGGTAACTATCAATCATCTGCCCAAGAATGGTATAGAACCTATCTGTATAATTAGGATCAGAATTAATGGCCAGAATTCGTATCTCTGCATTTCTCCACTTTGGTGTAACCGTAATAAAGCGAATCAGGTGCAGCGCGAGTGAGAGGTTTCGCCCTTCACCACTCCACCAAAAATCAATTCTTTTGTGATTTCCGAATCCCTTCTTCTTGTCGTAGTTCAAAATAGTCAGGTTCTGGTCCAGTTTGTTAAGAGTTAACAAAAGATCTTCCCATTTTTTGGGATTGGTAGTGTTTTTCGCCCATCCCATGAGAATTGTGTTTGGCTCGAAACCTGAGAAACCATAGACCCGGCTAATCATTGCCATTCCTTCGTAAACATTGCGGCAACTGTGTTTTCGGGTAATAATATTGGAATGGTCGTCGAAAGTTTCCACGCTTACACGGGCTGTTTTATCAAACAAGAATTCTTCGTCAGGATTTTCAACCAGTTCAAAATTGGTGAAGATACCCAGTTTCCCTACCAGCGCTTTCCCGATTTCAATAAGGTGTGGTCTGTTGCCCGAACCTCCGCTGAAAATTATAACATTGGGTCGCCAGTTGCGCTCATAAATTTGACTTTTAGCAAGTTTTAACAGACCGGTTTTCACCAGCGATAACCAGATGCTCGACTGTGTATCTCCTGATTGTAATTTGAGTTCTTTATTTTTCAGGTAAAAGAAAAGTGCCAGCAAGACTACCGTGGCAATAGCCAAAGCCATGACATCCAACTGTATCATCACAATAATACAGGCCAGCGCACCAACAATGCCAACAATGCGCGGAATCTTGAACGATGGCCTGAAATCGCTGCTTGCCCAGCTTTCTACAGTATAAGTAATGTTCAGAAAACCATAAGTAATGATAAAAAAGATGGTTACAATGCGAGCAATGGTGTTCAGATCGCCAATGAGAATCCCTGCCTGCGCAATTAAAAATGTGAGCAAAAGCGCATTGCGCGGTTCGTTTGATGCGCCAACTCCTTTGCTGAAAAAATAAGGAGCGATTCTGTCTTTGGCAACCGCCTGCATAATGCGCGGCGCTCCCATGATGCTTCCAAGGGCGGACGATAATGTTGCCCCAAGAATTCCTGCAATTACCAACTGTGGAATCCATGAAATCTTGAACAGCACATTGGGATCATTTGCCAGCAAATTATTATTGACAGTATAAGATAAGAAAACGGCCAATCCAACATAAATGGTCAGACCAACCAAAATGGCAGCTATTGTTCCAAACGGAATATCTTTTCGGGCATCTTTAAGGTCGCCCGACATTGACACACCTGCCTCGAAACCGGTTACGGCTGGGAAAAAAATTGCAAAAAGCGCAATCCATGGAAGCGATGTAGGTAAAGTGACTAACTGCGGACCAACAGGAGAAAAATCGTGCTTGCCCAGAAAAACCGACAACAGCGAAAGCGCCATAATTGTGAGAATGATATACTGTGTTTTTATGGCAAGGGAAGTACTTATAAACGTCAGGATGGTGACCAGCAAAAGAATAATTGAACCCGCTATACGAATAGAAGTTAATGTAACTTCAAATCCGAAGTACCCGAGAAAAACCTCTGCAAAACCAATCAGGTACAAACTCACACTAAACGATAAACCTACAAAAAGTGCCCAGCCCAGCGTTCCTCCAATGGGTAGACCAAGGCTCCGTGAAATGATAAAGTAAGTTCCACCGGTTTCTACTTTCTTGTCTGTGGCTATAGATGCAACGCTAAGTCCGGTGCTCCCTGAAATTATGTGCGCAACGAAAATAATGCCCAGAGTGGCCCAAAGCCCTGCTTGTCCCACAATCCATGGCAACCGCAGATACATGATAACACCTAAAATAGTGAGTATGGAAGGAGTAAACACTCCACCAAAAGCACCAAATTTTTTTGCTTTAGCCATACTTTTAATATTAATTGTCAGTTTTGTCAACTACAGCCAGACCTTTGATGAGAGTATTCACATCCTCTGCTCCGGACATATGTAAATATACTCCTGTTTGAGCGTTCTCCCAAATTTTTCAGTATAAATTCTGTCAAGCCCCCCCACATCTTAATTAAACGTATTCGATTTGTGTATGGGGCTTTGTTTACTTAAAATGTTACAATCTTGTCGGCCCATACAACAAGATTGACACAGTCGATCATAGTAGAAATAGGACAGGTTTCAATTTTAATTAATTGCCTTGATTACAAGCAAGTTCCACATGCAAGTATTTCTCCGCCAACATTTACAAATGCTTTTAATTGTTCATCAACATTATTTACATATTCCAACGCCAAATCAATAACATGATCAAAAAAATACTTCCATAAAGGATTGGTATAAGATATGTTGATTTTACTGATTTATCAAAGCCTTGTTTTTGATTCTGAAGTCTGATAACTTTAAAACTCAAATATATTCCAACACCAATTATTGCTGTCATTATAATTGAAATGCAAACATTTAGCCACAAGGGGGTTTGCTGAATGACAATTTCATTATCAATTATTTTTTGAGCAGTAGACAAGCCAGTGATGTCATCGAACAAATGATAAAAGTAGGGTATTCTTGAAGTTGATTTTAGAATTGACTTATCAAGATGTGCTGCAGCTATGATGGGGATAAAAGCAATACCATAATTCAAAAAATAGTCTTTAATTTTTATGCCCGCTTTTGTCAGGTTGGAAATTATCCAAGGCAGCAACCAAATCAACATCGGAAGGATTCCAAATATTATTGTTCCCTTTATTAATCCAGCTATAAATTTATTGTCGATTGATAATGTTTTAATTACCAAATTTGGAAGGTAATTTAAGTAAGAATCTGTAAGGCTCCATTCCGACCAGATTTCAGAAATTACAAATCCAGAAACAACCAGAACGAAGACCATTTCGGCAATTTTCAGTGGCTTCAACTGGAATAAATCGTTGACGAATCCAATATATTTAATTCCAGGGTTTGGTCTGTTAGTATTTATTTCTGACTGATATTCATTACAAGTCTTTAAGCAGCCGGCACACAAAATACAATTAGCATTATCTGTTATATTTGCCGGATACAAATCAACTCCACAACTTTTAGCATTCAGGTTGTATTGATATCTCTTGTGAATACAGGATTTGTCTTTACATGTGTCGCAAACACTCCTGTTTTTTACCCGCCAGCCGAAAAATGAAAACCTGGAATACAAACCCAACAAATAACCAACAGGGCAGACATAACGGCAAAAAGTATTTTTCTCGTAAATGCTCCCGATAATTATTGAAACTCCTACAATCATTAGCAGATATATTGCCATGAAAAAAGGATTACGATGTATCGCAAAACCTTGTATTCCGACAAACAGTATTATGATATAAAAAATGGTTATAGCCCAACCAGATAGCAACCATTTTGGACGTTTTTGTTTTAATCCGATTTTAGCAAAATAAGTAGTGATTAGCTCCACAGGGCAAACCATACACCAAATACGACCGAAAAAGATTGCCAATATGATGATTGCTGGCCACCAATAAGACCAAACTATAAGGTTTCCAAGGTTTGTATTTCGTAATTGTTTCAGGAATTCCGCATCTGTCGAATAAGCCATTAACCCCGTTACAATAAGAACTATATAAGCAACAAGCGAAATATATTTCAAAGAAACCGGGAAGTACCACTTAGAAAGAAATCTATTTATCATTTGTGAGTTTTTTAAGAATTACTGAATCTATAGAAAGTTTACCACATGATATATTGTTTGCATGATGATAGAATTAAATGATACCTAAACCTAAAGCAAATGAAATTAATATAAGCATTACGGCTACAATGAGTTGAATGCTTCTTAATGTTACTTTTTTAAGTAACTTTTTGCCGAAATATGCACCTGCAATTGCAGCAAGTGTCGCAGAAATTAGCAGAGTGAGGTTTTCGTGCAAATTTGCCGAAGTAAAACGAGAAGCATAAACAGATAATCTTGTAAAGTCAACCAGAGCGGCTATTACTACACCCGTTGCAATATACGCTTCTTTTGAAAGACCGCTTTTTATTAGAAATGCACTGCGGATTGCTCCTTGAATACCCGATAAACCACCGAAAAATCCACTTAAAATCCCACCCAAAACAAGTTTGTTTTTACCAAATTGGACTTTTTGAAATGAAGGAGAGATTTCAAGAATTGAAAAAACTATCAATAATACAGCTATGATAAGTTTTACTGGCGTAACTTCAAACTCCTTTCCAAGTAGTTCGTACTGAAAGAGCGTTGGTAAAACAGTTATTTTAAGCAATAACCAAGCACCTGCAAATGACGCCAAAATTGCAGGAATACCAAAACGAAGCAAAACAGCTTTATCCGTATTTTTTCCGACTAAGGCAATTTTAAAAAGATTGTTTGAGAAATGCACCACACCTGTTAGGGCAATGGCAATATCAATCGGGAAAAATATTGCAAAAACAGGTGCTAATATTGTTCCAAGACCAAAGCCCGAAAAGAAAGTCAAAACGGCTGTTAAGAATGCAGCCAAACAAATAATTATAATTTCCATACAACACAATCATTAATATTATACTGCAAAATTATATAGTATAGTATTAATTGGCATGGTCGGAAAGAATGATAAAATGGTATTATTGAAAATATTTGCTCCTAAATTGTATAGGAGTAATGTTTTCGTGCCGTTTGAAAAACTTTACAAAATTGGATGTGTCGGTAAACGACAGAATTTCTGCTATTTCATTAATGTTGCTGTCGGTATGTAGGATATATCTTTTGGCTTCAAGCAATATTTGATTTGTTATAATCTCACTTGCACTTTTACCCGTTTGCTTACGGCATATTATATTTAGGTTCTGAGGCGTTGTGTTTAGCAAATCGGCAAATTCATTCACTTTATGTAGTCGCGGACACTCTTTTACCAATAAATGTACAAACCGTTCATAAACAGATTGCGGTTGATTAGTATTTGTTGGTTTTACTGCTCTAATTTGCAGCAATTTCCCAAATAAGGCTTTTAAAAGTCCATGAATTATATCTTTGGAGTATTGTGTATTAAGCTGATATTCATTATAAATATCTTCCAATATGTGAGTTGGATATTTGTCTGACTGAATTTTTAATCTTGTGATATCGGTTAATTTTCTAAGCAAATCTATCAACAAATTCTCATTGACTCCATTAAATTCTTTGTCTTTAAAAATGATTACAAACCCTTTGGGGATAGATGTAAATTGCCAAAAATGGAGTTGTCCTGGCTTTAAAAAATAAAATTCGGGAGTCGAAACCATAAATTTCTCAGATTCGATGCTATGAAAACCTTCACCGTCACTTAAAAATATGAGTTCTTTATACTCATCATGCTTATGTGGCTTAGTCTTTTTGATCTGCTCTTTAAATCGTGAAATTTTAAAAGTCAACCCCTCATCGAGTTTGTTTTTTATGCCTATGTGGTTATTTTCCATTCCAATTTAAAGATAGTATTTTTATTTTTATTAAAAAATGAGAGATTTTCTCATTAATTAATCGAATATGATAATTGAATTTACAGTAGGAAATTTTTTATCTTTTAAAGATAATAAGTCTTTAAATTTAGAAGCAACATCAATATCTGATTTTAAAGACAGGGTATTTACAGTAGGTAGTCATAGATTACTTAGAAGTGTAGTTCTATATGGAGCTAATTCGAGCGGGAAATCGAATTTCTTAAAAGCAATGTCAATTATGAAAAAAATAGTTATGACATCTGCTACAAAATCTTCTGTCTCTAAGAATGATGTTGTCCCTTTTCTATTAAATTCTGTAACAGAAAAAGAACCATCATTTTTTGAAGTAATTTTTATTATAAATGACAAACGATATAGATGTGGTTTCGAGATAGATAACGTTGCTATTAGAGCCGAATGGCTATTTGTTTTAACAAATAAAAAAGAAAAAAATCTTTTTGTTAGAGAAAATGATGGTATTGAAATAACAAATGACTTTAAAGAAGGAGAAGGCCTTGAAGAAAAGACAAGGGATAATGCTCTATTCATTTCGGTTGTTGACCAATTTAATGGTTCTATTTCTGGCCAAATCATTAAATGGTTTAATAATTGGGTTACTATATCGGGATTAAGCCACGAAAATTATAGAGGAGTAACCTTTTCTTTATTGAAAAAATATGAAACAAGAAGCCGGTTATTAACTTTTATAAAAGACTTGGATTTAGGCTTTGAAGAACTTAAACTTAAAAAAATGAAACTTCGCCCTGGCGTACTGCCGAAAAATATTCCTCAAGAAATCTTAGAGGATATTATTATTGATTTAGAGGGTAGACTGTTGCGAGAGTTAGCACTATTCATAAAAAATATGATAATAACGGAAATCAAATTGGATTTTGTGATTTTGATTTAAGAGAACATGAATCTTCGGGTACAAATAAAATATTCGACATATCAGGGCCAGTTTTTAACACTTTAATTGAAGGTGGAGTTCT
The DNA here is from genome assembly GCA_001769195.1 of Bacteroidetes bacterium GWF2_40_14. Classification (GTDB taxonomy): domain Bacteria; phylum Bacteroidota; class Bacteroidia; order Bacteroidales; family UBA932; genus Bact-08. The sequence goes on along the minus strand of MEOK01000023.1, from coordinate 4,792 downwards.
CGTTATTGACGAATTAGACGCAAAATTACATCCATTGATGACTGTAGCAATTACAAATTTATTCAATTCTCCTGACTTAAATTTAAGAAATGCACAATTAATTTTTGCTACCCATGATACTAATCTTCTTTCTTATGGAAAATTTAGAAGGGACCAAATCTTTTTTGTTGAAAAAGACCATCTTGAGGTTTCGGATTTATATTCATTAGTAGAATACAAAGAGGAGGGTAGTAAAATAAGGAAGGACCGTTCCTTTGAGAAAGATTATATCAATGGGAGGTACGGAGCTATTCCATTTATTGGGAATTTTAAACAATTGCTAGCATATGATTGAAGCAGAGATAAATAAATTTTCTGGCAAAAAAGGCTTTAAATATTTAAAAAATTCTAAGGAAATGTTTTTGCTTCTTGAGAAATATGGCAATCAGGAATTTGCAATAGAAAATGCTCAAAAACTAGAATTACTTTATTCTGATAGGAGTTATTCGAATCATAACCCATGTACCAAAGTTCATAGATTGATATTAGAGTTACAAGAACTTAAAAATAAACACCTTTAGTGGGACAGGAGAAACTGGAGCAGGTAACTCCGGACTATTCGACCAGAGTTACATTTCATCATAAGGTTAGCCTGGCTTATTATCTTGCAATGAGTTTTTTGAGGTAATCTATTTGTTTTTTGCCAGATGTGTTAGCCGGGTTTAATTCGACCGACCGCAAATAGTTATTTAACGCCTGTTGATACTGTTTGTTCTTTGCATAAGCCTCACCTAAAGTATCGTACCCTCTCCAGTCATCGGGGCAGAGTTGGACATACAATCTTAAAATCAAAATAGCCCTAGGGTAGTTAATCTCCTCAGTTAAGTAAAATTCGGCATATTTATAAATTTTATAATAGAAAGAACCACTGTCGATAAAGGAACTGGTAATGTCACTTTCAATGGCTTTAATACTAGCAGTTTCATCAACCGTAGAAGAATCGCCCAATTGCTTAATCTTCGATAGTATCTTATTGTACTCGGAGAGATACTTCTGACCAAACTCACACTTTGGGAAAAGCTCCGGCATGTTCAAGACCCTGTCGCCCTTCTTTAACTCTTCTTTCAGGTCAAAGGTAACTTCGTGCTGAAAGTCATAAAAATAGAACAGGTGAATTTTGCCCTCATTCAAATCATACACCGATGTGTAAATAGTGCCGCCCCATTTAGTAGCCTGATGAACACTATCCATTACAGATGTGCAAAAGCCGATGCTGGCGTCGAAGGAGTTTTCCAGTAGGTGAGTCGCTTTATCCAACCGCCAACATCTCTTATTCTCATAAGGACGCACATTCGTCTGAACAAAAAAAGCCTTCTCCCCAATAATCAGGCTATCACCATCCACATAAAGGTATTTGCCGGTCTTATCTACAAATCGCAGTACCGATGCCGACCAAAAACTTCTATTATAACGATTTAACAGACTCTTCGCCTCTTCAACCGTAGTGCACTCCTGCATCACCTTTTTCGACAAGTCGCGAGAAGAGCACTTTAATTTACCTATTGTATCGGTCACAACCCTGAACGACTGAGTAAAACCATCGAACACCAAACCCGCTTCATTCATCCCCCCTTGTGGAAAAAGATTGTCAAACCCAACATAAACAACACCATAACCACCATTCTTCCCATTCTCAAACCAAATCCTGGTATTCGGATTCATCTGATCCTCATTATTCCCAACAATCGTCTTACCACCTTTCGTCAACTTAACCATGCTGCAACCGTAAGAACTGCTTGAAAAAACGAATGCCATTGTCACAAGTAACGATATAAAAGTTAAAAGTTTACGGAATTTTGTCATGATGTATGAGTTTATTGTTATTTCAAATTGCTAATACTCTTATTATATGCTTTAGCTTCGTCAAGGGTTTTAAAATCAGCTGTATTTCTAATCTTTTGTAACTCATCTTCAATATCGGCACTGTTAGATGTGTTTAATCTGGATATATCAGACGCAACCGCCACTACTTTTTTCGTCTCGCTTAGTTTCATTACCGACAAATCGACAAGTTGTTTAAAATAATCAGTTTCAACTTTAGCCTTATATGCATACCGTGCAATTCCAACAAAAGCGTCTGTATGATAGCCAAATTCATTTGCCATTTCGGCAAGATAAACAAATGTCTCAAAGTTGGTTGATGCCCTTTTTGAGTAAATTAAAATTGACCTGATGCCTCCCTGATTATATGCCGCCTTATCATAAATTTGATTAATTCTTTCAATCGCAGCGTGCTTCTTATGTGCAGTCTGACTTTGTAAAGATGTCCTGTCCTGTCCGGAATTGCTGCAAGATGTCAATGAAAATGAAAATGTGATCAGAATACTGATTACAAGAAAAGTCTTCGATATTAAATATTTCATAAATATTTGTTCGTTAGTTGGGTATAACGGTTTAGCGGTATGGACCGTTTTAATGGACTGTGACGCCTGTTAGCGGTTAGTTGTTTTGTATCATTATTTCAGCGTCTTTATTATATTGCTTTCAAGTAGTGATTTCATCTGCGTAATTGCAACTTTGTTGAGCTGAATAAGTCGTTCTTTTTGAGGTAATCCTTGACGTATAAGCAGAGCGTTTATACTTTCCAGATTGCTTAGGACCACTAATTGTTCTAAGGTTGCATCGTCTCGGATATTTCCGTTTTTGTCGGTATTATTGTAACGCCATTCTTTTGCTGTAATTCCAAAGAGGGCAACATTCAGAAGGTCGGCTTCATTGGCATAAACAAAATTTGCTTGTTGTTTGGTAATTTCCTGGGGTATCAGGTTTTCTTTGATAGCATCTGAATGTATTAGGTAATTTATTTTTGCTAATGTACGTTGTAAATTCCAATCTAATTTCAATCGACTGTTTTCATCGTCCTTCAGGCGCTGAAACTCATTGACAAGATAAATCTGAAATTCAGGACTTAACCACATTGCAAAATGAAATGCAATGTCTTTATGTGCATAAGTACCACCATAACGCCCTGCTTTTACAATCAATCCGATTGCCTTGGTTCGCTCAACCCATTGTCCCACAGACATTATAAACCTATTTGTGCCGGCTTCGCGCCCAATTACCCCGAATTCGGGGTAATTAAAAATAGGATTATTGACTTTTTCCCATACACCCAAATACTCCAACGTATTTTTATTGGTTATCCACTTACCGATTAGTCCACTGCCTTCATTGAATCCGGTTGTCATATCAGTCAAACTGATATAGTCGGTTTCATTTTGGCTGATAACCGTTATCGAAGATTCTTTGACCAGTAATACTCTTCCTTTTGCCATAACGTTTTCCTGTTTTTTTTATTCTCTCATGAATGAGTTCTGTTTTATTTATACTTATATGCCTTTTTCATCCTGTTTCGTTGTTATACTACAATGACCGCTAACGGTTTCGGGCTTTGCGTTCTGGCGGGTTTCGGAGCACAAAGCTGTTAATAAGCACTATATTTGAAATGAAGTACAAATACTCCAATTTTGCACATCAGCCCGTTTGACGCAAAACCCGTGCTATAAGCTGTTAAAGTCTATGTCCGTAAATGGGTGGTCAAGATACATTCCTATTCCAGACTCCAAACTATTATCTGTACCTCTTCCTTGTCTTAGCATATGGGCATAGAAACATGAATTTGAGACACAGCCTACAAACCAAGTAATTTGATCAACAGCCTCGGTTGGATTTAATTTTTGCCATGTTCTTGTTTTGCCGTCAGCTTTGAATCCAATTTTCCAAAACCCTTTTCCAACAATACATACCATTGAAATGATTCCAGAAAGTGGGTCAATATTAAGTTCCTTCATTACTTCTACAAGTCGTTTTAGTTCATAATTTGGGCTATTATTTTCCAAGTCCGCATCACTTTTAAAAGCAAAGAACAAATTGAAAGCTCCAAAATAATTTGCACTGGAATTTGGTCCTCCAGTAAATTTCAATTTTGAGATTTCCAAAGATGTTGCAGCAAAATCTTTCACAAATCCTCTGTTTGCGGTTGATTTTACTTCAATTCTTGCCAAAACGGAATTATAAAGAAAAATCCCTTCTTTGGAATTATTTGAACCTAATATCGGTGGAGCTAACGTCTTATCAAATAATATAATGTCATCTTGAGTTGATTCTCTTTTCAAATTTTCAGCCTCAATGATTGTTCCTGTGCCACTTAAAACATATGGCGGTAGCCAAGGCGTAAGAATATTGTCAATTAAAAGTTCTCTAAGTCGTCCTCTTAACCCAGTGTGCTGAACTTTTTCCTCATTTGATGACAATTGAAGTAAGTGAAAACTGTCGGCCCGTAATTTGTCTAGTATGTAGTTGTTCATTTTAATAGTTTACTAGTTTATATATTCACCTTTATTGCATATATCCGTCCGTTCATTTCTTGCTGCATATCGTGTGTAACGTAGTACTAGAGTGGAATACAATTCGATAAAAGAGAAAATCATACCCTATAAGGATGGTAGTAAAATTAAATAATTGAATTTCTATATCCAAATAATTTTCAACTGGTCATATTGAATCTCAAATAGTTGATTGTGTTATAGCTTGAGGGACGTTGCATTAAGCGTTTGGGCATCCACTCATTGAGCGGAACGTAAAAAATCAAGAGCTGAAATTGGCAGCTAATCTGCATAATCATAATCTCAATTTCAGCCTTTTGATTTTTAGCGGGTGTGCCCTGCATGAGCAGAGCACACCCTGTCCGAAGCTCATTGAAAAATCCAAAAATACAAATTTATTTTAATTTTCAAAAGAGTGAATAGGGGGT
>MEOK01000022.1 GCA_001769195.1 Bacteroidetes bacterium GWF2_40_14 | reverse complement strand
TATAATTTATTACTTTTGCTATGATTACTGGCGCATCCTTATTTACCGATTGTGGTACATTGTTATTTACCGATTACACATGGTTCAGTTTGTAATTATTCTGTTACCCCTCCCTCAAATTTTGGTGCCAGATTTGGTGCCAGATTTTGAGAAAAACGGTGAAAAATTATGACAAAATCAAAAATAGATTTATTTTAGTGATAAGATATCCAAATAGAAGTCAAGACTGGACAACACCCATAATTCACTCATAATCAGGGGGTCGTTGGTTCAAGCCCAACTCTCTTGAACTTGCACAAAACTGTGGCAAGGTCTAAATTTTCATTAACTTAGACAAAATATGTTAAAAATCAATTTATATGAAAAGAATTCTAATCATTGCTTTGCTTGTTCCTTTGTTCTCTTTTATGCAGAAAAATGAAGGTTGCACGATTATAGGAAACATCAAGGGAGCACCTGATGGGAACATTGCCATTGTTGACGCATTTCACGGAGACACACTATTTAAAGGTGAAATTAAATCCGGAAAATTTTCTTTTGAAAAAACCGGGAAAATTATTGGGATTTCTACAAATTTAGTTTTGAACCAAGAAAGGATTTTAGAGAATCTATTTATTGAAAAGGGAAAAATCAATATTACAGGAGAGTTCAAGCCCCTTAAAATATATGCGACAGGAACTCTGTCCAATGATACCTGGATTGTGTTTGAAGAAGAAGAAGCCCCAATAAATGAAAAAATAGAAAATGTAAGAAAGGAATTCAAAGGAGTAACCGATCCGGGAAAAATAAATGAACTTAATGAGAAATACTTTAAGATGGTAGGTTCTCTTTCTGACTTTAAACGTGAATTTGCAAAAAAACATAACAATACAATAATTGCAGCAATGTTTCTTTCTCCTGGCACCGGAAACCTGGACTACAAAGGAATGAAAGATCTGCTCAGCCTGTTGGATACCAATGTTCCTGAAAATTATTATCTGAACAGAATAAAAGAGAGAACCGATATTATGAGCAGGTGTGATTATGGAGTGGTTGTTCCCGATTTTACACTGAAAGATCCGTACGGAAAGAAAATAACTCTCTCCTCACTAAGAGGCAGTGTTGTCCTAGTAGATTTCTGGGCTTCCTGGTGCAAACCGTGCAGGGCAGAGAATAAGAATCTGGTGGAAGTATACAATAAATACCACTCAAAAGGATTTGACGTAATGGGAATCTCAATTGATGAAGATAAAGAGAATTGGGTAACCGCTGTTGAGAAAGACAATCTGCCGTGGAAAAATCAGGTTTCAAGCCTTGTAGGATGGGAATGCCCTGTTGCAAAACTATTTGGAATGGTACACGGCATGACCGGAGTTCCATATTCAGTATTAATTGACCCAGAGGGAAAATTATGTGGATATAACCTGCGGGGTGAAGAGTTGAAAAACAAGCTGAAAGAAATTTTCGGGGAATAACTCTGCTATGAAAACATCTTTACTTTCAATATTTCTTCTTTTTGTTGCAGCCTCTTCTTTTGGACAAATAAGGTATGAAAGGGGATATTATATCGATACCGGCAATCGGAAAACGGAATGTTTAATCAGAAATGACGATTGGGATAACAATCCAAATGAGTTTAAATTCAAACTTGGTAATTCTGACATAATTGAAAGAGGGACCATTGTATCTGTAAAAGAGTTTTGCATTTATGGTTTCTCTAAATACATCAGGGCCGATGTTAAAATTGATCGTTCCAGTAATGATATTGATAAGCTGACATTTGGGTCAAGTCCGATCTGGTCCAGGGAGCAACTATTTTTAAAAGTTCTGGTAGAAGGAAAAGCATCACTATACTCTTTTAATGAGGGTACTTTAAATAGATTTTTTTATTCGGTAACAGACACATCAGTCAATCAACTGATTTGTAAAAAATATTTAACTGACAACTTGAATATTGCCCAAAATAATACTTATAAGCAGCAGCTTCTGAATGATGTAAGATGTGCAGATGCAAGGCCGGGTTCTACAGAAAATATTATGTATACCCGAAATGCTCTGGAAAAATATTTTCTGAATTTTAATAACGGCTCAGGTGACACAACAATCGTAAAAAAGAGTAATAAAATAAAAAGAGATCTGTTTAATTTAAAAATTACAACAGGTCTTAATTTGTCAACAATATCACTAACCAGTAGTATAGACAATTCCGGGGATTTAGCCTTTAACAACAATTTAAGCTTCCGGTTAGGTGTGGAATCTGAGTTTATTCTGCCATTTAACATGAATAAATGGAGCATAGTCATTGAACCCACATATCAATATTTTACAGCAGAAAAAAATCATAATAATGAGACTTCATCGGTTAATTTCAAGTCGGTGGAATTTCCAATAGGGATCAGGCACTATTTCTTCCTTGACAAGGGAATAAAAGGATTTGTGAATGGCTTCTATATTTCTAATTTTAGTTTGGACTTTAAATCGAATATCGTTTATAATCATTCAAATACCTTAGATATTGCCCCTAGAAACAGTTTCGCATTTGGTGGAGGTTTTGAGTATAAAAGAATCAGTGCAGAAATTCGATATTATACAAATAGACAACTAAGTGATTATATGAACTGGACGATAAATTATAATCGATTTTCATTCATAATCGGGTACAAACTAATGAAAAAAAAGCAGAAAGCTGCGATATTATCGCCCCACGATTGACATAATGGCCTTCTACTTCATTTGATCTGTTTCTTTATTTAAACCCGAATATCAACGGAAATACAAAGGTCACGATTACTGTCCATATTATGTAGATGGGCAGGTATTTTGCAATAACTTTCCCAACTCCTGATATTTCACGTCTTTTCCTTAACACCCTGAATAGTTGTGCAGATACCAGTAAAAGATTTATTAAAACTAAGACATTGGCCCCAAGAACTGCGGCTCTGTTGGGAGTAATTCCCCACTCTGAGATTCTGAACAATATAGCTGACAACGCAATACCATTAACCATTATGGTTACTACTGACAGAAGAAAGAGAATCCAGATCTCGGGATGGCTTTTTGATCTATTGGATGTTTCTGCCACTGAAAAGAAAATCAATGCCATAACACCTATCAATAACGCATTGAAGATAAGCAGGAAATCCCTGTCGTTGTACGGGTCCTTACCAGAAAAAATGATTGCTGTAAGATAAACGACTAACATAACCAATACTAATGGGCTGAATATTTTAGCTATTACCGGTGACACTTTACCCACCAGTTGTGGATTGGTCTGTGTGAGATATGTGCCAACTATTGGTGCAGCTGCTAGTCCGAAAATTCCTACATATTCAAAATAGTACTTTTCAATATTGAATCCTATCAGCTCAAAAAGACCGATAGTAACACCGGTAAGGATTCCGCCAGCAATAAGGATGAGAGTTGTCATTACAATCAGGTCGCCATTAAATCTGAGATAGCCTAGTCGTTGTTCGTTGTTATTTCTGGTCTCGCCAACAAACGCAAAACCTAATAATGACCACAGAAATAATGGCAGATGAATGCAGGATAAAATTAAGGTATCACTCTCTTTAACGTCGGGAAGGAAATTGATATATACTAAGCCAATGATGGTCATACCTGCTATAAAGGCAATTTTACCGGTTGACAATCTGTTCTTCCATGCAAAGTAAGCCGATAACACAGGGAAAATGATAAAACCAATGTTTCTGGGGTAGAAAAATTCCTGGTCAATTGAAAAAATTGCAGGCAGTTTTGCTATAAGACCCGCAACCAGCGAGGCAATTATAACAAATAGCAATTCTTTACTTGTACCCCATTTAATTGATTCGCTTTCGTAATTCAGTCTTTCGTCCCAAAAACGTAGAATGTTATTGCTTTTAAGTTCGGGTTCTAACGCATTAAATGCCTGCTTAAAAGCTGATTTGTCTTCCCGATAAAGCTTTTCAAGCTGTGCCGGATTGTCCAGGTTTTCGATTATTTTGTTTTTCATCTCTGAATATTTTATCAAATGTTAAAATCTGATATTTAGTTCCACAATGTTCCGTCAAGACCCAGAACCGAACCCAGCCATATTGCTACAAGATATCCCAGGATGCTTATAACGTTTGCTAAGATTTTAGTCCATAGTCCATGATTTCTCATAAAATCCATATAGTAATAAAATACTCCACCCATTGCTCCGGCTATAGGTACTACTACCAGTGGCCTTACCATCCAGAACTTTGGCCAGTCGGGATTTGGATCATCTACTCCAGCTAAAAAAAGAGTAATCAGAACCAGGGCTATCCCTCCTCCCTGAAGCATCCGCTTGTATACCGATCCTGTGTGAAATTGATTTGATTTAGTGTTGTTTGTTTTCATTTTTGTAAATATAAAAATTATTCTAGTGTGTCAAAGTACTTTGCCTTTCAAAGTTAATGGGTAAAAAAATATGTATTTGAATTATATCAGTTTCCCCGATTTTATAAATTTCTCCAGAGCTTCAAGATGTTCGTTAAACGCCTTTCTCCCCTCTTTGGTCATAAAATATTTAGTGTTCGGTTTTTTCCCTACAAATGATTTCTCAACCCCGATAAACTCCTCTTTTTCCAATGCTTTAATGTGGCTCGCCAGATTTCCGTCTGTTAAATCGAGGTACTCCTTGAGGGAGTTAAAATCCAGCATATCATTTACAGCAAGTGCCGACATTATGCCTAGCCGGATCCTGCTTTCAAATGCTTTATGTAAACCGTTTATTGAGATTCTCACCGTTCGTACTTGTAATACATGTAAATACCATAAATAATATGTACCACTCCAAAACCCAGGGCCCATATCAATAATCCATACTCAACAAAGTATGCGCCTGCCAAACCCAGTCCCATCTCAACAAAAGCCAGGATTCTAACCGCTTTATATGTGAGCATGCTGGCATTGTATAAGGCAAAGCCATAAAATATAAGTGTACATGGGGCAATAAGACCAATCAATCCGTTAGATATGAGGATAAGGATAAGCAGACCGCCAGCAACAAGCGGAACAGACATATTTACCAGCAACCGCCTGGTGGTTAGGTTCCATAGTTTTTCACCCCTTTTGCCGGCTTTCATATTGGAAAACAAAACAGCGGTACCCAATGCCATAATCAATACTGCAATTGCCAATATGATGACGTTTGTAAAACCGGCAGATGTACCTCCTGATTCTATTGTATATAATAGTTTATCGGGATTGAAATTAAAAACCTTATAGGCAACCAATGCCCCCGTCAATGCATAGATACCTGCCAGAATGCCTTCCCATCCGGAGAGTGCAAGAAATTTTGAAGAACGCTCCATCATTGAGCGAATCTCAGTTATATCCTTAATATAATCCTTTTCCTCTTTCATTTAAAAGTACTTTTATTTGCAAAGTAAAAACAAATATTTCATTTATGCAAGAACTTCGATAAACTTATTTTCTGAAGGATATTGATCAACAACAAGAGACACCTATACAAATTGCATAAGTGTCCCTTGAATTCTAGCTTTTCCCTATTTCGTAAACATCTCCATCCAGTTTGCACACTGTTCGGAGAGTTCTTTTAATAGCTTCTCCTTTTCTTTGTAATATTTGACAATATTCTCTTTTGGCATCCCTTTTATACCAGCAAATATTCTCTCTAAAGCCTGACTGTCATAGACACTCATATACACCAAATTATTTGCACTATAGAGATTTAATATTTCATTCATATTACAGTCGGTATAAAGTCTCGCGATCTTCGAAGTATATACAGAAACCTCATCATTAACTGAGAGCAGCAGCAATTTTTCCGAAATAGAAATCACCTCCTCTTTGGGGAGATCTCTTTTACCGGACAAATAAGCCATCAAAATAGAATTATAAGCTGACACTAATGCTTTATCAACTCTTTGCTTACCAACATAATTGCTTATTGTTGCTGCATTTTTAACTGTATATAGTAAAGATTTGCCTCCTTCCACAGATAATGCCCGCGCAAAGTATGGCCACATTTTATCCGAAAACAGTTCATAATCTTCGAAGTTCGCAAATTCTTCATCCATAAATACAGCCATCTGTTTTTCCATATACCCACTCTCTAAAACCTCCATATATGCCAGGGCGTTCTGTACTGTCCTACTTGCCAGATATACAGCTTTCTTAGCCTCCGGAGAATTGGAAGGATCCATAGCTTTCTTTGTCTTTAAGATAAAAGATTCTATCTTATCTCCCCCGACAATACGGCCAATCTCTTTTCCATCTTTGTCCAATATCAAGAATGTAGGAAAGGCAGTGACTGCATACCTTACGGCAAGTGAAACCCCTTCTCCCTTCTCCATATCTTTTTTGATGTTAATAAAGTTTGAATTGAAAAAATTTCCTGCCTCAAGTTTAACAAACTCGACATTTGCCATCTGTTTGCATGGTCCGCACCACTCGGTATAACAATCCAAAAACACCAGATTTGGACCTTTCATATTGTTTTTGGCTTTCTCTAAAGCCTGATCAAATGTGATGTCGTGAAAATATATCCCGTTTTTTTCCTGGCTATAGGCTCCCATTGCAACTAATGCGGAAACAATCAGTAAAAAGGACTTTCTCATAATTTTTATATGATTAAGCTGTTATAAAACAATTGACGGCCATGCACCATTGTAAACTTCCAGCCCCCAATGAGGATTAAAGGTGATAAACTTATTTACTATCTCCAGCTGATAATCATCTGAACCGATAACCCCTGTATATTGGGTGCCTAATACTGTCCTTGTAATCTGGGTTTTTGTCCATGGTTTCCCTGGATCATTGGCATTGTATCTCTTAAGGTCCCAGAATCGTTTAGCACTCTTCCAAGGCAACTCTTTCTGACGCTCTTTCAATATCTCGTGGATAAGATTATCCCCGGTAAGAGCGTTTATTCTTGCACTGTTCGCCGAAATGGCCGCAGGGGTATATCTTTTGCTTCTCAATAAATTAAGGGCACTTAAGGCAACTGCTGTTCTGTTGGTTCTTGCAGCAGCTTCGGCCAGCATCAGAAGCAATTCAGGAGTCGATATTCCTTGTGTTCCACACATTTTTGTATAGTCGCCCAAATTGTTCCCAAATCTTACATCTCTTATGCATGCTCCTTCTGTTGCTTGCGTATTTACTTTTAGCATAAAGAATTTTTTACGCAAATCGGCATATGAATCCCTGTCACCTTCAATATCTGTATCGGCATTAAATAAGGCTATATATTCGTCACTTGCTTTACTTGCAAGGCCATCAAGCGGACAATATCTGTAGAACAAGATCTCTTTGTTGTCAGGGTTATTGAGAATATCTCCGGAAGGATCATTCAGAGCATCGTAAAGTTCATGATCCTCACCAACTTTGGGTATCTTTACTCCGGGTTTCAGGAAAAAGTTGTTATAATTGTAAAGAGCATTATCTTCTCCCCTTGCACTTACCAATAAATCCCAGGCAGTCTTGGCATACGTGAACATATTTTCATAATCTGCCTTGAACATATACATTTGGGCCATAATTGCATTTGCCGTTGTTTTATTTACCCGGACTGCTTTTATCACTTCAGATGGACAATTAACAACAGCATATTCCAAATCTCCCTTTGCAAGATTAAACAATTCATCTACTGTTGATAATTTCGGGGTCTCTTTAGTTGCGCTTGAGGCAGTTCTGTATGAGATGGTTTTTGATGAGTTGTCTCCCCCTTTTTTGAACATCGGTCCATAAGTAATACCTGCCATAAGATAGGTCCATGCTCTGCCGGCTCTGGCCTGAGCAATAAGTTGTTTACCCTTGGTGCTCTCTTCTCCTCCCAAATCTTTTATTCCATCAATAACAGTGTTGAAATAGAGTGTTGCCTTATATGCAGCCTCTAAAAAATAATCATCCGTCTTAAATGGATTTAAATAAGGTTTTGCAAATATATATGGAGTAAATCTATCATTGGATACACCTTTATAAGAGGCTAAAACTACTTTGTCAGATATTGTTACCTCATCGGATAGAGATAGTAACAATGAGCCTCTGTTGTTATCGGAAAAAAGAAAATCATAAGTTTTGGAATTGTATAGCAAATTATCAAACTGTTCTATATCCGTTGGTATAAGGCTTCCCACAGGTTTCACATCCAAAAATCTCTCACAAGAGCTTATAATTAAAGAGAGTATAAGTATATATGTTATTTTTTTCATTGTTCTTTGAGTTAAAAGTTAAACGATAATCCGAAGTAGATCTCAGGTCTACCTGTCATGGCAGTTGCAATATAATATTCATATGTGTCAGGGTCATAAGCAGTTTGTTGGGTTTCAGGATCAATATCCACCCCTTTTGCAGTTAACCTGAATAAGTTTCTCCCTTGCAGATAAATCTTTGTATTGTGCATACCTATTTTTTTGGTTAGTTTGTCTGGTACATTATATGCAACTGATAAATCTCTCAGTTTTAAAAAGTTTGTGCTGACTACATGAACGTCATAATATGGATATAGGTAGAACTGCCAGCCGGATCCCCCCATTGCATCATATACAGGATAAACCATACCCTCTTTATTTTCATCTCCCGGATTCTGCCATCTTTCTGCGAAGTGGCGATTGGTATAATTCATGCCGGTAAAAGAGTCCATTCTCATTTTACCTCCCAATTTGGAGACAAACATAAATGAAACATCAAAGTTGTAGAAAGAGTAACTATTTGTCAGAGCAAGTTCGTAAGGGGAGATTGAATTTCCCATAAATTTTAAATCTGCATCTCCAAAGGTAAATAATGCATTTCCACTTTGAATATCTCCATTTCTGTCATATACCTGAGGATAACCTTCCGCATCAAGTCCCGCAGATTTGAATGCAAACATAGCCCCTACCGGAAAACCTTCTTTATAGGTTCTTGGGTCCAAAAAGTCATAGACATAAGGGTATGATTTATTATAGGTCAATATTTTGTTATTGTTGTATGAAAAGTTCAGGTTTACGTTCCATGAAAAGTTGTTGTTTTTTACGACCAAAGATCTTAGAGACGCCTCTATACCCCGATTCCTGATCGAACCTACATTTTTAGTTAGGTTTGCAAAACCGGTTGTTGGGTTTACTGCATCCGATGCCAGCAAGTCTGTTGAAAGCTTGTTGTAAAGATCTACCGATGCACCGAATCTGTCTTTCAGGATAGCCAGGTCAAAACCGATATTTGTTGTAGCTGTTTTTTCCCAACGAAGCTGATCGTTTACAGGAGATGATATGGAGTAATAGGTACCTCCGGCAATAGCACTATAACTACCAGGAGACAAAATCAGGTAAGGCCCTTCACCAAGTGCTATGTTCCCGTTAATCCCGTAAGAGGCACGAAGATTCAATATATTAACTGTTGAATTATCGAAGAACCCTTCATTGGCTATTTTCCACGTTGCTCCTGCGGACCAGATTGGTTTGTATCTGAACTTAGGGTCTGTTCCAAAGAAGTTGGTAAGGTCCAACCTTGCAGAGCCGCTTATGATATAACGACTGTTAAATTCATATGAAGCATTGCCATACCATGATGTGTATCGATTATCTCTGAGAGACATTTTTCCGTCAGTCATTGAGGGATACGTGTAGCTTAATATACTATTATTGTATACCCCACTCCTAAAGTCAAGATAATTTATCGATTCATAACTACCTGCCTGTCTGTTATATCCGAATCTTGTCGGGTAAGCATTACCATTAATCTGGTCCCTTATAATCTCCCCTCCCAACAATGCAGTAATTCTATGTTTATTATCGTTAAATGATTTGTTATAATTTGCCTGATACCTTATTGTCCAATTATCAGTTATCGATCTAGCTTCATTAAGTATGTCTCCATAAGGGAGATACTTTTTCATAGAGTTATTTATATCTGTCCATGAATTCACTCTATATCTTACATAGAACGACTCTTTCTCTCTAATCTCTTTTGCGTTCGTATTTCCCCTGCGCCAGGCTCCCCCCACATTTACCGAAAACCCGTCAAACAGTTTAAAGGTAAAATTGCCGGACAATCTCACATTCAATGAATTTGTAAAACTCATCTCCCTACCCAGATCTGCAACGGGGTTATATTCGGAAGACAACATGTTGGCCGCTCTGCTCGGATCATTAAAAGCAGCGAGTACAGAAGATGGAACCGGCGTCCTTATATTTTGAGATTTCCCGCTGGCATCAAATAAATTTGAATATGCATAAATCATTTTGTCATAGTTGATCATTTTTTCATCGGAAGGAAGTAAGTCGCTCCATTCGTCAAGCGGTGATTGACTATTGGTATAGAGAACATTGGCAGACATATCAAATGATATCCATTTGGCAGGTGTCCAGGTATTTTTCATGTCAAAAATCAATTTTTCATTTTTTTCATGAATCATCGCTTTCTTATCAGCATAAGATCCTACATAATTGATTGCTGCATTGAACTGACTTTTTTCTGACCCTCCGCTTATCCCTAAATTGTGAGATTGAGTAATTGACATCCTTTGTATATATTTCTCCAATTGTCTGACTGCGTCAAAACTTCTTAATTTGTCGATAGCAGTTATAGCTGTGGCTCTATCGTTATTATATAGAAGATCCTGAACAGGTGACATCTCTGATTCCGGTCCCAGATAGAACCATGTTTGGTCATAATTTGCAATCTCTCCATCAATAATATCACTGGTAGACCCAAAGTTGAATGTATCAAAATTTGTTTTGGCCCTTGCAGAAAATACCCCTCTGTAAGAGACCTTGAAGGCATCTTTTTGCCCTCTCTTGGTGGTAATGACAATAACTCCATTTGCAGCTCTTGTTCCGTAAATTGAAGTTGAGACTGCATCTTTTAAAATGGTGATATTATCTATATTAATCGGATTGATATCCTCCAGATTGCCATCAAATTGAAAGCCGTCAACAACAATAAGGGGCTTGACATTGGCATTGATTGTGGCTGTACCTCGGATAGATACATTTCCATTGTTGTCAAATGTAAGACCGGCAGCCTGTCCCTCCAGAATCTTCTTTAGGTCGGGTTGTAATTTGGATTCGGTTATCTTTGTGTCAATGATTGTGAAAGAGCCGGTTGCTCTCTCTTTGGAAATTGTTTGATATCCTGTAACTACTATATCGTTCAAAGAGACAATATCTGGCTCCATATTGACATTGATAACAATTCTGTTATTAACCGATACCTCCACGGTCTTCATCCCCAAACAATAAAATGTTAAAACAGCGTTACCCGGTACTGTAATTTCATAGTTTCCCTTTTCGTCCGATAATACAGTCTCTTTACCTCCTTTGACCTGAACAATAACACCCGGCATTGCAGTACCCACAGAGATGTCGTTTATGAAGCCTTTTACAATTATCTGCTTGATCTTATCATTCTCCGGATCATTTAAAATATTCTTGGGTGAAAGAATAATCTGATTGTCAACTATCTTATAGGAAATTTTCTTCCCTGCAAATAGTTCATCCAATGCATAGTTGAGAGTTACATCTTTGCACTTAATGGTTATTTTTTGTTCTACATTTACAAGTTTTGTGTTATACATAAACTTGTACGGGCTCTGCTTTTGGATCTCGGCTAAAGCTTGTTCAACTTTACCTTCTTTAATGTCCAATGTGATTTTTACCGATTGCGCCTGTAAAATGAGATTGCCACAGCTAAAAATCATCAGACAGAGAAAAGTTTTTAAAATCCAGGTTTTTTTCATACTTTTAAATGTTTTTAGGATTAATATTAATTACGTTGGTGCTAAAGACGAAATTCCCGGGCAGGACTCCACTCCTGCCCATTTTTTATTTTCTCGAACTCAGTCTTATTTCATTCTTGATTATTTTATATTCTATAGGTGAAGATAATTTTATATACTCCATAATCTGTTCTATTGAACAATTTGCAAGTGAGGCTGTAAAGCCATAAGAGTATATTTCAGGATTTTCTACAACTATCGTAACATTGTAGAAATGCTCCAATCTTCTGATTATCTCCTCCATCGTGTCATCTTCAAAAATAAGTTCTCCATCTGTCCATGCTTTATATCTTTTAGTATCAATATTTTTACTGAGTTCCTCCTCTTTGTTGTCCTTTATGTAAGTATATTTCTGATTAGGTTGAAGAATAATTTGTTGTGCATTGTATTCGATAGCTACCTTTCCTGTCAGCAAAACAGCTTCAATCGTCTTTTCCGAAGGATATGCCTGAACATAGAAAGAGGTTCCCAATGCAATTACATCTATCTCTCCTGCATCAACAATGAATCTTTGTTTTTCATTCCTACTGACATCGAAAAATGCTTCGCCATTCAATTTAACCCTTCTTTCCTTTCTCCCGAAATCGCGCGAAACATATAATTTACTATTTCCATTTAAGCACACTTCCGTACTATCAGTCAACAATATTTTCAAACGGGCACCGGGGGGAGAGACATACTCGAGATTGAGCGGAAACACCTTATTGGTATCGTAATTTGCAATTGCAGCCAACTCATTTGATAATTCTCTATTTGATTTTTGAGAATAATACAAAAATGTCACAGCTCCTATTACGAGTGGTATTATAAACAAAGCTGCAATTTTTTGGAATTTTCTCATAAATCCAACAAGGGAAACCGATTTCCTCTCACTTATCTTAACATGCCCGCTAATCTTAGAATACATTTTTTCAAAGTCAACTCCACTGATTTCCTCTGAATTCATGGAATTGTTTTGGAACCAATCGTTAAAGCACTCCTTGCCTTCCTCTGTATCAAATAGAAAGGACAAGGTCTCCTTTACCTCAGCAGGGAGGATCTCCACGTTCTCATCTAGCAATTCTTTTATTGCATTTTCTATGGATATACGCATAGCCTTATCCTTTTATTGGTCGTATATAATACAACTCAAAAAATACTTTCCGTGACTCCATGGTAAAACTTTATGAAATTTTTATGAAAACAGAGATAAAGATTGATATACTAATCTCATTTGCGAGGTTCTCTTTGATAAACTGAAGAGCTTTGCGCATCTGAGTATCAACTGTATTTTCGGAAATTTCTAGTTTTACTGCAATCTCTTTGTAAGAAAGACCTTTAAATCTGTTTAATATAAAAACCTCTCTCCTTCTCGGAGGCAGTTGGTCTATCAGCCCTTTCAACATATCGTTAAGATCTTTTTCTATAAGGGAATTATCTACCAATCCTGAAGACTTATCTTTTAGACTTAACTCCATCTTTTCAAACATCAATTTCTCTTTATATTTGTGTTTGAGATAGTTATAAGCCGAATTTTTCGCTATTGTAACTAAGAAGGAGGTTAAATTTGTGTCATCTCTTAATGTACTGCGAATATCCCAAATCTTAATAAATACCATTTGGGTTATCTCTTCCGAATCGTGAGAATTTCTAAGGACAGAGAAAACAAATCTATAAACAGTAGGAGCATATTTATCATATAACTGTCGCAATGCAGAGGAACTGCCCATTGACAGATTATGGACTATTTGCTTAGTTTCTTTACTATTCATAAATTTGAATTGTAACGCAAAGGTAATTTATTTTTTATATTGAAATAACATAGAATTATTATTGCTAATAGAGCCAATTTTTTATATTTTTGCATAATATACGTGTTTTACTCCGTCACAATTCAATTGTTTATCAACGTAGCAATATACGTGTATAAATTTTAAATAACCATAACATGGCATCACTGGCAGAATTATTAGCTTCATCTTTGGGTGTACTGCGACAAGTACAAAAAGACAACGATTTTATGATTGTTAAAAGTTCGGAAATATCAAGAATTCATTTGAAACGTCTTGTAGATAACAACTTTTTAAAACAAATCATAAAGGGGTGGTATGTCGTTACCGACCCAAGAGCATTGCCAGGGGATAG
The DNA here is from genome assembly GCA_001769195.1 of Bacteroidetes bacterium GWF2_40_14. Lineage (GTDB taxonomy): Bacteria > Bacteroidota > Bacteroidia > Bacteroidales > UBA932 > Bact-08. The sequence continues at coordinate 861 of MEOK01000022.1, read as the reverse complement.
CACTGCATGGTATGCTTCGTTCTGGAATTTCCTTACACGTTATGCAAATGATCGTTATGGTAAGGAATGGTGCCTTTCACCGGAAGAGTCATTGTCAATTTACAGTGGCTCATCTGTCATTCCAGGTCAGGTTATAATCAGATCAAAAAAAGCAAACAACAATCTGCTATATCTTATTCCTCCTACTTCAATATTTAATCTGGAGGCAAGTATCCCTGAACGGTTGGATACGAACAACAGATTTGGTATTAATTTATATTCCTTGCCGGAGGCTCTGGTTATGTGCTCTCCTGTTATGTATAAAAATGATGTTCTCACGATGCGTGCTTCTCTCGCTATGATTAAAGACTCAACAGAGATATTGAAAATTTTGGTGGATAATGGACAAACGATAAGAGCTGGTCGTCTTGCAGGAGCATTTCGCAATGTTGGAAATGATAAAATTGCCGACCAGATTATTAACACAATGAAAAGGATTGGGTATGATGTCCGGGAAGAAGATCCGTTTGAAACTGCTGTCACCGTTGAATTATCTTCCTCACCTTATGTTACGCGCCTTAAGTTGATGTGGCAGGAAATGAGAGTGGACGTTATTCAGAATTTCAGCCGTCCCAAATGTAACCTGAATGGGAAAGATTTTCTTGCAAGAATGGAGGCACAGTATAAACTGGATGCTTATCATTCTTTATCAATAGAGGGATATAGGGTTACCGATGATTTGATAGAAAGGGTAAAAACCGGCAATTGGAAACCAGATGATAATGACAATCGAGTAGACTGCCCCGACAGTTGACCTGACGGGGAGAGCCTCTCACACCACTGTACGTACGGGTCTCGTATACAGCGGTTCATTAAGATGTG
>MEOK01000021.1:5649-21013 GCA_001769195.1 Bacteroidetes bacterium GWF2_40_14 | reverse complement strand
TTAACTTGTTATAAAAACAAAAATACACCGCAATTCTCATATTGAAAATAACGGTGTAAATCTAAAATCGTTCGTTCCACTAAAAAACAAAGGTGCCCCGAGTTTGCCAACGCGTATCAGACGCAGGGGGCACTACTTGTTTTTTGCCGTTTCACTCACGTAGTGGGTGCCCAAATGCATCCTTTGCAATGCCCTTGAAGGCTATTGCGCTAAGCCATATAAACGCATATTTTGCTTACTTCGAGATCTATATTAATCTACTTCCTTACTTGATCTGTAGGAATGCTTTGCCAAGGTAATCTACAATGTCACCGGCAATTAATGAGATTTCGCCGTTCTCTGCAGCAGCAAGGTCACCGGCTAATCCATGAATATATACACCTATCAGAGCTGCCTGGCAAGGTGTGTAATCCTGGGCCAGCAGACCTAAAATGATGCCGGTAAGAACATCGCCCGCTCCGGCAGTTGCCATGCCCGGGTTACCTGTAGTATTGAAAAAGACCTCCCCTTCTGGAGTTGTTATGCAGGTGTGAGCACCCTTAAGCACGACAATCGTTTTGTATTTTTTCGAAAAATCCAATTGGAGCCTCAACCTGCTGTAAGAGTCATTGCTCTTGCCTGCAAGACGCTCAAACTCTTTTGGATGCGGTGTCAATATTGAATTTGCCGGAAGCAGTTTAAGAAGCTTTTTGCTGCTGGAGATTATATTCAAAGCATCGGCATCCAATACCATTTTTGAAGGTTTTAATTCAAGAAGGGTCTGTAGAGCTTCCTCCGATTGTTTGTCGGTTCCAAGGCCCGGCCCTATACCAATAGCTGAATAGTTTTCTGGTGCGGGGGGCCGCGAAAAGATTAAATCTGAGGGGTCAATGCTGCACATAGCCTCAGGAACAGACGATTGCAGAATCTCGCAGCCAAGGCGGGGAATATGAGTGGTCAACAGACCGGCACCAGCACGCAGGCAAGCCCTTGAAGCAAGTACCGCGGCCCCCATTTTACCATAAGAACCAGCAATAAGAAGTGCATGACCGTAAATACCCTTGTGCGAAAACTTATCTCTTTTCCTAATTAGTCCACCAAAAAATTCATCATTCAAGTAATTATATGGTGTAGGAATCTGTTGAATTGCCTCAGGGTGCAATCCGATTGGCAGTATCTCCCATTTGCCGGTCAATTGGCCATGTTCAGGGAAAAAGAGACTCAGTTTGGGTAGCTGAAATGTAAGTGTATGATCTGCCTTAACCACCTTTGAAAGGTCATTGCGCGAGTTGTCCTCCCCAAAAAGGCCACTTGGCATGTCAATCGAAATGACTTTGGCTCCCGATGAATTTATCTTTGATGCAATTATTTCTGCTATCCCCTCCAACTGTCTGTTAAGCCCGGAACCGAACAGACCGTCAATGACAACAGAGTCAGATGAAATTTCAGGTATCGATTCCGGAGTATCTATTACAAAAAGTCTGGCTTTTCCCTGTTTCTTGAGACGCCGTCTGTTTATTTCTATAGATTTTTTGACACTCTCCTCTTTGCAGAGAAGATATACATCGCACACATAATCGTACTCAGAGATAATACGTGCAACAGCAAGTGCATCCCCCCCATTGTCACCGGGACCAGCAAAGAAAACAAGCTTTTTTTCTCTGGGCACATTAAGGACCACCCATCTCACAATCTGTAATGAAGCCCTCTCCATCAGGTCAATAGGAGTAATGGGTTCATTTTTTATTGTGAACTGGTCAATTTCGGATATCTGCTTAACTGTAAAAATTTTCATATCCGAAATTACACATTTTTTTCTGATTATATTTGCACAATTATCAAAATCAAATGACACAATTTTATAATAAGAAAAACGCTGAAATATTCGAGCATTTCAAAGTGATGCAAGATACCGGATTATCATCAGACGAGGCAAAGAGAAGAGTTGAGGAGTATGGCTACAACCAATTGGAGGCTAAGTCAAAGAAAACATTTGCAAGCATGTTCTTTGCTCAGTTCAAGAGCTTTATGATAGTGATCCTGCTTTTAGCTGCTGTCGTTTCAGGCATAACCGGAATACTGGATGGAGAAGGGTTGCTAGATACCTTTGTCATTTTAGGTATCCTTATTCTTAACGCATTGATAGGTGCAATTCAGGAAATTAAGGCACAATCTTCACTTGATGCATTAAAAAACCTTACGGCGCCGGTTACAAAAGTCTTCCGTAACGGTTCCGTAAAAGAGATACCAACAAAGGAGCTTGTTCCTGGTGACATTGTAATTCTTGAGACCGGAGATGTTGTACCGGCAGACATACGTCTCTTTGAATCGATGAACCTTCAGATACAGGAGTCGGCCATGACTGGCGAATCGGTTCCTGTTGACAAGAATACGGACACACTTGAGGGTGACAATCTTGCTCTGGGCGACCGTACAAACATGGCATTTGCAAGTGGAATGGTTACCTACGGCCGCGGCAGAGGTGTGGTTGTAAGTACCGGCATGCAGACAGAGGTAGGCAAGATTGCCAACATGATACAACAGGCCGACGATACTGAGACCCCAATGAAAAAAAGGCTGGAGGAGCTTGGAAAGGTATTGGGTATTGCTGCTCTTGTAATATGTGGTGTGATATTTCTTGTCGGCATACTGTATGGCAACTCTGTACTTAGCATGTTCATGACTGCCGTCAGCCTTGCAGTTGCTGCAATACCAGAGGGGCTGCCAGCCATCTCAACTGTAGTTATGGCCATTGGTGTACAGCGTCTGGTAAAGAGAAATGCTATAATACGTACGTTGCCTTCAGTTGAAACTCTGGGTAGTGCAACCGTTATATGTTCCGACAAAACCGGAACCCTTACACAAAACAAGATGACTGTTGTTGAGGCATATACAAATCATACCACTAAGAAATTTGATGCTGCTTCACAAGACATCACTCTTAATGAGGAGGAAAAGAGATTGCTCTCAATTGCTGTTATTTGTACCGATGCTCACCTTCGCATACTTAAGGATGGCACTCATAAAACAGTCGGCGACCCAACTGAGACGGCTTTGCTTGATGTTGGATTGAAGTTCGGTATTGACAAGAACCTTATTGAAAAGAGTTTCAGCAGAGTAGCGGAAATTCCTTTTGACTCTGACAGGAAAAGGATGACAACCGTAAATAAGAAGAGTGAAGAGGCAGGTATTACTGTCAATGTCAAAGGGGGACTCGATGAGGTTTTGAGTGTATGCAGCAGAATCCTTGAAAAAGGAGAGGTAAGGGAGCTGACACTTGACGATATCAAAAAGATAAACAGTGTAAACGAAAGGATGGCCGGTTCTGCGCTGCGGGTATTGGCAATGGCTTATAAGGAGCTTACAACATTGCCCGATAAGATTGATGTTGACACTCTTGAAAACGAGTTGATTTTTGCAGGTCTTACTGGTATGATAGACCCCGCCAGACCGGAAGTGATTGAGGCAGTTGCAAGGTGCAGTGCAGCAGGAATTCGCCCTGTAATGATTACTGGCGACCATAAAATCACTGCAATGGCAATAGCTCGTGAAATAGGTATATTCAAAGAGGGTGACGAAGCTATTACAGGGAGCGAACTTGAGCTTATAAGTGACAGTGACCTTTTCAAGAATGTCAAAAGGTTCTCTGTCTATGCGCGGGTTGCACCTGAACACAAGGTACGTATTGTTAAAGCCTGGCAAAAGCACAATGAGGTTGTGGCAATGACCGGCGACGGTGTGAATGACGCTCCTGCTCTCAAACAGGCCGATATTGGCGCTGCCATGGGTATTGTTGGTACCGACGTTGCAAAGGATGCCTCGGACATGGTTCTTACCGATGACAATTTTGCCACTATAGTATCTGCGGTTGAGGAGGGAAGAAGAATTTACGACAACATCCTTAAAGCCATACAGTTCCTGCTTTCAACAAATGTAGGTGAGATATTCCTTTTACTTGTTGCATCTGTCTTGAACTGGGGTACTCCATTGCTTCCAATTCACATTCTTTGGGTGAACCTCGTTACGGATAGTCTCCCTGCGCTGGCACTTAGTGTAGATCCGGCCGAGAAGGATATTATGAACCGTAAACCCCGTAATTCCAAAAACGGATTTATGACCAAAGGGATGATCTGGCGGACCATATACCAGGGAATCATGCTTGGAGCAATTCCGCTGGTGGCCTATCGTATTGGCCTGAGGGATGGTGGAGAGAGTCTGGGTCAGACAATGGCATTTACATCTTTGGTTTTTGCTCAGCTGATGCATGTGCGTAACCTGCATTCAAATACATTATCGACCTTTAGGATTAGTCCGATGAGAAACAAACCTCTCATTGGTGCAATCTTCATTTCTGCGGCCCTTATGCTTATGGTATTGCTCGTTACCCCTATCCGCGAAGCCTTCCGTCTTTCTGTAATGGATGGCAACCATTGGTGGCTGGTTATTGGCATGTCTGCAATTCCAATTGCAGTTGTTGAGATTTTCAAACTTTTCAAAATCAATGGCACAAAAGAGGAGGCTTAAGAAACGTATCTTCGGTTTTAACCGGAACATCTTTTTTACAGGATTATCCAGCTTTCTTACTGACACATCTGTAAAGATGGTCTATTCGGTCATGCCGATGTTTCTTTTGTCAATTGGTGCCTCAAAGACGAGCCTCTCACTCATAGAAGGAATTGCCGAGAGCACCGCATCGCTTGTTAAGTCGCTGTCGGGTTTCTGGAGCGACAAGATTGGGAAAAACAAACCTTTCATGCTAATCGGGTATGGAGTATCTGCATTGATAATGCCCTTATATACATTTGTCGCCTCCCCTATGCAGGTGCTCTATCTGCGCTTTGTAGAACGGGTTGGCAAGGGTATCCGTACCGCACCAAGGGATAGTCTTATTGCCGGCTCTGTAACAAACGGAGAGACAGGAAAAAGCTTTGGGTTGCAAAAGGCGATGGACAACAGTGGAGCAATTGCAGGTCCGCTTATTGCGTTTGCCATGCTGTCGGTATTTGTAGATAACTACCGTCTTATTTTTCTTCTCGCAGGCATCCCGGCCTTTCTGGGAATATTTGTAATTCTCTTTGGAATTAAGGAGGCGAAAAGGAGTCAGGAGAGTCTGTTCAAGAAGTTCCATTTCAATGATTTCCCTAAAAGGTATTATCTCTTTCTTATAATCGTCTTCATTTTTACTTTAGGAAATTCAACCGATGCCCTTCTATTGGTTAAAGCAAATGAAATTGGAGTGAAAGTGGCATTTATACCATTGGTCTATCTTGTTACAAGCATTGTCTCGGTTTTACTCGCCATTCCAATAGGAACACTCTCGGACAAAATTGGAAGGGAGAAGATACTTGTTGCCGGATACCTCATTTATGCCATTGTATATTATGGTTTTGGAATAACAAACAGCGTCGGTGCAATAGTTGCTCTGTTTGCTCTATATGGCCTCTATTCTGCTGCCACCGACGGCATCCAGAAAGCATTTGTTTCAGATATGATTGACAAGAACAAGCAGGGTACCGGATTGGGAATCTACAATGCATTGCTGGGAATAACCCTGTTGCCTGCCAGCATTATAGCAGGATTGCTTTATGACAATATTAACTCACAAGTTCCATTCTATTTTGGTGCCGCAACTGCATTCATATCGGCGATACTGATGTTGTTCTTTATGTACTCCGGGCATCAGACAACACCACAAAAAGATAAATAAAAGAAAGATTTTTTCTTGTCGGATAAATATTATTACATACATTTGTTTCGTAATTTTACGAAATGAATAAAATAGCCACCCCAAAGAAATTTTACACTCCGGATCAGGAGAAAATTGCTCTTTACGCCAAAGCGTTATCACATCCGGCAAGAGTTTTTATCATGGACTACCTCGCCAAAAACACCGAGAGGTGTTGCTATAGTGGTGATATGGCAGAAAACCTGCCTATTGCACGCTCCACTCTTTCTGAACACCTCAAGGAGCTTAAGAAGGCAGGATTAATTCAAGGTGAGATAAACACTCCTTATATTAAATATTGTATCAATCGTGCGAATTGGGAGGAGGCAAAAGTTATGTTTAATGATTTTTTTAATAGATAAAACAATGAATATTAAAATTCTGGGCACCGGTTGCCCTAAATGCAAAACACTGGAAAAGATGACCCGCGAGGTTGTAGAAAAGAACGGTTTCAATGCGACTATTACTAAAGTAGAAGACATTATGGACATTATGAAATATAATATTATGTCTACTCCTGCCCTTGTAGTTAACGAGAAGGTTGAGATAAAAGGGCGAATTCCTTCTGAAGATGAGATCAAACAGATATTAAGCAAATACTAAAAAAAATATTATGAAACGTTCATTGATTCTAAGTTTTACCATTTTAATGGTAATGTTCGCATTCTCATGCAATGCACAGGACAACAGCAAAAAAAATGTTAAAACCTCTGTTTCGGACAAAGTTGAAGTCTACTACTTTCACCTTACTGCAAGGTGTGTAACCTGTCAGACTGTAGAATCGGAAGCAAAGGCCGACATTCAGGCACTTTATGGCGGAAAGGTTAGTTTTCAATCAATCAACCTCGACGACGCTTCGAGTAAGGAGATTGCAGAGAAGCTGAAGGTTCCCGGACAGGCTCTTCTGATTGTAAAAGGCAAACAAGTACAGAATATTACTAATGAGGGCTTTATGTATGCCCGCAAAGATCCTGCAAAGTTTAAATCAGTTATTAAAGAGAAGATTGACGCTCTTTTAAAGTAATTTTAATGGAATTTCTAACCAACTTACTCGATAACAGCACAATGCCGTGGATATCGGCATTGATGCTGGGCTTGATGACAGCTATCAGTCCATGCCCGTTAGCAACCAATATTACAGCTATTGGTTTTATCAGCAAGGACCTTGATAATCGCAACCGTGTTTTCTTAAACGGACTCTTCTATACTCTAGGTCGCGCTGTTACATATACTGCAATTGCCTTGGTACTCTATTTTGGTGCCGACCAGTTTAAGTTTTCCGGCTTTTTCCAACAATACGGAGAAAAAATCCTCGGTCCACTTCTTATAATAATTGGATTTTTCATGCTTGATATCATAAAAATAAAATTCCCGGGAATGAGCGGCATGTCTTCAAAAATGGAGAAGAAAAAAACATGGGGATATCTTGACGCAATCCTACTTGGAATGTTGTTCGCGCTTGCATTCTGCCCATATAGCGGTGTTCTGTATTTCGGTATGCTTGTTCCTATGACAATCAGCAGTGCATCGGGCTTATACCTTCCTCTGATATTTGCTATTGCCACAGGAATACCAGTAATAATTGTCTCATGGATACTTGCATATACACTTTCCGGAATTGGAGGATTTTATAATAAGGTTAAATCATTTGAAAAATGGTTCCGCAGAGTTATTGCTGTCTTGTTTATTCTTGTCGGCATCTACTACATCTTCCGCGTCTATTAACACATTAACCCATTAGCAAATTAGCACATTAGCACATTATTTTTTTTGTCAACTCAATTCGTCTTTTTACGAAACATATAATTTAATTCATGGAAAATAAAAAAGAGATCAAAATCCTTATCTGGATTTCAATCATATTCGGTGTTGCATTTTTTCTACCTATAGAAAGTGCACGGTTCACCACAGCCATTGATGCAACATTTGACCTTGTAAAATGGTACGCCAGAGAGCACGTTGTTCTGTGTCTGCTACCTGCCTTCTTTATCGCCGGAGTTATATCCGTATTCGTCAGTCAAGGATCTGTCCTGCGTTATTTTGGCGCAAATGCAAAGAAATGGCTTGCCTATACAGTCGCTGCAGTTTCTGGAACCATACTGGCTGTTTGCTCATGTACCATCCTGCCTTTGTTTTCCAGCATCCACAAAAGAGGCGCCGGTCTGGGCCCGGCAATTGCTTTCCTATATTCAGGACCAGCCATAAATATTCTCGCGATTATTCTGACTGCCAGAATAATGGGCTTCGAAATGGGTGTCGCTCGTACTATTGGAGCCGTATCGTTTAGTGTTGTAATTGGTTTGGTAATGGCATTTATATACCGTAAGGAGGAGAAGATAAAGAAAGAGGAACAGATGAATATTGAACTACCGCCAGAAAAAAGACCTATGTGGAAAACCTCTTTCCACTTTTTCACCCTTGTTCTGATACTTGTATTTGCCAACTGGGGAAAACCTGCAGAAGGAGATACTGCAAGTACATGGTATTATATATGGGCATATAAGTGGTATATAACAGGATTTTTCTCACTATTTCTTGGATTCTCTTTAATTTATATTCTTAAAATTAAATGGCAGTGGGTTTTGGCTGCAGGAGTAGTAACTGCCGCTTCTGCAATACTTGCAACAAATTTTATCGAGAGCGCAAAACTTAGTCCGCTTGTTCCTATGATTGTTGGGATTGGTGCTTTAAGCATTATTACACTTTTCGACAAAAAAGACGAAGACAACAAGGAGTGGACATTGTCTACCTGGGGATTTGCCAAACAGATTTTGCCTTTGCTTGCTTTTGGTGTTATTACTGCCGGTTTTCTGCTAGGTTCAACCCATGACGGCAAGACTATTGCAGGAGTAATTCCTAATGAGTGGATAGCTTGGTTAGTTGGAGGAAATTCAGTTTTCTCAAATTTCTTTGCTTCAATTGTTGGTGCATTTATGTACTTTGCAACTCTTACAGAAGTGCCTATTGTTCAAGGGCTACTGGCATCAGGAATGGGTAAGGGCCCTGCTTTGGCACTGTTGTTGGCCGGTCCTTCACTTTCGCTGCCTAATATGCTTGTTATCCGCAAGGTAATAGGAACAGAGAAAACTGTTGTCTATGTTACATTAGTAGTTATACTTTCTACAGTAGCTGGTTTAATTTATGGTGGAATATTTTAGTATATGGAAAAACTTGAATTTACTCCGGAAAAAAACTCCTGCCTTTGCGGAGGGGCAGATTATGTGGTTCTTGCATGTTCAGGAGCCTGTGATTTGGGACAGATTACAGATCTTGTTGCCCGAAAGTTACGTGACAATGGTGTAAGGAAAATGAACTGTCTGGCCGTTGTAGGAGCCGGAATAGAAGAATCAATCAATCAATCAGCTGAAAAAGAACAATGTTCTTCTGCTGGATGGGTGTCCTGTTGATTGTGGTAAGAAAATTCTGGATAATGCCGGTTTCAAGGATTATAAATACTTGCGCATTACTGACCTTGGACACAAAAAGGGACAAACTCCCGTTACCGATGATATAATCAAAAATGTATATGACAAAGTCGAGGTTATCTATTAAATTCCGGCAGATTCTTTCCTGGATATTTATTGGACTCTCAGTAATATTTCTTGTTGCTCTTTTTGTTTTTAAGGACAATCTTACCGGTTATTCTTCTAAACTTATGCAGTCGCAGGCAGATTCGCTTACAATCAATTCTGAATCCCACCGGGTTGATTCAGCATACAACTATACCAAAAACGGCCTGCCCTATCAGTTTACCTTTCTTGAGTTTGGTGCCAAGGGTTGCTCTGCCTGCAAGAGGATGGAGGGTGTGATGGAGGAGATTAAAACTGCTTTTCCCAATCGTGTCAATGTGAACTTCATTAATGTCCGCCTACCTGAAAACCAGAAGATTATGGAGTACTTTGGTGTTGTAGTAATTCCAACTCAGGTATTGTTGGACAAGGATGGAAAAGAGTATTTCAGACACACTGGGTATTTTGCTGCCGAAGATCTGAAAAAGAATTTCTAAAATCATTTTCAAGAGCATATTCAGAAGAACCCCTAAAAAAACTTCCTTGAAGATTGTTTGGTTTATTTAAATTTATGTCGTATGTTTGCGTCATTAAACACAGCGCAAAAACATTGTAAAATGCCACTAATAAATTTTACAAAATTGCAACACTTAAAACGATGATAAAGAGAGAGAATTTCAACAAAGAGTTACAGGATATTGCGATGTTCGCAAAAGCAATGTCCCATCCTGCAAGGCTTGCAATACTTCAACATCTGGCTGATACAAAAACTTGTATATCAGGAGATATTTCAGATTTTCTGCCTTTAAGCCGTAGTACCGTCTCTCAGCATCTGAGCGAATTAAAAAAGATGGGGTTGATAATTGGCGAGATAGAAGGGCTCAAGATAAACTACTGCCTAAATCAGGATATCATAAACAAGCACAAGCAGATGATGTACTCTTTTTTTGATAAAATTGAACCGACCGATATTGTTTGCGATTGTAAGTAGTAAGCTTTAAGAAATCAATAATATGTAATAAACAAGTAATGAGATGAAAATCCTGATATTATGCACAGGCAACAGTTGCCGAAGCCAGATGGCACATGGGTTCCTTCAATCATTTGACAAAAACATAACTGTATGCTCTGCCGGAACACAACCTGCACGACAGGTAAACCAGACAGCAGTGAAAGTCATGAAGGAAGCTGGTATAGACATAAGCGGACACACCCCAAAAATGGTTGATAAGTACTTAATGGATGAATGGGATTATGTTATAACTGTTTGTGATGACGCAAAAGAAACCTGTCCCGCCTTTTTTGGCAAAGTAAAGCACCGTCTTCATATAGGTTTTGAGGACCCTTCTCATAAAACTGGTACCCCTGAATATATTATGAGCGAATTCCACAGAATCAGAGACGAAATTAAAGAACGATTTTATACATTTTACTTAGAACAGATTAAATCAACAAAATGAAATCAAACGACTTAAAATTCATTGTACAGGAAAAGTACGGACAGATAGCTAAAAACAGCACATCTCAAAACAAATCATCATGCTGTGGCACATCGGGATGCTGTGGCGAATTGGAATTCTCCATGATAGGCGACGAATACACTAATCTGGAGGGATACAATCCCGATGCCGACTTAGGATTAGGGTGTGGCATACCAACTCAATTTGCAGCAATCAACAAGGGAGACAGCGTTCTCGATTTGGGAAGCGGGGCAGGAAACGATTGTTTTGTAGCACGCTCAATAGTTGGCGATACCGGCAAAGTAACCGGTCTGGACTTTACAGAAGAGATGGTTGCCAGAGCTAAAGAAAACAACAAAAAACTTGGCTTTACCAATGTTGAATTTGTACAGGGCGACATTGAAGATATGCCCCTACCCGACAGCCAGTTCGATGTAGTTGTCTCAAACTGCGTATTAAACCTGGTCCCTGATAAATCTAAAGCCTTTGCTCAGATAATGAGAGTTTTAAAACCAAACGGCCATTTTTGTGTTTCCGACGTGGTAATTAAGGGGGAACTTCCGGAAAAACTGCGCCAGGATGCCGAGATGTATGTGGGATGTGTAGCAGGAGCCATAGATATGGAGCAATACCTTGCAATAATTGCAGGACAAGGCTTCAAAAACATTACCGTTCATAAACAAAACGTGATAGACATTCCTGAAGAGGTACTTAAAACCGGAACTACAGGTATATACAGCATCACTGTTTCCGGTTCAAAGTAATAATAATTAAATCTAAACTTTAAACATTATTAATATGCCATCACAAAAAAGACTTAAAATTCTTGACAGGTATCTTACTCTCTGGATTTTCCTTGCTATGTTTGCAGGAGTCCTTATGGGTTGGGCAAGCCCGGAAATTGCTGGTTTCTGGAGTAGCCTTTCCAGCGGAACAACTAATATTCCTATCGCCATTGGACTTATAGTCATGATGTATCCACCTTTGGCTAAAGTCAAGTATGAAGAGTTGGGCGATGTTTTTAAAAACACGAAGATACTTGGATTATCGTTGGTTCAGAACTGGATAATCGGACCTATCCTGATGTTCTTTCTTGCAATAATTTTCCTGCAGTTCAACATCGACTATATGTACGGAGTTATTCTGATTGGACTTGCAAGATGTATTGCCATGGTGATTGTATGGAACGACCTTGCAAAGGGCGACACTCAATATGCAGCCGGACTGGTTGCATTCAATTCACTTTTTCAGGTACTTCTCTTTTCGGTCTATGCTTACGTATTCATAGCAATACTGCCGGGTTGGTTCGGATTGCCGGTAAATGACTCAGTATCTCAGATAACAATTGGCACAATTGCAGAGAGTGTCTTTATATACCTTGGCATTCCTATGATAGCAGGTTTTCTGACAAGATTCATACTAATACGCGTAAAAAGCAAAGAGTGGTACCAGACAAAGTTTGTACCCAAAATAAGTCCTCTTACACTAATTGCCTTATTATTTACAATCGTAGTAATGTTCTCACTTAAAGGCGAGTATATAGTAAAAATCCCTCTGGATGTTGTAAGGATTGCAATTCCGCTTATTATATATTTTCTGGTTATGTTTGTTGTGTCTTTCTATATGAGCAAGAGAGCCGGAGCCAGTTATGAACAATCCACAACGCTTTCATTTACAGCAGCCAGCAATAATTTTGAACTAGCAATTGCCGTAGCAATTGCAATTTTTGGCATTAATTCCGGTGAAGCATTTGCAGCAGTAATAGGTCCCCTTGTTGAGGTACCCGTTATGATTGGACTGGTAAATGTAGCATTCTGGTTTAAACGGAAATACTATACAGAACCTGCTATTTGAGCGAGAAGTATTCAAAACAACCCCTGTCTGCCATAGTTACATAAAAGACGGGGGTTTTCTTGTTGTGGTCCATTACGATATTCGAAGAGAGTTTGCCCTTAAGTGTAATCTCATTAATCTGTTTCCCTCTTTTAGTCAGGACCACAATTGTTCCCTTGCCATGCCTGGTTACATAGAGGTTGCCCTTGCGGTCACAACGCATTCCGTCCATCCCGAAGTCATTAAACGAATAGAAAAGTCGCTTATTTTCAAGCATCCCATCTCTCTTAATATCGTATACCCATATTTTCCTCTGAATAGACTCATTTACATAGAGCCTTCTACCGTCTGGACTTACCTCAACGCCATTTGTTGTTCCCATATTTGCCTCAAGAAGAATCACATCGCCTTTTCTGTTAATCATCCACAAGTTGCCCGTTGAGTCCTTCCAGTTAGGGTCGCTCGCATAGAGAAACTCAGTGGTTGGAGAGATGGCGATGTCGTTTGGCTGGTTCATCTTTGGATTGTGTGCAAAAACAGAGACAGACCTCTCTTTTGGATCAACCTTTAAAATATTGTGCTTTGTATAATCTGCAATATACATATATCCGGCCTTGTCAAATCTTATTCCATTACCCACCGAACCCTCCGGTAACACAACATAGATAGAGGCCTCCCCCGCCGGAGTGACAATTCCTATGGTACCCTGCCGCTCAAAATTAACCGCATAAAGGTTTCCATATGAATCAATCGCCGGACCTTCAATTCCCTTTGTGAAGCTCCACTCCTTCAAAAGGTCCCTAACAACAACATTCTGTGCATTAAGGGTGCCGGCAAGCATTAAACCAATACCAATAAGAGCTGTTTTCATATTTTTGTTAATTAGACTATACAAATTTATCCATATTTTGCTAACTCCAACTTGCAATATTGTCTATTTTAAATGTATTTAATTCTTACTTTCTTAAGAAATGTGTTTTCGAGTAGTATTTTCAGTCGTCGGATAAGGTTCCTGCGGATCTCCATCTCCACAGGCAACGAGGGATCGTAGTGAGCTTCATTTATTCTTGTACCCATCAGAATATCTATTACATCGCTCTTGAAAATTAGCTTTAGTATATCTCCAGCCGGCGAATTGTCTGGATCTTCCCCCTCAACATAGTTCTGAATGAGGTCTGCCAGATGTCCCAGAGTAAGGATTCCCTCAGTTACTAGCTGTGCTCCTTCCATCCTGGCTGTCGAAGGCAGGTTTGTTTTCAACTGCTGCCCGCCATTCCCTGTAATCTTTCTGTTTAACTCTCTGGCAATAATCTGTGCAGTAGTTCCTCCGCATATTATCTTCTCTCCCTTATACTTGTCAAATATATCGGCCATTTCAGGATCACTTGCGGCCTCAAATGGAGGTCCTGTGCAAATAAGGAGATTTCTGGGAGCTCTCAGATAGACAACACCACATGTAATATCGTCCTTTGCTTCAAAGAGATCGTTATGAAGAGCTTTCTGCATGACAACCTTTGAGAGTTCACGCGCAGATATGTCGGGGTGTATCTTTACAAATTCTATAAGAAACGTTATGAGCTGAGGACGCTCCCACCCCAGTGGCATTCCTTTGGACCCAAGCCCCGACTGGGTCACACCATCGCTTACGAAAATTAGTCTGTCGCCTTTGAAAAGCATCAGATGAGAATCAAGCAATGTCCTTTCGCCCTGTTTTGTCTGCAACTTTACCAGCTTCTTGCGCGGCTCAATATGGGCAGACTCCCTCAACAGAATGAAGTCGGGGTTGTCAAACTCAACGATATGCGTCTCGCCGGAAGAGTCGATATCAACCACAGAACAAGTTGCATAGCTGATTTTATTGAGCGGATCGTTTGGAAGAGTATCCATTATGCTTATAAGAGATTCCACTAAAGGCTGATGTTGTAGTCTGTAATTCAACGCCATAGATGCAGTAAGGCTGCTGAGGACATTTGCCTTGATTCCGCTTCCCAGACCATCGGACAAAACAGCAATAAACCTCTCCTCGTCCTTTAGTTTAGACGATATAAAGGTGTCACCACCTACAATCTGACCCTTCTTGAACTGCTGACTGTAAGCAATCTCTATAAAGAATCTTTCATTATCATTGGCAATTTCCATTTCAGACACTATTTTTTATCCGGGTCAATTACCGTATTAAGCACACTCTCTGTAAAAGAGGCACTTTCGCCCAGTATGTAGGCAATCCTCTGAACCGATTCTGCGTTTTGCTTTATCACCTCACGAATCTTTTCTGAGATTATCTCCTTCATAAGATGTGAATCATCCATGTTCTGAATTATCCCGCAGACAAGTTTGTTTGGTCTTATGCTTATTATGGAGAGCTTTAAATTACGCTTATCCTCCCTTATGTCAAATTCGCTTGTCTCCTCTCCGCTTGCCAGAACAGCTGCAAAGTATTTATGAAACGACACTATTTTTCTGAGATCTGCACCTGCCAGACCACCCAGGGCATCCGATATCATTGTTATCTCTTCACCTCCAAAATCGATGAACTTTGCATTTGTATCTACTATCCGCAGGTTTTCATCTACAAGCACCACTCCGTAGGGCATCTTTCTGAGAAGAACCGAAGCCTGGTTTTGTGCCTCCTTTCTCATTTGCGATATGCACATCTCCCTCTCCGCCTTTCCATCCAGCAAAGCCACCGCATATTCACGGCAGTTATCATAACCACAACCTGAGCAATTGAGCTCATCTGCCTTTGTACGTTTTCCCATAGAATCAAGCACCTCTTGTATCTCAGTTTCGCTGTAAACACAGTTAATCTTATAAGGAACTTTATATCTGTCATTAGAAATATCAATAGCTCTTTCCGG
>MEOK01000021.1:0-5613 GCA_001769195.1 Bacteroidetes bacterium GWF2_40_14 | reverse complement strand
CCACCCCTTGAGTGTCCGATGTGGCCGGCCCTTTTATACATCCTCCGTCGCAAGCCATAAGTTCTACAAAAGTCTTCTGTGGAGGGTTCCATTCCGTTAGCTCTCCACAAACCTCCATCACCGCTTTCATTCCCGAAAAGCACATATAGTTTGCATCTATCGGCTCTATATCCTTGCACATTGTGCTTATCATTCCGCTATCTACCGGAAAGAGCCCTGCTCTCTGAGAGGCTCCTATAACAAAATTCTCTGGAAGAGTAACTTTCTCCATATCTGCAAAATATATACCCTCAATCTCCATCAGCTTACGAAACTCATTAAATGTGAGAACCGCATCTATCTCCCCCTCATAAAGGTCACTCTCCTGCTTCTTGGCAATGCAAGGGCCCATGAAAACAAGTTTATGGTTTGAGTATCCGCTTTTCCTGAGTACCCTGGAATGGGCAATCATTGGTGATACAATAGGAGCCAGATATTTTTCGTGTTCCGGAAAGTAGATCTTTATATAGTTGACAACCGACGGGCAACATGTGGCTATCACCTTGGAATTCTTTGTACTGTGCAGATAATCATTTGTGCTTTGGGCCACAATATCGGCCCCTATTGCTGTTTCTGAAACTCCTGAAAAACCAAGACAGTAAAATGCCTTAAGCAGGTTAAGAAGAGTCACGTTTTCGAAATCAGAGATAAATGACGGGGCCAGACAGGCTATCATCGGTTCCCCCGCCCCTGCCCATTCCTGCACTAAATCAATCTCCTCGCGATATCTCTTTGCCCCGGCCGGACAGGCATTAATGCACTTTCCGCAATAGACGCATGTGTTGCTTATTACTGAGGCGCTGAAATCCTCTACCTTAATTGACTTTACGGGGCAAACCTTAATGCACTTGTAGCAATCCTGACAATTAATCTTCTCCGTGTAAATTACAAGATCACGTTTCATGATTATGTTTATTTTGAGTTGCAAAGGTAGGCAATATTGTTAAATGGGGACGCATACTGTGTAATTCTCTACCTGGCTGGGTGCGGGAGCTTGAGAAACGTGTTCCGGATTTACCCACATTCAAGTCGCTACACTAAAAAACATATGCGCAAACCGAGTATGCTAATGCAAAAGAGCTGCAGTTTGCGCTCGATGTTTTTCTTAACGTACCGCTCCTTGTGTGGGTGCCCAACTCCTCCTAACAAGTTCCTCAAGCTCCCGCACCCAATTCAGGTCATTTACACAATGCGTCCCTGATTACTCCAAACCATTTTCAGCCCTATGCTTTCATGGCCAAACATTGACAATCAATGATTTAGCAACAATTCGCAATAAATGCAATTGCCTGTAATACAAAGACATGCCATGAAAGCATAGGGCTGGACTACAGGTCATAGCGGATAATTATGAATAATAATTAAAATTTGCATTAAAACACTTGTAGGGAATATATTTATTCCCTATTTTTGATGAACGCTGGAAGGAATATTTTAAGAACTAAAATTATGCAAGTAGAAAAAATTTGGTTAGAAAATGGAAGGATTTTCATTAAAACCGACACCGGCAGAGTTGCAAGCCATGATTTAGCGTTGTTTCCTAAATTGCTAAATGCTTCAGAAGCTCAAAGAGGAAATTTCGAAACATCGTTTTTTGGTATTCATTGGCCGGAACTTGATGAAGATTTAAGTTTCGAGGGATTTTTTGCTTCTGAAGGCATTAGGGAAGAGAATGAAATTTCGCTTGTGCTAAAAAGATTTCCGGAAATTAACATTAATCAATTAGCTAAAAGAGCTGGAATTAATCAAAGCTTACTGGCAAAATATGTTTGCGGAAACAAAAGACCGTCTAAAAAACGAGCAAAAGAGATTGGTGATGCCCTTCGTCAACTAGGAAGCGAACTAAATTCTATTACTCTTTAGAAAACACGATCTCTGGCAAATTGCATGCAATTCGTCAGATGTTTGTGTAGTTGTCAGAACTTAATTTTATAAGTGGTGAGTCTTGTTGATTTTTTCTTATCTGTATATTTCATTTCTACAAACGAATCATATATCGAACTAACTAAATATGAATATGTATGATAGCAAATTGTGAACACAAATTTGTTAAAGACTTAAATTTAGACTATGTAAAATGGGAGGTTCAAACCCTTTTTATTGGAACTTTCAATCCTAGTTGTTCAATATCAAATTCTGCAGAATGGTTTTACGGCAGGACTGAAAAAAATATGTTTTGGAACACATTAGGGTATATTTACGAAAATAATCCTCATTTAGGAGAGAGTAAAAAACCAACATTGTGGGTGCAGTTCTGTGAAAGAAATAATTTAGCAGTATCAGATATAATTTCTGAAATAATACATGTGAATTTGGATAATGGGGATGATTATAATAATCTATGCAAAGGATTTAGTGACAAAAAACTTGAGTTATATATAAACAATAAACAGCATATATCCTCTAATCTTGAATCTTTTATAGCAGAAAATCCTCACCTAAAAAAAATAAAAAATGTTTATTTTACTCGTAGAGGAATTAACCATCCTTGGAATATTCTATTTAATCCAATAATTAATATTTGCAAACAAAAAGATATATTCTATTCACGCCTTATTACACCAGGAGGGTATAATAGGTTTCAATTTAATGCTGACTTCCCCAGAACACCAGAAAATTTAGCTAAATTATGGATAAATAATAATGGTTTCAGAAAATGAAATTGTAAAAGTGGATGTTTTACCCTAAAAACCCTAGTAACTTGTAGCAGATAAGCGCATCAAGCAAAATTTTCAGGCCTATACCTTAATGGTCAAATGCTGATAATCAATGATTTAGCAAAATTTCACGATTAGTGTAATGACCTGTAATACAAAGACATGCCATGAAAGCTTAGGACTAGACTACTATCATCCTGTAATTCATATCACAAAATTTCAATTAAAGCTTTGCATAAATGAATGTAATATTATAACTTTATATCGTATTGTTTTAAAGGTGATTATCCAATGTCTAAATTTGAAATAGGGCTTGATTTTCGCCGCATTTACATCTAATAATTCATATAATGAAAACCAATATTTACATTCTTTCAATCATTACATTATCAATACTATTGATTCTTGGCTGTAAGAAAGAAGTTCCAAAAGTTCTTCCCACGCTTACAACAGCAACCTTAACTAACATTACATCCACAACTGCTTCTGGAGGAGGGTCAATAACCAATGATGGCGGAGCCGCAATTTCAGCAAGGGGAGTATGTTGGAGCACAAATCAGAATCCTACAATAAATGACAATATAACAACCGATGGTGCCGGGATTGGTAGTTTTATAAGCTCAATTACAGGGTTAACCCCCGGAACAACTTATTATGTAAGAGCGTATGCTACAAATAGCGTTGGAACGGCTTATGGTGACCAAGTAATCTCAACAACCATAGCTACCTTGCCTACTTTAACCACGACTGCAGTAACCGCCATAACAGATGCTACAGCGTCCAGTGGTGGACATATCACTTTTGACGGAGGATCTTCTGTAACTGCACGGGGGGTATGCTGGAGTACAAGTCAGAGTCCAACAATTAATGACAACAAGACAATAAACGGAATGGGCTCAAGCAGTTTCATTAGTTCTATCTCGGGACTTTCTCCTGGAACGACATATTACATTAGAGCCTATGCGACTAACAGCATGGGAACAGGATATGGGAATCAGTTATCTGCAACTACATTAGCTGTAGCTCCTACTATAACAACATTAACAGTTAGCCCTACAACAGAAACGTCAGCAACTGGCGGAGGAAATATTACAAGTGATGGAGGATCCCCTGTTACTTCTCGTGGAATTTGCTGGAGCACCAATCAAACCCCTACCATTCTTAACAATAGAATACTCAATGGAACAGGCACAGGTAGTTTTACAAGCGTTCTAACCGGATTAACCACCAATACAGTTTATTATGTGAGGTCATTTGCCACAAATGCAATTGGCACAAGCTATGGCAGTGAGGCGAGTGTTGTTTTATATTTGAATGTACCAGGTCCTAATGTCACAGATGTGGATGGTAATTTATATCACTCTGTAAAGATAGGAGCTCAGATCTGGACGGTCGAAAATCTGAAAACCACGAAATACCGAAATGGAGAATTGATAGGAACAACAACTCCTTCAACATTAAATATATCAGTAGAGAATACACCAAAATACCAATGGGCATATGCTGGTAATGAGAGTAATGTTGCCACTTTCGGACGGTTATATACCTGGTATGCAGCAACTGACAGCCGTTCTATATGTCCTTCAGGCTGGCATTTGCCTACTGATATTGAATGGACTATACTAACTACTTATTTAGGAGGGGAAAGTGTAGCAGGAGGGAAACTTAAAGAAATTGGCACTACACATTGGCTAAGTCCTAATACAGGTGCAACCAATACCAGTGGCTTCACAGCACTTCCAGATGGCTTCCGTTACTACGAGGGGTCATTCAACTATTTTGAGCTTTATGGTAACTGGTGGTGTTCTACTGAAGCAAGTTCTGGTAGTGCCTTTCGCCGTGACATATACTACGATCGTAGCAATGTTGGTAGGACATACGATCGTAAGTCTGATGGTTATTCAGTGAGGTGCATTAAAGATTAGGATAATGAGCAAAAATAAATTGTATTACTGATTGAATTCTTAAAAAAGTCTATTTTTTGAACAATTAAAATTTACATTTAATATGAAGATAACCCATAAATTTTTGAATATTAATAAAACAAACAATCCATTTAACTGGGATCAAGATTTCTATTCTGAAAATGCTATTCTAAAAAGCACAAAGATTGAGACTCCTGAAATTATGATATTAGGCACATTTAATCCCAATCTATCAACAAATCCTGCAGATATTTTTTATGGCAGAAACTTTTTCTGGACAGCGTTTAAAAACCTTTTTTGTTATAACAAAATTGTAATTTATGGAGAAAGACTAGAATACTGCCCTTATGATCCAAGTCTAAAGGAAATTTTTACCATTATAAGAAAACTGAACTTGACTTTTTCAGATTTGATTGCAAGTATTTTTGATAATTATGACAAAAATGCTATTACTGTTCGTGGTGGAAAGGAATATGTTCAATTCAATAATACTGAATATAATCCTATTAAAGATGGAGATTTAGCAAAATTAAATAGGTTAAAAAAAATTAACTGGAATACTCAAAATATTATTTCCTATCTTAATGAAAATAAGAAGCTACGAAAAATATATTTGACAAGACAAGCCAATCAATGTTGGGCTGAACAAACAAGCCTTATTAAGCAAGCAATTCCAGAAATACAAATAATTCCAATTTACACGCCTTCAGCACAAGGTGGAGCTGTTCACCAACAGACAGGAATATATAATAATGGCAAAATGACACCATTATTAAGCCATTGGGTCCATAACA
The DNA here is from genome assembly GCA_001769195.1 of Bacteroidetes bacterium GWF2_40_14. Classification (GTDB taxonomy): domain Bacteria; phylum Bacteroidota; class Bacteroidia; order Bacteroidales; family UBA932; genus Bact-08. The sequence continues at coordinate 198 of MEOK01000021.1, read as the reverse complement.
ATGAAGGAAATTTTGGCAATCTCAATCACAACAATTGGCTGACAAACAATGATGTCAACATATATAACTTTTAATATATGAAAAAGATTTGGGTACCCGCTAAGCGAAAGTAATCGAGTAGACTGCCCCGACAGTTGACCTGACGGGGAGAGCCTCTCACACCACTGTACGTACGGGTCTCGTATACAGCGGTTCATT
>MEOK01000020.1:66796-268965 GCA_001769195.1 Bacteroidetes bacterium GWF2_40_14 | reverse complement strand
TGAAGATCTCTTTTTTTGTCTATAAAGGCGGGGCTCAATGAACGGTTACGATAAACCCTTAGAAAAATATTCTGCATCTTACTTATATTCTGCGAATTGTAAAAACAACTGGCAGTTCGTGAGATTTATGTAATATTTTCCCAAAGTTTTGTAATATTCTCCCTGCAAAAAAGTCTCAACTTAGATTTTAGAAAATCTCTAAAAACTAATGCATATGAAACAACACTTTGTGAAAGTAAAATCGGTCAAGCACATCACACATGATGTCCTTCAAATTGTAACCGAAAAGCCTAAAAATTACAGCTTTAAACCGGGGCAGGCAACAGAAGTGGCAATAAACAAAGCCGGCTGGCAAAACGCAAAAAGGCCATTCACCTTTACAAGTCTGCCAGACTATGATTACCTGGAGTTTATTATTAAAACATATCCTTTGCAAAAAAGTGTTACTAATGAACTATTGGATCTTAAAGTTGATGACGAACTTATCTTGCACGATGTTTTTGGTGCAATCGCCTACAAAAAAGAGGGTTTATTTGTTGCAGGAGGCGCAGGAATCACTCCGTTTATCTGCATATTCAGAGACCTTCAGTCAAAAAACACAATCGGCCATAACAAACTCCTCTTCGCCAACAAAACTGTTGGAGACATTATACTGGCAATAGAATTTAAAAAATTACTGGGCGATAATTTTATTAATATTTTATCAGAAGAAAAAGTAGATGGTTATTCACATGGGAAAATCACTGAGGATTTTCTCAAAAGGCATATTACAGAATCCTGCAATAATGTATATGTATGCGGCCCTCCCCCAATGATAGACGCTATTGAAAAGTTCCTGATCAAATTACACATAGAAGAAAAGACAATAATAAAAGAAGCTTTTTAAATAAGAAAATAACATAGAATAATGAGCTATTTAGAAAACACAATTAAGATAAACACAAACAACATAAATATTTGTTACATCGATGAAGGGTCTAAAGATGCAACAACAATCATTTTCATACATGGCTTTCCGTTTAATAAACTCATGTGGAATCTGCAGCTGCAGGAATTAAAAGAAAATTATCGGGTTATTGCTTATGATATTCGCGGTTATGGGGGCTCCGACGCCGGAACAGAAGATTTTTCTATTGAACTTTTTGTCAAAGATCTTATATGCTTTATGGATGCTTTAAGGATAGATAAAACGGTATTATGTGGTTTATCTATGGGCGGATACATTGCGTTGAATGCGGTTGAAAACTATCCTGAGCGTTTTTCTGCGCTTATATTGTGTGACACCAATTGCATTGCCGACACTTCTGAAGCAAAGGAAAAACGAATTTCTGCAATTGAAAGCATAAGAAAAAACGGAGAGATAGAATATGCAGAAACCAGCATAAAAAATCTTTTCTCCCCTGAGGCTATAACGACTATGGAATATGAAATTACAGCACTTAAGAAGGAGATTGTGAATACATCGGGACAAACCCTCTGCAATACTTTGCTTGCATTGGCTGGACGCAGGGAAACCTGCAGCAAACTGCCTGAAATTAAGATTCCTGTGCTTATAATGGTTGGCAAAGAAGATAAAATCACGCCACCTGGAGCAGCAAAGTCTATGCATGAAATAATTAAAAATTCGTTACTGGTAATCATAGAAAATGCAGGCCATATAAGTAATCTGGAGAATCACAACGAATTCAACAACCATCTTAAAAAATTCGCTTTGTCAATCAAATCAAAATGAAAAAGAAAAAGTTAACTACAGCCAGCGGCAGACCTTATACAGAATTCGAAAACTCATTGTCTGTCGGCAGCCGGGGGCCGATACTTCTGCAGGACTATTATCTGCACGAAGATATGGCACACTTCAACCGTGAACGTATTCCCGAAAGAGTTGTTCATGCAAAAGGTACCGGAGCATATGGAACATTCACCGTTACACACGATATAACTCAGTATACTAAGGCAAAACTCTTTTCAGAAATTGGTAAACAAACAAAAATGTTTGCCCGTTTCTCAATTGTAGGGGGAGAAAAAGGAGGAGCCGACAGCGAAAGGGACCCTCGGGGGTTTGCACTTAAATTTTATACAGAAGACGGAAACTGGGACCTGGCAGGCAACAATACCCCGGTATTCTTCATTAAAGACCCAAAAAAATTCTCCCATTTCATACATACACAAAAGCGCGATCCCAAAACCAATTGTAAAAGTCCAACCATGATGTGGGATTTTTTCAGCTTGAATCCGGAAAGTCTGCATCAGGTACTTATTCTGATGAGTGACCGAGGCACTCCGTTTTCATACCGGCATATGGACGGTTTTGGGAGCCATACATTTTCATTTTTCAACAAATACAATGAACGCGTTTGGGTAAAGTTTCATTTTAAAACATTGCAAGGAATTAAAAATTTCAATGATAAGCAAGCCAATGAAATGAAGGGTATAGACCTAGATAATGCACAAAGGGATTTAGTAGAAGCCATCGAGAAAAAAGACTTTCCAAAATGGGCCATGAAAATTCAATTGATGACAAGTGAACAGGCAATAAAATTCAGATGGAATCCGTTTGATGTTACAAAAGTATGGCTGCACAAAGATTTTCCATTGATAGATGTTGGGATCATGGAACTGAATGAAATACCGGAAAATTATTTTCGTGATGTTGAACAATCTGCCTTTGATCCTGCTCATGTGGTTGACGGTATTGGTTATTCTCCCGATAGACTGCTGCAAGGTCGTTTGCTCTCTTATCCCGATGCTCAACGTTATCGTTTAGGAGTCAACTATGAGCAGATTCCCGTAAACAGATCTCCATATGCTGTCACAAACTATCAGCGTGACGGGTTTATGCAAATGGGTGATAACGGAGGAGCAAGCCCAAATTACCGTCCCAATAGTTTTGATGATATTGTTGCCGACGAAAGCTATAAAGAACCGGCATCGCAATTGGACTCAAATATCGCCGACTGGTATGACCGCAACGAAAAGGATGACGATCACTACACTCAGCCAGGCTTATTGTACCGTAAAGTTATGACAGAACAGGAGAGAAAAAATCTGGAGAGTAACATTGTTAGTTCTATGAGTGGTATTTGCGGAGAGAAGAGAGTAGAAATAATTAACCGGCAGCTGGCACTATTCTATCTTGTAGATAGCTCTTTAGGAAAAGCAATTGCAAAAGGGCTGGATTTTAAATAGTTGCGAATAATTATGCGGTATATAATAATTAATAATATCGGGAAGTTGCTTAAAGAAACCTTTAAGGAATGGTTCATAAAAGATCCTTTCCGGCAAAGTGCCGTTATAGCTTACTATGCGGTCTTCAGCATACCCGGATTATTATTTCTTGTTGTGACTCTTACCGGATATTTTTTCGAAAAAGATGTCGTAAGCCAAAGTATATTGACACAGGTATCCAGCACTATGGGTGTGGATATTGCCGCACAAATAGAGGGAATGCTAATAAAAGCAAGTGAAGCCAAATCTACATTTATGGGCTCGCTTATTGGCATTGTCATTTTGCTGGTAGGGGCCACCGGAGTATTTGTTGAATTACAAAAATCATTAAATCAAATTTGGAAGGTAAAAGTAGTTCCCAAAAAGGGAATCATTCTAATTCTCAAATCAAGACTTTTTTCATTCGGGTTGATATTGGCAATAGCTTTTTTACTTTTAATCTCGCTGGTAATTTCTACAGCACTTGCAGCAATGGGTGCCTGGATCAAATCAGATGCATCGGGTTTTATGGTAATTATTTTTAATATTTTCAATTTCGCTTTTTCACTGGCGATAATATCTGCTCTCTTTGCCCTGATGTTTAAAATTTTACCTGATGCCAAAATAAAATGGAACCATGTTTGGCTGGGATCTGTTGTTGCCGGGTCGTTGTTTACAATCGGCAAAACGGCTCTTGCATTTTATTTTGGGACAGCTCATCCAGCATCGGTTTATGGTACTGCCGGGTCTATTATTTTAATTCTTTTATGGGTGTCGTATTCATCTATGATTATGTTTTTTGGTGCCGAGTTTACCGCTGCCTATGCCAGAATGTATTCAGGAAAGGTGCCACCTACTGAAATTGCCAAACCCATATAATTAATAACCAAAACAATGAAAATAAACAAAAAATCAAATGCTAAAACATCATCAGGAGTGGTAAGAGCAGAATATATAGAAGTGGAGCCCAATGTACGCCTTCATATTACAGACGGGGGCAAAGGCCGACCCATTGTATTTATCCCAGGTTGGCCATTAAGTGACGAGATGTACGAGTATCAGTATAGTTATCTGATTGAAAAAAAATTTCGAATAATAGGTATTACTTTAAGAGGTTTTGGAAAATCTGACAAGCCCTATGGTTCTTATGATTACGATGTTCATGCATCGGATATAAAAACGGTTTTAAGAAAACTGGAAATAAAGGATGCAATATTATGCGGCTTTTCTATGGGAGGTGCAATTGCTTTAAGGTTCGCAGCGGAAGATAATGGAACGCATATATCTAAACTCGTTTTAGCAGGAGCTGCTGCCCCTGTCTGGACGCAACGCTCCGATTTTCCATACAATCTCCCTAAAAAAATTGTTGATGACCTGATAATACAATGCTATAAGGACAGACCAAAACTCTTATCAGATTTTGCAAAGATATTCTCTGCTTCCGAAACCTCATTAAACGAAGGTATCAGCAAATGGTTAAACGTTATTTGCCTGACCGCTTCTCCATATGCTACAGCTCAATGTTTAATAGCATTGCGTGATACCGATCTCAGAAGCGATATGGCCAGAATAACTATTCCTACGTTAATCCTGCACGGTAAAAAAGACAAAATATGTTCTTTCGATCTTGCGGGCCAGATGAAAGCAGGAATTTCAAATTCCCGTTTAGTCGCCTTTGAAAAAAGTGGCCATAGTTTGTTTCTGGAGGAAACTGTAAAATTCAATGAAGAGTTGACAAAATTTTGTGAGTAGTTTCTGAACACCCATAGTAAATAGATACCAATTCATGTAAATGGTCCAAACAAAACCCTATATTTGTATATAACATTTTTTTTATGAGTGGACTATTAAAAAATCAAAGGAAGTCAAGACTGGAAATACTTCTTTTTCTGATAATTGCTGTTTTGGGTATTATATATGTCCATTATACCTGGGCAAAATTTGATAAAGACAAATCGGAACAGGTTCTGCAGATTGCAAGATCTATAGAAGCATCTCTTCCAATTACAGATCTGACAGCTCTCGAAGCAAAACCAGATGATATTAACAAGCCTGAATATCAGTCAATAAAAAAAATATTAAAGAAGGTAATCGGTGTCAACCCCAAGGCAAGCTTTGCATACTTGTATGCTCAAAAAGAAGGCAAAATCTATTTTATAGCAGATTCTGAACCTGAGGAGTCAGAAGACTACTCTCCACCCGGACAGGAGTATACAGAAGCACAACCACAAGACAGACAACCTTTTTCAGACGGCAAAGAGCTAATAACACCCCCTCTGACCGACAGATGGGGAACGTGGATAAGTGTTTATATCCCTGTAAAAGACGAGGCATCTGGTAATGTCATGGCTGTTTTCGGAATGGATTTCAACGCAAAGTTGTGGGATACTTTACTGTTCTATGCAGTCTTTAAATCCAGTCTCATTATTCTGTTATTGCTTCTTACTTGTTATTTCCTGCTGAGAATTATAGCTAAAAACAGAAGGTTGAATCACGAAATGACCATCAGAAAGCAGGTTGACGAAGCTCTGCTGGCCAGTGAAATCCGAATACGCTCAATAACAGACTCGGCTCAGGATGCAATTCTGATGATGAATCATGAAGGTGCAATTTCTTACTGGAACCCGGCAGCTGAACGCATTTTTGGGTTCTCCAGCAAAGAGGCAATAGGGAAAGAACTTCACTCTTTAATAGTTCCTGATCGCTATCATGAAACACACTATGCCGCTTTCCCAAGATTTCTTAAATCGGGGCAAGGTGCGGCTGTTGGAAAAACTCTCGATCTGGATGCACTGAAAAAAGACGGCTCTGAATTTCCGGTACAACTGTCTCTATCCACTATTCAGATCGATGGCAAATGGAACGCAATTGGAATACTCAGAGATACTACAGAGCAGAAAAAAACAGAGGCTGCTTTGGTTAAGGCTAAACAAGAGTCAGAAGCAGCAAATAAGGCAAAGAGTCTTTTCCTGTCCAATATGTCCCATGAGATAAGAACTCCTTTAAATGCAATAATTGGCTTCTCGCAATTGATGAACCGCGACAAACAACTCACAACTGTTCAGAAAGAGTATAATAATTCAATAATTCGCGCAGGGGAGCATCTTCTTGAGTTAATAAATGAAATCCTTGAACTGTCAAAAATTGAGGCAGGAAGGGTTGTGTTAAATCCTACAAATATAGATCTGCATTCTTTGTTTTACGACATTCATATGTTGTTTAAGGAGCGCGCACAGTTCAAACACCTTCAACTCATTTTTGAAAATGCCGATGACCTCCCTCAATTTGTAATTATTGACGAGAGCAAACTACGTCAGCTTTTTGTAAATATAATAGGTAATGCATTAAAATTCACAGACGAAGGAGGTATAGCTGTCCGAACCAGAGTAGATAAAATAGATCAAGACAGGAGCTACCTTATAGTTGAAGTTCAGGATTCCGGTCCCGGTATTCCTGAGGAGGAGATTGGCAGGTTGTTCAGACACTTCGAGCAGACAAGCTCGGGAGTCAAAAAAGGCTCAGGAACTGGTCTCGGACTGGCGCTTAGCCGCGAACTTGCACTCCTTATGGGGGGAGATATTACAGTATCAAGTCAGGTTGGAATAGGATCTGTCTTTACGTTCCAGGTAGAAATAAAAAATGGTAAGGCGGAAGATATTGAAAAGAGCAATACAAAACGTGTTATCTGCATAGACAAGGCAGAAGAGGTATATCGCATACTGGTCGTTGACGATAAAAAAGAAAATTTGCAGGTTGCTGTTGACCTTCTTAAACTTGTTGGTTTTGAAACATTTGAAGCCGTAGACGGAGCTGATGCCATAGAAAAATTCAAAGAGTGTGATCCTCATCTTATTTTAATGGATATGCGGATGCCGGTAATGGATGGTTATGAGGCAACACGCCTTATCAAGTCTATTGAAAAGGGAAAAAGTACCCCTATTGTAGCACTAACAGCCAGTACATTTGAAGAAGAGAGGAACCGTATTAAGGCTCTGGATATGCAGGGATATATACGCAAACCATTCAGGGAAAGTGACTTATTTAACACAATCGGCAAAATTCTCAATATAAAATACATTTATGAAGATGATGTTCTTCTCTCTAACGAAGATTCCAATCCTGTGACAGATAACACCGATATTAATATTGTCAAACTTCCGGAGAATCTTGTATCTGATATGTTGAATGCGATATCAGTGGCAGACCTGGACCAGCTTGTAGTACTTATTGAAAGCATTCAACAGGATAACCCCCAATTTGCACATCAACTAATGGTTCTGGCTAAGAACTACGATTATGATCATTTGGAAAAATTGTTAAACGACAGGAGGTAAAAAATGAGTAATGATATTCAAGCAGACCAATATGTTCCTAATATTCTCATTGTTGACGATGTACCTGCAAATCTTGCATTGTTGACTCACATCCTTAAGAATTTTGGGTACAAGGTGAGACCCGTTCCAAGTGGAGCACTGGCTTTGAAGGTTGCAGAAAACGAAAAGCCGGATCTTATTTTTCTGGACATAATGATGCCCGACATGGATGGCTTCGAGGTCTGCCGCAGACTGAAAGAGAACAAAAACCTAAGTGATGTCCCTGTTATATTCATAAGTGCATTAAATGACACCAGTGATATTGTAAAAGCTCTTACAAGCGGAGGAGCCGACTACATAACAAAACCATTTCAGGCAGAAGAGGTTAAAGCAAGGACGGCAACACATCTCAAGCTGTATCTTCAGACAAAGGAACTACAGAAAGCAAATGCAGAAAAGGGTAAGTTTTTTTCTATAATTGCGCATGACCTTAAAAGTCCTTTCAGTTATTTTCTGGGAATAACCCAGGCTTTGGAGGAGGTACTGCCTGACCTGTCTATGGAGGAGATAAAAAGCTTTGCCAAAAGCATGCATACTTCTGCTACCAGCCTCTTTCGTCTTCTTGAAAATCTTCTTGAATGGTCACGGATCCAGCAAGGTCTCATACCTTTCGAACCAAAATCAGAGTTTTTGCTCCATATTGTCGACGACAGCATTGCAATGGTATTTGGCCCTGCCAAGAAGAAAGATATTGAAATCACCTACGACATCCCCAGCGATTTGGAGGTATTTTCCGACAGGAACATGCTTCAGACAATTATCCGGAACCTTGTTTCCAATGCTGTGAAATTTACTCCTAAAGGAGGCAAAATTGTTATCTCAGCCAAGGCTTCAGGAGAAAAATATGTAGAAGTTTCCGTAACAGATACAGGTATAGGCATGAGTCCATCAATGGTTGAGGATCTGTTTCGTCTGGATGTAAAGAATAACAGAGATGGTACAGAAGGTGAGCCTAGTACAGGGTTAGGGCTAGTACTCTGCAGGGAATTCGTTGAAAAAAACGGTGGAAAGGTATGGGTCACCAGCGAAGAGGGAAAAGGGTCTGTTTTCTACTTTACGATACCTTCAACTCCCGCTGCTCTATAACCTTATGCCTGCCCTTTCTCTTATTTCTTCAGGTATGGCTTTCTTGTTTACCATAATGGAAATGGTTTTCGCCTGTAAATATTTTTCGGAAAGATAATTGTATCCTCCCTGCAGATTTGTTTCAGGTCGCCAGGAATTCTTGGCAATATAATAGATATTTCCATTCTGGTCATGAGCCATACCAATTATGTGCATCAAATGGTCATCGGTAGTTACAAATGTTTCAAACCCTTTTTGACGGCTTTCCCCGGTAACAGCTTCTTCCTTATATATTTTTGTAAAATCCAGTTTTTTGCCACTCTCATTCGCCAACTCCTCTACTGTTGCATTAACTGCAATACCTGCTATGTCGGAGTAGCTTTTTTCACTCATGTCCCCATCCCAACAAACTGTATGTCCATTTTTGAGGGCATAATTGATGACCTCCATAAATTCGTCAAGCGGCAGATTATAGTAAGTACCGGAGTCCCAGTTGTCGGGAATATTCAACACAAACCGGGAATAGCAGGGATTATGTGTAAAGCTGGTAATCTCAACATAATCATTCAGATTAATGTCTAAACTTGTAAAAAACGATTTTGGTGTATAGTTTTCACCTCTGTATCTGAAACTTTCCGGAACCTTTCCAAGATATAAGTCAAGCAAACAGTTTAACAACTTCTCATATTCGGGACTCCTGTATTTTAGTTCTACTGGAACGGCGGCAATTGAATTTATAAATTTGTTAAACTCTCCATGATCGTGAGTCTTTGAATTATAGTTAATTCCATTGTAAACCTCCTCAGGAACCATTCCGCATTCATCCACAACTTTGAACAGCATATGAGAAAGACTACCTTCCGTAAGGTTTCCCTTTCCTGCTTTTAAATAGTTGTCTTTTATACGATTAATATAATTATACCTGACAGTATACATCTCGGATAAGTCAAATTCACCTTTACCCATTCTCAGTAATTCTGACTCTAAAAATGAAGTTGTGGCAAAAGACCAGCATGTTCCTGTGTTGGATTGATTTTTCACTGGTGTTGCATCATGTTTTACTATGGTAGAAAACATGTATGCTTGTGATTTTAAGTCATTAGTTTGTGCCCGCAGGGAACAAAAAATTAAAACAAAAAATATTAAGATGGCAGTGTGTTTCATAATTTAAGAAATTGTATTTTCAAAGTAAGTAAATAAAGTTGAAAATCGCTAATAAAAGCTGATGCTTCGCTATAGCCTTACAAGCAAAACAGTGCCAACAGTAAAGACCGGGGATGTAAGCAATATTATATTCACCGGTGCAAAGATATCTGTTCAAATTACTGCTGACGGAGGTTCATCAATTACAATTATTGTCAGCCATTTAGTGGATATTATGATGTGGATGATTTTGGAGTTTACAACTCCTATGGTCTGGTGGTTATAGGGTTAAGACCTAAGTAACCGGAATCCCTTTGTATGTGCATGGTAAGATAAAACGACATCCGTATTACTCTTTCCAGCTTGTTCCAGCTTAGTTTGTCTGATGTATCTGTAGGTTTGTGATAATCTTCATGCATCTCCACCTCCATCCAGGCTATGTAAGGGATGTTCAGTCTTGAGAATCCTACATAATCGGAGCCTCCCTTGCCATCTCCCCAACGTACCTCATAGGTAATGTCCAGACTTTTTTTCTTGTCCGGTAATACTTTATGCAAATATTTCATACAAAGAGTCTTCAATTGGGGATAGTTGTTATTCCAGGCATAGCTTACCTCTGGAAATTGTTCTCCGTTATTTGCCCTTCCTACCATGTCGAAATTCATATAGAGAGAGATTCTTTCTGGTTTGTAAAAATTGGAAACAAAATAATTTGACCCCATGATATTGACCTCTTCCCTGTCCCAGAAGGCAAAAATGATTGTTTTGTCAGGCTTCTGACCTTTCTCCATGTAAATTCTTCTGTACATTCTCGCCAGAGTCATTACCGTTGCAACACCGCTGATATTGTCGTCTGCTCCGTAATAGATCTCACCCTCTTTTACCCCTAATCCGTCGTAATGAGCACCTATTATAACAAAGCTGTTTGTGTCCTTACCTTCTATCCTTGCAAGTATATTTGATACATTCTTATCAATTCTCTGGCTGTAGAAATTTTGTCTGGCCGGGTTGTAGCCAACAGATTTAAGGGTGGAGTCAATATATCTTGCTGCTGCTCTGTTGCCCTCTGTGTCAGTCTCCCTGCCCTGGTACTTGCCTGATGAGAGCTCGATGGTGAATTCCTTTATCTCTTTTCTGTCTATCGCCTTCAACCCTCTTTTTTGCTTCGCTGCATTTAGAGTTTTTAATGTATCTTTTGATGACGTATCCGGTTGAGTTGCCGACGTACAAATTGTGATTGAACTGAATATTATCAGAAGCAGGATTGCTTTTGTTGTTGTTTTCATCTTTGTTTAATATTGAAGTAAAAGTAATAAAAAAGGCAGACTTTTATCGCCTGCCTTATTCTCTTTTAAATTTCAACTATTCAACCAGATATTTTGTAAAATAATCTCTTTTTTTCTTTTCAAAATAAGATTTATATGGATTCTCATAACTGTGGCTCTGGCCGGGTAGAATCAACAGGTCAAAATCCTTGTTGTTCTTTATCAAAGCATCTATCAAACGGAAAGTGTGTGCAGGATGGACATTCCCGTCATTATCCCCGGTAATCACGAATAGTCTCCCTTTCAGTCTCGACACAATATCCATATTTGTTCCTACATTCAATTTGAAATTCTCATCCACACCATGGTACGACTCAACCCATTTACGATTGTAAAAATTATTGTCATAGTTTCCTGATGATGCAACCGCTACCTTGTAGAAATCGGGGAAAGTACATATTGCTGCCGCAGACATCATTGCTCCGCCCGAATGACCATATATGCCGATACGGGTACTGTCCATATAGCTGTACCTGCGACATAACTGCTCCAATCCGGCTTTGTCATCGTTAAGGGCAAAATCTCTGATATTGCCGTATCCATATGATGCATAAGCCTTGTTCCTGACAGGAGTTCCCCCACGATGGCCCATACAGACCACAACGATGCCCCTCTGTGCCAAAGCTGTGTTGTTATACCTGTCAAACACTGTAAACTCTGTCCATACGGTTTCCGTATGCGGGCCTGGATACACTTGTGATACAACAGGATATGCTTTTGATGAATCAAAATCATAAGGTTTCCACATAATACCGTACAAATCGGTCACACCATCAGCAGCTTTTACTGTGAATTGCTCGGGCATCTTCCACCCATAATTCAAAAGTTTAGATATATCCGGATGTTCAATTTCTTCAAGTAGCCTTCCCTCTCCGTCTCTTGCAGAGATGACAGGTAACGTGTCTATCCTTGAGTAATTGTCAATAATGAGATTGAAGGATGGGCTGATAAAAGCATGATGTGTTGCATTTTCAGTTGTCAGAAGTTTTATTTTTTTTCCGTCTGTCCTTACTTTATATAGATATGAGTAGTTTGGGTTTCTGTTGGCCTCTCTGCCGTAACCGTATACAAAGAGCTGATTGGATGCCGTGTCTATCTTGGCAATTTTAGCTGCCGTCCACTCACCTTTTGTTACCTGGTTTATAAGTCTGCCCTCAGAGTCATATCTGTAAAAATGTCCCCAACCGTCTCTATCAGACCAGAATAGTATTTCTAAACCACTCTTTATAATGTGGCACTGAAAGAGGTCATAGTTGATATATGGCCGACTTTTTTCAGAAATAAGAACCTTGACCGAACTGTCTGACACATTCACGCCACATAGCTCCAACTCATCACGTGTACGTTTCTTTCTCAACAGGAAAAACCTGTCATTCACACCGTCAGCCTTGATTATTGCCACCTCCTGTCCGGGCCACTTGTCAATGTTTATTTTATTGAATGTCCCTTTTTCTGCGTCTCCACTATAGACTTCATATCCGGTCACTATTGAGTCTCCGGGAAGCTCGTAAGTGTATGTGGTGACAAATGGGCGTCCGTTGGTTGTTGAGTGCAACAGTGGCATTGTCTTTAATTTACGCTTGTCGGTGCGGGTTATGTAGAACTTATTGGTTTTTCCCACCCAGCCCATATCTGCAAGCGCAAATCCATGGTCCGGCTCTGAGTCCGAACTTAGTTCTGTGATTTGACCAGATGTGACATTTTTCACTTTAAGTGTGTTCTTGTCTATGATCAGCTCAAAGCGGCCGTCCGGAGAGAGCCCAAAACTTCTTATATTGGGTTTCTCCTTAGTTAAAGGGATTAGCTGCCTCCCGACAGCTTTATATTCATAGCTTTTTCCTGAATACTCCAAACGGGCAGCTATGCCTGTATCATTGAATGATGGGTTGTAAAAGACATATTTAGAATTGTATTCAGGATTGCTTAATTTGAGCAGGCTGTCAATCACATGTGTATTATAAAGCTCTCTCTTTTTGTTTTTGGGATCAAACGAGTAATAGTGTTTCTTTCCTCCCCCCTCTTCGAACACATACCAGCAAATATCCTTTTTGGGATGAAAGAAGGGAACGACTTGCGTCGTTCCCATTTTAGTCTTAAGATTTGGCACATCATATTTCTCAGATTCCAGCTCTTCCAATGGTGGAAAAGCTGATTTCAGATAGTTCATTAGGTTTGATTGTTTCCCGCTTCTCAAAACAGCTTTCACAATATCGAGCAGCCTTGGGTGTGCCTTAGGCCCATGTTGAGGTGAATATACCAGAAACCCAAATAATACCTGCTGATTCTCGGCGGAAAAATTACCGATATTATCTGCAAGGATGTTGCCGGCCTTTAATGTATCATTCTCTGTTGCGGCAATCACCATATCCATTATGGCAAGATAGTGTGATTTTTCAGGAATTCCTGTTTTTGCAATCTTGTTTTTAAAATCTATAAATTCCTGAGAATTACGTTTGTGATCCTTAAAATACCAACCCCTTAGGACATATTCTGATGTCTGTCTGACATTGGATGCAATTTTTGAATATACAGAATCAGCCCCTACAGTTTTAATAAAATCCTCATAATGGTCCAGTAGGTAATCTACATTTTTACTTTTTACACCTGAGAGTTCACGTTCATATTTGTGCCTTCCAAAAAGTAACCAATTGTCAGGGCTGACTCTCTGTGCATGTGTCAGCTTGTCAAAATATTCAGAGGCTAACCTTTTACCCTCTGTTCTTTCATTAAGGCTGAGCTTAAGCACAATATAATCCCTGTAAAAATTTCCGTCGCAGTTACCTTGCTTATACATTCTGTTCATTCTGGCAACCTTATTTTCAGGATTTAATCCCTCCTTGATCTTTGCCATGAATTGATCTGCAGGCATGCCCCCAATAAACTTAAACAAAAGCTCTCCCTTTGAATTTAGCAGGAGGAAAGAGGGGTATGCCTCAACCTTGTAGGGCTTGGCATATTTCTTACCCTCCTCCGTCTCCATGTCTAATTTTATATTTATAAAGTTGGCATTGAAATAATCAGCAATACTGTCTATGGTAAACACATTAGCAGCCATCGCCTTGCATGGGCCGCACCATTGAGTGTAACAATCAACAAATATTGTTTTACCAGTTGTCCCGGAAATCTGAAAGGCCTCTTCAAGCGTTATGTGCTTAAAGTCTATACTTCTACTCTGTGCAAACAAAGTAGTATTAAGAATCATAGTCAAGACTATGACAAGGCTATATATCACTTTTTTCATGAAATGGCTTCTTAGTTATTGTAATAAAGTCGTTTGAGACGGAGTATCATGAGCTCATAGTACTCCTTCCCCTCATCGGTGGATGCACTCTTAAGCAAGGAGTTAACCTTCCCTGACACCCTGTATAAATAAGAGTGTAGAGCATTAGAGCTATCAGACAGTCCGGATGTGATATTATTCTTTGCGGCAATCTCTGCCAAAGCAGCAACAAAGTTCATCTGTATCGATCTCTGGTATGGAGTCAACACTGTTGCATCCCGGAAATCATGAAAAACAACCCGGTCAAGGTATTTGAATAGCTCTTCACAAGTCATTGCACCATCAACTTTCAAATCTTTGGCTTCAACCAAAGAGCCAAACACTTCAGGCTTGAGAATCATCTTTAACACATCATTTGCTGTCTGGATAAGGAATGACTCACTACTCAGTCCGCATGACTTCAGGTTATTCTTATAATCCCACCAGGTAGATGGCTGTGTCAATATTTCACTTTCAAGAAATGCTAATGCACTCCGTTGAAGATCGCCCGCAACAAATGTTACAGGAGTGTCGTTGTAACCTTGTACCACAGCTCTGGAAGATTTACCTCCTACCAATGAGGCCACCTGTTTTAGATAATCACTATACATAATCATGTGTGTTGCTGTCAGAAGACCTACATTGCCCCATTTATTCTCCGGATATGGTTGCTGACGGACAATCTTCTCCAGATCGGGGTAAATTTCCTTTAGGTTATCTATCCCTAGTTGGGCAGATCTCAGGAGGTCATTTGAGAGATACATTGGATGTGAATATGGATCCCCTTTTTTTGTTGTGAAATATGATGATTTCAGTGACGGTGGGTTCTTCCTTCCAGCATATGCGTAAGCAATGGCTTCCTGATCGTATATCGAAACGATAGGCAGAAGGTTCACAGGCTTTATTTTATCTCCCGGCCTTGCCGCATAGTTAAATACCACCGGAGGAGTTATTGAGGCACTTATTCCGTACTTCCTTAACTTCGCCTCGGAACGCAAGTCATCTGCAGGAAATGCTGTATACCCCGCATAATTCTCCTTCATTCCTAAGATCTTTCCGAGTTTTGATGCAACAAGAGCCGTCAATATATCCTGACGCAGAGATAAATCACACATATCCTTGAGAACACGCCTGTCAATCAATCCGCACTGAAGCAAATATTTTTGCAACATCTCATCCGCAGTTGCATCAGTAACATTGACCTTGGCACAAAGAATCTCTCCTGTAAGCGGATGGCTTATATTTGTAGACAAAACATTACCATATGCACTTCCCCATTTGAATAATATCGTCTTATATACCAACAGATTCTTACCCGGATCTGAAGTAATGTTAAAGACATCATCGTACCCAGCCTTTTTAAACGCCATCTCCCATTGTTTAAGCGCATTTAAAATACTTTGTCTGAAAGGCGGCGGAGTAAGGGAGTCAATGTATACTGTGATTTTATTGCCGGAATGTTTTGAAAGATCCCAATGTTGTATAAACTCCTTCTTCTGAACCAGAAATTGTCTTGTATCATATATGTTTTTTGTCACAGTCTCAAACCCATATGCAGGATGGGCCTCAACATCTGAAAATTGTCTCTCCGGTAATTCCTGCAACAGAATATCCAGCTTATATGAAGAAATTTCATCAAAACCTATTCTTGTCTGAGGGTTTTGCCTATAGTCGGTCTGAGTGCGGTGAACCGTGAATACCACACCCTTATCAATTATCTTACATGTATCTATTCCTGATCTTGCGGGATCAGGATGGCTCAATCCTGAATACGCACTTACAGAGAACAGTCCTGACGGATTGCCAAGCTCTCCTGTAATATCTATTATTACAGATTTTTCATCCTCGCCCCGGGCATAAACGGGTAGTGTATAAAACACCGGTACAAAGCCGGATTTCTCTAGAGATAGATTCATCTCCCACTCTGTCGAATCAGATGCAACATCTCTTGTCAGGTTTTTATAAATCTCCAGAGTATTGTTCCTCCCCTCTGAAAACCTGATGACGCCTGAAGCCGGAGAAACAAAGGCAGACATTCCTCCCGAAACATGCATTGTCATGAGGAGTTCCTTACCAAATGCAGAACAAGGCACTTCCAGATAGTATTTACCCTTGGAAACATATACTGAATAATACCCTTTATGTATAGTAGTGGTGTCCTTCTTGTAAAACTGGCCATAACTCAAAGACTTGTTATTTCCCTGTCCGTGCATCGCGGAAGGTAATAAGACAATAGCCAATAATAAAAGGACAAGTTTGTGTTTCATATATTATTTTAAATTATTTAAGATTGATGATTGTTTACCATTTTCCCATATAGTGATAAAGTTGGCGATACCCCTATAGTGTGAGGTTTCCAGAGTGCCGGGATATTTTTCAATCTGACTTTTACAGATAGACTTGATATCGGATAGCATACTCTTGAACATAACTCCGGTACCATTTCCGTTGCTTCCTTGATTCTCTCCGAATATTGTCAGCTTAATGACGAATTCGTTCTGTATCATTCTTTCATATCTGGAAAGCTTCAGTTTAGAAGTCTTTGACTCAAATATCGACTTGTACATGGTCTCCACGATCAGATCAAAACTGAATGGTGCTTCTGAAAGCTCCTTAGTCTTGATCACCTCAGATGCTTTTGCGAATAACTTTCCCAGAGTAGTGCTTACAAAGTTCAAGACATAATATGAATAGTCAATCCTTGTCTTGTCCATGATATCCTGTCTGTAGAGCCACTCAGGTTCAACCATTAGGTTGGTTTCAATAAACTTCAATGCCTCCAGTTGTCTTTCAGCCGGAACGGGTCTGTACAAAGTGTGATCCTCGCCAAATTCAGGATTGTCAATATATCTGCCGCCGATGATTTTCAATACATGATTTATATAGTTGTTGTATTGGTTCAAGACAGAGAGGTAACGTCTTCTCAAGGGAAAATAGTTAGGATCATTATTGGGGGTCCAATCCTGTAGATTATTCATAATTACTTTCAGATTCTTTATACCTAAGCTGTTTGCATAGATCACGTCCGAACCAAAATCCTCAGATTGTACACGCGGATCAAGTAAATCATTCTCTCTGACAAAAAGCAGTGCGGGATTTTTTCTTTTCCCATCGACCCACTTTCTAAGTATCTCAGTCTGAGAAACCACATCAAGTGTGTCTGGCAAGTAACGATACCCCCACTCAATGGCGTAGTTGTCATATACCCCTATTCTTGGAAACAGGTCCTGTGGTTCGAAACCATCCTCGGGTTGAGCCAGATAATTAAACCGTTGATAATCCATTATTGAGGCACCCAATCCGTTTTTCCGGATAAAACTCTTGCTTCTGAGACTGTCTACCGAATAAACAGTGCTGCCCATATAATCGTGCATCAATCCAAGCGTATGTCCCACCTCATGGGTGAGCACAGTTCCTGCAAGCGTTCCCATGACCTCACGGGAGAGTGGGTATTTCCTGGCATTTGTATCAACAACCGAACACAATACAAAATACCAGCGTTGGAGTAGGTCTTGCACAGAATGAAAGATAGCAACGTGTGAGGTTATTATCTCACCCGACCGTGGGTCGGTCACCATAGGGCCGTAAGCATTCGGAATAGGTGATGCCTTATAGGACACAAGGCTATATCGAACATCTCCCTCACAATATTCAGGATCTTCCTCCTTCGTCGGGGCAAGTCTTGCCTGAATTGCATTTTTAAAACCGACCTTCTCGAATACGGGTTGCCATGCCTCTACTGCTTTTATGAATGATGGCACAAGGTAATCCGGAGTCGCCCTGTCTATATAAAAGATTATTGGCTTCTGAGGTTCTACCATCTCCCCTTTGAAATAGCGCTCCTTGTCCTCTGGTTTAGGTTCAAGACGCCAGCGTGTAGCGACGGTGATACCGGACTGTACGCCATTTTCCTTATCCTGCCAGTCATTTATACCCTTTATTGACTTCGTGAAATAACCTATTCTTGGTTCAGCTACTCTTGGTTTCATCGGTTTTTCAGGCAACAACAGCCAGCTTGCTCCAACTTCCCAAGCAGTATTATTATAGTTTTCCCCGCCATCCTTCTTCTCCTTATTCTCAACAACTGTATAATACCTTACCGAACTGAAATTGATGTTTTCTGAGAAAGCTTTGATATCTGATATATATGACAGATTTTTCTTGTACTCTCCCAATTTAAGTGCATCTTTTGAACCTCTTAGAGAGTACAATTCCGAATCTTCCTTCATCATGTCAGTAATATCAATTACATACCCTGAACCACTCTTTTCAATAATAGGTGCGGACGTGATAACTGTCCCATCAAATGACTTCAGATATGAGCTGTATATTGAGTTCGGTCTGCCTTCGTATATCAACTGCGGATTTGTAATTTCTATATTGTCCTTGTTCTTAATGATTCTGATAAGTTTCTCAAAAACCGAGTCTCCTCCGTAACCGAAACGCATTTCAGGATCTTTATCCTTATAGGCCGATCCTCTCAGGATTGTGATTGTGACAAGGATGTCCCTGTCAAGTGCTGATTCGGGGATAATAAGGTAATATTTCCCCTCTTGCTGGAAAGTGCTTATAAAACCACTGTCAATAATTGTCCCCTCTTTAATAATTGAGGAGCTTACCGCCACTCCTTCTCTGTTTTGGGCTCTTAATTCGTACATGAAACAGAAAAGGAGAGGCAGCAAGACAACTGCATTAAGTATTTTCTTCATTAATAGTTGAATCTGTTACCAATGGACTGAAGATCCATATTGTATTTTTCAATAAAATAGTTTCTCACCATGTCATAACGTTTTTTCATCAGACCTTTGGTGTCCTTGGTAGGATTCAAAATCCCCTCCCAGGCGGCTTCGCTGTTATCCCAGCTGTCGTTGGTGATTGCCTTGTTCCTGTTGAGATAAGACTCAGGATAGCTTACCATCAGTAGCATAAACTTTTTCCAGTCAATAGTTGGTGTTGTGCTGGAAGGCATAGGAAAGAAACCCCTGGCCAATCCGGCAGAGACTGTCTTAAGACTGCTCAGTCCGGAATAGGAAACGACTGTGGAGAAAGCAGGTAGATCAGAAGGAGAACTTATACCCCTGCTAACAATTAACTCGACAAACAATCTGCTTAAAGTACGGTTCAGTGCCAACTCCTTACTTGTATTCATAGCCAGCACACTCTCATTTCCATAATTTACACATATATTGTCGTAGTTGAAATAGGCCTCTACTGGGGTCAATCCATAATGTGCGGGAGATGGGGAAAATAACAAAGTAACTGTTGACACAGAAGAGCATAACATAATTTTTAATGGCAGGAATTTTTTCAAAAAGGCTTCTGAATATAAATTCAGCCAACATTTTTCTATAAGAGCCAACTGTTGTGGAATATATTCCGGTTCTGCTGGTGTTACAAGATACCCGGGAATTCCACCTGTCATTGTTTCGCTTGTAACACCATTTTTCCAGCCTGAAGGAGTCCAGTAGGTGTCTTTATCTGTAAAATTATAGAGGAAGCATGAGCCGTATTTCTCATAATAGCCCATGATAGTCGCATCAAATGGATTATTCCCCTGGGGCATGTGATACCCTTCCTCGATACCCGACGGAGTAAGTGTACCTTCACCTTTCTCGCACGAGGAGAATAACCCCGCGAGAAGGACTATTAAAATTAAGTATATTTTTTTCATTTCTTATTATCTTGGATTTTGTACTAACTTATAATTCCGGCCAATGGCATCATATGGAATCGGAAGAGCATAAAGCTTACTACCAGCCTCCAGCAGATGAGATGAAGATGCTCCCTCCGGATTGATATATGTATGTGAAACAGAAAGTCCCAGTCTTTTAATATCATACCATCTTAAACCCTCCTCCAGACAGAGCTCCCTTTGGCGTTCTGCAAGGCAAAAAGTGATCAATTCATCTGGATCAGAAATATTTACATTGGTATAGGTCCCTGTTTTGTACCTGTTTCTGCGAAGAGTGTTGAGATCGGACAAAGCTTGTGTTCTGTCCGCCACATTACCCTTCTCCTTGAACAATCTGGCTGCAGCTTCTGCCCTGTTGATATAGACCTCACCTATCCTGACACCACGTTCACCGAAACCAGAGACGTTCTGTCCGACTTTATTTCCTCTGACAGCATAACGCACTCCTGTTGATTTCATTGTCTCATAATAGAAGTATGAACTATATCTCAAATCATTGGCTGAGTCATACATTTCTATCAGGCTATTGGAGACGGTGAAAGGGATCGCACCTGTAGCGGCAGAGTATGAAGTGGAGAAATAAAGGCTGTTTCTTGATACTACGCTACCGTATACCCATAAAACCTCTGTACTGAGAGACGGATCATAGATACAAAAATTCACACCTCCTAATGAAATGTTTGTCAGAGCAGGTCCATCGGTTATTGCTTTATTTGCATATTGAACAAGTTTTTCATAATCTCCCTTGTACAGATAAAATCTAGTCAATAATGCGTTAGCTGTTACATGACCAATTCTGAAGGCAGTCTCAGAAACGTAATTCTCTTCAAGAAGTGTTGCCCCCTTGGTCAGATCTTTCTCTATCTGACCATAGACCTCTTTCAATGTATTCCTTGAAGGGAATTGGTCTGTCACATTCATAGAGAGAATAAGCGGAACTCCCAACGACACTTCAGGATCTACCCCAGTTCCAGTGTAAGCCTGTCCATAAAGAAGGACCAGCTTCATGTAGTAATAGCCTCTAAGGCACAGAGACTGGCCAAGGAGTGCATTTTTATCCTTTTCGGAGCCAGAAACGTTTGCCAATTGGTCAATTACGACATTGCACCCCTTAATCTTCTCATAATATTTTTTCCATGAATTTTCATTTGCAGGAAATGCCTCAGTACCGTCGAACATCTCAGGATTGAATGTAAACACCGGTGTACCGTTTTGAAGAACAGTGGCATAACTACTATAATTCAATCCATTGCAGGTCATTTCGTCAGTTAGCAATGGGACATAGTTGTCGGAAGAGAACTGATAAGGGTAAGCCTCCTTGTACATAACAGATCTCAGGTCACTCACTGTGGAAGGAATGATCTCATCCTGGCTTGATTCTTTCAGAAAATCCTGGCATCCACTCAGTGAAGAAAGTAAAACAAGACCTAAAAAGTAAAATATTATATTGCTTCTCATATAGTTCATATTAAAATGTTAAACTGAGATTTAAATTATATGATCTGGTACGTGGCTGACTTCCAATGGCCACCTCTGCATCCCTTCCCCTGAAATCTTTGCTTACGATAGCAAAAGGATTGGACATACTGACTCCCAAAGAGATATACTTGCAGAACAGCTTCTTGGCAATCTTTTCAGACAGCGCATAATTCAATGATAAATTGTTGCATCTCAAAGTGGACGCATTTACTACCCTGGCCGAACTATAATTATACATTTCATAAACATTGGTATATTTATTCGTTGACCCCGGCAACAGCACATTATTCTTCACATTCGCATCTGGAAGTCCTGGAAATGTTGCATCGGTATCACCCGGCACCCATCTGTTCAGGAGTTCAGTAGAGAAATTCTCATACTCGTTTGGCAAAGTTGTTGATTTATAAGCCGGGCTAAGCAGCTTCTTTCCTCCTATCTGCAAGCTGAAATTAAAAGAAAAGCTAAGTTGTCTGTATCTGAAGTGAGAATTAAGCCCCCCTGTAAAATCGGCCTCCCTTTTACCGGCATAAACCATATAAGCGGTAGGGTCGTTAGCGGGATCACTCCCCTCCTTGGTTGAAAGATCAAAAACAGGATAGCCTGTGTTCTGGTCAATACCGTTACATTTGAAAACCCAAAAGGCAGAAGAAGAGTAACCCTCCTTGTACATCGATCCGGAAACGGCTGTTTTCCATGTGACATTCTGTGTGCCGACTTTTGTTATCTGATTATGGTTCTTGGATGTGTTGATATTTAAACTCCATGTGAAATCCTTGGTACGAACCGGAGTAAACATGGCACTGAGTTCATAACCACTATTTTCCATGCTACCTCCGTTGACAGGCATTCCGTCAATTCCGTATTCAACAGGAATTGCAAGAACAGTAATCATATCAGTTCCCTTTTTGATGTAATAATCCGCACCAAAAATCACCTTATTATCAAAAAATCCCATGTCTATCCCAAAATTTGATGAGAATGTTTTTTCCCAGCGAAGGTCGGTATACGGAAGGCTGCTTATATTGAGCAACTCTTCCTGAGTATTGATATCAGTTATAGTTGAGGCTGCCCCTTTAGGAATTTTAACAATCAGACTTGGGCTGTAGTTTTCCGCAATATTGCGCTGGTATCCGAAGCTTGCCCTTAGGTTGAGATCAGAGACAATGTTCTGCTTGTGAAACCACTTCTCGCGGGAGACGTTCCACTTCACTCCACCTGCGTATACAGGATTGAAATTTTCATTAGAATATCTTCCGAATCTATTAGAAGCATCGTTCCTTACACTGAAATTCAGAACATATCTGCTATCATAAGCGTAATTGATAGTCAAATAAACGCCCATATTATTAGTCAGGCGGTCAGTTATCTGATTATAGAACTTCTCAATCTGTGTGTTTGCATATATAGCACCGGACACAGGGTTAGTGAGGGTGACAGGTACCTGTGTAAAAGACTTTCCTCTATACAAAAGATAACCATATGCAACTGAAGAGTTTCCATCATATTTCTTACTCGACATCTCCACTCCCAACATGGCTGTCAATGCATGCACCTTATTGAAGACTGCATTGTAGGAAAGAGAATTCCTCCAGTTCCAGCTTAGAGTCTTCATACCATCATAATTATATTCTCCACCTACAGGAAGCTTTGAATTCTTGGCATTCTCGGAATTTGGCTTCTCTGAACCATATTCATAGTTCCTTATTGCTGTTATATAGTTTGACCGTTCTGTAGCAAAAGACTCACCGTTGACCATAGAAATATTGAAGCTTCCCACAGTCTCATATCGTAAAGCCTTACTTATATTGTAAGAAAGGTTAAGGTTCGTATTCAGATTAGTAGTCTTGGTTGTAAGACCAGTCTCGTTTCTCTCATTGATAAAATTGTACAGAAAACGGTTTGATCCATCCTGATAATAGGAAAGTGACCCGTCATCCTCATAAGCCGGTATAACCCTGTTGGTTGTTGAAGCATATGAATAGGGACTGACCTGCTTGAAACCCTCTACATCCGAATGAGATCCTGACAATCTGAACGCAACTTTAAACCGATTGCTAAAATAACTGGAGATTCCTACACTGGCTGAGTATGACTGCATTTGGTTTCCAATTGCAGTGTTTTTTACAGAGTTGTAATTTACAGAACTATAGTAGTTAGTCTTGTCTGATCCACCAGACATGGTTACAGAGTGGTTGTGGCTCACAGGATTCCTGAATAGTATGTCAAACCAGTCGGTATTATTTGTCTCAAGTTTAGCCACTCCATTATTAAATTCCTCCTGTGTTATATCTTTATTGAGGTACCTGTTGAGAAGTCCTGTATATCCAATATTGTTATTGCTCCAGTTGGAAATAAGTCCCCTTTCATATATCTCCCTCGACACTGCCACCCTGTCCTTTGAATTCATCAATTCAAGCTTCTTATAGGTGAGTCTCTCTCCGACATTGAGTCCGAATGAATAAGAGACCTTTGCCGGACCACCTTTTTGCAGCTTTGTATTAATCACTATCACACCGTTCGCAGCCCTTACTCCATAAATAGCTGTTGCAGATGCATCCTTGAGCACAGTAATAGACTCTATATCACTTGGATTCAGCCATGAAATTGAGCTTCCGACAAAATTTCTGATAAAATCAAAATTATCTTCAGTTATCCCCCCCTGTGCATCTAAAACCTTTGTTTCAAAAGGGAGCGGGTCCTCCTGGATTATTCCATCAACAACCCATATTGGCTCTTGGCTTCCCATAAGGGTAGAGGTTCCTCTCACTCGTACACTCTGCCTTACACCTGTCAGACCGCTTGTATTTGTCACAACCATACCTGGCAGCCTCCCTTGAAGGGCCTGTTCGAGGTTGGTCACACCATCAAAGAATAGATCTTTCGCCTTGATAGTGCTTATTGCACCGGCTACACGCTCCTTATCAAGTACCTGGTATCCTGTTACGACAACTTCTTTTAAGCCAGTACTGTCCTCTTCCATGACTACATGCATGTTGTTTTGTCCGGTGTATCTTAACAAACGAGGTTTCATTCCCAAAAAGGTAAAACTAAGAAGTATATCATTCTGATAGGGAACAGAGAATGAAAACTCTCCACCCATATCTGTAGACATACCATACTTTGTCCCTTTCACTAGCACAGCAACCCCGGGCAAGGTTATGTTGTTATTATCAACTACCTTGCCTTTGATTGTTACCTCCTTCTTTGCTTCAGGAGTCCTGGGTTTAAGAGAGATCACAACTACCTTGTCATCAATTTTGAATGTAAGGCCCAAAGGAGAGAGGATCTCTTTCAACAAGTCAGAGAAATCAGCATCTTTTGCATTTACATCAATCCTCTGCGAGGGTGCCAGATACTCCATTTTATAAAAAAATGTGTATCCCGTCTTCTTTTCTAGAGCAGTGAAAACCTCCTTTGGAGTGGAGTTCTTCATTGTCAGAGTAACCTTTTGCTGAGCATAATTGTTTGTGGATAACAACAAAGCAATTAAACACAATAAAAGCCTTGCTTTCTTAACATTGCCTAAGCATCTGTCAAGCATTGATTGCCATAAAGAAAATGGCAATGAATCTGAGTTTTTTTTCATACATTTGTTTTGGTTTTTTTAATTAAAAATTCACAAAAATGTGTTGGCCGACACTTTTTTTGTGGAGAACGGGGTTTTAATTAATCCCGTTCTTGCTTTCTGTAATTGTTAACATTTTTCCTTCTAGTTTATATTTCACATTACCAGACATTTCTATTTTTCTTAAGACATCCTCGATATCCGAATACATCGGCATCTTACCATAGTACTCGTCATATCTGATCTTTTCATCTCTAAATACAACATCCACCTGATACCACCGGGCAATTATCTTCATTATCTCATCCAAGTTCATCTCGTTAAAATTGAATATTCCCTCTGTCCATGAAGTGTATGTGTTCACATCCACATCCCTGACAAATGTCTCTCCCGAATTGGCATTCATCTTTAACTGTTGCCCTGGTTTAATGACTGTCTTAATCTTTTCTTTTTCAGAATAGAATGCAATGGACCCACTTTTAAGAGTAGCAAAAATGTTATCATCCCCTTTATAGGCATTAACATTAAAGCTTGTCCCCAGAACCTCTATTCTGCTATCCTCAAGATTTACGACGAATGGTATTTTGTCTTTCATTACCTCAAAATAGGCCTCACCGTGTAGATAAACATCACGCACCTCTCCATTAAATTCAACCGGATATTTCAATTCAGAACCGGCATTTAACCAGACTTTGGTCCCATCCGAAAGTAAGAGCGGATAAAAACCACCCAAAGGGACTTTAAGGGTGTGATAGGTTTTTTCCGATTTGTCAGTACTTGCATCATTCTTAGAATAGACAAGGCCATTGGTTTGGTCATTCTTAACAACCACCCCTTTTGATGAATCTACATATGCTTCCTTTGCTGCCAGCAAGATCTTTTTTCCGTCGGGCAATACCAATTCTGCCTTGAATTCTCCAGGGTTTATCTTTTCTTGTATTGACAGTTGTTCTGGTCTGTTATCAGAGCTGCTCATATAGAATACGAGCCCTGCTGATACTAGTATCAGTATAGAAGCCGCATACCCAACCCAACGGAATAGCTGTTTCCCTGGTGATTTTATTCTGTTCATCAGACGTAGCCGCTCCTTCTCCTTCTCCTTTGCAGAAACATATTTAAATGAACATAGAGCACGATTGTACATAGCTGCTTCATCCAACAGCTTCCTGTTGTTTTCTGATGAAAGCCAGCTCTCAATTTCCTCTCCTGACAGCTCTTCCCTATGATACAGAAGTCTGTTCAGGAACTCAATATTTATATCGTGATCTTTTCCCCCCATGAATTTTTTTGTTTGCATATAATACACGCATCACCCCAGAATGGGTGACATGAATCCTGAATATTTATTTAGGAAGTCTATCTCAACTCAGATCGCAGATACAATATGGCCCTCTTTAGATGAGTTTTAACTGTATTAATAGAGATTCCCAAGTCATCCGCAATCTCCTTATACATCTTGCCCTCAACAAAGCACTTATTTATGACCTCTCTCTGTTTTTCGGGTAATTTTTTTACATACATCGCTAACAAGTCAAGAGACTTGTCATAGTCATCCATATCCTGCCGGACCTCCTTTTCATGAGTTATGATTGACTGTTCATTTGTAAGGACCACCTTCTGATGTCTTAAATAGTTAAGCGCCATATTTCGGGCCAGTTTATACAGATAAGCCTTAGGAGACAAGCTTGTGTCAAGTATCTCCCTCCTATTCCATAATGCCATATAAGCATCGTGAACAATGTCCTTTGAAATCTCATTATCCCTCACGTAGCCATATACAAAAGTCATCAGATCCTCAAAGTGAGCATCAAAAAGTACTTCAAAATATCTCTTATCAAAAGGATTGTTTAGCATAACTCAAAGTTAAAGCAAATATAATATTTATCAATAACACGAAAATGTTCAGGTGATAAATAAATAATTACATACTTGACAGAATCATGCATTTGATTCCAAACAAACCAAAAAAGGCAGACCTTTATCGCCTGCCTTTTTCCTTTTTCGGTCATAAATCTTTTTGGACCTGTGTACCCGCTTGTGACACACCGGATGTCCGTGTTCTTCAATCTCAGCATCCCTGCTAGCGATTCTGTTGGCCTTAATGTAATCGGCTTCTGTAATACGTTTCTTCGGTTTCATGGTGCAAATGTAATTATTCCTGTCTATTTTATCAGCAGGGGTCTTATTATAGTGGTCCACAACTGATATCCCTTTGCATTCATGTGTAGTTTGTCATTAATAAAGAGTGTTGAGTCGACACCGTTTGGGGTCATCATTTGTGATGCAACATCAATATATTCTATGTTTGGCATTTTGTCGGCAAAACTCTTTAGCATTCCGTTTATGGCAGCCTGCTTATCTATAAGACTAAATCTTGAAGGAGAGGGCTTTACAGAAACAATATACAGGGTAGACAAAGGAAAATCGCAGTTTACTTTATGGGCAAATATCCGGAAAAGGTCGAATAATATATATGTCTCAACTGCAGCATCCTGAATTATATCATTTTCTACATAGAGGACAATTTTATCGGGGTTGAAAGGCTTAACAAGAACTTTGTAATGGTATAGAATATCTCTTATGGTAGAACCCCCAAAACCATTATTGACAACATTAAGAGGTTGCATATCCTGATAAACTGACCGCCAGCCTCTTATTGATGAACTGCCTACAAAAAGAACATCAATATCCTTTGAAATGCCTGACCCTCTCTTGCTTTTTTGTGCTATTGCCTTGATTTCATCGGAATACCTCTCTTTGAAATTCAGATTGTCTTCATATAGTTCGTTAAAACCGATTTTCCATACAACGCTGTTACCCTTCTCTCTGTATTGAGCACATAGCGTTACAGAAAAAAATATTAAAGTAGAAAGTAGTAAATATTTAATATTAGAGATATTCATAAGTCTATTTTGAATGTGTTTATTGGCAGCATTTTAGCATTACAGATTGTGGCCGTTGAGCTGTTTCTGTAAGCATGCCTCACGAATTTAGGATTTTTTATTGAATTGTTGAAAATATGAATTTCATCACCAACAATTTTAAAATTCGACTTAAAGTAAGTTTTGTCATCCTCAGAGAGTTCAAATGCCGACGAATCGGAAAGTGAAATTAGTTTTCCGTATGTTTTTCTGAATTTTAGAATAACTACTCCGTCAACCGTTTTTGCATCGGATACCTCAGGATAATCTAATCTGAACTCCTTGCGTTTGTATGTTTCTGACAACGCCTTTAAAGCAAGTCTTTGCCCCACCTCTCTCTTTCTTGGAGGGTGTATGTTTTCCGGGTCACCTAAATCTGTGGTCAGTATCACATCAGAATTAGGGATATATTTATAAGCCTCAGACATTTGCACCCTCATTTCAGCGGCATCAGTATTCTCATGTCCGGAATATTTGTAAGGAGCAATCTGTACATAATAGAACGGAAGGTTCTTCCCCCATATATCTCTCCATCCCTTTACCATGTTTTTTAACATTTCCGGATACTGACCTGTATTGCCGACATTTGACTCACCTTGATACCACAGAAACCCTTTTACAGAGTATCTTGCAAGCGGGTACATCATTCCGTTATACAACGACGATAACAAGAATGCATTAGGTAAACCCTCCTTTGGCATGGGAGCAACCTGACTGAGTTCAAATGTTTTTTTGAAGTACCACTCTCCCGCTAAAGAGATTACAGTGTCGGAAGCAACTATCCTCATCTCTTCTGGTCGGCCGACAATTCCCCCGTTCCATAATGATGATATGAGGTTAACAGCTATTACATTACCTCCGTTTTCCACATTCTCAGAAGGTATGGTCACACTTGGTCGCCGGTATGCCTGAGAAGGCAAAATATTCTGATGAATCAGTTTGCCATTGAAATATATCTCGCAGTTCCTGTCAATCATGGGAAGCTCAAGTATCAGTTCCGAAGGCTTTGCAATGTCAATTTTCTTATACAGAAAAGTTCCACCCAAAGACTCGCCTCTTGATGTATTGTAAAAATAATTTGGCAAAGACAATTTATCAAGATTTGAGAAATCGCGCCCTGCCAACTCCTGCCCGGTGAATTTCTGTGATTCATTTATCCATTTTCCGAATCGTTTAAAAGCTTCATTCTGCCCCAGCGTATTCATTCTTATCTCCTCCCTCCTCTCCTCACTTTTAGACGAATATATTTGGCCGACCGTATATTCCTCAGGTATCCAGCTCTCGACAGGAGATCCTCCGTATGAAGAATTTATAATACCCACAGGTATATCCAGGTGTTCCCTCAGTTTGGCTGCAAAAAAATATCCCACAGCAGAAAACCAGACAACATTCTCGCGATTTTTTTTCTTCCATCCCCCATTTGGAACCACATTTTCCTGCGGATAGAAACACTCTTTTCTGGCTACATTGAAGCTCCTCAGAAAAGCATCATCCTTCCCGTTTATAACTTCATTTGCTCCCTCTACCCTGTTTGGACTGAGCTTATCTTCGTAAAAAGACATCTCCATATTGGATTGTCCCGAAATGATCCAAACCTCACCAAAAACTATGTCTTCAAGCTTAATAATCTCATTACCAGCTTCAATTTTTACTGAATAGGATTTATACCCGGCCTTAAGGGTCTTCAAGAGTGCGCACCAGTCTCCATTTGAATCTGATGTGACAGTTATTGCCTCTCTCCATGATGGCATTATACTGACAATTTGCAATGGCGCAGATTTCCCCCACAGTTTTACTACACTCTCTTGCTGAAAAACGGCACCGTCAGTAAATATTGATGCCAATTTCAGTTCCTGCGCATTTAGAGTGAAAATTTGCAGAAAAAAAATAAGTAAAAGAGAAATTCTGTGCATATCCGCTATTTTTCTTCAGTATTATCTGCCCATTGGTATGTTTTGAATACACTAACCGGGAGGTTGTCGGTTGTTCTTAAATTTGTGACTCTCGTATAGCTCCAACCCATTCTTGCTGCTACAGGTGCCAATACATTAGCGCTCGTCAATTCAATTACTGATCCGCTTATCTTAGCATTTGCTACATAAAAAACCTTGTCTTCACCACAAATCTCGAACAAAGAGGGTGGATTTCCGTCAGTAGTTTTAAATCCTGTATCTGCAAAGTTAAACCTAATTATGATTTTATTGCCAACAACAGACATCTCTTTGTATATTGGCGACCTTAGTGTATTAAAAGTTGTCTTGCCGTATGTTTGGCCAAGGGCAAGCGACGCCAGTCTTAAACCTACATCCTTCTTGTTTCTGGGATGTATATCGTTGATATCAGCTATGTCGTCATTAACTTCAATTGCAGTTTTTGCTATTGTTTTTGTGGCTTCTGCCTGAGAAAACCTCATAGCAGGATTTGAATAGTAGGTTTTATAGTTCCATAATCTCTGGTAAGGGGCTATTTGACAAATATATACAGGAAATTGTATTTGCCAGTCATTTCGCCAACCTTCAATCATGGTCTTGAGAAATTTCGGGTAAATATAAGGACTGCCTTGGTTATTCTCACCTTGATACCAGATAACGCCCGCAACCGGAATTCCCTTAAGAGGATGAATCATTGCATTGTATGCACTTCCAACAGTACTTGGGCTCCCGTCATCATGACCAACTGTCCGTGTAAAAGCATCATCCAGAAGTTCTGCATCACTATTTACCCATTGCGAGTTCATCCATACCTCTATAGCTGTGTTTCCCCAGTTGACACTTATCAAGCCAATAGGAGTGTTCAATTCGTTAAACAGTTTCTTGCCAAAAAAATATCCTACTGCGCTAAAGTCTCCCGCTGTAGAGGGGACACATGGCAGCCACTGAGCATCAAACTCATCCTGAGGCGTCACGGCGGTCTTTCGGCTAATATTCAGCAGACGTATTTTTGGATAAGTGGCAGTTGCCACCTCCTCAGTTCCATTGGTTGCGTTTTTTAGATACCATTGCATATTCGATTGACCGGCACAAATCCACACTTCTCCAACTAGTATATTCGAAAACGTTTTTTTGATTTTTCCCTCTACAATTATACTGACCGGTTCCATTGCAGCGCCGGGAGTAGTGACAGACACGCTCCAGGACGAGTTGCTGGCCACAGTTGTTATTACTGGTGAGCCAGCCCAGGAACATGTCACTCTTACCTTCTCACCGACTGTCCCCTTTCCCTTAATAACAAAAGCAGAATTCTGTTGAATTACCATGTCACTCTTAAGAGAGGAGTTCACCTCAATTGTGGAATTACTCACAAATTTTTCACTTACTGCCTTTTCCTCTTTGCTTGAACAAGAGAATACAGATAGCAGAATAAAAAAAAGAATATATCTGTTCACTACAGTTCTCCTTTCAAGAGTTTATCTACCAGTTCGTCAAAATCTACAGTTGCTACCCCTACATACTTGTCGGCTCCTCCATAATAGACATACAGTATTCCATCTTTCACAATATTGCCTGTCGGAAATACACATCCGTTATAATAGCCCTCCAGTTCATAATCAAACTCAGGTTCCATTATAAAGTTTCTGGTCCTTGCTATTACTTTTGTCGGATCATTCAGGTCGAGCATAAGAGCACCTACCCTGTAGTACCCTCTCCCACCATTTTCTACGCCATGGTAAAGGAGAAACCAACCTTTGTCAGTTTTAATGGGGGGTGTGCTTCCTCCTACCTTTTCTTCCCAACTCTCTTCCACTCCTTCAATAAGTACCTTGCTTGGCTCTTCCCAGTTAAGCAGGTCTTCAGACGATCTGATCCATATTGCAGGATACTTAGGGCCATAACCTACACCTATCCACTCTTTTGGTCTGTGAAGCATAACAAATTTGCCGTTTATCTTTTCCGGAAAGATTATTACGTCTCTGTCATCGAGATTAGACTGAGTTATTCTCCCAAGCCTGCGCCATGTTTTAAAATCCTTAGTTATTGCAAGTGCAGAATTGGCAATATTCTTCTTTAAAAACACAGGAGCATTCTCTCCCATCTCCGGAGTAAGAACTTCATCATGATCAAATCTCCAGTATTGTCCTGGATGGAAGGGTCTGAAAGCATATGTAATATAGTAATAATCATCAAATTTAACAATTCTGGCATCCTCCACGCAACCTGAATCCGGCCCCTCCTTGCTTGGTCCGAAGCAGGGCAAATCATTCTCTCTTGTGAAGTTATAACCATCTTTGCTTGTTGCAAGACCAAATCTTATCACATGATCCTCGTCGTCTCCTGCAGCTCTGTAAAGAAGATAAAATATACCGTTTTCATACCAGGCTCCTGGATTACACACAATTAAATTCTCCCAACTATTTGTTTCAAGTGGCCTTAGTATTGGATTCCCACTAAATTTTTTAAGTTTCATTTTTATAATAGGTCTATTATTTTACCAGAAGACAACAAGCATTAATACGAATGTCGCCAATAATATATATGATATAAATCTGTAATTTTTATAGAATGGAATTCCCACTAATGATAGTGTATCTTCCTTAAACACCCTCTTTGTCCAGATGAGATCTTTAGCGCTGTCACTATCCGGGGCAGGAGAGAGATATGAGAATATAATCATTATTACCATGCTGAAAGCCATATATATAGGCACAGTATTCAGAAAATGCATATCTCCAAAGATTGATGTGCCGGTATATATTTTGTAAATCATATTTACCAATCCTGGTACTGCACCTATTATCATACCATAAAATGCAGCGTTAGCATTTATCCTTTTCCAGAAGAGCCCCAGCAAAAATGCAGAGACAATTGGTGGTGCGAGCATAGAGAGCATCTCCTGGTAGTATTTCACAAGTGAACTGAATCTTTCTCCTATTTGCGGAGCCCACAATACAGCTATAATCAATACTATGACCGATACAATTTTACCTACCTTAACCTGATTTTCGGGAGTTGACTCCTTTTTAACCGATTTGTAGAAATCCATTGTAAACAGCGTTGCCACAGAGTTTAACAGACCGCTTAATGTAGATGTAAGAGCGGCAATAAGGGCAGCAAGCAAAAAACCAATCACTCCTACAGGCAACATATTAATTATCAATGATGGATAAACCATGTCGGGCTTTGCAAGGTCGGGAAAAAACTTCCTTGCCATAACTCCAGGAATAATAATGATAAATAGGGTAAGCAGAGTAAGGAAACCCACCATCAATACACCTTTTCGCCCGTCATCCAGGCTTTTAGCTGTAAGCACACGTTGAACCAACTGTTGGTTGTTTGTCCAGAAGAAAAATCCCAGAATAGGAATCCCCAGAATCATCCCCAGCCATGGTACAGAAGGATCACTCATTGGTCTGACAAGTTTCATCGTAATATCATTATTCATCATCATATCAATTATATATGATGTCCCTCCTTTCAGCGATATTATGATTGTCAGACATATGGCCCCGGCTGTAAGTACTATTCCCTGAATAAGGTCTACCCTTATTGCAGATGAGAGTCCCCCCGGAATCGTATATGCTGCTACAACCAACGCAAAAATGACTACAAAGAACTCTATGGACATTTCCGGGAAAACAAGTTTCATGACTAATGCGGCAGCATAAAGCGATCCGGCTGCATCAAGGAAAATGTTTATTATAATTGTTATAGCAGAAAAATAGTATCTGCTTTTCTGATCATAACGTTTACCTAGAAATTCAGGTATTGTATATACTCCCGATTTTATATAAAAGGGCAAAATAAACCACACAAATGTGAGCATAACAATTATGGCCATGAAACTATAGTTGAACACTCCTATACCTGTGGAATAAGCATCCCCGCTCTGACCAATCAATGTAGAAGAGGATATACTTGCAGCAAACATAGAAAAGCCCACTACCGGCCAGCTGACCGACCTGCTGGCAAGAAAATATCCCTCTGCCGTACTGCTCTTTCGATATTTTAGTCCTAACAAAACAATAAATGCGAAATAACACGTTATTACAATTGCATCTATTATGTTCAACGTTCCTGTCATCATATTTTTATATTTCTTATTAGAAGTAATAATCTCTTTACTAACAGCTCCTCCATTTCCATAGAGGAGCTGTATCAAAAAACCAACTACTATATATAACCTAATAACCTTTACTTTTACTTTCTATAAATTATCGTTTCAGACTGACACAATAACTCCACGGGTTTGCTATCATTGCATCGTAAGAGTTGTATAACCAGTTCCAGCTGCCTACAAACAAACCTAAGGTCTTGACATTAAATACAAGCGTGTTATTTGTAAATGTATACCCCTTTTTGTTGTTAGGTTTATACTCGAATGGCACATCGCGCCTGAATGTCGTTTTGATTATCAGATTTCCATTGACATCTTTAATTATATATTCATCTGTAACTGCATCGTGTTCCCACTTACCCCCTGTCTGAGGAATTAATCTGTATACTCTTTCAGCATTATCAACACCGTTTTTCCATTTGTATTCGGCATATTTTCCGTCTGCACCAGGATTGTTCACAATGTTACCATATGAATTTCCCGATTCCGTAAAACCTGTCTGTTCAAATGTATAAATATTGTCCAGTTCGCAACTTGGTGGGTTTCCAAGAAAGAGTGTATTTTGGGAACTAAGGTTAACCCATGCATCTCCGCCATAAGCTCCTCCATCTGCTCCTCCGTAGACCATCATTAATGCCACTTTCCATTCGCCTTTGATTGGCTCAACAAAAGGAATCATATTGACTGTCCATTCAAGTTGCGAACCTTCAGCAGAAGTCACAATTATTTTTGTCCGATTATCTGCATTATCAAAATCCAATATATCACCGGTTTTAACATTGGCACTAGCTCCCCATGAAGGAACCAGAGAGGTCATTTTTATCTTTTTTGACCCTGTGGCATCCATATTATACTTGAAGGATACGGTGGCAGTCTCTCCACTTCTGGAAATTGTTGCAAGTCCAATTTGATTTTCAAACTTGATTTCTGTAATATTTCTCTCCTTGTTCCATTTACCTTCATTTATCTCTTTCATCACATCTTTCTGGCAAGAAAACAGAGCAAGAAACAGAACAGAAACTATTAATAAGTATTGAGTTTTCATATCTATTCTATTTTGAGTGTTATTTTAAATTCGGGTTAAGGTCAATTTCTCTTTGCGGAATAGGGAAAAATGCCAGTTGCACATCAGTTACAGAAGAGAGATCTGTATCTGCTCTTCCAAAGCACTTCTTACCCTGCACCATAGTTCGTACAAGATTAAACCTTCTAAGATCTTCAAGACGTTTATGTTCAAAACAAAATTCGAATGCCCTTTCCTGAAGTATAGCCGACCTGAATTGGGCATCGTTTGCAAATTCCGAAGCTTGATATTGTCTGCCATTTACTCGGGCAGTTACCCTGTTGAGCCACTGCAGACCCTCAGTCTTACCCAATGCTTCTGCATAAACAAGTACAATTTCGGAGAACCTTATCAGGTAAGAGGGAACACTAGTCCTTTCTGTACCTTCTGCATTGACATCCAGAAATTTTGATGTATATACATAGTGTGTCAGATTTTGAGGGACCATAGATTCAACAACATAATTTTCACCCGATTTTTTGTAGTAGGCATTATGGAAAAAGGTCAATCTCTTATCTATTGCACTGGCTACTTCCATGTCGCTCCTCAGCTTGTCTGTTGCCACACATACCGACCAACCATCACAAGTAATTCCATAACTACCGTTTACCGGGCTTTTTACATAAAATGCCGCTCCTCCGTTTCCAGGTAGAAAATATCTTGGCAACTTTGAATAGTCTCCCTCCGTTGAACTTCCCGAACGATAGTGCGATAAAAGAAATATATGCTCCTGACCGTTTTGCTTGTTGCAATCATAAACATTATAAATATTTGGGTCAAGAGAATAGACTGTCTGTTCCGGATTATCCACAACCTTTTTGGCCCATTTTGCTGCCTCTGTGTAATATGAAGTAACGTTTACCGAGGTCATATCCTTATACAATAATGCATTGTTTTCTTTTGCAGATGCAAGGAAAAGGTAAGTTTTGGCCAACATAGCCCACGCAGCAACCTTATCGGCACAACCGGGAGAGCGACTAATAGTCAGCAGTTTTTCAGATTCGGTCAAGTCTTTTATAATTTGCCCGTATACCTCATCCAGATCCTTAGCCAGTTTTGGAAATGACTCTGTTGTAGTCAGCTTCATAGGAACCTTGCCATACATCCATGCAAGTTGATAATATGCATAGCCCCTCAGGAAATATGCCTCACCAAGTATGCGGCTTTTTGCAGCCTCAGGAAATGTTGCACCAGGTACATTTTCGATTACATCACAAGCCGAATTGATTGTTCTGTAAAGAGTCTTGTAAAAATTCAAAATCCAGATATTATTCGCAAGAGCACTTATCTTCCATTCAGTGATCTCTGGATATGGCTGATCGTCCATCCTGTTATTATATGCTATGTCCGTTGTCATATCTCCAAAATAGATAAGCATTATACTGTAATCGACATCGCATAACGATCTATACGCAGAGAGCAGTACCGACTGGGCTCCGGCCTCATTTGAGAACATATTCTCTTTTGAATATATTCCATAGGGATCCTCTTTAAGGTCACAAGAACTTACAAGACCCATAAAAAGAAAAAGTGTAATTATATATTTTTTCATTTTCATAACTAATTAAAAATTCATATTTAACCCTAAAGTATATAATCTGTATCCTGGTAGTCCTCCACCATATATACCATCCAGGCCTGTCTTCTGAGGATCAAAGCCGGTAAACTTTGTGATTGTAAAAAGATTGGTTGCATTCAGGTTCACCTTTAGCCCTTTGATAACATATTTCTTGGTCTTGAAATTAATATTATAAGAAATATTAAGGTTCTGGAGCTTTAAATACGAGCCATCTTCTACCCAAAAATCAGAAAACCTGTATTCGTAACGCGATTCGTTAAGGCGAGGATAAACTGTAGATGGGTTGTCCTGGGTCCATCTCAGAGGCATTGTCTTGGGTGACCCAAACTTCTGAGTGTTTACGATATCGTTTCCATAGGACCCGTTAAAGAACAATTCAGCCTCAAAATTCTTCCATGTTAAATTAATGGTAAAACTGGCAAGAAAATCAGGATTCGGGTCACCAATAATGGTTTTGTCTCCATCATCAAAAACACCGCTTTTATCATAGTCAACATATTTAATCTCTCCCGGTTTGGCAAGATCTCCTGTGAGCCCCGCTTCCAGACCCTCTGCCAGACTTTGTATGATGCCATTTGTCTTGAATCCGTAGAATACATTTACTGGCTGACCTATTGCCAGAATATTGATACCCGATTCACGATACAGAGAAGGTACCGATCCCCAGTACTGGTAAGCCATATTGTCCTTTGGATCAGTATTAAATCCAACGCTTGTAACATCGCCCAGATCTACCAGTTTATTTCTGTTTAGCGAAAATACTGCTGTTGCAGAAATTTTAAAGTCTCTGCCTCTCTTTATATCTCCACCAAGTGTAACTTCAAATCCCTTATTCAAAACTGTTCCCCCGTTTATTTTCTTACGGTCAAAGGCAGAAGAAGGAGGAAGATAACCATCTCTTAAAAGATTGTCTGTGCGCTTGTTATAAAAGTCCAATGTCAGTCTTATTCTATTGTCAAGCATACCTAAGTCAAGACCTAAGTCTGTCTGGGTGGTAGTTTCCCAACGAAGAGATGGAGCTCCCAACCCTTCAAATAGTCTTATACGCCCGTTCGGACCTGTCCAGGCTGCAACAAAGCCCTGCCCTATTGCATTTTGCCATTCTCCTTCATAATAGTACAGTTGCTGTCCATATCTAGGCAGTGTCTGATAAGCAGAAATACCCTGATTTCCAGATGTACCATAGCTTAAGCGAACCTTTAGCTCGTTAAACATGTTCATATCCTTTATGAAATTCTCGTTATGAGCCTTCCAGCTTACAGCTCCTGAAGGGAAAAAAGCATATTTGTTGTCATCTCCGAACTTAGAAGATCCGTCCATACGGGCCGTGAAAGTAAAGAGATATTTATCCATCAATGAATAGTTTGTCCTGAACATCCCCGACACCAGCTCCGATCTTGAAAGCGAATTGGACACTCTCATCTTTTCCGGTTTTCCCGATGCAAGGTTTTCGTTGCCCAATGCCGTGTTAATGAAATCCTCTGCTGCAAGGGACGAGCTTCTTGCAGTAGAATATTCGTATGAATATCCCGCCATTGCATTCACATTGTGTATGTCACCAAAGGTCTTGTTAAAAGTAAGGTATGCGTCAATGGCAGCATTTTGTCCGTTCCAGTTTGATATTTTTCCGTAACCGTTTCTAAGGTTACCTTCAGATGTATATTTTACTGGCTGATAATAGTCACCAACAGAATTCCCATATTTATAACTTGATTGCGCAGTAAATTTCAACCAGCTTGTAAGCTGACCTTCCAGACCCAGCATTGTGATATTGTCGAATCCGTTTGAATAGTTATAGCTGTTATCAGAAATTGCTATTGGATGAGAATAGTCCACATCATTTAGCATATAATATGAACCATCAGGATGGAACGCCGGGAAAATCGGGTTCCTTAACGATAGAGAATTATTGTATCTATAATCTCTGGAAAGAATCTCATTGAATTTAATGGTGACATTCTCACCAATTTTATGCTGAATGGAAAAATTGATATTTCCCTTATTGTAATCATCCTTGATTGATTTCCCCTGTTCATACAGGTACGAGACCCCAAGATTATACTGGGTCTTTGCACTTGATCCGCTAACATTCACACTTATGTCGTTAGTTACTGGCACCTTTCTGTATACCAAATCTTCCCATGCCGTATTGTAAGGCCATGCTCCGGTAGCGATATCTCCCAATGAAGGATAATAGATTCCTGAAGGATTGGTTTTACCAATGTATCGTGGGTTCAACCCGGCGTTAATGGAAGCCTCATTACTAAGTTGGGCCATCAGAAGCATATCATACCACCTGTCAAGCTTTGAGGCTAGTTGATTGAACGTAGTCTGATTGCTGACAGAAACCCTTGTTGTTCCTTCTGCGGCTCTTTTAGTTGTAACGATAATAACTCCGTTGGCCCCTCTTGATCCGTAAATTGCAGATGCTGAGGCATCTTTTAATATATCTACCCGCTCTATTTCGTCCGGCGACAATTGTTTAAGACCTCCGGCACTTCCTAAAGGAAATCCATCCACTACCAATAATGGTGAATTATCGGAATAGATAGAACTACCACCCCTGATTCTGATTGTGGCACTACCTCCGGGCGAATTGTCAGTCACTACCTGAACTCCGGCAACTCTGCCCTGTAGGGTCTTTTCAAAAGATGGTGACGGCTGACGAGTGAAAACATCAGATTTAACCGAGGCTACAGAACCTGTCAAATCAGATTTTTTAATACTCCCGTAACCCATGACAACAACCTGACTTAAAAGAGCTGCTTCTTCCTTTAAAATAAAGTTGATTGTTGTAGAAGAGGATACTACTGCTGTTTGAGTAGTATAACCTAGAAACTGGCAAACAAGTGTCTGACCCTTTGCAGTAGAAATCGAATAATTTCCGTAGGCATCGGAATTAACAGCATTTTTTGTTCTTTGTACGGAAACATACGCACCAACGATAGGTTCTCCCTTTTCGTCTTTTATGCTTCCATTTACCTTTATATTCTGAGTAAAAGCAGTCACACTCGTCAACAAAAGCAAACACAGACTTAGGCTAAATTTTGTCATTGTTCAAGTTTTTAATTATTAATTTGTCTGTATAAAGTTATTCCTCTATATGTTATTTTACTTGGCATATTATGTTAATTTTTGATTATTTTTTGAATAATATTCAATATTTTGTTTTATATACCTGATTATTTGTCTTTTATGATTTTACGAACTTTGCATATTTATTTATCAAACTTGTATTTTTTTGAACACAATTAAAGTATTATGTTAATATTTTATAAAAACTATTGTATAGTGACATTCTTTGGCATTGAATACATATCCGGCAGGTTCTTTTCGAAAACAAGCTTTTTAGAATTATACATCTGTATAAAATCCGCTGCAGAGTTGTCTCCGGGGTAAGGTCCGTAAGCATGAGATGTACTTTCGTTACGCCACATCACTACCATCGAGCAGTAAACTCCACTTACCGGCTCCGCTATTTGTCTTGTCCAATAATCCGAAGCTCTGCCGGAAGGGATTCCGGTTTCTGTAACACCGGCAGGTTTCTTTAATTTTGATGACAAAGCAGACAAATAGGACAGATTACTTTTAAAGGCTTTTGTATTTGTGCCATGATAGCAATCCATACCTATTACATCTACATATTCATCTCCCGGCCATCTGAAAATTAACCTGTCGGTAGTGGCCGCCCCGTAATCGGTGTCCATCTGGGGAGATATTGCATATAAAAGATTATGTACATTTTTGGTATCCCTCAGATATTTCACAGTCATTCTCCAGAGATTAATAAACTCAGAAATTGTCGTCGCCGAACTACCCCACCAGCTCCACTGTTGCGTGTGTTCGTGAAATGGTCTGAATATTACCGGAATCAGTTGATTGTTATCATCTTTCAGTGACAGCATAAATGTAGCTACTCTGTTCAGCCACTCCTTGTACATTACATTTACCTCTCCCCCTTCCAATAGAATTTTATCTACTGC
Source organism: Bacteroidetes bacterium GWF2_40_14 (assembly GCA_001769195.1). GTDB lineage: Bacteria > Bacteroidota > Bacteroidia > Bacteroidales > UBA932 > Bact-08. Next base: position 228,263 of record MEOK01000020.1, on the reverse strand, counting down.
CTTTGAATTATCCCAGGCATCACCCCCTGTTACAGGATTTGTCTGATGCCAACAGATCATTATCACCCCTCCTCTTGAATAGCTCTGTTTTATCATCGACCTTATTTTGTCGAAAGGTATATTGCCTCCATTGTTCTCATTACCAAGCTCAACTTCGGATATATCTACACTCAGCAGAGCAGGATAATCTCCACATAAGGTTTTGACATCACTCTTACCTTCTATATCACTCCATCCTACTCCATAAGCAGAATAATTATGATGACCAAACATTGGTGCAATTTTCCTAATCGTCCATAGATTGGCATATAGAGCTTTTGTGGCCGGTGTGGCACTTTTATCAACTATAGTCAGATTTGTAGTAACAGGTTGCGGATCAGGATCCGGACTCTGCTTTTTATCGCATGACGCAACAAATAATAGTATAATCAACGATATCATTAAGATGTAATAAGAGTTTTTCATTACTGCAGTTAATTGAGATCCGTAATCACTACCAGGCTCTTACCATTAATCATAAGATTAAATCTCTTTTCTGCTTTGATTGATTCACCGGACATATTTATATTCTCTTTTTCATACCTTAATACTCTTGCCTCTTTAAATTCTTCTGGTATGTTCACGTTTAAATCTATTTTTTCTGAAGATCTGTTTAGGAACGCAATAGAAAGTTTTCCATCCTTTACAGATGCAGCAACATTTAAATCCTTGACCTCAGAGAAATTTGTCTTTAATATTTTACTTCCGGCGGGAAAATACCGGCACATAAGGGACCACGCATAGTACCATGGCCTCAGGTTCTCCTCTCCTTTCATGCTCCAGACTTTTGATCCGAAAATGTTCCACATACCCCATATTTTCACATTTGCTGTATCGCCCTTGTCTCCAACACTATGCGAATCATCAAGCATCCATGCTGCAACACCGGAACCTCCGTTATTCATTACCTCCATTGCAAGAAGAGCCATATCAAGACCGTATTCAAAATCATAGACACGCATATTACAGTCAGCACCCTCCTTGTTAGTTATCAGTGGGGTTTTGTCCAATTTTTCTTTGTGGATCCTGTTTTCCAGTGAATCACCCTCCTTACCTGCTTTATACCCCGCCTCTCCTACTATAAGCTGTTTCCCGGCAGGTACCTCTTTCAAAACCTCTTTAAGCATCTTAGAAAAGCTGCCGTCTCTCACTTGCTCATATCCCGGATAGGTATGTATTTCATAGACACCTACAAGTGAATCAATATCTCTTGCAGAACCAGCAACCCAATCTGCAGTTTTCATGTCATATTTTGGATTTTTATACCCCATCACCACATCCGGACCGGCAAATTTTATATGTTCAGATAGTTCCGGATACAGCTTCATCTCCTTATGGAACTTGCTTATCAGATCTTTGTATAATTCATAGTTTCCATCGTAGACCGACCAGTTGCCATCGGGTTCATTTGTGGGGATAAAGTATTTAATGCATGTAAATCCGCAATCCACCACAAGATAATTCAGATACTTTACAGACATACTAATCCATCTCAGATCGCTTTTCAATTCTGCAGTGGGTGGATTAAATTCTCCATACATTACAGTGATGTTGTTCTTCTGGCAATACGAGAGCATCTTTTTTAGGGATTCAACATTTCTCTCTTTTTCGAATTTACCGGTCTTGACATCATAATATCTGAACGGACTATTGATCATACATCTCACGATTGACATTCTCATATAATCTGTCCTTTCAAAAATTGTCTTCCACATCTCTTCTGTAACAGTAGCTCCCCACAACTCGGCTTCACAGTAAGGGTCCCACTCTGCTCCATTTCCCAGATAGCTGGCATTAATTATATCGGGCCCTATATCTATTTGAATATCCTTTTTGCTGCATGAGAGAATAAATAAAAGACACACTAAAGAGGAGAGAATGTTTTTCATTGGTATATTGATTTATGGGTAGTGTAAAAATAGGAGTTTGCAACAACTATTTATTATTAATTTATGTTAATTTTTGACGCTTTTTTGAATATAATTTTCTTTCATTTTGCATACTGCTGTTTTTCTGCCATTTACACAATTATCAACTAATGTATTTTTGAACACATTATTAACTATAATTAATATTAATTATTACTTTTGTCGCAAATATCAAAATCTATGTCAAAGATTCATTCAGAAATAACTAATTTGAATTCGGAAGATTTGTTTCTTTTAGCCAATCATAAACCGGCGAAATTTGATTACCCCATTCATTTTCACTCCGACTACGAAATTAATTTAGTTATGAATATTTCCGGTAAGAGAATTATTGGAGATTCTATGGAAAATTTTAACAACGACGACCTTGTACTCATAGGCAGTAATCTTCCACATGCATGGAAAGCTCCGTTTGATAAGGACAATCACATTATAAACATAAAGTTCCAGGCACAAATACTTGAATCCTGGATTATGGACAAAAGACTTTTTCTGCCCGTGAAAGAGATGCTTGAGAGGGCATCAAGAGGCATATTATTTTCTCAGGAAACCATTAATGATATGAAGGGCAAGTTTTTAAAATTGAGTCAGTCCCAGGGGTTTTCTTCTGCTCTTGATTTCCTGTCAATTCTTTATGATCTCGCAACATCGCAAAAGCAGAGAGTGCTGGCTAGTACAAATTACAGCTCTCTCTCCATTGTAAAGACATCGCAAAGCAGACGCATAAATACTATTTGCCAGTATATCAACCAGAATTATCACAGAGAAATTACCCTTAAGGAGATTGGCGACCTTGTAAATATGTCAGAGTCGGCAATTAGTCACTTTTTCAAAAAACGAACAGGCAGAAGCTTTATTACATATATAAATGACGTTAGAATTGGTAATGCCTCAAGACTTCTTGAAGAGACAACCCGAAGCATTTCTGATGTTGCATATTCCTGTGGTTTCAATAATCTCTCCAATTTTAACCACACATTTAAAAAATACCGCAACCAGACCCCTAGGGTATACAGGAATGATATACAGAATACAGTGACGAAGTACTAGGAATTAAGTCAATTTATTATCTCCATTTTTCTCATTAAAAAAGAGGCATTTAGTTTTTGACTTATTCCCTTCTTTAATTTATAGTCGAATATTAGCTGGTCATTCATAAGTTCCACCTCAAAACAATGGTTAGCAACAACCTCCGGATAATCTTTTTCTAGTTCCGCTATAGCTAAATCATGTGTCGCAATAATCACAACCGAGTTTATACTTATCAATTTCTCTAACAGCCCTAATGAACCCAAATGCTTATCTTTAGTGTTAGTACCTCGTAATATTTCATCCAAAATTATAAGTGTCCCGGGATTTGCTTTTGCATGGGTGATGATATCTTTTAATCTTAATAATTCGGCATAAAAATAAGATTCATTGTTTGTTAATGAATCCTGAATTTTTATACTCGACAGTATTTCGCATGGTTTAAACAGAAAATCTTTTGCACAAACAGGTGCGCCATTCATTGCCAATAACAAATTCACAGACAATGTCCTTAAGAAGGTACTTTTACCGGCCATGTTTGCTCCGGTTATTATCATTACTGCCGGTGTTCCTGAAATATGAAAGTCATTGCAGACTCTTACCGAGTGGTGCAAAAGAGGGTGCCCCATTGCCATTGCCCTTATTTCAAATTCATTATCAGATATTTTGGGATAACATACCGATTTTTGGTTGTTAAATGCAAAGGTAGAAAAGCCAATAAGAACATCTACCTCAGACAAAGCATCTAACCACAAAAACACCAGATCTTTATTTTTTTCTTTCCATTTTATTAAGCGATAATACACTTGGATATCAAAAAGCAGCAATGTATTTAAAACAAAAGAGACAATTATATTATATCGTAAATCGAATTTATTCAATAGTTTGAACAGCGACGACAATGAATCACCTGCTTTATTACCATTGTGAAACAATTGTTGTCTTACAGATGACAAATAGGCAGATTTAAATTCAGTTTCCTCTACCATCTTTATAAGAGCCGTATATTTCTCAAAAGTCTTGGCTGTTTTACCTAACAAGGAATGTGCTTTTTGTATTTTCTTAAAATTCAAAGAGATTATGAATATATTAAGAAACACAATTAATGCTATGGAATTTAATGTAAATACGCCAAAAACGATTAATGCAATCCATACCGCATTAAACAGCGGTACTACTATACATAATAGTCGCAAAAAATTGTTTTTTTCGGCAGGCTGATTGAGCCATGAATGTAAATTTGCTGATTCATTGTCATTTTCGGTAAAGAACATTCCATGTGTCTGGAAATCTTGAATAAAATCGTTCTTGCCCGCCAACTCTTCTATTGCAAGCTGTCTTTCCCTAATAAGATTCTCGTCCATTTGTGATTGACAAAGTCTTTTTGCAAATATTGCTTTGCCAATTTTAGTGGAAGTACGGTTTAAATATTGAAACAGAGACCCTTTACCAAAAACATCAAAATCAGCGGCCAAATGTGGATTCAAATAATTATACTCATCCCCCGTTTCCCGCTCATGGTATTGATGTTCCAAAAACATGACTTCGTTTTTATTAATCTGAAGTTTATTTGACAAAAACTTCTCTTTATGATCATATTTGAGGTCAAGTCTAACAGCACATAAGAATAATACTAAACTCGTCAAAGAGAGTATAAGATAGAGATAATCATGTCTGTGAAGAAAAAAAATTATCAGAAAAGAAGCAAATGAAATAAAAGTAAAAAGACGCAGTAAATAGAGGTATGTGATATACCTTCTGATCTTCTTAATCTCTGATTCTAAGGTTAATATTTTGTCATTATAGAAATCGGCAATGGTATTTTGCATAATTTATTATTCGACAGTTACGATGTCGGTATCCTTTTGCAAATATAAACAAACATTGCCATGTGCAATTTAGAGTAATGCTGGTAGAGAAATTTCTATTTAAAAAATACTTTGACCAGTACCCGGTTATCATCATCCGTTAATTTTGACGCTATTGCCTTAAGCTCTCCCTTAAGATTTTCTTTCTTATATGCATCTACAAGTTTATATGCTTCGATGGAATATACTGCATATCCTTTTTGAGATAACGTCCCTATACCATCTATATCAATGTCATTTTCTGGATAATCTTCATTATATAGTGTAATTTCATTAATTTGTCCATCTGATGCATTATATAGTAAATATCTTGAGTCAATTTTTGGGTTATTTAAATTAGTAAGTGTGTCCAAATCTAAATTAAAATCAATGACTGTAAAAAAAGAGTATTTATCATTTTTATATACTAAAAACGGCAACAAATTTGGATCCGGATCGTTCCCTCTATTCTTAACAACGATAGGTGTGATGGATTTGTCATTTTTCACCATAAATATTGTGTCTACAGATAAATCCCCTATGATATAATTTCCATTGCTTTTAATAATATTGGTCTGCGTAATACTTGCTTGAATAGATCTAAATTTATCAATAACTTTTACTTTAATCGCAGATATCCTATCCTCTTTTTTGAAAGAAATATTCACTTTTGAAACAATCGAACCATCCTTTTTTGATATAAAAAGATATGGTGTAAATATATCGTTATTTTTCTTGTGGACATTGACATCAGGATCTTCATATGCCAACAGGGTTTCACTATCAAAATTGTATATTTTAGTTATCCATGAGCCTTGTGGATGATTCAATGTGCGCCTGTATAATCCATCAATTGAATATACCTGAATTCTATGTAATAGCAAATAGTCCGTGATAAAAAGTTCCCTGTCTTCCGAACTGTACGCGATACTTCCAATGCTTTGATATTCTTCTCCGCTTCTACCTTTTTTGTTGAATTTTGAGATGAATTTACCATCTCCGGTATATGTAATAATATCTCCATGTTTATATTCAATCGCTATAATTATGCTATCAGAAATATATCGGATTCTATCCGGGATTATATTCTCCTTCTTTTCTAATTGGATATATTCGATGTCGGCAATTTCTTGTAAACTAATTCTTTTGGCAGGATATTCTTTTGTAATATCAATCTCTAAAAGTCCGGTATTTCCAGAATTAACTGTAATGCTATCTGACTGACTTTTATTTTTTGAACCGTTAGTTTTGCACGCCAAACAAGCAAGCATTGCTAAAATTATTATGGTAATCTTTGTTTTCATATAATTCTGGTTATATGTAATATTGTTATAGTCATAGGCGATTAAATTTACGGATAATTTTATTTATTCCAATTTAATTTTTCAGGCTACAGAATTGAAAGAGAGTTGCTGAGGGGTTTTTACAACAATATATTAATATCTGGCCCAAATTTTGGAATGTCATTAATAAACAGCAAAATGACTTCTTAAACATATAACAGGCTGGACATTATGAAAAGATATTTTTTACTGATAATTACCGTTCTGTTTTGGCACGGAATATCCTTCGCTCAAAATATTGAAATAACAGTTTTGAATAAAAATTCACAGCCAATGCCATATGCTTTCATCCTTGTAAATGGCAAACCATTAGCCACCAGTGATACACTAGGAGTAGCAATAATCCCCACAAATAAACTCGTCGATAAAGATACTATTAGTGTCAGGTATTTAGGGACCTCTTCTCAATGGATACTTTTTGATGTATCTCTGAAAAAAATCGGAAAATATTGTTTCTATATTGAAGAATCAGCTTTTATACTTGACGAGCTGGTAGTAACCTTACGAGATCCTGAGAAATTGTTTAGAAAGAACACCAAGATCATTCCCCAACTCAACTATAATTGTATAATGGACTCTAAATTTGATGCTAAGTTTCAGGATACTACCCAAAAGGTTTATTATGTTATTGGATCACTTGAAGCAGCTAATGAAGCTTGGTCTAAAAATTTCTCATATAGAAGTAGAGGTTGGTTTCATCACCCTTTGAAATTTACTACTGATAGCGATACTACAAAAACTGGTCGCCTTTTAAACTTTAACACCCATATTGCTCTCCATTCTATTATAAAAGCGCTGGAAATCTGCAGAAATAAATCGTATGGGATTTATAAACCACATTACAGTTATCTTGGTGTCAAAGACAATTATAAAGTATTCAGAATTTCATATCCACAAACGTATATTGGATATTCGTACCAAATTATTCTGTATGTAGATAAGAATACAAAATTTATCCATTCTGTAGAGTTTGAAGCTGTTAATACAAACCTCAATAAAAATATGATTATTAATAAATTCAGCATCAAATGTGATTGTGAGATTTTCACACATAAAAAGCCCATGATGAATACAGTTCTGATCCCCGTCAATTTACATTATAACGCACAAATGGTTGATGGTTCACATGTTGATATTAAACTGTCCGATATTTCAATTAAATATAAAAAATGGGGTAATAATTGATTTCAAGAAAGAATAATATTTATAAAACCTACAACCGCTGTGGCGTTTCCCTCTTCTACTTTACCCGGAATAATTTATTTTTAAAATCGAGGATCAAGATATTGTCTAAGATGAAATCTATTATTCAATTCTGTAATACGACTGATTAATGAATCAAAAGATAAGGATTCACCATAAATCATACTCGACTGCATATCTTCATAATCTGATTTTAAGGCATCAATTATGTGAACAGGAGGTATAAAGTTTATTGCTTGAGGGTTGTGTGTTGAATAATCTATCCCGCTTATCTTGGTCAATTTACGCCTATGCTCTACAATCGATTCATATAAAATTTTATCTGCAAGTGCTGCCTTGGCAAAATCTGTATCCATTAGTTTTTCCAAGTCATAGAAATGTCTACTCAACCTAATAACTCCACTTGGGTCAACTGGTTTTTGAAATTTCTCATGGAGTAAAAAAGCTTTTTCTAAAAAAGTTCTGGTAGGCAGAACAGTTGGTATGTCAAAATCCTTATCCGCAAAATTTGAATTCGGGTATTGCTCACTAATTAAGGATTTTATTACTTTATTCTGAGACGGTTCTATTAATGATCTGGCACCAATCTCTATTAATACCTTTTCTTTAATATACTCACCCTCTCCAAATAGAGAATCAAAGCTAAGTTCAACTACCTGAGGATCTGCTGTTGTATCTTTTAATTCTTTGAGTGAGAGTTTGTACCCTGTTACACCTATTGATTTAAGGTTCTGATCAAGTTGATAAAGCAAAATTGTATTAACAAAAGAACAAGATGCTCTTCTTAATTCTGTAATTTCTTTTTTCTTCAACTCTCCGGAAAATCCCAGATAAGATCTATCTATCGCTATATCAATGTCTTCAGAAAATCTCTCAATTAACTTCCATGCTTTACTTAATGAAGTTCCACCTTTAAATACCATTGCGTTGGCAAAATCACACTGGAATAATGCTCTTAATGCAATAGTTACCCACCAATCCTTTTCTATCGCTTCTACTGAAAGATTTAATTTGGCTGCGGTCTGTAATATTACCGTTTTTCTGTCATCTTGTGATAGCCTTAACCACTCATTCATACTTTTGATATTAATATTTGTTTAATCCATGCGGGGGCTAATTTAAGGTCATCTTTCCAGTCTGATATTTGTCTAGAAGAGAGCAGGATTCGCAACTTTTCAATATCTTCATTTTTGATATTTTCTTTTCCAATAGCTTTAAGAGCAGAAACGATTAATAATATAAGATCATTTTTATAGGCTAAATTTTTGGGAGCTGTATGTTTGAAAAGAATTCCCTTGCCATCTCCAATTTTTATTCTTCTTGGAGTTCCATCTGTCAGGTATACAATATTCATGGGAACTTGAGTTGATAATCCTAATTTATTCAATGCATAAATACCTGTTGGAACTATTCTTGCCTTATCCCTCTTGGCAATTTCTTTTGCGATCTCTTCCAGTGAAGGATAGAGGATACCTAAACCTAATTTTGTATCGGTTTTTGGATAGTAGTAAATTCCCCTTGCTATTCTAATTATAGTTTTCGATTGCTCCAATCTCTCCAAAGATTTATTTATTGTCTTTGGAGTACCCATTAATACAAAGTCTGAAGCAAAATATATTTTCCCTTTTTGCTTCTGTTTTATTAGACTTTCTATTTCATTTACAGTTTTTTGCATATAATAATCCCATGAAGATTTGTCGCAAATTTAGATATATTTTGCGACAAACAAAATTAATTTGATGAAACATCTAATTGTGACCATTTTTTTAACCATTATTCCGGACAAATTGAAAATAAACAAACCTATTACTTGATATTGTAGGTTTTGTCTGTTTTTGAACATTTTAGCGACTCGGTTGGGTTGTGAACCTATTTCTATGACAAACTAAATATCAATACGTTATCTTTTCATATTTTCAATAGGTCATTAATTGGTCACAGGAATTTTTGTCGTTTTTCCTGTGGATTCAATACCTAAAAGAATGTGTTTTTCTATATTTTACTAATCAATTTTTCGTTTACTAAGGCCCAAGCCGTCTCGTTATTATAATCAACTCCCTGTTTTAGGATTATATGAATATCCTGAGTGAACTCAATATCTTTCATCTTCTCTTCAATGTTTGCTAAAAACTGTTTTTGAGTAGGTGGTTGTTTTACAGAGTATTTCATGTAAGCTTTATAGCATTTAACAACTTTCTCTTCATCAATTTCATGGTTTCTTAAAGTCCAATATAAATCAAACAAATCCCTCCCTTTGCGCCGTTGGTATAATGCTCTTAGTTTCGTCCCCAATAACTCCTCCAAATCATAACAATTCAAATTACATTCACCAGAAAACCATCCGTTTTTAATCTGATAAGGAATAAGTTTCATCCCTAAGACATCAAAATGTTCACGTGTATTGATCTCTATTTTTAATCTCATATTAATAATGGGCTGAATTTCTGTTTCAAACCTGTAAATGATAGTATTATTGTGAATATGTTGTTTTACTGTTCTCTTTGTCCCCATGAACGAAAGTCGCTCCCTTATTCTTTTAAGTATCGGATTAATGGGTTCTGGCTTAATTTGCACTAAATCAATATCTTCAGAATATCGGGCTTGAGGCTGCACATAGAGCTTATGAAGAGCTGTACCCCCTCTAAATGCCAACGATTCCCTTAACATATCATCGGAAAAAATTTCAACTAAGGCTCTTGCTATTATCAGATCCTGCTCGACCTGGGCATCATTAGGCCACGGAGCAGAAATTTTCCATTCTTCTATGTATCTTTGAGGTATCATAAGTCACTTTCGATTTCCATATTTTTTCTCACTCTCCATTTTTTATCAATTTCTCCTTTTTTCCCTTTTACAGGAGACAATAATATCAAATTGTATTTCTTTTTCTCCAATACTTTATGCAACGAATCGGCTAATTTATTCTCCTCATCAATAAAATTATCCAGAATATATCCCAAGCGCTGTAAATTGGAGATATTATCATATTTTATTGCAGCTCTAAAAAGATTAGAGACTTTAATTTCTGCTGCTAATTCCTGAATGACAGTAACCACACGATTAAGTCCAAATTTATCAGCATAAGCCATAAGATCCAATGCTGTCCATTCAGGTGAAGATACATTTATGTATCCAGAATTTGTCTTATGCTGAACTATTGCCTCCTCTGGCCAATTGTTCTTTAGGACAAAATTTATTTTCACCTTCTTATTCTTAATGCTTCTGAGGGCAGGATGTTGAATTGTCACAAAGAACTCCATAGGTTGCTGATGAGCTGCTCCATGTAATGCGGCTGCTGAGAGCAGACTTAAATAATATGTTCTGCCAAGATACTTCATCAAATCATCCAAATAAAAATAGAGAGGGATTATCCCTTGAGCAGAATATTCTGGTGGGACAATTGTGTAAAACCCCTGTCTCACTTGAAAAATTACTTTTTTCAATTTAAGTCGATACAGCCCTTGTTTGATTGTTAAGTAAGGGAGATTAAATTCCTCCATCAGCTCCTCAAGTGTAAAAGCATACCTGCCTCTCGAGCGAATATCCGATAGAAATTTCTCTATATACCCGTATGATATGGTTGTTTTATTTGACATATTCAAATTGCAAATAGATACGATTTGTGTATCCTTTTGCAAATATAAAAATATTTTTTTTAATGTGATTTAAAAGCTATCAGATTTTTAGGATAATAAAAAACTTAGGACTCTGCTCTGCTCCACCTTGGGATTACCTCGCTAGCGCTCGGTGATCCGCGGTGGGGGGGGCCAACAAAGCAAAAAAATTAAGGGGCTAAGCCCTTTTTTATTTGGGGCAGCCGCAGCAAATGCATTTGCATGCGGTCAGCCTTGACTATCTTTAATTTACAGATATTTATCTACTTATTTTTACTTCATTTATTGCATTAAATAAATTATTATCTTTGTAATCATTTCCTTAATCATTCCCCATGATCTCAACAAAGTTTATTCTTAAGGAACCGAACAAAGATTGTAGTTTAATTTATATGTACATTTTTGCCGGCCAGAAGAAGCCCTTTAAATATCCCATAGCGGAAGTGGTGCCGGTGAAATACTGGAAAAAAAAGGATTATATTGATAAGGAAATTTTGGAGCGGTATGATTATAAACTTCCCAAACAATCTGAGCCAAAACTCAACGAGTTTATCAAAGAGGTTGGCGAACTGGCGGGGATGAACGAGCCAATAATCGTCACAAAAACTGAGGGTGGTGAAAAGGTTACACGGACTTTCAAAAAGTATGAGCTGATAACATCGCATACCGCGAGACGTTCTGGTGCAACGAATATGTACTTATCCGGATACCATCTATTTAAATTATGATGATAACGGGCCATACAACAGAGAGAGCATTTCTAAAGTACATTAAGGTTACCAGGCAACAAAATGCACAGATATTAGCGAATCATAATTTTTTTAAAAGTAAGTAAGGTTAATACTTATAGATATGAATAATATGTTAAAAAATCCTGAGTATTCATTTAAAAAACACTATTTTGAAATTGCGTTCTTTTCTGTTTTTTTTACAATGGTTCAATTTACTGCTTTTAAAATCTATGATTATCTAAACATCAATTTGGAATCTCAATCGGAATTCGTGACAGCCCCCGCTTTAGTGGCCGTCTTTTTTGCTGTAATCCTTTTTTTAGAATTAAATTCGGTGCCTTTCCACCGTGTATCGAAAAAAATATCTTTCAGACAGTTTATATCACATATTATTATATTCTCTATTGCTATCTCTTACCAATTCGCAATGATTTACAATACTTTGTATATTTTAAACCCTAAATCGTTCCAAAGCGTTAACTCAGACGGTTACTTTTCTACTTTTTTTGATTTCTTCTTTTATAGTATTGGCATATTATCCTCCAGTTCGCAAAGCAGCATCATGGCCACTACATTTTACGGGAAGTTTATTTCCATGGTAGAATCACTTATGTTTTTTTATATCATAGTTATCATAGTGGCTAATTACAAAGAGGTCGGTAAATCAAAGATGGGGTCCCAAACAGATATCGTAAGTGGATATGAAAAAAAATAACTAAATCTATGTACTATGAAAAACATCATTTTATCCGTAGTAGCCATTACCCTATCAATATTTTCAATAGTCCTTTATTTCTTTAAGTTTTCACCTATTGGGGTAGACGCAATCGGGTATATTAGCGTGATTGCTACGTTTATTGCAGTTTCTGTAACCTTAGCAATCGGGTTTCAAATATATCAATCTATTGTATTAAAAAACGAAGTAGATTGTTTGAAAGAAAAGGTTAAGGATATTGATAATTTCAAAGTAGAATTAAATAAAATAGGGTTAAGAGCGAGCGCCAATATTTCATATTTAGCTGGAGTTACCGCCGCATCCAATAATGTCAATTATCTTGCATTTCAGTACCAACTTGATGCATTATTTTTCAATATGGAAGCTGAGGATGAAAAATGTTAATTTACTCATTAACAACCTAAAAGGCATAATAGTTGAAATATTAGTACTACCAATCAGCGGGAAAAATGCCATGGGGGAAGAAAATAATATAGATTTTTATGTAAACTTTATTAAGGATAGAGAGAATCAAATTAGAAGTAATAAGTACTTCGATCTAATTAAACCTCGTTTTGAAAAACTTATGAAAGCTTTATATATAAGAATCGAAAAATTAAAAAGTAATATACCCCTTGATAAAGCAGAAATTGATAGTATAAGTTTAATATAAAAATAATCTCAAAGACGAGTAAAAGGTTGCAAAAAAGGACATTTTGCTGCTTGTATAACAACTATTGTTAAAAACAATCATTAAATTATATAAACTTAAATAATATTTATGAATATTCAATGTCCGAAATGTGGATCTGATCAGATACATGCTGATAAAAAAGGTTTCGGCTTCGGAAGAGGAATTATTGGTGCTTTAGCCGGAGGTTTATTGGTTGGCACTGCTGCCGGATCTATTGGAAAAAATAACGTCATAATAACATGCCTCAGTTGTGGGCATAAGTTTAAACCGGGAGAGCAGCTCGATCCTAAGACAGAGGCCGTCGTAGAAAAAATCTTTTATGATGGTTATGTTAAGCCAATTGATAAAGGAGATATGTCACATAAAACATATAAATGCCATTATTGCGGAAAGGTTGCGACCGATACAGCGAAATGCCCTAAGTGCGGATGTATGTATTACCAAACTGATCAAATTAATTAATAATTATGCAAACTCCGGAGAGTCAGGAAGTGATAAAGCGATTTTTTGAGGCCTTTAAATTATTAAAGGAGGCCAAGATAATTCATGGGAAACAAACGTTTACCACCAAGTACGGTATAAACAGGTGGAATCTCAATTCCCTTCAAAAAGATATGTCACGGGATATTTTTCAAACAGCATTGTTGATTTACTATGTTAACGATTATGGGATTTCGGCTGAATGGCTGCTTACCGGTAAGGGTGGGGTATTTACAAATAAAGTTTGTTTATTATGGTAGAGTTAGTAATTATAGGTAACGGATTTGACCGTGCGCATGGTTATGAAACACTATACTCTCATTTCATTGATTGGTATATAAAAAAATCATATGCTATATCAGAAAAAAGTGGGTGGGTCACGATGGATCATAGCCTAATTAAAATAAAAAAAATAGGTCCATATCTATTCAATGCTAAAGGAGAATTAGACCGAGAAAAATTAACGCATGAATACAAACATGACTTTTTTAAAGAAATCGTAGAAAATCACAAGTCCAGTACCTGGGAAGGTATCGAAAGAGAATATTTTTTGTACTTATACAAGACTGTTACCAATACACATAAATTAGATCCTGGAGCTGATGAAAACCCAGACGACTATGACGAAACACTGATCAATAAGAAAGTTAAGGATCTGAATTCCTGCTTATCTATAATTAAAAATGAACTTCTTGAATATCTGGAGGATAAAACGCCTAAGAATATTTTAGGTGTTGATCTTAATGGCTCTATCTTAGATTCTCTAAATATATTGTTTGCAAAATGCAAAATAGATATTACCCAAAAGGCCTCTGCTGGGGAGCTAAGTGACTATAAAATAGTTCTGTTAAATTTCAATTATACTAATACAGCAAGAGTATGTTACAGTCATTTCATTAATAAATACGGTATAAGGGATAACGCATTTCTCATTGATATTCATGGAAATCTTAGCGACATAAATTCTATTATTTTTGGATATGGAGATGAATCCGATAAAAGGTACAGCGAATTGGAGGAAATTGGCGATAATGATATTTTAAGCAACTTTAAATCCTTTGACTATTTTCATAGTAGAGCATATTCATCATTAATAGGATTATTAGAGAATCAGGAATACAACATACATATAATGGGGCATTCGTGTGGCGTTAGTGATAGGGTATTATTAAAGGAGCTCTTCTGTGCAGACAATTGTAAAAAAATTCAAATCTACTATTATAAAAAGGAAGATGGGACAAATGACTATAAAGAAAAAACAATGAATATTTCACGGATATTCCCTCTTGACCAGAAAGCGAAAATGAGAAAAAAAATTGTAAACATTAAAGATTGCAAACCACTATAATTTGCCATTTATCCGTAAATCATTCCCCTAATCATTCCCCTACAAAATAAAAAGGCCTCGCAATAAATGTATCAAAAGGTTTTTATTTGTTTATTTAATTCTCTAGGGATTACCTCGCTATCGCTCGGTGATCCGCGGTGGGGGGCTCTACAAAGCAAAAAACTTAAGGGGCTCTGCCCTTTTTTATTTGGGGCAGCCGCAGCAAATACATTTGCATGCGGTCAGCCCCAAAATAAAAAAAAGCTGTGCGATGCACAGCTTAAGTTTTTTGCTTTGTGATTCGGTTGGGTTCTGAACCAGCCACCATAACAAACACAATATAAATGAGTTAGATTTTCAATATTTCAATAGGTCATGAATTGGTCATGGAAATTGTTGTCGTTTTTTCCGTGGGTTCAATACCTAAAAGAACGTGTTTTTCTGGGTTCAAAATTACTCTTCTTTTTAGAATTTCCAAAACTTTTTATTTCAGTACTTTATGATTGGTGCAAGGTGCAAGCTATATATATAGATATATACTTGCACCTTGCACTAAACTTCACTTAAAGGCTACACCTTCAACGATCTTCTTTTGATTGTATGCCAATGCTCCAAAAAGCGAATTTCCTACATTTATTTATGCAACCATTTCTGCTCAAATTCTTTTGTTAATTCAATTATCTGCCGGTTCAAGGCAACCAGCTTCCGTGTTAATTACATGTATTTAAACTATAGTGTAATGCAATTTTCTTCTATGAATTAACCACTCCTCATTCTGCTTTTTGGCTCAGCGTTTTATTTCGTATGGCAAATTTATTTCCGGATTTGTTTGGGAGTAAAAGGTCTAGCCTTGCGGTTTTGCAAAAAATCTCCATCCCTATGGGTAGTATTTTTCTCAAAAACCTTTACTTCCAAATCCTACAATGTATTGCCAACGAAACAAAAACGACAAGCCGATCGAAAGGCGCATAAAAAAAAGTCGGATCATGAAAGCAATCAACCGAAGCAAAAACTCCCCTACCTCACAAATTCGCATTTATACGGGGAATATTCTCAAAAGGATGATATGTAATAAGAGATTTTTTAAGTTATTATTCTTTGTTTCATTAACTCTCATTTGTTTAAAGTGTGGTACTGCCCCATTCTTGATAATTCTTTTCTACACTCTTAGAGCGATTTTTAAGATTGTATTTTATATGATAATCACAATGTTCGTTATTATCACTACTATTCTTTTATTCTACTTAAACTTTATTAACTAGTTAATTGCAAATCAATATAATAAATGATATGATTTTAGGCTAATTCTATGGCGCAATCATTTCTTTGCAGGTATTACTTTTCAATGATTCATAATATAAGTCTAGAATTTTACCGAATCAAAAAAATTTAAATTCATTATCGTGAACCTTTTTTGTAACAATCTCCACACTTATAGGGAATATTCTTTTTCAAAACCTTTTATCTGCAGTCATTCACCTTTAATCGCTACTATTAAAATTCAAAATATTTACCTAAAAAATCAATTATGATAAAAAGAATTATGTACGCATAGTAGTAAATGTTGGATTTTCAATAAGAGGTACAACCATTAAAGCAGTGCAGCAGTAATGAGGCTTTCGATAGCCACTTATGACAGGTTAAAGAACAGACTGGTGAGTTCGTTGATGAGACCATATGTCACAACATCGAAAAATCTGGAAAGCAACAGGATGCCCGAATTCAATCAAATTCATACAGTAACACTATTTACAGAGATAGGAAAACCCAAACCAGTGAAGTAGGTCTTTGGCTTTTTATTGTTTGAGTATTTTGGAAATAAAGAATGTGGCAAAAGCAGTTCTATTTGGTGCAATTAAAAAAGTATTATAACTTTATAGCTTATGTAACTATGAGCCATTTGTTTGGAAAATCCGTAAGAAACATTATAGATAGTTATGCAAGATTGCACAAACAACTGAATCCATTAAAGGAGCATTTGAATATAGTAAAATAATAGATGATATGGCTTTGAATAATATATTAATTCTGGTTAATAACAAAAAAATCTATAAAAAGGAGGTGTGAAACTTATGACTTACAAAAAACCAAAAATCTTGGCACAAAGTATTGTAAAGATGGCAGAATGCCGTCCCAATAGTAAACCGAGTGGAAGGCCATGTAATCCACCAAAGCCTAGTGGACGTTAATGAACAATTTAATCAGGCGGCGATATTATACAACTATAACTCGTCGCCTGGTTACTAAAGAAAAAAGATGTTTTTATGTTTTTCAAGCAAAAATCTAATGTTATATTCAGAGACTATGAGTCCTTCGGATATATTACGGACAATAGAAATTTCGGATATGAACTAACGAATAAAAATGCTAACTACATCGGGGACAAAATTCTATCGGAAAGTGGTGCCGTTTTTTTTTCTGTTTTAGATAGAATACCGCAAACCCTTGATGAGCTTGCAAAAAAAGTAAATAAGCAATTTTCAGATATTGATATCATAACAATAAAGAGAGATGTCAGAGAATTTTATTGTATGCTTGAACAAGATGGATTTATTGTTTCTGGAGAAACAATGCAGGAATGCGATGAAAAAGACACGAGGTTTTCATACACAATATTAGATCCAGAAATAACAAAAAAAAAATTCCCAACGACTATTGAGCATCCTGAAAAACCCACACAGGATTTTTTTGAAGAATACTTTAAAGGCAAACCTCAACTTTCAAACTTGCACATAGAAATTACTAGCATATGCAATGAAAGGTGCATACATTGCTATATTCCACATGATTACAAAGTAAGTTATATCGATCCTGACTTATTTTATGATGTTTTACATCAATGTAAAAATATGAGGTTGTTGCATTTAACATTAAGTGGTGGTGAACCAATGTTACACAAAAACTTTTGCGATTTTTTAAAAAAATGCAAAGAATATGATTTATCTGTAAATGTGCTTAGTAACTTAACTTTGCTTGATGATGTAATTATCAAAGAAATGAAGACAAACCCCCTTTTAGGTGTTCAGGTCTCATTATACTCAATGATTTCCAATATTCACGATGAGATAACCCAAATAAAAGGGAGTTTCGAAAAAACAAAAAATGCAATCTTAAAACTGATTGAAAACGATATCCCTTTGCAAATAAGCTGCCCAATAATGAAACAAAACAAAAACAGTTATGATGATGTTATAAATTGGGCGAAAAAGTATAAGATTCATGTCGGAGATGATTATGGCATCATAGCTAGATACAATCATACAACACAAAATTTGACTTGTCGTCTATCAATTAATGAAATCAAAGAAGTGATCAACGAAAAAATTGCTAAAGACGTAAAATATTTGGACCTAATGGAAATGCTAGCTGAAGAGAAAAAAAATATTACATCTAACGATTTTGTTTGTAGTGTTTGCCATTCCTCTATTTGCATAGCAGACAACGGAGATGTATATCCATGTGCCGGCTGGCAGGATTATATTGTTGGTAATGTTAAAGAAGCTTCTCTAAATGATATTTGGGATAATTCTGAAAAAGTGAAATATTTAAGAGACTTGCGCAATCAAGACTTTCCTAAATGTATTCAATGTAAGGATAAAGAATTTTGCACCATGTGTATGGTCAGAAATTCAAATGAAAATCCAAATGGAGATCCGTTAGTAGTCAATGAGTTTTTTTGCAATATCGCAAAACTCAACAGACAAATATTGCTTGAAAGGAAGGAAAAGTTTAAGAATTCCTAATACAAGCAATTGATAAGACAAATACATTGCGTTTTTTTTATTGAATTAATAGCAGAACAACCAACTGCAAAACTATCGTATACAACTGACAATCCTACTGTACCGTTACTTTTCTTCTACATTGCAGTTTCTGCATTATCATTACGCAAAATACTGGACAGTGTCTTATAATCTTAGGTTTCCCATTTTTCTTTGAAACCTGAGCGCGGCTGTACTTATTGTTGCTTTACTGAATTTCGTTCTCATTCTGTTTTTGTGAATTGTCGGCAAAGATATTTCGCTCACTTGACGCTGTGCAAGGACAGGCGTTGTTTTCCTGACAATCTCCACACTTTCAGGTAGTATTCTCATGAAAATCCCTGCACATCCGTTCGCTTTTCTTTTATGCCTCAAATTCACTTAAAAACAATGTATTATGAGAACACTAAAAGAAATTCAGGAACTGTATCAACAAGCCGGCGTAAAGGCTTTAAGGGACGTGGAGCTTCTCCAGCTTCTGGGAATCAATCTGGAATCCTGCGATTTTCTAGATCTTTTCAAATCAAGCCGTGAGGCACTCCTCAGAAAAGGCTTCAGGTCATCCACCATTGCAAAGATAACTGCCCTCGGTGAAGTGGCTCACAGGTACTCATTGGCTCCCATTCCGGAAAGAGAATCCATCCAATCCTCAAGCTCCATAGCAGCAATAATGTCACCCATACTAAAGCATCTATCACACGAAGAGTGTTGGGTGTTTTACCTGAACAGGGCGAACAAAGTGCTCATCAAGGAACAGCTATCCATAGGTGGCGTATGTGCAACAGTCGTTGACGTGAAAATCATACTGAAAAGAGCCCTTGAGCTACTTGCCTGTTCGATAATTCTTATACACAACCACCCATCGGGGAACACTCATCCCGGTGAGAATGACAAAGTTCAGACAAAGTTGCTGAAAGGAGCAGCTGACCTTTTTGACATCACACTACTGGATCACGTCATTATTGCCGGTGACAGTTACTTTAGCTTTGCGGATGATGGTATTATGTAATGTTATCATCAATGAGAGCCCTCTCCGGAGGGCTTATACAGATATTCAATATTTTACTAATTTTGCATTTAATATTATGAAACACTTCACATTATATAATCTAATAATTGCTTTAATAGCTATCACTACCATTTCTTGTACTAAAGAAACAATACAGGAAGATACTGATATTATAAACGACACAACTAAAAGAAACTTTTTCGAATTGTCTCAGGAAAGCATCTCTCTTGAAAAAGAAGAAAAAACAATCAGCATCGATATAACTACTGACATTGCGTATTCAATTAAAAATGAATCCGATTGGATTAATATTACTCTGGAAAGGGATAGTACTAAAAACGGTATCTTTTATAAGAAATATAAGCTAATATTTAAAAAGAACGAATCTGAATCCAGAAACGCAACTGTGATCTTCGAGATTACACCTGTCCGAACATTTTCATTAAGAATATCCCAAAGGGGAAGGAGTTTAGGCCGGATTACAGACTCCCTTGCATTGGTAGCATTTTATAATTCAACCAATGGAAAGGATTGGACAAATAATGCAAATTGGTTATCCGATAAGCCTATCTACTCATGGTATGGCATTAATTGCACCTCGGCCGGTATGCTTGAAGGTACAGCAAGGGTGGAGGCCATAACTCTAATTAACAATAATCTATCAGGCACAATTCCAAAGGAGATTGGTAATATGGATTCTCTTATAGTATTTTCAATTGCCGAGAATAAATTAAGCGGAGAGATACCTGAAGAAGTTTTCAACCACAAAAACTGGATTGATTGGGGTCCTTCTTACTATGTTGCCTGGCAAAAAAATGGATACAAATTCAGTAACTTCGATAGGCAGGTGGAATACAACCCTAGCGAGCATGGTAAAGTCGTTCTACTTAACAAAGCAATCCGAGGTAAGGGAGTAAACATCATCATTACCGGGGACGGTTTTCCAAGTTCAACCATGGGTAACGGAGGAGAATTTGAAACAATTATCAATGGAACACGGGATAATATTTTTGAAACAGAGCCATTCAAGAGTTATAAAGAATACTTTAATATATACATGGTTAAAGCTGTATCAAGGCAAAGATATATTTCTGATCCTCATTATTCAAGAGATACATACTACGGAATTACTTTAATGGATGTAAGCCGGGTTGAATTAAGCGGGAATCTTGCAATCAAGCAAAAAATATCTTCTTTGATTGGCTTTGATATTTCAAATTGCACAGTTGTAATGGTTGTAAATCATGACGCAAATATGGGTTGTGGAGGTAAGAATTACTATGATGTTGGCTATGCTTTCTTTTCATACTCAGAAAGCTTTTATAAAAGCAATACAGGATATAAAAAGCATGATGCACCTGTTCACGAAATGGGACATGCTTTTGCCGGCCTGGTTGATGAATACGCTTATGGATATTCACCGTCGGCAGAATACTTACAGTATTGGCAAGACAATTATCTAACGCTTGAGAAGAATCTTAACAAATCCATTCAATCCGACCCTAAGAAAGTTCCCTGGGCTCACCTCATAGGACTTCCAGGCTATGAAATGGTTGGAGTATTCTCAGGAGCTGATTTTCCTCAGTTTTACAGAAGCGAACAGAAAAGTATTATGAAAGCTGATGCTTCTTGGTTTAATGCTGTTAGCAGGGAGATTATTGTAAAACAAACAATGGCGCTTTCAGGTATGCAATATTCTTTTGAGGATTTCTTGAAACTTGACAAAAAATGAGATTGATTAACTTCGTGCCGCTTAAAGTCCTATTTATTATATGCTGTTTTAAATATTTTTAATTTCAAGCAGCTGCCTTTTGATTGGTGAACAATCAATTAATTTTAACTTATATCCCTAACTGACACAAAATCAATTAGTGGATGTTTTTTAAGGTTCCCCGGACAAAACTTTTATGTTATCTGTATATAAAAGAGTTATTGTTTCTTTTTCAAGAAGATTATATTTTTCTCATAAACCATTCTTTGATGTTTTTACTGACACCTGCAAGAGCCGGATAATTGAAATTTTTTTTAACCAATTATTGGCTGTTTATGCGGGCAATAGTGATTTTTTATATTTTAACCCATATGCTCAGTGCTAATATTATACTAAAAAGTATTACGAAACTTCCAATGATTTTATTCATCCAAGGTATATTATTTAAGCATAATTTATCCAGAAAGATGCTAATTGAACTAACCATAAAACTCCACCACATGCTTGTTCCTACAAAAACGCCAAAGTAAAGTTTAATAAGTTGTAAGCTATTGGTTTCTTCTGGAATAATATTGAAAGTTGTAAAAAGCAATGCAAACACCAAAACAGTTTGGGGACTTGAAAGTGCAAGAAAGAAGGAAGAAAAGAAATCATCACAAGCTGGATGCAAGTTTCTTTTTGGTTCATCAGAAGTTAAAGAAGGTTTTTTAATTATTATTTTTATTCCTACTATCAAAAGAATAATGGCACCAATTGAACGGATCGGAACCTGGAAATTATTGATGATTTGAGAAGCAGAGCTTACGCTGTATGCTGCTACTATTGAATAAATTGTATCCGCAATTGCAACACCCAGACCAGCAATTAAACCCCTTACTTTTCCATTATTTATAGTTTTTTGAATTGTTGTAAATACCACCGGGCCAAAGGAAATAGATACAACAATTCCAATTATCATTCCTTTTACGAAGATGGAATCCATATCAATTTATTGCAGCTATTGTTCGTTTAAATCTAATAACTATAATTTTTGAGATTAATTCATAGTTATTGAGTGCTGTAAGTGCTATTTGATTCCCTTCAAAAATAAATTCTTTAATTGCCTGGTATTTATTTGTTTTTCCAAATTTTGTTGGATGGATCAAGTCTTTCAGCATAACATATTTTACCTTTTTCTCCTGGGCTTGATAATATATATTTATCAATGTTCCAACACCAAATTTTGAAGTTTTCATTTCTTTCAGAATTGGCAGAATATCTTATTTAGCAAGGCCCTTTGGCCAGTAAACGGCTTGAATGGGTTAACTTTATTATCAATCAATGTTTCCGTTGGTTGCCATAGAACCAAATCAGCCTCTAGAATATGCAGAGGACTTGTTAATTGACCAATGTGTTCACTTTGCAAATTAGATAAATCTGCATTAATATATACAATTATTTCATTGACGGCTTGTTCTACTCCTATTGCCATTGCAAAACCGTTCCCGCTATTTTCAGGCAAAATAATGTATTTGAATTTGCATGATGGATTTAATCCCTTTATACCGGAACCTGTTTCATCTGTTGAACCATCGTTTACTACATTTATTTCATCAAAGAAATAATCCGAAACATTGGTTGCAACATCTTTTTTTGTCCCTGCTTCGTTATAAGTACAAATAATAACTGATATTTTTTTCATTTTCTTAGACCTTTTCTTAATTTTTTTTCTGCAGATTTCAAAATTAGATCATAATTTTTCATAGCAGCATATGCAATCTCCCAACTTTCACAGATATAATTTGTAGTAGCTTGTAATGGTGGCATTTTCTTGTATTTGTTATCATGTTTTATTCCTAATCTAACGAATTTTATCGATTTTCCTATTGAGGTGTAGTAGAAGTACAATAAAGTTTCTACCCCAAATCGAGATTCTTTTATTCTATCTAGTATTGGGGCGATATCCTTTTTAAGGAAAGCTCTTTCGCCTGTTAAAATTTTCAATGGATTTACATCCTGATTCATAATGTTTACGGTAGAATAGCCACAAACCATATCACATTCATGTCGTAATATCGGATTCACTATTTGGTCAATATATCCTAGTATTATAGTTGTTTGATCGGCGTCAATAAACACTAAAATTTCTCCAGTTGCATTTTCTGCACCAACCGCCATGGCATATCCTTTTCCTTTGTTTTCAGCCAAATGAATATCTTTGATTTCAATAAACTGCTTGAGTTCATTTATTATATTTTGGGTATTGTCTGTAGAGCAATCGTTTACAACTACAATTTCATTTATTGATGAGTCTTCCCAAACTGCCATAATAACATTTCGCAAGGTTTTTTCCTCGTTAAGAACACATATAATTGCTGATACCTTTTTCATTAGTCATATTATAAATTGCATACTTGTTTTTTACAAATTGAGTCCAATCGTTATGCAACCTTGTTTTATCGAATGTTTGATATATAATTGGGTTACCTATTTTAACCTTAATTGTTTTGATCTTATATTGAATATTTCATAGGGCAACAAGATCAATTCCAAGTTTGTGTTTAGTCATTTTTTTGACATATTCTTGGACTAAACTATTTTTTTGACATAACACCTTGTTTTTTTGTGTTGTCTAAATTCAAATTTATTCCAAAGATTTTGTACGCTAAAGTTTTCCTCAAGCTCCCTTGTTGATTCAATGTTTGTGATTCCGCTGTTTATTATTGAATTCCCGATATCATTAAAAATTACAGAAATTACCCCTTTATCCTTGTAATCCTTATGTACTGCAATGAGCAAAGTGTCTATAGTATCATTATATTTTAATGCGTTTTGAATTCTCAATATTCCAAATGGGTACAAACGTCCTTTAGCCTTTTGTAATGCCTTTGAAAGTGATGGCATACATATACCAAATCCTACTACATTATTCTCTTCATTTAAGATGATTGATACATATTTTAACCTTAGTAAAGGGATGAATTGTCTTTTTAAATCTTCACATTGCGTTTTTGTCAGCTCGGAAAAGGCATAAAGTCCGGCATATTCCTGATTTAGGAGTTGAAACACTTCATCGGAATATTTTAAAAGATCCTTTTTTTTTCGAAGACGTGCATTATATAATTTATGTCTATTTTTCACAACCATAGCAATTCTCGAATATTTTTCAGGAATAGATTTTGGCACCTTAATATTATATTCTACCCAATCAATATCCTTTTTAAATCCCAATTTTTCAATAAGTTCTGAATAATAAGGGAAATTAAATTTCCCAAAAGATGTTGACAGTTCCTCAAAACCTTCAATGAGAATACCTGATGCATCAAAATCTGAAAGTCCAAGCGGTCCGTGTATTGTTTTTGTATTATTTTGTATAGCCCAGGACTCAACAGTATCTATAAGTTCTTTAAGTACATTTTCGTCCTCAATAAAATCCAACCAACCAAAACGAACAAAATTTTCACCTGCTTTCTTGTTATAATTGTAATTAATTATACCTGCCACACGACCAACTATCTTATAGTTGATGTATGCAAGCCAATATTTTGCTTCACAAAACTCGAAAGAAGGATTATCCTTTTTTGATAGTGTTTTTAGTTCGCTACAAATTAGAGGAGGGACATAATACTTATTACCTATATAAAGCTTATTTGGAAATTTTACAAACTGCTTTAATTGACGTTTAGTAGATACTTCTTTTATAGTTATTTTCATTTAATCATAATATTTTTTTAATATAGCTGCAAACCAAGTTTCGGGTAATAACCTCTTCAATGAAACAGAAAATTTTTGAAGAGGTGATGCGATTACATATCTAAAAGCCGGTCTTTTCTTGTAAACTATTTTTTTTATTTTCTTCGCCAGTATTTCTGGTTTTGGACCATTACTTTCGTCGGATGTTATAATCGATAAAGTATTGTAGAATTGAGGATAAGTCAATTTAATTTCCGGATTATCTACAATTTTACGATTCGAAGTAAAGCTGGTAGAAAAATCCCCCGGATTAACTAATACAACACGAATATCGTGTGGCTTTAATTCGAGACTTAATGACTGACAATATCCCTCTATGGCGAATTTGCTTGCCGAGTATAGACCTTGGAAAGGAATGCCCATTAAACCACCAATTGAGCTGATATAAATAATTACTCCATCTTTTTGTTTGCGCATAATGGGTAATACTGCCTGTGTTACCCTAAATACACCAAAAAAATTTACATCCATTTGATATTGAGCATCTCTGATGTTTGTCAATTCAATGGGACCTCCTATGCCAATTCCCGCATTATTGATTAAAACATCTATGCGGCCTTCTTTATCATAAATTTCTTTAACCGCCTGCTCAATGGAACTTATGTCGGTTACATCCATACGAACATAGTTTACTTTCGGAATAGGATCAACTTTACTACGTATTGAACCATAAACTTTATGTCCGTTATTGGTAAGCTCTATTGCCATAGCACGCCCAAAGCCGGATGATATACCAGTAATGAATACAACTTTTGACATAATGGGTTATTATTAATTTTTAACTGTTGGCGATTGAATAACATCAAATTGTATGAATGTTGCTATAATTTTAAGTATTGCAATGTCCAACTGTTCAAAAGTATGGGTGGCCATAAGTGAGAATCGTATTAGCGAATCTTCTTTTGGTACTGCCGGAGAAATCACCGGGTTTACAAAAATACCATCTTCGAGCAATTTGCGGGTTATCTGCAAGGCTTTTATGTCATCGCGTATAAAAAGCGGAATAATTGGGGTTTCGCTTTTACCTGTGTCTATTC
The DNA here is from genome assembly GCA_001769195.1 of Bacteroidetes bacterium GWF2_40_14. Taxonomy (GTDB): domain Bacteria; phylum Bacteroidota; class Bacteroidia; order Bacteroidales; family UBA932; genus Bact-08. The sequence goes on along the minus strand of MEOK01000020.1, from coordinate 202,063 downwards.
CTGCCTCCTTAAATGCTTTTTGTGCATAATGAGTCAGATTCCATAGATGCTCTATGCGTTCGGGTTCGCTAATCATGATGTCAATTGCGGCATTAACACTCGCAACTGATGCGGGTGTCATACTTGCACTAAAAATAAGAGAACGTGAGTTGTGTTTAAGATAATTTATAACCGCAGCGTCACCGGCAATGAATCCACCAAGAGATGCCAGTGATTTTGAAAAGGTACCCATAATTAAATCAATTTTATTGGTTAAATTATAATGGGAAGCTGTTCCTCTTCCATCTTGTCCAATAACACCCAGTGCATGGGCATCATCAACCATAACGCTTGCATTGTATTTTTGAGCTAATTCCACAATTTCGGGCAATTTGACTATATCGCCTTCCATGGAAAAAATTCCATCAACCACAATTAGTTTAATTTGGGCAGGGTTGCATAGCTTTAATTTGGATTCGAGTGAAGACATGTCATTATGCTCGAATTTTAATACTTTTGAAAATGACAACCTGCTCCCTTCGATAATAGATGCATGGTCAAGTGAGTCTAGCAGAAGATAATCATTCCGGCCGCATAATGCAGAAACAACACCTATATTTACTTGAAATCCTGTACTGTAGCAAATAGCTGCATCTTTACCAACCAAGCATGCTAATTTTTCTTCAAGTTTGAGATGTATATCAAGTGTTCCATTAAGAAATCGTGACCCGGCACAACTTGTTCCATATTTATCTATGGCTCGTTTTGCTGCTTCTTTAATTTGGGGATGATTCGAAAGACCAAGATAACTGTTTGAACCGAACATTAAAACATTTTTGCCATTGATTTTTACTACAGTACCCTGTTCTGACTCTATTGCTCTAAAGTAAGGATAAATGCCTGCCTCCATTACCTTCTGTGGTTCATCATATTGTAAATAACGTTCTTTTAAATGTTCCATTATTATGTATTATTTATTTAAGTTGATCTTCAACAAGTACATAGCCATCAATTACTGATATATGACCATGTTTCTTAAACACCAATCGTTCTGCAAGTAAGAAATTAACAATGCCGGAGATAAGTAATGCAATAAGATTACAGTAAACGACATCCCATTTAAAAAGGCTCTCGAAAAGAAGGAGAAATCCCATCTTTATGAGAAAACCTAAAATTGAGGAAATATTGAATAAAGCAAGGCGAGTAAAAAAATACTTCGTGTTTTTTTGGGAAATTTGCTTATTCCATATCCAGTAATATGATATGACGTAATTGCAAAACATCACAATTTCAAAAGAAATGGTTGGAGCAACTATGTATGTTCCCACATAAGAAAAGAATAAATAGGTCGAAAATATCCATAGTATTACCGTTTCTATCAGTGTACCCAGTAGCCGGCTTATAAAGAATTTTAAGTATTTTGAAAGCATTGACATCTACTTTATTATAAAAAATCTAAAATTAATCAAGTGTGGGGGGAGGATCAATTTTTCCGTATTTTATCATTTCTGAAAAAAAGGACCAAAAGTAGATGATAAACAGCACCAAGGCTATAACTATTGCAAAAAGGTCAAACAATTTTATTGGAATGCCAATAATAAATATCGGTGAATTATCCGTTGGCAGGTAAATAAACAGAGTGTTTATGAGAATTACGATTAATCGTAATTCAGTAGGCCCAAAGCCACCGTATGAAATTTTAAACTCACCTCTAAGGTAAGTATTTATGTACGTAAAGATGGATAAAAGATAATAACCAGAAAGTATCAACATTGCCAGCGAAAAAGAAATAAAAGGAGAGATTCCGGCACCGATACAAAATATTAAGACAGTCAAACCATCTATGTTGTGATCGAGGTAAAATCCATATATCGGTCGTTGTGCTTTTCTTACACGAGCTAAGGTTCCGTCAAGACTGTCTCCAAACCAGTTTACAACAAATCCTAAAGAGGATAACCATAAGAATTCAACATCCCAATTAGACAGAAAATATCCTCCTGCAGAAATGATCGCACCAAAAAGTCCCAACCATGTCAAATGGTCAGAAGTGACCCGTCTAGGAAGTTTTTTTGCCAAACAAACCAGTACTCTTTTTTCCATCTTACTTAAGATGGAATGTTGAATTCTTACTTCATCTTTTTTATTCATATCCTAAAAACTATATTTTAACTTAAACAGAATCATATTGTAGTTTTTCAGATTCGCAAATAAATTGTCTCCATTACCGTCAATAATTAAAGCGGATAGGTTTATTTCTGCATTTTCTGTAGCTTGGTATGTAATCTCGGGCATATACACAAGTGCATAATTGTCTTTAATATTGTTCCAATTGGTAACAATGAAGCCACCACAGATAGGAGCAACCTTTAATTTTTCATTGAAAAATTTCTTATCAAAACGTAAAAAGAAATAGTCATTCAAATTTCCATTCCCTCTTTCGTGAATAAAACCGTGCATATACTGCATATTAAGGTAAGAACCGTCAGCGAAATTGTAATCACCTCCAACAACAAATTTTATGTATGGCTTTGATTTGGATAAGATTAGAGAATCTTGTATTACAGGTACAGGCAATATAGGATAAAGAGCAGACAAATCATTGGACATTATTACGTTTTTTTCAGAAATAAAAGCTGCTGCCTCCGCCCAAAATCCAATGCCACTTATGCTTGTTGACAAATCAGCTCCAATAATATGTGTTCTTGCAAATGAAAGTTGAGAGTTAATATTTGTTCCACCAAGTGCATCAACAGGTATAAATGTATTTCTCGTAACAAAGGGTAACCCATCCCATCCCCAAACATAACTTAAAGAAAAATCGACTCCTTTAATAAAACCTTTAAATTTTAAACCTAAAGTAGAACTTTCTCCTAAGTTATATTTAGGTGTAAGTATTGTGTCTGATACGTTTTTTAAAATCATACCTTGGGGTAATTCCATTTTAGGGCTTAATGCATTAGCAAAAATACCTACAGGCATATTCGCTGGTTGAAAGAAAGGAATAAAAACCCCTTGTAGCGAGAAGTCGTTGCTTAAATAATAATTTAGATTCATAGCATCTGAACCACGATGACGACCAAAATCCAGAATGTCTTCCAAATCGAAAGGATTAAGATTGTCGGTGGGATTTAATTTGTCGGCAGTTCCCCAAACAATGCGTTGACGACCAATGGTTACATCTAAATTTTTAGTAAGAAACCCATACAACTGAATGTATGCTTCCCTTATATCAATATTATAAGGATCAGTAAATCCTTTATTATATAAATCACTTGATTTTGAAATATTAGGTAACCCAATGTTTCGCAACCATACCTCGCTGTAGAACTTTGAGTTGTCAGTAATTTTTTTGCCTAGTTTTAATGTAAGGCGGTTCTCATTCCAGGCCCAGTTGTGTTTGTCTTTGAGCAGGACTCTCTCATCTGTGAGCAATTCACCAGAAAGTTTTAGTTTTATTTCATCTTGAACCGGGGATGCATAAGTACTATCTTGTGCTTTAAGATTACCTGAAGCTGATATAAATATAATCAACACCGATAATAGATATATTTGTTTCATAACTATAATTTGTAAGGTTTATTTTTAAGTGCTTTTGGTATTATATTAAATTGTTTAATACTTTATTTTCAACGTTGAAACTCTTCCAACGCTTTGCGGGTGGCTAATTCTCCTGCTTTAATAATTTCTTCTGATTTATAAAAATGAAAGGGTCCATAAGAATTCATAGGGATTTTAATTAAAATATCGGGTTGTTGTATCTCTATTGTCAATGCAGAAATTTGTTGTATCATCAAACTTGTTGTTTGAGATAATAGTGTATAATAATTAAGCTGTGTACCTGTGAATTTTGGTAAAAACCGGAATCCTTTGTTCATTAAAAAGGTGAAATAGTTTAACTCGATTTCTTTCGTTGATGTTTTTTTGACAGCAACATGTTTTTCAAATAAAACTGGAGAGTTAACGTCAACGGCAATTAACAAATCATTATTATTTCTTTTAACACGATTGATTGGTAAGGGATTCAATACGCCTCCATCTATTAAAACCATTCCTTCAACCATACATGGCTTGAAAACAGTTGGTATTGAAATAGAAGCTCTGATCGCTTCATAAAGACTTCCCGCTTCAAATAGAACCTCTTTTTTATTTTTTATGTCGGTTGTAACGGCAGTAAAATTTAAGGGTAAATCTTCAATGTTAAGGTCGGGAATTATTTTTTTTAGTTCCTTTATTACTTTATTGCCTTTAACTAATCCATTAGTACTTAACGCAAAATCCACAAGATTAAAAACTGCTTTTTTGTCAAGATCACATATCCACTCACTGAAAATTTGTAAATTACCAGATGCATACACCCCTCCCACCAGTGCACCCATCGAAGATCCTGCTATTGAAGTTATTTTAAATCCCTGTCGTTCCAATTCTTCGATTACTCCGATATGGGCAACTCCTCTTGCACCCCCACTGGATAATACTAATGATACTGTTCTTTCCATTTAATGTTTTATTGATTCAAGTGAGAAATTATCAGGATATTTTGCCGAAACACCTTTGTACATTGTGTTTATTTGAAGCATAACGGTATTGATGTCGTCAAGATTATCTATCACCCCTTTTACTCCAATTTCCTTTTTTCTATAATCTAAATAACAAACCATTATTGGAACGTTAGCTTTCTGAGCCATATAGTAGAAACCCTTGTTCCAATTTGTTACATTAGAAAAGCTTCCTTCCGGTGATATAATTACATGTAAAGAATGAGCGTTATTAAGCATAGAAGCAACTTGACGGACAGCATTTTTACCCTTAACACCGCGTATAGGTATTGATCCATAGAGCTTCATCACAATATTCATTGGGAAAAAGAAAAGTTCTTTTTTAGACAAAAACTTATAGCTTATACCTAACTGCATCAGATAAAGCTTTCCGTACAGAGCATCCCAGTAACTTGTGTGGGGAGCAAATATTATGACAGATTTTTTAATGTCTGAAAATTCGCCTTTTGTTTTCCAACCTAGAAGACTCGTAAGAAAAAATTTTGAAATTATTTTCATGTTCTTTAATTCTGTTGTTTTCAGTTTTTTTCTAAGTAATCTTATAATTTTTTTAAAAGAATAGCTCCACTTGAATAACCTCCGCCAAAAACTGAAATAACAATTATATCGTTTGGGTTATATTTTTTTAAATTTTGAGATAATACTATCGGAGTACTTGCTGAACCGGTATTACCAAGTTCTTCAATGTTTGTGAGGACGCATGATTGCTCAATGTTCATTTTTTTTGCCACATAATCAGTAATTCTTGCATTAGCTTGATGTGGAATAAAATAGTTCAATTGACTTAGGTTAATATCGTTTTTATTTAAAATTTGTTCAGTTTCAAGTAGCATATATTTGCAGGCATATTGAAAAACATCTTTTCCAAAAGGCATCCTTATTCCTCCGTGATTTGGTCTGACATAAACGGCATCAATACTTTTACCGATATTCCCCAGGCCGGTAGTATTAACATCAATTATTTCAATATCACCAGTAGAATATCTTTGATTGGTAATAAATACAGCCGCCGCACCGTCACCAAATAAAAAACAAGAATTTTTATCAGATTCGTCTATATAAGCGGTATTGTTTTCAGAAATAACAATTAATGCTTTACTGGCTTTATTATTAGCAAAATAGCAGTCAACAATTTCTATTGCATTTACAAAGGAAGAACATGCAGAATCGATTGTAAAACATCTCGCTTCGCCAATATTAAATTGCTTCTGCACCGCATGAGCCAATGTGCCACCGGTATCATAAGGTGTATATGTTGCACCTATTATTAAATCTATTTCAATTATTGGAAACGGTAAATCAGGTAAAGCTTTTGTTACAGCTTCAATTGCCATTGAATTGGTGTTCTCATCAGGCCGTGTCCGTCTTCTTTGCTTAATTCCACTTTTAGAAATTATCTCCTCATTGGTAATACCATATTTAGCAAAGAAGTATTCGTTTGGTATTACGATATCCGGTATGTAATGAGTTAAATGATTTATTATCATATAATATTCTTCATTTTTGTTAACTGATTACTAGTTTTTCCATATCTCCTTTCTCTTTTTTGATAATTCAGTATAGCCTTATAAAAATCTTCTTTATCAAAATCGGGCCATAGTGTTTCTGTAAAGTAGAGCTCTGAATAAGCAATTTCCCAAAGTAAAAAATTACTGATACGATATTCTCCGCCTGTTCTAATAAGTAATTCGGGATCAGGTAAATTAGCTGTTGAAAGATATTTACCAAAAGTATCGATTGAAATATTCGAAATGGAAAAAATCCCTTTTTCAACGTCCTTACCAATTAACCGCATTGCATTAGCAATATCTTGCTTGGCACCATAGCTTAACGCTAAAATAAGAGTAAGACCAGTATTCTCTGATGTAGCATTTATTGCATAATTAATCTTTTCCATAACGTTAATCGGTAAAGGAGCTGAATCACCTATTGTTAATAATTTGACATTATTTTTCTTCAAATCTTCAATTTCAGAATTTATTGTAGCCTCGAGGAGAGCCATTATTGCAGTTATCTCAATTTTCGGTCGTTCCCAGTTTTCTGTTGAAAACGTATAAAGTGTTAGATATTTAACACCGATCTCTAAAGATGCTTCAACAACTTTTCTAACAGAGATTGCTCCAGCTTTATGACCTAATATCCTGCTATTACCTCTTTTTATCGCCCACCTACCATTTCCGTCCATTATGATGGCAATATGGCAAGGTATGTTATCTTTATTAATCACGTTTTTTAATGACATATTTTAGCTTTAAATTTTTGTTTGGCTAATTATGGCTTGAGAATAATTATAAACCCTCATTATAATTACTGTTTTAATTTCCTTACAGTAAAATCATCGTCTACTAAACCGGTATCATATCTTGTATCTGACATCTGCATCTTGGTTTTATGGTTTTTCTTTAAATCAGTCATCTCTATTTCTTTGGCATTCCAATAATTGTCAACCTTATTAAATGTATATTTTGCCTCTTTTATTTTTGTGTTTCCCTTGTCATAGAACTCCATTATTTCGGGGTAATAATTAGTTTTATTTATATTTACTATTATCTTAGAATAGTCAGATTGCACTTTTGGGGTTAATTCAATTACAAATACGTCAGCTTCTGTTTTTAATAACTTAGAGTTGTATTTATCAGAATATGGTTTTGACTCCATATCATCATAAGAAAAATCAGTTCCTGCAAAATTTTGATTTTTAGCACTGGTTGCAATTCTCCTTTCTTTGCCAAATGCGGGTAAATATATATACATCACATCATTAGGCAGAGATAAAACGGCTATACCCGCTTGTGAAGATGGCGCGGTAAACCTGAACATACGTTTGTTGTTACCTTTTTGTTGTACTGTTGCTTCCCGTATTTCCTGCTTTCCAGATTTGTCAATCAAAACAATCTTGTTTTTCCCAGTTAAATCTTTTGGAGAGTACATTACATCGTCCATTTTTTTCAATATGGTGTTAGCATCTTGTGCATTTGCAGAGAATAAGCTTCCTGTCAATATTATTGCTGTAACGATAGCTTTTAGAATTTTTGTTTTCATTTATGATTTTTTAATTGTTAAAAATTAGTTTGCAATTATTTTACCTTTTCTGTTTGCTAATATCAATATAACTGGCAATAGAGTTAAAGCACCAAGACCTGAACCGAACATACTTATTGCAACCAGCAATCCGAAATTTTGCAGTGGTACTATTTGTGAGAATAACAAAACCAAAAAACCGGCTGCAACAGATATTACATTAATGATTACTGCCTTGCCACTTGACATTATCGTCTTTTCTATAGCTTCATCGGCATCTCCGTTTTCTTTCAGATGAAAGTTAAATCCTGAAATAAAATGTATTGAATAATCGATACCAATACCCAGCGCAATGCTTCCAACAAGAACAGTCGCAATATCAAGCGGGATTCCGGTTATACCCATAAAACCGAATAATATAATTACTGTTGCGATGATGGGAATTGTCGCATATACTCCTTTAGAAATTGAGCGGAACATTGCTCCAACAATTAAAAGAACCATTATTATTGCAAGCAACAAGCTGCTGAATTGGCTTTTAATCAGGCTATTATTCAGTTTTACATAAACAGAAGGCATTCCTGTCAATTCAATTTTACAAGTTTCGTTTGAATTTTCTTGAATGAATTTATTCATCTTTGCAGTGAACGTTTCAATTTCTTTACCTTCAACCGATGCAAATTTTGACTGGATTATTCCTATATCCAACCCTTCCGAAACAAGTTGTGGCATAACTTCCTGTCCATCTAGCAAAAACCATAATTGCTCAATTTTGGCTCTGTCATCCGGTATAGACTTGCCTTCTCCCATAGCGTCATTCATTTGCTCCACGAGATCTGCTACCGATTGTGTTACAGCAATATTAGGGTCCTCTTTCATGAAATGTTCAGTTTTAATCATCATCTTTAAAACCTCAGGGCTTTGCATATCGCCTTTAAAAGAAACGAATACTGGCAATGATCCTCCAAAGTTTTTCTGCATAACTTCTTCCGAAATCCTTGTAGGATTATCTTTCTTAAAGTAATCAGCCATATTTACGCTCGTTTTAATCAGAAAAGTACCACCGATACTTAATAAAAGAAAAATACTCCAGGTTGTTAAAGTATATTTAGGATGCTTGAAAAGAAGATTAACCAGAGGTTTGAGTATTACTTGGGATAAAATGGTTTGTTTTTCTTTTGGATAATCTTTAATTTCTTTATTATTTATTGATAATGCTGAAATAAGAGCAGGAACAAAAAATATAGATAAAAGCAAAGCGACTAATGTCCCAATAGCCGTAAATATTCCGAAGTCTTTAATCATTGTAAGATAAGCACCAAATACAAATGAAATGAATCCAATTGCAGTGGTTGCTGCAGCCATAATTACCGGTATTGCTACATAGACAAGAGCTTTTATAAGGGCTTGTTTCTTGTCTTTTAACATGTAATGATTGATACTGTTTAAGACATGTATTGTGTATGCACTGCCAACCGCCAACAACACAACAGGAATTATGTTTGAAATTATAGTAAGTTCATTCCCCGTAATAATCATTATTCCAATCGTCCAAATAACGGCAATTCCAGCTGTAAGCAATGGCAAAAGCACTCCAATTAATGACTTGAAACTCATTAATAATATAATAGCAATGACAGCAAAGACGATAGGTAAAAGCCAAACAACATCCGACTTAATCAAATCAGAAATATCATTCATCATTAAGGGAAGACCACCGAAATAGAACTTTTCTGACAAATTGAGTTTTTCGATTTTATTCTTAATATCTTTTGCAACTGCTTGCTTATCAGCATCAGGAAGTAGAGTAAAAAGAATGATTGTTGCAGTTCCATCTTCGGAGATTATAACCCCTTTATACATTTCTTTCGAAAAAACATATTTTTTCAGGCTGTCCAATTGAGGCTGTTTGTCAGGTAGATTATACTCATCAACAAGTTTACCGATTTCGATACCGTCTACTGTGCTTTTAATATCAAGAATATTAGTTAAGCTTGTTACGGATGAAACCCCTGGAGTGATTTTCAGGCTGTCTGTAATTTGTTTTACATGAAATAATATTTCTGTTTTGAAAATATCGTCAGATTCCAAAACAATCATCCCCATATCATTCCCGCCAAATTGAGTACCTATTTTTTTATATAATGAAGCAACCGGATCATCATCAGGTAATGAACTTATAATGTCTGAATTGATTGTTAAAAACTTGGTTTGATAACCAAAGAAAATTGTTAATACTAATACTATAAGAATTATTATCCATTTGAATTTTAAGATTTTCTGTGCAAATCGTTCCATATTAATTTATAAATTGACTATTTTAGTTTTTCAGTGTCTGCTAAGGTATAATTATTTATTGACCAATTGCGTTATTTAGTCAGTATTTTATAAAAAAAGAGTGGAATTAATATTTTTGAGTTCTTAAACTATTCACAATCATTGAAGAAAGCTCATCAATAGTGTTTTCGTATTCTGTATACTTGTTTTGAAGAAATAAAGGTATTTCGATACCAGTAACTACCATCATAATAATATTTACAGTAGAATTTATGTTTTTAACATCCAGGTAACCTTCTTTTTTCCCTTTTTCCAGAATAATAGTTAATTGTTTTCTTTCAAACTCCGCAAAATCTTCTCTTACATCTTTTACGAATAGATATTTTTCAAAGAAATCTGCTTTAAGTGTTTCATGGTAGTTTACGGCAGTGTTTAATAATTTTAAACGGGTAAGCATATATTCCTTGAGAGTAAAAAGAGGATCCTTGTCTCTATCTACTATTTTTTTTAATGCGGTTTTAACAGTATCTAATTCTTGTTTCAATACTTCATTAAAAAGTTCTTCTTTACCTTTAAAATAGTAATACAATACCCCTTTCGCCTTATGGAGATGCTTTGCTATATCATCCATAGTTGTTTTATGAAAGCCAAATTTGGAAAAATATTTTGTGGCAGACTCAACAATCAAATTCTTTACATTAATTTCCGACATATATTTGACTTTTAACGTTAATCGGTCAAATTTAGTTATTATAATCCAATTGACAAATATTATCTTATATCTCAGTTACTTATTTGATTCTAATTCCTCAACGTAAAACATTTAAAGGATATTTGTAAATATCCGATCAAATAAAATGCCACGAAAAAGGGGATTTCGATAAATGGTGTCAAAACATTTCTTAGTCTCCCCCACCCCTTTGAAATGTTCAATCTATATGGGACAGGCCAGATTTGCTTCACTATCATCTTCCTCTTTCATCCAAGTAATAAGTATTGATGCTTTGATTCACTCGAATTCTGGTAGGTGGAGAATTGGTTTCGCTCGGAGTATAGCTCGTTACGGTAATTGTCGGATACGCGATATCAAGATCTGTTTCACTACCCCATGCTGTTCCTGATTCTAACAGAGTATTCAATGAAGATGAGATACTGATTGACTTTGTTCCGGAAGTCGGTGTTGGCTCGCTGAAACCGGATGCAGGGTTGTATGCCCAGTTAATAGTATAGGAAATTGACCCTGAAATATTGTTGCCTCCTGTTGCTTTCACATATACATCATCACTCATAGATTCATTCAAATACCAATAATTTTCTCCGCCCCCTTTGTACGCAAGCTTAGCCACCCTATAGAAGTAGAAATACAAATCCACTACCTTGTAAACAGTCACATTACAATTCGAAGTGTAACCTCCATCGTTAGTTCTGACAGTAATAGTAGCTGTACCGGCAGAAATTGCAACTACTTTTCCATTAGCATCTACTGTTGCAATACTGGAATTTGAAGTTGACCATGTCACTGTTTTGTTAGAAGCATTTGAAGGATTAACCGTTGCAGAAAGGGTTGAGTTCTGTCCCTCGTCCAAAGATAAGTTTCCCGGACTTATACTTACTCCAGCCACAGCTATTGTTGCAGGATTTATTGTCACAGAGCAAGCTGCAGTTTTTCCACCATCGACGGTAGTAACAGTTATTGTGCAAGATCCAACCCCTAATGGTGATACTACACCGCTGCTATTAACATTAGCTACAAAACTGTTTGATGAACTCCAAATCACACTTTTGTTTGTCGCATTTGAAGGATTAACGCTTGCTGTTAAACTCCCAATAGATCCGCCGGCAGTTAATGTCATTGAAGATTTATCTAAACTCACACTTGTTACATAAACAACAGGATCAATTACCGTCACATTGCAGGTTCTTGTAATTCCATTTGCTATTGCAGTTATAGTTGCCGTTCCGGCTGAGTTACCTGTTACCATGCCCCCACTAACAGAAGCTATCAAAGCATTTGAAGTATTCCAAGACGGATTCGGGTTCGGAGAACCGCTAGAGGCTATACCAAATGATTCTCCAATGTAGATTGTTTTGCTTGCAGGGGTTATAGTAAAGGTTTTATTACTAACTGTCAAATTGCAGATTGCAGTATATCCGCCATCCACAGTTCTAACAGTTATTGTGGTTGTTCCTGCAGCTAAAGCCATCACTGTTCCATTACTCACAGTTGCCACGGAAGAATTTGAAGAGGACCAGGTCACAGACAAATTATCTGCATTCGTAGGACTGACTGTTGCAGTTAAGTTACCTGTTTCTCCAACATAAAGGCTCATGTTTGCAGGGCTCACACTAATCCCGGTAACATATACAGTAGGATCAACATATTGGAAGTTCGCAGTATAAACCATATCCTGAATAACAGGGCTTATAGAGGGACTCCAACCTGTAAAAATATAATTAGTTGCAGGGTAAGCATTCAATGACGGAGTAGAGCCATAGATATATTGTCCTCCACCAGATACAGTTCCCCCATTTGATGGAGAGGCCGAAACGCTAATATTGTATTTTACATCAGTAAGGTTTGAAGTATCTATTCTCCACGAAACTTCATTTATTCCGGTTCCGGTAAATCTGATATTCAGCTGATACCATGTATTCCGTTCCACGTCAAAATTATTGGAAATGTTTTTGCCTAAATAGAATCTATACTTTAATGTTCCGCTCTTTGCAGGTGTGCTGTAATTTGCAGTGATCTCCACATAAGAACAATATGGCTGTGTGGCACCGGGATTCTTATCTTTCTCGACACTGGCAGAGCCAATATTTCCCTGCATATTCTCAAACAGGAATAATGGAGTAGCTGAACTATGGGCCGATGGTTCTAAATTGCCGGTTAAATTATCTCCTGAAACACCGATGTATGAGGTAGAATTTATCGTGTTTGATCCAAGATACTTACATTGAGTTGCAACATTCTTTAACTCAATTTTGGTGATATTTATGTTTGTTCCTCCGCTTAGAGAGGATTTATCAAATACCACAGTCACTTTAGAAATCAATCTGCTCAATGTTATTGATATACCTCCTCCTTTCACTAGGTTGATACTTGTCTCTCCGGCCATGAGAATATCATTAGTCCCATTCACCATCTGCATAGAAACGGCATTCCGGATAGAATTCAGGGTTGTATAGGATGAAAGGTTTATGTTTCCTGCATTTGCAATTGCCACTATGGTTTTGTTTCCTGTTGAAGTGGTGATTGAAAGGCCGGAAGAAGAACTATAATATTGAGAATTTAGAAGATTACCCGAGACATCATAAACCAGTAGATTGACATCTCGTATTGAAGCATCATTGGCACTTGTTGCTTTGGTTATTACTTCTTCTCCCTTTTTACTCAAGAAAATCTGGACTTCAGTTGTGTCTTCTTTGGAAGCTTGAGAATCTGACATTGAACTATTCTCTCTTTCACAACCAGAGAGAGAGGCAAGAGAAAATATGCCGGCAATAATATATAACTGTAATTTTTTAATCATCATTCAAATAAATCTTTGTTCAAATTATATTTTCGAATTAAAGAACTAATCTCAGGATCTAAACCTCCTCGGTATGCCATAGAGAAATTTAGTTCTTTTGAGCGCAAGAAGAATTTTACCGCTTGCTCCTCGTCTCCCTTTCTTGCAGAAAGTACAGCCATCAGGTAGATTTTGTATGCAGTTTCAGGACATGAGAGAAGTATCTCTTCGGCTGAACGGTCGTGTCCCAGGGAGATATGTGCAATGGCAGTATTAAAATCCTTGTAGTCAAGCAATATTGCTAACGCATCTTCATATTTTCTATCCTTTAGAAGAACCAATCCGTTCATATACAAAGAATCTATCTCGGTGGTATGAATGGTGTCTTTTACCATCCCTTTACGATGCAGGTTAAAAGTGAAGTTGACCCTCCTTAGTTGGGGATAAATCTTTTCGCGCAGGTATTTGTACTCACGTTTATATGAAGACATTGCTCTTTCTCTTTCATCCAAGTCCTGAATCTTGAAGCACTCTAGTAGTTTTTCTTTGTTGGTAAGAGTGGTGTCGTTTAGTATAAGTATTCGAAGTCTATCCCAATCTTCAGGAATTGTCTTTTGAATTATCAGGCTGTTTACTTCAGATAAAGGGCTTGTCTTTTGAATTTCATTCTTTGTCCCTAACTCATAGGAAACAATCTCTTCATCAAGACCCTTAATATATGCCTCACAATACTTTTGAATTGAAGAAGCCCTCTGAGAAGATAAACTCTGGTTTAATGCAAATGCACCTTCAGGAGAAGACGAAGCAGTCAGGATTAACGAATCAAGCACAAACACCTCATTTGAAAGTACATCTTTTAATGCCTTTTTAATTTTTTCCAGTTCAATGGCATTATTAGAGAGAGTGTCGATGATGTCTGTTTTTCCCACTTTGAAGTCAATGAAGGCAGCCATTGTAGCAGTTGCTTTTCGCTCAATTATTTTCTTCTTGTATCTGGTAGTGGTGTCAATGAAGCCCACCATTGAAGAGACGTTATAGGCAATAGTATCGCTGGTGTTTAATTCAAAACACATCCCATTTATATCTCTTACCTGCCCATATAGATTAAGAAAGAGCTTTGATGATTTATCATTAGTCAGTATCTCTTGAGAATAATGATAGGCAAAATCTCCATTACCCATTTGTATTACAGAATCCAGTTTAGTACCCAGTAAGTATGGATTTTTTACATACTTATAAAAATATTTCTCTTTCTCGGCCTTTCGCTTGTTGTTCCTGTCAATGAGCCATTGTTTTACATAATGGTCCACTGCACTTTTTTCGGTTACACCAAAAGCAGTAATCAGATCATCATCCCGCTCTCCGGCCATTACTCTGGATTCAGGGAGATTTCTCTCCAGGAAAAGAACCAGGTTGGGCAGATCTGTATAGACTTCAAGAAAATCAACGTCGTCCGGAATGATACTGCGTAAATATTTCTCATACTTCTTGTAACCTTTTTCCTGCGCCCGTTTAAATTCTTCGCCACTAATCAAGATTCTGTTAAAGTGCATTGTGTCCTTTCCCCGGCTTAATACCGGCAGCATATCAATCTGCCACCGGCTGTCTTGAAGGATTGAAGGTATCTTTACTATGAAATCCAACCTTATCACTCCATTTCTCTCTGGTATGTTTTGTGATTTAGCTGAGACCACTATCTCATTAAGATATACCATACTGACCATTTCCCCCGTAACTTCATCCTTGACAGCATCGTTGATAAATTTTTCTTTTCCTGATGTATCAGTATATTTAAATGACTTAGAGGTGAATTTAGCATCTCTTGAAAGGTCTATATTATAATTACTTTCTGTATTTTGAGCATGGCTAAGGCCTAGGGAAGGATTATGCTTGCTTAGTCTGGAAAGGTTATTATTACAAGCACTCAGAAGAACAATTAAAAATAAGACCGTCAAATACTTTTGCATTATTTTCCTTTTTAAAAGATAAACATTAATGAGATTGATGCTCTGGTAGGTCCATACAAGATTCGCTTAAAACTTCCCTCATACTCTCCGCAAAGCGGCCTTTGGTACTTGTCATATTCACTATACCAGCCGCCCGCTCCAACCTCTGCTTCAATATTCCATTTAGATGTCACCATCCACGCATATCCTGAAGATACACCCATACCGGCAGCCCACCCCTGATAGCGGTAGTCAGTGACAGCTATATTGTATTTTCCTCCTATTGCCTGTGCTCCTATGAATAATCCTGCATAGCTATGCCAAAACCACCATCTTGCCCCAGGTTGAGTCATCAGGTGTTTAACTTTAATATTATCTCTAACAACAAAGGGATTATATGAGACAGGCAGATGTAAAGTCCACTTATTTGAAAGAGCCAAGGAAGCCTCTAGGTTTAGACTTCCTGTTGCCATTCCTATAATATTAGTCCTCACTCCGTACTTTTGAGCCAAGCACAAAACCGGAGCAAGAACCAATAAACAAATGATTAATAATCGTTTCATTATTCATTTAAGTTAATTGAAACCAATGTCTGTTCATTCCAGTTTTCTAGGGTAGCGTTAAGGAAAGTAATTCCGCTTGCACCAATAGAAGCTGCGAATTTGTATATTGTTCCACTCTCAAATCCTCCTGTAGGAGCAGGAATAGTAGCTGTGTACTTTTTGTTTGTCTGAGCACTTCCGCCAATAGTAGCATCTACATATACCTCTACCGGAATAGAAATTCCAGCTATAAGTGGTAACATAATAAATGTACCCGTATTGGAATCCAACATCATATCTGCCTTATCAGCAGACAGGGCACTTGCAGCAGAAATTACTCCCGTAGAGAGCCCCATCACGGCTCCCTGCTGAGTCTGCCCAATCTTTATACTCTTCACGGTTAATCCCGTTACACCATCACCTGCTGTTATGCTCAATCTTAGTGCTGTTGCCCTATGTGCAAATTGAAAAGGGACATTTGTATTTGCTGTCACAGAAGTATTTTTACCTGATGCCCAGAGGTAGTCCACCCCATTATTTAAAACTCCCGACAACCCATTGGTAAATGTGATATTTGGAACTGAGGATGAGTTTGTAGACACAGAATAAAAATCATACGAACCCCCTGGCATAAATAGATTAACACCACTATTGAAGACAAGATTTCCACTTGCATCCGATGTCGCACTAATGGGTGTTCCCGGATATGCAGCATTTATTGTTGGATTATCACCGGCACTATATGCAAGGATTGAAGTCTGGATGCCTGAAGGGAAAGCGGTAGATGATGCTTTTGTTTGCGTTTGCAAAGAGTAATCCCCCGAAAAGCTAACACATAAAAGTGAAGAATCAGGCAATGAAGGACAGTTTTTACATTTTTCTTTCGCGCATGATGCAAAGAGAAAAATTGTAGTTATAATTAATGTTGATATTGACAAAAATGTTTTCATGATTTTTGATTTAAATATTATTGTTCAGTTAATGATACACCCGAAATAGTCTGATTTGTCCAATCCTGAACCTGTGCTCCGGTAAACTGTAAGGCAGTTGAAGAGACAGTGAAATTTGCAGTGTAGTACGAACCCGAAGTATAGGCTTGTGACGGTATAGTGGCAGTATACTTCTTGGCAGTGACTGTCGTTCCACCAATTGTTGCATTTACTGTAATCTCCACATTCACTGCCACCGAACCGACAGGAAGCATTATATAAGTCCCTTTTGCTCCACTAAGACTCATCGGAGTCAATGAACCAATAGCACTTGCTGCTCCTATACTTCCATCTGCCAAACTCATCTTGGAAGCTGCAGAGGCAGTTGTAGGAGTAAAACTGATTGCCGTTACGCTCAATGCGCTTACGCCCGTTCCTGCCGATACATTTACTTCCATACCAACTGCCTTGTGATTGTAAATAAATGAAGCCGTACCTCCTTCGGCAATACCTGCGGCCTTTGTCCATAGATAGTCAATCCCATTTGTCAATTGTGTTGACATTCCTGATGTAAAGGTTAATCCGGGAGCAGTTGTGTTGTTTAGTGAAACAGAGTAAAAATCATAAGAACCTTTTGGAAGATAAAGGGCAGCAGGGGGAGTGAGTAAACCGGAGGCTCCGCCTGTAGCTTCAACAGGAGTTCCTGGAACAGAGGTGGCAGAGGTCACTGTTGCACCGGCAGTGTAACCCAGGATTGTCACTTTGTTACCGGTAGTGAATACGGAAGTAGCTTTTGTTTGCGTTTCTCCATTGTAAGAAGCATAAAACTTAATTTCTTGCGGATCAGGATTGATGTTTTGATCTTTTTGGCAAGAAGTCATTGAAAAGATAGCAGACATGGCTATCGCATAAGAAAGGATAATTTTCTTCATAATAATTTAATTTAAAATATTAATTGTTAATTAGTTGAGTGAAATATTTGTGCTGTGTACATAATCGTTCCAATCCAAAATGGATGTAGTTTTAAATTCAATATCAAAAGGTGTAACATCAAAACGGTAATCGTACACCTTACCTTGTTCAATATCTGTGTTTAGAAGCACTCTTGAGAAAAGCACGTTTGTTTTGTTTGCAGAAATATCTTCTACAAAGACCTTAAAGTTGAGATACTTTGCTTTTACAATAGGAACACAGTAATAGTTAAATACGTTCGAGTCTATTTCTCTTACACACTCCTCATAGAAGCCAGTCACCTCTTGAGCAGAATTGCATCTTCCTGAAAGCATGTTTAGCTCAATCCCACTATCATCCGGAGAAGAGATCTCCACCTTGGATATCCTGTATTGTGAGATAGGGTTTTCACTAAAATTGCAGATCACTCTGATGAGGGAATTTGCAAGAGTAAATCTCAAACTGACGTTGTTCCGGACAGCCTTAATCACACTGGCCGAGCTATCAGCAAACAGATACATTTCTCCGGTTTTTAAACTCACATCACTCCCTGTCAATATCATCTGATTTTGTGAAAGAAGTGCTTTAAAAGAGTATTCCATAGGGAATAGTTTTAATTCTCTTTCAGCTTTTAGCAAAGAGCTATCTGCCAACCTGTAATATTGATAAACATTTGTGAAACTTACTTTTCCTTTTTCAAGAGGGCATACAAGCACATTATAATCTGTCTTTCCTTTTGAGTTATCAGCATCATTGAACACAACTCTATATTTTCCATAATCAGAACATTGTTCGTAATCCTCCTTAATACATGACGACAGAAGCACAATTAAGCAGAACATCATTGCATGGTCATAAAATCTCATCAATTGTAATCTTTTCATTTTGTTAATAAGTTATTGAATTTGAGACGTTTTGCCATGCGATAATACTGCAGGTAGTAGAAAAAACATTATCTGTATTCATATTCAGGGCTATATCATAAGAGTTGCCGCCAACCAATGCTTGATTAACCGTTGCTCTATATGTCTTATTTGTTACAGGCTGCCCGTCAATAGTGGCGTTGATATTAATTTCCACCTGCGAAGAAACGGTACATGGCAGACAGATAAAGTTGCGGGTATTTCCGCTGCCTGCAACATTGCTTAAAGAAGTCACGGATCCCGAAGAAGAGATGCTTCCTGTAGAAAGATTCATTTTCACTCCGGAAGTTATCGGATAGGTGAATTTAACCGAGTTTACCACAAGGCCGCTCACCCTGGGATTGGCAACAATCCTTATCTGCATCTGGCAGGCAAAATGTTTATAAGCAAAGGTCACGTTTGCTCCATTGTTCACGGTAGTGTTTTTATTGCTTGCCCATAGGTAATCCACACCATTTGCCAAATCTCCGGATACTCCGTCGGTAAAACTTATATTTGGTGCAGAAGAGTTGTTTGCAGACACCGAGTAAAAGTCATAGGTCCCTTTCGGTAAAAATATTGTAGAGATTGGAGATAGTAAACCACTTCCCGATGCTGTCGCATTTAGAGGAGTGCCGCCTATATTGGCAGCGATTCCTCCCGATGCAAAGGCGTATATGATAGCAGTATTACCACTCGCAAACACACTGCTGGCCTTAGTTTGTTCCTGCTCCATTCCACAGAGGAAGTTAACAAAATTAAGTTCTTCATGTGGAGCAGATGGCTCTTTGGAACAACCAAAAAGTATGCTCATCAAAAATATTGTTATAATGTAAATCCTTGACATAAACGTCAGATTGACTGATAATTAATTTGATAATTTTACTAATTCGCAAGAGTTAAGCAAAGGATTGTAAACGACGTTTTCTGTTTTCGTTTCCGCAATTCTTTGTACCTCAAACCTTGTCACATTAATTTGGGGAATTGGATCATCATATCCCATGATACAGTTATCAATCCACATTATGTTATCATCCAGGTTCTCCTTGGTTTTTGTATCACGGTTAATCAAAAGTTGCGGCTTATTATCACTGGCAATCACCTCCAGGTCATAAAGGACCTTATAGCCTGTACTTGAACCAATGCTCCGGATAAAGAGCCTGTCAGTTATCTCATCAATAATCTCCTTGGTATAGTCTCTTCCAAAATCATCTTTCAGATGCTTGACATGAATCTTTGCCACCCTTTTAATATGGAAATAGACTTGTACCTGGGGAGTGTCATTCTCGGAATTTTCGCTGAGCTTTTCTGTTGTGTTACCTAAGTCTACGATTACCGGTTGTCTCTCTTTTGTGCAGGAGACAGTTAAGATTAAAATTGCTAATGCTGTAAATAATGTGTTTTTCATTGTTATTTTGTGTTATAATTGGTTATTAGTTTTGCTTTTACTATGTTTCTATTTGTTATCATCACCGATTGATGACGGCCGCCATTTTTCTCAAAGATTTCAATGACAAGCATCTTGTTATCGGCAATGGTGAATTTTTCCAGAGTGAAGACAGATCTTGCGACACTTTTACCTCTTATAGTTTGATTGTTGTTCAATACTCTCAGAGGTGTCAGCAATTGTTCCTGTACTGCCGTTCTTTTAGTCACTCTCCTGTCTACTATCTTGAAAGTGATAAAATCAATGTCAAATGGAATGTTGGTGATATTCTTTATCTGAGAGTGGAAGTACAACATACCATTGTTGGTATAAATGCCTTTGATGGAAAACTCAACTCCATACTTTTTACTTGAGATGTTTTTGATATCACTCTTGTCCTTCTTGTAGATGTTGTTCATAATCAGATTCACTGCTGCAGGAGGCTCTTTCCCCAGTTCCTTGAGATATACATCCCCGGCTCCTGTTTGTGTTTTGCCTGGAGCTGCCTTGGTAATCAGTTCTTTCATCTCAATATTAAGCTTCTCCGGCTCTTGAACATACCTTACGTTAAAGGAGTAAAAGTTACCGTCATCTGTAATAACGGAGAAGTTGGTTTCATCTTCAAAATTGCGTACAGCAGCTTTAATACGAATTACATTCTCGGCACCCTCGGCCTTACCTGCAATTATCTTTGTGCTGCCAAGGTCAACATACCTGACAGCTGCCGGGAAGATGATGTGAACAGTCTTGTCGAATGTCACTTCCAGACCATAGGGAGGTATTACCTTGTCATAGGTTATTTTCTTGGTAAGACCATTAAAGAGGTCTCCCGAAGAACCATTTGTCTGGGCATTGAGTCTCAACGCGCAGAAGAAAAGAAAAATAGTGATTAACAATTTTTGCATTTATTTGGATTTTACTGGTTTATGAATTGTATTATTCTTTTGTTGTCAGAAATACCCTATACCCTGCCTTGAGGTGTACTTTCACCAGCCTGGCTTTTTTTGAGATGTACTGTGAGCCTCCTTGTATCAGAGCCTTTGTGAGGTCGGCAGTAATCTGTTCACCTGCATTTTTTGTGATATTAAAGCTTGTCCCAATGCTGTTACCCACGTTACCGGCAACGTCTTTTATCGTACTCACTTCCATTGAGCCTGGCACGAAGATTCCTATCTGCCCATCGGTGTCAAAGACATTCAACTCAACGGGTATGATCTTGCCTTGGTACTCAATACCTGAGATTATGATGTTCAGTCTTTCTCCTACCAAAAAAGTCTTGCCACTGATTGTGGAATTCTCCGGAATGATAGTGCTTCCTGCTTTTAAGCTTTCTAAGAGACGGAGTCTTATAGTCTGACCGTCAGTTATGGTCTGGTCAATATGGACACAAGCTTTGATTGTGTTTTTTACAACAGCTTTGCTCTCTCCCACGGAAGTGTTAAACCCTAAGTTATGTTCATCGCCATTAGTCATGTTTTCAAAAGGAAGTTCATTCGAGAGAGAGCTTACCACTTCTTTTTTTACCTGATATATAGGCTCTACCTTTGTCTTTCCTCCTCTGGTTTTTGTTTCCTGTTCCTTTTCCGCAGTATTTTCATTTTTTTGATTCATATTTTGAGGCATTAACCGCGCAGCCATCTCATACGACTTTTCCAATAGCTTCATTTTCTCTTCCACGCTATTTCCATTGTTGCTTTCCCTCATCTGTGCCTGCATCTGATCTACCTTTTCTTGTAGTTCTTTCTTCTCTTTGTCTTTATCATCCTGATAGAAATTATCCAGGTTGCGGTTTATCTCCTTATATGCTCTGGCAGAAGATCGGATCGTGCCTCTGGTATTACTTTTGCCCTCTGATGCTCCGGCGGTATTATTGGGAGATTGTCCAAGCTCATCGCCCTCATCTTGTGAGTTCTCGTTGGTGATCCCAAAGAACCCTGCCAGATCCTGCATTGTTTTCGATCTCTGGTCTTGCTGTTGCTCGGCACTTGCTTTCTCATACTCCGCTTCTTTACTGTCTGCAAGAACATTGGCTTTTGCCTGAGGGATATTGGTATTTATTCCAACCTGATCACTTAGCTTCTTCTTGTCTTCTTTTGAAGGAGAAAATATTAACCATATAACAGCAGCAAAGGCAAGCACGAATAGCGGAAAGACTATCATCTTCTTACGCTTTAATACCTCTTGAGGGCTTCTCTCTTTTTTAATTTTCTCTTCCATAATCGTAGTTTTTATTCAAGTTATTTGTATCGGATTTTGACTTTACCTCCAGCCCCCTGATGTGCTCAAACTCAATCTGCCGGACACTCTTTTTCTCAAGTTGTATTATTGTCACCACCATCATCCCAATGAAAACGAAACCCATAAAAAGGAGCATAGATGCAATCAGTGTCAGGCGGCTCTCATAGCTCATACTTCTGAGATAATCCTCTATTTTCTTGTTCCATTGCACCTGCTTTGCAATTATCTCATCTTTGATTTTTTGAACGCTACTTGTTATTGTCTTCATGGTATTATCTATTTGCGACTCTGATGTCTTTGTTTTCTATAATTTCAAAATTCTCAATGATAAAGCCGTGAGGGTTATTGTCACTTCTTACCGAGTTGAGCAGTTTGCAAGTGGTTATCAGGCTTCTCTCAGTGACGTTGCTTTCACGGAGTATGAGTTGCTTTGCGAATGTTTTGGCCGTATATGGATAGTGGTCAAAATTGCAAATCACGCTGTCAATCTGTATGTACTGATTGATGTTTGCGGAGATGAGCCTTTTAAAGTATCCCTTTTCTGAAAGGTCCTGATAGTAGTTGAAAGCCGACTTGTCTGATAGATTCATTGCTCTTTGCATGTTACTCTCAATAGCCATTTTATCCGGCGAGAGGGTAAAGAAGAGTTCATGAAAGCGCCTCACATGTTCGCGGGCCTCCACCGGTCTGTTTTGGGATAGGTCTTGTGAGAGGGCAAGGATAAGGGATTTGCCCTGATCCAGTACATATATCTTCTGTCTTTGAGCTTCTGCGAAGCGGAACGAACTCCAGATACAAAAGACAATGACCAATGCACACGAACTGATAACCAGAATCACAATGAGTCTTATCTGCTTGAAGCTCGACTCTATATTTTTTAACGATTTAAATTCCATAGTCTTGATTGTTATCTTCCAATTAGTCTTCCCGAGACATTCCCGGAAGCTGCACCAATTCCGGCACCAGCCATAGATGTGGCTCTACCTGCTGTGGCATTCATGTTCCTGCTGTAGTTACCCATCCCGCCTGCCTGTATTATCCATCCTGCAACAGTAGGTATGGTAAAGTATCCTATGATTCCAATGATCATAAAAATGATGTAAACGCCATTTGATGCATCAACCGAGTAGTTGGGATCATTTTGTAGTTTGGTAATATCATTTTGTATCATAAGAACCTGTATTTTGGCTAATATGGTGCTGAACAAGTCAGATACCGGTAACCAGAAATAGACACTTATATATCGGGTAATCCATTGGGTAAGCGTAGACTGAAAGCCCGGCCAAACGGAAATGGCAAAGGAGATAGGGCCGAGGATTGAGAGCACAACGAGAAAGAACGTGCGTATGGTATCGATCACCAAAGATGCTGCCTGAAACATAAGCTCCAGAAGCTCGCGGAAGAAGTCACGGATAGACTTTTTCATGTTATACATTCCCCGTTCGATGTACATACCTGTCATTGTCACCAGGTCTTCAGGGCTCCATCCCATAGCTTCAATCTGCTTATCAAACTCTTCATTACTCACGAGATAGGCAGTCTCCGGGCTTCGCAGCATAGATTCTCTCTCCAGAATATCTTTCTGCTTACGGTAGTTATTCATATCAAAGGTCTGGGACTCCAACATTGAGTTTGTACCCTGAACAATAGGGCTCAATACTCCATTTATGGTACCTAGGACAAGAGGAAAGAACATTATGCACATCCCAATTGCAAAAGGACGAAGAAGAGGATATACATCTATCTCTTCGGCTCTGGCGAGCGACTGCCATACCCGGCTTGCAACAAATATCAATGCACCAAGCCCTGCTATAGCCTTGGCCACTGCTGCCATATTGGAACAAAGAGGCATCATGTCGGTATAAAGACCTCTGAGTATCTGGTGTAGATTATCAAATTCCATAATGTAGAATATTACCAGTATCTTTCGTTTGTTCCATAAAGCGCAACTACTCTTTGTGTCTCTCCGGAAGCTTTTGCCCTGAGAAAACTAACGGAGATTGTCTTATTGGTGTAGTAGCCAACCAGGCTTCTGTACCTTTTAACCTCGGAATAAACTTGATCCACCACATCCATTCTCTCTTTATCAGTCATCGATAAAGAACTGTCTTTTATGACTTTCTTGAGGTCAGACAACAGTCCGCTGCTCTCTTCCATAAGTTTTGTGTATCCAAAGGCAATAGCACCGAGTTCCTCCACAGTGTAATTGGGGTCATTCATCATTTTTTGAAAGCTGTTGACATAGATATCCGAGATCTCACCAATCATCAAGATTGTCTGTTGGACCTTACGGGCATCTTTAACCAGGTTGTTCACGGATTTAAGGGCATCATAGTACTTTTTCCCCTGTTCATAAATCTTTATGGTTTCCTTGAAGTTATTTATCATATTGGAAGCGGTAGAAGATGTTTCAACCACTTGCGTTACAGAGTTAATGATGCTCTGTATTAGGTTAGTAGGGTCAAAAGTTACCATCTGAGCCTGTGCCCTGTTACCTAAACCAAGGAATAGAGTCAGACAAATTATTGTGAATATTCGTTTCATAATATGTATTTTAGTTATGTTGTTTTGAATTCTCTCTTTTCTGTTCTGCCAGTTGTCTTATTGCAAGCTCTATATTGCCGTCAAGTTTTTTAGCAAGGTTTAGCACCTCCATCTTTTCTGTTTCCTCGGTGGTGTATGTCAGATATTCCTCGAAGCTTACTTCTGTAGCATAAACGGCAGACTGTGTTCCTCCCAAGCCAATCCAAACTTCTTTGTAGAGGCGGGATGGATTGTTTGCCATATTGATGGAAAGCACCTGTGCCTTTTCTTTCTCTGTAAGACCCAAGAGACTTTGGATTGCATCAAACTTATTCATGTACTTGCGTTGATCCAGAAGTATTTTGCAATCTGAATTATTGATGATCGATTCCTTGACGATGGGAGACGATATGATGTCATCCACCTCCTGAGTCACCACTATGGCTTCACCAAAATATTTTCTTACGGTCTTGAAAAGGTATTTTATGTACTCGGCCATGCCTTCTTTGGCAATGGCTTTCCATGCCTCCTCGATCAGGATTAATTTTCTCACACCCTTTAGTCTGCGCATCTTATTGATGAAGACCTCCATGATGATGATTGTGACAATAGGGAAAAGGATCGGGTGGTCTTTGATGTTGTCAAGCTCAAACACGATGAACCTCTTTGAAAGCAAATCCATCTGTTTTGTAGAATTTAACAGGTAGTCGTATTCTCCGCCTTTGTAGTAAGGCTCAAGCACATTGAGGAAATTGTCAATATCAAAATCCTTTTCCCTTACCTTTTTTTCTTCAAGGACACCCCTATATTCACCCTTCACATATTCATAAAAGCTGTTGAATCCGGGTTCGGCCTCTTTGGATTTTATCTTTTCAATGTAGAGACTTACTGCGTTGGAAAGTGCAACTTCCTCTGCTCTGGTGGGAGGCTCATTATCCCTTTTCCAAAGGGTGAGGATCAAAGTCTTGATGCTCTCTTTCTTTTCAATGTCAAATGCACAATCTTCGGTATAGAATGGATTGAAGGCAATCGGATTTTCTTCGGAATATGTAAAATATATTCCGTCTTTACCATTGCTCTTTCGGTTAATAAGCTCGCACAGGCCAAGGTAACTGTTACCGGTGTCTACCAGAAGTACATGACTACCCTGCTCATAATACTGCCTTACCATGTGGTTGGTGAAAAAGGATTTTCCTGAACCGGAAGGGCCGAGGATGAATTTATTCCTGTTGGTGATGATTCCCTTTTTCATGGGAAGGTCGGAGATGTCTAGGTGGAGAGGTTTGCCGGTTAACCTGTCTGCCAGTTTTATCCCGAATGGAGAGGGAGAGCTTTTGTAGTTTGTCTCTTGGGTGAAAAGGCACACGGCCTGTTCAATGAAAGTATAAAAACTCTCTTCTGCAGGGAAGTCGGCTTCGTTCCCCGGAATACCTGCCCAAAAGAGGGTTGGCACATCAACAGTGTTATGCCTGGGCTTACATTCCATAAGTGCGAGCTGGGAACCAACATCATTCTTTATCCGTTTGAGTTCGTCCCTGTCATCACTCCACGCCATGACGTTGCAATGGCATCGGATGGATGTCAATCCTAAGCTGTGCGCCTGATTGAGGTACTGCTCAATCCATTCTTTGTTTATCTGATTGCTACGGCTGTAGCGGGAGAGGGAGTGCATGTTCTTGGCCATCTTCTCAAAGCGGCTAAGATTGTCATCACTCTCTTCAATGAAAATGTATTGGTTGTAGATATGATTGCAAGAGAGAAGAAGCCCTACCGGCGAGGCAAAGGAAAGGCGGCAGTCGCTCCTGTCTGTTGAAAGCTTCTCGTATCTTATATCTGCAGCTACTTGGCCCGGGAGGTCTTCAGTGTTAGATAATGTATGCAGGCAAAGCAGATTGTCTCCTATGCGCATCTGTGCATCATTTATTGAAATGTCATTTAGGACAGTATCTTCATTTTGGGATAATGAGAAATATTTTTCTATCACTCCTGCTTTAAATTGGCTACCAATTATTTCCTCAGAAGTGAATCTGATAATTTTCAAATAGCCGCTATCATTGATAATCTTTTCAAACTGACCTACAGAGTCTAGAAATTTCATAACCAACTCTCTATCCTGAATCTCTTTTGGAATGATAAAGCCACGGCAAAGAGATGAGAAGTTACTTCGAGAACGCAATCTCTCCTTTGTTGTTTTGGTAATAAAAAGAAAGCAACTATGGTTCAAGAAAGGTCTTTCATTAAAATGCCTTTCAAAAGAGCGGCTTAAAAAAGTGCTATCTTGCTTCTCGATATCTGCCAAGTAGTTCTCCTGAATGAACCAGTCTTGTTTATGAATAATGGAATAATCCGGCAAAACCTTTATGGCTTTTACCCAAGCAGAATGAATGGCTTCATATTCAGTTGAAGTGACGGTGAATAATTCAGGGAGCTCTACTTTAAAACCAATGGTGATATCTGCATCTTTAGAAATAATGCAGTCATTCTCTACTGCCAATAATGGGAATTTACTCTCCAACGTATTTGCCTTAAGTATATTTCTCATGCTTACCTCCTTGTTAATAATTGCGATATGCTTTTTCTGTTGATTAGATACTTCGGGTGATTTTTTCTTGCGGCAATCTTCATAAGGCCATGCTCACCATACTTTGCGTTAAGTGAGAAGGTCTGCCACACCAACAGGGAAGCAATTAGTATTGCGAAACCGATGCAGAATGATTGATTTATTCCGATGCTGAACATTATTACATAGAGAATGAAAATTGCTAAAAGCCCTCCGGCAAAAATGAACAGGTACTGACTTTTCAGTCCCTTAAATTCTACGGATTTCCCAATTCCTTTATTGATATTATAGATGGTAGCCATACTACAAGAAGAAAGATCTTAAGATTGTAGCCGCAACGATAAGGAAGATACAGGCACCAAACCACGATGCAGCAGTCTTGCTTGTGTCCGGATCACCCGAAGCGAACTTGCCATATACCTTTACTCCTCCGATTAGTCCCACAACGGCACCAATGGCGTAAATAAGTTTAGTGGCAGGCTCAAAATATGAAGTGACCATGTTGGTGGCCTCAGAGATACCGGCGAGCCCGTTGCCTTGTGCGAAGGCATAAGAAGCAGTTGTAAGAAAAACTGCAGAGACGAAATATTTTTTCAGGGTCATAAATCATTTGTTATGTGCCAAGGGGTTGGATGGGTCCCGTGACGGGTTAATACTGTTTTTTGTGGATATTAGTGGTGGCTCGCATCATCCTTTCATCCGTAGTCATTCTTTTTCATCGTGTTTATTCTTTATAGGTATTTGCTCAGATCGAAGTCTATGGTCATTTCTTCTGTAGCTGACTTTGAGTTCTTAACTGTCAACTGCCTGTTTTTAATTTTTTCATCACACTCCTCGAGCATCTTTTTTATTCTGTTGTCCGATTCCGGAATAGTTGAAACCACTTGTTCGAACATATCGGTTTTCCCTGCCCTATTAATTACATCGACTGCTCTTTCCTTTTCCTCTACCGATGGATTTATTTTCCCAATGGTTGCTGCTGTCTCAATTATCTCCTCATAGGTCACTCCCGAAGCAATCCCTCCTGTTAAAACTATCAGCTCATCATCTTCATCAAATCCGATTTCATCATTTTGATCTCCCAGGTACTCCGTTTCGACATCAATCTCCAACGGCTCATTTTCATGTTTAGAGAATATCTCTTCCATTTCTTCTCTTGAGACGACTGCCGGAAACTGTTTTTTTGTTTCAGAAGTAAATGTATCTTCTTTTCTAACATCTTGTGAATTAGCGGTTAAATTGTCTGCGCTTGTCTCCCTTTGTCTCAGAAATGGCTTTGTTGAACCAATAATCCCGCTCTCATCAAGCCATTCTTTGGGCTGCTTGACCTCATCTCCTTTTGGAGAGATTTTCTGCCCTAAAACCCTTTTTATGTCTTCTTTATAGATGTAATAAATCGTGAACAGGCAATAGAGTGCAATAACCGTAAGTGCAATTTGGGTAATCATACTACCTCCTGTTTTTTAAGGGTCGTTTCAGGGTCTCATCATAGATCCGTTGTATATCTTCCCCATAAATTTTGAAATGATGTAGGAGAATGCACTCAATAAAACTACTGACAGATGCCTTTCGCCCACCTATGCCAAAAACAATGTTGTACACCTCCTCATAAGTATTCCGACTGATATAGATTACCTGTCGGTCATTAATCTCCATCCGGTTGAAAAATAGCTGGCGATAATCGTCCACATTAGATTGTTTACGTCTCGCTTTTGTCTCCGGAATCGATTCCTCCTTTTGTTCTAGTGGCTTGCCCGGAGGAGACTGGTCTTTCTTTTTTGCCAGAGGAACATCCCCTGCAATAAGCTCCATAACATAGGCTTCATCAATCTTGTCCGTTTTATCTGCCATGACCGTCTAATTTTATGATTGAACATATCTCGTCTATCAACTCCTTTACATTACTACCCTTGAGTAATCGTTTATCGGCAGGGAAAAGAGTGGAACGGAAAGGCAGTTTGTGATCGCAGGACATCTCTTTTCTGAAACGCTTGGTGTCAGGAATGACGGTTTTCATTAGTTGCAGTCCTAATGTCGCTATCCCTTCTTCGTAAATCCTATAGAGATCTGTTTTCTCGCGCCCATCTACCTGATTCCAAAAAAGATGTATCTCTTTGGTCCGCTTGCTCTTGTTCATCACAATAACCTCATTGATTCTACTTGCAAACCTCAGACTGCTCTCCATTACAACCCGGTCGGCAATGATTGGAGTAAAGATGTAGTCCAGGGAGGAGAGTGATTCTATTACGCCCTGGGAGTTCACCGTGCCGGGAAGATCGAAGAAGACGATATCATATTCCCCCTCACAGCCATCCAACATATCCTTGGTCACCTCAATGGCATCTTCGGGCTTGCTGCACAAAACAGGATAGGCACGCTTCCCTAACCCCGAGAACTGGTTTATGGCCATCCTTTTGTAAAAATCATCGGTTTCCACCAGTTTCTTATCCCTATCACGCATGGCATGGATACTAAACTGCGGGTAGTCACAATCTACCACTACCACATTATACCCTTTAGTATAGTGTAGATAACTTGCCATTAATACGGTAAAAGCACTTTTGCCAACGCCACCCTTTTGGGTAGAGAAGGCCATGTAAATTGGTTCTTTCTTCATTTCTGTCATTCTTTAATTGATTATCTGATTATTGTTTTAATTCTTGCAATCCTGATTTCAAGACATCATGATTTCATTATTTCAAGATTGCATCCTCAAATGATTGATGTATGGGGAGGTTTCCATCAAGCATTAAACAAAGAAATAATGATTTTTTATAAAATTGATTATCAATGGATAAACTGTCTGCTGCTGTCTCCAATTGTCTCCTCTAAAGCCTTTCAAGCACCTGAAAAAGCCTATAACTTTACATAAACGTTGTAGATGCTTCCATTTTGTACAAGGGGTTTCCATCAATCCGTCTTTAGCACGGATTTTATTTGCGCCAGGCAAATAGCAAGGTGTGTTTTGAGTAACTCGAAATTCTTTCGGTTACTCAAAACGCCTTGCCCTTGACAGGGGAAGTTTTACTCCTAAGTCGTAAAACCAGTAAAATAAAAAGAGATGATCAAGAAAGATGAAACGGCTCCAAAGAGGAGCAATTTGGGCAGGATTCCCAAGAAAGACCCAGCAACGAATAACTACATGGTGCGGTTAAATTCGGAAGACAATGCAAGGTTTTTAACCCTTTTTGAGCAATCGGGAATGCGTACAAAGGCTCACTTTATCGTGGCCAGGATCTTTAATAAGGAGTTTAAGGTGATCAACATCAATAAAGCTGCCGTTGATTATTACACAAGACTGACCTCCTTTTATTCCCAATTTCGAGCAATTGGAGTGAATTACAACCAGGTGGTAAAGGCTCTAAACAGCAATTTCACGGAGAAAAAAGCACTGGTTTTTCTTTATAGATTGGAGAAACAGACGATGGAGCTGGTAGCCTTGAACCGGCAAATCATTGATTTAACCAAAGAGTTTGAGCAGAAATGGTTGCAAAAATAAATGTAGGAAGTTCACTTTTTGGAGCATTGGCATACAATCAAAAGAAGATCATTGAAGGTGAAGGACGGGTACTTTGTTCCAATAAAATGGCCGAAACTTTGGATGGAGGGTTTGATATACATCGCTGTATGGTCGACTTTGAAAGGCAACTCCCCAATGATATTAAAACCGAAAAACCGATTATCCATATATCCCTCAATCCTCACCCGGATGACCGATTGTCAGATGAGCAGTTGGCTGCTATTGCTCAGGAATATCTGGAGAAATTGGGATACGGCAATCAACCTTATATGGTATATAAGCACGAGGATATTGAGCGGCACCATATCCATATAGTGTCGCTTCGGGTTGATGATGCAGGAAAGAAGATAAATGATAGTTTTGAACATCAACGCAGTAAAACGATTACTCGTGAGTTGGAAAAGAAGTACGGACTTCGCTCAGCAGAGAAGCAGCAGCGGTCGGAAGTTTACCTGCCGAAAAAGGTTATTCCACAGGAGGGTAATGTCAAGGGACAAATTGCCAACCTGATTAAATCATTATCTATCCGTTACCAATTTCAAAGTTTTAACGAGTATCGGGCTTTATTATCATTGTACAACATCTGCGTCGAGGAAGCTAAAGGTGAGGTCCGGGGAAGGGTATATAATGGGTTGGTTTATTTTGATACCGATGACAATGGAAATAAAACAGGAAATCCATTCAAGTCTTCGCTCTTTGGGAAATCAGTTGGATACAAGGCAATCCACGAACGATGCGAGAGGTCAAAAGAGACGATCAAGGAAAAAGGGTTTCGGGAACAGACCAAAAAGACGGTTGCAGCTATTATTCGTAAAGAAGGCACCCGATCTGAGTTTGAAAGTGAGCTGAAGAGAAAAGGAATTGATGTGATTTTCCGCAAGAATGATTCGGGCCGTATCTATGGCGTAACCTTTATTGATCATAACACAGAATGCGTGTTTAACGGCTCTCGCTTGGGGAAAGAATTTTCGGCAAATGCCTTTCAGGACTTGTTCTCTGCAAATCGCCCAGTAATTGAAAAACAACTACCATTAAATCCGGAAAGCTTTGCAAACTTGGTTCACACCACTTCCGAAAATCACAAAGAAAGCGAAACCGTCCTTGAATCAGCCCTTGATTTATTCATAATGGAAAATCATAGTAGAGACCCGGAAGAGGAGGCATTTATTCGCAGAATGAGAAGGAAGAAAAAGAAAAAACTTAACCCATAACAGTTATGCAACAAGAAGATGATCTGAGAGCATTGGCAAAAATCATGGATTTTATGCGTGCCGTAAGTATATTATTTGTCGTAATGAATATCTATTGGTTTTGTTACGAAGCAATTCACCAAGCGGGCGTGAACATCGCGGTGGTAGATAAGATTTTAATAAACTTAAACCGGACAGCAAATCTGTTTAATTCCATAATATGGACAAAACTGTTTGCCGTGTTGTTATTAGCCCTATCCTGTCTGGGAACAAAAGGAGTGAAAGAGGAAAAGATAACCTGGACAAAAATAAACAGCTTTTTAGCTGTCGGGGTTATCTTCTTTTTTCTTAATTGGTGGATATTGAATCTGCCTCTACCCTTAGAGACAAATACCAAACTATATATCTTTACTATGGCTGTGGGTTATACCTGTTTGTTAATGGGTGGACTATATATGAGTCGCCTATTAAAGAACAATCTGATGGACGACGTATTCAACAATGAAAACGAATCCTTTATGCAGGAGACCCGATTGATGACCAATGAGTATTCGGTTAATCTCCCCACAAAGTTCTATTATAAGAAAAAGCAGAATAACGGTTGGATCAATATTGTAAATCCTTTCAGGGCAACCATCGTTCTCGGCACACCGGGCTCCGGAAAGTCATATGCAGTAATAAATAACTTTATCAAACAGCAAATAGAAAAAGGGTTCGCTATGTATATATATGACTTCAAATTTGATGATCTCTCGACAATAGCATACAATCACCTTCTAAAACATCAGGATGCTTACAATGTGGTTCCTAAATTCTATGTTATCAACTTTGACGACCCTCGAAGAAGCCACAGATGCAACCCCATCAATCCTGCATTTATGACCGATATTTCCGATGCTTATGAGAGTGCCTATACCATTATGCTAAACTTGAATAAGACATGGATACAAAAGCAAGGGGATTTCTTTGTGGAATCTCCAATAATCCTGTTGGCTGCCATTATCTGGTACTTGAAAATCTATGAGAATGGCAAATACTGTACTTTCCCCCATGCAATAGAGTTTTTGAACAAGAAGTACTCCGATATCTTCCCTATATTGACTTCTTATCCTGAACTGGAGAACTATCTTTCACCCTTTATGGATGCCTGGGAAGGAGGAGCACAAGATCAACTGCAGGGGCAAATTGCGTCTGCGAAGATTCCCTTGTCCCGTATGATTTCACCACAACTCTACTGGGTAATGAGCGGAGATGATTTTACACTCGACATCAACAATCCGGATGAACCAAAAATTCTTTGTGTGGGGAATAACCCTGACCGGCAGAATATCTATTCAGCTGCTCTGGGTTTGTACAACTCCCGGATAGTAAAACTGATTAACAAAAAAGGACGGTTGAAATGTTCGGTCATCATCGATGAGTTACCAACGATATATTTCAGGGGACTGGACAACCTTATTGCCACAGCAAGAAGCAACAAGGTTGCAGTTTGTCTCGGCTTTCAGGACTTTTCTCAATTGAACCGTGACTACGGGGACAAAGAAGCCAAGGTAGTGATGAACACCGTCGGTAATATCTTCAGCGGCCAGGTTGTAGGAGAGACTGCGAAAATGCTTTCGGATCGTTTTGGAAAAGTACTTCAAAAACGCCAATCCCTGACCATTAACAGAAACGACAAATCGACATCCATTTCCACCCAAATGGATAGTCTTATTCCTGCCTCCAAAATATCCAATCTTTCGCAGGGGATGTTTGTCGGAGCTGTATCCGACAACTTCGATGAACGCATCGAGCAGAAAATTTTTAACTGTGAAATAGTGGTGGATAATTTGGCGGTTGATGCAGAAACAAAGGTGTACAAGAAGATTCCTGAAATTATTAACTTCACCGATGCCGACGGCAACAGTACCATGCAAACCGAAATTAACTTAAACTATAAACAGATTAAGCAGGATGTTTTGGATATTGTAAAGAAAGAATTGAGACGGATTGAAGGGAACGAAAATTTGCGACATTTATTGAAAAAAGAGGAATAGAAATTTTTGTTGCATGAGTGTTGACAATTAGGAGAATCTTAGCTTGTTCAATTCAACTCAAATCAATACATTTGCTGAAAACATCAATAATTAATCTGATGGAGAAAATTAATAGACTAAAAGTAGTACTTGTTGAGTAGAATCGTACAGGTAAATGGCTTGCAGAAACTTTAGGGAAAAATGAAGCAACCGTTTCACGTTGGTGTACAAATGAATCTCAGCCATTACTTGAAACATTAGTCGAGATTGCAAGAATTTTAGATGTAGATGTGAGAGAACTACTCATTTCAACTAAGAGAAAATAAAGCTTGATATAAAATTAATTTGGAATTTCAATAATGAGTAGTAGGGTGCAAAATATATATAATTTGCCTATAGGATGGGTTTGGTTTACTCTTGACGAGGGGACACATAAAATTACAGATGGATCTCATAATCCTCCAACTAAAGAATCCAGTGGAATCCCAATGTTAAGTGCACAAAACATTACCAATAATCATATTTCATTTGAGAATGTCCGATATATATCCAACGATGATTATATAAATGAATATGAGAGAGCGAATGTGGAAGCTGGAGATGTTCTCTTAACAATTGTTGGTTCCATTGGTAGGGTTGCTTTTGTTCATGATGCTTTAAAACAAAAGTTTGCCATACAAAGAAGTGTAGCTTTAATCAAGCCATCAGCTTTTTTTAATGGAAGGTTTTTAATGTATGCCATTCAAGCGCCATTTTTTCAAAAACAGTTAGAAGAAAATGCAAAAGGAACTGCTCAAAAAGGAGTTTATTTAGGTGTTCTTAAAACGTTCTCTGTTCCTCTCGCCCCACTAAATGAGCAACATCAAATAGTTAACAAAATTGAAGAAATTTTTAGCGAGATAGACCATGTTGAAACAGCTTTATTCAGCATAAAACGGCAACTAAATTTCTATTGGCAAACGATATTGAATAATGCTTTTTGTGGCAATATATCAAAGGAATATCAAACAGCAACCCCAAAAGGGAAAAGTAGTAAATCTCTATACTCTTTATACGAAATACCTATAGAATGGAAATGGTCAGAATTAGGCATACATACTGATTTTGTTGGAGCAGGTTCAACACCCAAAGGAGGTAGAAGCATTTATGTTAATAGTGGAATACCTTTCATTCGCAGTCAGAATGTTTTGAATTATTCTTTGAGTTTGAATGATATTGCATACATAACTGACACGATAAATGAAAAAATGTTTCGTACCCAAACACAAACAAGCGATGTCTTGTTAAATATTACTGGTGCTTCTATTGGACGAAGTGCATACATTCCTGAAAACTTCGCTCAAGCGAATGTAAATCAACACGTATGCATTATAAGAACAAATCCCTCTCTTTTTTATAAATACTTATCACTATTTCTGAA
The DNA here is from genome assembly GCA_001769195.1 of Bacteroidetes bacterium GWF2_40_14. Lineage (GTDB taxonomy): Bacteria > Bacteroidota > Bacteroidia > Bacteroidales > UBA932 > Bact-08. Next base: position 166,556 of record MEOK01000020.1, on the reverse strand, counting down.
TTCACCAACAATCCAACGATTAATACAAGAATGGAGTTCTGGTGCTACTCGCGAAGCGTTGACCCTTAGTCAAATAAGAAGCATTCCGATACCAATATGTTCGATAGAGGAACAAAAGTATATTGTTGCCGAACTAGAATCTCAACACACAATTATAGAGCACATTAGGAATTCAATCGAAATGATGATTGCTCAAATTCAGATTTTGAAACAATCTGTTTTAAACAAGGCGTTTGAAGGAAGGCTTGTACCTCAAAATTCAAGCGATGAATCGGCTTCTGAACTTTTGAAAAAAATCAAAACTGAACGGATTGAATATCTGCAGAATAAATCCAAAGAAAAAAAAGTAAAAATTAAGATAAAAAAGATGGAACGAACAAAATCGGTTTTTGATTTATTGAAAGAGGCTCAAAAGCCTGTTTCTGCAAAAGAAGTTTGGCAACAATCCAAGCATTGGGAAAGTATTGATGATTTTTATGCTGAACTGAAATCAATAAGTGATTCGGTTGAGCAAACAAAATCAAAAACAGAGATTTTGTTATCATTAAAAAAATGAGAATACATAGAGTTTACATTGAAGATTTCAAGAATCTCAAGCAGTTTGAGATAAATCTTGACCCTAATGAGATGAACAGTGTCTTATTAGGGCAGAATGCAACTGGGAAGTCAAATTTTATTGAAGCCCTTGTTCTTATATTTAAATATCTTGATTTAGAAAAAGAGCCACCTAAAGAAGCAAATTTGAAATACGAGATAGAGTATTATTGTAGAGGTGAAAAAATATTTGTCAATTGTTTAAACGGGAAATATACATTTGACATTGGACATAAAAAGATTATTGAAGGCGAAGAAGTCTGGCTGAAAGAGGCTAAAAGTCCATCTAAAACAGAGTTCTTCCGCAAGAAGAATGACTATCTGCCAAAATACGTATTTACTTATTATTCTGGAATTAGTAATCGTTTGAAAGACCATTTTGACGAACACCAAAAAAAGTTTTACGACAAAATTATTGATGCTGATGCTACAAAAGATAATGTAGATGAACTACGCCGTTTGTTTTATGTTCAATTGGTTCATTCTTACTTTGTATTGATGGCCTTTTTTACTTACGAGACAAAAGAGACAAAACAATTTCTTCAAAAATATTTGTGTATTGAAGATTTAGAGTCTATTCTATTTAAATTTCAACATCCAAATTGGGGTGGTGCAAAAAAATTTGAACATAATTTCATGTGGGGTGCAAAAGGTTTGGTTAGAGAATTTATTGACAAATTGTGGGAATTGTCTTTAGCACCTATTGATGCAGAAGAATCATATAAGGAATCTTTTCGAGATAAAGGAAACAAAAAGAAAGAGTTTCTTTATCTATTTATTCAGGATAAAAATAAACTTCAAGAGTTAGCTAATTTTTATAGTGGAAATACTGAATTATTTAAGGCATTGGAAAGTACCTATATATCAGATTTAATAAATGAAGTTAGGGTACGTGTTAAGAAAAGGAATGTGGATGGAAATATCACTTTTAAAGAATTAAGTGAAGGAGAACAACAACTTCTTACAGTGTTAGGATTACTAAAATTCACTCGTGCAGAAGAAACACTTATCCTGTTAGATGAGCCGGACACACACCTTAATCCTCTTTGGAAATGGGAATATCTTGATTTGTTGAAAACCGTTGCTTCGTCAAGACAAGGAGATGATGAAACAACACAGATAATATTGAACACACATGACCCTTTAGTCATCGGAGGGATGGAAAGAAATCAGGTGAGAATGTTCAAGAGAAATCCCGAAACAGGAAAAATTTTAGCAGAACAGCCGGATATTAGCCCCAAAGGTCTTGGTGTTGCAGGAATATTAACAAGCGAATTATTTGGTTTGCCTACTATATTAGATAAGGAAACCCAAGAAAAGCTTAATAGAAAACGCTTCTTACAAGGTCGAATGATTCGAAATGAAGCAACAACCGAAGAAGAAACAGAATATAACATCCTCCGAAAAGAAATGGAGAGTTTGGGATATTATGAACAAATTGAAGATGCCATGTTTAGGGATTATATTGCCGAGATGTCTAAGTTTGATGTTTTCCAGAAAGTTGAACTTTCAGAAGAGGAACAAAAATTCCTTCAACAAGAGAGCAAGAAAGTTATTGAACAAATTTTAAAGAAAGATAAGTCATGAGATTTGTTCCAATAGATAATTTGCCCGCTGAATATGATAAAATAAACGGCGATGGAAGTTTTGATTTATGGCTTGCCGAAGCAGAATCACATTTGAATTATATTCGTGGTTTATCCACTACTGATAGAAGTACTTATTGGTCAAAACATAATATTTGGACAAAATTATATTCGACTCTATCGTACCTATCAGGAAATAAATGTTGGTACTCAGAGTCACCAGAAAACTCAGGTGAATGGGAAATCGACCATTTCAGACCCAAAGCACAATCAAAACAAGAAAACAAAATTGTAATTCGTGATGATGGATATTGGTGGCTTTCTTATCATTGGAAAAATTTTCGTCTGGCTGGTTCTTTAGTAAATAAATTGCGAAAAGACAGATTTGAAAAAGACAAAGACGATGTGTTAGGAAAAGGAAATTTTTTCCCTTTAGAACCGGATTCGCCAATTGCCCAAGTAGGTGATTTATATTGTACATATGAGCGGCCAATATTGCTTGACCCAACAAAAGCAAGAGATTGTTCTCTACTTTCTTTTGATGAAACGGGAGAGATTTTTCCTCGTTATTCATCTACAGATGACGGGATAAAGCATGAACGAGCGAAAACATCAATAATATATTACGGTTTGAATCACACACCTTTAAAAAGAGGGCGGGTAACCGTTTGGCAAACTTGTGAACGGTTGATTGACGAAACGAATAATTTTCTGACCGTATATATAAACCAAACTCAACAGATAGAAAATAAAATTACTGATTGTTATTCTGAACTAGTTCGACTTACAGATAAAAATGCCCCTTATTCTATGGTTGCAAAGAATTTTTTATCAATTAAATCAAAACAATTAGGTTGGCTGGAAGAAATAGTCAACGTAATGTAAATACACGAAAATGGAAACAAATAAATTGGTCGATAAAATTTGGAAGTTTTGTGATACTCTTCGTGACGATGGTGTTACATATGGCGATTATTTGGAACAAATAACATATCTCTTATTCCTTAAAATGGCAGATGAATACGCTGTGGCAAAAGATTCGAAAAATTACAATATCCCTAAAGGTTGTGAATGGAGTATCTTAAAGAATCATGATGTCTGTGTCATTTCTTATGAATATCAGAATGCTTTGGATATTCTGGCCAATTCCGGCGGAATGATAAAGAAGATATATACCAACGCTCAAAACAAAATCAGTGATGCTAAAAAACTGAAAAAACTTATTGATTTTATAGATGAAGAGTCTTGGATATCTGAATCAACAGATGTAAAGGGAGATATATACGAAGCGTTACTTCAAAAGAATGCTGAAAATAGTGGAGCAGGACAATATTTCACCCCTCGTTCTGTAATTAAAACAATGGTTGAATGTATATGTCCTAAATTAAATCAAACGATAGCAGACCCTTCATGTGGAACAGGCGGATTCTTTTTGGGGGCATTAGAATATATCCACAAAACAAATAAAAAGATATCACCTAAAGATGCTGAAAATTTGAAGTTTCATATTTTTCATGGGTGGGAAATCGTGGATGAAACAGCCCGCTTATGTTTGATGAACTTGTTTTTGCATGGAGTCGGAGATTTAATTAATACTCCGGAAATTGAGGTTACAGATAGCCTTAAGGAAGGGCCAAAGAAAAAATTTGATATAGTATTGGCAAATCCACCATTTGGCAAAAGTAGTAGTGATATTCCCACCAATGATATTAAAAAAGCAGAAAAGGATAATCATTACTATTATCGTGGTGATTTTTGGACAACGACAAGCAATAAACAGTTGAGTTTTCTACAACATATTGTTTCCATGTTGGATGAAAATGGTATCGCTGCCGTTGTCCTTCCTGATAATGTTCTTTTTGAAGGTGGAGCAGGAGAAATAATTAGAAAAGAACTTTTAGAAAAAGTTAAACTTCATACTATTCTTCGATTACCCACAGGTATTTTTTATGCCAATGGAGTAAAAGCCAATGTGTTATTTTTTCAAAAGGGTATTAAAACTGAAGAAATATGGTACTATGACTACCGGACTAATATAAACCGCACTTTAAAGCAGAAACCATTACGGTTTGAAGATTTAGAGGAATTCGTTTCTCTTTATCATTCTTCAGATAGAACGGAAACATGGAGCGAAAACAATCCTAATGGACGTTGGCGGATGTTTTCAATTGAAGAAATTATCTCACGTGAAAAAATAAATTTGGATATTTTTTGGCTCAAGGATGAAAACTATATTGACTTGAACAACCTTCCTGAACCTGATGAAATAATTGACAAAATTTATCAAGATTTAGAAAGTGTGTTACGAAGTGTCCAAACAATTAAGGATAGCCTGAATTAAAATAATAAGAATGGAAACAAAATTCACTTGGGTAAATACATATAAGGAAATTACCAACTGGCTATTGACAAAAGAAACTGAACAGTTTCTTTTGATAGAAATATTAAAAGATGTAGGAGTAGAATTATCCAATGACTTAAATCGGAAAGGAGAATATTTTGATTTAAATGAAATAGACCCATTTACTTTTTTTTCCTATATAAACAAGTATAAAAAGGATTCAAGAAGACTTGAGATTTTAAAAACTATTCATGCCAAACTTGGATTTGAGTGTGAAGAGCCCACTGATATTGTAGGTATTCCAACATCTCATCCATTGAAAGTTTGGCTATTCCCGTTCGAAAAATTTAGAACGAATAATGAAATCAATAATCTTTGGAAGTTGTTTAAGCAAGTTGTAAACAGGAAAATTGATAACACTCTTTTCCAAAAAGTTCTCTCGATTAGAAGTGTTGGAAAAGGAAAACTTAGCATATCATTTTTCTATACAGACCCCGAATATTACCTACCTCTTGATTCCAAAACGATTTCATATATTAGGAGGTATAAAATAAAATATACATTCAGTACGGTTGATGAATACTTATCTATTTCTGATAGTGCTAAGAAAAATCTAAAGTTAATGCCTTATGAAATATCTTGTCAAGCATGGGTACATAGAGAGTTAATTGATAGTTCATACAACGATGAATATGTGAAAATCGGGAGTATCAGAACGCTTCTTGATGTTTTAGATAAGTTCAATGAGGATAGTTACAATGAGAATGTTGCAATATTTTACAGAGGACATTCAAGTAGTAAATTTGAGCTTAAACCATCTATATATAGGACTATAAGCCTGATTAGTAACGAGGATATACTTTTTAAGGATATAATTGCTCGCAGTCCATTTGAATTCAAAGAGTGTGATTCAACTTTTGAGAAGTTAGTAAAAATGCAACACTATTCATTGCCAACGCGACTATTAGATATAACATCAAATCCCTTAGTAGCTCTATTTTTTGCATGCAAGGATGATAGTCAAGAAAACGAGGATGGACGTTTATATCGGTTTGAGGTTAAAGAAAGAGATATGAAGTATTTTGATAGTGATGCAGTAAGTGTTGTTTCAAATATCTCTCGACGCCCAATGCCGTTTTCGATAGAACACCTCAAAGATGAAGATGATAGAGATACAGTAAATGATGATGGTGTAATTCAATATTTACTGCATGAGATTCGTTCTGAAAAACCACATTTCTCAGCAGTTATTGATAAAAAACATATTGGAAGTGTATTTTGTGTAAAACCAAAACTGGATAATCCAAGAATCATAAGACAAGAAGGAGCATTCTTCATCTTTGGAATTGATGGTGATAAAACGAACCCTGCATATTTTGATTATGACCATGAATCATACATTATCAGTAAATCTGATAAGAAGAAAATATTGAGACAACTTGATGCTTTAGGAATTAATGAATCAACTCTTTTTCCAGAAATTGAGCATGTGGCAAAGCATTTAAGAGAGAAGTATTGATGATATAAAAAATCCCGCTTAGTCCTTTCGGCGAGTCCACTACAAAAATCCACAGTAATAACGACAAAAAATCATTAATAAACGGAACTTAGTGACAAAAATGCGAATTTTCTTTATTTTTTCTCTTTCTTTTCAGAGAAATCGGGGACCACATTATAATCAGCATCAATCTATTTTCCTTCTTTGCTTTTGAAAGCCTTGATAACAACCGTTTTACCAGTGAATTAGAGAAATTGGAGTTGATTGAAATTACTCAATATTACAATGTAAGTTATCAAGTTAATAACCGATAGTAACAATAAATATTAAGAACTGGGATTATCTAGAACAGTTAAGATATTATGGAATATAACTTGTAAATACAGAACAGAAGCAAAAGATATTCTTGTATAAAAAAGGTATAGAGATGATTGTCATCTCACCCCTTTAATATTATATTTACACTAGAACATTACCTATGGCAGATTCGCCTGCGGATGAAATAAACGAAGATATGTTCTCAATGACATCGGAAGAATTTGATCTGTTAGAGCAGGGTATGATCAAATTAGGAATAGAAAACAAAAGTTATCTTATCTTACATCAAAAGGGATAAAACTTAATAAATATTACTATTGGATGCGCTATAACAAGAAATGCAGTGATTTAGGGAACATGAGTATGGTACAATCAGAGACAAAAGGAGACAAATCACACAAGATGAATTAGATACTGGAAAAACAATCATTTTACCTCATAACTTAGTGGTTGAAATGTCAAAATAATAAATAAAGACTTATTAACCATTTTTTGTTTAATCGGTCATTGACTAACCACTAAAATTCAAAGTTATGGAAGTAAATCAAAAAGATCAAGATGTACTATTGGTCAACAAAACAGGCAACACAAAGCTTAATGTTGTTGCCGGATTGGGCGAAGATGGAATGCTCAAGGTAGTTCCACCAAAGAATGAAAACGAACCAAATTTTATGAGGCTCGACAAACAAGGTAATGTTTTGGATAATTTCATGGCCAACTTTGTCATGCAGTATAAAGAGCCTACTCACTTCGGCTTCTTCAAAGTCTCAGCCGATCAAGTTGAGAACAGCTCCATCGTGATGCAGGAAATGCTAAAGGATCCAAATAACCCATCAAACAAATGTATGTTGGATTCTTATCGGGTTTTGCCAGAAGATTTTACTCAAAAAGAAGCAAATCAAGAGCAGGCTTCTCCACATCAAGAAAACACTAAACCGGAATTCAAACCCCTTGATGAGAGTCGTATCGATTGGAATCAATTGGAACGTTTGGGTGTAACGCGCGAAACATTGGAGAAGAACGGTTCTTTGGAGGCAATGCTAAATTGGAAAAAGTCTCCGGAACTTATTCCTATCACACCAAAATTTGATGAAATTACACTTCGCACAGAAGCCCGTCTCTCATTTCGTGAGACGGAAGACGGGCGTATTACCGTAGGCATCCATGCTATACGAAAAGAACCTGAGCTAGACCGCCCATTCTTCAATGTTCGGCTGTCTAATGAAGATAAACAAAATCTGCTTAACACCGGCAACGCAGGTCGATTGATTAAAATTGAGCCTATCAAGGGACAACCCATCTCTGCTTATGTTTCGGTAGATAGGCTGACCAATGAGTTGGTTGCCTGCCGAGTCGATAAAATCCGAATTCCTGCAGAGATCAAGGGCATAAAATTAGACGATAACCAAAAGCAAAAATTATCTGAAGGACGAGCCATATACCTAGAGAATATGATCTCCAAAAATGGCAAGAACTTCAATGCAACTTTACAGATCAATGCAGACAAACGTGGGATCGAGTTTCGGTTCGATGAAACACAAAAGCAAAACCACTCAAATACTCAAAGCAAAGACTTTTCTATACCTAAAAAGATTGGAGGAGTGGAACTCTCCGAGAAGCAACAAAGCACCCTCAAAAATGGCGATGCTATCTATATTAAAGGTTTAAAAGACAAATTAGGACAGGAATATAATGCATATGTCCGAGTAAATAGTACTGATCAGAAACTTGATTTTTTCAAATGGAATCCGGATAAGTCAAAGTCCAAAGATATTACACCATTGCAAAAAGAGGAAATCAAACAGAATAAGGAAGAACCCAAAAAATCGAAAGGAATGAAGTTGTAACCAGATATGAACATAGACAATGAATCCCGTGAGTTATCGTATTATCGACTAACTCTCCTCGCTTTCCTCAAAGAGAGCCATCCAGAAAAAGTGAATGATACGACATTTATTAGTGTCCGAGCAGAAATGGCTTCACAAGCATATTCCGATGCAATTGATAACTGTTTTGCAATCCCTCTTGCTGTTGAAATGGCAAATGAAGCATTGTTTGAAGGACTCCAGTTTTCCAAGCATGACACACTGATTAACATCATTTGGAACGAGTTTTCTGATGATGTGCCTCAGGGAGCCGCAAAAGCATTTGCAGAAAAAATATTGCCAATCTGTGAAAAGGTGTTTGAAAAGTATCCGCTGTCGGATGACTTCTCATATTCTCCCGAGTACGAACAACTTTATTCAGAATTGACAGGAACCGTGCATATCTATATAGAAGAACATGTCATTTAACCGAAAGGCAAAGTTAAGAGACAATATAGAGGCAATTAGAGCAGTATTACTATTAGACAAAGAAAATAGAAAGGCAACTTCACAAGAACAGGAGATTCTTCAACGTTATTGCGGCTTTGGGGGATTAAAATGTATTTTGAATCCGGCAACCAACTTGTCTGATTCGATGCAGTGGCCAAAGTCGGATCTGGAACTGTTCCCAATGGTGACAGAGCTGCACAATTTAATCCGCACCAATGTAGAGAACGAGCAAGAGTACAAACAGTATATTGGTAGCTTAAAAAATTCTATTCTAACTGCATTCTATACCCCTGCAGAAGTAGTCTCTACAATTGCCGACACTTTGCGAGATAGCGGAATTGCCCCAAATAGTTTTCTTGACCCGTCGGCAGGTCAGGGAGCATTTGTCTCAGCTTTCAAATCGCAGTCTGCAAATATGGATGTAATGAGTTTTGAAAAGGATTTGCTTACCGGCAAGCTCCTTTCAAAACTTTATCCGGATGACAAAGTGCGCATCGAGGGATTCGAGACCATCGAACGCCGATACAATAACTACTTTGATGTGATAAGCTCCAATATTCCATTTGGAGATGTAGCTGCATTTGACCCCGCATTTATCAATAGCCAGGACAAAGCTAAACAGCAGTCGGCTCGAGCTATTCACAACTACTTTTTTGTAAAGGGGAATGACATACTCCGTGAAGGAGGTGTATTGGCATTTATCACTTCGCAGGGGGTCATGAACTCTCCTCAAAATGCTCCGATTCGTGAATGGTTAATGAAGAATTCCGATTTAGTCTCGGCAGTCCGTTTACCCAATAACCTCTTTGTTGATGTTGCCAATACAGAAGTAGGCAGCGACTTGATTATCCTGCAAAAGAATACAGCTAAACAGGAGCTTAGTCAAAAAGAAAAAGCTTTCATCCAAACAAGACCACTCAGTAACGGGATTATGGTCAATGAATATTTTCAGGACTTTGCAAGAGTAGTACATACTAAAGGTTATGTTGATACCGACCCTTATGGAAAGCCGGCAATGGTGTTCAAACATGAGGGAGGTGTTCCGGCAATCGCTACCGATTTACGAAAGATGCTTTCTGAGGATTTAACTAAGCGATTGAATACGACGCTGTATTTACAGCATAATACCCCCTCACAACCACTCAAAACGTCAGTGGTAATAGTTGAAGCTACTCAGACAATCCAGCCTAAAATTGAAGCAGAACAACCGCTAATGACCTTGTACGATCTTTTTGGGATAAGCCCAGATGAGCGTTCTCAATCGTCACGAAAACAGTGGAAAAGTCGTTCTAATACCGATGTTAGCCAGCACAGTCAACCTATTGTACAAGTAACTCCTCCCCCACCGGTGCAACTTTCAATGGAACCGAGGGAGTGGCATCTTCCGTTAGAAGCACACCACAAAAACGGAACAATGGTGAAGGATGAAAACAACCAGATTGGATATCTGAATGAGCTGCACCGTTACGGAGCTACTTTTCATCCGTTGGAATTGAATATACTGCAAACTGAAAAGGCAAGGTTATATATTCCTCTTAGGGACTCTTACCAACAACTCTATACCTATGAAGCAGAACAACGAAAAGAGCATAAACCACTCCGGAGTGATTTGAATCGCTTCTACGATGAGTTTGTCCTCCGTTATGGTACGATTAACCAAAAGGAGAATAGTAAGTTTATTCTAATGGATGCTTCAGGGAGAGACCTGCTATCGTTGGAAAGGGTTATAAATGGAAAGGCCATTAAAGCAGATATCTTCGATCATCCGGTAGCCTTTTCCTTGTATGAAGTCACAAACGTCGATACACCGGAAGAGGCATTGACTGCCTCACTCAATAAATATGGTAGGGTTAATTTGGAATATATGTCTCAACTCACAGGAACCGATGAATTTGAGTTGCAAGAAGAGTTGAAGGGACATATATATTACAATCCACTTATAGATAACTTTGAGATTACCGACCGCTTTATTGCCGGTAATGTGGTGGAGAAAGCTGAAAAAATTGAGGTTTGGTTGAAAGAGAATCCAAACAACAGCTTGGCATCCGAATCGTTGTTGGCCCTTAAAGAAGCAATTCCCAGGCCTATTAGTTTTGAAGAACTGGATTTCAATTTTGGTGAACGTTGGATTCCTGAGGGTGTCTACTCCCGATATGCCTCCTATCTTTTCGACACTGATGTACGAATTTCTTATACAGAGAGTTTAGATGATTATTCAGTCAAGACCAACTATCGCAATGCTAATATATACGATAAATTTGCCGTCAAAGGGCAGAGCCGCAACTATGATGGAATAGCCCTTATGACTCATGCCTTGGTTAATACCGTCCCTGATATTACAAAAACCGTTTATGACGGGGACAAGGAGATAAAGGTCAGGGATAGCGATACAATACAGTTAGCCAATTCAAAAATTGATGAGATTCGCAACGGCTTTACTGATTGGTTACGTGAGCAGTCACCAGATTTTCAAACTAAATTGACCGACCTTTACAATCGAAAATTCAATTGCTTTGTCCGTCCAAGCTATGACGGTTCGCACCAGTCATTCCCCAATTTAAACTTAAAGGGATTGGGTATTCAGGATTTATATAACAGTCAGAAAGATGCAATCTGGATGCTGAAGCAGAACGGAGGAGGTATTGCTGATCATGAGGTGGGAACGGGGAAAACATTGATTATGTGCGTTGCTTCTTATGAGATGAAACGCCTGGGGCTGGTTAACAAACCGATGATTATAGGTCTTAAAGCCAATGTGCATGAGATTGCACACACTTATCAGACAGCCTATCCCAATGCAAAAGTACTTTATCCGGGAAAAGAGGATTTTACACCCGACAATCGAATAAAGCTCTTTAATGAGATTAAGAACAACAGTTGGGATGTTGTAATTCTGACCCACGATCAGTTCAGCAAGATTCCTCAATCTCCGGAAATGCAAAAAAACATCTTACAGGCAGAGCTGGACACAGTGGAAGAAAACCTCGATGTATTGAAACGCCAGGGAAGAGATATTTCCCGAGGGATGCTCAAAGGATTGGAGAAACGAAAACAAAACCTGGAGGTAAAACTCCAAACGATTGCCTTTTCCATCAAAGAGCGTACAGATGACATTGTAGATTTTAAGATGATGGGCATCGACCACATCTTTGTAGATGAAAGCCATAAGTTCAAGAACCTGATGTTTAATACCCGACACGATCGCGTAGCAGGATTGGGTACGCAAGACGGAAGCCAAAAGGCACTTAATATGCTATTTGCAATTCGTACCATTCAAGACCGTACAGGAAAAGATTTGGGAGCTACATTTCTTTCGGGAACAACCATTAGTAACTCGTTAACAGAATTGTACTTGTTATTCAAATATCTTCGTCCAAAGGAGCTTGAAAGACAAAACATCAATAGCTTTGATGCCTGGGCAGCCATCTTCGCAAAGAAAACAACAGATTTTGAGTTTTCGGTTACTAATCAGATTGTACAAAAGGAGCGTTTCCGCTACTTTATCAAAGTGCCTGAATTAGCATCCTTTTACAATGAGATTACTGACTACCGTACGGCAATAGACGTGGGTGTGGATAGACCATCAATGAATGAGGTGTTGCACAATATTCCACCAACACCGCAGCAGGAAGAATTTATTCAAAAGCTGATGAAGTTTGCTCAAACGGGGGATGCAACAGTCTTAGGACGTAGTCCGCTGTCCGAATCCGAAGAAAAGGCAAAGATGCTTATAGCGACCGACTATGCCCGAAAAATGGCTCTTGACCTTAGGATGATCAGTCAATCGAAGTATGATGACCATCCCGATAACAAAGCCTCTCATTGCGCGGCAATGATTGCTCAGTACTATCGCAGGTTTGACGAGCATAAAGGAACGCAGTTTGTCTTTTCCGACTTGGGGACATATAAACCCGGCCAATGGAACGTGTATGGTGAAATCAAACGGAAATTGGTAGATGACCATCGCATCCCTCCGCAAGAGATTCGCTTTATCCAGGAGTGCAAAACAGACAAAGCCCGTAAGGAGATGATAGCTGCCATGAACGAAGGGAAGGTACGAGTGCTGTTTGGTTCTACCGATATGCTCGGCACTGGTGTAAATGCTCAAAAACGTGCGGTTACAATACATCACTTGGATATACCTTGGCGACCCTCTGACCTGCAACAACGCAACGGCCGGGCAGTCAGAAAAGGAAATGAGGTAGCCAAGCTCTATGCCGAAAATAAAGTGGATGTGGTGATTTATGCCGTTGAGAAGTCATTGGACTCTTACAAGTTCAACTTATTACATAATAAACAGCTATTTATTACCCAGCTAAAAAACGGCACAATGGGGACTCGTACTATTGACGAGGGAACGATAGACGAGAAATCCGGAATGAACTTTTCGGAGTACATGGCTATACTTTCTGGTAATACCGACCTGTTGGAAAAAGCCAAATTGGAGAAGAAGGTTGTAGCTCTGGAGAGTGAACGCAAAGCCTTTACAAAAGACAAAAGCAATTCTGTCTGGAAGTTGCATGAGAATACTCGCACACTAGACCATAACAATGAGATTATTGCCCGGATGACTACCGACTGGAGTATTTTCAATAGTCGTGTTCAGGTGGATACAGAGGGAAATAAACTCAATCCTATTAGCTTGAATGGTGTTCAAGGTTCCGACTTTAAAGCTATTGGTGCCAAATTGCAGGAGATTAACGATACAGCCAATACCCAAGGTGAGTACAAGGTTATTGGCGAACTGTATGGATTCAAACTACTGATAAAAACCGAAGCCTCAATGAAAGAGGGTTTTGATTTCAAACAAAACCGTTTCTTTGTGGAGGGAGAGTACAAATACTCATACAATAACGGGAACATGGCCGCCGATCCTAAATTGGCTTCATTGAACTTTCTTAATGCTTTAGATCGTATTCCAAAGTACATTGATCAGTACAAAACCACAAACGAAAGTTTGGAACGGGATATTCCAATATTGCAAGATGTTGTAAACGGATCCTGGAGAAAAGAGGCAGAACTTAAAACTTTGAAATCAGAATTATCGGCACTAGAGAGGAAAATCCAACTATCACTCAAAGCTTCCGAGGCAGGCCAGACACAAGAAAATGACCTGGTAGTAAACGGCAATGAAACATCTCAACACGTCAATCCTTCGCAAGAAGTTCCAATAAATAGCCAGCCATATTCTATAGCCAATCACTCCGGAATATCAGTCTAGTCAATTTCTGGGCAAGAGAATCGAGGATAACACCAATAGTATCTCGATTTACTCCTCTCCTAGCGGACGACCATTAATTTCTGAAAAGATGCAATAATGTAACCGAACTGTCGGACCCCCTAAATGTGTCAAAATCCCCTTTTTGAATTTGGAAGTATTTGAAATTTCTCACCATAATTATATTCTCTTTTTGTGTTCCTTAATATTTTTATTAATTTTGGGATTAATTGATATTAATCAAAATTATATACGGTGGTTCCCCAATAAGGCTTTTTGCGAGCAATTGTAAATCATACTTGGCGGGGGATCCTTATTTTAATATCAATAGTATTTGGTTGCTTTCTTGACAAAAGGGAGATAATGTTTAAATACTCTAAACTCTAGTTCATCTTTAGTTTTAGCACTTAATTTGTTCTTATATGTCTGCCTTTTTCTGACAACTTTATGGTTTTTATCTAAAAAATCTAAAAGAGCAAGTATTATTATCCCAAAAAGTAATATTTTTTGTCGATGAGTTTTATCGCTTGTACTGAATAATGATCTTTCTAAGGGGTTAAATATTTTTTTAAGATTAGAATTTTCACTATTATATTCGTTAGTAAAATCATATAACGTCTTCTTCTTTAATCCTGATGAGGATTCTATAATAATAGATTCTCCAATTGCCCTTTGAAAGGAACGCTCAAGAATTCTGTTTTTTTTGGATTCATATGTTGTTACAAAATTTAATAACCTTTCCCCTTTCTTGATTCTTGCTATATGTATAAAATTACTCTCTTGTTTCAGGATCCCTAAGCTTGCCCAAAAGCTTGCAAATAGATAAAGGACATATATTTTATTCATTTCATCAGTATCGTTGTTATACTTAGTAAATAGTTTAAAATCTTCTTTTGCAAGCGAAAATATTTTCCCAAAAAGTTCGTCAGCCGCCTTAATTATTGAGTCAGAGTGCTTATTGATTAAATTTTTCGCTACTACTTTTGAATTGAACAATTTTTTAAAATCTGGATAAAAAAACAATGCTAATTCAAGTAGAACGCCTCCTGAAATTGTTGAGATAATATATTTTAAGGTTTCCATTATACAGTAAAAATGATTAGTTCAATATATAGTATTGTAATTTCATTGATAAATACTTAAAGTCAAATAATGTTCATCCTAAAAATCTTATCCCTTTAAGGTTGACCAGATAATTGTCATTCTATAATTATAAATTTTATAATTATTAACTTATTTATTATATCCTTTAGCTCCACATGCTTGCCACATTATATGTAATGCCGGCTTAATTGCTGTTATTAAACCGGCTATATCATCAATGGTTATTTTTGGCAATAGCAAAGTTTGAATCTTAAATGGACCGATAAGCTGTCTATGAATAGTGTATATAAAAGTTTCATCTATGTTAATTAGACTAACATAGAAGTTGACAGGAGGAGTTATACTAAAACATTGCTGCACATTTAATGCTTTCACAATCCTTTCGTGTAAACTTGACAGGAATAATTCTTCATGAATCACAAACCCCTTGCCATCATCAATAAGTACTGGAATTCTCATTTCAAATACTCCATTACCCTTAATGTGATAATAAGTGTTTATTGTATCGTCTGTTTCTGCTACATAGGTATAGAAACCATCGGCATTATACAGATAAACTGCTTGTTTCTCTGAGTATGGTTCCATTAGATAATATATCTGCTCTGGATATTGAGATGTGAGATCAATATTAGTATTAATATCCAATGGCATAATATGAATGATAATCGCAGGATCGTTACGGAGTTGTTTTAGTGGAGGATAATTCAAAATGTTTTTAATCCTTTTGTCTCGGTACCGATCAGTATCATGAGCTAAGAGGGAAATAGCATCTGTGCACATATCAATTAAATCATCTGTCTGTTTTTGAGATCTTTTCTGCATCTCTAATAGTTCTTCTACTTGCTTAAGCAGGCAGTCGTAATCTTCTTTTTTAACGAAGTCCATGATATAATTTTTGACATTTAATACTTTTCAATTTTAATCATATTCTAGCTTGATTAATTCATAATCTTAAAATTAGGCATAATAATTGATTTCTGTGTTTTCTTTTTTTGTTTGGTGGCTTGATTTAATTTTGTGGATGCGGTTTTTCGATTAGTATCTGTATTATGCCTTGACATTTTCAGCGGAGTTTTTTGTTTTTAGCTCAAAATCTTTCGCTTGGATATACCTCTTCCATTCTAGTAATTGACTATCAGACTATATACCTGGAATACTGTGTTTTAACATTTTTAATTTCGAAGCATTATCAGCATCTCAAATCCCTTGATTTGCTCCTTTTTTGTAGGGCAATATTGTGGTAACTCTATCTTTATCTTGGTTTTCAGTTCTTTAATGAAGTCTTATTATCAATCTGCTGAAAAATTGAAACAGGCCTATCCAAAAGACCATTTCAATGTGTTGTTAAATATAATTAAAGAGACTATTAGTGATGAAGTTTTGCCAAAGTTCAAGAAACTTAAATCTGATATTGAAACACGTAGATTTATAGTAGCTGTCTTGGATTCAATAAATTCCCAACGAAGGAAGAATTCACTGTGCTGATATGGGTTTAGTAAAAAGCAAGTTCAGCAAGGATGAGAACAAAAGAAAGGCCAAGAAATGAATATTATTAAGGCTTATGAAATCCTTGGAAGTGCTACTGTTAGAAGTACCGGCTTTAGGAAAGTTCAGATTGACTTACTCCTGAAAGAGCATGAAGAGAAGACCAATAAAGGTAAAATGAGGTCTGAAGAAATTGTTACTGTTATTCAACGTAAATTTCTTGAGAATGCCCCACCCCCACCTATTGTAAAACCAACTTTCCCAGGAAAGAAATAACAAAGCGAATTTCTGCTATATTATTTCATGATGAAAATAATTGGGTAATTTGGAATAATTTTTGTATCTGTAAAATAAAAGTTATATTTACGCGGGAATTAATTTGTTTTTACAAATAGTCTGATTCCATATATTATGATAAAGATTAATTTCAACAAGGAAAAATCAATTGCAGCTTTGCTTTTCATTGTTAATCGGTTAAAGTCTGCCGATCTGCATAAAATAAGCAAAATCCTATACTATGCGGATCAAAAGCATCTCGTCAAATATGGAACTCCAATTACTGGTGACGATTATTGCGCCTTAGATCATGGTCCTGTCCCATCGAAAATATACGATATCTTCAAGGCGGTTAGAGGTGATAGTTTAATACCAACCGATGAGTTTGATAAATACTTTTCCGTTAATAGGTCATATATTGTTAGGGCTTTAATAGAACCTGATCTTGACGAATTTTCCGAAAGCGATATCGAATGTCTGAAGGAATCTTTGGAAGAAAATGGGCCTTTACCTTTTGATATTTTAAAGAAAAAGTCTCACGGGAAAGCGTACAATAGTGCTCACCATAATAGCAAAATAGATATTGAGGAGATAGTCAAAGAAGGTGGCGCGAATAAAGAGATGATTAAGTATATCAAGGCAGTTGCAGAAAATAATTGCGTTTTTTGTCAATAATTACGCTATTTATGTCTGGGCTCTCATCTCAATTTAACAATGACTCTATTGACAATAAAATCAAAATTGGAAGTGTTATCTCCGTGGATTGTGATGGTATAGATCATCCAAAATGGAATATTGTTCTCGACATTACTGATGATAAATGTCTGATTGCTTCTGTATTTATAAATACAGATATAAATTTCAAGCATATTAATAGCCCAGAGTTAGAAACGTTGCAAAGTCCAATTGAGGTAAAACAATACGGTTTTTTAGACCACGATTCCTTTATTGACTGTAGTCAAGTATTTGAGAAACCATACGAAAAATACAAAGAGACTTTACTGAATAAGGGCATTGTGCGAAAAAAGGGTGATTTGTTAGAAGCCGACATTGAAAAGGTCTACAATCTTGTGAGAAAATCAAAGAATGTAACCGGCAAGGTTAAGAAAAAGTTTGCTCGATTATTTCCAAAATAGTTATAGTCAATAAAAGAGGGACGTTTACCCCTTTTTTATTACAGCTTAAACAATCTCTTCAAACTATCTCTCAATATAGCCTCAGGTTTGGGGATGTTATTAAATTTTCGGATCACATTCTGCTAAGAAGGGAGAACGAGAAAATTATTTAAATATATTAATGTAATTTATTCAAAATCAATCATTAGTAAGTAAAAATAAGATATCTTTATAGTGAATTTTAAATATTAATATTATGAAGATTAGATTTTATTTTAATGATTTCGCGCTATATGCAGATATAGAGTGGGATTTGCACATTTTACCCAATAAGAGTGAGGTGGTATTTTTAAAAGACCTGATCAATCTTGAGGAAAACACTACAAACGTAAAAGCAATTGAGCCCCTTGAGGGAAGTAGGGATGAATTTATATTTGTATCAGTTTATAGAGGTAGAGCCAGAACAGACAAAGCTTATCTCTTCCTAAAAAACGCGCCTTGCATAGTTATTGAATCTTCTCCTATTTGGAGGATATTAGACGGCAAATTAACGCCTTGTTTCTCCGTTTGCGCTTGTGAGCCTCCAATGATATTGGATGCTCTTTATACGGTTCACAGTGTAGACGATATTTAAAAGCCAAAGCCGCTTATCTTTAAACGGCTTCTTTTCTTTTTCTACGCTTTACCGATAGGACTAAAATTCTTTTCTGAATAGTGCATGCAATATTCAGTTTTTTCTGCATTACATCCTAAGTTTTACGGGTAAAACAGTAATGAAAATATCGCTCATTTCATATGCTTGCGAATGAACTCATGTACTTGATCCACCATATAGTAGTTTTTTCCCATGATACGAATATAGGGTAAATTGCCTGTCATGCGGTAACGCTGCAGTGTTCGTTTATTCACCTTTAATAGAAAGCACATATCCTGATTGTCTAGTAGATTCTTCCCGTTTACAATATTATGTTTCTGAGATAAGTCGCCAATTTTAGTATCTATAGAATCCAACCTATCAAGTATCCTTTCCATAAAGGCTTCAAAATGTTCTTTTTCTATACTCATAAAGATAATGTATTAAGGTGCCCCACAATAAAGTAGGAAGTATTTGACGGGTCTTTGATAACAATTTCTTTCTCTCTCATAAACTTGATGTAACTTTTTGCAGTCCGCTCTTTCACATCCAGGAACGTTTGGATTTGTTCGCATAAATCAACATAGGTGAGATAAGGTGATTTTTCAAAAATAGTCCTGGCCACATTTACCAACTCGCTTTCCTTTCGTTTATCTCGTTCCTCCTTTGGTTTTTCGCCCATATATGTGTGCATCCCTTTTGACTTATCCCAAGAGAACTGCATCAAGGGTACGTCAAGGGGGCTTCCATCACGCACTTTCAAGGCTTTTACTACCGATATTGCAGGGTCGTCATCTTTTTCTATGGATAATATTGCAGCAGCTTTGCGTTGTAATTCAGACCCCAAGTGCCCCCTTAACTTCAATCCATTCGGGATAAAATGAAGAACACAGATAATACAGGTATTATAGATTCCTGCATATCTGTAAATATCTTCCACAATGGAAATACTCTCTTGTTCATCATTGGCCCCTTTGATAAGATCTGCAATACCGTCGATAACCACCAATTGTATTCCTCCGAATTGATGATAAAACTTATCCATGCTCTCAATAATGGACTGCAATCGCTGTTTTCGAGACATACCGGTAAGAGAATAAGCTTTGAAAAAGTTCGGCATGGATGTTAAACCAGCTCTTTTGATTATGGTCGAGCAATTTTTGTATAGCTGAACTTCGGACTGCTCGGTATCATATAACAGAACTGCTTTTGATTTATAGTTTAACGATACGGTATTTCCTAAGCAATCAATGCTTCTTTCGTCTGAAATGATACATCCTGAAATAATAGATCCTACATAATTACTTTTTCCGGTCCCCTCCCCTCCTGTAATACAGAGCAGATTTCCCTGCGTTCCAAGTGGTACATCATTGACTGAAACAACCATTTTTGATTGTGGAGGAGGATTATCAAAATTCACTTCGCACGATTTAAGTATTGACATGGTATCGCTGTATAATGTATCTAATAAATCAAGGAAAAGTATTCGAAAATCATCCGCTGTATTCCCCATCCTGAAATAATCAGATATATCTTTCTCTTCCTTTGCACCGGATAGTGGCAATAAAAGCCGTTTTACTCCCAGTTCTTCATATTTTTTTGCTAGTTTGAAAGAACTATCCTGTCCCGTTTTATCCATATCATAAAGGACTACGATATGTTTAAACATAAATGACAATTTCCGGAGAGTGTTATCCGGAATTGCTGCCGTTTCGCTATTGAAACAAATTGCATTGAAACCATGAGAGGAAAGGGATAGTACATCTTTTTCACCTCCGGTTATATAGAGAATATCACCCCTTGAAGGAAGCTGCTCTAACCCGAAACAATAATTTTCGTACACTGTGCCTCCATACAAGAATCGAAGTTGAGAATTGGGGCGGTAAATTTTTATAAATTTCTTGCCTACATGCCCAAATATCGGTTCGTTGGGTGTTGATTCAAGTTGAAAAGTTTTTCCCTCATTGCTCTCGCTTTTAAAAGCACGCAAAGATATTACATAGTATTTTTTGAGGATATCTCTAGTAATTCCATATTGCTGCCAAAAATTCATTTCTGACTTTGAAAAGGGTTGTTCGATAATCTGAAATGATTTTTCTTTCAATTCATTAGCTGTTACTACATTTTGCATTTGCTGAGTTGTTGCTAACTGTTGTAATTTGGATTGATTTGCATTTTGACCAATTTTCTCATCAATACCCAAACATAGGTCTTGACTAATTGCCTTGAGTATTTCCACAAAATCATCACTTCGAGTACAATCCAAACCTTTAATCTTGCCGACTAAGAAGAAACAATCTCCACTATATTCTTCATTGCCAAAATCTTTCATTCTATAACAGTTGCCATTTCGGTCGTAATAGATGTTGCAGGAGGCTTTTCTGTCTTCGTAAAGAGGATTATGGAAGTTTCTACCTACTTTGAATGAAAATGAGATATAGTATTTGAAAACGGATAACCCACCGGATGTCCGTTCTAGAATTGATTCTTTACTGAGCATAATACTTTGCGTTTTGAATTAAATCATTTAAATACTCTTCATTGCTTCGGATCATCTTAGTTTCCAAGAGATGTCTAATGTCCGATATACGATAAAAATTCTTTCCGTTGATTCTGGAATAAGAAACGCAATTCTTGGCTCGTAGCCGCTGAAGGGTTCTATTGCTAACATGAAGATAGTTGCAAACATCATGACTATCGACCCACATTTTTTCTTCTTTGATCGCGCTATTTCCTTGTTTGTCATAAACAAAGTCCATTATAGTATCTATCTTCCTTACAAGCTCCTTAAATGCAACCGAATCTACTGTAATTACTTCCATAATAATTCATACTATATTAATTCTGTTCAAAGCTGCGACAGTCTAAAAAAACAATCAGCCAAATTGCGGACAACTTGGCTGATATTTTTTACTGATCTTTCTCTTTTATCTTCGATTCAAGAGTATTTTGGAGTTTGGAAACAAAAACCGTTCGTCCTTTCATCCTCTCTCGTATTCGCAAAAAAGAATGGGAGAAATTATCAATTTTTACACCAAAAAACTGCTCAAAATGCTTAACTGTCTCTTTGAGGGTCATTTCACCATTGTTGAAAGATTTAGTATAGTGAAGTGCATAAATCAATTCTACCAAGTCCCGAATCGTACTTGTCCAAACAAGTTTTGGTAGATCTTGATTTGCGATATATATCCGGTGTTTTGACGAAATTACATCCTTTGAAATAAGAGATTCAACAACCTTTCGGTGAGAACCAACTATTGAAATTGCCTTAAACAGGCAAATTCCTTTGTCCGTGTTTTTTTTTTAATCCTAATACATTTGCTCTCATACGTATGGAAACCAATTCGATGTGCAGAAATGTAAGGATATTGTGGCGGTAAACTATATCAGGAACTTGTGTATTCAGATTCACTAGTTCCTGGATGAAATTGATATAAGAATTTTCATACTCTTTTTGACTGTGTTCTTCGGAGTTGCTTAATAGAACAAATAACTCCGAGTTTGTATATTTTTTCATTTAATATTGTTAAAGAATTTTTGAAACTTAAGTATTCGGGACAACTATTATAGCATCGCTTTTGAAAAAAGCAATATCCTCAATATTGAGGTGGCGCTCTAATAAACATATCTTAGGTTTGTAATAAATTCATTCGATCATATTATTAATAGTCAAATGTTTAGATTACAAATATATTAATAAACCCCTGATAATCTGCATTTTCAGATAAAAAGCAAAATTTCATAGTATTTTCGCGTATATAGTGCAATTAAGTGTTTCATCAAATAAATTTTGTTTGTCGCAAAATATATCTAGATTTGCGACATATCTTCATGGAATTGATATATGCAAAAAACTGTAAATGAAATAGAAAGTCTAATAAAACAGAAGCAAAAAGGAAAAATATATTTTGCTTCTGATTTTGCATTACTGGGAGCTCCAAAGACGATAAATAAATCTTTAGAAAGATTAGAGCAGTCGAAAACTATAATTAGAATAGCAAGGGGCATTTACTATTATCCAAAAACCGATACCAAATTAGGTTTGGGTATCCTCTATCCTTCACTGGAAGAGATCGCAAAGGAAATAGCCCAGAGGGATAAGGCCAGGATAGTTCCAACAGGTATTTACGCATTGAATAAATTAGGTTTATCAACTCAAGTTCCGATGAATATTGTATACCTGACAGATGGAACTCCAAGAAGAATAAAAATTGGAAATGGCAAGGGAATTCTTTTCAAACATACAGCTCCCAAAAATTTAGCATATAAAAATGACCTGATACTATTAATAGTTTCTGCTCTTAAAGCTATTGGTAAAGAAAATGTCAAAAATGAAGATATTGAAAAGTTGCAAATCCTGCTCTCTTCAAGACAAATACCGGACTGGAAAGAGGACATGGAATTAGCTCCCGCATGGATTAAACAAATATTAATATCAATAGTATGAGTGAGTGGTTAAAGCTATCACAAGATGACAGAAAAACGGTAATATTACAGACAGCAGCCAAATTAAACCTTTCAGTAGAAGCTATTGAAAAGGATTGGTGGGTAACTACTGCTTTAAGAGCATTATTCCAGTGTGATTTTGCCAACGCAATGGTATTTAAAGGTGGAACATCATTGAGTAAAGCCTGGAAAATAATTGAAAGATTTTCCGAAGACATTGATATAGCGATAGATAGATCTTATTTGGGATTTTCTGGAGAGTTGAAGAAAAAAGAAATTACAGAATTAAGAAGAGCATCTTGTTCTTTTGTAAATACAATTTTGCTTTATCAACTTGATCAGAACCTTCAATCATTAGGAGTAACCGGATACAAACTCTCACTCAAAGAATTAAAAGATACAACAGCAGATCCTCAGGTAGTTGAACTTAGTTTTGATTCCCTATTTGGAGAGGGGGAATATATTAAAGAAAAGGTATTAATAGAGATTGGTGCCAGATCATTAATAGAACCATCTCAAAACAAAGTAATTAAATCCTTAATTAGTGAACAATTTCCAGATTCGAATTTTGCGGACAAGGATTTTGACATACCAACTGTTCTGCCTACCAGAACTTTTTTAGAAAAAGCTTTTTTACTCCATGAGAAATTTCAAAAACCTGTTGACTCAAGTGGAGTTATTAGGCTGAGCCGACATTTCTATGACTTGGAAAAACTAATGGATACAGATTTTGCCAAGGCAGCATTTGCAGATAAAATTTTATATGAATCAATTGTAGAGCACAGGGGTAAATTGACCAGGACAAGCGGGATAGATTATTCTATACACAACCCCCAAACAATAAACTTCACGCCTCCTGATAATATAATTGATGCCTTAAAGTCAGATTATGAAGATATGCGGTCAAGTATGATTTATGGTGAATCCTTATCTTTTGATTCATTAATCAGTCGCATTACGGAATTGAATAAGAGATTTCATCTTTAAGGATTCAGTGCAAGGTGCAAGCATATAACAATATATGTACTGAACATAAATTACTGAGTTAAAAAATTGAAGGAATTTGTATTACATTGCAGTTTAATTACATGTAATTAACACGGAAGAAACGTATTTCCCAATTGAATAATCACATGCATTTTGTGGTGTCGCACTATTGGTTGTTTAATTTTCTCCTTGACCCAAATCCTGAATTCCTTGCAAATCGCTCCATTCATGCGAAAACTTAAGGCTATAATAACATCAAGGTTGTAAAGATCAATGCTTGCATTTTCTCCTTTCCTGCGGGTAAAACGGTGTAATTTCACCACGTCAGCTTCTAATAATTCCCTAGACTTAAAGATTGTCCGTAGGTTTGCTGTTACTGCCGGAACAAATACACGAAATTGACTGGCAATTTCATGTTTGGTTAGCCAAACTGTTCCGTCTATCAACTCAATATCCACGGAAATATTTCCTGCATCGTTTACCTCTATTTCGAATTTTCCTCTTTCCATATCTCCAATTTTATTGGATTACGATTTCATTCTTTCTGTTTAGTTTTCCGGCTAATTTCTCCATATCACTGCTTATTTTCAAGTCAGTTATTTTGGCATAAATCTGAGTGGTTTTAATATTAGTATGCCCTAGCATTTTGCTCACGGTTTCTATGGGTACTCCGTTAGATAGTGTTATAGTTGTTGCAAAAGTATGCCTGGCCACATGAGTTGTAATATTCTTGGTTATGCCACAAATATCTGCTAATTCCTTTAGGTATGCGTTCATTTTTTGATTACTCGAAACTGGTAGTAGTTTACCGTTTAGTAATTCACCGGAATATTTTGCAATAATTTTTTTAGGAACATCCAATAATCTGACATTTACCGGGACATCTGTTTTATGACGCTTAATCATAATCCAAAGGTTACCATCAAAAGCCTTTCTGATATTATCAGATTTTAAAGCTTGAACGTCAATATATGAGAGGCCTGTATAACAGCAAAAGATAAATATATCCCGAACATTTTCAATCCTTTTAATGGGAATGTATTTCTCCATTATTATATCTAATTCATTTTGATCTAAATATCCTCTTTCTATCCTTTCCATTTTTATCTTAAATTTTCCATAGGGATTAGAACGAATTATTCCATCGTTGAAAGCGACAATAATTATTTTCTTTAAGTATTGAAGGGTTTTTGCAGTTACATTTGTCGTAAATTTACAATCAGAACGTAAATAAACTTCAAAGTCTCTTATGAAAGTTGTCGTTATATCTATTATAGCCATATCTGAAACCTTGTACTTATAGTAAATAAAATCGGCTAATCTTTTTCTTCCTAATAAATATCTTTTATAAGACACCATGCCTATTTCAAGATCTATCATTTTTGAAAGGTCATCATTGTGTTTATCAAACAATTTTAATATTGTCTCGTTTGATTCACATAAACCTAAGAAAGCTTTTTTGATTATTTCTGCAGTGATATTAGCCTTTCTTTCACGAAAATTTTGATAATGACTAAAGATCGTAGATTTAATACTATCAATAGAACTATTTATATGATTGGCCTCAAATACTTTACCTGAGGCTCTTCCGTGTTTAACATCCCACAAACTCGGTTCAATTTCTAATTTAGTGCTGATTTGTGCAATTTTGCCATCGAGTGTGATTCGGGCGATAATTGGAGCCTTTCCACTCTGTTTTGTGGCATTTCTTTTAATAAAAAATAATACCTTAAATGTGCTTTTCATACCATAAAATTTTACAATGTAAAGTTAGCTATACACTATTGATTTTTAGATATATGCACCCTAGACAAAAAGCGACAAAAGGAAGACAAAAGCTGACAAATCGTGACCTATTTTGCGTTTTTAAAATAGGTCACGAATTAGTCCCGGAAGAGTGTCCAAATATGACCATTTTTTGACTATTATTGCGGACAAATTGAAAATAAAAAAACCCACAATTATTTGATATTGTAGGTTTTGTCTGGCTTTTGTCCAGTTTTTTGGACATTTTTAGTGATTCGGTTGGGATTCGAACCCAAGACCCACAGCTTAGAAGGCTGTTGCTCTATCCAACTGAGCTACCGAACCCCTTCTTAAAGGTTTTCCCGTTAGGGAGTGCAAAGATAATACTATTTTTATATTTTAAAGTACTTCACTCCTATTTTTTGGCTTTGAAACGCCCCTGTAAATAAAATAGAGAATGACAGCTCCAACAATTATCACAAATCCTGTAGATATCTCCGAGCTGTAGAGGTTAACCTTGTCCATAAGCTGGTCCTTTGGAACTACACTGTACATTGCATAACCGATGGCTGCAAGTATAATGTTCCAGAAACCTGCACCCAGACAGGTGTAAAGGATGAACTTAGATAGCTTCATTTTTGAAAGGCCGGCTGGGATTGAAATAAGCTGACGTACTGCGGGAAGCAGGCGTCCGACAAAGGTTGAGATGGCTCCTTTTTTAACAAAATATGATTCTGCAGTTTGTACCTTATGTTCATCAAGAAGACATAAACGTCCAAGTCGGCTGTTGGCAAATTTGTAAATAATCGGACGACCGAGATAATATGCCAGAAAGTAGTTGAATAGGGCTCCGATAAGGGCACCTAGCGTACCAAAGAATACTACAAGGAATATATTCATCTCCCCAGCCGCAGCCTTGTAGGCAGCAGGTGGAATTACAACTTCGGACGGGAATGGAATGAAGGAGCTTTCAATTGCCATTAAAAGGGTAATTGTCCAGTAGTTCAGGTTTTCCAGACACCATTCTATAAATTGTAAAGATTGCATAAAGTGTTGTTATTTTTCTTTTAACTTGCTGATTTTCTTTGATACTGCGATATCTTTCTTTAGCTTAGGAATAAGCTCATAAAGCTTGTTCAGCCACAGTTCGTCCATTGTAAGAAGCGTCTCCAGGTTTGTTATGAAGGAGTCAATAGAGCGCATATGGTAAAGAGCAACTAAATGGTATACAAGAAACTCAGGAAGTTCTGTCCTTTTATATGTCAGCAGTATCTGAGAATCAAGGAAAAGGTGATCCATTCTTTCGTTGCTGATAATTCTTCTAAGGTATACAAGGGCACTGAAATGGTCATGCTTCAACATGCTTATGTATGCCAGTCCGGAATTTGCCTCCAGATTTTCCACGTCTAGTCCAAGGGCTACATTGAAGGCGTTGAAAGCCTCATCCAGCTTATCATATGCAAGGTAGGCATCGGCTATTCCAATTAGCGCAAAAAAGTTGTCGGGCTCGTATTTCAAAAACTCTTTAAATGTCTCAATTGCAAGATTATATTGCTCTGTATTAACATAAACTATCGCTTTGTTATATAGAACCGATGAGTTTTGCGGATCAAGAGCCAATGCATAGTCAAAAGCTTCAAGCGATTTTGCGAAATTTTCTATCCTGGCATAAATTGTCCCGACATTGAACCATACGCTTTCGTTAAATGGGTCTGAATCCAGATACTTTTCATAATACACCAGACTCTCTTTAAATTGTTCTGATCTTTCCAGACAGAACGCTATATCGTTGAATAATTCGGTGTTATGCTCTTCAAGCTTCTCTGCTTCCTTGAGATATTCCAGTGCAATGGAGTATTTGTTTATATCTATGTAATCCTGAGCTGCTGTCGTAAGCATTTCTCCAGCTTCATCGCTGCATAATACAATGGCTTTGTCGATATTCTCCCTTGCAGCTTTGTGTTCACCTTGCCTTAAATACGCTCTGCCTAAAAGAAAATAGATGTCACTGTTGCTTGAGTCTATTCCCATTTGGTTATTAAGAATTTCAACAGCTCTTATAACTTCTCTGTTCACAATCAGTACATCGGCATATCTTACAACAAGATCAGATGAGTATGGATGTTTGTTATATGCAGTACGCGTCAAGTCGTAAACAAGAGAATCATCACCCTCGTCTATGAAGTACCCAATAAGATAGTCAAACTCCTCTTCAGAAAAGTCCAGCAGATCAATTTCACCTTTTGTGTAAGCATCTTCACACTTGGAAATTTGATCTGTGAAGTCTTCCTCTTCGTTGAAATTAAGAAAATCGTCTCCTGTCATTATGCAGATTTTATAGAAGATAAGTAGTGAAACAGATGTTTTAGAAATTCCTTTGGTGAGGAGGCTACATTGCCATTGCTTCCAATGACTAAGTCGAAAGGGTTATTTTCATAGTTCAACCTGCCAACCTTGAAAGTAGCCATAGACGAGCGTGCTATATAATCATTTGTATAGGAGTATGTCGAATTGAAGTCTATAAACAGGTCCGCAGTGTCGCTTATCACCCTTTCAATCATCCTTGGGTCAGGTGTACCTATGTATGAAAGATCTTTTTTTGTCATTACCAGAATCTGACAGTCAAGGGCAAGTTCCGAAGAATGATTATTTGTAAGATTAATCGCCAATCCTTTGTAATTTATTCTTTTATCCTGCATTAGCTTAGTGATACGTTTAATTACATCAGAAATCCCCTCTTCACTTAAATCAAAAACGAAGCACACGTTTTTGGCTCGCTCAACAGACATAAACCTCACATCTCTCTCCGGCTGTATTTTGCGGAGAACTCTTTTCTGTAGTGAATGGATAAAAAACATGGTTATACATTGTATTGAACAGGTGCAAATTTAACAAAAATCAAGCCATTTGCAATTATAATAAAATCTAATAATATTCGTATATTTGTATAAACAGAACACTAAACGCATATGTATAACGATGTTTCAGAATTAAGTCTGGCAGATTTTTTCAGTAAAAGTCTGATCGATTTTTCCGACAAACCGGCTTTTTCTACTATATATAAAGAAGTTATAACCTATAAGCAGGTCGGAGAGAAGGTAAAGAGTCTCACAGATATTTTTAACAAGTATGGGCTGGATAAAGGTGAAAAAATTGCAGTACTTGGCAATAATATGCCTAACTGGCCAATCTCATATTTTGCAATAACAACTTCATCGCGGGTAGTTGTTCCCATTCTTCCTGATTTTACAGCATTTGAAATTGTCAATGTTATTGAGCATTCAGATTCAACAGCATTAATCGTATCAAAAAAATTACAGTACAAGATACCGGAACATATTACAGAGAAGCTTACTCTTATAATTTCCATGGATGACATGGAGATAATAAAAGCTCCGGAAAAAGAATGCTATACAGTTCCCTCTGCGCCACTCCCTAAGGACTTGGCATCTATTATATATACATCCGGAACTACCGGCACATCAAAGGGGGTAATGCTTAGTCATGCGAATCTGGTAGCCCAGACAACAATGGGCACCAAGCTCTTTACAATGAATCCTTCTGACAAACTATTGTCAATTCTGCCACTGTCTCATGCATATGAGTGCAGTATTGGAATGATCCAGCCATTTACTAGTGGTTCGCATATAGTATATCTGGATGGGGCACCTACACCTTCAATATTAATACCTGCGCTAAAAGAGGTAAGGCCTTCGATAATCATGAGCGTTCCCTTAATAGTGGAAAAGATATATAAAAACAAGATCCGCCCCATGTTCACAAAGAACTTCCCAATGCAGGTACTCTATTCCATATCTTTTATCCGCAGAGCTCTGCATAAAATAGCCGGGAAAAAACTATTGGAGACATTCGGCGGGAACCTTCGTTTTTTTGGGATCGGAGGCTCAAAACTAGATGTAGTTGTTGAACGCTTTCTTGCAGATGGGGGGTTTCCATATTCAATCGGGTATGGACTTACAGAAACCTCTCCTCTTTTGGCTGGTACAGCTCCCGGCCATGTTAAGAAGCAATCTACTGGTCCTTGTCTCGAAGGTATTGAAATGAAGATAATAAATCCAAATAACAAAAACATAGGAGAGATTGTTGTCAAAGGGCCTAATGTCATGATGGGTTATTACAAAGATCCCGAGACTACTGCCACATGCTATACAGAAGACGGATGGTTCAGGACCAAGGATCTTGGGCTTATTGACAAAGACGGATACTTATTTATAAAGGGACGACGTGATAACATGATAGTCGGTCCAAATGGTGAAAATATTTATCCAGAAGAAGTCGAGACAATCCTTAA
This sequence comes from Bacteroidetes bacterium GWF2_40_14, assembly GCA_001769195.1. Taxonomy (GTDB): domain Bacteria; phylum Bacteroidota; class Bacteroidia; order Bacteroidales; family UBA932; genus Bact-08. The sequence goes on along the minus strand of MEOK01000020.1, from coordinate 136,581 downwards.
TGAACATGATCTGGTTCTTGAATCTCTGGTTCTTCAAATGAACGGCAAACTCATTGCCAAGGTTTATTTCAACTACGAACAAATTGAAGCTCTGCACAAATTCAGAGAAGAAGCAGAGATTAACCTTAACGACAGGGTGAAGAAAATTAAGGCTGAAGTTTTGGAATATGTTAACGAAAGGGTCAACAAATCATCAAGAATTCTTGAAATAATTGAGCAGCAGGTTCCTTTCGAGAAAACTGCCACTCAAAAAATCAAAAGATATCTTTATAGAGATTAGTTTCTGAACACCAGAACGTCTTCGAAGTAGTCCACAATTATTGGTTTTTCCTTGTTAAGATTTCCCTCAAGAAGTGCTTTTGCAAGTTCGTTGACTAGTTCTTTCTGTAGTAACCTCTTTACAGGCCTTGCCCCGTATGACGGATCATATCCTTTATTACACAAATAATCCATTGCATAATCTGTAAACTGTAACACAAGTCCCTTCTCCTCCATCAGCTTTTTTACTCCATCTATCTGCAGTTTAAGGATCTCTTTAACATTTGCCATTGTCAACGGATGAAACATTATGATTTCGTCTATCCTGTTCAGGAATTCAGGTTTGACATTTGCTCTGAGTATCTCGAGTACATCATTTTTTGTTCTTTCTAGAATTTCGTCCCTGTTTTTATCGTTAAGTCTGCTCAGATTATCTTGAATGACCTCCGACCCGACATTCGATGTCATAATCAGTATTGTGTTCTTGAAATCTACAGTACGACCCTTGTTGTCTGTAAGCCGGCCATCGTCAAGTACTTGAAGCAGAATATTGAAAACATCGGGGTGAGCCTTTTCAATCTCATCCAACAGAACTACAGAATAGGGCTTTCTTCTCACAGATTCAGTCAGTTGTCCTCCTTCATCATAACCAATGTAACCCGGAGGTGCCCCTACAAGTCGTGAAACAGAATGTCTCTCCTGATATTCGCTCATGTCTATCCTGGTCATCATATTCTCGTCGTTGAAAAGATATTCGGCAAGAGCTTTAGCCAATTCCGTTTTACCAACACCGGTTGTTCCCAAAAAAAGAAAAGAGCCTATCGGACGTTTGGCATCCTGAAGTCCGGCCCTGCTCCTTCTGATTGCATCGGAAACTGCGGATATTGCCTCTTCCTGACCCACGATCCTCCTATGGAGAACATCCTCCATTCTCAACAACTTCTCCTTTTCACTCTCCAGCATCTTTTTTACAGGAATTCCTGTCCATTTTGCCACCACCTCTGCAATATCCTCAGGTTCAACATACTCATTTATAAGAGAGAATTCACTTTTTTTCTTTTTCTCCATCAGCTCTTTGATCTCTTTTTCTGCTGCGACTATCCTGCCATATCTCAATTCCGCAACCTTGCCGTAGTCTCCACTTCTCTCCGCCTCTTCTGCCTTGAATTTAAGATCCTCTATCTCAATCTTCATTTTCTGAATCTGTCCGAGTATCTTTTTCTCTTCCTGCCACTGAACATTTTCCTTATCCCTCTCCCTGCTTAACTCATCTATCTGTTTTGTAAGGTCAGTCAGTTTTTCTTTATCTCCCTCACGTTTAATGGCCTCTCTCTCTATCTCAAGCTGACGGATTTTTCTGTTTAGCTCGTCAATTGATTCCGGAACTGAGTTCATCTCCAGACGCAGCTTTGAAGCTGCTTCATCTATAAGGTCGATTGCCTTGTCGGGCAGAAATCTGGTTGTTATATACCTGTGCGACAAATCAACGGCCGCAATAAGAGCGTCGTCCTTAATTTGTACTTTGTGATGATTTTCGTACCTCTCCTTCAGACCTCTCAGAATTGATATGGCTTCTGAAGGGGATGGCTCATCTACCATAACCATCTGAAATCTCCTTTCAAGAGCCTTGTCCTTTTCAAAATACTTCTGATACTCATCCAAGGTTGTAGAACCTACCGCCCTGAGCTCTCCTCTGGCAAGAGCAGGTTTAAGTATGTTTGCTGCGTCCATTGCACCTTCGCCTCTTCCTGCACCAACTAATGTATGGATTTCATCTATAAACAGGATAACCTCTCCGGCGCTGTCTATTACCTCCTTGACAACACCCTTGAGCCTCTCCTCAAATTCCCCTTTGTATTTTGCACCGGCAATCAGCGACCCCATATCCAAAGAAAAAATAACTTTGGATTTAAGATTCTCAGGTACGTCACCATGTACTATCCTCTGTGCAATACCCTCTGCTATTGCTGTTTTTCCAACTCCCGGCTCTCCAACCAGAATAGGATTGTTTTTGGTCCTTCTGCTCAAAATCTGAAGAACCCTCCTTATCTCGTCATCTCTCCCAATGACAGGATCCAGTTTACCCAATCTTGCCTGCTCATTCAAGTTAATGGCATATGTACTGAGTGCTTCCCAATTTTGTCTGTTCATTTTTTTATCTTTTGTTTGCTAAATGTTCAGCAACAAATCTGCCATCTCATATTTGCTGACAAAACGGCATAATGACAATGGTTATCTTTTCTAATTATTAACTTTGCAAAAAAAGATATATATGAAATATCCTGAATTAAAGAACGGAGAACTTCTGCCTCTGGTAGAAAGTTTCTACACTATCCAGGGTGAAGGATTCAACACCGGTAAACCAGCTTTTTTCATACGGTTGGGAGGTTGCGATGTAGGATGCAGCTGGTGTGACGCCAAAGAGACATGGAACCCAAGTCTGTACCCTCCCACTTCAATAGCGAAAATTGTAGAATCAGCAGTTATACACCCGGCCAAGGCAATAGTACTTACCGGAGGGGAACCCCTCTCATACCCTCTTGACAAGTTGTGTACTCTATTAAAATCCAGAGGATTGGAGATTTTTCTTGAGACATCCGGTTCTCATCAGATAAGTGGCCGGTTTGACTGGATATGCCTTTCTCCAAAAAGGAAAAAGCATCCTGTTACCGGTATGCATCAGTTAGCATCGGAGCTTAAGGTTATTATTGAAAATCCCGATGATTTTGCTTGGGCAGAAGAAAACAAGATACTTGTCAGAAAAGACTGCAAGCTCTATCTTCAGCCTGAATGGAGCAAAAGCAAGATAATTTTACCATTAATAGTTGAATATGTAAAATCCCATCCAGAATGGAATATCTCATTGCAGACCCACAAATACATGAATATACCATAGGAAATTATTTTATTTTAATAACTTTGAAATATTAAATCCACAACAATTAAAATCATGAACAAATTTAAAGCATCTATACTGATGTTAGCTTTTTTCCCAATTGTATGCTTCAGTCAGGAAACAGAGAAAAAAATATCAGGATACCAATTCACTACAGTAAAAGAGCTTCCTGTAACATCTGTCAAGAATCAGAACAGGACAAGCACATGCTGGAGTTTTTCAACATTGGCATTTCTTGAGTCGGAACTTATAAGAATGGGAAAAGGAGAACAGGATCTCTCTGAAATGTTCATAGTATCCAATTCATACTCCGATAAAGCTGATAAATATGTACGCACAAACGGTAACATCAATTTTTCCCCTGGCAGCTCCTTCGGAGATGCACTAACCGTAATACGTAACTACGGTATTGTTCCTGAATCTTTAATGCCTGGGTTGAATTATGGTGAGGAGATGCACACTCACAACGAACTCGATGCTGCAACAGCTGGATATATTCAGGCGATCGAGAAAAATCCTAACGGAAAATACTCTACTGCATGGAAAAATGGGTTCAAAGGAATACTGAATGCTTATCTTGGAGAAGCTCCGCAGAAGTTTACCTATAATGGAAAAGAGTACACTCCAAAAAGCTATGCACAGGAACTTGGAATTGATCCCGATGATTATATATCTGTTACATCATATACACACCATCCTTTTTATTCTCAGTTTGCTATTGAGATTCCTGACAATTGGCGCTGGGATACCTCCTTCAACCTGCCGGCAGATGAGATGATGCAGACAATTGATTATGCCATTGAACATGGATACACTGTTTTATGGGGTGCCGATGTAAGCGAGAAAGGTTTTACCAGAAAAGGAATTGCTGTTGTGCCGGAATCTGAAGTTAAAAACATGTCCGGTTCAGATCAGGCAAAGTGGTTAGGTCTTTCAAAACTTGAGATTGACACTAAAATCTACGGTATGAATGAGGTTGCCCCTGAAAGGAACATAAGCCAGGATGAGAGACAAATTGCTTTTGACAACGGACAGACAACAGATGATCATGGCATGCAGATATTTGGCATTGCCAAGGACCAGAACGGTAATAAATACTATAAGGTAAAGAATTCTTGGGGAATTTCAGGTGACTACAAAGGTGTCTGGTATGTCTCTGATACATATGTCAAATACAAAACAATGAATATTGTTATCAACAGGAACTCGGTACCAAAAAATATTAAATCGAAACTTGGTATTAAATAAATAGTTATTATGAAAAAGAGTTTATTTTCATTTGCGTTCTTTTTCCTGTTCATCATTTCTCAATCCTGCTTACTGGGACAGGGATATATATTTACAGACGTTGTACGAAATCAGGCTACTCCTGTAAAGAATCAGGCAAGCAGCGGAACCTGCTGGAGTTATGCGACTGCCGCTTTTCTTGAGTCAGAACTTTTAAGAACAGGAAAAGGAGAGGTTGACCTTTCAGAGATGTTTGCTGTAAATATCAATTACATCAACAGGATGAATGACAATTACCTAAGAAACGGAAAGGGAAATCTTGGGCAGGGAAGTCTTGCTCACATGTTTACGAATATTATTGAAGAGCATGGTATTGTTCCTCAGGAAGCATACAATGGAATAGAATATGATTCAAAACTCAACAACCACAAAGAACTTAATAAGTTTGTAAATGCTATATCCGGTGTTGCCGTAGAGATGAAGCAGAGAAGCCCGGAATATTACAAACTGGTTAAAAGTCTAATGGACACATATTTGGGTCCGCTTCCAAAAACTTTCAGCTACAAAGGTAAAGCGTACACTCCAAAGAGTTTTGCACAGTTCTTAGGGCTTAATATGTCTGATTATGTAGAAATTACCAGTTTAAGTCATATTCCTTTCTATAAAGCATCTGTTATTGAGGTTCCGGACAACTGGGATTTCGCTCGCTTTTACAACGTTCCTCTGGATGAATTCATGGGCATCATAAACAATGCCCTTATGACCGGATACACCGTTGCCTGGGATGGGGATGTAAGTGAGAAAGGTTTTTCTCATGCAAATGGCGTTGCAATAAATCCTGTTATTGAAAATCCAACTGGAGAGTTTATAAAGGAAATCTACAAGTTTGAGAAGACATTTCCGGAGGTCAATGTTACACAGGAGGTCCGTCAGAAAGAGTACGAATCATTTTCAACCACCGACGACCATCTGATGCTTCTTACTGGAATGGTAAAGGACCAGAATGGCACTCTTTATTATATTACCAAAAACTCATGGGGAACAGAGCGAAATAAGTTTGGAGGTTACCTCAATATGTCCGAAAGCTTTGTAAGAGCAAAGAGTATCTCTGTTATGGTTCACAAAAATTCTATACCAAAAGATATCCGTCAGAAATTGGGGATATAGGCTTTAGGCAATAGGCAATAGGCAATAGGCATTAGGCATTAGGCAATAGGCATTAGAATAATTATTATGGAGATTAAAAAACATATACCAAACGCAATTACATCACTAAACCTGCTTTTTGGAACAGTAGCCGTAATATATGCTTTTGAGGGTTATCAGGTATTTGCAATATATCTCATTCTCATTGCAGCTGTATGTGACTTTCTGGATGGTTTTGCAGCTCGCCTGCTTAAAGCATACTCCCCAATGGGCAAAGAGCTTGACTCACTTGCAGACCTCGTAAGCTTTGGGCTCGCTCCCACAATTCTGCTTTATCACAGGATGGATGAACTTCTTGGCTCCAGGGTAACCGGTGGCAGCGATACACTATTTCTTGAGATTCTGATATTTGTACCCATTGTCATTACAATAGCTTCTGCATTGAGGCTTGCAAAATTCAATATCGATACCAGACAAACAGTAAATTTCATAGGAGTTCCCACCCCAGCAAATGCATTGTTAATCTGTATGTTCTTACATTTTACAACATATAACACCTTCTTTGATGGTTTATTAAATACATATTACTTTATTCCTGTAGCATCACTCGTTCTTTCATATCTGCTAGTCAGCAACATTCCCATGTTTTCATTGAAGTTCAAATCTCTCAAATGGAAGGGAAACGAGATGAGGTATCTGCTTATTATAACCGCTCTTGTATTGTTTGTCACCGCTCTAATATTCAATATAACCTGGTCGGTTTCGCTTCTGATTGTTTTTTGCCTTTATCTTTTAATAAATATTCTTATTTATCTGGTCAAATGTGTTAAGAGCTAGTTATGGGGAATTCTGCTAGAAAATTCAACACACTTGAACATATAAATAAATCTCTTCTAGAGTTCGGCCCCGACCATAAATCGAATATTTCAATACTGACAGCACTCTGTTCTCAGGCGCTGGGTGCATTTTCCGTATCATACAACAGATATATAGATAATCAGCTTATCGAGACGGAAATATATTGTCTGGAACCAGAATTTGAAGATGACGATACTATTGTAATTAACAACCTGGCAGAAAGTTGCTATGCCGGCACATATTCTTTTATACATGATCACAATTTAAAGACATATATAGGAAAAGCAATCCGATCAGAAGGAGTACTTACAGGAATTCTCTGTTTATTTTACAATGTTGATTTCATACCAACTGACGAAGATCTTATATTACTGAATATCATAGGAGTATTAATAGCAAACGAAGACAGAGTAACCAGAGAAGAGGAAGTTCAGAATAAGAGAAATATCAGAAAAAGAGAACTTCTTGAGGCTTCGGCCAAAGCAAGCCATACCTTGATATCAAATCAGAACTTTGATGATGCTGTAAATGAGGTGCTTGACATAATAGGTAAGGCAACAGGTCACGACAGGACATATATTTGTGAGATTCGCCAGGGTATATCAAACGACAATTTCTCTGCAAATCAAAGATTTGAAAAAATAAAAGCAGACAATATTTCTCTTTCGACAGATCAAAATGATCACAATATTGCACTTAAACAAATTCTTCCAAAATGGCACTCCATATTAAACAATGGCGAAACAATCAAAGGAAATGTAAGGGATTTCCCCCCGGAAGAGAGGAACATTCTAGAAAAACAGGGAATTGCTTCACTTATTGCAATTCCTGTATTTGTTGAGGAGATATGTTGGGGGTTTATAGGGTTGGACGATTGTATAGAGACTGGTTTATGGGATGACAATGAGTTAAGTATCCTGCAGAATACAGCGTCAGCCTTAGGACTGTATATATACAGAAACCGCAACAGGATGGAACTTATCGCCGCCAAGGAACAGGCAGAAGAGAGCGAAATTTATGCAAATGCCCTTTTTGACCAGTCTCCACTAAGCATCCAATTTTTAAATACCAACGGATTAACAGAAAAAGTCAATAAAGCTTTCGATTCGCTGTTCATGATTCCAAGAGAAAAAATTGTTGGCAAATACAATATCCTTAACGATTCCAGATCAGTCTCTCTGGGTAGCAATACAATATTGCAACGAGTTCAGAGCGGCGAAAGTGTATTTCTTTCAAACTTCCTTTATGATCCAAAATATTTTGGGTATTCAGGTGAGGAAAAATATCTTAACTGTATATCGTTTCCTATCAAGTTTAAGGGAAAAATCAAAAAAATCGCCATTATGTATCAGGATGTTACATCTTTGAAGAATTTTGAGGAGGAACAAAAGAGACAAAATAAAGAGCTTAAAGAAATTGCGACAGCTTTAAAAGAGAGTAACACCTCGCTTGAGATAGCAAAAATACTTTCTGAAGAGAAGGAGTTAAAGTATAAGACTATCCTCGAAAATAGTTTTAACCTAATCGGACAGATGTCACTTGACGGAAGATTTCTATATTATAACAGAGTTTATACAGATATTCTTGGTTATAACCAGAATGAGCTTCTTGGAACTCTCTGCTATGACCTTTTCCATCCGGATGAAATTTCATTGGTAAAAGACACTTATTTTAATCAACTGATTAGGAACAACGCGGTAAAGTTTTCTGCAAGAGTACGCACCAAATCAGGAGAATACAAATTAATTGACCACAAGTTCAGGCTTTTAAAAGAAGAAAAAGATAATGAGATAACTGTTTTGCTGAGTGCGCAGGACATTACTAATATGACCAAAAATGAAATGTTGCTCCAAATGCAGAGAAATCTGGCATATTCAATTATCAGCTGCAAGAATTTCAAAGATTTTTGCTCAGTAGTGATTGACGAAATCAACTCCATCATTCCATTGAATAATCTATATGTTGCATTCTACGACAAAAAGAGCGGTTTGCTTACAATTGGAGGCAGAAATGACGAAAAAGACAGCAATATTGAAGTTTGGCCTGCAGAAGGCTCATTGACTGGTTATACAATTACCAAGAACAAACCTGTGTTTGTTTCTAGGGAAGAGATTCTAAACCTCTGTAAGACAGGAGAAATTCAACAAGTGGGCACAATGGCAGAAATATGGCTGGGTGTTCCATTTACCAGTGAAGAAGGTATTTCAGGGGCAATCGTCATTCAAAATTATGACAATCCGCATGCCTTTTGTCAGGCCGACATAGAGGTAGTTGAACTAGTTGCAAATGAAATCATAATATTCCTTGACAAAAAAAATGCCGAGGAAAATGCCCTTAAACTTACAAAAGCTGTAACAGAAAGCCCTGCATCTGTAATTATCACAGACCTTTCTGGCCATATAGAGTATGTTAACCCAAAATTTTCTTCAATTACCGGTTACTCATTTGATGAAGTAATTGGCTCCAACCCAAGAATATTCCAATCTGAAGACACTCCTGTTTCACTCTACAGGAACATGTGGAGTACTATTACTTCAGGAAAAGAGTGGCGGGGTGAACTGAAGAACAGAAAGAAGAACGGAGAGTTCCACTGGGAGGATATATCCATTTCACCAATTTTGGGAGAAAATGGAAATATAAGCCATTATGTCGCTGTTAAAGAAGATATAACAGACAGAAAAAAATTAATCACACAACTGATAGTTGCCCGCGATAAAGCAGAAGAGAGCGACAGATTAAAAACATCATTTTTGCAGAATATCAGTCATGAGATACGTACTCCCATGAATGGTATAATTGGATTCATTGAACTTTTAAAAGATCCGGACATTACAGGAGAGGAACAGAGCATCTACTTCAATATAATTGAGAAAAGCAGCCAAAGAATGCTTAATACCATAAATGATATAATTGATATATCAAAAATTGAAGCAGGGGTTGTGTCGGTTAAAAATTCAATTGTTTCGGTTCAGCAGATAGTATCGGATATAGTATGTTTTTTCAGACCTGAAGTAGAAAAAAAGGGGTTGAAAATCATCCTTAATCTTGACCAGTCAGCAGAGAGTCTAACAATAATATCCGATCTGGAAAAGTTATATGCCATACTCACAAACCTCATAAAAAACGCTGTCAAATACTCAATTAAGGGAAATATTACTGTAGGCGCAGTAAAAAAAGAGAAGTATGTTGAGTTTTTTGTAGAAGATAATGGCATAGGAATTCCAAAAGAGAAGATAAACAAGATATTTGAACGATTTATCCAGGCAGAATCCGAATCAATGAGAAGTCACGAGGGAGCAGGACTTGGTCTCTCAATTGTAAAGGCATATATCAATTTATTAGGTGGGGTTATTCATGTTGACTCAGAACCAGGTGTCGGTTCAAAATTTACATTTGTAATTCCTTTGGATAGATTGGAAGTATTAACTGAAAATGAGTGTATGAATTATAAAACTGAAGATCAGTATTTGTCATCAGACAAATCAACTGAACCTGTAAAAATTCTGATTGCAGAAGATGAAGAGACCAATGCATTCTATCTTAACACAATATTGAAGCAGACTAACTATAATCTTCTTTTCGCAAAAAACGGCAGAGAGGCAGTAGATATGTTCGAAGCAAACAGGGACATCAGAATAATCCTAATGGATATCAGAATGCCGGAAATGGATGGTTTCCAGGCAACAAAACATATTAAACAAGTCGATCCAGGAGTTATCGTGATTGCTCAGACAGCATATGCTTTTGCAGGGGACAGAGAGAAGGCATTAGAGGCAGGTTGTAACGACTATCTGCCAAAACCCATAAAAAAAGATGATCTGCTTAAGATGATCCAAAAGCATTTGTTATAATTGCATCATCTGTTCGGTTAATTTGTCTAGATGCTTGTTTAGTGCTTCATCGGTTTGGACAAACTCATCCCTGTTATTCAATGTTCCTCTTACACCAAAGTAAAACTTAATTTTTGGTTCCGTACCTGAAGGTCTTACAGATACCACGCTGTTATCCCTGCTAATATATTGCAGAACATTGGATTTCGGAAGGTTAATCTTGTATCTGAGGTCACTTATCATATCAAAGGTTTCAGAAAGCTTATAATCATGAACAAGAACGACAGGTGAACCTGCCAGAGTCTGAAGTGGCATCTCCCTGAATGACCTCATCATATTCTGTATCTGCTCCAGACCATCCTTTCCTTTCTTTGTTACAGATATAAGACGTTCCTTGTAAAAACCGAATTCAATATAAATATCAAGAAGCATTTCATAGAGAGTCTTCCCCTTGCTTGCTGCCCATGCAGCAGCCTCGGCTACAAGACAGCACGAGATTACAGCATCTTTGTCTCTGACAAATTCTCCTGCATTAAAGCCGTAACTCTCCTCCCCTCCTCCGATAAATTCCCTTTTTCCCTCATTCTCCTTAACCACCTCAGCAATATACTTGAAACCTGTCAGAACATTATACATATCTACCTGGAATTTGTCAGCTATACTTTTTAGCAGGTCAGAAGTGACAATTGTCTTAACCATATAGTACTTTTTATTATTGGGTCCATCTTTCAGCCTTCCAGTCTCCTTCCATCTAGCTAATAGGTAATATGTCAATATTGCCGCAGTTTGGTTTCCGTTTAAAAGTATAAGTCTTCCCTCATTATCCCTTACGGCAATTCCAAGTCTGTCAGCATCCGGATCAGTTGCCATAACAAGATCGGCCTGTACTTCTGCAGCTTTTTCCATTGCCATCTTCAAAGCAGATGGTTCCTCGGGATTTGGAGAACTGATTGTAGGAAAATCACCATCTGTTACATCCTGTTCCGGAATATTTATTACATTATTGAATCCAAGCCTCTTGAGTGCCTCGGGAACAATTTTCACACCTGTACCGTGTAGAGGAGTGTACACAATCTTAAATGAATTATGATCTTTGACAATGTCGGGCGAAAGAGTTAGTGAGAGTATAGCATTGAGATATAATTCATCCATATCTTTCCCAATGTGCTTTATATTTTGTTCTCCTCCGCTAAATTTGACTTGAGAAATTTTCTCAATTTTAAGAACTTCGTCAATTATATTGACATCATGTGGTGCAGTTATCTGAGCTCCGTCACTCCAATATGCCTTGTACCCGTTGTATTCCTTTGGGTTATGCGATGCTGTTATCATAACTCCCCCTGCACAATCAAGATGTCTTATAGCAAAGCTAAGTTCGGGTGTAGGTCTGAGTTCATCAAAAAGATAAACCACAAATCCGTTTGCAGCAAACACATCTGCAGTTATCCGGGCAAAATACCTGCTATTGTTCCTGTTGTCAAATGCTATTGCAACAGACAAATGTCTTTTCCCCTTAAAGGAATGCTTCATGTAGTTTACAAGACCCTGAGTTGCCATACCAACAGTATACCTGTTCATTCTATTGGTCCCTACTCCCATTACTCCTCTCAACCCACCGGTACCGAACTCAAGGTTTCTGTAAAATGAATCTTCCAGTTCCTTAAGATCGTTATTAATCATCTTTTTAACCTGTTCTCTTGTCTCAATATCGTAGCTTTTATCTAGCCAGGATTGCGCTATTTTTAAATAATTCATAGACTTATAATAATTATTATGCTCGTATATACAAATTTAATGAATAATAGACGATTTTCAAATATCAGACAAAGAAGAGTATATTTGTACCATGAATTTCAGAGAGTATATACCATTCTACAAAAGAAATCTTAAGGTTGCTGTTCCTGTAATGCTAACCCATGCTGGACAGATAACAGTGCAGCTTGCGGACAATATTATGGTCGGTCATCTTGGAACAGCAGAACTGGCCGGTGTCTCATTTGCGAATTCAATAATAGTACTTGGCCTTGTCTTTGGGATTGGATTCACTCAGGGAATTACGCCACATATTGGCCAGAGTTTTGGGAAAGGCGACCACAATAGAGTCGGACAGTTACTCCAAAACTCATTGATTATGGTTTTTGCCGCATCCATACTTCTCACAATGACAATGTTCGGCTTAAGCTTTTTTATGAGCTCCATGGGACAGACCGACATGGTTGTATCCTTCGGTAAAGAGTACTATTTCACTATACTGTTCTCAATGTTTCCGGCCCTGATATTTTTTGGAATGAGGCAATTCTCAGAAGGGATAGGAATTACCAAATATGCAATGTTTATTACCATATTTGCAAATCTCCTGAACATATTCCTTAACTGGGTATTGATTTACGGCCATTTTGGAATCGAACCTATGAGTGTAAAGGGAGCAGCTCTGGCCACTACAATCAGCCGTTTCGTCATGCTTGCTTCTTTTCTTGTAATCTTCTGCAAAATTGACAGTTACAAGAGATATCTTAAATATTTTACCCGGCCCTTTATTAACTGGAAACTTGTAAGAGAGGTGCTTAACACATCAATCCCATTGTCATTTCAGAATCTGGTAGAGATTACTGCATTTAGTCTTAGCGCAATAATGATTGGATGGAATGGTGAGATTGCTCTTGCATCACATCAGGTTGCAATGAGCATGAGCAGCTTCTCTTTCATGCTTGCCCTAGGGGTTGGCGCTGCTGCAACTATCAGGGTCTCGCATCAATACGGGTATGGCGATTTCAAATCTATGCGGATAGCAGGTTTTGCAGCCATACACCTTAGCGTTGCCTTGATGTCGATTAGCGGCATCGCATATATTGTGTTCAATAATGAGATACCTCATATATTTACAAGTGATCCGGCAGTAAGGTCACTTGCAGCCAGGCTTTTAATTATTTCTGCTCTTTTTCAAATATTTGATGCTATCCAACTATCTTGTCTGGCTTGTCTGAGGGCACTTTCTGACGTAAAGATACCGCTCTTGCTTTCAGTCATATCCTACTATTTCATTTGTCTTCCTCTTGGATATATATGTGGTACCGTATTTAGTCTGGGAGCCGTGGGAGTATGGATTGGCCTGCTTCTGGGTCTTGTATTTGCAGCTCTTTTATTTTTGTGGCGATTTAACAAAATTAGTAATCAACTGATAAAATCTCATCACTTTTAGCATGAAAATGTCTAATAATAAAATTTATCTTTTATACCTGATAGCATTCTCAACTATCATAAGGTTTATTATTGCATATACACTTGAACTGGGTGGCGAGGAGGCATATTACTGGACCTTCGCCCTTCATCCCAAATTAAGCCATCTGGACCAACCCCCTATGATAGGGTGGATGATACAGTTGTTCACAAATAACCTTTTTCTTAATAGTGAGTTCCTTATCCGTCTTGTCTCAGTTTTTCTGGGATCTATAAATACCTGGGTGATATTTGTACTGGGGAGGAGAATTAAAAATGAGCTAACTGGTTTATATGCAGCCATTTTATATACTACTTCTATATATTGCAGCATTTTAACCGGAACACTTTTAAGTCCGGATACTCCTCAGGTACTGTTTATCCTGCTTTCTATCTATTTTCTCCATGAAGGATTTATTACTAAACACGAAGATTGTCCGGAATCAAGATTATTGAGTTCAATCTCGCTTATAATGGCAGGAGTTTTTGTTGGTTTGGCTATGCTTTCCAACATATCATCAGTTTTATTATGGGTAGGAGCTATAGCATACATCTCGCTCTTTGATAGAAAATTTTTAAAAAAACCACAGTTCTGGCTCTCTGTTTTTATCAGTTTTCTTGTCTTCTCACCTGTTGTTATGTGGAACGTAAAATATGACTTAATCGGGTTCAAGTTTCTTTATTCCAAAATTTTCACTCTTTCAGAAAATGCCGGTTTTGTCGTTATCATTAACCAAATAATACATCAGATTATCTATAATAACCCGGTTAATATTGTCCTGGCATTTATTGCTTTATTTTCCTTTAAAAAAATAAAGTATCTAAAGGAAAACCAGTACAAACTACTCATTGCATTCTCATTGCCTTTCATTTTAACCGGTATAATACCGATTGGTTTTTTCTCTCTTATTCTGTTTTCTGCAGCATATCTGGAAACAAAATACAGTTCAACAAGAGTCCGGTTCCCCGAGGTTTTAAAAAACAGTTTCTATTCAATTGTTGTAATTGTAATGATTATGATAACACAGATTTATAGTGGTGTATTCAACTTTGAGGTAAAAAAACCCCCTGAAGTTAAAATAGGGGCAGATGATATCTCAATAGACCGATACGGATGGAGAAAACTGGCCAAAGAGTTCAATAAGCTAAGATTTATGGATGTTGCTCTTGGCAATATTTCAAATCACTCCTATATTATTTCTAACAATTATCTCGCTGCTGCACATTATGAATACTATTTGGCAAGACCCAACAAAATAGCTGTAAAAACAATAGGGAATCTAAATGAAACCAGAAAATATGCTTTTACAACAATTGAGCAAGGTGGATTCAAAATTGGAGAAAGTGCGTATTATATTGAGTCCTCCCGTGATTTGATATCCGGGACACAACTTGGAAACATTTACTTCAGTAGTGTTGAAGTTGCAAAAATAATTTATATCAGGCGAATGAACAATCCTGTTGTAAGATATACAATTTACCGATTCAAGGAATTAATAAGAGTTCCGGCAGAAACACTCTTCCCCATAACACAAAAGTGATGTATAGCAAGACTTTTACTGAGTTTGTCAGCACACATAGACAGGACAATCTTCAGAGGTTACTTCTCTCTTCCGACAAGTATCCTGGAATTGATGTCAGGCTTGCAGCCAGAATTATATCTGCCAGAAAGAAGATTAACAAAAAGGTACCCTCATGGCAACATACAGATGGGCTTATTTTCAGCGACATGTTGTCAACTGAACAATGTAGTTCTGAACTCACTGCCGATTACAAGCAAAGGTTTGTCAAAAAAGGTGTAGTACTTGATTTGACCGGAGGAGTTGGGGTAGATTCATTCTTTATGTCCAAAAATGCAACTCATCTATATTATTTTGAGATGAATAAGGAGCTTTGCGAGTCGGCTGAGCACAATTTCAAATATACGGGGGTAGACAACATAACAGTTTCGAATTGTGAAATCACTGCTGATAATATAAATTCATTGGATATACCCAAGGCAGATCTTATTTACCTTGATCCTGCAAGAAGAGACAACAACAAAAACCGAGTCTTTGCCTTAACCGAATGTCAACCGAATCTTCTTGAACTGAAAGATGCACTTTTTTCATTGTCCTGCAATATTCTTGTAAAAGTCTCCCCAATGGTTGATATATCGGCAACCATCAGACAAATTCCGGAAATTTCTGAAATTCACATTCTTTCTGTTAATAACGAATGTAAAGAGTTGCTATTTTATCTTAAAAAAAATACCCATATTGCAATCTCAGAAATAGATGATATTAAAGTACTAACCGTAAATTTCTGCAATAATGGTCAAATTGAATATTTTGATTTCAATTTTGGAGACGAAGGTGAATGCTTATCAGAATTTGCAGATGGAGAGCTACCCATTTTCCTGTACGAACCAAATTCAAGCATTCTTAAAGCAGGCGCTTTCAAGATATTAGGCAACGCCTTCGGTTTAAAAAAAATACATAAGAACACACACCTTTATACATCAGAAAAAAAGCTGGAAAGTTTTCCCGGCAGATGTTTTGAGATTAACAATGTGTTTGATTTTAATAAAGAGACAATAAAGCTTCTAAGGAACAAATTTCCAAAAGCAAACATATCTACGCGTAACTTTCCATTAAGTCCCGAGGAGTTAAAGAAAATTCTAAGGATACACGATGGCGGGGATATTTATATTTTTGGATGTATAGTTAAGAATGGATTAAAGAAGATATTAGTTTGCACAAAAGTGAACTAATCCTCCAGTTTTTCTCCACTTGAGTTGAACCATTTAACCTCCAGCAATGCATTGTCAGTTGCTGTCTGGACCTTTATTGAGCATTTATACTTAAGTGCCCATTTAAATTTAATACTGGCAAAACCTTTTGTAAGATAGGAAGCAAGGATAGGATTTACAGTAATTACAATAGATTTTACTCCCTTTTCTTTTACATAATAAGCAAGTTGTCTCTCAATTGTTTCGTCAATCAACAAACTTGACGAAATCTTACCGGTTCCACTACATGAAGGACAATTCTCACTAGTATTGATCTCTGTAGCGGGTCTGACCCTTTGACGGGTAATTTGCATCAAACCGAATTTGGTTATAGGAAGTATGTTATGCTTAGCCCTGTCAGATTGCATGAGGTCCATCATATGCCTGAACAGCTTTATTTTGTTCTCGTTAGAATCCATGTCTATAAAATCGACAACTATAATGCCTCCCATATCCCTTAATCTGAGTTGTCTTGCGATTTCATCGGCAGAGCTCATATTAACATCAAATGCGTTCTGCTCCTGATCTGCTCCTGATTTTGCTCTTATACCACTGTTAACATCAATTACATGAAGCGCTTCAGTATGTTCAATGACAAGATAGGCACCCTGTTTAATTGGGACAACCTTACCGAAAGCTCCTCTTATCTGCTTATTGACGTCGAAATGGTCAAAAATTGGTTCGCCACTCTTGTATAGTTTTACTATCTTTTCCTGTCCGGGGGCAATTATTGAAATATAATCAATAACTTCATTGTAAATTGTTTCGTCATTTATATGAATATTGGAAAAAGAGTCGTTTAGCAGATCTCTTAAAATAGTAGTTGTTCTGCTGTTTTCTGTAAATAGAAGTTGTGGCGCGTTTGATTTAGCCATTTTTGGCCAAGAGTCTTCCCATTTTTTTATCAGAGATTTTAGCTCTCCGTCAAGTACGGCTGCTCTCTTGCCTTCTGCCACAGTTCTTATTATGACACCATAATTTGGAGGCAATATACTGTATACCAGCCTCTCTAATCTTTTTTTCTCTTCTCTGGAGGTAATTTTCTGCGATATATTTACCTTATCTGCAAATGGTATGAGTACCATGTTCCTTCCGGCAATGGAAATCTCAGACGTCAGTCTGGAACCCTTCGTAGATATTGGTTCCTTTACTATCTGAGCCATTATATGCTGACCCGGTTTTAAAACATCTGCAATCTTGCCCTCCTTCTCAAGAATATCTCCAAGTTTAACACTGGAAAACAGAGCACTATATTGCTTGCTCTGGCCAATATGCCTGATAAAAAAATCAAGGGCCTTGAATGATAATCCAAGGTCCAGATAATGGATAAATGCGTCTTTTTCATCTCCAATATCTACAAAGGCTGCATTAAGAGCTGGCATAATGCGCTTTACTCTTCCTATATAAACATCACCTACCGAAAAATTGCCATTATTCTGCTCTTTATTCAGCTCAATCAACCTGTGATTATCCAGCAGAGCTATAGAAACTTCCGTGGAACTAACATCAATTATTAAATCTTTCTCCATCTACGTTATTAAATAAAAACAATCTAAAGCAAATCTAATGACTTGCTTTAGATTATCACACACTGAAGACTTAAATAGCAACTATTTTTTCTTTTTATGTCTGTTCTTACGCAAGCGTTTTTTACGCTTGTGAGTAGCCATTTTATGTCTCTTCCTTTTCTTTCCGCTAGGCATAATAAATTTATTTTTAGTAAAGTACTATTACTTTACGTTGTTTTTTACTTTGTTCATAAACACTTTTGCAGGTTTGAACGATGGAATAAAGTGTTCTGGAATAACCAAAGTAGTGTTTTTTGAAATATTCCTTGCAGTTTTTTTCGCGCGTTTTTTTACGATGAAGCTGCCGAAACCACGAAGATAAACGTTCTTATCTTTTGATAGAGAATCCTTTACGCTATCCATGAAGCTTTCTACAACATTCTGAACAGCAATTTTTTCCATGCCAGTTGCCTTTGCAACCTCATTTACGATATCCGCTTTTGTCATGATAATTAAATAAATTAAAGGGTTAGTCAATTTTTGTCGAGCAAAATTACTATTAATTTATCGATATTTCAAAACATTATGCCAAAACTTTTATAAATTCTTTTAGTTCTCACCAATTTATGCGGTTTTATACCTATATTTGAAGGTGTAAAATACAACAAAATTGAAACTATTTTTTTTTATTTTCCTGTTTGCTCCTGTTTTCTTATATTCTCAGCAAAATTATTGTATTTCAAATATTTACATTAAGGGTAACTCAATCACAAAAAGCAAGGTCCTAATTAGAGAGCTTCCTTTTAAGCAAGGAGACACAATTCTTGCTGACAAATTGGAAGGGTTACTGAAGATGGCTAAAAACAACTTGCTAAATCTCTCGCTTTTTAATTTTGTATACGTTACAAAAAACAGCAATTCAGAGAATAATTCAAATCTGGACATTATAATAAATGTAGAAGAGAGATGGTACGTTTGGCCATTAATCGACATTAAATTTGAAGACCGTAATTTAAGCAACTGGATAAGAACATCCGACGGCAACAGAATAACATTGGACGCAGGATTCAGGATTTACAACCTGTGGGGATTGAACCATACGGTAAGCGGCAGTTATAAGTTTGGATACCATAAAGGATTCCGTATTGGTTATGAAAATATTTCTCTGGGACAAAGTGGAATGCACGTTTTAGGTTTTGTGTTGTTTGGACAGTTTTCAAAAACAGAAAATTTCATATCTCTCTTCAATTCCCCTGTATATAACAGATCGGTCATGGAATTTGCTGTTAAAAAGATTTCGGCAGGCATCAATTACACATACCGTCCTGAAATTAGAGTCAGTCATACGGTTATGATTAAATATGAGAACACTAGTATCTCTGATACAATTCTTGTGCTTAATCCAAAGTACTGGGGTAACAGCGATACAGCCCGTAATAGCTTATCATTGAATTACATCTTCATTTCTGATCAAAGAGACAACTACCAATATCCTCTAGAGGGCTATCTTATTAAAGGAGAATTAAGAGGATATGTCAATAACGACTTTTCTGTAAGATATGGTCAGTTTAGAACCAATCTTCAGTATTACCTTCCTATTTCAGAAAGATGGAATGTATGTGCAAATCTGTCATCCGGAATTTCCATGAAAAACTTACAGGCATATATCTTTGACCGAGCCATTGGATACGAGGATGCAACTTTAAGGGGGTATGAATTTTATGTAAATGATGGACAGCAATTTGTGACTCTAAATCCTACTATCAAATATAATATTTTGCCAACAAAAGTCACGGTTTTGAACTTCCTGTCATTTTTACCTAAGTTTAAGAAGATTCACTTTACAATCTATGGGAAGGCTTTCTTTGACATGGGCTATTCGCACCACTCTTATCCTAATTTCAGTAATTTCCTGAGTAACAAATTTCTTTGCAGCGGGGGATTAGGACTTGATATTATCACCTACTACAATATTAATCTTTCAATCGATTATTCTTTCAATCAATTAAAGGAACATGGTCTCTTTTTCTCCATAAAGAGTTTATTGTTCTAGTTTGGCACAGAGATTGGACACCTATAACCGACATTATATATACTTCCTGCGAGTGTATCAATGTCTGACAAAATGACATATTAAAACGATGATGAAATTTTCTGATATATATCTGCAACACTCGGTCTCTGAAGAGGTAAATATTATCCCTGTCATGAATATTGACAATGGACAAGAATTAAGGGATTCCGACTTACCCGACACTTTGCCAATTATTGCACTACGTAACGCTGTCCTGTTTCCTGAAACAATCATTCCAATAACTGTAGGCAGGGAGAAATCAATAAAGCTAGTAAGAGAGGCATACAGCAAAATGAAGATTATTGGAGCTGTATCTCAGAAAGTTGCCAAACAGGAAGATCCTCAGCCAGGAGATCTTTATGACATAGGTACATTAGCAAAAATAATTAAAATAGTAGAAATGCCAGATGGTGGCATAACAATAATCCTTCAAGGGATAAAGAGGTTCAAGGTACTTGATATTCTTAATACTGAACCATATTTCATTGCCTCGGTTAAATACCTGGAAGATGAAGTAAGCAAGAAAAACATTAAAGAACTTGATGCAATAACTGGTTCAATTAAGGATGCGGCACTTTATATAATAAAAATGTCTCCTCATCTTCCGCAAGAGGCTGTTTTTGCAATTAAGAACATTGAGGGTCATGCATTCCTGGTTAACTTCATTGCCTCCAGCATTGAGCTGGATAATCCTTTGGACAAGATAATACTGCTAAGGGAAGGCAGGCTCAAACAGAGAGCCCTAAAGTTATTGGAATTACTTAACAAACAAATTGACCTTCTAAAGATTAAGGACGACATTCAGCAAAAGGTAAGGACAGAAATCGATCAGCAGCAGAGAGAGTATTACCTTAGCAATCAGCTCAAAACCATACAAGAGGAGCTGGGCATAAATGGAAATATTCAGGAGTTCAGTGATCTGAGACAACTTGCAAAAAACAAGTTATGGTCAAAAAGTGTTGCCGATACTTTTGAAGTTGAACTGCAAAAACTGGAAAGATCGAATCCTAATTCGCCTGATTACAATATTCAGCTATCTTATGTGAAGTTTCTTATTGACCTGCCATGGAACGAGACAAGCAAAGACAATCTTGACCTTAAACACGCACAAAAGGTACTGGACTCAGATCATTTTGGCCTTGAAACGGTAAAAGACAGAATAATTGAACACCTTGCAGTTCTTAAGCTTAAAGGAGATATGAAATCACCTATCCTATGCCTTTATGGGCCTCCTGGTGTTGGTAAAACCTCTCTTGGAAAGTCCATTGCCAAGGCTCTTGGAAGAAACTACGGCAGGATATCTCTTGGGGGACTACACGACGAATCGGAGATAAGAGGACACAGAAGAACCTATATTGGTGCAATGCCGGGAAGGATAATAAACTCCATAAAGAAGGCAGGTACATCCAACCCATTGATTGTTCTGGATGAGATAGACAAAGTAAGCAACGATTTCAGAGGAGATCCTGCGTCTGCATTACTGGAGGTGCTCGACCCTGAACAGAATACAGCCTTTCATGACAATTATCTTGATATAGACTATGATCTTTCAAGAGTACTTTTTATTACAACAGCAAATAACATAAGTACCATTCATCCGGCCCTCAGGGACAGGATGGAGATGATTAACGTAAGTGGTTATCTTGCAGAAGAGAAACGCTCAATAGCAAAGGATTATCTTATTCCTAAACAAATTGATATTCATGGACTTAAAAAATCTCAACTAAAAATTACAAAAGAAGGAATTGATACTATCATAGATGAATATACACGTGAGTCAGGTGTTAGGGGTCTGGATAAGCAGTTAGCAAGAGTTGCAAGACTTACAGCAAAGAAAATTGCGCTTGATGAACAGATTGAGAAATCGCTCGGTGCCCAGCAGATTAGAGAGATGTTAGGTATGCCTACAAATCAGCACGATATGCAGAAAGGGAATGAGGCTCCCGGTGTGGTTACAGGCTTAGCCTGGACAGAAAATGGCGGAGATATTCTCTTTATTGAGTGCAGTCTGAGTAAAGGCAAAGGGATATTGACAACTACAGGTAACCTGGGTGACGTCATGAAGGAATCAGCAATAATTGCATATCAGTATCTTAAAGCCAATCCTCATTTTCTTTCAATGAATTATAAGGAGTTTTCTGACAAGGACATTCACGTACACGTTCCAGAGGGGGCAATCCCTAAAGATGGACCATCTGCCGGTATAACAATGGTAAGTTCGATGGCATCTGCGTTCCTCAAAAAAAACGTAAAAAGCGGGATTGCAATGACCGGTGAGATTACACTTAGAGGGCGTGTTTTGCCTGTCGGAGGTATAAAAGAGAAGATTCTTGCAGCCAAGAGAGCTGGTATAACTACCATAATCTTGTCTGAAGATAACAAAAAAGATATAAAAGAAATCAAGGAGATATATGTAAAAGGGTTGAATTTCAAATATGTCAAGAATATTTCTGAGGTTCTCTCCTTTATCTTCTAGCCCAATTATGACTGATGGAAGTTAAAATAGAAAACTCCTGGAAGGAGGTGCTTAAAGATGAGTTTCAGAAGGATTATTTTATCAGGCTGACAGAGTTTATACGCACAGATATTTCTTCAGGTAAAACTGTATATCCAGCAGGACCTCTGATATTTAACGCCTTTAATTCCACTCCTCTGCATAAAGTCAAAGTTGTCATACTTGGTCAGGATCCTTATCATGGCCCCGGACAAGCACATGGACTCTCCTTTTCTGTTCCCCCGGGTATTAAGTTTCCACCTTCATTGTCAAATATTTTCAAGGAACTACATACTGATCTTGGACTTATGCCTCCGGATAACGGATGTCTGGACAGATGGGCCTCACAGGGCGTTTTCCTGTTGAATTCTGTACTTACTGTAAGAGCGGGAGAGGCAGCATCCCACAGTAAGATAGGGTGGATAGAATTCACTGATTCTGTCATTAAAACTATATCGGCCAAAAATGATGGAGTGGTGTTTCTGCTGTGGGGTAATTTTGCGAAAGGTAAAAGAGAGCTGATTGATAGTTCCAGACACTACATTCTTGAAGCGGCACATCCTTCACCACTTGCCGGGGGTGCTTTTTTCGGGTGCAGACATTTTTCCCAAACCAATGAAATATTAAGGAATTCAAATAAAGAGGCTATCAACTGGTGATTTATCTGTTACCGAAAATTTTGGTCCCAATTCTTACTATAGTGCTCCCCTCCTCAATTGCCAGGTTATAATCACCCGACATTCCCATTGAAATTTCCCTAAAGTAATCACAATCTTTAAAATAAAGATCTTTAAGCTTTAAAAATAGTGTTCTGAGTGTAGAAAATTCGGATTTTACCTTTAGGGAATCATCAATAAAAGAGGCCATCCCCATTAAACCACAAATCCTGATACCTGAGAGTGCTTTAAGCTCAATTATTGATTCCAGCAACTCCGTTTCGGAAAAACCTTGTTTGGTCTCCTCTCTTGCTATATGAATCTGTATCAGACAATCCTTTACAATATGCCTGACTTCTGCCTCCTTATTTACTTCCATTGCAAGGCGCAGATTGTCTATCGATTGAACCATAAAAACTTTATCTATGATCATCTTTATCTTATTTGTCTGAAGATGACCTATGAAATGCCAGTTGATATCACCTGGAAGATCTGACATTTTATTTTTTAGCTCCTGAGGTCTGTTCTCTGCAAAATCTCTTAACCCAGCTGCATAGGCCTCAAGAATGGCTTCATTTGACTTGAATTTGGAAACTGCCACCAATTTTACGGTTGGCGGCAGTTCTTTTTGAATTTCAGATATTGCTTCGACTATTGTCATTTTTTCTTTTTAACCTGCTGTTGTTGCGCTTTATATGCAGCATCGAGTCTCTCCTGGAACTTAGATTTCTTTTTAGGGGTATTAGAAG
The DNA here is from genome assembly GCA_001769195.1 of Bacteroidetes bacterium GWF2_40_14. Taxonomy (GTDB): domain Bacteria; phylum Bacteroidota; class Bacteroidia; order Bacteroidales; family UBA932; genus Bact-08. The sequence continues at coordinate 112,899 of MEOK01000020.1, read as the reverse complement.
CAGCTTTCTCCTTTAACTTCGCGTACAACTTATCTTCATCCACAAAGTACTTTCTTATTACCCAGGTCTGAGCCATAGTTATAAGGTTGGACAACATATAGTAGTAACTAAGACCGCTTGAGAAGTTGTTACAGAGTACAAGAAGGAAAATAGGCATAAAATAGAGCGACATATATTTCATTCCCGCCATCTGAGGACCACCAGTAGTCATCTGGTCTATGTTCATCCTTGAATAGAAGTACATAGAAATTGCCATCAATAAAGCAAACAAACTCACATGGTCACCGTACAAAGGAATGGTGAATGGAAGATCAAGAACAGAGTCAAAAGCACTCAGGTCAGTAGCCCATAAAAATCCCTGCTGTCTCAACTCGAATGATGCCGGGAAGAATTTGAACATTGCAAAGAGAATAGGAAACTGAAGCAGCATAGGAAGACACCCTCCAAACATACTTACCCCGGCTTTACTATAGAGAGCCATAGTCTCCTGCTGTTTCTTCATAGCATCCTCCTGTTTTGGAAACTTCTCTGCAATCTTGTCAATCTCCGGTTTGAGCACCCTCATTTTAGCCGAGGACATATATGATTTGAGAGTTAAGGGAGAGATGACTATCTTGATAAGTAATGTAAGAATCAGAATGATAAGACCATAATTTGTCATGAATTTACCAAGGAAGTCAAACATGAGGATAATTATGTATCTGTTGATCCATCCAATAAGCCAGCCACCAAGTGGTACGATTTTCTCAAAACCTTGGTCGTAAGACTTTAATGTCTTGTAATGGTTAGGACCATAATAATATTCAAAAGGTATGTTAACCTCTTCTGCTTCGTTATATGAAACCTGCATCTTTGCCTCACAATGCATAAGGTTCCCGTCGGAATCACCTAAGGGATAGAATCTGTAGTTTAGCAGACCTACATTAAAGTTATCCTTTGCAACAAGAATGGCAGAGAAGAACTGTTGTTGAAATGCAAACCAGGAAACCTTGGTTCTGATATCCTTTTCTGCATCATCTTTTCTTAAACCCAGATCCTCTACTCCGTTTGAATTAGGGAACTTATAAACAATTGTAGAATAGTTTTTTTCATTGTCATAACCTTTTTCAAGTCTTGGCAAATCCAGATTCCAGTTAATATCCAAAGTAGTTATGTTTCTTGGGATATGTTTTCCCATTCCTACCATTCTTACGTTGAATTTCAACAGGTTACTGTTTGCAGGAAGTATATATTTATATTCTACAAATGAGGTTGAATCTAAAAATAGTCTGTATGTCAGTGAACTATCGGTTAATTCTGCCTTTTCGAATGCAAAATTTGAAGTAGAAATCTGCTGGTTGGTAAAAAATATCAGCGAAAACTTACTGGTTTTTTCCCTAATCAGGTTAAGATCCAGACTATCAAATGTAAAGTAATTCTTTATCTGTACTTTGTATGCCTGGGCACCTAAGTTGGTAAAGTCTATCTTAACTTTTTCATTTTCCAGTGTTGTAAACTCCTCTGGCTGGTCACTTGCCTTTATAAGCAAAGAGTCCTTGTAAATTGAGAATGATGAGTCTTTCTGTTTGAGGGAATCTGTTAAAGAAGCAACTTTATTTGCATCTGAAAGAGAATCCGAAACACTATTTGCCGGTGCAGCAGGATTCTTTGCTGATTCGATTGAATCAGCTACGGGAATATTCTTTTGTTGTTCGTTGATGACTTTTGAATTATACCAACTGAAGATAATCAGGATTCCTGCTATCAGTGCAAAACCAAGAATGGAATTTTTCTTCATTAAATCTGCTCGTTTTGTTTATCTATTAATTTTATCTTCTCTTCAAGCTGAGCCAGCTCCTCTTTTGCATTAACAATTTTCTTTTCGATGTCAATCAATAAACTGTCTGCATTCTTTGATTTTGCAAAGAAACCGATATTGTTTTCCCAAACAGCAATGTCAGACTCCATCTGGCGGAACTTCTGTACCAGCTTGTCTCTCTCTGCACGGATACCCCACTCCCCTTTTGATGAAGATTGAACCTCTTTTATGTGCTTCTTGAATTTATTGATCCTGTTTTCCTGTTCAGGATTCCTGACGTCACCGAACTTGGTCTCTATAGCATGTCTGTAAGCAGCCTGCACCCTCTCCTTATCTTTGATTGGAACAAATCCAATTTCACTCCATCTTGACTGAAAGTCTTTTAATGCTTCCGCATTTTCAGATGCCTTAGTATCAATTTTGTAGTCATTTATCTCTTGTATAAGTTCAAGTTTTTTATTCAGGTTCTGCTCATACGAATCATCCACTGAACTAAAATGCTTTGCTTTGTTATCGAAAAACGCATCACAAGCAGCTCTGAATCTTTTCCATACTATATCTGATTGTTTTCGCGCAACTGGCCCTATCTCTTTCCACCTTTTCTGAAGGTTTATAAGAAGATCTGTCGTTTTTTTCCAGTCCTGACTATCCTTTAATGCCTCGGCCTGTTCACAAAGTGATATCTTCAAATCCAGATTCTCTTGCATGACGCCCTTGAATTGAGAATAGTGTTCTCTCTTTGAGTTGTAGAATAGGTCACAAGCAGCTCTGAATCTATCATAAATCCTCTGATTATCCTTTTTGGAAGCAAAACCGATGTTCTTCCATTGGTTCTGGAGTTGCTCTATCTCTTTGGTAAGTGTATTCCAGTCTTTATTCTCATCATTGGGAACATTTGCAATTGCTTCAACCTTATCGCAAAGTTCAGCTTTAAGGTCAAGATTTTTCTTTTGGTCATCTTTTTGACCTTCAAAATAATCCTGTTGTCTTTTATTAATGTTAGATGTAGCCTTCTTGAATCTCTCCCATATCTCTTCCCGTTGCTCCTTGCTCACAGGGCCAAGGTCTCTCCACTCTTCATGCAATTTCTGTAATTTTCTGAAAGCAACCACAATATTTGGCTCGTTTACAAGAGCTTCGGCTTTATTGCATAACTCAATTTTAATCTCAAGGTTCTTCTTAAGGTCCAAATCGCGGAGCTCGTTATTAATCTTGACAAAATCATAGAATTTTTCTACAAGATACTGATATGTGTCCCATGTATCCTTGTTATTTGCCTGAGGAACAGGGCCAACCGACTTCCATCTGTTCTGCAGTTCTCTGAATGCAGGGAAAGTCTGATGCAGGTCCTCCTGTTTTTCCAATAGGCTTTTCAACTCCTCTATAATCTGAACTTTTTTGTGCAGATTCTCTTCCTTCTGTTTCTCAAGTGTTTGTAAAAAACTGAGTCTCACTGTTTTATACCTCGAATACAACTCTTTGAAGCCTCTTTCCAGCTCTGCAAAAGGGTTGTTGGAAACAAGATTTTCTTCAGAATCTACAAGATGCTCCTCAGTGGTTTCTGCAGAGATGTGGAAACCTGCAGCAATTTTTTCTCTCTTAAGGGCCTTATAAAATGCAGCTTTTATTCCTTCTGCATATTTGTACATCTCCTGTTGGTCACCTCTGTCAAGAAGTTCCTGAAAGATTTGTACTATTTCCTTAAGACTTTTGCTGGAGTGATCTGGATACTCTGTTAAAGACTCTTTACTCGACGTATTTTCAAGGATATCTCCTTCCTTGAATTGCTCCTCCGGAGCAGTAGTGTTCAATTCTTGACTCATCATTACAAGACTAATAGATTAATAACTCGCAAATATACAAAAAAAGTTTGCTAAAGCAGTGATTTATGTAAATTTGCACCATGATACGAATAGATATTCTTAGTATAGTAACTGAACTGCTTGATAGTCCGCTTAATCACTCTATAATACAGCGAGCTAAAAATAAAGGATTGGTAGAACTGCATATACATGACTTGCGTGAATATGGTAAAGGCAAATACAAGCAGGTGGACGATTACGGATTCGGTGGTGATGCCGGTATGATAATGATGGTTGAACCTGTTTACAAGCTTATTTCCCATTTAAAAAAAGAGAGGGATTATGATGAAATAATTTACATGAGCCCAGATGGAGAGCTTTTAGGCCAACAACTTGCAAATAGTCTCTCTTGCAAAACAAATCTAATAATCTTGTGTGGTCACTTTAAGGGAATCGATCACAGGATACGTGAACACATTATCACAAGGGAGATATCAATAGGAAATTATGTTCTCAGCGGAGGGGAACTACCTGCGGCAGTACTTTGTGATGCTATAATAAGGCTCATACCGGGCGCAATATCAGATGAAACATCTGCATTAAGTGACTCATTTCAGGATAACATGCTCGCTCCTCCGGTATATACCAGACCTGCAGATTTCAACGGATGGAAGGTCCCCGACGTTCTTCTATCAGGAAATCCTAAACTTATAAAAGATTGGCAGGATAACCAGGCAATGAAACGGACAAGAGATTTGAGGCCGGAACTTTTAAAGGAAGAGAGTGAAGATTGACACCCTCTCAGAATCCGAATTCATCTACCTTTACCTTTTTCTGTTCATCACGAGTAGGTTTCTGTGCCAGTGAGTGAATTTCGTTGCCATGAACAATCATTGCCTTTACTGGAACAGCAGGACAGATGTATTCACATCCGCCACATCCTATACAGATATCTTTGTTCAACTTTGGGATGAACAATCCGAAGTCCCTATATGGTACCATTGTGATTGCTTTTGTAGGACAGTGTTCGTCACATGCTCCGCAATCGGTCCTGTCGGTAAAGACTATACAGCTTTTTAGAGAAAAATGAGCCTTTCCAATCTGACACAACTGTTTATCTTCTACTGTCATAGGCTGAAGGGCTCCGTTTGGACAAACCTGTGTGCAGATATTACATTCATAACCACAGAAATGATCTTTGAAGTTAAGGACAGGGAGCAAAATTCCGTCCAGACCGTACTCACCTGTTGCAGGTTTGATTATTCCGTTAGGACATGCTGCAATACATGCATGGCAGGCAGTACAATTTTTTTTCAGATGCTCTATGCTTTGTGAACCGGGAGGTGCAATACCTGTGATTTTTGGTTTAGATGTCAATACAGGACCGAAGTTTGCAGCTCTCGCTGCCAGAGCTGTTCCTACCAGGCCAAGTGCAATTATTGCCCGTCTTCTGTCCTTAGACTCAATCATGTCAGGTTTTGCCGAGTCCACTTCAATAGTTGATTTTTTAGTTTTCCCCCATGAGAACTTATATGAAATAGCACCTCTTTTGCATATCTGCATGCAATCAAGACATGCTACACACCTTGTTTCATCTACACTTTTGTTCTTAATGTCTATGCACTGGCTCTTACACTTTTGGACACAGGCCATGCAATGGTTGCAATTTTCATTTATTGTTGGCTTGAAGATAGAAAATCTGGAAATTAAACCAAGAATTGACCCTACGGGACATAATGTATTACAATAAAGACGTCCTTTTAAAGCACTGAATATCAAAACCATCAAAAGATAAATCAAGGCAAAGGCAAAAGAACCAGCAACAAAAACAGAGTAACTTCTAAAAAAAACCGTATCAGGAAAGATCTGTGAAAAACCATTATGGATAAACTGTTCTGTCCGACTTAATATTTCATTTGAAATTCTGCCGTAGTTTGAATATGGATCAAGGTAGGCCAAAGGAAGAGTGATTCCAAAAATAAAAGGGAGCCCTACAAGTGCAAGAACAGAATATCTAAGCCAGTTGTAAGGTTTATCATATTTGAACCTGTTATTCTTTTTAGTTTTTACATACTTTGCTGACCAAGTTACAAAATCCTGAAGAGTACCCATCGGACAAAGAGTTGAGCAATATACTCTTCCGAAAAGAAGTGTCAGTAATAACAGTATTACAAGGAAAATTACGCTTCCTGTAATGGCTCCAAGCACAGATGGTACAAACTGAAGCTTCAGAAAAAAAGAGAAAAACTGAGTCTCTCTGTTAGAAAAAAAGAGAAAACTCAAGGTAATAAGTACAAGAAACAGTAATGAGAGAGCGACTCTTGTCCTTTTCAGAAATTTGTACATGATTTTTATATTTTAATCCTTTCTATTGTTAATTTATCTATGTCTGATGTTCCAACTTTCAACTTGTCTGCTTGTCCTATATGTCCGACATCCTCAAGCTTCATCTCTCTGAATTGGTTGAAAAACCTCACTGCAGCCGTATCTACTGCTACTATATCCGATGACATGAAAAGAGCTTTTCCCATTTGTACATCTTCAGCTGACTTGCCTTTTGGTCCATTCTGTGTCATGACCCGGTATGCGTCCACAATATTTAAAACAGGCATCTTTGCTATGGTTGTACAATCTGCTATACACTGCTGCAGGTCATTTGCATGCCAGAACCTTCTGTCCCAAACTATCCCCATGAAATTTTTCATGGCTATTGACATTTTGGCTCCTCCATGATTTTTTAGGACAGGAACATTAATCCATACATCACAATCAAGAATTGATTCATGAATCTTGGCATTTTTTAGTCTCAACCCTTTTGTTATCTGAACATCCCTGTAATATTTCTCGTCATGTGCGAAAGCCATTTTTGCTCCTTCAGCTTTTGCTGCTTCTTCAATACCACTATTCTTATAACAAGATTGCCACTCGTCACATGTATGATCGAATACAACAACCTCAGATGCACCGGCAGCCAGACAATCCTTGACAATTGCAGCAACAAGTTTGGGATTTGTATTTGCTGCCATTTCAGGTTTTTTGTCCCAGCCGATATTTGGTTTAACTACAACTTTCTGACCTTTTTTTACAAATGCCGAGATGCCACCCATTGCTTTAATAGCTTTAGCATACATGACTTCCGGTTCTCCGCCCATCACAGCAACAATATCATTCTCCTTTTTTACAGAGATGCTTTCACTTGCCGAAAGAACATTTGACTTTAGTTGTACTACTCCCGCAATTCCTCCAAGAAGAGCAGTTTTGAGAAAATTTCTACGTTCCATATGAGTTTATTTTGTTTTTTACAAAGATAGAAATTCTGACAAACATCTTACCTGTTTTTTAAATAACCAAAAAAAACGCTATCTTTAATGAGAATTTTATTCTATGAAAGAATCATTGCTAAAAAGAATCTGGTTTTTTTACTATGATGGTTTCAGGAGCATGACTCTTGGAAAGACACTCTGGTTGATTGTTATCATTAAACTTTTCATTATGTTTTTTATACTCAAGCTTTTCTTTTTTAAAAACGAGCTGGGGGTTTACAATACCAATGAAGAGAAGAGCCGGCATGTCATACAAGAGTTGACAAAATAAATTAGACTAAACCTAAATACTTAATAAATATGCTTTTAGCTTCACTCGTAGATCTGTCAAGGCTACAATTTGCCCTAACAGCTATGTTCCATTGGATATTCGTTCCCCTCACTATAGGACTGGGTTTCATAATTGCAATTATGGAGACATACTATGTCCGTACCGGGAATGAATTTTGGAAAAGGACAACGAAATTCTGGATGAAGATCTTTGCGGTCAATTTTGCAATTGGCGTGGCAACGGGCATTATTTTAGAGTTTCAATTTGGAACAAACTGGAGCAACTACTCGTGGTTTGTAGGTGATATATTTGGTGCTCCTCTGGCTATTGAAGGGATTCTTGCATTTTTTATGGAAACCACATTCTTTGCAATAATGTTCTTCGGATGGAACAAAGTGAGTAAAAAAGCCCATCTTTTATCTACATGGCTAGTTGCTTTTGGCACCGCACTATCTGCTCTCTGGATACTTGTTGCCAATGCCTGGATGCAATACCCCATTGGTATGGAATTCAATCCGGATACAGCAAGAAATGAGATGGTAGATTTCTGGGCTGTTGCAACCTCACCTGTTGCCCTTAACAAGTTCATCCACACAATAACCAATGCCTATGTGTTGGGTTCGGTTGTTGTGATTGGAATTAGTTCGTGGTACCTTTTGCAAAAAAGAGAGGAGGAATTTTCCAGAAGAAGTATAAAGATAGCTGCAATATTCGGGCTGATATCACTTGTCGTTCTTATATGGTCAGGAGATGGGTCAGGCTACCAGGTCTCACAAAAGCAACCCATGAAACTAGCTGCAATGGAAGGGTTATACAGGAGTTCCAATGGCACTCCTCTTGTAGCATTTGGCATTCTTAATCCAAAGAAAAACGTATCTGCCATGGTAGATGACTCCATAGGTTACGAGCTCGAGAAACCATATATTTTCAACATTTCCATACCTCAGGGGCTATCACTTCTGGCCAACAGAAAATTCGACTCATTTGTTCCCGGGATTGAAGATATCCTTAAAGGTGGATACACCTATACCGATGTCAATGGTGAGCAGCAAGTTGCGTTGTCTGTAGAGGAGAAAATCGTAAGGGGAAAAAGTGCTATCGCAGCACTGGCTCTCTACAACAAAGCTAAAGAGGCCGGTGATGATGAAGGCAAGGAGATTGCCAGAAAACAGCTTATGGATAACTTTGAACATTTTGGATATGGTTTTATTAAAAACCCTCAGGATATTGTCCCTAATGTCCCTCTTACGTTCTATGCTTTCAGGGTTATGGTTATTCTGGGCGGTTACTTTATTCTACTCTTTCTTTTAACAATCTTTATGGAGAGAAAGTCTCTGATTGGTAAGAGCCGTTGGTTCCAGTATATGGCAATTACAAGTGTTCCCCTTGTCTATATATGTTCTCAGGCAGGATGGATAGTTGCCGAGGTGGGACGTCAGCCATGGACAATTCAGAATCTTCTTCCTGTACAGGCTTCCGTATCAGGAGTGAGTTCCTCTTCGGTGCTTGTAACCATCATTCTTTTCTTTGTACTGTTTTCTGTTTTGCTTATTGCCGAACTTGCTATTCTTTTCAAAGTTATCAAGAAAGGCCCGGGTGCCTGATTAATAATAATCTATAATTCACATAACTAAAATTCAGTGATTATGTTATATTTTCTTCAACACTATTGGTGGATACTCGTCTCTCTTCTTGGTGCAATTCTTGTTTTTCTGATGTTTGTCCAGGGCGGACAATCACTATTGATATGGTCCACAAAAAACAAGGAGGAAAAAACTCTACTAATAAATGCTCTGGGACATAAGTGGGAGCTTACGTTCACTACTCTTGTCACATTTGGAGGGGCAATTTTTGCTTCGTTCCCGTTATACTACTCTACAAGTTTTGGAGGTGCCTACTGGTTATGGACAGCAATTCTTTTTCTTTTTGTGATACAGGCCGTATCCTATGAGTTTCGCGGCAAGGCAGGGAATTTACTCGGAGCCAAAACATACGAAACATTCCTTTTCCTTAACGGAATGGTTGGTACCATATTAATTGGCGTTGCTGTGGGCACTTTCTTTACAGGAGGTTCTTTTGTAATGGACAAAATGAGTATCACAGATATTTATAAGCCCACAATATCCTACTGGACAAATGGATGGCATGGCCTCGATGCAATAACTAATCCGTTTAACCTAACAATGGGTATTGTTGTTTTTCTTGCCGCCAGGACTCTTGGTCTTCTGTATATAATCATGCAGATTGACTCTGACGCGTTCATCACAAGATGCAAATCGCAGGTAAAGGTGACAGGTACCGCATTCGTCATTGGCTTTGTATTACTTCTACTGGTGCTCTTTACAATGACAGGTTACTCAGTCAGCCAGGAAAACGGACTTATAAGTCCTGTGAGATATAAGTATTTCTTCAACATGACCCAGCTTATCTGGCCCTTGGCAATGCTGTTAATGGGAGTGATTCTGGTATTATGGGGATTAGGGACATCTTTCTTTGCCAAAGGAAGATACAGTTTCTACATTACCGGTGGAGGTGTGGTTGTGGCTGTCTGGAGTATTCTTATTTGTGCAGCTTTCAACGATACAGCATTTTTTGTCTCTACGGTTAATATCCAGAATTCGCTTACCTTGTACAATAGCTCTTCCAGCGAGTTTACACTTAAAGTTATGGCTTTCGCCTCATTGATGATTCCTTTTGTATTAGGGTATATCGTTTATGTATGGAGGGCTCTGACAAAGGTAAAAATAAGCACAGATGAGATAGGCAAAGCAGATTCTCACAAATACTGATTTATTTGCCCGTCACAATCTCACCCTTTTCATGGTTATATTCAGATCCCGCTGTACTATGCGGTATTGTGTAAACCATCAGCATTACTGCAGCAGCTAAAACATAGAGCCACTTCCTTGATTTTTTCATGTTGACTAGCCAAGCAGTGAGCCAGAACAGGAACACTACAAGGGTTTTATTATCTGTTAGATCTTCACCAAAAGGCCACCCTGTCCAATAGGCTCCAAAAGCGTACTTCTGAACAACCGGACCAAGAATCAATCCACCTATACCCAGGGTAATTATAACCATAAGTGCATACTTTGTTGTCTTTTTAGATTTTGTAAAGGCAATTACACCTGCATATGTAGATAAAAGCATTGTCAGAAACATAAGAAGAATATGCGGAATAAGGACATATGGTGGCACAGGATTTTTAAAGCGCATTATTACATTCTGTCTCATTCCTAATGTATTTGCCTGATATCCATCATTAAATTCCACAAAGTAAGCCAGCTTACCGGCAGGTGGCTGTGATGGAAGTAAAACAGAATAGGTATCTCCAGTTTTTGATGCTGGAACTGTTCTTATTGTATCATTACCAGGATATATCCGATAGTAAATAATCACATTCATATCTTTGGGTGATTCAGGAACTGCAATTTCCATCACCGACATCTTACCCAGTGACTCGTAATCGCCCCCTGCTTCACTTAGTGTTACTGTAGTCTCAAGGCTTCTCGGCAGTTTAGTTGAGTACTCTTTTCCTGCAAGTTCAAATTTCACCCTTTTAGGGTTTGTCGGGCCTGTCAATCTTTGATAGAAAACAGCGGATAACGTTATTAATATTGCCAGAATCCAGTATTGCGTATTTTTATTCATTACTAATATTTTTACAATTTAATTGTCAACTTCATTGCTTGTCCGTCTCTTCTAATATCTACCTGTATAACATCACCCGCTTTAAGTTCTCCCAGACGTGACATATATTCATAGATATTTGAGATTTTTTTACCATTTATCGCTGTTATTATGTCACCCGTCAACATTCCTCCCTTTTGAGCAGGTTTGCCGTCAGTTACGGGGCCAGCCTTAAATCCGTCTCCGCCTTCGTAAGTAAAGTCAGGAATAAGTCCTAAAGTAACCTTGAAATTAGCTCTTGCAGGTGATGATGGTGATGATGTCTTTATAAATACCGGCCTATCAGGGTTACCTGCCAATTCATTGGCTATTGTAGCAATATAGTTGATTTCTGCAACCATTCCGGGGAAATTTATCAATTCAACATCATCTTGTGGAGTATGATACTGCTTGTGAACACCTGTTGTAAAGTATAACACAGGAACTTCTGTGGAATAGAATGAAGAGTGATCGGAAGGCCCGTTTCCCTCTCTGGTGACTGACAGATTGAAGTCAAAGTTACTGTTGCTTTTGCGGATAATTGAATCGGCCTCTGAAAATGTTCCGGCTCCTCCTACCTGAAGCTTGTTATCTGATAGTCTGCCCACCATGTCTAGATTTATCATGAGAGAGGGCGAGAGATTAAGCTTTTTTAAAGTATCTGCTACAATTTTTGATCCTAGCAGACCTCTCTCCTCCCCTCCAAATGCTACAATTACTATGTCTTTCTTTAGGTAAGTACTGTTTTTTGCCAATAACCTGCCTATCTCCATTGCCGCTGCTACTCCACTTGCATTATCATCGGCACCGTTATGTATCTCTTTTTTCGCGGGACTCATGCTGGATGAGCCATTCCCACCAAATCCAAGATGATCATAATGCGCTCCAATCAGTATTGACATATTTGAGTTTAGTTGGCCGGTATGCATTACCACATTATATGATTTGCCTTTTATAATCTGAATATCAGTCTCTATTCTGACACTTTCTCCCTGCATCGAAGATATTTGTTTTAATGTCTGCATAGAAATCTGAGCAACGGGCAGAGATATTCCCCTGTTTTCTGTTCTTGTTTCCCGGTTGAGTATCTCATTTGAGTAAAACAGTACAGCAACTGCACCCTTGTCCTTTAAAGTAGTGATTTTAAAGGGTATACTATCTCTTAAAGATTTTATTACAACAACTTTCCCGTTAAGGTCCGCCACCGGTTCTCCTTTTTCACTTTCTCCAAATACCAGGTTACCCACGATGTCTGCTGATGGAGAAATTGGTAAAACAGAGAAATCAATGCCCTCTTTTAATGTGATACTGCCAATCTTTATTGAGGCTTTTCCTTTCTTTTCCCTGTAAAGGGTAAACTTAAACGGGACGAGAGGATCATTACCAATAAGTGGCTTTAGACCATAGGATTTTAATTTTGAAGCAATGAATTGTGCTGCAATTTTATCCTCTTTAGTACCGGGTTCTCTACCTTTAAGCTTATCTCCTGACAGATATGTGAGATTATTCCTGATCTCTTTTTCATCTGCACCCTTTTCTTGAGAAAAAAGATTTATAAAGCTTATTATCAGAATAATAGTGAATATAAATTTATATTTCATCGTTATTTTTCTAAAATATTTTATACAAAATTACAAAAAAATTTGGTGGTTAAAAAAACACACTTACCTTTGTAGTGTACTACTTCACTAATACACTAAGGCAAAAACAATAATAAATATTATGGTAAATATTCAAAATCTGAATTTTAATTATTCAAAACATCTGGTATTCAAGGATATCAGCCTTACTCTGAAGGCAGGGAAGATATATGGTCTGCTGGGACAAAACGGCGTTGGCAAGACTACTCTTCTCAAAATTATGAGTGGTCTTCTTAAACCTAAGTCAGGAAGCTGCACCATTATGGGTTATAATCCTTTTGACAGAAATCCCGGTTTTCTGCAAGAGCTGTTCTTCATTCCTGAGGACTTTGTTGGACCAGACATTATCGTAAACGACTTTGCAAGACTCCGTGGCCAATTCTATCCTAACTATGACACTAACAAGTTTAGCAGACTAATGACCGACTTTGAGGTTAAAGGAAATTCAAAATTCACACAACTGTCATTCGGTCAGCAGAAAAAGGCAATCATAGCATTTGCTCTCTCTACAAACACAAAGCTGATTCTACTTGATGAACCGAGTAACGGTCTTGATATTCCTTCAAAATCACAATTAAGAAAAGTTATTTCTCAGGCTTCGACAGAAGAGAGTTGTATAGTGATTTCCACACATCAGGTAAGGGACCTGGAGAACCTCATCGATCCGATTATCATACTTGACAAGAATGCCGTACTGCTCAATGAATCGATTGAGAACATAAGCAAGGAACTAAGTTTCAGCTTTAGCAACACACCTGCAAACGATGCCCTTTATTGCGAAGCTACATTGGGAGGGTATCTTGTGGTTCAAAGAAACACCACCAACCAGGAGAGCAAAGTGAACATAGAAGCTCTGTTTAATGCAGTGCTTATTAATAAACAAGAAATACGCGAAATTTTTAACAGCAAATAAGGTTATGAACGAAATATTTTCATCAAACAGATTTTTTAAACTTCTAAAAAAGGAGTTGGCAGAGAGGGTTCCTATGATTATCAAAATGGCAGGAACGTTTTCTTTGATTTTGGTTGGATACTGGGTGAGTATTTTAATATTTGACGGTGGTGCTTCATCTGCGACTTCAAGAGCAACCTATGTATTTATTGCTACTTTTATCACTATGGTAATTGCTCCGTTCAACTTGTACAAAAGCTATAATCATCCTAAAAAGGGCATCGATTACGTATTGCTCCCGGCATCTGTAACCGAGAAGTATCTTAGTATGTTGATCAACACCGTAATTATATTACCACTAGTTACATTTTGTGCTATTCTTTTTACTGATACAATAATATCAACATTATCTCCATCATCGTTTTCTGGTTATGCAATAAACTCTGTCCTAAATACACAGAGAATACTGGAAAGTATAGCAGACGCGCTGATCTTTCAACAAGGATGCATATTTGGCAATTTCCTGTTTAAAAAGAACAAGGTGTCAAAAACCATAATGTCAGGGGCTGCATTGTATCTAGTATTAGCTCTTATTGTAGTTTTCTTTCTGACAGTAGTTGCAAGAGATCAGTTCATTAATATTGATACTACAAATACTCATATTGTAATAGGTCAGAATTCATTATCTCAATTAGGGAAGCTAGGTTCTGCTGATGGACTGGGCAGTGCTATTAAAGCGTTGTACTATTTGGCTATGACTACATTTTATGTATTTATGCCAATCGGATTCCTTACCGGCACCTTTTATAAAATGAAAACCCAGCAATACTAATCATGGAATTCAACGAACATAAACCGATATACCTCCAGATAGCAGATACCTTGTGCGACAAGATTCTGACCGGAGAGTGGGTAACGGAAGACCGAATTCCCTCTGTAAGGGAGCTTGGAGTTGCCCTTGGAGTCAATCCTAACACTATAATGAGAACTTACGATCATCTTCAGTCTATAGAAGTGATTTACAACAGACGCGGAGTTGGATACTTTATCTCACCTGGATCCAGGAATTCAATAATAAAAATTCAAAAGGAACAATTTATAAAGGAGGAACTCCCCAAAATAGTTACAAGGATGAGTTTGCTCGGAATTGAGCCGTCTGAAGTCTTTAACTGCAAATAAATTAAAAAAATATTCAGAAGAGTGCAACTATTTGACAATATTCTGCGTCTAAAAGTGTGTAAGAACAACTATGTATAACAATGTATTTATATTTTAAACAATCTATGTATAACAAATTTTTAAGCCTGTTACTGACAATTTTAATATTCAGCAGTGCTTTTGCTGCAAAAAACAGCGGCATAATTTATGGCAAAGTAATTGAAAAGGAGAATGGAAATGCTCTCCCTTTTGCAACAGTAAGTATTTTAAACAACGAAAAGAAAATCATCGGAGGTGCTACATCGGGAGAGGATGGGAAATTCACTGTTAACAATATTCTTTTTGGTGTTTGTAATGTCAAGGTATCATTCATAGGATTTAAGGATACAACCTTAAACATAAGGATTGCAGAAAATGCAACCAACATCGATCTTGGAACGATTGCTCTTGCGACCGATGCAGTGACTCTTAAATCTGCAGTAGTGACTGCAAGGATTCCGGTTATTGAGCAAAAACTAGATAAGATTGTGATGAATGTCGCCGATGCAATTGCCACTCAGGGTAGCAATGCACTCGACGTTTTGAGGAAGGCTCCTGGTATCAGCATAGATCCCGATGGAAATATACTGTTGAACGGTTCAGCAGTGCAGGTTTGGATCGATGGCAGACCCTCCTACCTTTCAGGCCAGGAACTTGAATCGTTACTCAACGGAACAGATGGTGCCACAATAGATAAAATTGAGATAATTGCGCATCCTTCAGCAAAATATGATGCATCGGGTAGCGGTGGCATAATAAACATTCGGACAAAGAAGAACTTCGTAAAGGGTATAAATGGTTCCATGAGAGCTGGTTATACATCTGCTCCATATACCAGATATTATCAGGGAGCAGATGGAACGTTAAATCTGAATTACAGAGGAGAAAAGACCAGTACTTCTGTTTCATACAGTCCCAGATACAATGAGACATTCAACATATTTAACTCCACAACCAATCTTGGAGGCGGTAAAATATTGAAAGGAAACACAGAAGTAGACAGAATTGTACATAATAACTCTTTCAAGGTTTCAAATGATATATTTATAAACAAACAAAACACATTTGGTGTAATTCTCTCAGGTTTTATAAGGAACTCAGAGGATAACACATATGATCCTGTCACCGGCAGTAAGTTGTACGAAAACGGCACTTTAACAGAGAAGATAAATACAGGTATAGACAATAAGGGAAACTTTGGCAACTTCTCGGGTAATCTTAATTACACCCATATTTTCAAGGATAATCAGGAGATTACGGTTAATGCAGACTGGGGCTATTATGATATAGGCAACTATAGTTTCCAGACAAACGAATTTTTAAATGCAGCAAATAACCAGACAAGGGTTCCTGATATTTTTCAAAGCAATTCGGCTCAATATATCAATATAAAATCTGTAAAGGCAGACTTTGAACAGACACTATGGAAGAAAGCAAAGCTGGAAGCTGGGATAAAATGGGCAGAAAGTAAGACAGACAACGACCTTGTAAGAGAAGACAAAATAAATAATGCTTGGACAAAAAACAACCTACTCAGTAGCAAGTTCAATTATACCGAGGATGTATCGGCAGCATATCTCTCTTTGGCTAAACAATTTAGCACTAAATGGACGGCAAAAGCAGGAATAAGGGCAGAACTCACTAATGCAAAGGGAGAATGGATAAGTGCCGACACTCTTACATCAAAAAAATATCTTGACTTGTTTCCAACAGCATTTTTGGGATATACTCCCAACGACAACTTGAGATTCGGGCTTTCATATACATACAGGATAAAAAGACCAAGTTTCTACCAGCTTAATCCGTTCAGAATGTACGTTGATGCAAGCAGTTCACTGGAGGGAAATCCGGACCTTGACCCTGAATTCAGTCATGGATTGAGCCTGTCACTTGGAATTATGAAAAACCTTACAGTAAGCATAGATGGACAGTTTTCTAATGGTGTAATAATTCAGAATCCATATTTCAATCCATCGACAGGAGAAAAAATGCTTAAGTGGGAGAATTTCGGACATCAGTCCTTTGTTGGTGCCACAATATCTCTTACAGAATTGGTTGTGACAAAATGGCTGGTATTGAATGCTAACTGTTTCCTTGCCAATGTTTCAAACAAGGATCTTGATTATACTAGAAGTTCTTTGTTCGCACAAGGAACAGCCAATGCTGCATTTCTTCTGCCAAAAAACTATAAAGTTGAGATTACAGGTAATTTTCAATCGGGTATTCCTTACGGGTATTTTGTTGTTAAACCTAGTGGAGATCTCTCAATTGGTGCAAAGAAGAACATGATGAACAACAAAGCCACTTTATCACTGAATATGACCGATATACTAAACACTCAGACTACAAGGGCAGATCTTAGCAATAGTATACTTAACGGGTATGAATTCCACTCTTCCTACAGAAGCAGACAGATTGTGCTGAGTTTCAGCTACAGGTTCGGACAGGGAAAAGCTGCCAAGGCAAGAAAGGTTGGAATATCGGAAGAGGCCACGAGGGTGTCAGCCGGTAACTAGTTTCCGGAAGCCTTTAGGGTATTCTTCAACAATGACGTTATTGTCATTGGTCCAACGCCACCAGGTACGGGAGTTATAAAAGATGATTTAGGTGAAACTTCAGAAAACAGAACATCCCCTGCCAAACGAAAGCCGGTCTTAGTATCGGCTTTCACTCTTGTTATACCGACATCTATAACTACTGCACCCTCTTTAACCATATCACCCTTGAGAAATCCCGGCACTCCAAGTGCAGCAATTATAATGTCTGCCTGAAGTGTGTGTTCCTTTAGATTTTTTGTCCTGCTGTGACACATGGTAACGGTGCAGTCTCCCGGGTTTGATTTTTGTGAAAGCAAGTTAGCCATTGGCCTTCCGACAATGTTGCTTCTCCCAATAATAACGCAATGTTTACCTGCTGTTTCAATTTTATATCGTGAAATCAGTTCCATAATGCCGTCGGGAGTTGCTGACACAAATGATGGAAGCCCGAGTACCATACGGCCAACATTCACAGGGTGAAAACCGTCAACATCTTTCATTGGGTCAATAGCTTCAATAACCTTCTGTTCATTGATATGCTTGGGTAACGGCAACTGAACAATCAGTCCATCGATGTCGTTGTCAGCATTTATTAATGCAATCTCCTCAAGTAGCTTTTCCTCGGAGGTCTCAGCTGGGAATCTAAGTATTGTAGATTTAAAGCCAGCCTGTACACAGGCCCTTTCCTTGTGTCCTACATATGTTTGTGAAGCACCATCATCACCCACCAGAATGGCTGCAAGATGAGGTCTTTTGCCCCCTTTTTTAATAATATCCTCAACCTTTTCAGCTATTTCTATCTTAATTTGGTCTGCTGTTGCCTTTCCGTCAAGAATTACCATATTTCATTAAAATTTTGATGGTTTATTTATCTTCTTTTAAGAGAACCAAGTGCCTTCATTGCATTCTTCCCTGCGCCTCCCGCCATGTTTTTCATAACCTTCCTGGTATCTTCAAACTGTTTGACAAGACGGTTTACCTCAGCAATGGATGTTCCGCTACCCATAGCAATTCTCTTTCTGCGGTTACCATTTAAAATATTGGGGTTTCCCTTTTCCTGAGGGGTCATGGACTGGATTATCGCCTCTATATTCTTGAATGATGAATTATCTATATCGATATCCTTAAGAGCTTTACCCATACCTGGAATCATTGAAGCAAGATCCTTTATGTTACCCATCTTTTTTATCTGCTGTATCTGGGAATAGAAGTCGTCAAGGGTAAACTGGTCCTTTGCAAGTTTTTTCTGAAGTTTTCTTGCCTCCTCTTCATTAAACTGTTCCTGTGCCTTTTCCACAAGAGAGACAACGTCTCCCATGCCAAGTATCCGGTCGGCAATCCTCTTGGGGTGAAAAACATCCAGCGCCTCCATCTTTTCACCGGCAGAGACAAATTTTATTGGTTTGTTAACTACTGCTTTAATAGATAATGCAGCTCCACCGCGGGTGTCACCATCGAGTTTAGTCAGGACGACACCATCAAAATCCAGTCTTTCATTGAATGTCTTTGCTGTCTCAACTGCATCCTGTCCTGTCATTGAATCTACAACAAACAGTGTTTCTGTAGGATTGATAGCTTTTTTAATTGCTGCAATCTCGTTCATCATCTGTTCGTCAACTGCAAGACGACCTGCTGTATCTACAATTACAAGGGAATAACCCTCCTGTTTTGCTTTAGTTACTGCATTCTTTGCAATTTGTACCGGATTTGTGGAACCTTCCTCCCAATATACAGTGACTCCTACCTGTTCGCCAAGAACCTTAAGCTGTTCTATAGCAGCAGGTCTGTAAACGTCACAAGCTACCAGCAAGCATTTTAGACCTCTCTTGGTTTTGCAGTTGAGTGCCAGTTTGCCGGAGAATGTGGTCTTTCCGGAGCCTTGAAGTCCGGAAACCAAGACTATGCCCGGGTTGCCTTTAACAGATATGTCCTCTGCTTCACTTCCCATCAGAAGAGTCAATTCATCATGGACAATCTTTGTCATCATTTGACCCGGACGTACAGCTCTAAGTACATCCTGCCCAAGTGCCTTCTGCTTGACATCGTCACAAAAAGTCTTGGCTATCTTGTAACTGACATCGGCATCCAGCAATGCCTTGCGGATATCCTTTAAAGTTTCGGCAATATTGATTTCTGTAATTCTACCTTCTCCCTTGAGGAGCTTAAACGAGCCTTCTAATCTGTCAATTAAATTTTCAAACATCTCTTCGATTATTTTTCAGACGGCAAAAATAGTCATTTTTTGATGAAATTCTTAAGGATGGTCCTCCCTTCATCGTTTACGATAGCCTCAAGATGATATCTTACAAGCTCTGAATGAAAGATATATGGATCTTTCAAAAATATATATGATCCGTTCCACGAATAAATTTTTGCCATTGCTGAGGTAAAAAAGAGAGTTGTAAGCTCTTTGTTTATATCCTCCCTATACAAAGACTCAGAGAGTCCTCTCTCCAGATTTTCAAAAATAATCCTTGAATAAAAACTCATGCGGTTAGTATGGTCCAGAACTTTAAGGTCAGGAAGACATACCGAAGAGTCGCTCAACAAAAGTGGACCAATGTCCTCTAAGGATTTATTCATCATAGAACTAGTAAGGTAGAGAGCCTCTATCGCATTTTTTCCCTGATTGAGTGCGATATTGATTTTAAACTCTATATCTTCAAGCACATGTTGCATAACAGTCCGCATAAGGTCATCCTTGCTGGAAAAATTATTGTAAAGAGTTTTTTTGGTAAGTCTTAACTCGTTCGCAATATCATCCATTGTCAATCTTAAGCCCTTCTGTCTGAAAAGCTGATATACCTGATTAACATATTTTTCTTTTGAACTTAACCTGCTCATAGATAGTTGATTTTCTTAATATATAATTGTTTTACTCAGAATAATACTCCGGTGCAAGCGGCTTTTGATTGTATCTCATGCTCATAACCTGGCCGTAGGCTCCTGCTGACCGTATCGCAACAATATCTCCCCTGCCAGTCTCTGGCATCAGGATATTTTTACCGAACCTGTCACTGGATTCACAAATCGGGCCAACAACATCGTACTTCATTAACCTACCATTCGATGTCAGGTTTTGCAACTTGTGAGAGGCTTGATAAAGAGCCGGCCGGATAAGGTCATTCATACCAGCATCTAGAATCGCAAACTTCTTTCCTTTACCCATTTTGACATAAAGAACTCTCGATACCAGCGTTCCACACTGAGCAACAAGAGCTCTGCCCGGTTCAAAATGAACTGACTGTCCCGGATAAACTTCTAGGTTTTTGTTTATTATTTTGAAATAGTCGGTAAAATCTGGTATTGGGAAGGCATCCGGGTCGGAATAATCAACACCAAGACCACCACCAAGATTAATATTCTTCAAAAGAAGCCCTTTTTCTCTGAACCAACCTTGCAAATCGTTTATTCTTATACAAAGCAATTCAAAGACATTCAAATCGGTAATCTGCGACCCTACATGGAAGTGAAGACCTGTCAGTTCAATACCGGGACAGTTGTCTATTGTTCTTATTACAGATTCGAACATCCAGGGGCTGATTCCAAATTTATCCTGGGCTCTTCCGGTGCTAATGTATTTATGAGTATGTGCATCAATATCGGGGTTGATTCTAAGCGAAATACTGGCTTTCTTACCTAAACCAACAGCCAGGTTGTTTATTACTTCTATTTCTGGTATGGACTCGCAATTAAAGCTGAATATTCCTCCGTTAAGGGCAGTTATAATCTCTTTGTCTGACTTACCGACACCTGCATATACAATGTCTTTGCTGTTGAATCCCATTTTAAGAGCCAATGAAACCTCATTTCCACTTACACAGTCGGCACCGAATCCGTAACTCTTAATAATTGATAGTATCCTTTCGTTGGCATTAGCTTTTAATGCGTAGTGAGCATGATAACTGTATCTGTCCCGTTCATTTGAATACCTGTCAAGAGTTTTTTTCAACAAGTCCAGATCATAGTAGTAAAAAGGAGTCTCGAGAGTTTCGAATTTTTTTAAGGTTTGTTTATCAAACATAGGATTATAGATGTTTGGGATTAGAGTTCAAAAGTAGTAAAAAACTTGTTCTTAACTGAAATTATCTATCTTTGCGGAAAATTAAAAATACAAAAATGAAACCGAAAAAGAAAGATCTATTGAAGGATACCATTAAGCACATCGATATCACAAAGATTGATTCCACTCCCATTATAGACGCAATGCGTGATATGTCTTTCACCTCACGCGATACAGCTGCTGCTGCTGACATTCTTCAACTTATGATTAAAGACAAGGAATCCACAAACTGGCTCATTATTGCAGGCAGCACATCTGCAGGTGGATGCATGCAGGTATATGTGGACATGCTTCGCTTTAATATGATTGATGCAATTGTTTCAACAGGAGCCTCAATTATTGACATGGACTTTTTTGAGGCATTAGGTTATAAACATTACAAGGGATCTCAATTTATAGATGACACACTTCTTAGAAGCAATTATATTGACAGAATATACGATACTTTCATAGATGAAGAAGAGCTTCAGGCTTGTGATTCAACAATAAAGACAATTGCCGACTCATTGGAACCGCGTCCTTACTCTTCGCGTGAATTCATATTCGAAATTGGCAAGTGGCTTTCGAAGAACTCCGTGAAGAAAAATTCTCTAATCCAGACTGCGTACGAATTGAACATTCCAATTTTTGTTCCTGCATTCAGCGATTGCAGTGCCGGATTTGGTCTTGTAATGCATCAGGTAGAGAGAATGAAGGAGGGTAAGCCATATCTATCTATAGATTCAGTTGCAGATTTCCGCGAACTTACAGATGTAAAACTTGCTGCAAAAACAAGTGGTCTGTTTATGATTGGAGGTGGAGTTCCAAAGAATTTCGCTCAGGATACAGTTGTATGTGCAGAGTGTCTGGGATTCGACGTTCCTATGCATCAATACGCTGTTCAGATTACTGTAGCAGATGTTCGTGACGGAGCATGTTCAAGTTCAACACTTAAAGAAGCTAATTCATGGGGTAAGGTAAATACTGCTCATGAACAAATGGTTTATGCAGAGGCCACAACAGTAGTACCAATGATTGTCAGTTATGCTTATCACAAGGGTGACTGGAAAGCCAGAGTACGCAAAAATCATACTGAAATATTCAAGAATGGGACAATCGGTTCCGGAATAATGCTCAAGTAATAAGTTTATTACCTCGGATACAGGTACCAGTCGGGATAATCTACTCCAAGTGATTTTGCCCATTGAAGGAATTTCGGATAATAGACACCAATGTTCACTGATTCTGTAGGCCATTCAAAATTCTCCGGAATCAGGATTGCAAAAGGCATTGCATCGTCAGAAACGTAATAGCGATTCTGAGAAGGGTCCGATTTGTCATTGGCACTTCCCAGTTGTCTGCTGTCAGCCAATTCAGTAGGAAGATAATTCGGCAGGTGTACTTCTCTCCCCCTGCTATTATTGTTGACAACTATAAACGGATTGTAAGGCGGAGTAGTTACCTGGTCAATTGTCACAGGAGATGTGAATCTTATATCGATGTTGAAAACCGGTTTTGCCCCAGTCCCTGTCAGACCCAATGTGGTTACGTTGTCGAATACCATAATAGTGGCTTTGGATTGTGACTGTTCAGTACCGTTTGCCGACAGCTGATATCTGAAACTGTTATCTGTAAATGTACTGGTTTTATTAACACTGCTTACAGAAGAAGAAGAAACTCCCATCTGGTAACCGAAGCCTACGTCTAGAATACCTCCCGACCACAATGGTTTGATTCTGTCGGTAATTTTCACAATTTTGTTTGCTCCGTTAAGGAAATGGGTAGAGTTGTATGAAACAACCACGTCGTTCATGTCATAATCACCCCTGCTTGGCCATAAATCTTCATAAGCCACTGAATGATATGTGTTAAGAGATGGATAATGTGTTGAATAGACAACATCAGGATCGTTTGGAAATTCATCCCTGTCATTTGGAATTCCATCTCCGTCAGTATCCGTAGGATCAACAACTACAGGTAGGTCATCATAATCTATAGCTGTCACAGGAGTGCCAACAGCATAAAAAACGGCATCGTTAAAGTCGTCATCAGAACCAAAAGCTCTATTAAGATCTTCAAAACCAAGCACTACTAACTGTCTTTGGGGGTCATAAAGCAGAACATTATGAGGTCTCAACAGTGAGTTTGTCTCCGGGTTAAACTGCTCAAGAGAATAATAATGTTGCGCACTTTGATTGATTGTCCCATTTGAATTCCAACCATTGGCAGCAATGAACCAGCCAATACTAGTGCCAGCCGGAAATACATTAGTCAAGGTAGTGCCGTTCCAATACTGTAACTGTACTCTGTTGCCCGATGCAAGTCCACCTCCGCTGCCTGAATAAGAAACATTTGGAAATGCGATGATTCTGCTTATAGAACTAATACTTGATGGAGGACTGCTTGTAGGATAATGAAAGTACCCAAGCGCATTTCTATAATCAGCACCTTCATGAATGAATACAACCTCTACTGTTGCATCTTCAATAATTCGTAACGCTGAACTTGCCCCGTTTGTAATGAATTGGGGATTTCTTTCCGGTACCCGTGTGCCTTCCGGCAAAGATGAGTTCACTACATTTATCAGTCCTGCAGATATGGTTGCATTTGGCGACATAAGATAGTTGGGTCTGCCAGAACTGTTCCATGTTCCCAATGTTGTGTATCCGGGTATTGAACCATTAAGGGTTATCATTTCGCTGCTCTTCACATCAACAGCTGCAGTAATATAGCTTGCAGTGCTGCTTGCATCTACAGTAAACTTGTTGTTTGCAAAGGAAGACTTAAGTAGTTGCGGCACCCCCAAGGTAGTGCTATACACATACAATTGATTTACTGTCTTTTTAATGTTGACTATTCCAGTATATTTGCCGAAGTTTTCAGTAATACCCTTTAAGATTGGATTAAGTCCGGTTTTAAAAACCTCTCTGTCCGGATCATTTGCTACAGGA
The DNA here is from genome assembly GCA_001769195.1 of Bacteroidetes bacterium GWF2_40_14. Taxonomy (GTDB): domain Bacteria; phylum Bacteroidota; class Bacteroidia; order Bacteroidales; family UBA932; genus Bact-08. The sequence goes on along the minus strand of MEOK01000020.1, from coordinate 88,777 downwards.
ACAAAGGGGTATTCATCATATATGTAAAATACTATAGGAGAATTGAATGATGTCTTGTAATCAAGAGAGAATGAATAGTTGCCGGTCGTGGCAAAATCGAAATATACTTTTGGATCTTCCTGGTTATTTGGTGACAATTTCAAGCATGATGACAATACAAAAATACAAAAAGAAAGAAAGAAGATTTTCTTTGATGCAGAAGTTTTCATAATTAATATATTATGCAGTTTTTCGCTATTTTCGGCAAATATAAGAATTATTCCAAATAAAAAAAGGAACATGAGCTTGGTTCTAGAGAATCAGCGTCATGCCCCTCATTTTATATTACAAATCTACTTGTTGTTCTTCCGTATCTTGTATTCCATCAGAAATCCCGCTATAAGACCAAGCCCTCCAAATAACAAAGTAGAAGCACCATAAATCAGTTCCAGATTATCTCTTACTCGGTAATACATTTCATTATTGGATGTTACTGAATAACCTGAATATGAAGCAAGACCTAAAAAGTATCCGACCAACAAACCAAGGCCAAGACCAACGATGAGGGATCCGAATCTTAGAGCGAGATACTGACCTTTATCGCTTTTTTCCTGAGGAAATAATTTGGAAAAATCAAGTTTTTCACTTGAAATACCTTCCAGAGAGGAGAGTTTGTCCACAATAAGCAGACGCTCTTTTTTCCTTACGAAAAGCTCTACGATTTTGTAGAAAGCATATGCACCTATGCCGAATGTAAGGGGGATCGAGATAAATTCCATCATAATAGTAAATGTTAAATTGTTTATGTTTTGCTAATATGACGAGGGTATCAATAAAAGGTTACATTTTCCTTTGTTGCGGATTTTCGTGTAACTTTACATAAATAGTTGCGTCTTATAAACGTATGACAAGAGAAGAGGAGAAACTGCTTATCACAAGAATTATATCGGGTGAGGAACATCTTTACAAAGAACTTGTAGAGAGGCATTCATCCAATATTTACAATTTGGTGCTGGGTGTCGTTTCGGGTAGGGAGGATGCAGAGGAGGTTTCACAGGATGTTTTTGTAAAAGCATTTTTCTCACTCAAAAGCTTCAGGGGAGAGTGCTCCTTTTCTACATGGGTATACAGAATAGCATATAACATGGCTATTTCAAGAACAAGAAGACAAAAGAGGAATAATGTTTCTATCGATGGCAACAACTGTGAGATACTCTCTGATGATGATTCTGTTTCGGAAAAGAGGGATGAACGCGAGATTTTGTACGTAATATTGCAAAAAGCGCTCGTACAGCTGGAACCAAAAGACAGATTTCTCATTCTCTCTTTTTATATGAATGAAAAAACAATAAAGGAGCTTATGGAAATTACCGGAATGAGCGAATCAAACGTCAAGACCCGGCTACACCGAATAAAAAAGCAGCTCAATCTTATTATTAATGATACCAGGGAGGTAGTTTATGGATAATCTTGACCAACAACTTAGTGACGTTTTCTCTCGGCTAAAAACCCACCAGATGAATTATAATTTTTCTACCGATGTCATGAAAAGGATTGAAGAAGAAAAAAATAGAAGAGAGAAAAGAAATGAGAACATAACTCAGTCTCTCTTTCTGATTTTCTGCACCCTTGCATTTATTGCAAGCATGTTTCTGCTTAACAGGTATTTCTTTCATATCAAGGCAGATGCCATGACATCTGCGATAAAAGGTTATATAAATGATTTTGCAATAATGTTCCGCAACGAATATGTTTCCCGTTGGTCAATTATAGGAGTCAACACTGTCATACTTATTCTTTTGGAACAGCTCCTGTCCAAAAAATTTTCAAAGAAAATTAAGTAGTGAAATCAATCCAGATGTTCAGGTCTTAAAAGATCGAATATTGTCTTTACCGGGTTGAAAATTGATACCGGAACCTCAACAAAGAGAGTGTTCCACTGACTCATTGCACCATTCCATAAACCCGGTAGTTCCTGAGCCTTTAGGATACGTCCTTCAAGACTTTTATATGAGATAAAGCCTGTCTCATGATCTACAAATTTATTCAGATCAAACTTTTCTCCCTTGTAATCCTTGAATGAACAGACAATGTCCACCGGATTAAAATGAGTGGCCCGTTCCATCAGATGTGCTGTTACCGGATTATTCATGTCAAGCTGGGCGCTTTCGAGAATCTGGAGCGATGTGGAGCCGTCTGCATCGTAAACGATGTATGGCCCCCCTCCTGGTTCACCAAGGTTTTTAACCATACCGCAAACCCTTAGTGGCCTGTTTAGTTTTGCCCGCAGAAATTCTGTGAAAATTGAATCTGGTACAGATGGAAGCTTAATGCAGAACTCCCTTTCTAAAAAATCTTTTATTTCAGTTGTAATCTGACTATCAAGTTCTCCGTCCAATATATTTATATAGTTGAATATCTTTTCCTGATAGTATAAAAGAACCCCTCCCAATACTTTTTTCCATTTTATTGTATCAGATAAAAGTTTCTCTTTGACCACATTGTCAATATTCTTTATAATTACGATGTCGTCATTTATATCATTAAGGTTTTCTATCAAAGCCCCATGCCCGCCGGGTCTGAACAACAATGATCCGTCAGTTTTTCTGAATGGTTCGTTGTTCTCATCTACAGCAATAGTATCTGTTGAAGGTTTTTGAAGAGTAAATATTACATCGTAGGTTACGTCATACCTATTCTCATATTTGCTCCTTACCTCTTCGAAAAGGGATTTGAAGCCTGTTACATGTTCAGGAGATACTGTCACAATCAGTTTCGCTATACCATTCTTACCTTTTGCATAGAGAGCTGCTTCAACCAGATGTTCTTCAAATGCAGTCCGTGTCTCCTCTGTATATTTATGAAATTTTATCAATCCCTTTGGCATTGAAGCATAGTTCAGACCGGGACTAGACAATGTTTTTCTGATAACCGACAATCTGTCAGCAGCATTAAAATCAGACATCTTTATAAGGTCGCTGTAAAATGCATAACTGTCCGTTCTTTCAAAAAAGTGATTAACAGAAGATTTCGGATCTATATCCTCACCTTTCTCCAGCAATGTAAGTCCGTCAAACAACTCCTTGAACATTCTGGATGCTGCTCCTGACGCAGGTACGAATTTACATACACTCCCGGTAAACTCCTCAAACTGCTGGACGGCCATATCCTGTTCTTCCTTTTTCAGTTGCTTAATTCCTCTTTCCGGGGTTGCAGGAGCATCAATTTTAAGGTATGGAAATCCGTTTTTGAAAAACTCTATCTCTCTCAAAACCGACTCCACAGAACCTCCTCTCTCTTCAATTTGTTTAATGTCAAAATGGTTTAGCATGGCTTATTAAATCTTTGGTTTAATAGTATCAATTATATTGAACATCTCTTGTGAAATCTCTCTTCTGTAAATATAATCCGACCTTATCTGCTCAAAATCAAGAGGATTATCTCGAAGTTTTCTATCCTCTTCAAATACGGGAAAGGATTCGTTCAGCAACAAAAACATGTTGCTTTCAAAGGAATCTGTCAAATTTATGGTAGTTCTGACAGGTTCCGGAGCTGGGTAATCTATTGTAAAGCCGGAAAGATCTTCCAAACCGAAAAAGTCTGCAAAGGCATTTACCGCTAAAACAGTTGCATTAATCTTTCCCTCAAGCGAGTATCCTGCTATATGCGGAGTTGCAATATCACAAGCATTCATCAGTTCCATGTTGATATTCGGTTCATTATTCCAGACATCCACTACAATTGCCGACAATTTTCCTTTTGAATCAATAAGTGCCTGCTCATCCACCACTTCGCCTCTTGATGAATTTATAAAGAGGGCATTTTTTGGAACTCCGGATAATAACTCTTTGTTGAAAAATCCTTTGGTCTCATTGTTCAGCGGAACATGAAGGGATATTATATCTGCATTTTCAAGCACATAAGAAAGGTCGAAAAAATCTGCCGGTGTCAATTGTGACCTGTCAATCGAAAATCGTCCTTTTGCAGTCATATCTTCGCCGTTTTCAATACTGCTTTTTACAGGAGGGTCACACCTGAGTACTTTGAATCCTAGTTTGTCAGCTGTTCTTGCCAACCTCTCCCCTACGTTTCCGGCCCCGATTATTCCGATGGTCTTACCTGCAACAGACATTCTCTTTTCATGTGCAACAGCAAATATGGTGGCAATGACGTACTGAACAACTCCCCATGCATTGCATCCTGCAGAATTTGTATAGGTTATTGAGTTTTTTCTGCAATAATCAAGATCTATATGATCACTTCCAATTGTTGCAGATGCTATAAACCTGACATGGCTACCATCAAGAAGAGAAGCGTCACATCTTGTTCTAGTCCTTATAATCATTGCGTCTGCATCCTTTACCTCCTCAGGTCCGATATTCTTCCCTTTGTAATAGACAACTGAAGCATATGGTTCCAAGACACCTTTGATAAACGGTATATCGCTGTCAATAACTACTTTAATTCTATGTTTCATAAAATTTATCAATGTCCTCAATTATCTTATTATGAGCTCATCTACATATTCTCCTCCTAGAGCTGCGTTGATTTTGTCCTTGATCTGGACCCTTCTTACAAAAATCTGATCTCTTGCAACAGACGAACTGAATGAGCAATGGAGTTTCTTGTCTTTGTAGAATTTATTTGTAGTTAGTCTTGAGAACTTTATTCCCACTACCTCGTCCCATGCATTAAAGACTTTTGTTCTCTGCAATCCGTTTTCCAGTCCTGACTCCTTGATAAAACGTCCCAGAAGTTCATCAATTTTAATATAATTCTCTCTCTTCATATAATTCTTCCATCTTCAATCTCCATAGAGACAGAGTTTCCGTTGATTGATTCCAATATAGTAGAAATTCTTACCTTGCTGCTGTCAGTTATGAATATCTGGCCAAAGAAATCGGACGCAACCAACCTGAGCAGATATTCAACCCTCTGCATGTCAAGCTTATCAAATACATCGTCCAGAAGCAATACCGGAGGCACAGAATGTATCTCCTTCATTATTGAAAACTGAGCAAGCTTGAGAGATATCAGAAATGATTTCTGCTGACCCTGAGACCCACATCTTCTTATTGGAAAGCCATTCATTAAAAAAAGCAGGTCATCTCTTTGTATACCCGTGGTAGTATACTTGAATGCTTTGTCCTTCTGAATGTTTTGTTCAAGAAGGTCTGCTAATGGAGCTGTCTCCAGATCTGATTTGTACTCAATGTCTACATCTTCCCTGCCACCAGAGAGCATTTTGTAATAATCAGCGACCAGAGGCAGCAGTTTATCGCAGAATTCCCTTCTTGCTTTATAAATATAGGATGCATTTGATGATAGCTGCTCAGAAAATGTAGAGAGAAGTTCATCAGAAATGTATGTTCCCTTGAGTAGTCTGTTTCTCTGATTAAGAAGCTGGTTGTAATTCTGAAGTCTGCGCAGATACTCTCTGTCAAGCTGCGATAGTATCGCATTAAGGAACTTTCTCCTCTCCTCCCCACTTTCATTTATAAGACATGTGTCTGCAGGTGAAACCATTACGATTGGAATTAAACCCACATGGTCAGACAGTCTGTTGTAACTTTTTGAATTCCTCTTTATATGCTTCTCTCCTTCTATGTCAAGCGAAAGCGATATATTCTCCTCTGTTCCGTCTTCTTTTACATATTCGGCATGAAGGGTTGCCATTTGGGTACTGTACCTGATTGTATAGAGGTCCAAACCTGAGAAGAAGCTTTTTGTCATTGACAAATAGTAAACTGCATCTAAAAGATTCGTTTTCCCGGAACCATTAATACCTGTTATACAGTTTATTTTAGGCGAGAAACATATTTGTGCCTCCGGAATATTCTTGAAATTGGTAATTGAAATCTTCTTTAGATACATTATGTACATGTTTATATGACAAAGTTACGACATTTATCAATTAATAATTTGAGATTAGACAAAATATTGTAATTTTGCAACCTGCATAAAAAATGAAAAAAGAAATGTCAAAGAACATCAAACATCACGAAGCCGAAGAATCAGTAGGAGAAGCGCTTAACCAAACCGAGCACTTTATTGAGAAATACAAAAAACCTTTAATCTACTCTGTAGTTGCAATTATCGCAATTACAGCGATTGGTTTTGCTTATCAGCACCTTTATCGCAAGCCGCAGATTAATGAGGCTCAGGCACAAACTTTTGTTGCAGAACAATACTTTCGTGCAGATTCATTTGCCCTTGCACTTAATGGAGATGGCAACGCCCTTGGATTCAAACAAATTATTGATGAATATGGTTCTAATGCCGGCGAAGCTATCTATTTATATGCCGGTATCAGCGAACTTCAACTAGGTAATTTCAAAGAAGCCATAGATTATTTAAAAAAGTATGATGGTGAGGATTTGATTCTCCAGGCACGTGCTCTTTGCAACATTGGCGATGCTTATGCCGGGCTACAGGAAAATAAAGAAGCAGTTAACTATTACATGAAAGCAGCTAAGCATGTAGACAACCAGTTCGCAGCCGCTTACCTTCTTAAAGCTGGCATTATGTACGAAGAACTTGGTGACAAAGAGAGCGCAATTAAAGCATATGAAGAGATAAAAGTTAAGTACCCTCAATCAGTTGAAGGTTACGAGATAGACAAGTATATCTCTCGAATTAAATAACAAAATTTTCTTGGAATGGGAAGAGCATTTGAATTTCGTAAAGAGAGAAAGATGAAGCGCTGGGGCAATATGTCCCGCGTGTTTACAAGATTGGGTAAAGAGATTACAATGACTGCCAAATCCGGTGGCCCTGATCCTGACAACAACCCACGCCTTAGAGCATTAATTTCTACTGCACGTTCTGAGAACATGCCTAAGGAGAATGTAGAAAGGGCAATAAAAAAAGCAGTAGAAAAGGACCACAACGACTATAAAGAGATTGTATATGAAGGCTATGGCCCTCATGGAATTGCATTTCTGATTGAAACTGCAACAGACAACTCCACAAGAACCGTTGCCAACGTGAGAAGCTACTTCAATAAGTTTGGCGGATCTTTAGGCACACAGGGAAGTGTCGAGTTCATGTTCGAAAGAAAATGTGTTTTCAGAATAAAATCATCTGGGCAAGTCGATATTGAAGAGTTGGAATTGGAACTAATCGATTTTGGGGCAGAGGAGGTATTCAAGGAAGAGGAGGAGATTGTAATTTACGGATCATTTGAGTCCTATGGCAACATTCAGAAATTTATTGAAGAACGTGGATTTGAACTTGTTTCAGGAGCATTTGAACGAATACCGACTGTTGAGCTAAAGCAGCTTCCCGATGATCAGAAGGCAGAACTGGACAAGATGACAGAGAAGTTCGAAAGTGACGATGATGTTCAAAACGTATACAGCACAATGGCAAATTAAATGCCTGAAAGCAAAAAAAGTGATTGCAGAACCAGTCACTTTTTTTTTTGCACCATCCTTATTAATGTTTACATTTGCGGGATAATTGCATTATAAATTACAATCAACAAATTATATTTTTTATGAAATTGTCGCATATTGAGCACATCGGTATTGCTGTTAAGTCATTGGAAGCCGCCATTCCCTACTACGAGAATATGCTTGGACTAAAGTGTTACGCTGTAGAAGAAATTACAGAACAAAAAGTTAAAACAGCATTTTTTAAAGTTGGCCAGACCAAAATTGAACTGCTGGAGAGTACAGATCCCGAAGGACCTATTGGAAAATTTATTGAAAAAAAGGGAGAAGGTGTTCACCATATTGCATTTGCAACAGAGGGCGGGATCCAGAATTCTCTTGACGAGCTTGAATCAAAAGGGGTTCAACTAATCGACAAATCTCCAAGAAAAGGTGCTGAGGGCTTAAACATTGCATTTCTTCACCCAAAATCAACAATAGGTGTATTAACTGAGTTGTGTGAAGATCCCAATAAAGTTAACTGCTAATTAATATTATAAACATAAAATATATACAATGAGCCAACAACTTGAACAAGTTAAAGCGCTGATTCAATTACGTGAGAAAGCGCGTTTGGGAGGTGGTCAAAAAAGAATTGATGCACAACACCAAAAAGGGAAATTCACAGCTCGTGAAAGACTAGGAATGTTACTTGACGAAGGAAGCTTCGAAGAGTTTGACATGTTTGTAACACACCGGTGCACAAACTTTGGAATGGAAAAAGAGACATTCCTGGGTGATGGAGTTGTTACAGGATATGGCACCATTGACGGAAGACTTGTCTATGTATTTGCACAAGATTTCACAGTATTCGGAGGCTCTCTTTCTGAGAGTTTTGCAATGAAAATTTGTAAAATTATGGATCAGGCAATGAAGATGGGAGCACCGGTAATTGGCATCAACGATTCCGGTGGGGCACGTATCCAGGAAGGGGTAAACGCCCTTGCCGGTTATGCAGAGATATTCCAGCGCAACATTCTTGCATCCGGCGTTATTCCTCAGATTTCAGGAATATTCGGCCCTTGCGCAGGTGGTGCTGTCTACTCTCCTGCTCTCACCGACTTTAATATAATGACAAAAGGAACAAGTTACATGTTCCTGACAGGTCCAAAGGTAGTAAAAACCGTAACCGGAGAAGATGTAACCCAGGAGCAACTTGGTGGAGCATCGGTCCATGCAACAAAAAGCGGTGTTGCACACTTTGCTGTTGAAAATGAAGAAGATGGCATAAGGGTAATACGTGATTTACTAAGTTACCTGCCTCAGAACAACCTTGAAGAGGCTCCTGTGGTTCCTACTAATGATCCTTTTGATCGTCTGGACGACTCTCTTAACCAGATAATCCCCGACAGTCCTAACAAACCTTATGATATGTTCGAAGTTATCGGCTCAATAGTTGATGATGGAAAGTTTCTTGAGGTTCACAAAGATTATGCAACAAACATTATTGTCGGATTTGCCCGTTTTAATGGCACTTCAGTAGGAATGGTGGCAAATCAGCCTAGAGTACTGGCTGGTGTGCTTGACATTAACTCTTCAAGAAAAGCTGCACGTTTCGTGCGTTTCTGTGATGCATTCAATATTCCTATAGTAACATTAGTGGATGTACCAGGGTTCCTGCCCGGAACACAACAAGAGTATGGCGGAATTATCCTCCATGGTGCCAAACTGCTTTATGCTTATGGTGAGGCAACTGTTCCAAAAGTGACTGTCACTCTTCGTAAATCTTATGGTGGTGCATATTGCGTAATGAGCAGCAAGCACCTTCGCGGAGACATCAATTATGCATGGCCCACAGCAGAAATAGCAGTTATGGGACCATCCGGCGCAATTGAAGTCCTTTATGGTAAGGAGGTAGCAGCCTCTGAAGACCCGGCAGCACTTTCTGCTCAGAAGGAGAAGGAATACAGAGATGCATTTGCCAATCCATTTAATGCTGCCCGTTATGGGTATATTGACGATGTTATTGAACCAAGAAATACTCGTTTCCGTATCATCAGGGCACTGCAGCAACTATCAACAAAAAAATTGGTAAATCCTTCAAAAAAACACGATAACCTGCCTCTATAATTTATAAATCAACAAAAAGATGAAAAAAACATTAAAAATATTTTTGTTGCTTGGTTTTTTGTTTGCGGGACTCAAGCTTAGTGCCCAAAGTCAGGAAGATATGCGTCTGAATGAGTTTCTGGTATTAAATACAAATGACTTCGAGGACGACTTTGGACACAAAAGCGGATGGATTGAACTGTTCAACTCTTCATACGGCACTGTAAACATTGGAGGGTGCTACCTGACTAACGATCCAAACAACCTCACAAAATACGTTATACCCAAAGGTGACGTATTGACAAAAATCAGTCCGAGGCAGCATATACTATTCTGGGCAGACAATAAACCATTCCGAGGAACATTCCATTTGAACTTCGAGTTGATGGATTCAAAAGAGATATTGTTTATTGCTTCGGACGGACATACTATAATTGACAGAGTTAATATTTCCCACGACTTGCTTGATTCCAATGTGTCTTACGGTCGTACATTTGATGGAGTTGGCGACAAAATCGGGAAAGAGGGATGGCAGGTTATGGAGAGAACCTCTCCCAGTACAAATAACGAAGGCGTCGACAGGATTCCTCCCGGTGTTCTGATTAAAAAGGTAGACCCTTATGGTGTCATCATGGCATTTACTGCAATGTCCGTCGTTTTTCTGGCATTGATTTTACTCTATGTCGTTTTTAAAAATATCGGTAAATATAATATCAGGAAAAACAGACAGAGATCAGAAGTAGCAGCAGCAGCAAGTGGCAAACCTCAGGTTGCCAATGTTTCGGCAGAAATATATGCAGCTATTGCCACCGCTCTTCATGTTTACAGCCAGGACAATGAATCCCACGATATCGAGAATACCATACTGACAATATCTAAGGTTACAAAAAATTACTCTCCATGGAGTTCAAAGATTTATACATTAAGGGAAACTCCTCATAAAAAATAATTCAAAAAGTATATTAAGTTATGAAAGAATATAAATTAAAAATTAACGGTAACGAATACACAGTTAGTATTACCGACATTGAGGATACCATTGCAGAGGTAGAAGTTAATGGAATTCCCTTTAAAGTAGAGATTGACCGACCTGTAAAGAAGTCTGTGTCTACAGCTCCCAGACCTCTCAATTCATCAATAATCAACACTGTTTCAAAACCTACAGCTTCAGTTACCCCGCCGGTTTCTGGAGGACATCAGACAGCAATAACATCACCACTTCCGGGTGTCATTCTGGAAGTCAATGTTAAGGAGGGTGATTTAGTAAAAATGGGACAAAAAATGATGGTTCTTGAGGCTATGAAAATGGAAAATGTGATTGAAGCAAGCTCCGATGGTAAAGTAATCAGTATTAAAGTTAACAAAGGGGACTCTGTAATGGAGGGAACCACCCTTTTAATAATCGGATAATATGGAGAAAGGTATATTTTCACTTTTAGCAGGTAATCTGCAACAGTTCATACAATACACAGGGTTTGCAAATGCATCCTGGGGTCATATTCTTATGATTTGTATCGGACTGTTGTTTATTTATCTTGCAATAAAAAAAGACTGGGAACCAATGTTACTGGTTCCAATTGGGTTTGGTATAATCGTGGGCAATATCCCATTTTTTCCAGGTCTGCAAATTGGCGTATACGAACAGGGTTCTGTTTTAAATATCTTATATGGAGGTGTGATTCAAGGCTGGTATCCTCCGTTGATTTTCCTTGGAATTGGGGCTATGACAGACTTCTCAGCACTCATATCCAATCCTAAACTACTTCTTATAGGAGCTGCGGCACAATTTGGTATATTTGGTGCTTATGCAATTGCCTTGCTGATGGGATTTTCGGCCTCTGATGCGGGCGCAATAGGTATTATCGGAGGTGCAGACGGACCTACTGCAATTTTCCTGTCATCGAGACTGGCTCCAAACCTTGTTGGTGCAATTGCCGTGTCGGCTTACTCTTATATGGCACTGGTTCCTGTAATTCAGCCTCCTGTAATGAGACTGTTTACTACTCATAAGGAGAGGCTGATCAGGATGAAACCTCCAAGAGCCGTTTCGCAACTGGAAAAGATACTGTTCCCTATAATCGGATTCCTTTTAACTGGGTTCATAGTTCCATCTGGCCTCCCGTTACTTGGAATGTTGTTCTTTGGTAATTTACTTAAGGAAAGCGGAGTAACACGTCGTTTGGCAGAGACAGCAAGGGGACCACTTATTGATGTTATTACAATTCTGATTGGTCTTACCGTTGGTGCATCTACACAGGCAGACAAATTCTTACAGCTGACTTCAGTCTATATATTCATTCTAGGAGCAGCTTCATTTGTTATTGCTACTACAGCAGGAGTCTTGTTTGTTAAACTTTTCAATGTCTTCCTAAAAGAGGGCAATAAAATCAATCCACTCATCGGTAATGCCGGAGTATCCGCTGTACCTGACTCTGCCAGGGTTTCAAATAATGTCGGGCTTGAGTATGATAAGACAAACTATCTCTTGATGCACGCTATGGGACCAAATGTTGCTGGCGTAATAGGAAGCGCAGTAGCAGCGGGTATACTTTTAGGATTCCTTACCTAGTCTTTTATGTGGTTTCAAATCGAAACTTAAAAACTTTCGAAATAAAAAGCACTCCATATGCGGGTGCTTTTATTTTTTTTTTATCTTTGACGCGAAATTTAACTAAAAAAGTAGTCAAAGATATGCAGAACAAATTGCAAGAGCTTACTGAAAAACTCTACTCCGAAGGACTTTCCAAAGGGAAACAAGAGGCAGAAGAGATGAAAGCCAAAGCCAAGAAAGAGGCTGCGGATATCATTTCGATGGCAAAGGAGGAGTCGAAGCAGATTATTGCCAATGCCCATAAAGAGGCAGAGGATTTAAAAGTAAAACTTCTGAATGAGGTAAAAATGGCTTCCAGACAGAGCATGTCAGCTCTGAAAAAACAAATCGAAACGGCAGTAATAAGCAAAGCCATTGATAGCCAAACCAATAATGCTCTCGCTGATATTGATCTTATAAAGAATATAGTTAAAGCTGCAGTTGCAGCTTTCAGACCTGATTCAGAATCATCTGCCGACTTGTCAATTCTTCTTCCCGACTCAATGCAGAAACAACTTGACTCATTTATCAAAAAGGAGATACAAAACGAGTTCAATGGGGAGATCGAAATTAAGTTTGACAAAAAAATGGCAACAGGATTTAAAATCGGGCCTAAAGACCACAGTTATGTTGTCAGCTTCACGGATAAAGATTTTCAGGAGCTTATTGGTAGTTATCTGAGACCAAAAACACGTGAATTCCTCTTTTCTGAATAGTGATGAGAAATTATCAATACATCATAGCTGGTCTTCCGGATATTGCATTGGATTTTGAAAGCAGCAGCTTTGACATCAATGTTGTAAAGAGCCATATCCTTGAACACTCAACCAAAGAGGATAGCAGACTGATAGAATGGGTGGAATTTGGGCTTAAGGAGGAGAATCTTTGCAACCACTTCTATAGAGGAGCCTCAAAAAGCAAGAATAAATTTATAAGGGAGTATTTCCGGTTTGACTTGACCCTTAGAAACATTCAAGCAGCCTATTTAGCAAGAAAGTCACACTTTAACCCCGAACTTTTTCTTGTAGGAAAATCACCCATAACAGAATCATTACTAACAAGTAAGGCATCTGATTTTGGACTTTCAGGCGATATTGAATTTGCTTCAAGACTTATACAGATTCTGGAGAATCCAAATATATTGGAAAAAGAACAACTACTTGATCAGCTAAGATGGAACAAAGCCAATGAGATATGTAAATTCAATTATTTCGACAATAATGTTATTCTATCCTTTATTTTAAAGGCACATATTCTCAAAAGATGGAACGATCTCGATAAAAAAAGAGGAGCCATCTTGTTCAGACAACTGGTAGAAGAGGTAAAGGGTACTTATAAATTGAATAAAGAATAATTAATAATATATGAAAACCACAGGAAAAGTTACAGGGATTATCTCCAATCTGGTTACCATAGAGGTAGATGGTCCCGTTGCTCAGAATGAAATCTGCTACATAAGCCTTTCGGGAACAAAACTGATAGCAGAGGTGATTAAAGTTACCGGCAAAGAGGCTTTTGTTCAGGTATATGAAAGTACCAGAGGTTTAAAGACAGGTGATATTGCAGAGTTCGAAGGACACATGCTCGAAGTCACACTAGGTCCGGGCATCCTCTCAAGTAATTATGACGGTCTGCAGAACAATCTTGAAACAATGGACGGAGTATTTCTCAGAAGAGGAGATTACACTCTTCCATTGGATCTGGAAAAAAAATGGGAGTTCGAACCTATAGCCAAAGTCGGGGATGAAGTGATGGCCGCAGATTGGCTTGGCGAAGTAAAGGAGGGATGGTTGCCTCACAAGATCATGGTTCCATTCTCATTAAAAAGTAGTTATATAGTCAAATCAATAGCAGCTGCCGGCGAATACAATGTTACCGAGAAAATTGCCACTATTACAGATGAAAATGGTGTTGATATGGACATCACTATGATGCAGAAATGGCCGGCGAAAGTTGCAATAACATCATATCACGATAAGCCAAGACCGTTTAAAATCATGGAAACCGGGGTAAGGTGTATCGATACTTTTAACCCTATAGCTGAAGGTGGTACGGGATTCATACCGGGACCCTTTGGATGCGGGAAGACAGTTCTTCAGCACGCAATATCAAAACAGGCTGAAGCTGATGTTATTATAATAGCAGCATGCGGAGAACGTGCAAATGAGGTTGTAGAGATATTCACTGAGTTTCCGGAGTTGATTGATGCACGTACAGGCAGGAAACTTATGGAGAGAACCACTATTATATGTAATACATCCAACATGCCCGTTGCAGCTCGAGAGGCATCTGTATACACAGCAATGACCATTGGCGAATATTACAGAGCCATGGGACTTAAAGTTCTTCTTCTTGCTGACTCAACTTCGAGATGGGCACAGGCTCTCCGCGAGATGAGCAACCGTATGGAGGAGTTACCCGGAGCAGACGCATTTCCGATGGACCTTCCGGCAATTATCTCAAATTTCTATGCAAGGGCCGGATTGGTTAACCTCAATAATGGCAACACAGGTTCTGTAACATTTATTGGAACAGTATCTCCTGCCGGAGGTAATCTTAAGGAACCTGTCACTGAGTCTACAAAGAAGGCCGCCAGATGCTTCTACGCCCTCTCGCAGAGTCGTGCAGACAGAAAACGCTACCCAGCAGTGGACCCTATAGATTCTTATTCCAAGTATCTTGAATACCCTGAGATAGTAGAAGACTTGAAAAAAAGGGTCAGTGCCGACTGGGTTGAAAAGGTACTTAAGGGAAAAACAATCGTTCTAAGAGGAAAAGAGGCATATGAGCAGATAAACATTCTTGGAGATGACGGTGTTCCTATCGAATACCACCGTAAATTCTGGAAATCAGAACTGATAGACTTCATTATCCTTCAGCAGGATGCCTATGACAAGGTAGACTCTTCAACTCCTATGGTACGTCAGGAGTTCATGTATTCCCTGGTGATTGATGTTTGCGAGAAAGACTTTGAATTTGATAATTTTGAAGAGTGCGCGACATTCTACAAAGGGTTGATAAATATAATGCGCCAGATGAACTATTCTGAGTTCAAAGGTGAAAATTTCAATAAATATCTTGAACAATTAAATAAGGAGATTAACAATGGCAGGTAGAGCATTTCAGAAGATATACACACAACTTGAGGCTATTACCAAGGCTACAATTTCCATCAAGGCAAAAGGGATAGCAAACGAGGAGCTGGCAACAGTTGCCGGACGTCTTGCCCAGGTTGTAAAGATAAAGGGCGACATGATAACCCTGCAGGTATTCTCAGGTACAGAAGGAATAGCAACAAATGCCGAGGTCGTTTTCTTCGGGGAACCACCAGCATTGAATGTAAGCGAAGACCTTTCCGGAAGGTTTTTCAATGCTTACGGACAGCCTATTGACAACGGGCCGGAAGTAGAGGGAGAGAGAAGGTATATTGGCGGTCCGTCAGTGAACCCTTTCCGCAGAAAACAACCGTCGGAACTTATTCCTACCGGTATAGCAGGAATCGACCTAAACAACACATTGGTGTCGGGACAGAAGATTCCATTCTTTGCCGACCCCGATCAACCATATAACCAGGTTATGGCTATGGTTGCCCTAAGGGCAGATGTAGACAAAATCATTCTAGGTGGAATGGGCCTTTCCAATGATGATTATCTGTTTTTCAAGCAGACATTCGAGAATGCAGGTAAACTCAGCAAAATCATCAGTTTTGTAAATACAACAGAGCAACCTCCTGTTGAACGTCTTCTTATTCCCGATATGGCGCTTACTGCTGCTGAATATTTTGCTGTAGACAAAAACGAAAAGGTACTTGTATTGCTTACAGATATGACGCTCTATGCAGATGCCCTGAGTATTGTAAGTAACCGTATGGACCAGATTCCGTCAAAAGATTCTATGCCCGGTTCACTCTATTCAGATCTGGCAAAGATTTACGAAAAGGCGGTACAGCTACCCGATGGCGGATCTATCACCATCATCGCAGTTA
The DNA here is from genome assembly GCA_001769195.1 of Bacteroidetes bacterium GWF2_40_14. Classification (GTDB taxonomy): domain Bacteria; phylum Bacteroidota; class Bacteroidia; order Bacteroidales; family UBA932; genus Bact-08. The sequence continues at coordinate 72,741 of MEOK01000020.1, read as the reverse complement.
CAACACTGAGTGGTGGCGACATAACACACGCCATTCCGGATAATACAGGATATATTACAGAAGGTCAGCTGTTCCTCAGAACAGACTCCGATACAGGAAAGGTTATTGTAGACCCTTTCCGCTCTCTTTCACGACTGAAACAACTTGTTATTGGCATAAAGACTCGCGAGGACCACAACTACGTTATGAATGCTGCTGTACGTCTTTACGCAGATGCAGCAAACGCCAAGACAAAACTTGAAAATGGTTTTGACCTTAGTGACTACGATATGCGTTGTCTCGAATTTGCCAAGGCATATTCTACCAAACTTCTTGCGATAGACGTGAATATCAATACCACAGAGATGTTGGACACTGCATGGGAACTTTTCCAGAAGTATTACACACCAACAGAACTTGGTATCAAGGAGTCAATTATGAACAAATATTGGAAAAAAGCATAAATCCACATTATGGCTATTAAATTCCAGTTTAATAAAACATCTCTGAATGATCTTAACAAACAGTTGAAGATCAGAACAAACGCTTTGCCTACACTAAAAAACAAGGAATCAGCCCTTCGTTTTGAAGTTAAAAGAGCAAAGTCCCGTTCCGATGAGCTCATGGAAAAGTTAGCCGCTTCTTTAAAATCGTACGATTACCTTGCAGGTCTCTGGAATGAGTTTCAGCCGGGGTTGATTTCAGTTCTGAACGTAGATATTGAGATAGTTAAAATTGCAGGAGTAAAGACCCCTTCGCTTAAAGAGGTAGTATATGAGGTCAAGCCATATAACCTGTTTGCAAAACCAGTGTGGTATACAGATGGTATCCAAATACTCAAACAATTGGCCCAGCTTGGTATAGAATCGGAAATTTATCTTGAGAAAATGCGTTTGCTGGAAAATTCCAGAAAGAAAACCACGCAAAAGGTAAACCTGTACGAGAAGGTTCAGATTCCGGGATATCAGGAGGCGATTCTTAAGATAAAACGATTTATGGAGGACGAAGAGAACCTTTCCAAGGCATCGCAGAAAATTGTGAAGAACAGACATGAAGCAGAGGAGGCAAAGGTATGATTACAAGAATGAACAAATATTCCATGATAATTTATCATGCAGACCTCTCCTCTTTTCTGGAAAGGCTGCAGAATCTTGGAATGGTTGATATTAAAAGGGAAAACAGAGCTGTTGACAGTCACTCAAAAGAACTTTACGAACAAACCCACAGGTACAGACAGATTATAAAGAAATTGGGAGTGGTTCGCGAGAGTATTGCAGACAAGACAAAAATTGATCTATCACTTGTAGACAAGAGAAAAACTGCAGAAGAATTGCTTGAGGCTGCAGAAGAGTGCTTTAATAACGGCTCGTTATGGGAACAAGAACTTCAAAATGCTGACAGGGAGAGAACAGAAGCATTTGAATGGGGAGAATACAACCGGGAAGATATTGAGAAAATTAAAATGCTGGGCTACGACATGCATTTCTACTCTACCTCAGATAAGCGGTTTAATCAGGAATGGAGTTCCGTTTATCTTATCCATAAACTAAACCAGAGTAAGGGAAAGACATATTTTGTAATTCTTACCCCGGTTGGTGAAGATTTCAAATTTGACATTCCGGAAAGCAAGTTTCCACAGACATCATTCAACCTTCTGGATATCAAAATAGATGCACTTCAAAAGAATATTGAATCAAATAATAGGAGAGTTGAAGCGTTAACACATTTTATTGAATTACTTGATAAAAGATCAATTGAGGTTGGAGGAGAGCTGGACCTATATCTTGCCAACACATCTTCTCAAAAAGAGGCGGAAGGTACTATAGCTGTTCTCACCGGGTATGCCCCAATAAACGAGAACAGGGTTGTAGCAGATTTTCTGGACAACGAAGGTGTTTATTACCTGTCAAAAGAGGCAGTTGATGAAGACAATCCTCCAATAAAATTGAAAAACAATTTTTTTGCTAAGTTATACGAACCAATAGGAGAGCTATACATGCTGCCGAAATATGGAGAGCTTGATCTCACACCATATTTTGCTCCATTTTATATGTTATTTTTCGGTTTTTGTCTTGGTGACATGGGCTATGGCCTGGTATTGCTGGTAGGGGCCGGTCTTGCTAAATTCAAGATGCCAAAGATGAAATCCTATCTTACATTAGTTCAGCTTTTAGGTTTAGGCGCTGTAATAATGGCTTCACTTTCAGGGACTTTTTTTGGAGCAAAACTGGCTGAAATACTACCTCTTACAGACTCAGCAAAAGCTCTTTTCTTCACCGACTTAAAGATGTTCTGGTTCGCCATAATCTTTGGCCTTGTGCATATTATAACAGCAAGGATTATAACAGCAATTGATTCGATGATAAGAAAGGGGTGGCAGTATGGAATGAGCAACATAGGCTGGACTATTGTCATAATTTGGGCCTCTCTTGCCTATGCCGGTACAATGGTGCCGGAATTGGTGCTTCCTCCTTTTGCTAAATTCATAGGCTTTTTTGGGGCGCTCCTGATACTCCTTTTTTCATCGGTAGAGGGCAATTTTTTCATTAGGATACTTAAGGGCACAGTATCTTTCTATGACATAACAGGAGTTTTTGGCGATATGCTTTCATATATCCGTCTTTTTGGTCTGGCAACATCGGGAGGCATCCTTGGAATGGTTGTCAACTCTGTGGCTATGGGTATGCTTGGTCTGCCATATGTTGGCTGGCTGTTTGCAGGGCTATTCCTTCTGATTGGGCATACCGCCGTACTTGCCTTATCTTGCCTGGGTGCTTTTGTTCACCCCATGCGTCTTACATTCGTGGAATTTTATAAAAATGCAGGTTTCACCGGGGGTGGCAAGGCATTCAGACCATTAAGCAAATAAATATATAATAATCATTAATAAAATCAGATAAATAAATTAAACAATTATGGAACAAACATTACCCCAAATCTTAGCCTATGCCGGTCTGGCATTTATGCTTACACTGGCTTGTATAGGCAGCGCAATTGGAGTTACCATGGGTGGAAACGCAACCATCGGTGCTCTTAAAAAGAACCCCGAAATATTTGGCTCATCTATGATTCTTTGTGCCCTCCCTTCTACACAGGGTCTTTATGGTTTTGCGGGATTTTTCCTTACTCTTAGTAAACTTAATGAGATGCCGGTTCTTGGTTTAGGTCAGGGTCTGGCAATTCTTGCAGTAGGTATCGGCCTTGGTTTTGTCGGTCTTATTTCTGCAATTCAGCAAGCCTCTCTGGTTTCCAATGGTATCGTTGAGATGGGTAACGGAAACGATGTGTTCGGAAAGACAATGATTCTTGGTGTTTTCCCTGAATTATATGCCATTCTAGCATTTGCAGCCGCCTTCCTGGCACTTCCTGCATAATAAGTTTTTTGAAGTATTGGGTGTTAGGGTAAAATTTGTTACCTTAACACCCATATTTATTCTATCAAAAAAGACAGTAATTAATTCTCTATGACGTTAATAAAATCTATTTCCGGTATCAGGGGCACAATCGGCGGAGAGGCCGGTAATGCTCTTACACCAATTGATACTGTAAAGTTCATTGCAGCATATTCCACTCGTCTTAAGATAAGAACTGGTCCCAGAGAGAGGTATAAAGTTGTTGTTGGAAGGGATGCAAGAATATCCGGACAAATGGTGGATCAGATTGTCTGCGGAACCCTTCTTGCGTGTGGCATAGACGTAGTGAATGCAGGACTTGCCTCCACTCCCACCGTTGAAATGGCAGTGGTATTTGATAATGCCGACGGAGGAATTATCCTTACAGCATCACACAATCCTAAGCAATGGAACGCCCTTAAGCTTTTAAATGAAAAGGGTGAGTTCCTCGATGCTGCCGAGGGCGAATTGCTTTTAAAGGTCGCAGATAATGAGGAGTTCTGTTTTTCAGAAGTAGATGCTCTTGGATATCTGACGACCAAAGATTTTACAAGACAGCATATAGAGGCCGTCCTTTCCCATCCATTAGTAGACACAGAGGCCATTTACAGGGCTGGATTTACAGTTGTGCTGGATGCAGTGAACTCAGTTGGTGGAGTAGTAATGCCGGCCCTTCTGGAGGCTTTGGGAGTAAGTTGTATAAAGGTAAACTGCGATCCTACCGGTCATTTTGCCCACAATCCTGAACCACTACCGGAACATCTTACTGAATTGTCGGCCAAGGTTGTTGCAGAGAGTGCAGATTTGGGAATTTCAGTTGACCCCGATGTTGACAGGCTGGCAATAATATGTGAAGACGGATCTCCCTTTGGCGAAGAGTATACATTGGTTGCAGTTGCAGATTATATTCTGCAGCACAAAAAAGGGAATACGGTATCTAACCTTTCATCGTCCAGGGCATTAAGGGATATAACAGAGAAAGCAGGATGCAATTACCATCCGTCGGCAGTAGGTGAGGTTAATGTTGTTACAGAGATGAAAAGGGTATCCGCTGTAATTGGAGGAGAGGGTAATGGAGGTGTTATTGTTCCTGATCTTCATTATGGGAGGGATTCCCTGATTGGTACAGCATTGTTTTTAAGCCACCTTGCCAACAAAAAATGTAAGGTTACCGAACTAAAGGCCCAATATCCTGTTTACTTTATATCAAAAAACAAGATTGAACTATCACATAAGGTAAATGTAGATGAGATTTTGTTAAAGGTGAAAGAGGTGTATAAAGATTACAGGGTTACAGATATTGACGGAGTTAAGGTTGACTTTGACAGTGAAAGAAAATGGGTTCATCTGCGTAAGTCAAATACAGAACCTATAATAAGAATTTATGCAGAGTCTCCAACCGAAGAGGCTGCTGATAAAATAGCTAATGAGGTTATTGAGAAGATACATCAGATTATTAATAAAATATAAGCATTATGTTTTCGTTCAGAACATCACCCCTGCTTGAACAGCCGGATACAATTCTAAGAAGCGGCAAGTTGGCACTACTTTGCAATCAGGTTGCGTGGCATCCTGAAACAGGTGAGTACCTTTTTGAAACTCTTTTCAAAAAAGGTGTTCTAAAGAGAGTATTTATGCCTGAGCATGGCCTTTTCGGCGAACTTCAGGATCAGATAAAACTAGACAAGACTGAGGCTTATAAAGATCTTGGACTTGGCAAATGTGAATTTGTATCGTTATATGGATCTTCTGAGGAGTCACTTACTGTTCAGCTGAAGAAATTAAAGGACATAGATGGATTGGTGATTGAACTTCAGGATGTGGGAGTAAGATGCTATACATTCAACTCTACAATTTTCAATCTTTTCAAACTGCTTAAAAAAGAGAACCTTAACCTGCCCATCTATATTATTGACCGGGTAAATCCTGCCGGGCGCCAGGTTGAGGGAACAATGCTTAGAAAAGAGTATGCCTCTTTTATTGGAATAGAAGGCATTACTCACAGACATGGTCTTACCATAGGTGAATTTTCCTATCTTCTATATAATGAGCTAAATGCAAAATTTCCACTGCATATAATTTCATATTGTGCAGATAAAGTATCCAAGGACCTGCTTTCATGGAGTATCCCACCCTCTCCAAATTTCCCGGGCCTCTTCACAAGCCACTTTTACAGCGGACAAGTGCTTTGGGAGGGAACAAATGTGAGTGAGGGACGGGGAACAACACGTCCGTTTGAACAGTTTGGTGCACCTTTCATGTCAAACCTGATGAGCTACAACAAGCAAAAAGGGCTAAAAGGATGGAACGACCCTGAGAATCCGCTTTCTGACCCTGCTGTATACGTACGTTGGCAGAAATTCATCCCTGTTTTTCATAAACACATGGGTGAGACCTGCTTTGGTTTCCAGTTGCATCCTGTACCCGGTGTGCAATATCATTCACTGGCACACAATTTGCGAATCATGCGTTTTGTAGCTGACAATTGCAAGGAATTTGTTTTTCTGGAAGGAAAATATGAATCGGGAAATGACAAAAATGCAATTGAGTTGCTGCTTGGCGACAAACTGCTCA
>MEOK01000020.1:0-66785 GCA_001769195.1 Bacteroidetes bacterium GWF2_40_14 | reverse complement strand
TTGGGAAAGTATCAGAGAGCACATGAAAATTGAGGAACAAAAGTGGATAAGGAAAGCGAAGAAGTTCCTTTTGTATGACGAACAGATGTTCCGGTGTAAATAATAAGTAACCAGTTAAATAATACATAAAAAAAATGGCAAATCCGGTTTTTAGTGAAAAGGTATTCAGGAACACTGTAGCAACAGAAGATACAGGTGTTATGACAGTTGGGGGAACTGCAATAAAATCCCTCGTTTTAATATTTATGGTCCTGATTGGTGCAATGTACACCTGGAAGGTGGCTTATGAGGCTATCAATCCTGCATCCGTTCAGCCTTGGATGTACGGAGGGGCAATAGGTGGTTTTATTTTGGCAATAATTATAAGTTTCAAACCAATGTGGGCCCAGTACCTTGCACCTGTATATGCTGTTCTGGAGGGTCTTTTCCTTGGCGGTATTTCAGCAATTTTCAGTCAGGCCTTTGCAACCAAGGCTCCCGGTATTGTGATGAATGCAACCCTGCTTACGATGCTTACTGCAGTTGTAATGTTGCTGATTTACAGGGCTAAAATAATCAAGGTAGATGGTAAGTTTGCAAGAATTATGATGATCGCTCTTGGAACAATCATGCTTTATTATATTTCGACATGGATCCTGAGTATGTTTGGGGTCAATCTTACAATGTTGCACGACAGCGGTCCTCTAAGCATTGGGATAAGCCTGGTTATAGTTGGCGTGGCTGCTTTCATGCTATTACTTGATTTCAACTTCATAGAAAAGGCTTCAGAAGCTGGTGCTCCAAAGTATATGGAGTGGTACGGAGCATTCGGACTAATGGTAACCCTTGTATGGTTATATCTTGAAATTCTGAAACTTCTGGCTAAATTTGCAGGGAGTAGAAATTAATTTTGGTTGTAAATAAATAATTTGTACTTTTGCAACCCCATAATAATAAAAATTATTGAAATGAAAAAAGGAATCCATCCCGAAGCCTACCGTCTTGTAGCCTTCAAGGATATGTCAAACGAGCATATATTTGTAACTCGTTCATGCGTAAATACCAGAGAAACAATTGTTCATGAAGGAGTTGAATATCCGGTAGTTAAAGTCGAAATTTCAAACACATCCCACCCTTTCTATACAGGTAAGATGAAGCTGGTAGACACTGCAGGACGTGTCGACAAGTTCCTTAACAGATACAAAAAGATTCAGAAATAATCTTTTATTGCACACACTACAAAAAAGACCCTCAACGGGTCTTTTTTGTTTATTTGTACAACTAAAAGATTAGTTATACATTTGTATAAAACAAACTTGATCCCAAAATTTTCTTGTAATGAAAAGAACTGTAATGCTATTAGCATTCACTTTAGTATGTGAAATCATCTTTTGTCAGACTGATATTTCAGCATTGTATATGCAGTTGCAAAAAGGTAAAACAAATGAATTAATTGAGTTTCTGTCACCTATCGTTAAGGATTCCTCCTTACAGGATTCCGAGATTATTGCACTTCTGGGAGATGCCTATAAAGCTCAGTATGATTATACAAATGCTCTTGATTGTTACAAGAGAATCCTGGTTAATGATCCAGAAAACAGACGAGCTCTTGAATCTGCAGCTGACATTTACTCTATTTTGGGAGAACTAAGTAAGGCGGTGGCAAATATGAAAAAATTATATAGTCTGGATAGCAGCAATGTAAAAGTTGCCAACAAACTTGCCTCAATATATCAATCCGGCACCAATTACAGAAATGCAATCAATATTTACAGGAGACTTTACACAAAGAACGTTAATAACTACAACACAGCAAAAATTCTGGGTGACTGTTACTGGCTTATGGAAAACATTGACAGCTCACTATATTTTTACCGCAGGGCCGATTACCTTAACGGAAACAGTACAGTAACAAAGCTTAATCTGAGTCAGATATTATATCTTCAGAAAGATTTCAATTCGGCAAAGATATTTGCTTCGAGAGGAGTCGAACTTGACTCGTCTAATATACAGTTAAGAAGGCAATTGGGTAATTGTCACTACAAGCTGGAAGAGTACAAGGAGGCACTCCCCCACTTCAATTATCTGACTGCTCATAAAGATTCATCGGCATCCTTACTAAGGAAAATCGGGGCCATTCATTATTTCCTTGGGAAGTCCGATACTGCAATACCATATCTGCGATTGAGCCTCAGTAAAGATTCCCTTAATAGCGAGACTCAATATTACCTGGCAGCCTCATTAAATCAGATTGGAAAGAGTGAAGAGGCACTATTGGCTTTCCAGACTGCACTGGTACTGATGCAACCTGATCCGCAAGTTGTTTACATGATTCAAAACCAGATGGGAATTGCACTAGGTGCTCTTAGAAGGTATGACGAGTCGTATGACTCCTTTAGACAGGCCTATGAATATAATCCTAACGATCTTAAACTTATCTATCAGATGGCCATGGCTAAAGGAGAGCAAAAGGGAGAGAATAACCTGAAGGATGCGCAAGTACTGTTGGAGAAATACCTTAAGTCTCTTAATGAAAGAGGAACCACTCTTAACAAAGATGAGAGATATCTCAAAATCAGGTCAGAATGGTTCCTCGAACGGATAAAGGAGGAGCTCTTTATGATGGAAAAGTGATAGTTACCGCAACTGGAATATTACCGGGAATGTATATCTTACTGCAACATTCTTTCCTTTTTGTTTACCTGGTGTCCAGTCAGGTGATGATGCAACAACCCTTACTGCTTCCTGGTCCAAAGAGAGGTCAACCCCTCTCACTACTTTTACATTTGTCACTTTTCCTGTTTCTGTAACAAGAAACTGAAGTATTACCCTGCCCTGTATTCCGCCATTCTTAGCTGCTTCCGGATATTGCAGACGTTCAAACACCCATTTTGTAAATGTATTTTCGTCCCCTTCCATGAAGGTAGGTTTCACTTCTACTACTGTAAACGGTATTTCTTCCTCTTCCAATTTTTCGTTTAGTCTTGGGGGAGTTGCATCAGATACTTTTTCAGCAGACTTGGTTGTTGTTTTTTTAATCGGCTTCATACCTGTCACGACCAATGTATTTACTGTTTTCTCTTCTATAGGCTTTGCAACAGATTGTATAACAGTATCTGCTTTCTGGATTGTAGTCTTGAGTGTATCTGCGGATATAACTTCGCTGGTACCCTTGTTAGTTTTGCATGATACTACAAAAAACAAGGTGGAGACCATCAGGATAACCGAGACAAACATTATTGCACGGTTCCTCTTTTCATTTAAATTTTCCATTTTTCTTAACCTTTTTATTGTGAGTGAATTATTTAGCCTGTTTGCAACCAGAGGAGATACCCCGAACAGAGAATATAGCATTAGATTCTGATAATATCTTATAGCATATCCGCTCATTATGACATCTTTATCTGCCTGATATTCATGGACCGAGACCAAAGACTTTTTAATCAGGTATATAAAAGGGTTGAACCACTGAATTGTGTTGATTATTGAGATGAGTATTATGTCAAATGAGTGACCTCTCCTCACATGCGCCTTTTCATGAGTAATCACACATTCGCTCTCCAGCTGGTCTTCCTCATCGCGCAGGAAGATAATATTGAAAAAGGAGAAGGGAGAGCTTATTCTTTTGTTTGATACTACTACAATCTCTCCCCTTCTGCTCTTCTCTCCTCGAACATATGTATACAAAATACCTAGCAGTTGAATAATTAAAACCAACAGAAAAATCGTCAGTATGGAGAAATAGACAACTTCAACAATAGGAAAAGAACCTGTCTCGGCAATATTTTCTGAATTAGCTCCAGCCAGACCTTTGCCTACAATAGTAATCTCGGGGAGAGCTAAAGAAAAAGTCAACGCAGAATTCACGGGAATGGATATTAACGGGAAAACAAGTGTACATATTGAAGAAATCAAAAGGTATGTTCTCTGAAAGTTGTAACTGCTTTTTCCGGAGACAAGCAGAGCAAACATAAGATAGAAAAGTGCTCCACAAAGCAGTGATTCTATTAAATATGAAATTATTGACTCCATAAAAATTTATTTTTAATCAATGATTGTCCTTACCTGACATCTGTTTTTCAATTATCTCCATTATCTCGTTTGCCTCTTCCAGAGAAATTCCCTCTTTTTTGGACAAAAATGAGACGAGATTGGGAACGGAGTTAGAGAAAAAGGACTGAAGTACGTTCCCCATATAGCTGTTTAGGTATATATCCCTGTTAATTAAAGGATAATATTCGTGTGTTTTTCCAAAGCTGTTATGAGATACAAATCCTTTTCTCTCAAGAATCCTGATGATAGTAGATACTGTATTGTAAGCAGGTTTTGGTTCCGGAATATCTCCAACAAGGTCATTTACAAATGCCTTCTCCTTTTTCCAGAGAAGCTGCATTATCTGCAGCTCTGCTTTTGTAAGTTCGCGGATTTCTGGTTTTTTTGCCATTTTATATTCATTTACAAGTTTAATCCAAAATTAAAACTAATATTTTAGTTATGCAACTATTTTATTAGTTATTCGAAATTATTTTACATTTATTTATCTCTCATATTTCGTACCTTTGATGCAAATCTGCAGTAAAATATGACAATTGATGAGATAAAGGATAATCTGATAAAACTATCGGAGGAGTATAATAATCCTGAATATTTTCATAATGACCCAATAATTTTCCCAAAATTCTTTGCAGAGAAGCTAAGTACAGGCGAAGCCTCAGTTCAGGACGTTGAGATTGCCGGTATTTTATCTGCTCATCTTGCCTGGGGAAGACGAGATATGATTGTCAGGGATTGCACCAGAATGTTCGACGAAATGATGTGGAAACCTTTTGACTATGTAATGACTGGCAGATACAGAGATGAGGATAAAAGTCTGCATAGAACCATCAAATGGAGTGAGTTTGCCAAAGTATGCCAAAATTTAAAGTATTATTACGATAACAACACATCTTTGGAGATATTGGAACCGGAAGATATCCGTCATAATATTTTCGGACAGTCGCACTCTCCTAAGGCTGCGAACAAGAAAATCCATATGTTCAGACGATGGATGGTCAGGAATGACGGGGTTGTCGATCTTGGACTATGGAAGAACATTGATCCTGCCCACCTTGTTATACCCCTTGATGTACATGTTCACAGAACTGCACTTGAATTGGGAATAACTCAAAGACGGTCGGCAGATCTGACAACAGCAATGGAGATAACAGCTTTTCTCAGAAAGGTATTTCCGACGGACCCATGCAAGGGTGATTTTGCCCTATTTGCTTATGCTGCTACAAAGAACCAAAAAATTGGTTAAATTTGAACTTTAACACTAGAATGAGCAATCTTTTTATAATATCTGGATGTAACGGAGCGGGAAAGACAACTGCCTCATATACAATACTTCCAGAAATGTTGAACTGCAAGGAATTTGTCAATGCAGATGAAATAGCAAGGGGAATATCTCCTTTTAAACCGGAGAGCGTTGCTATTCAGGCGGGTAAAATCATGCTTGACAGGATAAAAAATCTTATTTCCGACGGCACAGATTTTGCACTTGAAACTACGTTGGCGACGCGTACTCATGCAATAATGATAAAGTATGCACAAGACAACGGATATAAAGTTTCACTGGTGTTTTTTTGGTTAAACCTGCCAAGTCTTGCTATTGAAAGAGTTAAGATGAGGGTGGCATCGGGGGGACATAATATTGAAGAAAAAGTTATAAGAAGACGATACGATATTGGAATAAAAAACTTATTTTCGCTTTATATTCCGCTTTGTGAGTACTGGATGATAATAAACAACTCCACTATACCGCAGGAGTTGATTGCTGAGGGCGGGAAAAATATGGAGCCCAAAATTTACAATAAACCAACCTACAATAAAATAATTAATTATGAGCGAATTAGAGACTAGAGAACTTAGAGATAACATTCTCAACGGTTTGAACATCTCCTTCCAACGTCTTATACAAGAAAAGAAGAAGAACAATTCGGAACTTGCTTTCTCCAATAAAGGAAAGGTAGTAAAAATTAAAGCCACTGAGTTGTAATTTTATATAATTATCCCAAAATAGATCCGACACATGCTAATAAGAAGTATTAGTTTGCTACTGCTCAGTATACTTAGCAGTGGTTTTCTTTTTTCGCAAGTCAGGTTTTCGTCAGCATTCGAATCGGGCAGCATGGGTGAGGTCAGGAGGATTGATTCCACATGGACAAAAGTCTCAGCAAAGGACTCCATTCTAACATTGTCTTACGATTTAAGTTCCAGGTTCGACCCATTAAATCCTGTAGACACAGCCCTTAAGCCTAGTGCCAGATGGTACTACTTCAGGATGGACGGTGTAAAAGGGAAGCAGATATTCCTGAACATACAAAATTCAGAGGCCATAAGACCATTTTACTCATACGATGGCATTAATTTCCGCCGCTTTGACGAGGGTGAGAACTTAAACAAGAGACAGGTAAACAAAATTTTCACACAGGATACCGTATTTATCAGTCATTTCATTCCATACAAATATTCTCGTCTTTCAAACAAGATTGAGCAATGGAGAAAATGTGAATATGTAGATTATCGTGAGATAGGCAAAAGTCATTTGGGAGTATCTATCCCGATGCTTACAATAACAGACAGGAGTGTTCCTGACCAAAACAAAAAGAGGATTTGGATCCATGGTAGGGCCCATCCAAGTGAGCAGCCTTGCAGCTGGCACCTGGAAGCTATGATAAATGAACTTACCTCGGGTAGCGAATACTCAAAATCGCTGCTCTCTCACTCTGTGTTCTATATTGTTCCCATGATTAATCCCGATGGTGTGATAGGTGGATTCTCCCGTTCTTCTTCTACAGGCGTGAACGTGGAGATAAACTGGGACAGGGAAGACTCGCTGACAACTCCGGAGATACAGGTTTTAAAGGCAATACTCACTGAACTCACAGAAGAGATACCATTTGATCTGTTTCTAAACATGCACTCTCAAATCGCAAATTCGGCCACATACTGGATACACACAGCAGAATCAACTTCCCCTGTCACTTATAAAAACCAGCTGCTTCTTTCTAACCTTACAGTAAACGAGAATCCATTCTATTCATCAAAAGACCAGAGCTTTTCTGATATGGCTCCGAGATATCCGGAAGGGTGGATGTGGAACCGGTTCGGTGACAAAACTGTTGCCATTACTTTTGAGACTCCTTATACCTACTATAAGGAGAACATAGATGGTGACTGGGTTTCAGTTGAGAACCTTTCAAGAATGGGGATGAACTCATTATACGCAATAAGCGATTATCTAGATATAAGCACATCCAGCCGTCTGCTTGTTAACCCTCGCATCATAAATAAAAGGAGATGGACAAAAACGTCAGGCAACAGCGATGTATTTTTTGAAGATTTCTTTCATAAAGCTTTATCAAAAAGAGCCAAAGTCATATTCTATGCTCCTGATGTAAAGCAGGGGGAGTATAAAATCTATAGCTGGAGTGTAGGTCCGGCAGACAAAGTCAGTCCGGATGGGAAAAACTGCTGGAGTGAGGTTGCTGAAGTAAGGCAGAAAAGAGATGGAAAACTAAGGTTGAGACTGAAGGCAGATAGTGTTGGTGGAGTTGTAGACAAGTTTCTTCTTGTAAAATAGAAGAAACTGTTTTTATTATCGGCCATCTTTTCTTAAATTTGCACCAGAAATGCGGAAATAGCTCAGTTGGTAGAGCATCAGCTTCCCAAGCTGAGGGTCGCGAGTTCGAATCTCGTTTTCCGCTCCAAATCCTTATTTACATTTTACGATTTCTGTGCAGCCATTCGCTGATGTAATTGTTCTATATAACCATCCCAGTTTGTAATAGCTTTACGTGCAACACCACTGTCCATAGCTGCTTTTGCAACCGCTGGTGCTACCATATATAGAAGTCTTGAATCTAATGGTTTAGGAATAATATAGTCGCGTCCGAAACTGATTTCAGAAGTATTGTACGCAGCGGCTATCTCTTCCGGAACCGGCTCCTTTGTCAGTCTTGCGATTGCAAGTGTGGCCGCGACCTTCATCTCCTCATTTATAGTTGTTGCTAGTACGTCAAGAGCACCACGGAAAATAAAAGGGAAACCAAGTACATTGTTTACCTGATTGGCATAGTCACTGCGTCCGGTAGCAAAAATAATGTCGGTACGTGATTCTTTTGCATCTTCATAGGTAATTTCTGGATCGGGATTGGCCAGTGCAAAGACGATAGGATCTTTTGCCATGCTTCGTACCATATTCTGGGTAAGAATTCCGGCAACTGAAAGCCCTACGAACACATCTGCTCCATTGATTGCCTCTTTCAGGGTGTCAATTCCGCGGGATGTTGCAAAAGGAAGTTTCCGGTCGTTTAAATCTTTCCGCCTGGTAGATATCACTCCCTTGCTGTCTAACATTACAATATTTTCAAGACGGGCTCCCAAATGAATATATAGTCGCGTACAGGACGATGCAGCTGCACCGGCACCATTTATTACAATTTTAAAATCTTCGATTTTCTTACCTGTCAGTTCGAGGGCATTAATCAGTGCTGCACCGGAAATTATTGCAGTACCATGCTGGTCGTCATGCATTAGTGGGATGTCCAGCATCTCCTTAAGTTTTTCTTCAATTTCAAAACACTCTGGAGCCTTGATATCTTCAAGGTTTATCCCGCCAAATGTGGGGGAAATTGCCTTTACCACCGCAATAAACTTCTGTGGGTCTGATTCATTTATTTCAATATCGAAAACGTCGATATCTGCAAATATTTTAAAAAGAAGACCTTTACCCTCCATTACCGGTTTTCCCGCTAGTGCTCCAATGTTGCCAAGCCCCAGTACTGCAGTTCCATTAGAAATAACCGCAACAAGGTTTCCTTTGGCGGTATAGTCATATGCCTTATGAGGATCTTTCTCAATTTCCAAACAAGGTTCTGCAACACCCGGAGAATAGGCCATGGATAAATCGTGTTGTGTTCTGTGAGGTTTTGTTGGTAATACCTCTATTTTTCCCGGTCTGCCTTCCGAATGGTATTTTAGAGCATCTGTCAAACTATTTGAATCCATCAATAATATATTTGAGAAATTATGTGTGTAAAATCTAAAAAAGTCGCAAAAGTATGAAATCCGCTCTAAACAACAAATAATAATGCGGAAAAAATAGAGAAATACTATAAAAGTGAAATGTGAAGAAGTGTAGATATAGTTTCCGGTGAATTCATCTGCCGTATATTTGTTGAGTTATTCCGGTCGAGCCATACAGCTTTCATTCCTGCATTAAGACTGCCAATATAATCTAAATCATAGTCATTTCCAATATATACACAATCCGATTCCTGCACACCCGCCATAAGGGCTGCTATTTGAAAGATTTCTTTCGATGGTTTTGATACTCCGACCTTTTCTGATATGACTATAAAATCAAAAAAACTCATAAGGTTGTTCTTTTCCAGTTTGTAAATCTGATCGAGAGAGGTGCCATTTGTAATAATACCTAATTTAAACTTGCCGACCTGAGAGCTGAGTTTTTTCAATAGAGGTATTGTATCTTCAAATGGTTTGCATGAATCAAGAAAAATATGGTGATACTGTTTATAGATAATATCCGCTTGCTCCTCATCTATATTTAAACCAAGGCCGGTCCAAAACTCAGTTACTCTGGAAATACGCTGCTGTTCAAGACTGATTTTGTTATTGAAGTAAAGGGTAAGATACTTATTTTTAATGTCCAGCCACCTTTGCATAATAGCCTCGCTATCATTAGCTCCGGTTAATGAATACTCTTTTATTATTTGACTGATAGCTTTTGTATGGGCACCATCGCTGTCTACCAAAGTATCATCCAGATCAAAGAAAACAACCATAAAATATATTTACGAAGAGAGTCTAAAAGGAATTTCTTCTGATAAGACGAAAATTGCACCTTGTTTTTCTAAAAGGTTTATCTGTGATCATTTTAGCTGCTAACTCCCCCATTTGTCTGAAATCGGTAGAAAGAGTAGTGAGCCCATCCAGAATAATCTCATTAATAGGTGATTCGTTATATGATATGATCCCAATATCTTTTCCTATTTTGCATCCTTTCATCTTGGCTATCCTTACAAGTTCTATAAGTTCAGAATCCAACTGACTGTTAAGGATCAGATAGACCTCCTGCTTCTGAATCTTGTCAGGATTTATTATTTTGTGTATCTCCAGACCGATATTGTTTTGATCACAAAACTTCTTTATCCCTTTTTCTATAAGAGGAGCATATAAACTTCCCGGCATAGAGATTACATTCAGCTTTTTAAACTTTCTGAGTGCCTCCGCTCCCTGGGAGAGTCCGTCATATATATCATTCTCGAAATCCTGATATACCGAACCAAAGTTACCCGGGAGCTCTTCCATATACCTGTCTAGCAGAATCAGTTTTCGGTTTGGGATTTTCCTGAGGATTTTTAATGCTCTTTTTTGTATTTCAGGCTGTAATGAAAAGTGAGAGGTTACCAGATAGTAATCGAAACGATCCAGGTTCTCTTCTACAAAGTGTTCAAAAACTGATATGTCCTGATTATGTAAACGAATTGTGATCTCTGCATTATCTCCAATATTAGCAGCAAATGAACTGTAGAGAACTTGTTTATATGAACTGATCTTGTCGAAAAGCAATAGTATCCTTGTATTCTTTCCCTTGTTGGTTACAAAAAAACCTTTACCATGGGCAGATTCTATAATTTCTTCATCTCTAAGGATAGAGTAAGCTTTTTTTACCGTTTCCTTTGATATTTCCAATTCAGCAGATAATTCGTTCATCGAAGGCAGATAGTCACCCTCTTTGATTTTATTACTATCTATAAGATCATGAACTGACTGAATGAGTTGTTTGTATACGGGTTTTTGAGAACTTAAGTCAATTTCAATTTTTGAATTCATAATATCTGTCTGGTCTTATTTCAGGTTTTATTATCATATGTTTAAAAAAAATTACGTTTTCTTTAAAAAACAGTAATTGATATTGCAAATTAAAAAATTCATAATATATTTGCACCACACTACACAACACTATATATATGCTCTAATGTGGTGTGGTTTGGTTTTGCAAAGGTAAATATTACTATAAATATAACTCTAAAAATTATTAAAAATAAACTAAACCCAGATTTAATGAAAAAAAGTGTTGGATCTAATGAATTATGGCAGTCCGCCCGAAGGGTCTGGACCGCAATGTTTCTGATGCTGTTTGGCAGTCTTGTCTGCTCAAATATGATGGCACAGAATCTGACTGTAACGGGTATCATAACATTCTCAACAGGAGAGCCTGTTCCAGGAGCATCTGTTATGGTAAAGGGGACAAAAAATGGAGCCTTCTCCGACTCAAAAGGAAATTACGTATTAAGTAATGTTCCATCAAATGCCTCAATTTTGGTATCATTCATTGGCATGGAAAGCCAGGAGGTTAATGTCGCAGGTAAAGGGCAAGTGAATGTTGTCCTTATAGAAGAGGCAATAAGTCTGAACGAAGTCATTACAATTGGTTATGGTACAGCCAAGAAAAGGGATCTTACCGGAGCCGTATCTGCAATTGGCGGAGAAAAAATAACAGCGCGTCAAAACACTCAGGTTGTAAGTGCCTTGCAGGGTGCAATGTCTGGTGTTACGGTTACACGCTCTAGTTCTGCTCCGGGAACCGGAGGTACAATAAGGGTAAGAGGTATCACATCCATTCAGGAGAGTGACCCACTTATAATTATTGATGGTGTACCTGCAGGAAGTATAAATGATGTAAACCCTTCCGACATAGAGAATATCTCTGTATTGAAGGATGCAGCTTCTGCGTCTATTTACGGGGCAAGAGCTGCTGCCGGTGTTGTGTTGATTACAACAAAAAGAGGATCGCGTGATGGTATGAGCATCGACTATAACTACAGCCTTTCTATGGACCTGCCGACAAAAATGCCGGAATATGCAGATGCACCTACATATATGAAAGCCCTAAATGAGAGAAACTGGAACGACACTCCTACCGGAGGTGAATATACTGTTTATGATAAAGACCTTATTGCTAACTATTGGTCACTCAACAAAGAAAACAGTGATCTGTATCCTAATACCGACTGGGTTTCTCTTTGTCTTAAAAACTATGCTCTCCGTAACAGTCATCAGCTTGGATTAGCTACAGGAAACGATAAATCTAAAACCAAAATAAGCCTTGGCTATGATGATGTTGATGGTCTTTTTAAGAGTAATCTCTCATGGAACCGCGCAACAATTCGTGTAAACAACGATATCAGGATTTCTAAGTGGTTTTCAACATCACTCGACATCAATATGAAGAGAACAGAAAGTACAGATCCTATGTTTAGCCCCTCTTATCAGATGAGATTCGCAGCTCCCGTATATGCAGGTATCTATTCAGATGGTCGTCTTGCAGGTGGAAAAGACGGAGCCAATCCATACGGGGCAATGATGTATGGCGGTACTTCAAAAGACACGAGATATCAGGCCGGCGGTAAATTATCCTTAGAAATAACTCCTTTTGATGGCTTGGTTATTACCGGGATATTTGCGCCTAATTACAATTTTGCAAAAGTTAAGGATTTTAACAAACAGGTATCTTATTATACCGCATGGGACGATCTTTCCAGCACTGATTTTCTGGACGGCACAAACACAACCGATCTTAAAGAGACACGTGCCGACAGCTATTCCATAACTTCGCAGCTTTTTGCCAATTACTCCAAAAGTATTGCAAATCACAACTTTAATGCAATGGCGGGTTACGAAGGATATCACTACTACTATGAAAATATGTGGGCATCACGTGGTCAATATGATCTTATCCAATATCCGTATCTGGCATCGGGTCCCGGAACATTCAAGGACAACAACGGAGATGCTTATGAAAATGCCTATAACTCATATTTTGGAAGGTTGATGTACAACTGGAAATACCGGTATTACCTTCAGGCAAACTTCCGTTACGATGGTTCAAGTCGCTTTCATAAAGATTTCAGATGGGCTTTCTTCCCTTCGGTTTCTGCCGGATGGGTGGTGTCACAGGAGAGTTTCATGGAAAACATAAGTTGGATATCACTACTGAAGGTGCGTGGATCATGGGGACAACTGGGTAATGAAAGAATAGGAAACTATCCATATCAGACAACACTGGATTTCAACAGCCCTACCTTATATATGGAAAACACTATTGTTCCTGTTCAGGGTGCTTCTGCATATCAGCTGGCAGTGCCTGATATCTCTTGGGAAACCACGGAGACTGCCGACTTAGGTTTGGAAATCAACTTTTTGAATGACCATCTTCGATTTACAGGAGACTATTACTGGAAACAGACTAAGGATATGTTGCTTAAGCTTCAGATTCCTAATTATATGGGTTATTCCGATCCAGATCAGAATGCAGGTATAATGAGTACCAATGGTTGGGATGTAGATCTGAACTGGAATAATCAGCTTGGTGACTTTAATTACAGCATATCGTTAAATCTTTCTGACTACAAAACCGTTATGGGTAATATGGAGGGCACTCAGGTATTAAGTAACAATCTGATGGTCAGAGAAGGAAGTGAATATAAAGAGTGGTACGGATATTTGAGCGATGGTATATTTCAGACCGCAACAGATGTCTCCTCATCTGCAGTTACATCGAGTGCAGTGAAAGCTGGTGATATTAAGTACAAAGATATAAGCGGTCCCGCGGGGATACCTGACGGAAAAATTGATGCTACCTATGACCGGGTATTGCTGGGCGGTTCTCTCCCAAGGTATAATTATGGTGGAAACATTAATCTTGATTATAAAGGGATAGACTTTATGGTTGCATTCCAGGGTGTGGGTAAGAAAAAATCTATGCTCACATCAGATATGGTCACTCCTATTCGCGGAGACTGGTACAATGTTCCGGGGATAATTGTTGACAAATACTGGAGCAACTACAATACCGCTGAACAAAATTCAGCAGCTCAGTATCCAAGGTTGTCAAGAACAGGTGAAACCAATAACTATGCTGCATCAGATTTTTGGTTGATAGACGGATCGTACTTCAGAATCAAGAATATAACCCTGGGTTATTCGTTCCCTAATCTTGGTCTGGAAAAAGTGGGAGTTAAAAAACTGAGAGTGTATGTTTCACTGCAGGATTATTTTACCTTCAGTCATTTCCCTAAAGGATGGGATCCTGAAGTAAGCTCAACCGGATATCCTATTACTAAATCGGTAATGTTCGGCGCTTCCATAAAATTCTAATTTTAACAGATTAAATAGTAATCAAATGAGACTTAAGAAATATATTATATTGGGAGTTGCTGGTACAGTCTTGTTATCATGCAACAATCTGGATCTGCAACCACTTTCGCAGGCATCAACTGAGAGCTGGTTCACAGACAAGACTCAGGTGGAAATGAGTCTGAATACACTCTATCTTCATCAGTTCTGGCCGATGTTCAAAAATGACTTCGGTGGTAGTATCATGTCGCTTGACGAACCTACAGATGACTGGATGAACAGAAATACACTTATTGTTTTCACAAATGGGACACTTAACGGAGACAACTCTACATTCATAAAAAATACATGGAGTTACTCATACAAGGCCATAAGCAGATGCAATACAATTCTGGAAAACATAGACAAAGCCAAACTTAATTTGACTACGGAGCTTTATGAACGTTATATTGCTGATGCAAAATTTGTAAGGGCATGTATGTATTCTAGACTTATTTCATATTTTGGCGACGTGGTATATTTTACTAAAGATTTGTCACTTGAGGAGGCATATTCACAGGTACGTACTCCAAAAACAGAAATTCTCGCACATATATATGAAGATTTTGACTATGCTGCGCAAAAGCTACCGTTGACCTATAAAGGGACAGAGATTAAAAGAGCCACAAAGGGTGCGGCATACGGGATGAAGGCTCGTGTAGCTCTCTTTTTCAAGGATTATACCGTTGCCCGCGATGCTGCAAAAAATTGTATGGATTTGGGCACTTATGAACTTTATCCGGATTTTGGAGAACTATTTCTTAGTAAAACCAAAAATTCCGTTGAGACGGTATTAGGGATCCCAAGATCTACAGAATATGGGACACCCCTTAACGGAGGGGCCATTACTGCATATCTGAGTCGTAACATTACCTCTCCGTCGGCTACTGCAAGCCCGTCATGGGATCTGTTTTGTTCTTATCTTTGTACAGATGGAAAGCCTATAGATGAGTCTCCTTTGTATGACAGAAAGAATCCTTTTATGAACAGGGACCCCAGATGTGCCGCTACAATAGTGGAATTCAACTCAAACTATTTAGGGTTCAATTATACACCTCATCCAGATTCTGCAAAATGCTGGAGTTACAAAGAGGGTAAACTGGTTACCAATAAAGATTCCAAAGGTAGTGACCAATATGCTTCCTATAATGGGTTGACTCTTAGAAAAGGGATTGACGAGGACTGGAGTGACGACCTTATGGCTGACAATGATAAGCTTATTTTGCGCTATGCCGATGTGCTGCTTATGTATGCCGAGGCTAAGATAGAACTGAATAATATTGATCAAACCGTACTGGATGCAATGAACAAAGTTAGGGCCCGTGCATATAAAGTAGATTATACATCAAACCTTTACCCTAAAATCACAGAAACCAGTCAGGCAAAACTACGTACGATTTTACGCACAGAACGCAGGATGGAATTTGCTTTTGAAGGGTTACGATACAACGATATTATCCGCTGGAAAATAGCAGAAAAAGTTATGAACTACACAAACTACGGTCTGCCTACATCACTTACTTCTTGCAAGGCTTATGTTAAAAGTGGTTACTGGTTTATACCCGGCATTCCTGATATTGACGAGAATGGATGTCCCGATTTTTCTAAAATGGCTAATTTATCTCAATGTCGGGAACTTAGCAAGCGTGTATTTGATGCCAACAAACATTATTTGTGGCCGATACCTACCGCAGATATTATGGTGAATCCCGGATTGGGGCAGAATCCTAATTACTAGAATTGATATATGAAAAGAGATCTCATTTTTGTCGGAATGGTTATCTTCTGTCTTTTGTCTGCACGAGCCATTTCTGCTGATATAAAGCAAGGCTTGCCTCAATCTTTAAAAGCTGGAATGGGTGAACTTATATATAGTAAAAATGGTCTTGAAATAAAGATGAAAGAGGGATGTCCTTCTTCTTTTGCAAAGGGTGGTACCGTATGGGCAATTACAATGCAGAACATTGAGGACAATAAACGAGAGACAGTAATAGACAATAATGGTAACGCTCCAGAAGTTATAAAGGTTAATAATGGTTTTAAATTGGTTTACAAACAGCTGTATCTGGACGGAAAAATATGGGACGTGTGTCTTGAACTTGTTTTTTCCGTCCATGCCGAGGCATTTAATGTTACAGGCTCGCTCGTAAACAACCAGAAAGGATGGGTTGTAACTGGTTTTACTGGACCGGTTGTAAACGGGATAGAGGCTAATCTAGATAAATTTCCATTGTTGATGCCTTGTGGTCTGGGACAGAAGTTTGTAAAAACACCTACACTAAAGGAACCGATTGATAAAGTAAGCTTAAAAGGTGCACAGGTATGGGAATTCAACAAGGCAGTATCATCCTATGAGCTGACATCTCACTACCCTTCACGTTTTGCAACAATGCAGTGGTGTTTGCTTGCAGGTGAAAAGGGTGGTTTCTATTTTGGAAGTCACGACAAAGGGCATGGATCAAAACACTTCAGGATAAGGTACAAACCAGAGGATAACTCCCTGGGATTTGCTTTCTCACACGATTTAGCCTGTGCGCCCGGAGAAAGCTGGAAAATTCCTTCACAGATAATGTACCCATATTCCGGTAGTTGGCACAAAGCGGCCGATTTTTACCGCAATTGGTTCAACACTTCTATTACTCTTCCGGATGTTCCAAAATGGGCCCAGAATGCATCGGGGTGGATGCTGACAATCATGAAACAGCAGAACAATGAGATAATGTGGGATTACAATAGTCTTGAAGAACTATGCAAAATTTCTGAAGAGCGGGGACTGGATATTATCGGATTGTTTGGATGGACATTTGGGGGACACGACCGTTTTTATCCTGACTATGACCCTGACCCTGCAATGGGTGGACGCGAAGCACTTGTAAAGGCACTGAAAATAATCCGGGAAAGGGGCAAACGCTCAATAATATATGCAAACGGACAACTCATTGACCAGAATGGCACTACATACTGGGGTGATAAAGGTAAGTATATAACAGTTCAAAAGAGAGATGGCACTCTCGATTACCAGAAGTGGCACAAATATACAGACGCTCCTGCCCGCTTTCATGGAATGGCTTGTCTGGGCTGCGACGAATGGTATGAAAGAATGCTTGATCTTGCCTTACAGGCCAATGAACTTGGTGCAGATGGAATTCTTTATGACCAGCTGGCAGTAACAGCACCTAAGTTCTGCTACGCTCCGGACCATGGCCATGCTGTACCGGCTGTTGTATACGAAGGTGACCGCTATCGTCTGCTCAATCGCATTGCAAACTACATGAAAACCATTAACCCGGATTTCATAATAATGACAGAAGGCTTGTGTGATGCAGTACTGGGTTCTGTTGCTTACTTTCACGGTTATGAAAATGGAGCTTATGTTCCTGCGCAGGAAGAGTTTTCTTCACGCCTCGATGGTTCCGCCCCTACTTTCATCTATCCGGAAATGTTCAAGTATACGTTTCCTGAAGTTCTTACGACATACCGTAATCCTGCTCCGGTAAACAACCGCCTTATACTTAACTATGCTACTGTATATGGTCTGCGGAGCGAACTTGAGGTTCGTTACTCTGCAGATGTAAGATATCTGAAAGAGAGCAGGATACCTGTGCCGGAAGACTATTGGAACGTAATAAGCAAACCGGATATCGACCTTGTCACCAGCGAGGACCCTGTTGCAGCAAAACTCTATTCCCTTGCAATAATTAATTTTCAACGGGAAAACTCCGACTTGTTATGGCATGGAAAATATGAGGATGAAAATGGGATATCTATTAAATGCAGTAAGAGTGTCATTGCTAAAGCTTTCGTTTCCGGGAACCGAATGGGTGTTGTTGTATGGAACACAGGATTGCAGGCTGAGCAGTTCTCGCTCGATGTTCCCGGCTACTCTTTTGAATATGCCACAGAGCCTGGCAAAGGGTGGGTAGATGCAGCCGGTAAGCTTAATTCTCAAAACATCCGGATGCTAGTATGGAAAAAGATATTTTAATTAATTTGTTATGGTGAAAGTTCCAAAAATATTTTTGTATTTTGCTGCAATACTGATACTTGCTTGTTCTGCAGATATTGACCCCGATAATAACGGAGGCGGTGGAGGAAATATATCAATAAAATATGAGGGTAAAGTTTTATGCAACCAACAAGGAGTTGCAGGAGTTGTTGTAAGCGATGGTACTAATTGCGTCTTAACGGATGGAAATGGAGCTTACTCTCTCTCTTATAACACTTCCGCAACCCATATTTACATCTCCTCTCCTGCCGGATATTCCGTTACTGTTGAGAACAGCGTGCCAAAATTCTGGGTGAGGCTGAATCAGATTTCTGACAAAAAAAATATAAACTTCAATCTAACCAAACTGGCCGTTTCTGACAATAAACACTATTTCATAGCTATCGGCGACCCGCAAGTGCGAAATACAACTGAACTCAACCTTCTCAACCCTATTCTTGACAATATAAAGAAGGATATCAGCTCTTTAGAACTTAATCCCGTTCATTTGATGGTTGCAGGCGATATTGTCTTCAATAAACCTTCCATGCACGACCAAAGTAAATCATATTTCAGTTCTGTAAACCAACCTGTCTATTATGCGATAGGAAATCATGATCATGTCTATTCAGCTTCTGAAACACCTGCTCTTACCAGAGACAAAAGTGCAGATTCAGTATTTATAAGACACTATGGCCCCACACACTTCTCGTTCAACAGGGGTCAGGTTCATTATATTGTTTTAGACAACATATATTTCAAGGGTGGAGCAGATGCCGATTATCAGGTGGAATTCACTCAGGAACAACTAAAATGGGTAGAAAAGGACCTGTCATTTGTAACCAAAGACAAGGCTCTTGTGTTGATGTTTCATGCTCCTTCCAAGTCGCGCTACTCCTCTGTTTACGGCAACAGTGCTGACCTGCATGTTCTTCTTAAAGGATATGCCAATGTGCAGATAATAAGTGGTCATACCCACTACAACTCCGTAATGGCAGATAATTCGGGAATTACAGAACACATCGTAGGGGCAGCATGTGGTGGTTTTTGGGAAGGTCCTGTTTGTCTTGACGGGGCCCTATTGGGCTACAAGATATTCGAAGTAAACGGAACCAGTTTTAAATGGCGTTACAGGGCATATACAGACCCCACATCTCAGTTCACTGTTTTCAAGCCTGAATCAAGAGCTCCCCTGCTCAGACCATCTGCAGAACTTCTGGTAAATGTATGGGATTGGGATCCTGCCTGGATTGTAAGTTATTCTGAAGATGGCGGAAACACATTTACAGATATGATCCGGATTGCTGAAAAGGCATTCGACCCTACCGCATACCACTACTTTGGTGCAGATGGTGAAAACCGGATTCCTACTCGAACCTGGATAAATGCATCTCTTACAGATCATATTTTCAAATGCGTCCCTTCTTCTGGTAAAACGAAGGTTATTATTAAAGCTGTCAATCGCTTTGGTATAGAGTTCCGCAAGGAGGTAGAATTATAACAAGAGTTAAAATTTAAAAAGATGAAGAGCGTAATAAATATCAAAAACACATATAAATGGGAAGTCCTTGCTCTCCTGTGGATTGCGTTTTTTGTCAATCAGGCCGACAGGCAGGTTTTTAATGTTGTACTTCCATTAATTAAAGCCGACCTGAGTCTGACAGATCTGCAGGTAGGTATGATTGCCACTGCCTTCAATCTTATATTTGCCCTTCTGGTACCTATGGCAGGTTATATTGGTGATCTGTTCAGCAGGAAATGGATAGTGACTCTGAGCATTCTCTTCTGGAGTATAGCAACAATGTTTACAGGCTTAAGCAATGGCGTGCTTATGCTGATTATTATGAGAAGTATTGCAACGGGCGGAGGTGAGGCCTTCTTTGGTCCTGCAAACTATTCATTGCTGGCAAGCTATCACAAGAACACCCGCTCCTTTGCCATGTCCATACACCAGACATCTTATTATCTGGGCATAATCGTAAGTGGCTATCTTGCCGGTTATGTAGGCGAACACTATGGCTGGAGAAACGCATTTTACATTTTTGGAGCAGTAGGCGTAATCCATGCTATTGTCCTGATATTCCGCTTAAAGGACAAAAGAGACAACCTGACTTCAGAAAAAGGGTTGGATGAAAAAGTTGCAATTAAGGAGAAAATTAAATTTCTGGAAGGATTTAAAGTACTCTTCACAACACCCAGCGCTGTTGTTCTTACAATTGGCTTCAGTGGATTGATATTCGTGATTACAGGATATCTTACATGGATGCCAACCTATCTCTATGAGAATTTTGGAATGAGTCTCTCTTCTGCAGGTTTTCACTCCATGTTCTACACCCATCTGTTTGCCTTCTTTGGAGTGCTTATTGCCGGTAAATTGTCGGACAGGATTGCCAGAAAGAATCCGGCAAGCAGAATGATGATGCAGGGAATAAGTTTGTTGGCTGCGGCCCCTTTTATCGTACTTATGGCTAACTCAACTGTGATGGTTACAATATTTATCGGATTTGCAGGATTCGGTTTTGCACGTGCATTTTTTGATGCAAACACCTACACTGTATTGTACGATGTTGTACCCGAGAAATATCACTCGTCAGTTTCGGGTGTAATGATAATGACAGGCTTTCTGGTTGGTTCTTTGTCGCCTGTTATATTAGGTTATCTTAAACCATTGTTTGGTCTTTCATTCGGAATTTCATTACTGGCAGTTGTATGGGTTGTTTGCGGGGCACTTTTGATTTTCACATCCAAATATCTTTTTAAAAAGGATTATGCTAAGGTACACCAACTATAGAGGCCTGTCAGTATGCTCTGTCGAAAACAGCTGGGTAAAGCTATATATTGCTCCCATGCTGGGTGGACGGATTATCCAGCTTGAACTTGATGGATATGGATTTTTCTATGTAAATCCTAATCCCGAAGGTTTCTGGTTGAATTTTGGGGGAGAGAAGATCTGGCCTGCTCCACAAGGGTGGAGTTCTTCTGATAAATGGCCGGGGCCGCCGGACCCTGTGCTGGATGGCGGACCCTATTCTATTAAAGAATTAGATGCTGGCACGGGAGAGGATTGGGTGAAACTCACAAGTCCTTTTGATAATTATACGGGATTACAAGTTACAAAAGAGATTCACTTATCGGAAATCTCTTCTGAAGTAATAGTCAAAGCATCGTTCCATAACCTTGGGAATCACCAGGTAAGATGGTCATTATGGCCCGTTTGCCAGATGAATACTCCGTTTGAGAGTCCGGAAAACAGGTATCAGATAATATGTCCTGTTAACCCGGAAAGCAAATTTGAAAATGGTTTTAAAGTAATGCACGGGCTTGCGAACAATCCTCAGAATAACTTCGATTCTTTTGGCAACCTAGTTGTAAGTTATCAGTATCTGGTATGCAAAGTAGGTCTTGATTCAAATGCAGGATGGGTTGCCTGGTTAGATAATGTGACCGGAAAAGTATTTGTTTACAAATTTGATTTCGATTCTCAAAAAGATTATCCACAGAACTGTTCAGTTGAGATCTGGACAACGGGACGCGGATTGACCTATTCAAGACAATTGAATGTACATAAAGATGACAGGACTGTTAACCCTCCATACATGGAAGCAGAGTTATTGTCTCCTCTTCATGAGATCCGTCCAGGAGAGAGTGCCCATTTTGAATACTGTATGGCAACTTCAACCATTCCTGCAAATTCAGGCATAAAGGAGGTTAACAAGTATGCCGTGATTGCATCCCCATTAAAAAAAGAGATAATTGGAAGCAGTATTACAATAGAAGGGAAATTTGGAGTCTTCACTAACGGAAATGTGAAACTTAAAGTAAACGGGACCTATATGACTGAAATGAGTGTATCCCCGACAGAGGGTATAAATATAGATTTTAATATAGAAAATGAGTTGTTTCAGAATGAGAGTACCTTTTTAATATCACTTGATCTGTTTGATGCAGATGGCCATTTTTTAGAAATAATCGATAAAAATTAAAAGTACAATATAATGAGTGCAAATAAAAAATTTGAGAAGGCAAAGGTGGGATTATTTTTGATTGCTTCGCCCAGATTCAAAAATATGGGAGAGGGCCAGAAACGTGGTACTTACCACCAAAGAAAAACAGGCGAAACCGAGAGACTTATAGATTCACTTAACACAACAATGGATGTTATATATCCGGGAATCGTATATGATAGGAATGACACACAACATGCAATGGATCTATTCTTTGCAGAGAAGGTAGATTTTGTGGTTGCACAATTCCTTTCATGGTCCGAAGACTTCGCCTGGATAAGATTTTTCAGGGATATGCCGGAAATTCCAATATTGTTTATTAATCCTGTAAAAGAAACGGTAGATTTCGAAACTACTCTGGATGAAGATGATTTTGTTGAGTTTCTCTCTTCAGGTACTTTGGTAGGCTCACTTGAAGGATCGGGTTCAATCACCAGACTTGGAAGGAAAGCAGTGAAAGTTGTAATGAGAAGCAGAGATGAGATTCGTGATGAGATAATTTCATTTTCTAAAGTTGCAAAGGTTCGCAGTGTGCTTCGTAACTCTACGTTTGGCCTGTTGGCAAGTTATAACGAACTGATGTGGTCAACTTATATGGATCCGTACAATTTCTTTACAAAACTTGGCCCTGAAATAAGATTCATTTCCTATTCCACACTACAGAAGGAGATTGATAATGTGACCGACGAAGAGACCACGTCCTACAAATATGCACTTACATCTAAATACTCGACTTCTGACGATATTGACAACGATAAGTTTATTGCATCTGTGCGTGCCTCTGTAGGTATTGCAAAATTGACAGAAAGGCTTGGAATAGATACTATGGTGTTTAACGACGTCGATCCTGCAATGTTCGAGATTATTGGGTTGAGGCCTGGATTTTATCATCCTTCATTTGAACGAAACCTATCTGTACTGGTTCCGGAGGCTGATATGGGAGCAGGCCTCATCACATTTATACTTAAGCTTATAAGTAGAAAGCATGTCAACTTTATTGAACCTTTCCATATTGAGGCTGCAGAGAACACCTTTGCCGCCGGACATGCCGGCCCTAACGACCACACCGACCCGAATCATGCCGGTAATGTTATTATTGCCCGTGACGTCAGGTTTGCAAAGACAAAATACAAATATGCAGGAGCTCCGTTTGCCTGGTATCGTTTCCCTGCAGCAAAAATGACAATGGCTCAATTTATTGAGTGCAATGGCAAGTACAAGCTTGTCTGTTCTCTGGTAGATTGTCTGGATAACAATAAACATTTGTTTGCCAGCTACTCACATGGGATCTTCAGACCATCCATGCCAGTTAAGGAGATGTTTGAAAAGATCCTTAAAATTGGGACCACACAGCACTTTGCCATAGTAGAAGGTGATTATCGAAAGGAACTCAGTACCCTTTCTGAGATAATGGATTTTGAATATTATGAAATTAACTAATTAAAAAATAGGAGAATAAGAGATGAGTTTTATGTTTAACCCACACCCGTATGACGATCCAACAGCAATCAACAAATTAAATCCGGGGTCGGAGACGGTCAGTTCAATTGTGTCAGGGACAAAAGAATCGGCAGCATTTTTAACTGAGCTGCTAATAAAGAAATTGGACGCAAATAATGGGAAAAATGTCATTATAGCATTGGATGGGTATGCCAGTGCACAATTCGACCAGACGGTCAACCTCATTTCCCAGAATATGGGAATGAAATCTGTAAAAGTTACAGTCATTAGTTTCTATGATGTTTATAAATCTACGGCAGAACTTGATGTTCAGTTTTCTGAAAATCTTCCCTTAGACAGGGAGAAGGACCCGGTATTACTTTATGGAAAATTGTTTAAAGGTACTTATGACGATTTGATGGATGCTCATAAGATTGAAGCACTGGAAAAGAAGCTCACTTCAATCAAAAACGACAAGAATGGTAATGAGATTTTTATTGTTTTCGGATGTGGTTGCGCATCAAAAAGAGTTCGCTCTCTTTACGATTACATCCTCTTTTTTGATGTTACCCCAAAGAAAGCCATTCTTAGGGCTAAAGGCGGACTATATACAAATCTGGGCGATAGTGTGGCAAGGCCTGTAAAGACAATGCTAAGAAGATGTTATTATATCGATTTTGAAGTGGCCGGACATCTTAGATGGGAGTTGTTCAGGACTAACGCCATTGACTTTTATGTATCAAGTGACGATCCGGAAAACATCAAGTTGATTCCATACAAATCGTTCAACACAATTATGTCTGCTCTTGCAAAACAGCCGTTCCGCTGCAGGCCTGTCTATATAGAAGGTGTCTGGGGGGGACACTATGTGACCAAACTGCGTCATCTTCCCGATACTATGAAGAACTGCGCCTGGGTGTTTGACCTTATTCCTCTGGAAGTGAGCATCGTTGCTGAGGTAGGAGATCTAATGCTGGAGTTCCCATACTTCACATTTGTCCAGAAGGAGGGAGAAGCACTTATGGGGGCAGAGTGCGTAAAGAAGTTCCATGGTTACTTTCCAATCCGTTTTAACTATGACGACACCTTTCACAGTAGTGGAAACATGTCCATTCAGGTTCACTCTGGACATCAGTATAATGTAGAAAACTATGGAGAGTATGGCAGACAGGATGAGAGTTATTATATAGTTGCAACAGGACATGATGCCAAAACATATGTGGGATTCACAGAAACTGCAGACCCTAAAGAATTTATACAATTAACCAAAAAGTCAGAAAAAGATTATACACCTATTGATTACGAAAAGTACATCAATTATGTAAAATCAGAACCTGGAATTCAGGTGATACTTCCGGCTGGCACTATTCACTCATCGGGAAGAAATCAGGTGATACTGGAGATTGGCAGTTTGACAATTGGCTCATATACATACAAAATGTATGACTACCTGCGTGCCGACCTTGACGGTAAACCAAGACCCATACACACTTTCCATGGCGAAAATGTTTTGGCTACAGAAAGGAACACATCGTGGGTAAATGATAATATCGTACAGAAACCGCAACTTGTAAAAAGTGGAGATGGATGGGCAGAATATATTGTTGGAGAGCATGATCTGGTCTATTTCAGTCTTAGAAGGCTGGAATTTGAAAAGACAATAGAGGGTAACACAGAAGGAAAATTCCATGTTCTTACATTAATCGATGGAGAAAAAGTGCGTATTGAATCTCTTGATAATCCGGAATTGAACTATACCCAGAACTATCTTGATGTAGTTGTTGTTCCGGCAAATATGGGAAGGTATATTGTCAGGAACCTGGGAAACCAGCCTGTATGTATCCACAAGACAATGTTAAAAGATGGATTCATCAATGACAGACCATAAAGCATATCTAGTAATTGATGTTGGCGGGACTTATTTAAAATCAGCAATTTTAAATAAGGAGGGAGAGGTGTTTGAAGGCTCCGCATTAATGTCCAGAGCTTGTTCCGAAGGTTCAAAAGAGGAGATTCTTGGAGCAATAAGTGAAACTATTCTTACAGGACTCTCTTTTTTAAAAAACAAAAAGCTCTCTCTTTACGGAATTGGAATGGCTTTTCCTGGTCCTTCCGATTACCGTAAAGGTATACCTTTGATGGAGCATAAGTTTAAAAACATACATGGAGTGGACCTCCGGGAATATATTGCTGGTATTCCCGGAGTATCATCAGAGATTCCTATTCGTTTTAAGCACGATGCAGATGCTGTACTGGAAGGGGAGCAATGGAAGGGTAATGCGCAGGAGTATAATAATGCTGCTGTTGTCACATTGGGTACAGGACTTGGTTTTTTCTTTTCACAAAACAGGATAAATCAATGTAACTCTCTGGGAGGGCCGGTGTTATCCATTTTTAAACTTCCATGCAAGGATGGAATATTGGAGGATTATGCATCCAAAAGAGGTTTCATTAAAATTTACAAAGAATTAAGTGGGAAAAAGGACAAAAACATTAAGGTTTCCGATATAGGGAGGTGGGCAGACGAGGGTGATGAAGATTCACTGCGTACATTCAGCTATATAGGCACAATATTGGCAGAGTCACTACTTAATATTATTATAGAGAGAGAAATTCAGTGTCTGCTTTTTGGTGGCCAGATCTCACTCTCCTTCCGTCACATGGAAGCTTCCTTGAAAAGAGGACTAAAGGGGGCCGGGTGTCTGAAGTTGATCTCCTCTGTAAGCAGTATAGAAAATTCCGCACTATTGGGTGTTCTTAAAACAATAATAGAATAGTATGAAAAAAACAGTACTTTTTTGTCTTTCAAATCTCGCAATATGTAGTTTTTCAATGGCACAAAATCAGAAGGTCAGTGATATTGTTTTATTCGATGCAGCAACAACACCGTTAAAGAGTGTCTCAGCATTGTATGGAGCATCCATAGACAGAAAGGATAATATCATTTGTATAGAGAATAAGGGAAACAATCTATATCCGGGGGTCTCCATAAAAGGTTCGTGGAACATAGGTAAGAGTAACCAGATAATGGTGGAACTTCAGAATTTTGATGATAAGGGAGATGTAACAATAACCGTACGTCTGGAGAATCCCGGGGCCGACCCTGACAAAGGTACAGGTGTGGTTGTCAGCCGTCTGAATGTACCCGCTGGAGGACTCAAGGAGCTGACAATATCAATTCCGTCTAAACCGCCCTATCCTGAAGTTGAGGCAAAATTGAAAGGTATGCGCTACACTCCGTATAAGCTCTCTCCTCTCACATCTTCGTTGGACGGCACCGGTGATATTTCAAGGATCGTGGTATTTATCAACAGGGCCAAACAGGACTGGAAGTGGGGTATAAAAAAGGTAGTAGCTAAAGTGGGACCGGATGAACAGATGCCTTCGTGGATGTATTTACCTTCAGAAAAATTTTTCCCCTTTATTGACATCTATGGTCAATTCATACATAAGGATTGGCCAGGAAAGACTAAGTCTGATAATGATCTTAAGGAAGAACTAAGAAGAGAACTGGCAGATATTGAAACTAATCCAGGTCCCTCTGACCGTTCCTTATATGGAGGGTGGAAAAATGGTCCACGACAAAAGGCAACGGGACATTTCTATGTCAAAAAAATAGACAATAAATGGTGGATGGTAGACCCTGAAGGGTATTTGTACTGGTCACACGGTGTGGTACGAGTAACTCCATCATGTGCTGTCACTCCACTTGACGACAGAGAATTTTATTTCACAAGTCTGCCAAAAGCAGATGATCCGTTTGCTGAGTTCTACACCACCCGCGACGAGTTGCTCTACCCCTACTATGTTGCCCGGAACATCAAAAAAACCTATGACTTCTCAGCTGCAAACATCAAGCGCAAATACGGAGAAAACTGGCGGGGAAAATATGCAGAGATGGCTCACAAACGGTTAAAAAGCTGGGGATTGAACACTATCGCCAACAGTTCCGACAAGTCTATCTGCATGATGGATAAAACTCCCTATACTGACCGGTTCGAGTTAAAATCACCAGACATAGAAGGAAGCAACAATGCATGGTGGAAGTTCAAAGATCCTTTCCATCCGGAATTTCGCACCAGCTTCAGAAAGCAGCTGATGGGCCGTAAAAAAGAGCTGGAGGACCCTTGGTGTTTCGGGTTTTTCGTAGACAACGAAATCTCATGGGGAGGTCCTACAGCATTGGCAGAATGGACATTACAGTCTCCTGCGTCTCAACCTGCAAAAATAGAGATGGTTAAACGTCTGAAAAAAAGATACAAAAAAATTGAGGATCTTAACAAAATCTGGAAATCGGGTTATGCGAATTGGGAGGCACTGCTTGAATCACAGGAAAAACCAGCATCCGGCTCATACAATGACTGTCTTGAGTTTACAGCCATCATTACTGAGGCATATTTTAAGAATGTCCGTGACGAGTTTAAAAAGGTAGCTCCAGACAAGCTTTATATGGGATGTCGATTTGCTGGTTCAAACGAAACCGCATTACGGATTGGTGCAAAATACTGCGATGTTATCAGCTACAATATATACCGCCGTTCACTTGCATCATTCAGCCTGCCGGAGGGAATCGACAAACCGGTTATGATTGGCGAGTTCCATTTCGGGGCCCTTGACAGAGGACTGTTCCATCCTAGCCTCGTAGAGACTGCAAATCAGCAAGAGAGAGGCAAGGCATATGGAATTTATGTCGAATCTGCTCTCCGTCACCCAAATATAATTGGCACACACTGGCACCAGTTCTCCGATCAGGCAACCACAGGAAGATTCGATGGTGAGGATTTCCAGGTTGGCTTTACTGATGTATGCGACACCCCATACAGGGAGACGATAGAAAATATCCGAAATGTGGGCTACAATATGTATAAAATAAGAAGTTCCAAATAATACCGGTTAAAAATGGATAAAATACGTATCGGTCTTTTCATACCTTGCTATATAGACCAGTTCTATCCTCAGGTAGGCATTGCCACATTTGAATTATTGCAAAAACTTGATATAGAAGTAGTTTATCCGGAAAAACAGACATGTTGCGGGCAGCCTTTGGCCAACAGTGGGGCAGAAAAGGAGGCAATTCCCGTATATCAGAACTTTGTCCGCAATTTCAGTGAGTTCGACTACATAGTCACACCTTCCGGAAGTTGTGCCTATCATGTTAAGGAACACTACAATATTCTTGAGCAAACAGAGCAAGTAAAAAGAGTAAGGGCAAACATCTACGAATTATGTGAGTTTATTACAGATATTCTAAAAATTGATGACCTTAAAATTGATTTCCCCTATAAAGTGGGGATTCATCAAAGCTGTCATGGTCTCAGGGGGCTCAAACTTGGATCCTCGTCGGAATTGATAACAACGAGATATTCCAAGGTTCACAGATTGCTTGAAAAGGCAAACGGGATAGAGATTATAACACTTGACCGGGAAGACGAGTGTTGTGGTTTTGGTGGTACTTTTTCTATATTTGAGCCTCATGTCTCTGTAAAAATGGGAAAGGCCAGAATAAGTGACCATGAGCGTAATGGTGCCGAAATTATAACTGCCACAGACATGTCCTGTCTGATGCATCTTGAAGGGATAATAAGAAGAGAGAACAAGAAGATAAAGGTAGTCCACATTGCCGAAATCCTTAATAACAACCGATTATGAAAGGACACTCATACAAGGCAGGTATTTTTCTGAAAGACGAATCCCGCGCCGACTGGCATGACAAGACTCTATGGATGGTCCGCCAAAAGCGTGATAAGGCAGCCCGGTCGGTTGCAGATTGGGAAGATCTGAGAGAGAGAGCATCAAGTATAAAAGAACAAGTATTGTCAAACCTTGATTTTTATCTGTCGGAGTTTGAACAGAGGGCCGTGGAAAATGGCGTAAAAGTACATCGGGCAAGCGATGCACAGGAATTCAATGAGATCGTTTACAAAATTGTCACCGACAATAATGCAAAATTGGTTGTAAAGAGTAAATCCATGCTTACAGAAGAGTGTGGACTGAATACATTTCTTGAACAAAGAGGATTAGAGGTTGTAGACACAGATTTAGGAGAGAGAATAATCCAATTCCGGAAAGAACCGCCAAGTCATATCGTATTGCCCGCCATCCATCTGAAAAAAGAGGAGATTGGAGAACTCTTTCACGAAAAGCTCAACACGCCAAAAGGGATGTCGGATCCGGTTCTTCTTACTTCTGCCGCCCGCACTCATTTAAGAGAGAAATTTTTGTCGGCCGGTGTGGCAATAACAGGTGTCAACTTTGCTGTTGCAGAAACCGGAAGTGTGGTTGTATGCACCAACGAAGGAAATGCAGACATGGGTGTTCACGCTGCACCTGTACAGATTCATTGTATGGGCATAGAGAAATTAGTTCCTCAGACAAGAGATCTTGCTGTATTTACACGTCTTCTTGCACGAAACGCCACCGGACAACCAATAACAGCCTATACTTCTCACTACCGGAAGCCGAAACCCAGAGGAGAGATGCATATTGTCATAGTTGATAACGGAAGGTCCGACCGCCTTAAAAGTGACATCCACCGTAGTTCCCTTAAATGTATCCGTTGCGGTGCCTGTATGAATACATGCCCTGTTTACAGAAGAAGTGGGGGGCACAGTTACGGCTACCTGATTCCCGGACCAATAGGTTCCATTCTTGCACCTTCATACAATATAAAAAAACACACCGATCTTCCTTTTGCATCTTCATTATGCATGTCTTGTTCAAATGTATGTCCTGTCAAGATTGACATTCATGATCAGTTATACAAATGGCGCCAGGAACTTTCCGAGAAAGGAGCGTTCTCACCTGTAAAAGGGCTAGTACTTAAGATTGCCGGGTTTATTTTATCCAAAAGTGCTCTCTATGATTTTTCAGGTAAAGTGGCAAGAGTTGCCTTAAAATGGCTGCCGCGCAGAATGGTATACAGTAAAATAAATGTCTGGGGATGGGAAAGGGAACTTCCTGCCGTTCCCCAAGAATCATTCAAAAAGTGGTATTCAAAAAATTCAGGAAAGAACAACTTATAAAACAGAGAGTATTAAATGAACAGAGATAATTTATTAACGGCTAAAGATCTTATTCCGGAGTTTATTGAGAGTCTGGCCCATGTTGGAGCAGAGGTTATTAAACTCAATGGAAAGGATAGTGTCTTAGCATATATAAGTGAGAATTATCCGGAATGTATAACATTTGAAAATAAAGAGATCTGGGAAGAATATTCCTTCTCATGTTCTAAAGAGAAGCTTGAAAAACTTGGAACCATTCAGTTAGAGGGAAGATTCGGAGTTGCCGAAAACGGAGCCATCTGGCTAGATGACAATTGTTTTCCTAACCGTTTGCTTCCGTTTATTGCTCAGAAAGTGATAATGCTGCTTGATTCCGGAAAAATAGTAAAGGATATGGGTGAAGCATATGATTGCGTGAATGAATGTGGTTATGGAGTATTCATCTCCGGCCCTTCTAAAACAGCAGATATTGAGCAAAGTCTTGTATTTGGAGCGCATGGACCAGAAAGTCTGCTCGTTTTTCTTTACTGACAAATAAATATTGGATATTTTAAACAAAATAGCCATATTGCAGAAATTGATGAAATCTGCATTACTGTTATTACTTCTTTCGTTGCTTGTATTCACAGCTTCTGCCCAATCTGTAAAGAATCAGGAGGGAGCCAGGTATCCGGGTGGAGTTGTAGAATTGAAAAAGATAGTTCACAGGCATTTGGATAAATCTCTTATTGCTAAGGAGCATATATCAGAATCCAGATTGGTCTTAAAATTTTTTATTGACAAATCAGGAAGGGCAAAAGAGGGTGTCATAATTGGTACAAATAACATTGAATTGCAGAAAATGGCAAGAAAGGCGGTAAGGAAAATGGAGAGGTTCCAACCCGGGAGAGTTCATGGAAAACCTTCACAAACTGCTATGATACTGGAATTGTAAAGCTGACTTTCAGCTTTTTTTGTTCTCTTCGATGAATTGAGCTAGTGTCCTTACAGATTTGAAAACCTCTTTGTGAGCCTTAGGGTCTTCCATACGGATTCCGTATTCTCTCTCTAGTAAAATTACCAGCTCAAGGGCATCGATTGAATCTAATCCCAAACCTTCTATAAAAAGAGGTGCATCGGTATCAATATCATCCGGAGTTATCTCCTCCAGGTTTAGTGCTTCGATAATTTGTTGTTTAAGTTTAAGAATAAGTTCTTCCATGGTGGGTAATGTGCTAATGGGTTAATGTGCTAATGTGTTAATGTGCTAATGTGTTAATGTGCTAATTAGTGATTAAAGGTCGAGGCGGTGTTTATTGTTATATATAATTGCAAATATAAAGCAAATCGTTCCAAAAGCAATCAATGCCAGACATTCGGGTATGATTGCAGAAAAACCTTCGTTTCGTAACAATAGGTCATAGAAACCAGACAATCCCCAGTTCATAGGCGATAATTTGCTTATAAGCTGCATTTTTTCAGACATAAGGAAAATTGGCACCCAAACACCTCCCACTGCAGCCATCATAACAACAGAAATTGACCCGAAGACAGAAGATTGCTGATATGTTCTTGAGATATTGCCGATACATACTCCAAAGCCTATTGCTGCAACAGCAGAAGAGAATGCTAATGCGAAAAGAGCCGGAACAGAACTTCCAAGGTTGAGTGATTCAAGTCCGATCAGAGGTAGCAGATAAATACCAATAAGAAGCATGACTCCAAATTGAAGTAATGCCACAACTGTGTATATCATTGACTTGCTTAAAAGGTATTCTGTATATGTGCAAGGCATGGTAAGAAGTCTGGTAAAGCTTCCCTCCTCTCTCTCCTTTATTATGCTTCCGGCTAGCGAAATGACAATAAAGAAGATAGCAAACAGTGTCCACGCCGGAACATTATGCTGAACCGAGTTAGGTACAATTTTATTACCCTTGAGAATGGCAAATTTGCTTTTAAGTGTTACCTGATCACCTGAGAATTTATTTGTAGAGATTGGGATGGGACTCAATTTATTCACTTCAGATGTCATCTCCTTTAAAATGAATTCAAATTGAAC
This sequence comes from Bacteroidetes bacterium GWF2_40_14, assembly GCA_001769195.1. Classification (GTDB taxonomy): domain Bacteria; phylum Bacteroidota; class Bacteroidia; order Bacteroidales; family UBA932; genus Bact-08. The sequence goes on along the minus strand of MEOK01000020.1, from coordinate 34,094 downwards.
CTTTTGCGCCTTCTCTTTTAATGTACTCATTAGTATTGAATAAAATGAGGCTTTTGCAGTAGGGTCAATAAATATAGAAAGCTCCACATCTTCCTTGGGTGGTACACTATCTATACCGTTAAAGGCACATATAACATATTTTCTGACATTTGTACGTATCTTTTCGGTTGCATCATCAGGGATATATATTCCTAGCATAAATTTGCCGGTAGCAACCTCTTTTTCAACATCTTCCAATGATGGCTTATCTCCTCCGATTTCTGTGGTGACATCAAATATGCCTGAACCTGATATCTCCTTGTCGATTGCCTCTCCCAGTTCTCCCTTGTCGTTATTTACAAGTAATAGCGGGATATGAATGTCATTTACAACATTAAATGTACTGTTTTGTAATGTTGACATAAGGACAACAAGCAATATGGGCATTACGAACATCAGAAGCAACCCTGCAACGTCACGTACAAGCAAGAGATAATCTTTGTATAATAAATATCTGAATCTACCCATTACAATCTCTCATTTGTTTTCCGGTTAGACATAAATAGACCGATTCCAGGTTATTGCAATTGCAATTTCTCTCAATCATCTCTCTTGGAGTGCCCTGACTTATTACTCTGCCGTTGTCGATAAACGCCACCTGGTCACAAATCTCCTCGGCTTCCTCAAGATAGTGTGATATAAAGAGAATTGTTGTGCCCGACTTGTTTATCTCCTTTAGTTTATCAAGAATTAACTTTCTGGATTGGGCATCAACTCCTACTGTAGGTTCATCCAGTATAAGAATCTTGGGTTCATGTAACAATCCTGCAATAAGATTAATCCGTCGCTTCATACCCCCGGAATAGTGCGAAATGATATTATTTCTGCTCCCCTGAAGGTCAAACAGATCAAGAAGGTTATCGATTTTTTTCTTTAGAACCGGAGCTGATATTCCATAAATTCCTCCGATTATCCTTAGATTTTCCATGGCAGTCAATGTAGGGAAAAGCGCGATATCCTGTGGGACAAGACCAATAATCGACTTAATCTGATTAAGGTTTTTTTTGACCGACAGGCCATCTACATAAATGGAACCGCTTTCAAATTTCCTTAATCCGCAAATTGCGCTGATAGTAGTAGTTTTGCCTGCTCCATTAGGGGCAAGAAGACCAAACAGAGACCCATAAGGGATATTGAGATTCAACCCGTTAAGTGTAGGGTGCTTCTTCCCTTTGTAAGTCTTTGTAAGATCATTAATCTCTATGGCATAATTATCGTGCATCTCTAATCACCTTTTCCAACTCCCTGAATAATTTCTCTTCCCTGTCTGCTATAACCATGAGTTTGTCTGCAAGTTGGTCATAGGTTGCAACTTCAGCATCTCTTTTCTTGAACAATCTTGCTGCATTATATGAAAAATCTCTCCATTGATCACCAATTGCTGTAAGTTCGGCTGAGAGTCTGTTTAACCGTGGTTCATTTATCATTACGGATGCCTCCTGCAGGAATGCTGCGTACATAAACCTGAAACCTGCTCCGCCCGTTCCTATCTCTTCAAGCATCCTGATTACTTGGGCAAGGTTAAGTGCTGCTTTTTTTTCTCCAAAAAACGACACCCATTTTCTCATTCTTTTTGCAAGGTATCTTATACCCTCAACGCCAAACATTGGAAGGGGGATCTTTAACATACGGTTGCAATTTTTCAGGATAGCTTTGCGGACCATGCTTTCATTAACAGGTTTGATTCCTTTAAAATCACTTATATAGTACATTCTACCCTTTGGAGGGTATGTACCACTTGCAAACCTGACAAGCTTTAATTCATTGCTACTCAATCTACATTTGTCTACAACAACCGGATCTGATACAATGTATTGATCTTCCTCTTTGCCAATAACGCAAATATTATGTGCATTAAAGTGAAATCGGTACTCCTTTGGAAAATACGGCAAATGATATACTCCCACCAGCATACCCACAGGAAAACCTTTCATAAGTAGTTCATCCAGCTTGTCCATGGCTTTCTCCTTATCCCGAAACTTGAAACGTTTCATCTTAATACCAAGAAGCTTAACTACCCTTGAAAAAATATCTCCCGGCAGGGGTCTGAAGGACGTGATTGCCATTCCATGCATCTTGTAAAAGGGCATATGGGAGAAGAAGAGCCCGGAGCCAAGGCCAAAGACCATTGCTTCACTCATTTCTACACCATAAAACCTCAGAAGATTACTTACCACACCATTCTCACAATGTCCGGAAGGCTTGTGTACAAAGTTAAGTTCCATATTCAATCTGCAGAGATTAGTTGTTCAACACTTATATTAAGAGCATCCGCCAGTTTATGAAGATCATCATATTTCAGTCTGGAAAAAGTTTCTGGCTCACAGAATTTCTTTATTTCGCGTTTTGAGAAACCTGAATAATCCGCCAAGATTGCCGGTGTCATGACTAGTCTGTGCATATGGTAAGCCAGGGGGCTGAGGGTTCCTGCAATCACTTTGACCTTTATCTGCTCACTCTCCTCATTTATAGCTTCCCATGCGAAATTGATTGCGTCATTTTTTGGCTCCCAGCCAACACTTATTACCTGAGTATAATTGCCGTTTTCATCTACAGCATAGCAGACATCCCTCACTCCCGATGATTCAAGGATCACTCCATCCTGTGGAACCTCTTTAATCTTCATATCAACAAACAGTTAATAGCGCAAAGGCATATGAAAAACGGGCACTCTCCGGAACCATGAAAAGAATCTTGTCTCCTTTTTTCAGCTCTTTTGTGCGTAACAGCTCTTCTAACATCAGAAAAGCGGAAGCAGCAGCAACATTACCTACATGAGGCAGGTTCAGGAACCATTTTTCCAAAGGAATCTGAAAACCATTCTGTTCCAGATTTCTAAGTATTCTGGGTTTAAAGTACATAGATGAAAGATGAGGCAGGAACCATGTAATATCTTCTGTTTTGAGTTTATGCTTTTTAACCAGCTCCATAAAGAAGCTTCCACCCAGTTTTATAATATTGTCGCCAAGCAGCTTTGTATCTTGTTTAAGAGAGAATATTGATTTACTTGTCCACTCTTCCTCAGGGAAGTGTGTCCAGCCAAGAAGCCGTCCACTTTGATCATAATCGGCCCCTGCATACATACATGTGGGCAATGTATTTGCAAATGATGTAAGTTCAATCCATTCAATTCTGAGGGAGATACCCTCCTCTGCCGGTTTGTTGGAGAGCTTTACAGCTCCGGCTCCATCTGAAAGCATGAACCGTAGAAAATCCTTTTCAAAGGCAATTATTGGGTCATCTTCTAAAAGTTGCAGATTCTCAAATTCCTGTTTGAAATATGATGACGTCATCCATGCTGACAGTCTTTCTGATGCCACGCATACTGCATTTTGCTTATCACCGGTTGCAACAGACATATAGCCATATTTTAAGGCATGCATTCCACTACAACATGATCCGGCAAAGGAGACCACATCTGCGTTATTGGTGCCACCCATCTCACCATGAATCAGAACTCCATGAGAGGGCATGATCATCTCCTGAGATGCTGTTCCTGCTGTGAGCAATTCTACCTGATCTGCGGTGAAATCTTTGTCATAAAGCTTTTCAATAGCTTTGACAGCCATTTCGCAGGCTGTATGAGTTATATTTTTCTTTTCATCCAGCGCATAATATCTGGACGTTATTCCGTTATTTCTTAAAATTAAATCTTTTGCTTTTGAGGGTTTCCCTCCAATCATTCCCAGGTAAGCTTCAATATCTTTATTTTCAACAGGATTGTTTGGCAGGAATGAAGAAGTTTTTGTGATATAAACAGGATGCATACTTAGGTTTGTGTTTAGTGATGTAAATATACATATTTATTCCTCACGCTTTGCAGAGAGGACTTCCTTAGTGGGTAGGTGAGGTTGAAAAACAATGTCCCAAAAGGAGAAATTACGAATATTACAGCCATGAGATAGTATTTGAAAAGAGTTAATCTGAACTTCCTGGCTTCAGACATATACGGGCCCTTCTCCAATATCCATTTTGACCAGAAGCCGAACATCTTATAACCCGTTCTTTCAATCAGATAGAGATTGTCATGGAACGCCACAAATCCTTTGTCTGCAATTTTTGTCTGTAATGTCTTGTAGTCCTTATTTTCCAGCGCATAGGACAAGTCCGGTGCCAAAGCCGCTAAAGAATCAATATCTTGTTGGGAAACACCAGCCTCAGGCAAATAACGGGATGCCTCTTTCTGTCCATCAATAAGCCATCTGAATATTGTCAGGACACTGACAAGATTATTATGTCTGTCTTCCAGAACAATATTACCAATCCAGTTACAGTTGGCTTTGAAGAAATGCCACTCTACAGAGTCGTGGGCAGAGATCCACATGTTTCTGGAACCTACAACAGTCATCACCATTTTTCCATTAAGGTAATTTTGTGTTGTTTGTTGCTGAAGAAATGAGGAGAAGGGTATTGAAGGTGAGAGAAACCAGGGTTGATAACCCATAATCACCAAATCTGCATCACTAACATCAGAAAAGTCAATCTCTTTGTTTTCAAAGACTATCTCCTGACGTGTCTCCGGGAATGCTTGGTAAAATCTGTCGGATGTCCAGGGAAAACTGAATGGCACAACTGGCTCTATAGCCTTGTAAATCACTTTGTATCCCTCAGCTTCCAGTGGTGCTAGCAAGCTTTTCAGGATATTGAGAAGTTGCTGTGTCTGTGTGTAATAAAAAACTGCAATTTTGTAGGATTTAGACATAATCTTTCAGTTAAATCATAAACAATGAAGGCTTCAGATTCTGATTTACAGTGATATTCGTGAATTTATATATAGTACAGTCTTCCGATTTCTCGAAAAGAGTAAGCTGCTCAAGTGCATAATTAACAAGATTGAAATGAAGTTCGATACATGTGTAGGGGTTCTTTGCAGTACTTTTCGACTGTTTTATTTTTATGACATGACTGTCTGGTTCAAGTTTGTACTCTACAAAATAGTCTTCCGGTAGTTCTCTTAATTTCCCGCTTATACATGCCTCCATAACTGCTGCCAGCTCTGCAAGAGGTTTTTGGGTTGTCAGGTCGTAAGTTGTTTTTTTCTCCCCGGCCACTATCTGAAGTTTGTCCGGCATCATTATGATGCTCATTTTTTTGGGGGTGGCATAATCAAATCTTATCTTGCCTCTCTTCTGATAATAGAATGTTCCGTCTGAAACTAGCTTATTATCAATAAGTTTTAGATGTTTTGTCTGGGTAAAATGACTGGTTATGGAAATAATGTCGTTTGACTGCTTTGATAAGTTTGCAAAAAAAATCTCTTCTGAGCTGTTTCCCATAATATTTTTATTAGCCGGGCCTTTTAATGCATCGACATTGGTCGTGCAGAATATCAATAAAAACACAATAAAAAAACTGCTCCTCATTTCAAAAATCTTTTACAAGACAAAAGTAATCTTTTTTGTCGGTTTTATAGGCTACAGCAGCTCCCTTACGTCTAAAAATTTCACGGCTTTCCTGTTGGCAGGTGGAAATATTGATTTCGCCAGAAGCTCTACAGGCTCAAACGATATCTCTGGAGCAACCCTTATTTTAGCACGGAAAAGATCCTTTATCATTTTCTCAAATGTCTCTGTTGGTGTCGGGGTACCTATCTTTATTACGATTCCGTCTGTACCTAGCGTGTTAGTATACACCTGTACCTGATAGTTCACCACACCGCTGATATTGTCCAGAATATCATACAAAGCACTTGGGTAAAGAGTTGTCCCCTTATACTTTATCATCTGCCCCTTCCTCCCTACTATAGGGCTAAGTCTCATACTGTTTCTCCCACAACTGCACGGGTCAGTTATAGCGTGACACAGATCTCCTGTCTTGAATCTCAGAAGTGGCATTCCCTCTATTCCCAGAGTTGTTATTACCAACTCCCCTACCTCTCCCGGTAATACTTCATTGTCTTTTTCATCCAACAGTTCTACTATAATAAGGTCGGGCTGATGATGCACTCCGCAATAGTGCGAGCATTCGGTAAAAGAGCTCTGCATTTCAGTTGAGGCATATGTAGAGTGGAGTGAGAGATTGGGCCATTTCTGAAAGATTTTTTCTGTTAGGGTACTATCTGTAAGGTCTATGTTTCTCAATGGTTCACCTATGCAGACTGCTCTTTTAAGAGATGTGTTTTTGTAATCTATGCCGTGTTGTTCGGCGAATTCTGCCAGCTTAATTAGAAATGAGGGGACAACTATGCATGTACTTGGCTTCTCATGCAGAATTGAACTCCACTGAAGCTCAGGAATTCCATTTCCCACTCTAATTATACCTGCACCTAATTTTCTTGCTCCCAGAAAATATGCCATGCCTGCCATGAAACGCCGGTCAATAGTTGTCATAAGCTGTATTACGTCTTCAGATGTACAACCTGCAACTGTAAATGATATAAAGTCGTTGTAAGCCAGCCTGTCAAGGTCATTTTCGGTGAGCATGAATGTTACAGGCTCTCCCAATGTTCCTGATGTTGTGACATAATCCAGAACCTGATTTTTTGGAACACAAAGAAAGTCATTGTTGAATTTCTGCACATCAGCCTTGCATGTTGTGGGCAATAACTTAAGGTCCTCCAAGCTTTTGATACGGGTAGGTTCTATCCCGTTTTCCTTGAATATTCTCTTGTAAAAAGGTGACCTTTCTCCAAGATATACCATAGCTTGGCGGAGTGCCTCCTCCTGAAATGATTTAATCTCATCTATGCTCCTAAACTGAATTTGTGGATCTCGCTTCATAGCTTTTTAAGTTTGTTTAGTTTTTCAATTATCTCTTTTCTGGCTTCATTTGTTGAAACATCTCTCTCAAGCGATTTTTCGTACATTCCAATTGCCTTGTCGTACATTTCTGCCGATTCATAGTATTCGCCCAGCAGCTGATATGAATAATAGTAGTCAGGATTTATCATTAGCAACGAATCTGCTTCACTCTCATGTATCCTTATCTTCTTTTTTATTGCTGTATTGAATTTCGAAGCCAGTGTCTTGAATTTTAAAACTTTGGCATATGTTCCGTTTACAAGAGAACTATCAATCTTTATAGTAAGGGATTCCATATTGGAGTTTGTGTCGAAGTTCTTCTTTTTGAACACCGAATCCAGATTGTAAGCCACCATCTCACCTAACTGCCATGGCGTTGTACTTACCCACATAATCCTTTTTTTTACATCAAAAATTACAGCATGGTGCGAGATATATTGGTTAATCGATTTTTCATTTGTCAAACCTATTGATTTGTTGCCTTTTCCATAGGGATCCCTTAGTATTCTGGCTACTCTCTGTGGTGTCAGTGGAGTTCCGGAGGCTATGAGTTCCTTTATCCGGTCAAACCTATAGAGGCTATGCCCTCCCTCCAGACTTTTTATAACCATCTCATTCTCTTTATTGCTGCAGAATTCTGAGGACTGGAAGTGATTTGTTGATATTATCATATCACCTTCAACTGTATAGAGGATTGTACTTTTGGGAGTTTTCTCAATGATGGCAGCAACTCCGTCAATTGAAGATCCTATCAGGATTGATTCAGACACAAATGCATCCATACTATTAGCAATATTATAAGCCTCTTCAATATTTGAAGAGTATTGAAGTATCTCTCTTGCTATTATTGATATTGGAGTCTTTGAAGAAATTGGAGGTGAGGACTTTGCTGCATTAAGTGTAACAGTGAGTCCTTTTTCATTCATTCCTGACAGTACCCCAACCATTCCCGCCCATCCAACAGCTGCAAACTTATAGCCACTGTCAGGATAACAGAATGTTACTATTTTATTCTCAGCAAACTCGTCTCCAACATAAAAATCAAAATTCCTTCCTAATAGTAGAGAACTGTCCTGAGTGAGGCCGCCCCAGACTCCAAAGGAGGAGCATCCTACAAGCATATACTCCTGCATTGCGTGTCCCAGATCATGGGCCGCATGATAGTTTAGTTGTCTGTCATACGCTTTGCCTATGTAGTCAAACTCCTTGCTGCATGCCAGAGAAGTTGCATAAATCTCTTTTCTGTACTCTTCTGGAATATTCTTACCTATGTTTCTGTTATATATGATTGTAATGTACTTTAAAAAACTGAGGTAGCCGGCAGACGGGACTATCTTTATAATCTGATTTACAAATGCTTTCTCCTGTTTATACATAAGATCCTTGCACAGTTGCCCGAAAGCAAGTCCTCTTTCCGATGGATCGCCCTTAAGATGAAGTTCCCATAATCCGGGTCTGTTTAATTTAAGAAACGATGAGTCATACTGAGTATACCCGTCATGCATAGACACGGAGGGCAGTGGCTCAGGAATAATGACTTGCGGGATTGATCTGTCAGCCGTATAGTACATGAAAAGAGCGGAGATTGTAGCCAGAATTAACAGAGAGAGCAAAAAGGCTAAGAAATATTTAACAACTTTCAGTAATAGTCTCATAACATGTTCCCTATTTTTTTTGCCAGATAGTCGCCTTTTAATATTTCAGAACACGTAAGCATAGATGTTATTGTCACTCCCACAACACCGTGAACATTCAAGTTCTGTCCGGTCAGCAACAGATTGGGGACCTTTGATTTTGGGGAGATAAGAGAAGAGTATGGGGTTTTATAATTTTTCTGCATTCCGTATGCGCTCCCTTCCGGATTTGATGTATAGTCGCGGAATGTCAGGGGTGTGGCAGAATACATGTACTCAACACTCTCTTTTAATCCGGGAAAACTGGCAGATACATAATTCAGGAGCTTCTGTGATCTCTTCTCCTTGAATTCTCTATAATCTTCTCCTCTGTTTCCGACAGTGGTTTCTGACCATCTCTCCACTTCTGAATAATACATAGGGGCCACAATTGTCACAACCTCTGCAAATGCCCTGTCTCTAACAGGTGGCTGCATTGACACGAGAGCATAATCATCACCCGGCGAATTGCCTTTAATATAGTGATTTTCATTCATATACCTATATGAATTTGGTTTCATTACCATATAGAGACAAAAAAGACCATATGAACTTTTACTCTTGATTATTCTTTCTGTATATGAATTGCGTATATAGTTATTCTCATCCAACATCCTGAGGGTGCTTGACGGGTGCAGGTTAGATATCACATACTTTGACTCAACCATTTCGTCGTTGGAAGTGACAACTCCTTTTAAATGGTCTCCTTCCATCGCAATTCTGGTTACTTCTGAGTCTGTCATTATTGTGCCACCGTTTTTTATAATCTCACCAGCCAATGCTGATGCCACCTGATGAGAGCCACCTCTGAAACGATAGGCCCCCTGTATATTGGAATTGTTGGTTATGGCATGCAGATAAAATGGTGTGACCTCCTTTATTCCTGCATAAAGAAGCGATGTACCCCACAACACATCCCTCAGCTTTTTATCTGAAATAAGACTCTCAATTTCTGCAATTGCGGACTGAGTAAAATAATCCATTCCGTTTCCTGAGAAGATGCCTGTTTTAAGCACCTCAACAGACGACAACTCCCCAACTTTTCTTATAGCATCGCAATATCTCCTTATTGAGTGATGCTCATGTGGAAAACGGGCAGATAGGGATTCCACAAAATTATCATGCCCCATTGCCAGAGAATAATGGTCATCTCCAAGATGTATGTGATCGTATCCATTTCCATTCAGACGCTCAATATTTATTGAATCCATTATTCCAAAGTAAGAAAAATACTGGTAAAGGATCTCTCCCTTATCTAAACTTCCTACATAGTGGATAGAACTATCTATTGTGGTACCCTTCCTTACAAATGACTGAAACAGTCCACCTATCTGCCTGTTTTTCTCAACAACGCATACATTCATCCCCTCCTTGCTCAAAACCAGGGCACATTCAAGGCCACCAAGACCACTACCGATTATTACAACGTCATATTTTTTCAATTCTCTCTCTTTTAAATATATAAATGGTGTTTGATGTTACTCTGTCGTTTCTGATAACTTCCAGGGAACACCCCATGCTACCTGCCCAGTATTCAAACTGAGAACCATCTGTGAAACACGGAGCCTGAACAGCTTTGTTAAAACCAATCAAATTTATGGAAAACCATTCAGAGAGGCGCGTTATCCTGTGATTTTCTCTTTTTCCAGAATCTCCGTCCCGTACTATAACCATGCCTCCGGCATTCGTGCTCTCAACGCATCTTTTTAGGAGTTTCTCCTGATCTGGCAATGGCAGGTAATGTAGCATGTCGTTTAAAATAAAAACATCGCTTGCTGCCATATCACATTCAACTGCATTAGCCGTTTTGAAGGTTATGCCCGGATTTACTGAATAGCCATTGGATGCAATCTCAATTTTTTCGTTATCATAGTCGATACCCAATATAACTCTTTTTTTTGAGAGAGCCCCAAGCATATAGCATAAAGGGCCATAACCGCACCCTATGTCAGTAATGGATGCATCTAAAGGAATGATCTCATGAAAACACCTGTAGCTTCTCTCCATCTTCATTTTAATTCTCATATACCACTCAAGTACAGGTCCCTTATAAATATAATTGGCCAGTACCGCATAATAAAAAAAGTGATTTTGAGGAGTATCAAACCTGCTTCTAAGAAGCTTATACTCTCTCCTCATATAAGTTGCCGTCATCTTTGCCCTATGCTGATAACTATCACCGAATTCAGTGTCATCAGCATGAATTCTGTTTAAAATCCTGTAACCTATCACTCCATGCTTTACATAAAATGGCTGTTGTTTGGAAACCAGGTTCCCGTTACCATAAACAAGAACCGGAAGGATATCAAGCGAAAGCTCCTTTGCCAGAAGAAATGCACCCTTATGAAACCTGTGGATTGTCTGGTCGGGTGATCTTGTCCCCTCCGGAAAAATAAGTATAGAATAACCCTGAGAGACTTTTTTTCTTACCTCGTCCACATGTTTGTCAACCCCACCCTTGTTGTAAATGAAGCCTGCGTATCTTACAATGTGTCCGAAGAAAATTGAGTTCCAGACCCATTTGTTTGTCATCATCACTATTTTAGGAGAGAGAGATAGCAACATGAGTATATCTATGAAAGATTGATGGTTCGCAATTATGATTGCGGGAGCAGAGAGGTTTTCACCCTGTGGGTTCTCCTTGAATATTCTGACTGTGGGAGACAACCTTACCGGTAAAAATGCAAGTAATCTTATCATTTTATGGAACAGCTCCCTTTTATATCTGGCGGGAACAGGAACAAGTGCGGCTAAACCAATATACAAAGCCCCTAATATACAGATGGTTGAGAACGCTGAAAATGTAAGAAGCATTAACAGGACTCCTGATATTGTATATGGTGGCAGTCCCTTTTCAACCTGCGATGTTATAAAGAACCTGAATAGAATGGGTTGGATAGTAAATGCAACTGCCCACACTGCAATCATTCCTAAAACAGAGATTAACGAAACAGACTGCAAGGCAGGATGTCTGGCAAACAAGAGCGAGCCCATACCAATGATAATTGTGAATGTAGAAAAGAAGATTGCCGTTTTGTGTGACGCAAGAACCATCTTTTTTCTTGCAAATTCATTCTGGAGTCCGTCCAGCACAAATATGCTGAAGTCGTCACCAATACCAAAAATAAATGTTGACAATAGTATATTGACGATATTGAAGGGGATTCCAAAGAGGGCCATTAACCCAAGTATGATTACCCAGCTCACCATCATTGGAATAAAAGCCAGGATAGCAAGCTCAAGCCTCCCATAGGATATCAACAAGGTTGTAAATACAAGAATAGAACAGAGAAATAGAATGAAATAAAAATCCTCCTTTATGGCTTTGGCCCAGATTCCTGTAAAGTGCGCCCTGTCAATTACCACTACTCCTCCAATCTTTGATATCTCATCATATACATATCTCTTGTCCCTCTCGTTGACAAAAAGCTGAGTTATGAGCAGATTGGACGAATCAGATACCTCCATCCACTCCTGAAGCATTTTAGGAACACTGTTTATATTCTTTTCATAGTCAAGGATATTGTATTCCTTGTTGAGGGTGTTTGCAAATCCGTTAAAGGCATCAGGAGCAAAACCTAGTGAAACGGCTTTTTTATTTAGAATGTCTATGGTCATCTCTCTTTTCCCATCGCTCCAGTACTCTCTCCATCTAATCAGTCTTTCTATCTGCTCCTCTTTTGAAACCAACAGATTGCCTATAGAGGTGCTCTCAATTTTTACTCCTTTTTCCTCTATTTTCATAAGTAGAGAGTCACAACTTGAATAAGCTTTTATTGCATCATCCATTTTTTTTCCGGAGGATAACAGCAACACTCTTGATTCATTTGACTTGAACTGGTCGTAAAAGGTCTTTTCTGCCTTTTTAATACTCTCAGGTTCATAATTGAGTTTCATCATGTCGCTTTCGAACCTGACCTTTGGAGAGAGGAACAGACCAGCTATAAACAGAATGACAATAAATGATACAATCCATCTGTTTTTTTCAAATTTTATGGCATTGAACTTATCAATCCAACGAACTATCTTATTTGAACCTGTATCTTTTTCGATTTTGAGAAAATGAGGCAAGTAAACCAGTGAGAAGAAGGTTGTTCCTATAAGAGTCAGGGCAGAGAAGAGCCCAAAATCCCGCAAAAGAGATGATTGCGTGAAAAGTAGCCCCAGAAAAGCCCCAACAGTTGTAAAACTTCCTACTGTAAGGGGATATGCTAGCTCATCAATCAGTTGCTCAACAGAGTTTACATGTTTGAGATGAATAAGTATATGAATCGAATAACTCAATGCAATTCCCATAACCATGGCACCTGAACCGATTGCAATTGCAGAAACTCCGTTTTGGTCGAAAGATATAAAAGTCAGGGCAAAAAGTACACCAAAAATTGCCGGTAGAAGAAGAAGGACTATTGAATAAATCCTTCTGAAAACTATGTACAAAAAAAATATTATTATAAAAAGGGCAATACCCAAAGTAATAAAAGTGTCTGATTTAATCTGCCTTGCATTGTATACCCCAACTGTAGGGCCACCCATAAACATAACCTCAATCTCAGGAAAACTCTTCTCAACATTTGTTTTGGCAGATTCAAGCGAACTGACAAGTTTATCGTTCTCAGTTGTATTGCTGCTGCCGTTCACTGGTGTTACTATGTAAAGCAATGTTGAGTTATCGGCCGAAAGAATGTGATCTTGAACCATATTGTACTCCATGCCTGATTGTAGTTTCTGAAGGGATGCAAGTACTGGTGTTCCAATATTGAAAGGATCTCTTCCGAAGAAAGATGAGAGTGTATACCCGGCAGGTGAAAGCAAAGCTGACAGGGCACCTTTAAGATTCAGTTCAACTGTCTCTTCCTGTGTTAGAGAATCAAGTCTTGAATAATCCTGTTTTGTGAGAAAGAGAGGACTGTTGTCATAGATAAAATCTGACATTGATTCTCTTTCCGAAGCATCTACCTTAAGTCTGCTCTCTCTTATAAGCTCATCGCCAGCACTACTTATAATATCTTTTTCGAAAATCTCTGCAGCTTCTATCAGTTTATCTGCCGGCAAAATATTATGGCTCTCTTTGTTCTTGAAGAGAATGATTATTTTATCCTTGATTTTAATCTGTGAAAAGAGTTTCGCACTCTCTGCAGATGCACTCTCTTTTGGAAAAAATCTGGTAAAATCTTCTTCAAATTTTATATGAAGCGAAGCGTATACCATTAGCGCGCCAATCAATGCAAGTGATAAAAAAACCACCCACCTGAACCTTGACAACCAATGGTATAATGCTATGAATAATCTGCTCATTTCTCAGGTTTTCTGACAACCAGCAAAAGGGAGTATGAAATAATAAACCCTGCAAATGCAGTTATCATTGCAAAAATAATACTTCCAATAAGATATGTCTTCAATCCGCCTGCAATGGAGGCTAAAGACAGGTGGACAGGTATAATATCGGGAGGAAGACCCAGCAACCATGCTCCTGTTGCAAAACTACCATATAATATGAACGGAATCATAGGGGGAATGCTTATGTTTGATGCAACCAGGACAAGCAGCTTGTTCAACTTAAGAAAATGTGCAGCCAGTACAGCAGTTACCATCTGGTACCCCCATAAAGGAACAATTCCAAAGAAGAGACCCAGCCCTATGGCACCTGCTATTTTAGTATTACTCTCTTTTGAATTGGTAATATTGTCATTTACAAAATTCCTTATATTGTTACGTGTAAAACCCTTGACAAAACGGAATGGCCAGTACCAGGCTAGTGCATATAGGACGAATAATGTATTAAGAATGCTTATACGTGTGAAGTCCCTGAAAGGTCTGAAGTGCGATATCCTTTCGTTTTTTGGAGGATAGTATACTTTTACAGGCATATTTTTTACAGGAACACCCTTCCAGGCTGCTCTTACTATAGCTTCCAGTTCAAACTCGTATCTTCCGGAGATGAACTTCATGCCATCAAAAGGTTTAAGAGGGTAAAGACGAAAACCTGACTGAGTATCTGTAAGCTTTATCCCTGTCTCTGCTCTGAACCAGAAGTTCGAGAATTTGTTTGCAAAACTGCTTTTCTGCGGCATGTTCTCTGAGGAAAGATCTCTGGACCCAATCCATAATGTATTCTTCTCTCTTGATGCTGCCTCAATAAAGCGGGGAATCTCTTCCGGATAATGCTGTCCGTCTGAATCTATTGTTATTGCATAGTCAAAGCCCAACATTGCCGCATACCTGAAAGCATCCTTTAAAGCTGCCCCCTTTCCTCTGTTCAGGGGAAAAACAATTGTCATAATGCTTGTAAACCTCTCCAGTACCTTATCAGTTCCATCGGTAGAACCATCGTTTACTACAATTATGTTGCTGCAATGTCTCATACAACCCTTCACAACACTCTCCAGGGTGCAGCAGTTGTTGAAAGTGGGTATTATTATTACTAGATTCATACTAAAGCAGCCTTTATTTTGCTGACAACCCTGTCGGCATTGCTAACTGAAGCATTGACCATTGTTTTTTGTTCTTCATCATTCTTATAGCTGAAAGTGATTGTAAGCCTGTTGTCTATTTGAGGGTCGACCATTCCAATAAACTTGCATTGAGAAATATTCATAAAATGAAGATCTTTCCCCAAAACAGAACAAATGCACTCTTTAACAATCTGAATTGTGCAAACACCGGGAAGAACCGGTCTGCCAGGGAAATGACCCTGGAAAAGCGTATCATCGGGATTTATTTCCACGATAAATTCATATTCCATCGTACCTGTTTCTATTGATGACAATATTTTATATAGGTGTGGCAGAAGCATCTGGTAGTGTTGTTAATTTTATATACAGCTTTAAATGTGGATGTCCTATACTGAGTACAGATGGCCATGAATCTTTATAATCTGTGAAATACATTACAGTTTTGGTTATGCTGCCAGCTCTTACTAGCGATGTAAGCCTTGAAGAAGAATCAATCTTGTAGCGGATGTTCGGGAAGAAATCGGGTTTAATCAACATGGAAAAATCGTTCCTCAGAAGATAGAGAGCCCTTTTATTATTTAGCGGTTGTATACAATAATGAGTTACATATTCTCTCTTGTTTATCTCCATATCAAACACAGTTAGTCCGAAATGAGATGTAAGGATAAACCGGTAGTGATCATTGCCATATTTTTTAAGTAGCAGCAACCCGCCGAACTCATCGTCCCTGAAGTTCATCTGTAGTTCAAAAATCTGTGTTTCAGGGATAGAATCAATAACATGAGGAACACTCCCGACACTATTCTTTAGTGTTGAACATGAAGAAAGTGCCAGTAGAAAGATAAGACTAAAGTATGCGAAAGCTTTCATCACTCTTGATTGTATTAAATTTAGGTTGGGTAAAATAATATATCGTAGAGCTTTTTGCCCCTTCGTCCAGCTGAAGCTGTAAAATATCCAGTGTAACCTTGTCAAATGTAACCGATATTTTCCTAATCATGTCTGATACGCCTTTATTAGAGGGAATGACGAACACAAAAATCTTGTTCTCATTTTGGAAATATGTGATTTTATAGGATGAATCCATTCCTGAAAGTTTCCCCAGAAACGAAGCCTCTATCAAACCTTTCATCTCCTTCATCATAGGGTTGTTTTTCAAATCTATCGTCTGAACTTTCCCATTGTTTACAATTTTTAGTCTGCTTCCGTTTATTATCATATGATACTTGAGAGGAGAGTCGTACAGAAAAGCTATCTTGTTTTCTTTCATATATCTGAATATCCCTTTAGAAACCATTTTTCTGTTCAGCATTTCGAGATTTTTCTCCTGAACAAACTGTGATTCCATAGAGAAAGTAGACTCTCCCTTGTTTTTCAGCGACTTTTCGAACATTTCGATTTCCTGTTGCGACATGGGCATCATCTTCTCATCTGCTTTTAAACCGTCAGAAAAAAACGGAAGCAATGCCATAATCGGCAGAAAAACATATAAGCGAACCTTTTTCATAACCTGACAACTTTATATCCTCTCTCATCCAATAGAACCAGTAACTTGCCAACCAGCGAGGCACACTCGGGCAATCGGTCGTGTAGTAAAACTATAGCACCCGGGAAGAGTGATTTCGCTATCCTTTTCAAAATCCTGCTTTCATTTTTGCCCGTTGTGTCGAAACTCCTTATACTCCATCCGACAGATGTCATTTTAAGAAACTTAACGGCAGCTGCAATGTTTGGATTTGTAACCCCAAAAGGCGGACGGAAAAGAGAAACCTTAGTTTGGGAAATTTCCTCAATAGTGTTTCTGCACCTGGTAAGATCGTCAATCACTGCTTGTCTGGAACATATAGTAAAAGATGGTTTGTGATAAAAGGAGTGAATTCCCAGAATGTGACCCTCTGCAATAACTCTTTTTATGATTTCCGGATACTTTTCAGCTTGCTCCCCTATTACAAAGAACGCTGCCTGGATCTCTTTTTCCTTAAGAAGATCAAGTAATTTTGGTGTGTGTTCAGGGTGAGGACCATCATCAAAAGTGAGAGCTATCTCCTTAGCATTTGTATCTATAAAACATTGTGAACGTATGAAAACACCCCACCCGATCTTTAATGATGCTGTAAAAACAAGCAACAGTACAATAAACAATATGGCGCCTAAAGCAATGAACATCATAATCCTGCTCTTTTGACTAGTATAACTGAAAGCTGATCTCTCAAATGTTTGTTTACAATATATATCTGGTTGATTTTACGATTTTGTTTAAAATTATCGCAGGCTAACCATAACGCGAAGGCAGTTGAAGTAGGATACTCCCCGCAGAACTCCTTGAAGTTGACTACTGGCACTTTTCCATCTGACAGTAATGTTCCAATATTTTTCACCCCACTTAGTACTAAGTCTACCTCATTGCATTCCAGACTATTATTGGCAAGCAAATCCTCCCTGGAGAATGTCTCTACAGATATTATTTCTGCAACTGATGTCTTCTCTTTAACCGAGCTGAAAACAAAGAAATGTGAGCCCTCGCCAGGCGATGAATATCTCCATACTCCCATTCTGCCAAGGAGTTGATTCTTTGTAGGGGTCATTTCGTCGAGCCCTCCTACAAGTATATTGTCACATGAATCCTCCTGTAATTTGAGGAGAGCATCAATCATTGCTGCTTCGAAAGAAGATCCTCCGTGAACAAATGTATTGTTATAATTTTTCTCTCCTGTAAGCAATGCCACCTGTGCCCCTATTGTATTGGAGGTGCTTTGAATGAAAGAAGTAGGGTTTAACATCCTCTCACTGTTTTCAAAAATAGAGTTAAGAAATTTTTCAGTATCGGAGAGACAACCCCATCCTGTTCCTGTAATTATACCATCCAAAGATTTAACACCACTGTTTTTCAGGCACATAAGTGCCGATGCGACACCCATTCTTATAATCCTGCTCATTCTCCGTCGTGCTCCTGGATCGGGAATATATTCCTTATAGTCAGGTTCTCCGGCATCGGGGAAACCTTTGGTTGCCATAGGTGGAGATATACCGGCGATACTATTGATATATACTTTTTTATCCAACATGTGGTTTATTATTAAATGAGCTAAAAATCAGAGAAGTGCAATTTCCCCCGAAACCGAACGAATTTGTAATTACAGATTTCATTCCGTCACGTTTTATACACGATGTTTCCGGGATTAGTTCCGTTCCCGCCATAGGGGTAACAAAATTCAGGTTAGGCCAAATATATCCGTAGTACAGGCTCAAAATTGAAAAGACAGATTCAACACCGCCTGCTGCACCCAGAGTATGACCAGTAAATCCCTTGGTAGAACTGAATGGAGGTACATCATTACCGAATATCCTTATCAAGGCTGCTCCCTCTGAAGCATCATTGTTTGGAGTTCCGGTGCCATGGACATTAATGTAATCAATTTCGTCATTACGCAACCCACTCATTGTAATTGCCTTTTTCATGGCAAGATATGCACCCTCTCCCTCTGCAGAAGATGCTGTCTGATGAAACGCATCATTAGCATTGGCATATCCGCTTACAATTCCGTAAGTTTTATCATAGATTGTTTTTGATGACTGGAGTACCAGAAAACCTGCTCCTTCACCCAGATTGAGTCCTGCCCTGCTATCGTCAAATGGCCTGCAGGGTTCCTTGTCGAGGATTCCCAGAGAGGAGAATCCGTTAATAGTGAAATTGCAAAGTGCATCCGTTCCCCCTACAACTGCGACATCAAGCATGCCGTACTTAATCATTCTGGCACCCAGCATAATTGCATTGTTTGCAGATGAGCAGGCAGTGCTTATTGTGGTGACAAACCCTGTAATGCCAAGATAATCTGCAATAATCTGAGTAGATGTGCCACAATCGTGTCCGATAAGTTCCCTTAGTCTGCCCTTACTGGTATCTTCTCTGTAAACCTTGTAAAACTTCTCACTTACATCCATTCCTCCAACAGATGTTGCAGATATCAACCCTATTCTCAATCCGTTGTAGTTGTTATCCTTTAATCTTTCCAAACCCGAATCATCAAATGCCTCCTTTGCTGCCAGTAAACCCAGCAGAGTTGTTCTGGAAAATATTTTCTGTTTTGGCAAATCAAGAATTTCAATTAACTCATCATTTGTGTATTTTATTTCACCTACTTTGGCATCGTGGCTTGTATTGAACAGCGAGAGAGGAGCAATACCGCTTTTACCTGATTTTAATGCATCTATCTGGGATTTCAGCCCTATTCCAAGGGCCGTGACAACTCCTATACCGGTAATTAATATCTCATTATTCATAATCCAGCCTTTTAAAGAGTTCGAGATGAAGGTCAAATTTTTCTCCAATAAGTTCACACCAGCCTGCAATTACAACATCAAGACCTGAATGACCTGCAAATCCAAGAAGCAGGTCAACGGCTTCATCTTTCTTTTCTTCCGGCATTATAAAGAAAGTATTCTCTCCCATAAACCTATGCTCTATACATATCTCTCCCAGAACAATATTAGGGAGTGTGTATACAAAGACAGCAGGGCTGGCCATACTGTCTCCATCTATTTCAATTATTCTCTGATGCTTGACATCTGTGTTCAGTGACGAGCTGAAGTTAGCCATAAAAAGACCTTTGCAATTGGGTGGAACATCATCTAACCATGGGTTGTTCCTTATAAGAAAAGAGGCACCTGTACTACCAAGCTTTGAAAGATCATCCATTTTGAAAAACTTCATACTCTTGTTGTTAAGTTCCTTGTTGCGCTCCCTGATAATTGAGCCAAAGTCCTTGTCGCCGGTAAGTGTATATGAATCAGTCAGCTTCCATCCCCTCTCCTTAATAGTGGCCGGTTCTCCGGAAACAGATTCAAGGCCATATACTACTGCTGCATTGCACCCACCAAAACCAGAGGCTGTTTTTATACATCTGTACGACTTGAAGTCTTTGTGCCCACCTGAGACATTTATTGACAGAGGTACTCCCAACTCTTTGAAACCCAGTGTACCCAGAAGCTTTTCATTTTTCAGTTGCCAGAAACAGGCTATGCTTTCAATTACACCTGACGCACCAAGTGTATGGCCCCAGTATGGTTTGAGGCTTTGGACAACTGCCCCTTGCAGTTTGGCCCAGTGAACAGCCTTAGATTCCATTTCATCATTATACATGGTTGCTGTACCATGTGCATTTACAAAACTAATATCATCTTGTGAGACTCCGGCAATATTCATCGATTGAATCATTGCTTCTCCAAGACCATCTCCTGTCCGGGATGGCGCAGAAAGGTGGTTTGCATCATTACTCACTGCTCCGCCCTCTACAACAACCGGATCTGAATCTTTTGAAATATCTCTTTGTGATGTCAGAATCACAACTCCGACTGCCTCTCCAAGGCTCAATCCGTCTCTGGAAGAATCGTAAGGGAGACAACGGGTTGGGCTAATTGAATGAAATGCCTGAAAACCTGTAACTACAAAATGTGAAAGTAAATCTGCCCCTACTACCACCGCATTATTACAAATACCTTTCTCAATCAATCTGGAGGCAGTGATTATTGCATTCACTCCTGAAATACATGCATTGGAAATTACTAACGGTGATATTCCCATATTCCAGTATTTTGCTGTCTTTTGAGCCAGATTTGACAGAAATACTCTCTCATCAATTTTTTCAGCTGTCGATTGTAAGGCATCAATATCACCCTTAGTTGTTGAAAAAACAAGTATGGTCTCCTTAAAGAAAGAGTCATAATCCAATATATTAGAACACTCTGCTGCCTCTTTTATTGATAAGTTAATTCGTTTCTCCAGATCATAGTTGTCACTTAAGATTCTAGACCCCTGGAATGGCCTATAATAGAGCGCACTGTCATTAATCTCCTCTATCCCAGATTTATATGAGAGAATTGAATTCAGGTTCTCTGATGTTGTCAAGCCCAGAGGACTATATATACAATCCCCTGCAACATATACTCTTCTTTTTGCTATTCTGTCAGCTTCCATTTTCTCTTCCAGTTAAGAAAAAACTCCGGGTTACACCACTCTAACGTACCCTCACTCCCCAGGAATACCTGTATTGAATAACCTGTCGCAACAAGTTCGCCGTCAGATTCCCTGTAAATATTATATTCAAAATGGATCTTAGCTGCCGGGTTATAGTTGTATTTTGTTTCGATAACAGCAATATCGCCGTATACTAAAGGCTGTTTGTATGATACATGCAACTCTACAACCGGAGCAGTGAATCCTGCATTATAAATATCAAGGTATCCTATTCCGTAATGGTCTCCAAATGACTCTCTTCCGTCTTCAAAATACTTTACATACTCCCCGTGCCATACGATTTTCATAGAGTCAACCTCGTTGAACCGTACCCTCACTTTATTCCTGTGAACCAACGTCTGACAGCTTTGTGTCTCTCTCTTTTTGCGCATATACTATTGGTTGTTATCCGTTCTCTTTTGTAAAAATATCTTTAGTTCTCCTGTAGCTATTATCTCTCCGTCAACCTCAACCTCTGAACATACCAGAGAAACATCCATAAATTTCTGAATCTCCCTTGTAGTTGTGTGCAATGTAGTTCCGATAGATGGTAATCTCACAACATTGAATTTACTCACTGCGCCAATAAATCCCACCGGAACCACTTCTCCTTTGCCTATAAACTCTACACCAGCACATACAGCAGCCGACTGGGCAATATGTTCAATTATACCTGTCTCCTGAAAAAAACCACCTTCACAAAGAAGGGAGCCTTCTGCAGGAGTATATCCTGTATACGAGGCACCTTCAACTCTTCCATAATAAGAGTCGACCATTACCATTGGAGGTCTTTGGGGTATATATTTCAAAATTCCCTCTCCTGATATCAAGGCTTTCTCAAATACTCCCATATCAAACCCTTTTTATTCCTTTTAATTCGCATTTCGTCCATCTGTTCAGACAAAGGATCGTCAGGGAATATCCACGCTTTTCCTGTCTGTAGAGCCATTCTCTTGCACTCTTCGTAATCAAAACCGTCTGCAAGATAATATGTAGGTTGCAAAAGTGTATCATCCGGCGAAATCTTACCTTCTTCTACTGCAATCCTGTGAAGCGGGGTCCCTGGATATATTCTCATACCAATATAAGGGAAAAAAACAGAATATCGAATTTTTCCGGCATTTACCATTGTCTCCTTCAGAGTCTCTTTTGTCTCTCCTATACCACCAAGTATCAGGAAATGTGCATAGTATATATTATGTTTAAGACACCTGTCTGAATTCAGCAGGACGTCCTCAAATGAGAAATTTTTGCCGTATCTGTGCATTTGTTGGGTGCAAAGAGATTCTGTTCCAAATTCAATGTGTTTCAACCCCGAACGCTTAAAAAGCGCAAGAATGTCATCGGTAAGGTTGTGTGGAGAAAAGTATGCTCCCCAATTGACCTTGATTCCACTTTTGATGATCTTTTCAGCTAACTCAATATTGTAACTATTGTGTATGTTGAAGACTGAATCAGTAAAAAAGACATAATTTATTCCCTTATCCCTGTATAGTTTTTCAAGGTTGCTCACAATAAGGTCGGTATCCATGGTCCTCACCTTTCTTCCATCGATTATTGGATAGGAGCAATAGATACAATTGTAACAACACCCCCTTTTTGTCTGAATATTGAGCATGCCACTTCTTTCCCAATAAAAATCTGAAAGAGTTTCGTTAAAACTTATTTCCAGTGATTTAAGATATTCAACATGTTTGTTTACCACAATCTCATCTCCCTTAAAATAAGCAAGTCCCTCAATATCATCAACAACGGTACCAGATATAAGGCTTGTCACAAGCATCCTCAAGCTCTCCTCTCCCTCGCCAATTATTCCGTAATCCGGTTTTAGAATATTTAACAACTCCTTTGGATAAATGGAGAATCCAGAACCTCCAAGAATGACCACACCTTTTGAGTTTGCTCTTATGGTATCTATAATCTCCTTATAGCCTGGAATAAAACTTGTTCTATCGAGAGAGTTGGCACCATCTATGTTCCTGATGGAAACACCAATGAAGTCCGGCTCATCTCTTTTAAGAGTATCTGCCAGATCATTAATTGTTCCCAGGTTCATATCAAACAATGAGACATCTGTTTCCGGCAAATTCTTCTTTAAATATGTCTGAAGATAGGAAATACCTATCGGGTAGACCGGATATGGGTCTGCCAGACGATTTGCAGAAACAAGCAATAACTTCTTATTCATCATGTATTCCAGAAATTGTAATAGTTGTACCATTGTTCGGGATATTCCTGAACTACTCTTTCCAGGGTGGCGACATAGTCCTTCATAAGTGCAACCTCCTTCATTTTATGTGCTTCGCACGAATAGTCTCTGGCCAGTGCAAATTCAAATTTATATCTTTTATAACCAGTCCTGACGGCAAAATAGAAAACAACAGGGGCATTAAGCCTTGTTGCAAGTACGAATGGTCCCAGAGGAAAAGCAGCTTTATAACCCATAAACTCCATGTCAAGGTGCTTTTCGCTCTTGCTAAGACGGTCTCCCTGAATTGCAATATATTTGCCTTTTGAGAGAGCGTCTCTTATTTCAAATAGGTATGAGAAAGAATTATCGGTTATTGGAATAACCCTGAATGTATCAACTTTTTTCTGAGTTTCAAGTATCTTCTTGATATTCTGATATTCATAATCCATCATCACAACCATCATCTCCTTTGAATATTTGTCAAAAAAAGGAGAACCTATCTCCCAGTTGCCAAAATGTGCACCAATAATGACAACTCCCTCTGGACTGTTTAAAATTTTTCTTACGTCATCGGGTTCAGAAAAATCAAAGATATATTCGTTGGATTTTCCCGAGCTTACAGCTACCCTGTCAATTATTGACTGACCAAGACTAAAGAAGTTCATATAGACGAATTTCAAGGATTTAAAACGACCGTTTTCCAAGATTTTCCTTGAATACATCCATATGGACGAAGTTGCTTTTGGTGCAAAAGGTATATAGTATATAACGACAAAAGCAAGCAAAGAGTATGCTGCCCCGACACCAAATTTTTTAATTAGAAATACAAACGAGAGGTATCCTAATGTCCCGCCCCTGGATTTTCCGTTCCAATTCTTATTAGAATCATTAGGCTCCATTCATTCTGGAATTAATGAACTGATAAAAGTCCTCAAAGGACTTTATCCCGACAAAATCTTTTGCCTTTACAGTAAAACCAAAATTATGCTCAATCAAAACTACCATATCGACAAGATCCAGACTATCCAGATCCAGAGTCTCCATTAGTGGAGCTTCCGGTTTGATAATTGCAACATCTACCTCAAACTCTTCTGCCAGAATCTTGTTTATTTTTTCTATTAGTGCACTGTCTATCATAGTTATGAGAAAGTTATATTTTATTTATTATCAAAGTTGAATTCGTTCCTCCAAAACCAAAAGAGTTTGATAGCAGAGTATCGAAACTATAATCAACATATTTTCCTGAAATATTCAGTTGTGCCGATGCTTCATCTGGTGTTTTGAAATTTATTGTAGGTGCTATGAACGAGTTTTGCATCATAATCACAGAATATACCACCTCACTGGCACCAGCCATCCACATTTCGTGACCGGTCATGCTTTTTGTAGACCCTACATATGGTTTGTGCGACCCGAAAACCTCTGCAATTGCCATTGCTTCGTTGTAATCTCCTATGGGAGTAGATGTTGCGTGCGCGTTAACATATTGAATCTGTTCCAGGGAGAGACCTGAGTTTTGTATAGCCATCTGAATGGATCTTTTTGGTCCGTCAACATTTGGAACGGATATATGTTCCCCGTTGGAAGAGAACCCGTAAGATTTGACTTCGGCAAGTATGGGAGCACCTCTCTTAACGGCAGATTCATAACTCTCCAATATCAATGACGCAGCCCCCCCGCTTGGAACCAGTCCGTCACGGTCAGCATCAAATGGTCTTGAAGCTTCTGATGGTGAGTCGTTTCTCATAGAGAAGGCATTCAACCCATCAAAACTACTCACAGAAAATGGGTTAACCTCTTGTGCTCCTCCACATATTATGCAATCCTGCAATCCCGACTGAATCATCAGGAACCCCATGCCAATTGCGTGCGAACCACTTGCGCAGGCTCCGGCAATTGTAATATTAATCCCTTTGAGTTTAAAAATTACCGAGAGATTCATTGTAACAGTAGAGTTCATGGACTGGAAAACAGAGCCGGAACCAACCAATGTAGTGTTCTTCTTTTCTCTTATAAGGTCCACCCCCTCCATAACAGCCAGAGCACTACTATCGTTTCCATATAGGATACCTACATCATGCGAAGCAAGAAAGTCGTTGTCTATATGAGCATTTTCCAGAGCCTCAACAGTTGCCATATATGCATAGCCCGCCTCCTGCGACATTGAAATTCTTTTTCTCCTGTCCAGCAGAGGAACCAGATTGGGCTCAGGAAGTATACCGGTAAGATAAGACCTGAAGCCGATTGCCTCTCTGGCAGGATCAACTCCAATTCCGCACTTTCCACTCATGAGCGATCTCTTCACCTCATCGAGGTTCTGACCTATGCATGAGTATATGCCCATTCCTGTTATTACAACTCTGTTCATGCTATTAAGTATATAAACCTCCGTTTATGGAAATTACCTCTCCTGTTATGTAAGATGAACCTGAAGATGCCAGAAATCCCACAAGATCTGCTACCTCTTCAGGTTTTCCGAATCTGTCCATGGGGATTTGTTTCTTTAACATATCCTCGTCCAGACCTTTAGTCATATCGCTCTGTATAAAGCCGGGAGCTACAGCATTTACAGTAACCCCCTTTCTTGCAACTTCCTGAGCTAGAGCCTTTGTAGCAGCAATTACTCCTCCTTTCGCTGCTGAGTAGTTAGTCTGACCCGGCAGTCCCTTTATTCCAGAAAGTGATACAATGTTTATCACCCTGCCCGATCTCTTAACCAGCATGTCCTTAATGAGGGCCCGGGTTACATAGAACATGCCGTGAAGCGATACTCCAATAACCTTGTGCCAGCTTTCCGGTTCCATCCATAACATCAGGTTATCTTCCCTTATGCCGGCATTGTTCACCAATATCTCTATATATTCCTTTTCATGAGCATCTCTCCAGTTTTTCAATGCTAAGTCAACCTCTTCCCTGTTGGAAACGTCAAATTTTAAAATTGAGGCATCTCCCCCTGCTTTGATTATTGTGACCATGGTATCAGCGGCTGCATCCTCATTATTATTGTAGTTTACAATAACCGAGAATCCCATAGTTGCAAGCTTCAGACATATGGCCCGTCCGATTCCTCTGCTACCTCCTGTTACCAAAGCATATCTCATATTAATTCTCCTTTAGGTAATTGATTGTGTTCTCAATATCTTTATGCAGAGGTGTATCATCTGCAAAAACAGGAAAAAAGGATCTGATATTGCGATATACTTTCAGGCTCTCTTCCGAAAGATCATTTTCAATTTTCAAATAATCAATAGCTTGCATCAATGCCATATATTGTATTGCCAGAACCTGAAATGAGTTCTCTATTACTGTTTTGGCTAAAAGCGCAGAATTTGTACCCATGCTTACAATATCTTGATTATCATTATTATTTGGTATGCTATGGATATACATTGGGTTTGAAAGTGTCTGGCACTCTGCTGTTGTTGATGTTGCTGTAAACTGAGCCGCCTGAAGTCCGTAATTCAGTCCTAATACTCCCAGATTTACGAAAGGAGGTAGAATTCCGTTGATTTTGTCGTGGAAAAGATAATTAAGTTGTCGCTCTGCAAGCATTGTCAGTTTTGTTACCGCAATTTTTAGCTTGTCCATTTCAAAGCTTACATAGTCGCCATGGAAGTTACCCCCATGATAGATATTGTTTGACTTGTTATCTACAATAGGGTTGTCACAAGCGCTGTTAAACTCAGTTATAACTACTTTCTCTGCATTTTCAATTGTATCATAAACCGGGCCCAGGATCTGAGGCACACATCTGAGAGAGTAGTAACTCTGCACCTTATGCACAAAGACCGACTCGTTGTGATTGTTATTGTACAATTCGCACTCCCTCTTCTTGAATCTGCCTGAACTACTCATGATTCCCCGCATCAGATCTGCTATTGCAAGCTGACCCGGGTGAGGCTTGGAATTATTTAACGATTCCGACACGAAATCGTCGTATGCGTGGGTAATCTCGTTCATCATAACAGAGGCAAGAATAGACCATCTGAGGAGTTTCTTTGCGTTAACAATATTGATGAACCCAATTCCTGTCATCATTCCCGTCCCATTGGCAAGGGCCAGTCCCTCTCTTATATATATAGAGATTGGCTTGAGCCCGTATTCTTTCATTACAGATGCTGTATCCCTTACCTCACCCTTGTGTCTTACTTCTCCTTCTCCTATTAGTGTAAGCGCGATATGGGCCATCTGAACAAGATCTCCGCTGGCTCCTACACTGCCGTGTTCAGGAATAATCGGATATATTTCTAAATTCAGGAAATTGACCAGCAAGTCAATAAGCTCCATGTTGACACCTGAGAGACCCTGTAAAAAAGTGGTCATCCTTGCAAGCATAGCGGCTCTTACGTATATATCGTCCAATGGTTTTCCGGCACCGGTACAATGACTCCTTATAATATTATATTGAAGCTGAATAAGAGAATCGTCGTCAATCCTGTACTGAGCCATCGGGCCGAAGCCTGTGGTTATTCCATAGATTATCTTGTCTTTGCGAAACTTATCCAGAAAAGCAAAGTTCTCCTGAATCTTGTTGGCTATAGCACTGTCTATAACTATTTCTTCCCTTCCCTGTACTATTTTTTTTATATCTTCAAATGAGATATCCTTAGAAATTCTAAACACCTTGTATTACTTAAGTAATTATCCACGCAAAATTAGGCTAAATTGGTAAAAAAAGCAAATAATTTTATCCTTGAAACATTTAAGCACAAACGCTAAAATCTGCTCTTTGCTCTTTTGTCATCAAGAAATAATTTAAACTCCGGACTCCCCAGTACATCTGTTTCATTGCACAGACCTAGTACAAACCTGCCCACCCCCTCATAACTGCATACTGTTGTCTTAAAAATAAACTCATTATCTGTTATTTTTGTAATAAATTGTTCTGACAGCGGGTACTCTTCCTTTAGCAGATTTGCAGCCAGCATGGTGAGTCTGAGCTCTACTCCGAGTTCGTCGAATCCTGAAATTCTGAATACATCGGTCTTTGCTTTCCGGTGAAGAGATTCAAAGCACCAGTCCTTGTCGAGTCTTATCACCTCTTCTATCCGCGCCACCTTAAACAGTTTGTTCTGATTGCTGGCGGGTTCAAAACAAAATACCTGAACCATGTTTGTGTCAAATGCAAAAGGTTCCGTCAGCCTGTCAGTGACGTTGCTGCTGTTGGATGAACGGTAATTTTTAAGTATTACTTGCTCCTTGTATTTAATGGCTTCTATAAGGTTATTGACAATATTAAGCTGACCGGGATGAACCACAACATCTGCAATTCGCTTGAAATCGTATACTGAATAGAGTTTTTTCTTCAATCCACCCAGTGCCGGATTTTCATCATCAATTGACTCAATGGCTCTTTTAAGAATAAATGCCTCCTCCTCGGTAAAGTATACAAGTTCCGAAATGCTTCTGAATTGTTTTGACTCTTTACTGAGAGAGTATATTCCGTCAATTTCGTTAACCAGAAAGCCGGCATTCTTGAAAGTATCTATGTACCTGTATGCAGTTCTTGCAGATGTGCCGAGCCTATCTGCAAGATCTTCAACGGTGTATCTTTTATTGTTGATTAAAAGCTGCATTACCCTAAGCAGTCTTTCAAGTTTTGGTTGATCCATAGTTATCTAACATTACAATTTGCTAATTTATGCATTTTTAGATTACTTTGCAGAAAATAAATCTGATGACTGAACTTCACAAAATGATGGCTTTTTTTGGTGTAGCAAGAGAAGATCTCCTCAGGCTGATACAAATAGCCCTTTCAAATGGCGGTGACTATGCAGATTTGTATTTTGAGCACAGTATCTCTAACGAAATTGCGTTAAGAGATGGTGAGGTAAATGCAGCCGGCTCTCATATAGATTATGGAATGGGTATACGTGTGGTTTATGGCGACCAGACGGGTTATGCCTATACCGAGATTACGACAATGAAAGAGATGGAGAAAGCAGCAAAAGCCGCCTCACAGATAGCCACTTCCAGCATTAAAGAAATGCCCCCGATCAGAATAAATCCACTTAAATTCACAAACTTTTATCCAATTATCACCTCATGGGAAGAGAATCCCATATCAAGTAAAATTCCTTTTCTGCGGAACATGAATTCAAAAATTTTCGCACTTGATTCCAGGGTAAATAAAGTACTTGCCAAAATATCGGACTCTACAACCCTGATACTATTCTTCAATTCAGATGGTCTGCTTGCCTTTGACGAAAGACCTATGGCATCCATTGCTGCTACTTGTATTATGGAGAGTGACGGAAAAGTGGAAAACAGCAGCTCTTCAAGAAGTTTCAGAACAGGTTTTGAGTTTTTGACAGACGACCTGGTTAACGAGGTTGCAAAAGAGGTTGTTGAGAGAACAGCATTTCTTTTTAATGCAATCCAGCCAAAAGGTGGAGAGCTTCCTGTTGTTATGGGCGCAGGTGGGTCAGGCATTTTGTTGCACGAAGCTATAGGACATGCTTTTGAAGCCGATTTCAACCGGCTGAACACATCAATTTTCGCAGACAAATTCGGCAAGACAATCTGCTCATCTGAGATTTCAGTAATAGACGACGGTACTATTCCGGGGAACAGAGGTTCTGTTAACTTCGACGACGAAGGTGTGATAGGCCAAAAAACTTACATGGTTCGTGATGGTGTACTTACCTCCTATCTGCATGACAGGATAAGTGCAGGTTATTATAAAACTGCACCTACCGGAAACGGGAGAAGGGAATCTTTCAGGTTCATGCCTCTGCCAAGAATGCGTGCAACCTACATGGAAAACGGGAGCAGTAGCGAAACTGACATTATTTCATCTGTCAAAAAGGGGATATATGTAGACAATTTCTCCAATGGCCAGGTTCAGATAGGCGCAGGGGACTTTACTTTCTACGTGAAATCCGGATATCTCATCGAGAACGGGAAACTTACCCGACCAATCAAGGATATAAATATAATTGGGAACGGCCCTCAGGCCTTGGCAGATATTGTAGCTGTCGGAAATAATTCTGTCATAGACAATGGTACATGGACCTGCGGAAAGGAACAATATTGTGCCGTATCTTGCGGAATGCCAACTGTTCTTGTAAAAAAACTAACCGTAGGAGGGGTTCAAAGCTAATGTCACTAAATCCAAAAGAAACAGCTGTAAAGGCTCTTGAAATTTCTCTCAATAAGGGTTGTCAGGCAGCAAGAATAAGTCTGAACATAGCAAAGCAGTGTTCCTACTCTGTAAGAAACGATAAACTTGACAGGTTGCAGCAATCAACCGGTTCTTCTTTATATATCCAGTTGTATGTCGACAGCAGATACGGTTCTTTTTCCACAAATCGCACTGAAGCAGATGAGATTGGAAATTTTATCGGAAAGGGAATAGAAGCAACCAGGCTGCTTACACCAGATCCATACCGCAGGCTTCCGGATAAATCACTATACTATACCGGAGGCGGTGCAGATCTGGAACAATACGACAACTCTGTCGAATCAATCGAGCCGGCAGAAAAATCGAGAATTGCATTTGCTTGCGCATCTGAAGTTTTGGGTAAGGACAAAAGGGTTATAACCGTTAACAGCGAATACGGTGACACAGACGATTATTTTTACATGATTGACTCACAGGGGTTTGAAGACGAAAGCAGTCAGTCAACCTTTACTGTAAGCACCGAATGTTCTGTCAAGGGACGCGGCGATGCCAGACCGGAAGCATGGTGGTACGAAAGCACTATATTTTTCAACGATCTCAAAATTGAAGGATGTGGCACAAAATCACTGGAAAGAGCTCTCAGAAGGCTTAATCCAAAAAAACTCAAATCCGGAAAATATAATATGGTGGTTGAGAATACAGCTTCAAGCAGGCTGATTTCACCAATAATCTCCGCCTTGAACGGGGCCTCAATTCAGCAAAACAACTCTTTCCTCAAGGGAATGCTT
The DNA here is from genome assembly GCA_001769195.1 of Bacteroidetes bacterium GWF2_40_14. Classification (GTDB taxonomy): domain Bacteria; phylum Bacteroidota; class Bacteroidia; order Bacteroidales; family UBA932; genus Bact-08. The sequence goes on along the minus strand of MEOK01000020.1, from coordinate 3,075 downwards.
GGCAAACAGGTATTCTCTCCATCTTTTACACTCTTCGACAATGCCCACCTTGTGGGAGCGTTTGGTTCCCGGTATTTTGATGGCGAGGGGGTAGCGACCAAACCAATGAACATAATTGAAAATGGTATAGTAAATACATATTTCATAAACACTTATCACTCGCAAAAACTAGGGATGCCAGTAACGGTTGATGGTCCCTCTGTCTTAAATTGCCTGATGAAGGGCAATGAGCTTAAAAAGACACACAAGGACCTGGACCATATATTGTCCAAATGCAATAATGGTATATTTGTAACCGGATTCAACGGAGGAAACACCAACTCCTCCACCGGTGATTTCTCCTTCGGGGTAGAGGGATTTTTCTTTGAGAACGGAAAAATACTGCATCCAATCAAAGAGATGAATGTGACGGGAAATATTATTTCTCTATGGAACAATATAATTGAAATCGGCACCGATCCAAGAAATTCCAGCAGATGGCAAATACCCACACTAGCTTTTGAATTAGTGGATTTTAACGGAATATAAAACAGATATATGAAAAAACCCGGTCTTTTTATCTCGTTTGTTCCTATCATTTTTCTTGTTGCAATGATTTCCCTTGGTGTTCGTCTGTTTGGAGATAACATATCATCGGGGCCTTCCCAGATTTCACTTTTACTGACAAGTGTTCTCAGCATTATTATCGCAATCGGCTATCTCAAGGTTCCCTGGGAGAAACTAGAAGCAGGCATGATGGATCACCTTACCAAGACCGGTTCGGCAATTTTCATACTTCTTATGATTGGTGCGCTTACAGGATCATGGATGATAAGCGGTGTTGTACCTACAATGATTTTTTATGGTCTCAAACTAATACATCCATCTGTTTTTTTGGTAGTTACATTTGTTTTGTGTTCAGCTGTGTCACTCATGTCCGGCAGTTCTTGGACAACCGTAGGCACCATTGGTGTTGCCATGCTCTCAGCAGGGCAAATTCTTGGGTTCTCTGCACCTTGGCTGGCAGGAGCAATAATATCCGGGGCTTACTTCGGCGATAAGCTTTCTCCTCTTTCTGACACAACAAATCTGGCAGCAGCCGTTGCCGGTGTCGATTTATACACCCATGTAAAGTATATGCTTATAACCATAGTTCCTTCCTTTGTCATTACATTTATTATTTTTGCTGTTGCTGGATTTCTGATTCCGGTATCCTCTTCTGTCAACGTAGAAAGTCAGCTTAATGCAATCACATCTACTTTCAAAATCTCTCCCTTTTTGTTTCTTATACCTGTTTTTACAATAGTAATGATTGTAAAAAAGGTTTCTCCATTCATTACCCTGTTTCTCTCTGCAGTAATAGGAGCAGTTGTAGCATGTCTGGTACAACCCGATCTTTGCTCACAGATAGCTGTAGGTGTAAGCGATAAGTTTACAATCAATTTTGTAGCTGCTATGAAAATGCTATCAGGGAGTGTAAGTATAGATACCGGAGATGCAATGCTCAATACTCTAACAGCAACAAAAGGTATGGCAGGAATGCTTAATACAGTATGGCTAATCCTTTGTGTAGTGACATTTGGCGGCGTGATGGAGGCAAGTGGTATGATTCAGACAATTACAGAGATGATGTTGAAATTTGTTAAAAACACATTCACTTTAGTAGGCTCTACTGTTGCATCTACAATCTTCTGCAACATAACCCTGTCCGACCAATATATGGCAATATTGCTTCCCGGAAAAATGTTTGCAGATACATACAGAAAGAAGGGATATGCTCCCGAATTACTCAGCAGGACACTGGAAGATTCAGGCACAGTGACTTCTGTGCTCGTACCATGGAACACATGCGGGGTGGCTCAATCCGGTGTTTTACATGTTTCAACTCTGGCATATCTTCCCTATTGTTTTTTCAACATAATTACGCCTCTTGTAACACTATTTGTTGCTGCTATTGGTTATAAGATCAGAAGAAAAATTTAGCACAATATTTGCATATGCAGTTAACTTTACAAAACATATTACTTTAAAATCACAGAAAAAATGAAAATCGGCACTAATAAAGTTGTTGCTCTGTCCTATACTCTTGTTGTAGACGGAGATGTCATGGAAACAGTCACAGCTGACAAACCAATGGAATTTATCTTTGGCACAGGTTATCTTCTGCCAAAATTCGAAGAGAATGTAGCAAACAAGGAGGTAGGAGACAGCTTCGACTTTAAATTGACAGCTCTGGAGGGATACGGTGAGGAAAATGAGGACGCCATTGTAGAGCTTCCAAAGGACATGTTCATGATTGAAGGAAAGATAGAGGATGGTCTGCTAACTGTTGGAAATGTGCTTCCAATGCAGGATTCAGATGGAAACCGCCTTCAGGGTACCATAGACGAAATCAAGGAAGATGTTGTGGTTATGAACTTCAACCACCCTCTTGCGGGTGCTGACCTGCACTTCACAGGTGTAGTAGTTGCTGTACGTGAAGCAAGTCAGCAAGAACTGACAAAAGGTCTTCACGGCGAGAAGGAAGAATCATCTTGCAGCACAAGCGGCGGATGTTCCGGTTGCTCAGGCTGCGAATAAGTACACGGATAAGTGCACGGGGACGCAGTGTAAACAGGGACGCACATTGTGTTCCCGATAAAGATAAAAGTGGGCGAATCTGACAAAATATCAGATTTACCCATTTTTTATTTGTTTCAGATATTTACATTTCATGCTAGGTGGGACAAAAACTCCCTTGAAGTTTTTCATAAATTGCGACATTAAATGAAAATAATTCATATCTTATAGACAATGTGCTACATACAAAAAACTTCAAGGGAGTTAACACATGGGAAACTTCAGTGAACAGTTTGGTACCCACAAAAGGAGCGAAGTGGGTAAATCCCGACAGTAATTGCCATCATGAGCGTTGAAATGAGATAGTCACATACACAAATTATGTGTATAAATAACATAGTGGTTGGTTGTGATATACTTGCAATGAAGATTTGGGCACCCACTAAGCGAAAGTCATCGAGTAGACTGCCCCGACAGTTGACCTGACGGGGAGAGCCTCTCACACCACTGTACGTACGGGTCTCGTATACAGCGGTT
>MEOK01000019.1:78498-127762 GCA_001769195.1 Bacteroidetes bacterium GWF2_40_14 | reverse complement strand
AGCTATTCCAATAAATACTATAAATACCACAAATGGTGCTAAGTGCCATTTATATTTTGACAAAAATTTATTCATATTCTTTATTCTCCTAATACTTTAATAAATTTTATTCTATAAAACATTAATAATTTCTTAATCCCTTGAATATACTTAATACAGTCATCATATGATGGAGCAATACCTCTATGTGCAGAACGATTTCTTAATTGTGTGCTAGTTTTTGATAATCAAATCCTCTTGGAGAATTGAAATTATTCGGAAAATTCACACCTAAATTTTTAGCTACTTTTACTAGTGCATCAATCCCAGATATACTTTTAAGTATAATTTCAACATCTCCTTCTTTAGCACCATTCTTAGTTAATTTTAAAGTTATCTGCTCTGACATAAGAATCTCAACTATAGTGCAACAATTTATAATACAATGCCGATACTTTTTCAAATCTAAATGATCTCTTGCTTCTATTAGTAAAGTGTGTTTAAATTCAAATTCAAATTCTTTTTTAGAATAACCCAGAATGGTTGTAAGCATCCGCTTAGAAAATCCTTGATTTATTAATGTAATTTCATCTGACACACATTTTGTTGCATAATATCTTTCTAGAGAGTGCTGATCTATCATATCACAATCAACTCTAGGAGTGATAGAATTCAAAGTTTTTCTTACTCTAAAAATACCAAATTTATAGTTTTCAATTATTTGTGAAACTAAATCAATTCTACTGTTTAATTTAGTAATGAATGTTTTATCTAACTTATCTAGTGATGTAATATAGCACCTTAGGTGATCTATATAGAATAAATTTGATGAAAGGAAACTTCCTACTATATGTTTGTTATCATCTGAATAATAGATATCCTTGAATCGTTTCTTTGGATCAAAATCTGAATCTAAAAGTATATTTGGGAAAGTAATTTTTCCAATTACTCCTTCAAATTCAAACGGAATTTCTATACCAAATACGTCTTTGTGAAGATAAATTTGTTTTGTATAACTGTTACTCAAATTAATACGTATGTTATAGTTATATCTTGCTATATTTTTAATAAATAATTCCATCAAAATTGTCCATATTTAAAAAGTAATTCGTGGCACTTTTTTTTATAATATACTTATTTTACTATTAATGATTTAGGAGTTTTATTTTTAAATTCATTAATTAATATATTTTCTATAAATCTGTCACTATAATATAGTGCCCAATTATTTACCTTAGTGTTTAAAAGACTGTAAAAGTTATTCCCTTTATAAGTCATTTTCTGTAATTGGATTGTAATTTCAAATTTATTCCAATAATAGTACTCAAATTCATAATCATCTTTTATATCTTTAGGTATATATTCTGGTTCTGATGACAATTTGTTCTTTACAACTAGTTTTATGTCATCAGCCTCTGAATCACTAATTTCTCTTTGTGCAATACTATAAATGATACTATCTCCAATTATATCTATTTCTATATTTTTATTTGATTTTAAAACAGATTTTTCAATTGTATATGTTTCATAATTATGTATATCTTCAATTTCTACTAGTTCGCGGCTTATTGTGTCCCCTATTGTGAAACCTTTTATTTCAAATTTTATTCTATCATCAAAATTTTCAAGAATAACATCATTTTGCTTTTCAAGCAATGTATAGAATTGTAAATATTCCCCCTTTTTATTGAACAAAAAAAGTTTTGAGCCAAATAAATTTCTGAATTTGAAAAGAACTGTATCTGTTATCAAAGTGTCAGATGATGGGAAAAAAATATGTCTATCATCTATTAATTCCCATTTACCTTTTGCCACTATTTGAGTAATTATTAACATCGAATCAATCCTTTTTATTGGAATTAATGTATCTCCAACCATTTTATTTAAAATACTATCGTAATGAGTTTTGGAATGAAAAAATCCATTTTCTATTACTACTAAACTATCATTACCCCATTTATAGGTTAGGTACTTATCATATTTATCAGCTTCTGCATTCCTACAGCTAATAATAATTATAAGAGTTATCAGGTAAAATACGGTTTTCATAAAAATACAAATTTTAAGTATGCTATAAAATTAAACATAAATATCTGATCACCAATAACTATTTATCAACAAGTTATTCGATTAAAAAAGGTTCGCATATAATTACTGAACCTTATAATTTCCTATATTTGAATAAAAAATAGTTATGGAAGATTTTTTTGATTTATGCAAAAAACTAAAGATTGGTACTGTATTACATAAAACAAGTAGAAATACTGAATTCACCTTAACTTGTTTTGGGACTAATAGAAAAAATGAAGATGTTTTAAAATATAAAATATCAGAAACTCAATCTAAAAACATCACTAGAACTGAGCTTAATATTTTATGGGATACTTTGGATAAAAATAGAATAATTATTTTTGATGAAATTAAAAATCAAAATATAACATTATTTAGGTCTGGTGATTGTTACAGATTCATATTTAAAGAGTTATGCAGATTAGCATATCCCCAAAAAAAATTTGTTGAAGGAAACATAGGTCGATTATCAACCTTCAGTATTACTTAAAACAATGATTTATATAAAAAAGGTTATGCACAATTAAGTACAGAACCTTCAAGTTACATTAGTCATATGTTAAATTATATCCTTTTGCAATCTTTTATTTCTTTCAATGATTACCGATATCATTGATACGACGCTCATAATTTTTTCATACGGAATAGGCCAATAGGTTTCGATGCCAGATTCTTTAGTATTGTCCAATTCTACTACTCCTCCTTTAAAAACAAACGATATTAATGGATTCGTCAAATTATTAATTGTTATATACATACAGTAATGATGGCTTGTTTCTTGAGTTGCAACTGTATTCTGTTTTGCCGAAACTCCACCAATTACCGCACCAACACCCCCTATTAATGCACCACCAACGACTGCTCTACCTATCATACTTCCAGTAGACGTTTTTGTGACAGAGTTTGTAATTATTATTTTAGAGTCATCATATAATTCTACTGAAATGATATCGACAAATTTGTAGGGTACATCCATAATCACTATGGTTTCAGACTCCTCAAATACTCTTATGGATTCAATTTCATTGAATTCTTTATGAAATGATTTTGTTATTACACCATATTCCAAAGAATATTTTTGATCAGCTTCTAAAATATTTTTAGCATAAGAATTTTTTATCTCAAGAAGTTCTTTCTTTGCTTCATTTGATTTTATAGAATCGGAAACAAGCATAATAATTATGCCAACAACAATACAAATTATTATAAATAGCCACATAATATAAATATTTAATCAATAAATAATTCTTTTAATAAAGTTATATATAATTTCCTTATATCTAACAACATATTGTATACAGACAATTATTCGATTAATGTATTTATGATAAATATGCTTCTGTTCAAGTTGATTTAAAAAGCTATGTCCATTTTTTATCAATTTCGATATTTTAATATATAATCGAATTTTATAAGACATCCTTCTCTTTTTTGATAGGAAAAAGAATGATAAACCCAATGACCCAAGAATAATCATTATTCTTAAAAGAAGAGCAGTTGGTTGAAAAACCGATAAGAACATAGAAGAGAGGTTTGCACTCAGAATAATTGCTTCAGAAATTTTATTCATATTTTATAAAATTTATTGAATACTCAATATCCTACAACCAACATAGAAAATGTTGATATATTAAGATATATACCTAAGTTATAGAAATTATCTCTCAATAAACGATTGCTATTACCTGAAACATCAACACTTAATTGAGCATCTTTATACTCTGTTAATCCACTCTTATAAGAAATTAATAAAATTTACAAAAAAGGTTCTGCACAATTAAGTACAGAACCCTTTTTAAATTATAGATTTCTCAATTATTGGATAATGCCTAGAAAGAAGAATTATTCTTTACTAACTACTCCTTTAATTTCTCTCAGTAATTTTATGAATGAATCAACTGGAACAAGGTCTTTTTTTTCCTCTCTAATAATATCTTCTTCTGAATTACACTCCTTTTCATTGAAGTAATTATTTATCAATTTATCTAAAGCAAGATTTATTCTAGTTATTCCATCATCAATTGTTGGAGCTAATTTATTAATTGATAATAGTAACCCTTGAATATACTCAACTTTATGAATACTTTTAGCTAATACAATTAGTTGTCGTTGTGCTCTATTCATCTGGTATATAAAACCCCAAAGTAAAGCTCCCGCAACGGGCAGTGGTAAATATATAGTAAGGTACTCTTTGAAACTTGGAAATCCAGATATTGAAAATACTTTGGCTACTGCAACAATTTCTATGATAAATATCAATATAACAATCAATAAAGAAGAAATTAAATAGGCCCAAAAAAGACACCTTAATCTTAATTTTTCTGATCTAATAGGTTGAAGATATTTCTTTAATTCATCAAAAGTGTCTTCAATATTTTTCTTCGAATTTTCCTCTGCATCTTTCTGTTTACTTATTCTTTCAAGCTCCTTCTCATATTTTATTATTGTAGCTTTTGCTTCTTCAGACTCTTTTTTAGCTTTTAGTATTTCTTCCTCTGATTCATTTTTTGTTTTTTTTATAACAGTTGATAATTCAGCTTCTTTATTCTTTAATTCTTTAATTCTTGAAGTCTTGAATTGTAATAAGCCGCAGAATTTACTACTTTTTTATTTATATCCTCTGGACAAAAAGTATAATAATCATTTTTAGCTGTATCAAGTTTTTTTAAAATCGTTATTACTTTTAATTTGAAGCTTAAGCTCTTTTCTAAATTAGTTAATTCCTTAATTTCCAAATATATCGGTATGATAATATTATGAATAAAATTCAAAAGTCTAATATCTACAACCTGTCTTGAAAGAGTTAAATTTTTAAAAAGTTCGGTAATAAAATCTTCATACAATCTTAAATTTATTTTAAGGCCGCTATAAGTTAAAAACCCATTAAAAAGATTTGATTTTAGAATTGTAATCAGCTCAGATAAAGCATCTTCAGCACAATCAAAATCCTGTTGGTATTGTTTCATTTGTCCCATTTTGCTAACAATATTATAATGTTTTATCGCTGATTTGAAATTGAGAATAGTCGTTTAAGGCAACAAAGCCCCAGATTATCTATTATGTTTTCAGAAAGTTTTATTCTCTTCAAATTTATTTATAAATATCTGAATATAAATACTATTTTAATTTAAATCTAAAAAATTATTTTTTTAACACCTACATCAAACACTATCTTCTTTTTTATACATCTTTCCACATCACAGATGAATAAAATTTGAATATCCAAAAAAGAATTTTATTAAAACTTACGGTTATTGTTTTGACATTTAACAGAATAATCCAAAGTTTTTATTATACTTTTGTATACCTAAATCTATGAAAATGGAAAAATTAAAGAAATTCTGGAATGATTACAAAGTATGGGTTATTATCGGGTCATTAATCCTATTAATCCTTATTAGTGGATTTTTTTACTTTTATTCAGATATAGCTCTGAATTTTAGTAAGGATAATCCGAATGGAGAATTTTTCAAAGTAATATTATCTGTTCTAGGTGGTATAGGACTTATTTATGGGTTATGGATAAATAGCCAAAGGATCAAAGAGCAGAATCGTCAAAATTGCATTTCGGAGAATAGTAATTCAGATCAAAGATTTAGTGATGCGATAGGTTATTTAGGGAGTGATAAAACATCTATTATTTTAGGTGGTATCTATGCTTTATATCAACTAGCAAAAGAAGATTGTAGATATAAATCAATTGTTGCAGGATTGTTTACCAAATTTTTACAAGAACATTCTGAATTATTATATACTAAAATAGAAACTAGTAGAAAAAACAATACAAATCTTTTAGCTATTAGAAATGTTCCAATAATAGTAAAAACAATCCTCGATCTATTAATTAATAAAGACAGTATATTTATAGGAGAAAAATTAGATTTTTCTAGTACTTATTTTAAATACATAACCTTTAAAGGTGATATAAAAGACTGTTCCTTTGATTCATCTTTATTTTATAGCTGTAATTTCAAATGCAATCTTATCAATTGCAATTTCGAACTTACCGTAATAAAAGATAGTAGATTTGGTATAGGTACTACTATTATGGAAAATTGTCAATTTTGGGGGTCGGAAATGGATAATGTAACTTTCTTTGAGAATATAATGAACGAAGTAAGTTTTGATCTAGCAAATCTTGAAAATTTCTATGCTCATACAGTTTATTTGACTCAGTGTAATTTTCATAGTGCAAATTTCATAAATACAGCAAATTTTTATGATATTAATTCATTTACAGATACAGTATTTAGTAAGGAAAGCAAGAATAATTTAACATTTCGTGACTGTAAAAACCAAGAGGAGATAATATACCTTTAAGAATTATGTTCCTTCTGATGGCACTCTTTACAAAGACTTTCTAAATTGTTGACCTAATTCATCGACCTGGAGTCTTAACTGCATAGCGCCCCGTATATAAAATAAAGCATTTGCAGATTTCATATCAATTTTAAATCTGAACTTAAGGGGATATAAATTCCTTATATATACCAACCAGATACAACCAGTTTCCCAAAATCCCCTCTCTACAAGTATATCTAAAACCCGAAATTTAAAATTCGCTCTCCTGTAATGGGAAGAATTTGGCTTTAGATTGATCCCCATTCATAGTATGTTGATATTCTGTAATTAAGCAATTTATTCCAAACAAAATTTGTACCTTTGTAGAACCTTTAACAGATAATCTAAGTTCGGCGAACCTAACTTAATACTATCATTAAAGTATTGAGATGAGCACAAACTATACAACCTTTATTACCTATCAAAAGAAGTATTCCTTATTTCATAAATACAAAATATACTGCTAGTATTAGACAAATGAAAGCAGCAAAATGATTCCATTGAATTTGTACTTTAAATACTAGAAAAGAAAAAACTGAAAATACTATTAATGTAATGATCTCTTGAATGATTTTAAGTTGCATTAATGAAAATGATCCACCATTTCCTATATAACCTATTCTATTAGCAGGTACTTGAAATATGTACTCAAAAAGAGCCAAAAACCAAGAAAATAGTATTACAATTATTAATGGTAAAGTTGATATTTTTCCCATTTCTTGTAACTTTAGATGTCCATACCAAGCAAAAGTCATAAAAATGTTAGCTACTACCAACAGTAGAATTGTATAAATACCTTGCATAATATAAATTATAATTTGACAGAAAGATAGGTCGGGCAAATTTAGCCAAAAAACCATATATTTGTCAAAATTTAATTAACATGAACTTTAATAAAATTATGCTATTAGCAAGCGCGATAGGACTTTTTGCAACCTCTTGCCAAAATGGTCCAAAATATGTTAAACAGGAATCTTTCAAGTATCTGGCAGACGAATTTGCCGACATCAAGGTTATCCGATATCAGGTTCCGGGATGGGACTCTCTCACGCTTATGCAGAAGGAGTACATCTATCACCTGAGCGAGGCAGCCAAAAGCGGCAGGGACATATTCTGGGACCAAAACTTCAGATACGGGCTTAAGATTCGTAAAGTTCTGGAGACTATCCTTGATAATTATCGGGGAGATAAAAACAATGAGGAATATGCAAATTTTCTGGTTTATGCAAAGCGCGTTTTCTTCAGTAACGGTATTCACCACCACTATGCGGAGGACAAGATAATTCCGGCCTGTAGTCAGGAGTTCTTCAAGAATCTGATGATAAATACCGGACAAGACTCACTCTCTGCCGAAATACTTCCTATACTGTATGACCCGGCTTTATATCCACAAAGAAAGAACATTACTGAAAAAGGAGACCTTCTTCTTGGAAGCGCTGTAAATTTCTATGATGGAGTTGACAAAAAAGAGGCAGAGGCTTTCTATGCCAAAATGGAAAATCCAAAAGATACTCAACCAATATCTTATGGGCTTAATTCCAAACTTGTAAAAAAAGATGGTAAGATATACGAAGAGGTTTATAAAGCAGGAGGACTTTATGGTCCGGCAATTGAAAAAATAATCTTTCATCTGGAAAAGGCAGCTTTGGTTGCAGAGAATGATATACAGAAATATTACATAAACCTTCTTATACAGTATTACAAAACCGGCGACCTTAGGACATGGGATGAATATAATATAGCATGGGTAAAAGAGACTGGTTCTCAGGTTGATTTCATAAACGGGTTCATTGAAAATTACAACGACCCGATGGGAATGAAAGCCACATGGGAATCTATGGTTAACATTAAAGATATTGAGGCATCAAAGAGGACCCAGATAATCAGTGACAATGCACAATGGTTCGAGGACAACTCCCCTGTCAATCCTGAGTATAGGAAGAAAGAGGTAAAAGGTGTGTCGGCAAAGGTAATATCGGCAGTTCAGCTTGGAGGTGACTGCTATCCTGTATCTCCACTTGGGATAAACCTACCAAATGCCGACTGGATTCGTAAGGAACATGGTTCAAAATCGGTTACTGTAGCAAACATTACAGAAGCATACGCAAAAGCAGCAGAAGAGTCCCCAAAAAACATGACAAACGAGTTTTCATGGGATGAGGCTGAAATTGCACTTATAAAGGATTATGGCACACTCACAGGAAACCTGCACACCGACCTTCATGAATGCCTGGGACATGGTTCCGGACAACTTAAAGAGGGTGTATCTTCAAATGCCCTCAAGGACTACAGTTCCTCTCTGGAAGAGTCCCGTGCAGATCTTTTTGCCTTATACTATCTGGCAGATCCAAAACTGATTGAGTTGGGAATCGTTCCGAATGCCGATGCATTCAAGTCTGAGTATATTTCATATATCCGCAACGGAATTTTCACCCAGTTTGTCAGGATAGATCTTGGGAAGACTGTTACACAAGCTCATATGCAGGGACGTAAGATGATATCTGAATGGTGCTACGAGAAAGGTAAAGAGGAGAATGTGATAGAGAAGAAGGTGAAAGAGGGAAAGACATATTTTGTAATAAACGATTACCAGAAACTCCGCACACTTTTTGGTGAACTTCTAAAAGAACTTCAGCGCATAAAATCGGAAGGAGATTATGCATCAGGCAAAAATCTCATAACAACCTATGGGGTAAATATAGATCCAGTTCTCCATAAGGAACTTAAAGAGAGATATGCTGCCCTTAACCTTAAACCTTACGGCGGATTCATAAATCCAGAGATAATTCCTGTCGAAAAAGAGGGTAAGGTTATCGATTATAAAGTTGAATATCCTGCTGATTTTCTACAACAGATGCGCGATTACGGTAAAAAATACAACTTCCTGCCGGTCAAATAATAATCAGAAAAAACCAGAATAAACGAGATCTCTACTTGATAATAGTAGGGATCTCTTCTGTATCTGCCATATCCAGATTGCCTGACCAGAGATATTTCTTTGTCTCCTTTACAAGTACTTTTGAGAGCAACAGAATAGCAATAAGGTTAGGAATTGCCATAAGTGCATTCATGCTGTCTGCTATGTTCCATATAAGTGCAAGATTGACAACCGATCCAAGAAATACTGCAATGATCCAGGCTATACGGTAAACAAAAATATATTTTTTCCCTCCCAGATATTCTACTGCTTTCTCTCCATAATAGCTCCATCCCAGAATTGTCGAGAATGCAAAGGTCAGAATACCTATAGTCAGAATTATGGAGCCAAAAGGAACTTTTGAAAAAGCAACCTTTGTTAATGCAGCACCCTGTGTGTGGTCAACTTCCGGATAAGCTATAATTGTGCTTACGATTACAAGGCCGGTCAGTGCACAAACAACTACAGTATCCCAGAATGTACCGGTAGAGGATACCAGTGCCTGACGGACAGGATTTCGGGTCTTGGCAGCAGCTGCTACAATTGGCGCGGAACCTAAACCAGACTCATTTGAGAACAATCCTCTTGCGATCCCAAAACGGGCCGCCATCATTATAGTTGTTCCGACAAAGCCTGCGCCGGCCGCTTTTGCACTGAATGCCGATTCAAATATCAGCACAAATGTATCTTTAAGAAACGGAGCGTTTAAATAAAGTATAAAGAGGCAGCCAAGTATGTAAAAAATAGCCATGAAAGGCACCAGCGTCTCGCAAACTCTGGCAATTCCCTTTATCCCGAATAGGATAACCATGGCAGTAGATATACTGAGAAATAAACCAGTAATGTATGTAGGAATGGCATAAGTCTCATTGACTATCATTGCTATTGAGTTGGCCTGAACCGTGTTGCCTATTCCGAAAGCCGCCACCGCTGTAAATATACAGAATATGACAGCCAGCCATTTCATGTTCAATCCACGTTCCAAAGCATACATGGGCCCTCCAAGCATGGTCCCATCAGAAGTCTTTACCCTGTATTTTATTGAAAGCAGACCTTCTGAATATTTGGTTGCTATTCCCAATACTCCGGTGAGCCAGCACCATAATACAGCACCAGGACCACCAAGAGCGACCGCTGTGGCCACACCCACAATATTACCTGTTCCAATTGTTGCAGCCAGAGCAGTTGCAAGAGCACCAAACTGGCTGACATCGCCACTGCCGTCTTTGTCTTTGGTAACTGAGAGTTTGATGGCTGTGAATATTTTCCTTTGTGGAAATTTTAAAATAATTGTAAGATAAATGTGGGTTCCAAATAGCAGGGCTATCATTGGCCAACCCCATAGAAAAGCACTTACGCTCTCTACAATTGAAGCAAAAGAATTCATAGTTAAGTAGTATATTTGCAAATATAAATGAAAAAATATATATATACTGCTCTTGCTTCTATTTTTGTTGCCTTAGGTACAATCGGTATATTTCTGCCATTGCTTCCTACAACACCATTTTTGCTTCTGGCTGTTTATTTCTATATGAACTCCTCCGGAAAAAGGCTTAAATGGCTGCTTAGAAACAGATATCTGGGCCCGTATATCCAGGATTATCTATCAAAGAAAGGAATACCCCTGCGTCTTAAAATAAGGACCCTCACTATTCTGTGGATCACACTGATATCAAGCATATTGTTTGCAACAGAAAATCTGCATATGAGAATTTTCCTTGTAATTGTTGGTATCGGCGTTACGATCCATATAACAGTAAAAAAAACAAGAGAGGGCAGCATATAGCCAACCCTCTCTTCACATCATATGAAACAAATTCTATAAAAGCCTCTTAATTACCCCAATTGCCTTATCGTAATCCGGTTCTTCAATAATGTCCTTTGTTATCTCCTTATACTGGACCACTCCTTTCTTGTCTACCACAACCACGCCTCTGGCAAGAAGCTGAATTTCCTTGATTAAAAATCCATACTCCAGACCGAACTTTGAAAACTTGTAATCTGATAATGTATGAATGTTGTTTATTCCCTCAGCAGCACAGAAACGTCCGAGCGCAAACGGCAAATCCTTGGAAATGGTAAGAATGACCACGTCTGAAGATAATTCTGTTGCCTTTTTGTTAAACGTCCTTGTCTGTGTTGCACAAACAGGTGTATCTATAGATGGAAAAACACTCAAAACAACCACTTTTCCAAGAAAGTCCGACAGCTTAACATCCTTTAATGAGTTGTCAGAAGCCACAATCTCAGGAGCAGTATCACCAACCTCAATCTGTTTACCCAGCAGAGTCAAAGGATTACCTTTGGAAGCAAAAATGTTCTTTGTCTCAATTGATGCTAAATCTCTCATAATATATTGTATTTTAAAATTATAATCTAATATTGTTATTTCTATTAACAATAATAATTTTAAATTGTTTAATTTTGGACGAAAATTATATAACAATGAACAGAATTATCAAAAAAGCTGCAATTATTTTCCTGACAGCAACTGTCCTAATATTTAATGCATCCTGTAAGAAAGAAGTTGAGCCCATACCAGAGACAGATCCAAACCCGGAACTGACAAAGGCAAAGACATATCTATTTGAATTAATGAGCGATGTGTATTACTGGTACAAGGATATGCCAAAAAATATTAATGCTAAGCCCATAACTTCCATTTATCCCTATTTTGACACACTTCTGGTATCGCAGGACAGATGGTCATGGATGATGTCTGGTGCAGATTACCTCTCGTCCGAAACAGGAGTGTACCTCACATATGGAGCAAGTTACAGTCAACCGATTGAATATTATAACGACTATGGTATTCGGGTTAGATACATATTTGACAACTCTCCCTTGTCTGAGAAAGGTGTTAAAAGAGGATATCTTTTAACTCACCTGAACAATACACCGGTTATGGACCTTGTTACAGCCAATACTTTTAATTCAACACTTGCTCAGACAACAAACTCTTTTACATTTAAAGACTATAACGGCACCTCGACTACATTTACTGCCACGGCACGTGAAGTAAGCACACGTTCCGCACTTAAGACGATGGTAATAAGAAGCACCGATTTCCCTAATCTTCCATATCCGGTCGGCTACTTTCATTATTATTCTTTCAAGGCAGGCATGTTATCAGATATAGATGATGCTATGGCTACATTCAAGGCGGCAAATATTCAGGAACTTGTTCTTGACTTAAGATATAACGGTGGCGGTGATGGTAAGGCCACCTCTCTGCTGGCTAACTACATTTCCCCGGCTAGTGCAGAGGGAAAAATCATTGCACGCCGCGAACATAACGACAAGCTTGCGCAATACGACAATGACCAGACAACAATGACAATCGTTAAAAGAATTGCTAATTCGCTTGATCTCAGGAGAATCATCATTCTTACAAGTAAAGGGACTGCATCTGCAAGTGAAGTTATAATCAATGGATTGAAACCTCTGATGAGTGTCATCCAGATTGGCAAGACAACATATGGTAAACCAAACGGGATGTATGTATGGTTTTATCCGGAAGATAACCAGACAAACCCTGTGTACGTTTTCCTTCCAATAGCATTCTTCAGTGTAAACAGCGTGGGAGCCGGACATTACGAAAACGGGATAGTACCTGACCACGACAGACCAGATGACCTTTATCACGATTTCGGGTTGCAGGAGGATTGGTTAAAGGCTGCTCTTACATTTATCACAACAGGGCAGTATCCCTCCTTGCCGGCTAAATCTGCCGGCGTGCAATCTCTGACACCGTATTCAAGGATTTCAACTGACGAAGATTCTAAAAATTATGGTGTTTATAAAGCTGAAAGACCACTCTAGAAACCGTTCAGATTCATGAATATCGTAGGCAACAGCAGAAGGAACCCAAGAATAGTGAGAAAAAGGATAAATGGCAGTATCAGTTTAAACCACTTGCCATAAGGCACACGCCCGATTGCCAGAACAGCTATCAACACGCCTGATGTCGGAGTTATCATATTGGTAAAACCGTCACCAAACTGAAAAGCAAGAACTGTCGCCTGTCGAGATACACCAATAAGATCAGAGAATGGAGCCATTATTGGCATTGTTATGGCTGCCTTTGCACTGGCAGAGGGAATCACAATATTTATCATTGTCTGAATTGCATACATTAGTCCAAGGGAACTTACTTTTCCTGCCTCATTCATAGCCAGCGACATCTTATAGAGCAATGTATCTATAACCTTTCCCTCTTGCAGGATGACAACAATACCGGCGGCTAGACCTACGACCAGAGCAGCAGAGAGGATATCCTTTGCTCCCTCTGTCAATTTGGCTACAATCTCATTCGAGCTATAATCGGCTGCAATTCCACTTAGTATACCCAGAGCCAGAAACAGTGCAGAAATTTCCGAGATGTACCAGCTATACCCCATAACACCTGTTATAAGGAAGATTATTGTAAAAAAGAGTAGCGTCAGAACATAGAAGTGCATCGATTTTTTAAGAGCCAAATATCCAAAAATTGCAAAAAGAGCTGTCAGGGCCGGAATTAAAAACGGAATATCGGCAGAACTGTTTCCAATTTTAACAGTTGTATGCGGATAAAATATTGAGAAACATATCAATGCAGCAAGAGTTATGTAATAACTAATCCATGATGATTTTGGAGTATAGTATTCAATAATTTCCGAGCGCCCGCTGTTCTTTTCTCTCCAGTATGAATCTTCGTTGAACAATGAGGATTTCCTGGGATTCTTCTTTACTCTGTTTGCGTAAATTAAAACAATGATAATAGTGACGGTAGTCAGAACCAGCCAGCAGAAGAAACGATACTCTATTCCCGAGAAGAGTGGCAATCCGGCTATACTCTGCGCAATTCCTATAGTGAATGGGTTCAGTATTGCGCCTGCAAAACCGACATGAGCGGCAACATAAACCATTGAGATTCCCACAATGGAGTCGTAACCCATGGATATAGCAAGAGGTATCAGGATAATGGTGAAGGCTATTGTCTCCTCACTCATTCCAAATATTGCCCCGAAAAGACTGAACATAGTCATTATCAATATAATTACAATGTTATTGACGCCAATTCGTCTGAGCATCCTGTTGTTTTCCAGTTTTTTAGTAAACCGGAGGAAAGAAAAAATACCAGCATCTATAGCCTTGCAGGAATTCACTACCCAGAATGTCGCTCCAATAACCAGTATAAAAACAATTATTCCGGCTTGTCTGGTAAATCCCGAATAGAAAGCAGACAGTATCTGCCAGCTCTGAGGTTGGTTTTCCACATATTTGAATTCTACAGTCTTAATCTCTGTCCCATTCTCTACAACACTTTTTTTTACATACTCTCCCCCGGGAACAAAAAATGTCACAAGTGCACTGATCACTATCAGCGCAAAAATGATTACGAAAGTGTGTGGAATTTTAAATTTCTTCATATTTTGCTTCAACTATTCTCTATTGCATCCAATGGACAAATATCCTCACATTTTCCACATCTGTAGCATTTTTTTTGATCAATTTCTGCCTTGTATATCTCAGCATCAATTGCATTTTGTGGGCAAAGAGGGGCGCAAATCCCGCAACTATTACATAACGAAGTATTTATCACAGGATCAGAATATGAAGCAGGTAATACTTTATAAATGGCATCCTCCGGACAAACCGGCAGACACTTGCCACATCGGGTACATTCTGATTGCTCTATATGCGGATCGGTACCTGACAATGCACCCTCTTTCTTTATCCCGTTATATTTACAGATCAAGTAACATTTATCGCATTGTGTACACTTGCTCTGAATAAGCTCTACTGCAGACCTGGTTATGGCTGCGTAGTTGCACCTTGGCAGGCATTTCCCGCACTTAGTGCATTTGCTGGTGTTAATACTTGCTTTGCCGTTTACCTTGGTTATTGCATTGTCGGTGCAAACCGACGCACATCTTTCCACACAACCGTGGCACTTAGATGTCACTATAGAGTAACCAGAAACTGTATAGGAGATTGCCTTTCCCTGTGAAAAACATGCATCTACACATTTTCCGCATCCCACACATGAACTTGTAATTGAATATTTGAGCGATCCTGTAGGAAGTTTTATTGAACCCGGTGCACATACCGGAATACACTTTCCGCACTTTGTGCATAAAGAAGACTTGATCATGTAATCTGTTGTCGAAATACTTATCGCATTCTCCTTGCATGCATATTTGCAGATACCGCAATCTGTACACTTTGTCTTTATTATTGAGTAACGACTGAGATTAGGGAGAATTATAGCCTTATAAGAACAAACTATCAGGCATTTTCCGCAACCGTTGCAGTCGGTCTGGATCACTTTGTAAGATGCATACAACCAATCATCTTTGCATGCATTCAGCACAGGTGCCGTCAACAGTAATGCGGTTCCCTGGAGGGCCCTGATCAGAAATTCACGCCGCTGATATGTATTCAGTTTCATTTTGCTGAAATGTATGAGGTTTAAAAATAAAATCGGAATTCTATCCGTCCAAGAATTGCCCGTTTTTCCAACAGAGGGCTTTTAACCATGGCTCCTACTGCATTAATCTGAAGATGCTTCTTAAATTTCTTCCCCAGCTCCACATCGAATTCCTGCATGGCATTTTTTCTTGTTTGTGCTGTATACTGTATTTTTAAATGTGTCCTTACAGGTGGTACCGAGAATTTCAGACTTGTCTGAATAAAAGGCAAGTCGCCCGAATCTAGTCGTAAAACATTCCCTGCAAACATATTACTGAAAGAGTTCAGAATTTTCGCACTTTCATCCAGCGGTGAAAAGCCGGAATAACGCATATTGATGGTTGTTCTTAATTTTTCTCCGGTGATAAGTTTTTCCAGTGAAAGAAGATATATAATTGCATTATTGTCATTGGCTGACTGGTATAGGATTTCCGGATTAAAAGATATACCTCCGGGCAAAGCAAAACTGGCAAAGAGCCCTCCTGTAAAAAGTGGCTTTTCCACCCACGAGCCAAATTCATAATAGAGAGCAAGACCGGCATGATCAATAAACCTTAAAGGAGAGAATTTAAGTGTTGCCGCAACAAGGTTGGTCTGCCCCGGTTTGTTGCCAAGTAAGGCTATCTCCCTTCCCGGCACAATGTCGTAGAGGTAACCAACAGCACAGAAAGTGCCGTTTCTTGCAAAGGCCTTCATTACTGTACCTCCTGTAAAATTCAAGGACCAGGAACCACTGGAATACTTATAATTCAATCCCAGAATCCTTTCATTAAGAAGAAAATAATCATCCAGCCTTGCTGACTGGATTCCGGCTGTAAACTTACCGTACCTGCTCTTGTATTGGAACAGCAGCTCCCTTATGCCTAAATGAAAGTTTTTTAAATTCTGCTTGGTGTCCAAATCATAAATATCCCAAAATTTATATCCGCCTTCTGCATAAATGGTCCACTTTTTACCTGACCTGTCCAGGCCTATTAATCCCATACTGTTGAAAATGGCATTATTATTAAGATAGCCTGCACCTGCGGTAATTTCCGAACCCCAGAAAATTTTGCTTTTTCCTATTGGTTTAAGTGAGGCACCCAGAAGACTTGGGCACTCCCATTGTGCAGACAAATCTGAGATTGAAAACAAAATCAAGACAAAGATGAGTATCCTCTTCTTCATTTATCCGACTTTTTAATCTTTAATAATCCGATTCCTCCATCAGCACTGCATTTTCTGATAATTTTCAATGATGCATCGGGATTGCCATCCTGCAATAACCTTACCTTTAAATCCTTTGTAAATGTCCCGGGTTGAGTCTCTTTCCACTCGGTTGCGTCAACAATTTTCATTCCGGTACATGTTATTCTGGTATCAGAGAGCTCAAGTTCACATATCCGGTGGATATATGTTACTGTCACATTAATAACTATGACATCTTCTGCTTTGTAAGTATCTTTTTTTTCTCCGGTAACAACCAGTTTGATATCACAGGCTTTTCCAACAATCATGAATTCTGTTATAAATAACAAGATTAAGAATAATTTTTTCATATTTCGAAATGTTTTTTTGTAGATATATTTCTTAACCGATTTCCGGGGTAAATACCCTACCATTAAAGATTATTAAAATTTAACTCAGCATTTAATTTGCTAAAGTAAATAATTTCTGCGGGAAATAAAAAATTATGCTTTAAATGATTATTTTTGTATAAATTTCGCTAAACATGAAAATATCTTTTCTTAATTTATTCTTGCTCTACTCTTTGCTTTCTCTATCACCAGTGCTTGCTCAGGATAAGAGTGTTGAAGACAAAATTATTGAAACAGGCAATACTGACAACAGAACAATGGATCACCTCGATGTGCTCTCAAACAGGATTGGTGGCAGATTGCTTGGTTCTGATGCATATGAGAATGCTACCTACTGGGCAGCGGGTTTATTTAAAAAATGGGGAATGGAGGTTGAGGTTCAGGAGGTAGGTTCTCTTCCAGTTGGTTTTAACAGAGGGCCATGGTTTGGGAGGATGTTGAGTGATGAGGGATTTATTCTTCACTTTGCAACTCCTTCATACACATCTGGCACCAAAGGAGTTCAAAGGGGCCATGTATTAATGGAACCAAAGAATCAGGCAGAATTTGACAGGGTTAAAGGCAAACTGAATGGTGCCTGGGTACTGATTACCGGAGAGAATGAAGGTTGGCCGGTAGACTTTTCAGAATATGCCGATGTTGAAAGAGGACTGATTATTGAAGAAAATCTTGACATTAGCAGATATAATGATTCAATTACCAAGTTAAACAAGGCATATCCCAAAAAAGAGCAAAAACCTCTTAAGGCACTAAAGGATTCACCTGCTCTCTTCTACAAACAGATGAGAGAGGCTGGCATTCTCGGTATCATCCAATCTTCAAAGTTGCCTGTAAGGGCATTATATGACAGGAAGAACATCGAATATATGAGTTTCGATTCTCTGCCCACCTGTCCCGATATCAAACTGGACGAGCATCAGTTCCGGATAATTGAACAGAAGGTTAAAGAGAGAGTGTATTTCATGCTGGAATTTGATATAAGGAACCATTTCAAGCCCGGTCCCGTAAAATACCATAACGTAATTGGGATAATAAGAGGAAGCGAGTTTCCTGACGAATATGTAATGAGCGGCGGACACCTCGATGCCTTTGATGTGGCAACAGGAGCAGTTGACTGCGGAACAGGAGTCGCTCCTAATCTTGAAGCGGCCAGATTGATAATGGCAGCCGGCGGTAAGCCAAAAAGAACAATCCTTTTCTGTCTTTGGGCCGGCGAAGAGTTTGGCTTGTGGGGTTCAAAATTCTGGGTGCAAAACAATATGGACAAGCTTGACAAAATATCTAACTACTTCAACCGTGATGGTGGCCCGACAGTAGCCAACAGCATTACAGTTCCTCCGGCAATGTACACTGATTTTGAGAAGGTTTGCGAACCGCTTGACAGGATAAACAAAGAATTTCCTTTCAAACTAAACAAAAGAAGTGGTGAACCCAGGCCAAAACCTACCTCAGGCGGGGGGTCTGACCATGCATATTTTGCGATTAACGGAGTTCCTGCAATAAGTTTCGGCACAGCTGACCCAAAAGGCTACGACTTCAATTATTCAGAAATATGGCATACCGAGAGAGATACATACAATATGAGCATCCCTGTTTATATGAACCATACAGCAGTTGTAATGGCCATTGTTCTGTACAACCTTGCAAATCTGGACAATTTGCTCTCAAGGGATGGTTTATATGACCTCAATGTCAAGTGATGTTATCCAGCCTTGTCTTCCATCTGCAAGTTCGATTCTCTTCCAGTCCCCAATCTCCTCCAGAAGCTCAAGTTTTGTACCCTCATGAAGAATAAAAAGGCTCTTGCCTGAGTCGTCCGGAGAACTTCTCACGGTACTCACCGGCTTCATAACTATTGCTGTATTCTTAAGTGTGTACCTGTATCTCTGGATAAGAGAAAAATATCCAGCCAGCAAGCCAAGTAAAACAGAGGCAATTGCAAGAAAGAATGATATTTTGCGCAACCTTGAACTTGAACCGAACCTGAAGTTAAGCAGCAAAAACGCTGTTGCAGCAAAAAATATTAATGCAAAATAGCTCCATGTATCTGATGAGAATGAGTAGTTGATATTCTCTATCCATGTCTTAAGTATAAAATCCGGGACCTCTTCAATTTTGTCTAGAGAAAAGTCCTTTGCCAGACTCAGGTTGTTTAAAAGATCTTCATTAGAAGGATTGAGTTTGAGAGCCTTTTCGTAATAGAGAATCGACTTTCCAATCTCGTTAAGCTTGAAGTAGCAGTTGCCCAGATTATAGAAAAGCGATTCTGAAGCATAGCCCGACTCCTCAATTTTAAGATAGCCCTGCAAGGCATCGGCATATTGTGCCTTGGAATACAGATTGTTTGCACTTGCCCAAAGTTCTTTGGGTGTTTGTGCGTTCATTGACGATAAAACGACACAGAAATAAAAAAGAAATATTGCTCTTTTCATAATTATACCTCCAGATCTGAAATAAGTCTCATTGCCCTTGAATAATTTTTGTCCATCTCCACACCTCCCGGGTCAGGTGCGTAACGGGCATACTCACATGCCTCAATAAGGGATAACAGTTCCTGAATCAAATCAGGTTTCACCGACTTCTTTATTAATGATTCCGCTATCTTCTCCCTAGACAGGTCGGAGAGTGGCAAGGCAAGCTTGTCTGAGCAATACCCAAGAATTGCTCTGTGTAGTTCTTCGTAGAATCCGGTATAAAGCTTTTGTTTTAGAAAAGATTCAGCTGTTTTGAGTCTTGCTCTGGCAACCTTATTTGCCCTGCGGTTTTTAACGCCGGCAATATCCCTGTTCCTCTCGATTCTCTTTGAAAGGAAACTGTTAGTAATAAAGAATAGAGAAATTATAATTGCCAGAAGGGCGTAGAATGTAAATGATGCCACAAAAAACTGGTTTCCTCTTTTGAGGTGGGATAGTCCTGTATGTATGTATCTTATATCGTTTGTAAGACTTTTTACAGCCTGTTTGTTCACTCCAAGAGAGAGAGAGGAGCTCATACCCGAATTGCCACCTTTGTCTTTTCCTACTTTAAGTTCAAGATCTCCCGATGAGAGTGTTAAATACTTCCTGGAAGATATATCATAGTAACTAAACCTAACCGGACCAAGTACAAAATGTCCCGAACCCCTTGGTATTATCGGAAATTCAAACTCCTTTATACCGGATGCCCCTTTGTTGGTTTTACTACTTTTGTCAGAAATTTTCACATCATAGACCTCGAAATCGGCAGGAAATTCAATTTTAGGAGCCTCAATCAGGTTAATATTTCCCGTCCCGCTTATCGTAACTATTAAAGATACAGCTTCATTAGCTTGAACGGTATCTCTTGATAGTTTTGCCGACATTTTGAAGTCACCCACACCGCCGGCAAATGTTGCAGGAGCCCCTGGAGGCAAAGCATCTACCATAATATGTATTCCTGGAGCTGTTATTCTCTTCTTTACAGTCTGGTAACTTTCAAAAAAATCGTCAAAAACAGATCTTTGGCCTCCGCCGGCTGGTGATTTTATCTGAATAAGACATATCATCTCCGATGGCTCAACAGCCAGACTTCCTGTTTGTTGAGGAACAAGCATATATCTTCTCAATACTGCGGCATCATATATCTTGCCATTTACTGTTTCTCTTACAAACTCTATGTTCGACGGGGTCTCGATCTCCTGACTCCAGAATCCATTGAAAGTAGGGAACTTTACGTTTTCGAATCCTGCTATAGGAACCTTGGTATAAATCTTCAAGGTTGCTACAAGACTCTCTCCTTTTACAACCCTTCCCTTGCTAATGCCCATCCGCATGAAGATATCGTCACCCGATACGTTTCCGGTAGCCTGTGCAGACCGTTCGGAATTACCTGCCGCATTTCCATCTCCCTTTACAACTTCTATTGTTATAGGGTTTGATGTATACCCTTTCCCGCCAATGACTACAGATGCTGCAGGAATTGTAAATTTCCCCACCGATTTTGGTTGTAGAACATATGTGTAACTCACCTGAAAACTTTCGGTTCTTTTTCCGTTGATAATTTGCGTACTGCTCATTGTAGAGGCAGATGGGCCGGCCAGCACGTCAAATCCCGAAAAAGCAGGAGGATTAAAGCTTGTCGGCTCCGAGTTTGCAGTGAAGACAAGCCTGAAACTCTCGTCAAGTTCAACAACCCTTGGAGCATCAACAGTAAAAGCACCCTGGGCCATACATGCTATGCTTATCACAACAGAGCCCAGAAGCAACATCACCCTTTTAAGATACATTCCTATCATATTATTTTCTATATTATTCTTTACCAATTCTTCTCTTTCTGTCTGCCTTCCAGTACCTTTACTTTCTCTTTGTTCACCTTCTCCTGTGTCTCTTTCTCCTTGTTCTGTATTGCTTGCAACATCTGCTGAGCAGCCTGAGGGGTTATTTTAGGGGGGGGTTGCTGCTGTTTATCTTTATTCTCCTTGTTCTGGTCTTTATTTGGGTCTTTGTTTTGATCTTTGTTCTGGTCCTTCTTGTCGTCCTTGTCCTGGTCTTTGTTCTGGTCCTTGTTCTGGTCTTTTTTCTGTTTGTCCTGTTCGTTCTTCAGCATTTTTTGCGCGTATGCAAGGTTCGATTTTGTCTGCATGTCACCGGGACGTATCCTTAATGAGTTTTTGTATGAATCAACCGACTCCTTGTATTTTTTTTGAGCAAGGTTAAAGTTGCCAATATTATGGAAAACATCTGCCTTCATACCCTTGTCTATGACAGAATCTGCAACCGGAGCCAAAACTTTCTCCGCCTCAGGAGCATTGTTGAGCTTGTACAAAGCATTACCCAGATTGTACTTGGCCTGAATGGAATTTGGACTCCTCTCAAGAGCTCTCCTGTAATCTATCTCTGCCTTCTGATAGTTTCCTTTTTTATAGGCAGAATTTCCGGAACGAATCTCTCCCTTTTCCACCTGTGACCAGGCTGTATTTATTAAAAAAGCAAAAATTATCGTCAATATAAAACCTCTCATATGTATCTGCTATTTAAAAAATATTTTACCTTTTCTGTTCAAAATTATAAATTCCAGCAGAAAGAAGAATAGAGCAATTGCAAAAAAGTACATGTACTGCTCATCAAAGTCTTCAAAAACGACTGACTTGTAGTTCTGTTTGTCCATGTTGTGAATTTTGTCCACTATAGCATCCAGCCCGAAATCGCTGTTGCCTGCTCTTACAAAAACTCCACCCCCTGCTTCGGCAACTTTTGCAAGTGTCTCCTGGTCCAGTTTTGTAACCACTATGTTCCCGTCCTTGTCCCTGAGCAATTCGCCTCCTGGCATCTGTATAGGTTTCCCTGTATCTGAACCTATACCAAGCGTGAAGATCTTTACACCAAGGTCATTTGCAGTTTTTGCGGCACTAACAGGATCATCTTCGTGATTCTCTCCGTCTGTGATAAGAATGACTGCTCTGCTGTTCTTGCTGTCCAGACTGAAACTCTTGATACTTGCGTTGATTGCCTCAGCCAGAGCTGTTCCCTGTACCGGGACCGACTCACTGTTTATGTTGTTGAGGAAGATTTTTGCAGAGACATAGTCAGTTGTTATAGGCAATTGAACATAAGCCTGTCCTGCAAAGACAATCAATCCAATCCTATCCTCATTCAACTTGTCTACAAGGCGTGAAATTGCCAGTTTGGCTCTTTCCAGTCTGTTTGGCGAGTAATCTGCTGCAAGCATAGAGTTTGAAACATCTAGTGCAATCATAATCTCTACCCCCTTGGTTTCTACCTCCTTAAGTTTTGCACCTAATTGTGGTCTGGCAAGTCCAAGAGCGAAAAAGAATAATCCCAAAGAGAATATAGACAATTTTATCCAGCCCCGGCTTCTGGAAACTGTAGGCATAAGGCTTTCAATAACCTCTTTTTGTCCGAACTTTTCCAGCCTCTTTCTTCTGCCTCTTCTGGATAAAGCGTAAAAGAGAAACAGGAAAGGTATTACAAGTATCAGCAATAAATATTGTGTCTGTGCAAACTGTAACATATTCTATGGTATTCTACGTGAAACAAAAAGTCTGAAAATAACCTCAAGGGCAAGGGCAAAAAGAGCAATCAAGGCAAAAATCATAAAAAGTTCCTTGTATATTGGGAATGAATCCACATCTGTCCTGCTCTTCTCCATCTTGTTTATCTCCCCGTAAATCTCAAGCAGCTTTGTATTATCGGTGGCTCTGAAATACTTTCCGCCTGTATCGTTGGCAATCTGTTGCAAGAGGGGTTCGTCTATCTCCACCTGCATCTGCTGTACATCAACTCCAAATGGTGTCATAACAGGATACGGAGCCATTCCCATTGCGCCCACACCAATTGTGTATACCCTAACGCCATATGTCTTGGCAATTTCTGCTGCCATTAGCGGAGCAATTTCTCCCCTGTTGTTAACCCCGTCAGTCAAAAGTATTATCACTCTGCTTTTTGCCTGTGAATCTTTAAGCCTGGCAACTGCTGTTGCAAGACCATTGCCTATTGCGGTTCCATCTTCAATCAGTCCCGTCTCAATCTCCTTCATCAGATTGATTAGAGTTGCTCTGTCAGTCGTAAGTGGACATTGCGTAAAACTTTCACCTGCAAAAACAACAACTCCCATCCTGTCATTGGGACGTTGCGCAATGAACTCTATAGCAATATCCTTTGCAGCACTTATCCTGTCGGGTTTGAAGTCGCGGGCAAGCATACTAGTAGAGATATCAAGAGCAAAAACAATGTCAATGCCTTCTGTGTTTACCTTCTCAAAATCCTGCGATGAGCGGGGTCTGGCAATTGCTGCAATTAATGCCGCAAACATAATAAACTTGAACAGGAAAGAGAGGTGTCTCAGTATTTTTTTGTATTGCCCTCCCTTTCCGCTCCATGGAGCAGATGTAGACAATCGTATCGCCGGTACAGAACCTTTTATCTCTCTCCATATGTAGAGGGTTAAAACCGGAATTAGAAATAATTCTAAATAGAGTAAATTCGGATATTCAAAAAACATACTACCTCCCTTTTTCTTGTTCCATTTCCTGTAAAAATGTAGCATTCACAAATCTCACAGCAACAGGTATTGCATTTTCGTTTTCCTCCTGTGTAGCTTTATACTTGGCAAACTTTACCAGATCAGATAATTTGAGAAGTTCTCCAAGGTTTTGATACTCCTTAGGTTCTATCTTCTCTTTTGACAGCGCATCAAGAATTTCCTTTGAGGTCATCTCCATTGTCTGAATGTTGTATCTCTTTTCAATATAAATTCTGAGGGTGTCTATAATATTTGTATAGTATAGCTTCTCCTGATTGCTTTGCCATAGTTTCTCGCCCCGTATCTGTTCCAGTGTTCTTAGTGCCACAATATGAGGAGGATCAATAACTACAGGTTTGCCGAATAGCGTCCTCTTAAGCTTCCGGTTTTTAATAAATCTCCTGATAAGATATCCTAGCAATACAACTACGGCTGCCATCGCAAACCACGGCAGGAACTCCTTGACGGTGTATGGATAGGTTATCTGGTCCTTAACATCAAATGGCTTGAATGTTGTTGTGTCTATCTGTATTGTCTGAACCTCAAGCTTCCCACCATCGAACCATACTGTATCTATCGTACCATCGAGCTTGCTTAGGTATGCCGGGAACTTCGGCAACACAAAGGAGCCACTGTCAAAAGAGGTTACAACCATTTTTGCCTCAAGATTCAACAGCCCGTTAACCTCAGACAGGGTATCAATCTTTGGTGTCCCTACAATTTCCACTCCTTCTGTAATTGGGTTCGAAGGGGCAGGAA
This sequence comes from Bacteroidetes bacterium GWF2_40_14, assembly GCA_001769195.1. Taxonomy (GTDB): domain Bacteria; phylum Bacteroidota; class Bacteroidia; order Bacteroidales; family UBA932; genus Bact-08. The sequence continues at coordinate 102,667 of MEOK01000019.1, read as the reverse complement.
AGATGAACTTTGTACCCTTTGGAACTGTCGTTTTAAAGCTTAATATTATTTGATCTCCAATTAGTAATGTATCCTTTACATTCATACTTTTCTACCTTTTATTAAAAAGAGCAATTAAACCTTTCACAAAATCTTCGTTAGTAGAGATGCTCACAGAGTCTATCTGATATTTTCTAAGGCACTGCTGGGTGTAGAACAAAACCTTTTTGTTCCAGTCATCGAAATGTTCTCGCACACCCTTGCTGGAGGTGTCAACCCACTTCTCCTTACCGCTTTCGGAATCCACTACTCTTATAAGACCGACATCGGGTAACTCCCGCTCTCTTGAATCATAAACAGAAATAACCGATATATCGTGTCTGTTTGCAGCAATTTTAATTGCATCCTCGTACCTCGGTTTAAGTTGGGAATCTACATCAATCAGGTCAGACAATAAGAACGCAGTACATCTTTTTTTGATGGCATTTGTCAGGAACCTCAACGCCTCTCCAACGTTTGTTCCCTGGTCCTCCGGTTCAAACTCCAGTAGTTCTCTTATAATCCTGAGCAGATGGCTCCTCCCCTTTTTGGGCGGTATGAACTTCTCTACCTTTGAACTGAAAAAAAGTGCTCCAACTTTGTCGTTGTTTGCAGAGGCAGAAAAAGAAAGCACAGCTGCAACCTCTGTTATCAGCTCTTTCTTAAGCTTGGTCGTTGTACCAAATGTCCTGGATCCGCTGACATCTACCAGCAACACAACTGTTAATTCTCGCTCCTCTTCAAAAACCTTGATATAAGGTGCATTGAGTCTGGCAGTCACGTTCCAGTCCATACTTCTGACATCGTCGCCATACTGGTACTCCCTCACCTCGCTAAATGCCATCCCCCTGCCTTTAAAGGCTGAGTGGTATTCTCCTGCAAAGATCTGCCGGGATAAACCTTTGGTTTTAATCTCAATTTTCCGGACCTTTTTAAGTAACTCTGTTGTTGACATATTAAGGAACTTCTATTGCGTTCATTATCTCTGTAATAATATTCTCAGTTGTGACATTTTCTGCCTCTGCCTCATAAGTAAGACCTATCCTGTGCCTTAGAACCTCATAGCATACTGCTCTCACGTCTTCCGGAATAACATATCCTCTTCTTCTGATGAATGCATAGGCCTTTGCTGCCATTGCCAGGTTGATGCTGGCCCTTGGTGAACCTCCGTAAGAGATGAGGTCCTTTAGATTCTTCAGGCCGTACTCCTCTGGTGTCCTTGTTGCAAAAACAATGTCGACTATATATTTTTCAATTTTCTCATCCATGTATACCTCTCTCACCACTTCTCTTGCACGAAGGATATCTTCCGGCTTAAGAACCTTGTTTGCCTTAGGGAAAGTTCCGCTGTTATTCATTCTAATGATAAGTTTCTCCTCCTCTTTCTTAGGGTATGTTACAACCACTTTCAGCATGAAACGGTCTACCTGTGCTTCCGGAAGCGGATATGTCCCCTCCTGCTCTATCGGGTTCTGGGTTGCCATAACCAAAAATGGCTGAGGAAGCTTGAAGCTCTGGTCACCAATAGTCACCTGTCTCTCCTGCATTGCCTCCAGAAGAGCAGATTGAACTTTAGCCGGGGACCGGTTGATTTCATCGGCCAATACAAAATTTGCGAAAATCGGTCCTTTCCTGATTTGAAATTGTTCACTTTTCTGACTGTAGATGAGTGTCCCTATCAGGTCGGCAGGCAACAGGTCCGGGGTAAACTGGATACGACTGAACTGTGAGTCCACAATTGATGCCAGCGTATTGATTGCAAGCGTCTTGGCCAGACCGGGAACACCTTCCAGAAGAATGTGACCATCGGCAAGTAGCCCAATCATAAGGCTCTCTACCAGCTGTTTCTGTCCGACAATAACTTTGTTCATCTCCAGAGTGATCATATCTACAAATGCGCTCTCTCTCTGAATTCTTTCGTTTAGTTCTTTGATATTTACGGTTTCCATATTAAATGATTTTGTATTTTTGTAGCATTCAAATCTTACAAATTTAACTTATTTTTAAGAATGCGTTACTTTATTTCTCTTTCTTACAGAGGTTCCTCTTACTGCGGGTGGCAGATTCAGATCAGTCAGGCTTCTGTTCAGGCAGAGCTGGAAAGAGCATTCTCAATTTATCTAGGTAACGAGACGGGGATTACGGGAGCCGGAAGAACAGATGCCGGAGTTAATGCAATCAACTACATTGCCCATTTCGACTCCGCTAACCCTATACTCGTTCAGGATTACCCAAAGCTGATTTACAAAATAAATGCCATTCTGCCTTCCGACATCACACTTCATGACATTTGTCAGGTTGCATGTGATGCGCATGCCCGTTTTGACGCTGTCAGCAGGACCTATAAATATTTTATTCACACAAAAAAAGACTCTTTTCTGAATCAGTACTCATATTTTTTTCCATACGAAATCAATATTGAAAAAATGAATATGGCAGCTGTCAGTCTTCTTGGCGAACGGGACTTTACCTCAATGGCAAAGCTTCACACAGACGTCAAGACAAATATCTGCACTGTAACTGAAGCCTTGTGGACCCCTGAATCCCCTATGAATATTTCCCTGATAAATTCCTCTTTCTGTTTCACTATATCGGCAAACCGTTTTTTACGAAATATGGTGAGGGCTGTAGTGGGATCTCTGCTGGATGTTGGCAGAGGCAAACAGGAACCTGAATGGATAGCTGATATACTGGAACAAAAAAACCGATGTGCGGCTGGCAGTTCAGTTCCTGCCCACCCTCTTTTCCTTACAGGTATAGAATATCCGTACAGGATTTTCTGAAGATTTCTTACCTTTATACTAAATCATGATTAATAATGAATTGGTTTTTACTCATAATAGCAGGACTATTTGAAGTTGGTTTTGCTGCGTGTCTTGGCAAAGCAAGAGAATCAACAGGAACAGCTGTTACATATTGGTATATTGGATTTTTCATCTGCCTTACCCTAAGTATGTATTTGCTTGTCAAGGCAACACAAGAATTACCTATTGGGACTGCATATGCTGTCTGGACAGGGATTGGAGCTGTTGGAACAGTTTTGGTCGGGATAATCGTATTTAAGGAACCGACCGATTTTTGGCGACTTTTTTTCATATCAACATTAATTGTCTCAATCATTGGTCTTAAAATGGTATCTCATTAAATCTAGAATATTATGGAAACAACTTTTGGAACAAACTGCCCTTGTTATGAAATCTCATGGCTATGGTACGCCGTAGCTGTAGTAATAGCCTTTGGTACAGGCGCCTTGTGGTACACGGTGATATTTGGCAAACAGTGGATAAAGGCAGTAAATTACGAGTGCAAATGCGGAGCTAATCTTAGTAAAGGTGAAGAATGCAAATGTGAGTCACGTTTCCCATGGGAGATGATATTTCAATTTATATCAACCGCCATTATTGGTCTGATGTATTTTTTCCTGACACAACTCTCTCTGTGTATGGCAATATTCGTATGCATTGCTTTTGCTGCCTGGACCAAATCTATGCTTAAGTTTCAGATTGCAGACTGGAAGCGTTACATAACCCTGGCGCTTGTTGATGTCGGATATTTTGTTGTAGTTTCTGCAATATTCATACTATTTGCCCATCTGTAAAAACAACTAAATTAGGGTAAAATCGTTTTCATCTGTATATATATTGGTACATAAACAAATATTTTATTGGAAATATTGTAATTTTGCTAATGGTATATTAGGAAAATCCAATAAGAGCGTATATTTGTAAACCTTTTGTGATGATAATAGTCAAATACTGAAACAAACCCTATAAAATATTATATGAAACCAACATTATTCTTACGTTGTGCAGCTATTACGCTCTTGATTGGAGCCTTAACTGCCTGCAAAAATGAACCTAAAAGCTTTAGTTTAACTGGAACCCTGGAAGGCATTACAGATGGTAAAGCCATTCTTATGTCTATTGAAAACAGGGAAACCCCTGCAGATACTGCAATTATTGAAAATGGCAAGTTTGCGTTTAAAGACACTATTGCTGAACCTTCTTTGTACTATCTTATGATTGAAGGAAAAAGAAGCATGACTTATTTCTATGCAGAAAATGCAGAAATGACTGTCACAGGACATGTGGATTCATTGAATAATGCAATTTTCACAGGTGGAAAGACACAGGATGATGCAAATATCCTTAAAAATAAAACTAAGGAACTATATGAAAAATATAATCTTGAAGAACTTCAGAAAGAGCTCTATCAAAGAGTAGACTCACTTAAAGCTACTCCAGAGCGCGAAGCAGAAATCACTGAAATTATTAAACGGTATCAGGAGGAATCAAGACAACTTTCTGAAAATTTCATAAAGGAGAATCCAAAATCATATTATTCAGCAATATTGGTAGGTCAGTTGACATCTGGTAAAAGTGCAACTGAAATTGAGAGATACATAAGCATGCTTGATCCTAAAATTGCTGCTACTGCAAGAGTTACAAAAATGCGTCAGCAGACAGAGGAGATGAAAAAAACAGAAGTTGGTATTGACTCATTAATCACCAATGCTCATGATTTGGCCTATATGGTAGATGCCGCTTTTGCTGGCAAGGACCATCAGGAGGTTATCTATCTTTCAATTCTGTCAAATGACAATATATGTGCCCTCAAGAGTGACGGTAGTGTCCGTATTATTGATGCAAAGGGTACCAAAGTAAGTGAATTCAAGACAAAAATGACATCCAAAGCTTCTGCAATTGCCGTTGACAAGAGCGACAACATCTATGTTTTCGGCACAGTAATGGGCAAAAAGAAAGTTGAAGCAAGAGGAAAAACTTCAGAGATTGATGCTCCTGTAGGCGTTGAGTGCGTGGTATTCAATGCTAAAGGTGTAATAGTAAGAGAACTTAAGCTTGCTGACATCATTAGCGCGACAGGTGCAAGAGTTGCTGAAGGCAAAATCATGGTTGCAGACACAAGAACCAGGATGATTGCAATTTACAATGCAGAAACAGGGGAGAAAACATCTGCAATTGAAAAATTACGTACATGCTGCGGAATTCTGGATTTCAGCATACGCAACAATGAAATTCTGGTTGCCAACCTGGGTGCATTCAGGGTTAACGGATTTGATTATTCAGGCAAGCCAACCATCTCATTTGGTCAACGCGGAAACGGAATCGATGATTTCCACGGTTGCTGCAACCCTGTAAGCGTAGCATTCCTTTCAAACGGCGGTATAGTAACAGTTGAGAAGGACCCTACTCGCATAAAAGTATACAGCAAGGAGGGAGCGAAGAAAGTAGAGGGAATTGAGGAACTGGTTAAAGGTTGTGCATATATACCAATGGCAGTTGACACTAAAGACAACGTATACCTTGCATCTAAGACAGGTGGTCTTGTAAAGTGTATACCAACAAAATAACATCAGGAATTTGAAAACATCAGCCTTAATAAAAGGAATCCTTATTATTGTTGCAGTCTGCACTTTTTTTGCAGGCTGCAATAATCATATTGTGACAGCAGGTCAATATGACGAAACCGCATTTGAACCTGCAACCGGAACCATCGCTTCTGCGAATGACTCAATGTTGACCCTCCGTATAGCCGTCAGCGAAACATACTGCAAGCTCACAGCCTGCTCATGCATCCACGATCTTGCAGCCAGAGAGTATGAAGAGCTGCAGGACACTCTAAAGTCTAAATTCAACATCGACCTGCAGATTAGCTATTTCATGGAGGAGTATGAGCTGAATGATTCGCTTGTTGCCCGTAAATTTGACGGAGTAATTTGCAAGCCCTGGCTGGCATTCATGATCACTCCAGACACTGATATCAAATACAAACGTGTTGCAGATTTGCTTGACCCTTCTGGCAACCAATGGCTCACAGGAAAAATAATCGTAAAGCAAGACTCCCCTTTAAAGAGTCTGAAGGATATTGACGGAAAGACACTTGTTGCCGGACAGCCTGATTCCTACGAAAAATACCACGCTCCATTTGCAATGTTTAAAAAAGAGGGCATAGAGCCTGGTGAGGTCATCAACAAGGCAAGCTGCACAGAGTGCATCAATACCCTCTCCGATAACCTTGCCGATGTTGCAATAATATCCGATTATGCACTTACTGCCAGCTGTGCCGTTGATTTTGCAAAGCCTGAGGATTTCAGGGTCATAGGGCAGACAGAAGAGATACCTTTATGTTCGGTTATTCTGGATATGGCAAAGGTAAGCGAGTCAGACGCTCTCCGTCTGCAGAACGCTCTTATTGCGATTTCCGGAGAAAATGCTCCAAAGGGTTTGTTGGGAAAGGGGTTTGTAATGCCTGCAAAATGGGCTCCAGTTCCGTTTGTAAAAGATAAAAAGTAATAAAAAAATTATATAGTAATGGACAGACGTAAGTTTCTGGTGAATTTCGGAAGGGCAACATGTGCAATCGCCATTGGCGGTGTTGCCTACCGGATAGTGAGCAAGCAACTCAATCCCGAGGAGGCCGGCCCGCTGACAAGGTATGTATGGGCAATAGACCCTGAGAAGTGCAACGGTTGCGGTATCTGCGAGACGGCATGTGTGCGAAACCCGTCGGCAGTGAAGGCCGTGAACGACCAGAAGAAGTGTTCTTATTGTGTTGTATGCTACGGACACATAAGCAACAAGGATATCGAGTCGGACAAGATAATGACCGAAGGGATAAAGGTTTGCAAATACGACGCCGTTAAACGTCAGAACTACTCGGGTGGTCAGGACGGTTCTTTCATCTATAAAATCGATGACAAGCTCTGCACCGCATGCGGAAAGTGTGTCAAGAACTGCAATGAAAAAGGTACACGATCTATGTTCCTTATCATTCGCCCAGACCTCTGCCTTGCTTGCAACAGCTGCAACATTGCTGCTAAGTGTCCCCAGAAGGCAATTGACAGGGTGTACATTGGCCCGGAGGATGACTTCAAGGGCGAATACAGTCTTGAGAATGGTGGAGAATACATTTAACACGATGAAAGGATGAAATCAATATTGAAGTTTTTTACCGCTATTATAATTGCAACGCTATCACTTAGCTCTCCCGCAGCAGCAGCTGTGAGCTGCATGGCAACAGCCCAGGAGGATCAGACTCAGCAGCAGGCACAACAGACCAATCAGGCAGTTCAGGATGCCAATGACCCCAATTGTGTAAAGGAGATAGATCCCAACGGAAACGTGGCTGAGTTCCGTGAAAATTATGTTCCAATACAGTACAACCCTACTCCCGAGTACATGGTGTTCGTGGATATGGCTGTGCTAATAGTGATAATGCTTGTAGGGGTGTTCTTCGTCATTAAGAGGAAGGCTTCATGGATGCTCAGCATGCTTGCGATAATTGCACTGGCATACCTCGGTATTATCCGTGGTGGATGTATCTGCCCCGTCGGAGTGATAACCAATGTGACAATGGGCATGGTCAGCCCGAGGATGGTGGGGCTGGTTACTCTTGTTGTCTTCCTGTCGCCTCTCATTGTGGCGCTTATTGCCGGAAGGGTGTTCTGTACATCCGGATGCCCACTCGGGGCAATGCAGCATCTTTTCCAGAAAAAGAAGAAGCTGGTAAAAATACCGCAGAAACTTAATACCATAATCAAGATTTTCCCTATTGCACTGCTTGTGGGCACAATATACTTCGCACTCAAATCAAGCTATTTCCTGGCCTGTGAGCTGGAGCCGTACAAGGCTGTGTTCTTCATTGGAAAGAGCTGGTTCGAGCAGCTGGTGGCATTCATTGCAGGTCAGCCCATGGAGGCCAAGCTACTGTGGTCGTTCGGCCTTTTCGCCTGGGGTTATCTGCTTGTGATGATGATAATTGGCTACTGGTTCCCGAGACCTTTCTGCAGGTTCATGTGCCCTTACGGGGTGTTGCTGGGAGTGTTCTCGTTTTTCTCGGTAAAACAGCGCCGTATAGACAATGCAAGCTGTATTCATTGCGGGGCCTGTCAGAAGGTCTGCCCTACCCAGGCAATTGTGATAGACAGGAAGAACAAGGTCTCTTCACTCTCAAACTATGACTGTGTACAGTGCAACAAATGCAGCGACAGCTGTAAGGCAAAAGCGATAAAATAAAATGGCCTACACCCAAAATCTGCTGGACCTGTCGGTCAAACCCGATGGTTATCACATCCAGACTCGTCCGGAGATGATGAAATATATCCCTGATACAGCCAAAAGAATACTGGATGTAGGCTGTGGTCAGGGATTATTCGGCTATCAGCTGAAACAAAAGCTTAATGCAGAAATCTGGGGAATTGAGATTGATAAGGAGGCCGGTGAAATTGCCAGAACAAAAATGGACAAGGTTCTGACAGGTGACCTTACAGATTTAGTTCGTTCCATACCTGACAAATACTTCGACTGCATAATTTTCAATGATGTGCTTGAACATCTGGCCGACCCCTTCTCTGCACTGTTGTTAATCAAGGAGAAGTTAAGTGGTGACGGCATAATTGTAAGTTCTATACCAAATGTAAGATACTTTTATAACCTGAGGGACCTGCTTATAAAAAAACAGTGGAAGTATGAGGATGCCGGCATACTGGACAAAACTCACCTGAGATTTTTCACTCAAAAAAGCATTATTGAAATGTTTATATCATTAGGGTATGAGATTATAACTATTGAAGGTATTAATCCCATAAGATTGTGGAAGTTTAATATTCTTGATTTTTTGTCTTTCGGGTACCTTACAGACACCAGGTTTGTTCAGTTCGCCTGTGTGGTAAAGCCAAAATAGCCTACTCCTCATTTTTTTATAAGATCATTTATTAGCATTTTTCATTCATTTTTTATAAATTTGAGTGAATTTGCCAGTAAATCTTTATGAATGAGTTAACGAGTGAAATTAAATGGCACAAACTGGTACAAACTCTGCCGGACTTTATAGCCTTATATGACCGTAATGGTAAATATATTTATCTGAACCACTTTGCCAAAGGTTTCTCTATAAAGGATATTGAGGGAAAATCATACAATGATTTTCTTTCAGATGATTCCAAACAAATTTATGACCAGGCATTCTACAATGCAAAACAAACCAGATTATCTCAATATGTAGAACATTCCGCATTGGGCGACAACAAAATATCTCGGTATTACGAAAGCTATTTTGTGCCGATATTTGAAGATGATGTGTTCGTAAACATGATGATTATTGCCCGTGATATAACTACTCGTAAGGAGACAGAAAAACGGCTCAGGGAGAGTGAGGCTAATGCCAGGGCCATCATGGAGTCGACAGATGACATATTCATATTGCTCGATAAAGACGGCATTGTGGTTGATAGCAACGAAGCGCATGCAAAAAGGATAAATACAACTCGTAAAGAATTATTGAAAAAAAATGTTTTTGACCTGCTGCCAAAAGATGTAGCTGACAGAAGGAGAGAACTTGTCAATAAAGTTCTTTCTACCGGCAAAACTGTCAATTCAGAAGATTTTCGTGCAGGATACTGGAATGAATCCACCTTTCATCCAGTGTTTATTGATAATGAGATAACTGACAGAGTTGCAATTTTCTCAAGAAATATAACTGATCGCAAATTAGCCGAAGAGGAATTAAAGAAGACAAAAAAAGAGCTGTCAACATTAATGAATAATATGCCGGGAATGGTATATTCATGTATGAATGTACATGACTGGACCATGAATTTTATTAGTGAGGGTTCTGCAGAACTTACCGGCTATTCACCGGAAGAACTTATAGAAAATAAAACAGCATCATTCAATCAGGTTATTCATCCCGACGACAGGGAAGCTGTGTGGGAAACCATTCAGGATGCTCTTGAAAGACATGCTTCATATGCTTTAGAATACAGGATTGTGGCAAAATCGGGAGCAATAAAGCACGTTTGGGAAAGGGGGCAGGGTTTCTACGAACAGAATGGCAATTTGAACCATCTTGAGGGTTTCATCACCGATATTTCCGAGAAAAAAAGATTCGAGGAGGAGTTAAAGGATAGTGAGGAACGTCTTAGGGTCCTTAATGCCAGTAAAGACAAATTCTTCTCAATAATTGCTCACGACTTGCGAAGCCCTTTGAATAGTTTTTTGGGACTGACACAAATTATGGCAGAAGAGCTGCCTGATCTTACAATGTCGCAGGTACAAGAGATAGCTGCTCAAATGAGTAAATCTGCAAGAAACTTGAATCGTTTGATCGAGAATCTGCTGCAATGGGCTCAAATACAGAAAGGGGCAATATCTTTCAATCCGGAAAATATAGATTTTAGACCTCTAATAGACGAATGCATAGATATGATACAGGAATCTGCTAGAATAAAGGGAATTGAGATAACCGTAAACACTCCCGACAAGCCGAAAGTAGTTGCCGACAGCAATATTATGAAGACAGTTATACGTAATCTTGTTTCAAACGCTGTTAAGTTCTGTTCAGATGGTGGGAAGATAAATCTTTCTGTCACTCCTGACAAATATAATAATATCATTTTTTCTGTCATGGATAGCGGGATTGGGATGAGCAAGTCTATGCTCGACAGTTTATTCATGATTGACGTACAGAATAATCGAAAGGGTACCAAAGACGAACCCAGTACGGGTCTTGGATTATTGCTTTGTAAGGAATTTGTTGAAATGCATGGTGGCAGAATATGGGCAGAGAGTAAAGAGGGAGAAGGAAGTACGTTTTATTTCACTATTCCTGCAAATACATATAACCAATAAAACAACGAACTGATGGAAATAGTACTATTAAGGGAAAGCGAGCAATTTCCCGATAATCAGGTTCTAAAAGAGACTTTACAAGAGAAATTTCCCCTCTATGATCATCTTATATCTGTGGTATCACATGAGCCCTACTCACTTGATCATCATTGGAACTACTACAAAGACGGCAAGTCATGGCTCTGCAAGGTTACCTATAGGAAAAAAACCATATTCTGGCTATCTGTATGGGATACCTGCTTCAAAACAAGTTTCTTCTTTACAGAAAAAAACAGATCCGGCATAATGGAACTGACAATCGACGATTCAATCAAGCATTCCTTTTCAAACAGTAAGAACATTGGCAAATTAATACCACTTGTAATTAGTATTAATGATATCAGCCAGTTAGATGATGTCCTAAAAATAATTGAATTCAAAAAAACATGTAAATAATATGAGAATTTCTTTAAACAGAAGATTTTACAAAAAGTATCTGGATGATGTCAAAACAAATCTTAAACAGGGAGATTATTTTTCAGAAGGGGTGCTGACAGAATCAGACATTCAATCGCTTCCTGAGCCTGTGAAAAATTATCTCCGCTATACCTGTTCTCTCGGAAAACCAAAAGTAAATCGTTTTAAAATCGAGTTTGCAGGGGGAATTAGAAAAGATGAGCAATCTGAGTGGATGAAGTTTGAATCGGAACAATATAATTTCATGCAAATTCCTACCCGGTTGTTCTTTCTGAGAGCCACTATGAAACATCTTCCTGTTACCGGCTATCATTGTTTCAAAAATGGCAATGCCTATATGGACATAAGACTATTTTCACTATTCAAAGTACAGTATCTGGATGGTGAAAACATGAATATGGCAGAAACCGTTACATTTTTCAATGACATGTGCTGCATGGCCCCTCCTACTCTCATAGACAAACGGATAAACTGGCTGGAGGTTGCCGGTAATACAGTAAAGGCCTCATTTACCAATAACGGCATCACAATCTTTGCATGGCTCCATTTTAACGACAAAGGAGAACTTATTAACTTTATTTCAAACGACAGATATGCTGCAGATGCAGGCAAGAAACTTCCCTGGGCAACACCACTCAAAGATTATAAGGAGATAAACGGGTACAGACTTGCGGGATACGCAGAGGCAATCTACAGCTACCCCAAAGGAGACCTGTGTTATGGGACTTTCACTCTCGACAGTATAGTGTATAACTGAAACCTCTTTTAAGGCATGTCCGATTAATTATTGTAAGTTTAGAGTTTAAAACCAAAAAACATGCAAGTAGCCGTAACCAGAAAAAAATTTGTATTTTACCCCGATTCTACCAGAGTAATCGCCCGTTTTTTATATCTGGATGATGAGAGATCTGCCGATATAATAAGGAAGGTTTTGGCAATGCCTGAAAAAGAGGTAAGTATTGCAATTAGTCAGCTGTTAAGAGGGTATTCAAGACGACACAGGAATATCTCTCGCATATTTGAAAAACATTTTGCCAAGTTGGCTCCCATATTTGATAAGATTGAAGTTAACGAAGAGGACCTGAGTGAGTCGCAGAAGGCTCTTATAGGTTCATATTTTACAATGGAATATTCCATTGAATCCGCTGCATTTTTCAACCCGTCAATTATTGAAAATCCAGATCAGTCTGAATTAAGTTCAGAAGAAAAAAGAGTAATCTTCAGTTTTCGCGCCACTGGTGAAGGTCATATATCATCAGTTGTCTTCCGGTCAGGGGTACTTGATAAGAACAACAACCTAATTCTGGAACCTGTTGGTAAGATGCTGGCAGAAGCAGATGTAATCAAAAGACATATTTACGATAAGGCCACTTTTCAAAAAAAACTGGACGAGATGCAGGAACAGGTTAATGTCGCACCACCATCTAAAGTAGATACCCCTGACAAACTGCAAAATCAGGAAAATGTCTTTATTCCTGCTATATTAGAAATTCCCAAAGAACCTCCTGTTCAGGTGAACCACACATCTCCATCATTCATTCTGGACAAACTTGAGGCTAATTTCACTTATGGCGATTTAATGAAGATTCTTGTTATTGCGAGAACAGAACCAAAGTTGACCGAAGATAAGTTGAAAATAATCAATCAAATGATGTGGCTTGCATCATCGCACTATGAGATAAATTTTTCGATAGATTCTGCCATTTCCGAAAGGGTTATTTTCCCAATATCATCAACTGAGCAAAAGGGAATTGAAGATGCCCGTTTTGTTAAATTTACCGATGAAAATGGAGAAATCACGTATTATGCTACATATACTGCTTATGACGGAGAGGCCATACTACCGAAGTTAATCAAAACAACTGATTTTTATAATTTCAAGATTTTGCCCATAAACGGTGAGATAGCCCAAAACAAGGGTATGGCTCTGTTCCCACGCAAAATTAATGGCAAATATGCCATGTTGTGCAGGATAGATGGCGTTAATAATTATATAGCATATTCAGACAGCATAAATATCTGGCGTGAAGCAAAAATCATTCAGAAACCCATATATCCCTGGGAACTGGTTCAGATTGGCAATTCCGGGTCCCCGATAGAGACTGAGGATGGATGGTTGATTATTACACACGGTGTTGGTCCTATGAGGGAATATTCTCTGGGTGCCTCGTTGTATGACCTCAAGAACCCCGAGAAAGAGATAGGCCGGCTAAGTAGTCCGCTGATGGTACCAAACGAAGTAGAACGAGAGGGGTATGTTCCTAATGTAATTTATTCTTGCGGATCTATGATACATAACAATGATCTCATTATACCATATGCAATGTCTGATCACTCTTCTTCCTATGCAACTGTCAACCTTAAGGAACTGCTGGATGTGTTAAAGAACAAATGACAATATGAATAAAAGTCCGTTAATTGTACTTCTAATCATAATTCTATCTTTTATAAATACATCTGCTTTTTCTAATAATTTCGAAAAAACAGATCGTATAGTTAAAAATTATCCCCGTTCTTTAACTAATCCGAATCAGCTGGTCAAACTGATAAACAGAGATTTTGAATTGCCGGAAGATAAAGCAAGGGCAATCTATACATGGATCGCAGCAAATATCGTTTATGACATAAAGGCACTTAAAGCCAGGCCAAAAATAATCCATTATCTGTACTGCTCCGATGAAGAGAAGATTTACAGAGAAAGAAAAATAATGGAAGATCTTGCAATCCAGACATTAAGAGATAAAAAGGCAACATGCCAGGGATACTCCGCATTGTATAAACATATATGTGATTTGGTCTCTCTGGAGTGTGTAATTATTTCCGGCTATTCTAAAACAAAAAAATCAGAAATCGGTAATATGCCATTAAAAATAAATCATGCATGGAACGCTGTTAAGATATATGGTATGTGGAAGTTGATAGATGTTTCCTGGGGTGCAGGCTACCTAACAGAGGATCAGACAAAATTCATTCGTTCCTTTAAAGATATATTTTTCTCAACAACTCCTGCTATCTTTAATTTAAACCACTATCCGGAAGACCCTGTCTGGCTGTTTTCTGATATTTCCAAAGAGTCATTTACAAATTTACCATTATATTATCCCGATTTTCATAATAATGATATTGAAGTTGTGAAGCCAGAAAAAGGAATCATTAGAGTATCAAAAGAGGAAGTTATTGGCTTTACACTAAAATACGCAAACAACAAACCGGTAATGATTAAATTTGACAATGAAAAATTTGCCAGAGAGGTATATCCGGAAATAACAGATCAGTATTGTAACTATGAAATAGCATACAAGAAAAATTCAAATACATACCTGACTGTTTATATAAACCATAAACCCTTTGTCACATATAAAATACTAAAGTAAAGAAATATAAATCCCAATAATAATAAGATATGAGTTACTATTTTCTTGCGCAGATAAGAATTAACGATGATAATGAATATCAGAAATATATCGATAGTGCCGGAAATATTTTCAAAAAGTATAAAGGGGAGTATCTGTCAGTAGATAATGCTCCATTGTTGCTCGAAGGTAAATGTGATTATAACCGCACTGTATTGATAAAGTTTAATACGATGAAAGACTTTAAAGAATGGTATGATTCTGAGGATTATCAGAAAATATTAAAGTACAGATTAAGTGCGGCAGATTGTGATACTATCTTAATTAAGGGAATAGAATAAATACAAACAATATGAAAAAACAATAAAGGATGATTAGACGCGCCATAGCATTAGCTATCATCTCTCTCCTATCCTGTCATGTTTATGCTCAGGAAAAATTCACATTAAGCGGAAAAATTGCCGATTCCCTTACCGGGGAGGATCTTATGGGAGCTATTGTATATAGAGAGGGGACAACCACTGGATCGGTATCGAACTCATATGGGTTTTATTCACTTACCCTTCCCCGTGGCAACCACAAGGTCAAGTTCAGTTATTTAGGTTACAAAACAATCATTAAAGAAATTGCCCTGAAAAGGGACATAATTTTAAATATCGATCTTGAACCATCAAATACAAACCTTGGAGCAATCATAGTCTCACCCGAAAGAAGGGATCTAAATATAAAATCCGTTGAAATGGGAGTTGAACGAATTAATATAAAGCAGTTGGAAACCATACCCGTATTATTTGGAGAAAAAGATATCCTTAAAACTATTCAACTGCTCCCGGGAATTAGTGCTGCATCTGAGGGGAGTAGCGGATTTACTGTACGTGGTGGATCAATTGACCAGAACCTTATTCTTTTGGATGAGGCGCCTGTTTACAGTGCATCACATCTTATGGGGTTCTTTTCTGTTTTTAATTCTGACGCTCTTAAAAATATTTCCGTCTACAAAGGAGGCATCCCTGCACAATATGGCGGCAGGGCATCCTCTGTCCTTGATATTACAATGAAAGATGGCAACAACCAGAATTTCACGGTTTCAGGCGGACTCGGACTAATCTCATCCCGACTGACAATAGAGGGTCCCATAATCAAGGATAAAATGTCATTTATAGTCTCCGGAAGACGCAGCTATGCAGATCTTGTCGGAAAATTGTCCGGATTAATAAAGGAGGAGATGACTCTCTATTTTTACGACCTTAACTTGAAGCTTAATTACAGATTTAACAATAATAACCGTTTCTATCTTTCCGGATACTTTGGAAAGGATGATTTCGGATTTGGGGTATTGGGCATGGGCTGGGGAAATTCCACAACCACTTTACGCTGGAACCATCTTTTTAGTAAAAGGCTTTTTTCCAATACTACTTTTTTATACAGCAACTACAACTACGGATTCAATATCGGAAGCGATGCCAGGATGAGTTCCGGAATTGTGGATTTAAGCATAAAACAGGATTTTACATGGTACAAGAATCCGGAGAACACCTTGCGTTTCGGATTCTGCTCAACACATCATACTTTTAATCCCGGCAAACTGCTAACAGGCAACAAAATAAACTCAGAGATAATCCTTGAGCAGAAACAAGGAGTTGAAAGTGCGGCATATTTCTCAGACAACCAGAAGATAAGCGGAAACCTCTCCATTGAGTATGGATTGAGGATATCGATGTTTAATCAGCTCGGTTCGGGTTGGAGTAATGTTTATGACAATAATAACACTAAGGTCGATTCTACATACTACAACAAAGGGGAAATTATGAAAACCTATGTTGCCCTTGAACCTCGTGTGTCGTTGAATCTTAATACCAGCGCAACCAGTTCCTTAAAGGTATCATACAACAGAATGGCCCAATATCTCCATCTACTGTCCAATAGCACATCGGGGCAACCTACAGACACCTGGATTCCATGTTCTTCTAATATTAAGCCAACTATGGCATCTCAATATTCACTAGGATATTTCAGAAATTTTTCTGACAATAAATACGAACTATCTGTTGAGTGTTACTACAAGGATATGAGAAATATAACGGACTATGAAGATGGAACCGATATAATGCTCAATGAGAATATTGAGGCAAATATTCTTCCTGGCAAGGGAAGGAGTTATGGAGCAGAGTTCTATGTAAAGAGAAGACTTGGTCGTTTTAATGGCTGGCTGAGTTATACTCTTGCACGCACAGAAAATAAAATTGAAGGGATTAACAGTAATGACTGGTATCCTTCAAAAACAGACAAGGCCCATAACTTCTCTATTGTTGCAAGTTATCAGATAACAAAACAACTGTCTGTTTCTTCATCCTGGGTATACTATACAGGTAATGCCGTAACATTCCCAAGCGGAAAATATGAATACGACAGACAGGTATGGGCATATTACACTGAGAGAAACGGATACCGTATGCCGGATTATCACAGGCTGGACCTTAATATTCACATGAATGGGAAAGAGAAGAACAGGTTTAAATCCAGCTGGGATTTTTCAATTTACAACCTCTACAACAGACATAATGCATATATAATAAACTTTCGCGAAAGCGAGGCAACACCCGGGACCACAGAGGCAGTAAGGTTAAGTCTGTTTGGAATTGTGCCTTCAATAACCTGGAATTTCACTTTTTAAAATTAATGTAATGCGTTTTCTACTTATATTCATAATTGCGATTTTGCTAACATCATGCGAAAATGTGATAAATATCGACCTCAATAAGGCAGAAAAGATAATAGTGGCAGAAGGATTAATTGAACTTGGGTCAAACGGATGGATAAGACTAAGTTACTCATCAGATTACTTTGACGGCAATAAACCGGAATATATTGATAACGCAATTGTAACATTATCTGACAATAACGGAGGCTCAGAACAGTTCAAATATAAAGGCAATGGAATGTACCTTGGAAATTTGCTTAAAGGCAAACCAGATAAGAAATACTCTTTAAAAATAACAATTGGGAATAAAACATACACAGCCGAATCTACACTCTTCCCTCCTGCCCCGATAATTTCGGTGAATTTTGAAGAGCAGCTTTTTCAACAACCGGGCGATCTGACCAAATCATACTCTGTGATTCTGAAATTCATGGACAATCCCTTTATTGAGAACCATTATATGATCCAGATACAACTAAACGACACACTGGAAAACAACAGCTACATACTTCTAAAAGACAGCTACTATATAGTTAATGGCACCATCGAATATAAGCCTTTAAGACACAGGTTTGCACAAGGAGACTCACTCATTATTGGATTATATTCCATAGACAAAGAGACATACAAATATTACAATCAGCTTAATGATTTAAAAGTGTCAGGAATGGGAGCATCTTCGACTCCATATAATCCGCTTTCAAATTTCGGGACTCATGTAATGGGTTATTTTGCAGCTTATTCCAGTACTTTTCAGGCTGCTGTCGTCAAATAAACATATTTAAAATATGAAGAGAATAGTTTTAACAATATTACTTTTTGCCCAATTTGTCGTCTATGGGCAGGATACAAAAATGAAGAGCGATTGGGCCAATTTTAAAAAATATGCGGCTGACAATGAGCTGCTGAAAGGTCGTTCAACAGACGAAAAACGTGTTGTATTCATGGGCAATTCCATTACTGAATTATGGAAAGTGACAGACAGCAGCTTCTTTGCAGGCAAGCCATACATAGACAGAGGAATAAGCGGACAGACAACTCCGCAGATGCTTCTCAGGTTCAGAAAAGATGTAGTTGAACTCAATCCAAAAGTAGTTTTAATACTTGCAGGTATTAATGATATTGCAGAAAATACCGGGCCAATCCCACTTGAGGACATATTCGGCAATATTGTTTCAATGGTAGATATTGCCAAGGCTAATAAGATAGTTGTAGTTCTATGTTCTGTTCTGCCTGCATATGATATCTCCTGGCACCCGGGTCTGGAACCGGCGGAAAAGGTTGCAAAGCTGAACAGTATGTTAGAATCTTATGCAATTAAAAACAATATTGTATATATTGACTACTACTCAGTAATGGTTGACGAACGGAAAGGATTGGATAAAAGGTACACAAATGACGGAGTTCATCCGACATTAGCCGGATACAGGATCATGGAGCCCTTAGCAGAGAAAGCAATTCAAACAGCATTAAAATCTGGACAATTAAAATGAGAATAAACACAAATACCTGGAACAAAATAAGATATACATTATATTTGCCAGGTTATGATCTTATCGCCGGATATTTCAGGAATATCAGAAAGAGGTCCATAGATTCTCTGGATGTGAAAAACGGGGAGAAGGTACTTATAATTGGTGCCGGAACCGGTCTTGATCTGGAGTTCCTGCCAAAGGGTTGCGAAATTGTTGCAATTGATATCACACCGGCTATGGTTGAGATAATAAAAATACGAAGTAAAAAGTATGGCACCATTGCCCAAATCTTGGTTATGGACGGACAGCATCTTGAATTTGAGGATAACTCGTTCGATAAGATTATCTTACATCTGGTTCTTGCAGTAATACCAGATCCTGTGAGCTGCATCAAGGAAAGTGAAAGAGTTTTGAAATCCGGCGGTCTGATTACTGTTTTTGATAAATTCCTTCCAAAAAACAGAAAGATTTCTACAAGACGCAGATTGGCGAACATCTTTTCTGATATCCTTTTTTCCAATATAACCCGAGATTTCGAATCCATTGCCGGTAACACACAATTATCTATTGTTTCTGATACTGATGCTGGTTTTGGAGGCAATATGCGACTAATAAAACTGACAAAGAGATGAATGACACAGATGAAGAGATGTATGACCGCCCCAAACCAGTCGGCACCAATATTGAAGTATTCCCTTACGAAAATAGTATAGACCCGAAAATAGCTGTAAAGGCTCTTCTTAACGGAGACTATGTCTTAATTGAAGATTTATACAGCAGCGGCCTCACAGTACTGAATTGTCTCAAAAGTCATTTAAAACTGACACTCCCTGATCAATCATTTAAGGGACAGCGTGATTCCAGGTCGGAATATCATGATTTATCAAACAAACTTCTGCTTTTAATTAGAAACAACCGATTGACTGTAAAAAAAGCCCCTGAGATAGGATGGTTAAAAATTCTCTACCCTGGCATAAATGAGTTTCTTCTGCCATTTCCACAGGTTCAAGGGCTAAACAGCTCATGGCAATGGTATAAGAACGGCATAACAATACCTGGACTGGGCAAAAAAATACATCCATTCTACGGCACATACTTTCCGACACGTTTTGAGCACCTGAAACTATTCGACGACTGGTTGAAACAATACAGGGGAGAGAAAAAATCGGCAATTGATATTGGTATTGGCTCCGGTATACTCTCATTTATGATGTTAAAGAGTGGCTTTAAAAAAATATACGGGACCGATTGCAACCGGAATGCTATTGCCGGACTTAAAGAAAGTCTGGAAAAAGATGCCTTCCAATCGAAAATTGAGTTAATGCATGGTGACCTGTTTTCCGGCATAGACATCTTATCTGAATTGATTGTATTTAATCCCCCCTGGCTTAACGCCAACCATAATTACGAAGGCCTTGACAATGCAATTTACTACGACAATGACCTTTTTCCCCGTTTTTTTTCCGAAGCACAAAAGAATCTCCTGCCGGACGGGAGAATTGTCCTTCTCTTTTCCAATCTGGATAAGATTACCAGTGTCAGCAGCACACACCCCATCGAGACAGAATTATTGCAGAACCGACGCTACAGCAGGGAACTTTATCTGCAAAAAAGTGTTGGTCCTGCATCTGAGAGTACAAGAAGAAACCAAACATGGCGCAGTACCGAAATGGTTGAATTATGGGTGTTGCGATTAAACAAATAAGGGCATGCATTTTGTTTGTGTTTCATATGTATTTGCTATGTTACCGCAATTTTTATAAATTTGTGACATTAACTTTTTGAAATAATTTTACAATAATTATGATTTTCCAGATTCTAACAGCTATAAGTCAGGGGTCAATCGAGGCTGCTGCACAGGTTGGTGCTCCCGTTAAGTCGGAGCTCTCTTTTTCATTAATCGATATGGCATTTAAAGGCGGATGGCTCATGATTCCTCTTTTCGTACTGTCTGTTCTTACAGTTTATCTTTTTGGAGAGCGATGGTGGGCAATTCGGAAAGCCTCTCAGATAGATGAGAACTTTATGAGAAATATCCATGATTATGTGCATGAAGGGAAAATCAAGGCTGCTGTAAATCTTTGCCAGTCGCAGGAGACTCCTATTGCAAGACTTATTGAGAAAGGTATAGAGAGAATCGGCAGACCTTTGACAGACATTCAGACTGCTGTGGAAAATACAGGTAATGTAGAGGTTGCAAGGCTGGAAAAAGGGCTTCCATTCCTGGCCACAATAGCAGGGGGAGCACCTATGATAGGTTTTCTTGGAACAGTTATTGGTATGATTCAGGCTTTCTACAATATGTCCCAGGCAGGAAATAATCTTGATATCACACTCCTTTCCGGAGGTATTTATACAGCAATGGTAACAACCGTTGCAGGTCTTATTGTCGGTATTGCTGCATACTTTGGATACAACTTTCTGGTAGCAAGAATCGACAATATTGTCTACAAAATGGAGAGTTACACAATTGAGTTTATGGATCTTCTCCACGAACCTGCAAATAAATAGAAACTATGGCATTAAGGCGTCGGGCAAAAGTGGAACCATCATTCAGTATGTCGTCTATGACTGACATTGTGTTTCTTTTGCTAATTTTCTTTCTGGTAACTTCTACACTGGTAAATCCAAATGCTCTCAAGTTACTGTTGCCAAAAAGCAGCAACCAGGTCTCTGCAAAAGCAGCAGTAAGTATATCTATCAAGCACTATCTGCCATCCAACACATTCTCTTATCACATCAACGGCATTAACGTACCGGTACCATTTGGGGAGATTGAAGGACTGATTCAGCAACAATTGAAAAGTGTCGACGATCCAACCATTTCTCTTAATGTAGACAAAACAGTTCCTATGGAGCAGGTTGTCAATGTAATGAATATTGCAAAGAGAAATCAATACAGAATAATACTGGCTACGGCCCCCGAATAACATGTACAAGGCACCAAAGAAGACAGGAAAGGAAGAACAGAGAGCCAGGGTAATTGGCCTTGGTATGACTGTAGCTATACATCTTCTTGCACTTGTGCTCTTTTTTTCCACTGGATTCAATATAGTATACCCCCCTCCTGCCGAGATGGGAATTGAGGTAAATCTGGAAATTGAGCCGCCTAAGATAATTGAAGTAAAAACAGGAAATGAACCACGTGTCGAAAAGCCCAATCCTGAAAAGGAGATAAGATTGGTTCAACGTTCTGAATCAGCCACTAAGGGCAATCTGGCCAACAAGGGTGCAGAAAGCACAATGGGAGATAAAAGCGATGTGGAACAATATGAGGCTCCACGTCCAAAACCAATTAACAAGCGGGCACTTTTTCCAAGCGCTGCAAATGCCGATTCTACTGCTCCACAGGTTGCTAAAGAGATAAGTGAACGCCTCTCCGCAGGACACCCTGAAGGAAACACAAGGGTTGGAAGTCTTGAAGGGGAACCATCTGCAAGACTTGCAGGCAGGAGCCTTATGGGTAATCTGCCCGAGCCTGAATATGCAGTTAATAAATCCGGCAAAGTACTAGTCAGGATATCAGTCGACCAGTTTGGTACAGTTATTAGCGCAACCCCTGGAATAAGCGGGACCACTGTTCAGGACAAAACTTTGTGGGAAGCTGCAAAGAAAGCTGCACTAAAAGCTAAATTCAACGTCAGCTCAGCCTCTCCAGTCGTACAGGAGGGTACAATTACATATATTTTCAAGCTAAAATAGTAAGGAGAAATCTTATAAAAATAAGATTATTCGTATCTGAGCGCCTCAATAGGATCGAGTCGGGATGCTCTCACCGCCGGAATATAACCAGAAGCTATGCTTACTATCAGGCAAACCATAACTCCAAAAAACATCCATAGCCAAGGCACAACAAACGGACTTTTCATAATGGCACCGGTTATGTTGCCTACAATAATGCCCAGGATTATTCCAAATAACCCTCCTAGCTGGCCAATGACAATAGATTCAAAAAGGAACTGCTGTTTAATTGTTTTCGAGTTTGCACCCAATGCCTTACGGGTTCCAATTTCCCTTGTCCTCTCCTTTACGGAAACCAGCATTATGTTCATCAGCCCAACTGCAGCTCCCAACAGGGTAATTATACCAATGATAAATGCAGCTATGGTAACGTATGACATTATCTTCATTACATCTTCCATAGTTGCATCCGATTTTGCTATCCTGAAATCAGATTTATCCATTGGGCTCAATCTTCTTACAGATCTGAACATCTGTTCCGCTTCGTCAATTGCTTTCACCTGATTGACCCCTTCCTTAGGAATTACCCCAACAATATAAAAAGAGTTATCGTTTAGAAAAGTGGTTCTTGCATTTGAAATAGGGATCCAAACCTGATTATCTAACCCTCCCCCGAATGTACTGCCTTGTGATTCAAGCGTACCAATGACCTCATATCTGACAGCTCCTACAGATATGATTTTCCCGATAGGATTGACTCCTTTGAAGATTGACGTTACAACACCCGAACCAATAACTGCGTTGAACGAAGCAGCCTCGATATCTCTGCTGTTCATGTTCCTTCCGGCTGCTATCTTAGCTCCCACATATCCTATATAACTGTTATCCACTGCATTTACTCTGAATGTAGGATTGGTTTTATTTGAGCTATACTTTATAGTTGCATTATTGACAGCTGTTGCATAAATTGTTGTAATGGCAGGTATGGAATAATTTGCTACAAAGTCAGTTGCCTGTGTATACGTAATGTTCCTTCTGTTTATCACCCTAGTGCGTCTGTCCCCCGACTGGTCGTCAGAAAATTGCGATCTTATTGAAAAAGAGTTGGCCCCCATCTTGCCAAAATTCTCTTTCATTAGAGCCTTCAAAGAATCAGTCGCTGTAAGAATACCAATAAGAGAGGTAATTCCAATTGCAATAATCATAATAGTAAGGATTGACCTCAGACGACTGCTCAATATTGATTTGATTGAAACATTGAAGTTCTCTCTTAAAAGAGGTGTTAAGCCCAGTTTATGGACAATTATTGATTTGATTGATTGCATTAAAACGTAATTACGCTAAATAAGTATGTAAAAGTAGGAAAATATATCTTATTGACCTAACTTTGCCACCGAATTGTATTTAAATGAGAAATAATCCAAAACCAAGTCGTGCCGGAGCTAAGCCTTCAGGCAGACCAAAAAAAGCCTATGGCAGCCGTGATGGTAAGCCATTTGACAGTGAAAGACCAAAAAGGTCATCTGATTCAGAGAGACCAAAGAGAAGTTATGGCAGCCGTGATGGTAAGCCTTTCGACAGAGAACGTAAACCATTTGATGGTGACAGACCTAAAAGAGCATACGCACCCCGCGAAGACAAACCATTTGACAGAGATCGCAAACCATACGACAGCGACAGACCTAAAAGAGCGTTTGACTCGGACAGACCTAAAAGAACATACGGAAGCCGCGACGACAAACCTTTTGACAGAGAACGTAAGCCATTTGACAGAGATCGCAAACCATACGACAGCGACAGACCTAAAAGAGCATTTGACTCGGACAGACCTAAAAG
>MEOK01000019.1:8714-78437 GCA_001769195.1 Bacteroidetes bacterium GWF2_40_14 | reverse complement strand
GACCTAAAAGAACATACGGAAGCCGCGACGACAAACCGTTCGACAGAGAACGTAAGCCATTTGACAGAGATCGCAAACCATACGACAGCGACAGGCCTAAAAGAGCATTTGACTCGGACAGACCTAAAAGAGTATACACTCCAAGAGAAGACAAACCGTTCGACTCAGAAGAGACTCCTTTTGATGCAGAAAACGCACCGGTTGAAGTTGAAAGAACAAAAAGAAAATACACCCGTCGTGAGGACAAACCCGTTGATGCAGATAACCAGTCATCGGAAAGTGAAAACAAACCTTACGAAGGAGAAAAACGCAGAAAACTTTTTGGAGAAGACCATGCAGAGAGACCTCAGAGGGACTATCGTCCTAAAGCAGAAGAGTACATACCAAAGCCAAGACGACGCAAAGCAGTTGACGAAGTTGGAATTCGTTTGAATAAGTTCATTTCAAACTCCGGTGTTTGTTCGCGAAGGGAGGCAGATGACTACATAACAGCCGGTCTGGTAAGCGTTAATGGTCAAATAATAACAGAGCTGGGAACAAAGATCCAGGCATCGGACGATGTCCGCTTTAACGGAGAGAGACTTAAAGGAGAGGAAAAGGTTTACATTCTGATGAACAAGCCAAAAGACTTCGTAACCACACTTTCCGACCCCAATGCTGAAAAGACTGTAATGGACCTTATAGCAGGCAATTGCCCACAGCGGGTTTACCCTGTTGGCAGACTGGACAAATCCACAACAGGTGTTCTTCTTCTCACAAATGACGGTGAAATGACAGAAAAATTGTCACACCCATCAAACATGAGCAAGAAAATCTATCATGTATTCCTTGATAAAAACCTAAGTGGCAGCGATTTCAAGGCATTGTTAGATGGTATTGAACTGGAAGACGGGCTCATTAATGCCGACTCTCTCTCATATATTGATGAAGACAAGACCCAGGTAGGTCTGGAACTTCACTCAGGAAGAAACAGAGTTGTAAGAAGAATGTTCGAACACCTTGGTTACAGAGTCAAGAAACTCGACAGAGTCTTTTTTGCGGGCCTTACAAAGAAAAACCTGCGCAGGGGACAATGGCGCTTCCTGACAGAACAGGAAGTTGCAATGCTACGAATGGGCGCATTCGAATAGCATGGAAAACAACAAGATACACAAAGCAGGGTTTGTCAACATTATAGGTAATCCCAATGTTGGCAAATCTACGCTTATGAACGCCCTTGTAGGCGAGAGAATCTCAATAGTTACATCAAAAGCACAAACTACACGTCACCGGATAATGGGAATAGTAAACGGAGAAGACTACCAGATAGTCTACTCCGACACCCCCGGAATCCTGGTACCTAATTACAGGTTGCAGGAGAGTATGATGCAGTTTGTAGATACAGCCATAGGTGATGCCGATATTATTCTTTATGTTACAGATGTTGTTGAAAAGAGCATGAAGAATTCCGATTATATTGAAAAGTTGCGTAATGTGGAATCTCCTGTACTTTTGGTAATCAACAAG
This sequence comes from Bacteroidetes bacterium GWF2_40_14, assembly GCA_001769195.1. Lineage (GTDB taxonomy): Bacteria > Bacteroidota > Bacteroidia > Bacteroidales > UBA932 > Bact-08. The sequence goes on along the minus strand of MEOK01000019.1, from coordinate 76,931 downwards.
ATTGATCTTACCAATCAGGACGCCCTGGAGGAGATATACAAGAAATGGCAGACACTTGTTCCAAAGGCAGAGATTTTTCCTGTTTCAGCAACAGAAAAATTCAATCTCGACTCACTGTTCAACAGAATACTTGAATTAATTCCTGAAAATCCCGCCTGGTACGACAAAGATGTACTGACAGACAGGAACCTCAGGTTTTTTGCATCTGAGATTATAAGAGAGAAGATACTTCTCAACTACAATAAGGAGATTCCCTATTGCACAGAAGTGGTCATAGAGAGTTTTAAGGAAAAAGACGATATAATCCATATTGAGTCTCTGATAAATGTTTTACGAGATTCTCAGAAAGGCATAATTATCGGAAACAAAGGCTCTTCACTCAAAAAAGTAGGTACTCAGGCAAGAATCGACATGGAATCTTTCTTTGAAAAAAAGGTATTTTTGCAGATATTTGTAAAAGTAAGCCAAGATTGGAGAGAGGACAAAAGAAAACTCAAACAGTTTGGCTATATCTTAGATTAGAATAGAAAACCAGTAAGAGAATGAGTATCCCGGACCTTGATTTCGAAATGGAAGCCGTTGACCCTGTCGACAATTCCGATTCAGCAGAGAGTAGTAAGTATGACAAGTTAATAAACGAAGGCGACAAAAAGTACAAGCTTACGGGTATGTACAAAGAGTGGTTCCTCGATTATGCTTCTTATGTCATTCTTGAAAGAGCAGTCCCACATATCAATGACGGTCTCAAGCCTGTTCAGAGAAGGATACTCCATTCAATGAAAAGAATGGATGATGGCAGATATAACAAAGTTGCCAATATCATAGGTTCCACCATGCAGTTTCACCCTCATGGCGATGCCTCAATTGGAGATGCCTTGGTACAACTCGGGCAAAAGGATCTGCTGGTTGACTGCCAGGGTAACTGGGGAAACATACTTACAGGGGACAGTGCAGCGGCACCAAGATATATCGAGGCGCGGCTTAGCAAATTTGCCAATGAAGTACTGTTCAATCCTAAGACGACAGTATGGATGAACTCATACGACGGCAGAAATCAGGAACCGGTAAACCTGCCTTCTAAGTTTCCGCTTCTGCTGGCGCAGGGTGTAGAGGGAATTGCAGTAGGTCTTGCTTCAAAGATACTTCCTCACAACTTTAATGAGTTGATAGATGCCGCAGTAGCATACCTAAGCGGAAAAGAGTTCATAATTTATCCGGATTTCCCTACAGGTGGCCTTGCAGATTGTACAAGGTATAATCAAGGTTTGAGGGGGTCAGTTATAAAAGTAAGAGCAAAAATCACAAAGCTGGACAAAAAAACTCTTGTAATAACAGAGGTCCCTTTTGGGCAGACAACTTCAAAGCTTATCGAATCCATCATAAAGGCAAACGATAAGGGAAAAATTAAAATCCGCAAGGTCGACGACAATACATCCGATGGAGCAGAAATTGTGGTCCACCTGCACAACGACATCTCCCCGGATAAGACAATTGATGCATTGTATGCATTTACAGACTGTGAGATATCACTGTCCCCTAACTCTTGCGTCATAAAAGATAATCATCCGCAGTTCCTTGGAGTGGACGAGATTCTGAGACATAATACAGACTATTCAAAATCACTGTTGCAACAGGAGCTGGAGATAAGGCTTTCTGAACTTGAAGAATCATGGCACTATACATCGCTTGAAAAAATATTCTTCGAACAGAGAATATATCGGGTACTTGAGCAGGATTCCAAAGACTGGAACACGCAGCTTAAATCTGTAGAGGAGGAACTTTTAAAATACCAGCCAATACTCAGAAAGGAGATAACACCAGAAGACGTTCTGAGGCTGGTTGAGAAACCCGTCAGGAAAATTTCCGTTTTTGACGTTAAACAACTTGACGAGACATTAATCAAAATTGAGAGCGAGATGGAAGAGGTAAAGAACAACCTTGAACATCTTGTTCAATATGCTATACGTTACTTCACCCAGCTCAAGAAGAAGTACGGAGCTAAATTTCCCAGAAAAACAGAGCTAAGCAACTTTGAAACCATCCAGGCATCAAAAGTAGTTGTAGCAAATTCAAAACTCTATGCAAACAAGGCCGAAGGATTTGTCGGCATGGAACTTAAACGTGACGAAAATGCCGAATTCGTATGTGAATGCTCGGACATAGACGATATCATCATCTTTTTGAAAAGTGGCAAGTACTTTGTAACGAAAATAAGCGAAAAAGCATTTATCGGCAGAGACATTATTCATATAGACGTTTTCAGCAAGAATGACGAAAGATGCATATACAATGCAGTCTATAAGGATGGAAAAGGAGGAGACATATACGTTAAAAGGTTTGCTGTCACCGGTGTGACAAGAGATAAGGGGTACGATCTCACCCAGGGCAAAGAGGGTTCACAGGTACTCTGGTTTACAGCAAATCCAAATGGAGAGGCTGAAGTGCTTAAAATATTCCTTAAACCAAGACCTAAGCTTAAAAAACTGATATTTGAATTCGATTTCTCTAACCTTGCTATCAAGGGAAGGTCGTCAATGGGTAATATCCTGAGCAGAAATCCGGTTCACAAAATCCAATTAAAATCAGTTGGTGTATCTCAATTCGGAGGACAATCCATATGGTTTGACCAGGATATAAACAGACTAAATACAGATTCCAGAGGCATGTTCCTTGGCGAGTTCCTAAACCATGACCATATTCTTGCAGTATGCAGAAATGGTGAGTATTATACGACTAACTTCGATCTTAGCAACAGGTATCAGGGAGATATTCAGATTATCGAAAAGCTGAATCCTCACAAAATCTATACTGCAATCTATTTTGACGGAGAACTAAGCTGCTTCTACATAAAGAGATTCTGCTTTGAACCAAATGACAACATAGTCACCTCATTTATAAGCGACTCTCCCGGGTCTTACCTTCACAGCATTTCAACCGACAAATACCCTCAGGCAGAGATCAGGTATTCAGGAAAGCATTCAAAACGTCCTTTCGAAAGAATTGATGTGGAAGAGTTCATAGCAAGTAAAAGTTTCCGCGCCAAGGGCAAAAGAGTGACAACTTTCGAAGTCGGAGAGATATGCTTTGTAGAGCCACTTATAAAAGAAGAAGTAACCGCTGAAATTCTGGACACAAACGGTGACGAACCGGAGATTGCAACTACAGAACCGGAATTACCTGAAATCTCACCAACACTTTTTTAAAATGATAATATCGCTTACAGGTTTCATGGGAGTCGGCAAGAGCACTGTCTCCGCAAGGCTCGCAAAACATCTGTATTGCAAATGTATAGATCTTGATAAATACATAGAAACAAAGGAAGAGTTATCTATAGAGGATATTTTCCGTCTGAAAGGCGAACCCTATTTCCGTAACAGGGAGGAGTTTTATCTAAATGAAATATTGACCGAAAACAGAGAGAAGGTGCTTGTTCTGTCACTTGGCGGAGGGACTCTCATCTCATTGAAAAATCAAAAGCTCATTAAGGAAAAAACACTTTGTGTATACCTGAAATCAACGACCGACACTATGTCAAAGAGGTTATCGGTGAGCAGGAAGAGTCGTCCCGGTATAGAAAGTATGGCCTCAGATAGTTTTACAAAAGGGGTGGAAATGCTTTTTGAGATGAGGAAAGAGGGATATGAATATTGCAACTCTCTGGTAATTGATGTTGACAATCGTTCAGTTAAAGATATTCTGGCCCTGATAATAAGTTCTATATAGTATCCTCAATCAGTTTAATATCTCTGACCCTGAGCTGAAGATTTGCTATGCCCCTGTAGTAATTCTCTGCAATTGAATAGCATATGTCTACTGGATTTCCAGATTTCAGATGCTCAAAATGCTCCGATCTGTTGAATGCTATTGCAGAGATGTGACGGTGAAAATCATCTTCCTGAATAAGTTCGAGCTTGAGGTGTCCCGACTCCGAACCTACCTTTCTTCCGTTTCCGTTATCGTATACCCTCTCGGAAATAAACACAGGGGATAAATTACCGGGGCCAAAAGGTTGGAACTGTTTGAGTACATTGAAAAATCGCGGAGTTATCTGTTTGAAATCAAGAAATGAGTCTATGTTTATAACCGGAGTCAGAATTTCATTTGTAATTTTATTTGCAACAAAAGCTTCGAATTTTTCGCAGAATTTATCAAAGTTTTCCTCTTTGAGAGTTAGTCCGGCTGCATACATGTGCCCGCCGAAATTTTCCAGAAGATCAGAAGTATGCTCTATTGCCTCATAAAGGTCGAATCCCGGGATACTCCTGGCAGAACCTGTTATAAGTCCGTTTGAGCGGCACAATACAATTGTCGGTTTATAGAAAGTTTCAACGAGTCTTGATGCCACAATCCCAAGCACACCCTTGTGCCAGTCGGGGTTGTATACGACAGTCGATCGCTTTTCAGAAAAATTCCTTACCAGAGCAGCCATTTCGCTCGCCTCCAGAGTTATCTTCCTGTCTTCGTTCTTTCTGTCGTTATTGTGAGTGTTAATTGTATCACCTATTGTCTTGGCATCTACATCGCTTCTTGAGGTGAGCAGATCGACAGCAGTCTTGCCCGATTCCATCCTTCCGGCTGCGTTTATCCTTGGCCCTATTTTGAATACAATATCATCGACTGTAATCATGTGCTTTTCTAGTCCGGCCAGTTTGATAATTGACAGAAGTCCCTTCCTTGGGGACAAGTTCAGCTGTTTTAATCCAAAATAGGCAAGAACCCTGTTTTCTCCTGTAATAGATACAAGGTCAGATGCTATGCTCACAGCCAGAAGATCTAAAAGTGGAAGGATCTCCTCAAAAGGAATTCCCTTTGTCTTAGAAAAAGCCTGCATGAATTTAAACCCTACACCACATCCGGAAAGATCGTCGAATGGGTAACTGCAGTCATTTCTTTTAGGGTCCAGCACAGCAATAGCTTCTGGCAGGTGCTCGTCAGGAAGATGATGGTCGCAGATTATGAAATCTATACCTCTCTCTTTTGCATATTTGACCTTTTCAACTGCCTTTATACCACAGTCCAGTGCGATTATCAGAGAGAAACCATTTTCATGCGCCCAGTCAATACCCTTGTACGAAACTCCATAACCTTCTGTATATCTGTTAGGTATATAATAATCAAGATTATCTTCACCATATCTTCGCAAAAAAGTATATACAAGAGTTACAGCAGTGGTTCCGTCTACATCGTAATCACCATAAATAAGTATTTTCTCGCTTTTATTGAGTGCCCAGTTAAGTCGCTCTACTGCTTTGTCCATATCTTTCATGAGAAATGGGTCGTGCAGCTGATCAAGTTGGGGTCTTAGAAATGATCTGGCCTCCGATTGTGATTTTATGTTTCTCTGGACTAAAAGGTTTGCCAGCGTCTGGTCTACCCCTAATTCAGAAGACAACTGACGTACTAATGCCGGGTTGCCCGGTTCTCTTACTATCCACTTTTTATCTAAGGCCATATCCTCGCAAATGTACTTAATATTTTCAGAAGTTGATAAAAAAAGTTATTTTTGCCATTCATTAAAAAGATTGATTTCATGGAGCATTCAGAACTAAACGAGCAAGAACAGAACAGACGGGATTCACTCAGAGCCATGCAGGAACTGGGTATCAATCCTTATCCGGCAGAGGCATTCGAAGTAAATATCACTAGCCTGCAGATAAAAGAGCAGTATGACTCGGAGCAAAAGAATCTTCAGGATATAAAAATTGCCGGCAGAATAATGACTCGGAGAATAATGGGTGCAGCTGCTTTTATTGAACTTCAGGATGAAAAAGGGAGAATACAGGTTTATATAAAAAGAGACGAGATTTGTCAGGGAGAGGATAAGACACTTTACAACACTGTGTTTAAAAAGCTTCTTGACATTGGGGACATAATTGGTATAAAGGGGTTTGCATTTATTACACAGACTGGTGAACTGAGCATACACGCAAAAGAGATGAAGGTTCTAAGCAAGTCACTAAGGGTGCTGCCAATTGTCAAAGAGAAGGAAGACCAGATTTATGATGCCTTTTCAGATCCTGAACTAAGATATCGAATGCGCTATGTCGACCTAATAGTTAATCCGGCAGTAAGGGATACATTCGTTAAGCGTAGCAAGATTATAAATACCATGCGCAACTTCTTTAATGATCATGAATATCTGGAAGTTGAAACTCCTATTCTTCAACCTATTCCGGGTGGAGCAAATGCGAGACCATTTATATCACACCATAATGCACTTGATATTCCGTTATACCTGCGCATTGCAAACGAGCTTTATCTTAAGAGACTTATAGTTGGAGGTTTTACAGGTGTTTATGAGTTTGCAAAGGATTTCCGGAATGAAGGAATGGACAGGACACATAACCCGGAATTCACAGTACTTGAAATTTATGTTGCTTATAAAGACTACTTCTGGATGATGGAATTTGTTGAGAAGATGATAGAGAACGTAGCAGTGGCTCTTCACAACAAAACACAACTAACATTAGGTGACAAGGAGATTGAGTTCAAGGCCCCTTACAGAAGACTGCCTATGCTTGATGCCATAAAAGAGTATGCAAAGGTAGATGTAGCCGGAATGAGCGAGGATGAACTGAGGTCTGTCTGCGAGAAAATAAATGTCCCAGTAACAAAAAGCATGGGTTATGGAAAAATGATAGATGCAATTTTTGGTGAGTATTGCGAACACCACCTTATTCAGCCTACATTTATCACAGACTATCCGGTAGAAACTTCGCCTCTTACCAAACGGCACAGGACAAATCCTTCTCTTACAGAGCGTTTTGAACTATTTGTAAATGGAAAGGAACTTGCCAATGCCTACAGCGAGCTCAATGATCCTATCGACCAGTTGGAGAGGTTCCAGGACCAGATAAGACTTAAGGACAAGGGTGACGATGAGGCTATGTTTATTGACATGGACTTCGTACGGGCACTTGAATACGGAATGCCTCCTACATCGGGTATGGGCATAGGCATAGACAGGCTTACAATGTTTATGACCAACTCTCCTTCAATACAGGATGTGCTTTTCTTCCCTCAAATGCGTCCCGAAAATTTATAATATGTTTATAGACAGCCTCTCTTCTACAAAGAATCCAAAAATTAAGGAACTTATTGAGCTTCAGGAGAAATCCAGAGAGCGCAGGGAGAAGGGTTTGTTTATTGTTGAGGGAATAAGGGAGTTGGAAGCTTGTATAAGGAACGGCTATGAAATAGAATCTCTCTTTTTCTTCTCTGATGAGTATCCTCAAGAACTTGCATCTAATATTACTTGCAACCATCTTTATTCAGTCACTTCAAATGTTTACTCAAAGATTGCTTACAGAGGAGGAACAGAAGGCGTCACTGCTATAGTGCGGGAGAAAAAACTTAAACTAAATGATATAAAGCTATCGGAGAATCCTCTGGTGATTGTACTGGAATCGGTGGAGAAACCCGGGAACCTTGGAGCTATATTGAGAACAGCAGATGCTGCAAAAGCGGATGCTGTTATCATATGTGACCCTCTTACAGATCTCTTTAATCCTAATGTCATAAGGTCTAGCCTAGGTGGCATTTTCACGAATCAGGTATGTAGTTGTACATCGGATGAGTGTTATGTATGGTTAAAGAGTAACGGATTAAAAATATTAACAGCTGAGTTGCAGGCTGCCGGATGGTATCACAAAACCGACATGACCTCCCCAACAGCACTTGTCATGGGCAGTGAGTCAGACGGGTTGAAACCATTTTGGAGAGAGAGAGCAGATGCCAGGATAAAAATTCCAATGAACGGTACAATAGATTCGCTGAATGTTTCGGTTTCAACCGCCATATTGTGTTTCGAAGCTCTCAGACAGAGAGATTTTAAATATTGAATAATTTTTTATGCGATTTGCCTTAATTGGAGACCCTATCTCCCACAGTCTGAGTCCTGCCCTCTTCCGGGCAGCCTATCGAGGTTCCGTACATTCATACGAACTGCTTTTTGCAGCAACAGTAGAAGAGGCTGTAATGAGATTCCACAATGAAGGTTTTAACGGATTGAATGTAACAACCCCATATAAAGAAGATATCCTTAGATATGCAGACAAGAGGGATCATCTAACAGACATTATCGGGGCGTCGAATCTCATATTAAAAGAAGGGAACCAGATATCGGCATACAATACAGATTTTTACGGTGTAAAAGAGAGCATAGGGAGTTATGTATGCAAGGGTGACAAAGTTGTTGTTCTGGGATGTGGAGGAGCAGGACGGGCCGCAGCGGTGGCTGCCAAGGCAGAAGGATGCCGTGTTACAATCGTGAACAGGTCAGAAAGCAAGGCTAAGCTCTTTTCTGATTCTGCCGGAATTCATTACAAAAGCATCGAACACCTGCAAAACGAAATAAAGCACTGCACTCTTTTCATAAACACACTTTCCTTATCACTAGATATTCTTAATAAAATTGATTTTACCGGAAAAATTGTTTTTGAGGCCAACTACAAATCACCTCAGTTATCGGAAGTAGAAAATCTATGCAATGCAAAATATATATCGGGTAAATATTGGCTATTAAACCAAGCGGTACAGTCATTTCAGTTGTTTACATCCACCTCTCCCAATGTTGATTCAATGCGATTAATGTTAGATAATATTTAAAGTTTTTTATCTTTGTAGATACCAAATAAGAACGTGTTATGTCGCTGAATAAGGTAATGTTGATTGGTAATGTTGGTAAAGACCCTGAGATTCGCCATCTTGAAAATGACTCTGTCGTCGCCAGCCTTGCTCTCGCTACAACAGAGCGCTATAAAGATAAAAACGGAGAGTGGCAGGAGCAGACAGAATGGCATAACATAGTATGCTGGAGAGCACTTGCAGAGAGAGTGGAAAAGTATGTAAAAAAGGGATCCCAACTCTTTGTTGAAGGGAGAATAAAAACGAACAACTGGGTGGACAAAGAGGGTCAGAAAAGGTATTCAGTGGAGATTCTTGCCGACTCCATTCAATTACTGGGCAAAAAACAGGAATCACAGCCTGCTCCCCGGACCATTCAGCAAATTGTGGCACCGGCAGAATCTTATGGAGAGGATTTACCAGACGATCTGCCTTTTTAATAAATTTTAAATATAATTATGAAAGTTGATGTTATTCTAGGACTCCAATGGGGAGATGAGGGGAAAGGAAAGATTGTAGATGTTCTTGCCAAAGGATATCCGGTTATTGCACGTTTTCAGGGTGGGCCAAATGCCGGCCATTCGCTACAGTTCGAAGATAAAAAATTTGTTCTTCATTCAATTCCTTCAGGAATTTTCAGAAAAAACACACAAAATATCATTGGTAATGGCGTTGTGTTAGACCCTGTAATATTTATGGAAGAGTGTAACAAACTGCTGGAGATGGGAGTACCGGTCAAGGAGCGCCTGCTTATCTCTAAAAAGGCACACCTTATATTACCAACACACAGAATCATTGATGCTGCCTCAGAGGCCTCAAAAGGTGCCTCAAAGATAGGATCGACTTTAAAAGGAATAGGACCTACATATATGGACAAAACAGGAAGGAATGGAGTCAGGGTTGGTGACATTCTCTCTCCTAACTTCACAGAAAGGTTCTATGCCCTAAAAAACAAGCATATAAGCTTTCTCAAACAATTTGATTACCCTTGCGACATTGACGAGAATGAATCTCAATGGTTGGAGTCAATAGATTTCCTTAAGCAATTCACACTAATTGACGGAGAATATGCGATAAATCACATGCTGGATGAGAACAAACGTGTTCTTGCAGAGGGTGCCCAGGGCTCCATGCTTGATGTAGACTTTGGCTCATACCCATTTGTAACATCATCAACCACAACCTGTGCAGGGGCATGTACCGGTCTTGGTATCTCCCCTTCAAGTATAGGAACAGTATCCGGAATCTTCAAGGCATATTGTACCAGAGTTGGCAGTGGTCCTTTTCCTACCGAGCTTAATGACGAGACAGGAGAGAACCTTCGTAAACTCGGTTTCGAATTTGGAGCCACTACAGGCAGACCAAGGAGAACCGGCTGGTTAGATCTTGTCGCTCTTAAATATGCAGTTATGATTAACGGTGTAAACCAGTTGATTATGATGAAGGCTGACGTTATGGATACATTGGATATTATAAAGATAGCTGTCTCGTATAAAATTGACGGCAAGAAAACAGATCAGGTACCCTACGATACCTTTGCAGAAATTGAACCAATATACAAAGAGTTCAAAGGATGGAAAAGAGACCTCACAAAAATCACAAAAGAGGACGACCTGCCTTATGAATTCATGACATATGTCCGCTTCATAGAAAAGGAGACCGGTATACCGATCAATATCATCTCGCTCGGCCCCGACAGGGAACAAACAATAATACGATAAAGAAAGTATAACGAAAGTAAAAGGGGCCAACTAAAACGATTTTAATTGGCCTTTTTTATTGTTCTCTTAAACGGTTACCTGTATCAGCAAAGGAAAACATTGGCTCCCGAATAGGGAGGGGACCCACCGTCAGGTGGGGAGGATTTTCCGTGCTGATACAGGTAACCGTAAAAAATAAAAAAGGCTGCCATTTTTTTTTAGACAGCCCCTCTTAGTTAAATTATTTCTTTCGTTTGTTTGGCAAATCAATCATAAGTTGCGGATTCTGCAGTGATGATCTGCGCAACATAAATGCAATAGCAATCGCCACTAATGAAAGAGCAACAAAGAAGTACTCTGCGTTGACTGCCGATTGCAGGCTTGCAGCACCCTTATCTGGAATTGACTCAGTAGTCTTAGTTATGATTATCCCGACAAATATCGGCACAACCAGCATTCCCATATTCTGTATCCAGTAAATAAGCGAATAGGCAGTACCCAGATTCTTTTCCGGAATAATTTTTGGAACGGTAGGCCACATCGCAGCCGGAACCAATGAATAACCAATACCCAGAATAGCTACTCCAAGATATCCGAAAAACTCAATGCCCGGAGCAAAACCAATAATTAGATGTGATATTAGTACCAAAAACGAACCCAGGATCATAAAGCTGCTCGCCTTTCCCTTTGAATCTATGAGTGAACCGAAAAGCGGAGTAAAGATCATGGTTGCGAAAGGAATCAATGATACCATAAGAGATGCCACTTCACCTTCTATTCCAAAACGAGGGATGATTATTGTAGTTGCAAACCGTCTGAATGATATTATACAACAATAGAAGAACACACAAAGCAAAGAGATAAGGATGAATTGCTTGTTACCCAGAATCCGTAAAATATCTGAAAACTTGAATTTCTCCTCCTTCTCCTTAACAACATCATTCTTCCTGTCCTCTTCTGCATTCTGTCTGTCGTACTTACTGTCCATGAAAACAAACATAGACCATAACACTAAGGCAACACACATGAGAATTAAGGCCACAAGAGCAGGTTTGCTGGTTTCTGAGAACGGAATGTATGCCTGATCAAGGTTAACTATCCTAGGAACAACAATAAGAGCCGTGGCAGTACCCATACGTGCAAAAGCAAGCTGGAGCCCCATTGCCAGAGCCATCTCCTTACCTTTGAACCATTTTGCTATAGAACGTGTTACGGCTACGCCGGCAATTTCACTGCCCAGACCGAAAATTGCACATCCTGCATATGCCAGCGCCAGGGAGGGTTTATTGAATGCTTTAGCCAACAAAAGATACAAACCGCTGTGTGCAAATGTTTCCGATATTGCATAAATAACAATAATTGACCCTATAACCATTAACCCTACAAATAGAGAGCCTGTAAACCTGACTCCCCATTTGTCCAGCAACATACCACAAATTACAAGACCTCCCCATACACACAGAAGTGAGTAAGCACCTCCATACAGGCCATAATCACTAAGGTTCCATGCAAGATCGAGATTTTGAGGATTATTAAAGATATGACCGATTCCACTAAAGAAGTCGTCAAAGAAGTAAGAAGCGAACATCGGCAAAGAGAGGCTAATCAGCACTATCCACCGTGCACTTCTTGAGTTTTTCAGTAATTTTAAAGCTGAATTCATAGTTTATATATTATCTGAGATTACTTCTTGATATTTGGGAGTTCCAAACCGTAACCCTTCTTTTTATCTTCTGCCTTGAGCCATATACCAAGCACGAATGCCAAAACGCCCAAAGAAGCAAATATTAACATAGGGACAGTATAGTCATACTCCATAGGATTAGCTACTTCTTTGTTTGTAACTGTCAACGACCATCCTATCAACATAGGGAACAACATCAAGCCAATATTCTGAATCCAGAAAACAACCGAATATGCAGAACCAAGATAGCGGTTTTCAACCAGCTTAGGGACAGATGGCCAAAGAGCAGCAGGAACCAATGAGAAACTCACACCAAGAATAACTATGGCAGAATATGCTACAACTTCAGTGAAATAAGCAGCAGGAACCAAAGCAAAAATCATATGACATGCAATCATAAGCAAGGAGCCAAGGATTAGCATGGTTGCTGCTTTTCCCTTGCGGTCGAGGTAAGCACCCAGGAGAGGTGTAAGAATCATAGCTCCAATAGGGAAGTATGAAAATATGTCGCTTGCCTCTGTATTGCTTATATTTAAACGGCACTCAAGCATGTTTGCAGCAAACTTCTGGAATGGGAAAATTGCAGAATAATATAAGACACAAAGTCCCGATACAATCAGGAAAGTCTTGCTTGTAAATAGTATGCCTAAATCTCCCAGCTTGAATGGTTCTTCAGGCTCATCCCCTCTCTCTCCAAGTTGCTTCTCCAGCTTCTTGTCAAAGAAATAGTATGTCATAAAGCAGATTAAACCAATAAACAATAAAATAAGAACAAATAACACCGGTTTGCTGATATCCCCGTAGTAATCTGCAATTCTTGGAGATATCCTGAAAACTGCAAACACTCCAAGACGAGCGATAGCCATCTCTATACCCATGGCCAGAGCCAGTTCTTTATCTTTAAACCACTTAACAATTCCTTTAGAAACCGTGATACCCGCCATTTCTACTCCACAGCCAAATATCATAAAACCAAGAGATGCCAGCTTTGCCGATGCAGGGAACGATGTCCACCATGTGTTAAGCCAAAGCTCAAGGCCTGTTCCTGCAAAAGCAGGACTTACTGCATAGAACTTAATGGCAGCACCTGTAACCATAATGATTCCGGACACTAGAGCTGTTGCACGAACGCCTATCTTGTCAAGGATTACCCCGGCAAAAATCAGGAAGAGAGCAAAAACATTCAAGAAATACTCTGAACTCGCAAATGTTCCGTAAGTATTAGGTGTCCAACCCCTACCTGTTTCCAACAGGCTTTGCAGCGGTGATAAGACATCCACGAACATATACGCAAAGAACATCATCGATGCCAGCAAGATAAGTACCGTCCAACGGACTCCGGCCCTATCTCTTAGCAGTAGTAATTTTTTTTCCACAGTTAAACTATTTTAAGTGATTATTTGTTATAAAAGGTCAGCAAAATATGGTATTTTCTTCAAATGGCAAAATAAAATTTAAATTCTGCCATATGGCAAATATGTTGTAACTTGCCGCGTTTTAAATTTAGAGAACTTAAAAGTGGAAATTCTTAATAAAATTAATAGTCCCGCAGATCTCAAAGACTTGAACAATAATGACCTACAAAAGGTATGCACCGAATTAAGAGAATATATCATTGAATGTTGCGCACATAATCCCGGTCATATTGGAGCAAGTCTGGGCACAGTAGAACTGACGGTGGCCTTGCATTATGTATACAACACACCAAATGATAAGCTAATTTGGGATGTCGGTCACCAGGCATACTCCCACAAAATTATTACAGGTAGGAGAGATCAGTTTGTCAATAATCGTAAATATCAGGGAATAAGCGGATTCCCAAAAATATCTGAGAGTCCTTATGATGCATTTGGCGTCGGGCACTCATCTACCTCAATTTCTGCGGCACTGGGAATATCAGTAGCATCTCATCTGCAGGGGAAAAAAGATAAAATAATAGCAATAATTGGTGATGGGGCACTAACAGGAGGGTTGGCTTATGAGGGACTTAACAATGCAGGTGCCCTCAAGTCAGATATTCTGGTCATTCTAAACGACAACCAGATTTCAATTGATCCAAACGTCGGGGCAATGCACAACTATCTTTTGCGTCTAACAACATCACAGTCATATAACAGGTTCAAAAACAAAATCTGGGAAACTATCGGTTCAAAATGGCTCAGGAGCATAATCCAGAAGTTTGTGTTCAGTACAAAGGCTGCCATATTTAAAAGTGGTTCCATATTTGAGTCCTTGGGATTCAGGTATTTCGGCGCAATTGACGGTAATGATCTTGGGCAGCTTATCACAACTCTCTCAAGTCTTAAAGAGATAAAGGGTCCAAAACTGCTTCACATTGTTACAAAAAAAGGAAAAGGATTCAAACCTGCAGAGTTGGATCAGATTGGCTGGCACGCACCCGGAACATTCGATAAAATCACAGGTAAGAAGAGTGCAGACCAACAAGAGACGAGAACAAAATACCAGGATGTTTTCGGAGAGACACTTTTAGAGCTTGCCAAAGTGAATCCTAAAATCATCGGTATAACTCCTGCTATGCCTTCGGGCTGTTCTATGAATATAATAATGAAGGAGCTACCTAAAAGATCATTTGATGTAGGAATAGCCGAGCAGCATGCTGTTACATTTTCCGCAGGTCTTGCATCGCAGGGCTTTCTCCCCTACTGCAATATATATTCAAGCTTTATGCAAAGGGCATATGATTGTGTCATCCACGATGTGGCCCTTCAAAATCTAAAAGTAATATTTTGTCTGGACAGAGGCGGACTGGTTGGCGAGGATGGAGCCACTCACCATGGAGTATTCGACCTCTCCTATTTCAGGTGTATCCCTAATCTTACCATATCTGCACCTATCAATGAGACAGAACTGAGAAACTTGCTCTATTCGGCTCAGTTTCCGGAATATGGGTCCACTGTAATAAGATATCCGAGAGGATATGGCGAAGGGCTGGACTGGAAGGGTGAATTCAAGATGACGGAAATTGGGAAAGCCACTCTTCTGACAGACGGGGTATATATTGCCGTACTTAGTATAGGTACAATCGGAAACAAGGCAGCTGAAGCTGTACGCAGAGCAAACAATATTGGCATATCTGCAATGCATTATGATATGCGTTTTATAAAACCTATAGATAATGACGCACTTAAAAATGCAACAGAAAAATGCAAAATCATTATTACCGTAGAAGATGCATCTGTCATTGGAGGGCTCTTTTCTGCAGTGAGCGAGTACGTAGCAGCCGGAGCCCTTGCTGTCAGGGTAATAGGCCTCGGCGTTCCTGACAGGTTCATCGAACAAGGAACCATTCCGGAGTTGCAAGCCGAGTGCGGATATGATGAGAACAGTATTTACAAAACTATCCTGAATGTCGCACAAGAATCATAAAAATACAGAGATAAGGAACTTCAAAGAGTTCAGGTACCATAAGGAGACCAAACACAAAAGAAGAATTTCAGATCATGATACAAAAAAGCTTGATTCTTTGTTCACGCATCCTTTCTGGGGGCTTATTATTTTCATTTTCATAATCTGGTTTATCTTTTTCTGCACTTTTCGCCTTGGGGCATATCCTCAGGCAGGAATTGAATGGCTCATGGATAGTGGCGCAGTATTGATCCACAACAACCTATCCGCAGGGTGGATCAACGATTTTCTGAGTCAGGGGGTTATAATGGGAGTAGGCAGCGTTCTTGCTTTTCTACCCAATATCCTAATCTTGTTCTTCTTCCTTTCGCTCCTGCAAGAGACCGAGTATCTTCCCAGAGCTGCTACCATAATGGACAAATATATGCACCGGATTGGTTTGCACGGAAGCTCCTTCATACCGTTACTAATGGGTTTTGGCTGTAACGTTCCTGCAATTATGGCAACAAGGACAATAAAGAGAAAATCCGACAGGATACTTACAATGCTCATGATACCATATATACCCTGCAGTGCCAGGATACCTACTTTTCTTCTTTTTTCAGGTATCTTTTTCCCGCAAAATCAGGTTCTCGCACTAAGCCTTCTCTACTTCGGGGGTATCTTGACAGGTATACTGATGGCTATAATATTTAAAAAAATATTTTTCAACTTTGGTATAAAAGACTACGAAATACCACTTCCTCTGTACAGAAAACCCTCTTTGAAAGGCTCAGTAAAGAATATGTGGGATGCAGCCTGGCAATACATAAAAAAAATAGGCACTGTTGTTCTGCTTGCAGTAATTATAGTATGGGCTCTCGATTACTTCCCGCTTAAGGATAAGAATAATCCGGACGTTAATCGCGTTTCATATCTGGAACAATTCGGAAAGGTTGTCCAGCCAACAATGGCTCCCCTAGGTTTCGACTGGAAGATGAGCGTGAGCCTCGTAACAGGAATAACCGCAAAAGAATTTATAATAAGCACATTAGGCGTAGTATACCATACAGAAGATGAACGACACGCAAAAGTCAGGGCAAATACATCATTAATGAGCAGGATAAAGGAAGAGAAGGTCTTCAACAAAGCAAATGCTTTGTCTTTTATGATATTTGCTCTTTTATACATGCCATGTGTTGCTACGGCATATACAATAAGGAAGGAGACAAATACGTGGAAATGGGCATTGCTGTCAATTTTTTCTACTATTGCAGTTGCCTGGATATCAGGGTTTTTCGCTTACAGAATAGGACTTATGGTATTTATGTAGACATTTTTCGATTATTTGATAATTTTTTTTGGAGTTTAAGCAAAAACCTATATCTTTGCAGTCCCTTAATTGAAAAAGGGGTTAGGCAACAATGCCGATGTAGCTCAGTTGGCCAGAGCAGCTGATTTGTAATCAGCTGGTCGGGGGTTCGAATCCCTCCATCGGCTCTAAGTTTTTTGAGGAAATGTAATAATGGGGAGATACCAAAGTGGCCAACTGGGGCAGACTGTAAATCTGCTGGCTTACGCCTTCGTAGGTTCGAATCCTGCTCTCCCCACTATTTTTTTATTGCGGAAGTAGCTCAGTTGGTAGAGCATCAGCCTTCCAAGCTGAGGGTCGCGAGTTCGAACCTCGTCTTCCGCTCTTAGTAAGCCAGTGTAGCTCAGAGGTAGAGCGCTTCCTTGGTAAGGAAGAGGCCATGGGTTCAATTCCCATCACCGGCTCTACAAGTGTGTAATAAATTCATTATAAATTAAATTCTATTATTATGGCAAAAGAAACTTACAAAAGGGACAAGCCGCACGTAAACATCGGAACCATCGGTCACGTTGACCATGGCAAGACTACCTTGACTGCTGCTATCACAATGGTTTTAGCACGTAAAGGTCTTTCTGAGATCCGTACATTTGATTCTATCGACAACGCTCCTGAAGAAAAAGAGCGTGGTATAACTATCAACACTGCACACATTGAATACTCTACAGCAACACGTCACTACGCACACGTAGACTGTCCGGGACACGCCGACTATGTTAAAAACATGGTTACAGGTGCTGCTCAGATGGACGGCGCTATTATTGTGGTAGCTGCAACTGATGGTCCAATGCCCCAGACACGTGAGCACATTCTTCTTGCCCGTCAGGTAAACGTTCCTAAGATTGTTGTATTTCTTAACAAAGTTGACATTGTTGATGATCCTGAGATGATTGACCTTGTTGAAATGGAAGTACGCGAACTTCTTACATTCTATAAATATGATGGTGACAATGCACCAGTAATCCGCGGTTCTGCACTTGGTGCACTTAACGGTGACCCTCAGTGGGAAGCTAAGGTTATGGAACTTATGGATGCTGTTGACTCATTTATTCCAATTCCTCCTCGTGAAAACGAAAAACCTTTCCTTATGCCTGTTGAGGACGTATTCTCGATCACTGGTCGTGGTACAGTTGCAACTGGTCGTATTGAAACAGGTGTTATCAAGACAGGTGAAGAAATTCAGGTTATCGGTCTTGGCGAAGAACCAAGAAAATCTGTTGTTACAGGTGTTGAGATGTTCCGTAAGATTCTTGACAGAGGTGAAGCAGGTGATAACGTTGGTTTGCTTCTTCGCGGTATTGACAAAAAAGATATCAAACGTGGTCAGGTTATTGCCAAACCAGGAACAATCACTCCTCATAAGATGTTCAAGGCTGAGATCTACGTTCTTAAGAAAGACGAAGGTGGCCGTCACACTCCTTTCCACAACAGGTATCGTCCTCAGTTCTTTATCCGTACACTGGATATTACTGGTGAGATCATGCTTCCGGAAGGAACAGAGATGGTTATGCCGGGTGATAACGTTACAATTACAGTTGAACTGATCTATCCTGTAGCTATCAACCAAGGTTTGCGTTTTGCAATCCGCGAAGGTGGCCGTACAGTTGGAGCAGGTCAGGTAACTGAGATCCTAGACTAAATTACAACAAGTCAGTCAACCCCACGGGAGTGGCTGACTTGATATTTTAGGGGCATAGTTCAAGGGTAGAATAGCGGTCTCCAAAACCGTTGATGGGAGTTCGAATCTCTCTGCCCCTGCAATACTGGGGGTTACGATCCAGTAGTAAATAATCCGGATGAGACAGAAATTGCTTCCTTTGTTTCAGACGATAATCAAAAAAAAATGAACAAGATTAAGTTGTATCTTCAAGAATCGTACATTGAACTGGTAAAAAAAGTTAGTTGGCCTTCATGGAGCCAACTGCAGGGTTCAGCTATCGTTGTTATGATAGCTTCGCTTATTTTTGCTTTAGTCATTTTTGCTATGGACCTTGGTTTCAGAAACATTATGACTTTTATTTACAAGATGTTGTACTAAACTTATGAGTGAAATTTCCAAAAAATGGTATGTCATCAGAGCTGCCGGTGGAAAGGAGAAAAAGGCTAAAGAGTACATAGAAAACGAGATCAAGAGATTGAATCTCCAGGACTATGTTTCCCAGGTTCTAATTCCCACAGAGAAAATTTACCAGGTAAAAAATGGTAAGAAAGTGAGTATGGAGAGAATTTTCTATCCAGGCTACATTCTCATAGAAGCTGCGCTGACCGGAGAGATACAGCATCTCATAAGGAACCTGCCCCATGTTTCAGGCTTTCTGACAGAAAAAGCTGGAAAAGACAAAGAACCTGTTCCACTTCGTGTGTCTGAAGTCAACCGCATTTTAGGACGCGTAGACGAGCTTGTAGATATGGAGGAAGAGAATATCACTCCTTTCATCACAGGAGAAGCAGTGAAGGTTATAGATGGTCCTTTCAACGGTTTCGACGGAACTGTTGAAGAGATAATCGAAGACAAGAAAAAGCTGAAGGTTATGGTGAAAATTTTTGGAAGGAAAACTCTTTTGGAGTTAAATTTTGTTCAAGTAGTAAAAGAATAAACAATAAACATTATGGCTAAAGAAGTTGCCGCTCTCATTAAATTGCAGATTAAAGGCGGCGCAGCTAATCCCTCACCACCGGTAGGGCCCGCTTTGGGTTCGAAGGGTGTAAACATAATGGATTTTTGCAAGCAGTTCAACGCTCGCACCCAAGATAAGGCAGGTAAGATATTACCGGTCATTATCACTGTTTACAGCGATAAGTCTTTTATATTTATCGTAAAACAACCCCCCGTTGCCGTACAGTTGAAAGAAGCTGCGAAGATCCAGTCAGGATCTGCCGAACCTAACAGAAAAAAGGTAGGCTCTGTCACTTGGGAACAAATCCGTGCTATAGCAACAGATAAAATGCCCGATATGAACGCTTTTACCCTTAAGTCGGCCATGTCTATGGTTGCGGGTACAGCAAGAAGTATGGGTATTACTGTTTCCGGAGCATTTCCCGACGATGTTAACTAATAAATCCTGCGAAAATGAGTAAGCTAACAAAAAATCAAAAAGTAGTATACGCAAAGGTAGACCCTTCTAAACAGTATAAGTTGGCTGAGGCTTGTGATTTGGTAAAAGAACTCTCTTTCACCAAATTTGATGCTTCGGTTGATATTGCTGTCCGTTTAGGAGTAGACCCTCGTAAGGCGAACCAGATGGTACGCGGCGTCGTGACTCTTCCTCATGGAACAGGCAAGACAGTTCGTGTATTGGTACTATGTACTCCGGACAAGGAAGCAGAGGCTACAGAAGCTGGTGCTGACATGGTCGGACTTGACGACTATATTGATAAAATCAAGAATGGCTGGACAGATATAGATGTAATCATTTGCACCCCATCGGTGATGGCTAAAATAGGTGCTATTGGTCGTATCCTCGGTCCACGTGGCTTGATGCCAAACCCTAAGACTGGTACTGTTACCATGGATGTCGGAAAAGCTGTCACCGAGGTAAAAGCCGGTAAGATTGACTTTAAGGTAGACAAACAAGGTATTGTACATGCAAGTATAGGTAAGGTTTCATTCCCATCTTCTTCTCTTACTGAGAATGCGATAGAATTCCTGAATACAGTTGTCAAATTAAAACCTCAGGCATTGAAGGGAACTTATGTAAGGAGCATCTTTTTGTCCTCTACAATGAGCCCTGGTATAAATATCGATAGCAAGACTATAAGTGCTGCTGAATAATAAATATGTTTTATGAAAAAAGAGGAAAAAAAACAAATTATTGAGAGTCTGGCAGCACAATTAGAGCAAACACCTAATTTCTATTTAACTGATATATCTGGCTTGAATGCAGATAAAACAGCAAAATTACGTCGTGCTTGCTTTGAAAAGCAGATAAAGCTGGTTGTTGTTAAAAACACCCTTCTTCGTAAAGCTTTGGAAAAAATGGCCTTGACTGACGCTGAGTTACTATTCCCTGTACTCGAAGGTCCTACCGCAGTTATGTTCACAGAGGCAGCAAGTGCCCCTGCAAAACTGATTCAGGAGTTTGGCAAGAAAAATGGCAAACCAGTCCTGAAAGGAGCCTTGGTACAAGAATGCGCATATGTTGGTGAAAATCAGCTTGACGCATTGGTATCCATTAAATCACGCGAAGAACTTATCGGTGACATTATCGGTCTTCTTCAATCTCCTGCACAAAATGTTATCTCTGCGCTTCAATCAAATGCAGGTGGTAAGATAGCAGGTATTGTAAAGACCCTATCAGAAAAAGAATAAAAGAATTTTAAACGTTTTAAAAATTTATAACCATGGCAGATATCAAAAAATTTGCAGAAGAATTAGTTAACCTGTCTGTAAAAGATGTACAAGAATTGGCAAAAATCCTTAAAGATGAATATGGAATTGAACCTGCAGCAGCTGCCGTAGCTGTTGCTGCTCCGGCGGCTGCTGCTGCAGCTGTTGAAGTAGAACAGACTCAGTTCGATGTTATCCTTATTTCAGCTGGTCAGGCTAAACTACAAATCGTTAAAGCTGTAAAAGAAATTACAGGTTTAGGGTTGAAAGAGGCTAAAGACCTGGTTGATCAAGCCCCTAAGGCTATCAAGGAAAAAGTTTCAAAAGCAGAAGCTGAACAAGTAAAAGCTCAATTAGAAGAGGCAGGCGGAGAAGTTGAAGTTAAATAACTCCAAAATCCCGTTAATCGGGCACACTATCAGGTTTAGAGCCATTTAAGGCTCTAAGCCTTTTTGTCGTTATTTTAGAATATTTTCAACCAATCCACAAACAATGTCGCAAAAAACAAATAATCAGCGGATTACATTCGCGACTTCCAAAGCCCTCCTGGATTATCCAGATTTCTTAGAGGTGCAGCTGAAGTCTTTCAAGGATTTCTTCCAACTTGAAACTACTCCGGAGAATCGTAAGAACGAAGGCCTTTTCAAGGTTTTTCAGGAAATCTTCCCTATTACAGATACCCGTAATAATTTTGTTCTTGAGTTTATTGACTATTTTATTGACCCCCCTCGTTATTCGATCGAGGAGTGTTTGGAAAGAGGTTTAACTTATAGCGTTCCTCTTAAAGCAAAACTCAAGTTGTTCTGTACAGACCCGGAACATGAAGATTTCGATACG
This sequence comes from Bacteroidetes bacterium GWF2_40_14, assembly GCA_001769195.1. Lineage (GTDB taxonomy): Bacteria > Bacteroidota > Bacteroidia > Bacteroidales > UBA932 > Bact-08. Next base: position 55,044 of record MEOK01000019.1, on the reverse strand, counting down.
GTTATTCAGGATGTTTACCTCGGGACAATCCCATACATGACCCCAAGAGGTACATTTGTAATCAATGGTTCAGAAAGAATTGTAGTGTCACAATTACACCGTTCACCTGGTGTATTCTTCGGACAGAGTGTGCACGCAAATGGAACCAAACTATATTCAGCACGAATTATCCCATTCAAGGGATCGTGGATCGAATTTGCAACAGACATCAACAATGTGATGTATGCATATATCGACAGAAAGAAAAAGTTACCTGTTACAACATTGCTCAGAGCAATCGGTTATGAAAGTGACAAGGATATCCTTGACATTTTTGGCCTTGCCAACGAGATAAAAGTAACTAAGGCCAACATTAAGAAATGCCTGGGAAGCAAACTTGCTGCCAGAGTGTTGAAAACATGGAACGAAGATTTCGTAGACGAGGATACTGGAGAGGTTGTTTACATAGAGAGAAACGAAATCGTTCTGGACCGTGAAACAGTCCTCGATGAGCACCACCTGGATATTATTCTGGAATCGGGTGTCAGCACAATCCTTGTTCATAAGGAGGAAGCTAACATAAGTGATTTCGCCATTATACATAATACATTACAGAAAGACCAGTGTAACTCTGAGAAAGAAGCCGTATTCTACACATACAGACAGCTTCGTAACTCTGAACCACCAGATGAGGCCACTGCAAGAGATGTAATAGACAAGCTATTCTTCTCTGACAAGAGGTATGACCTTGGACAAGTTGGAAGATACCGGTTGAATCACAAACTCAATCTTACCACATCCGACGAGACCCGGGTACTTACTAAAGCAGATATTATTGAGATAATACGTTACCTGATTCAGCTAATCAATTCAAAAGCTACTGTTGACGATATTGACCACTTGAGTAACCGCCGTATCAGGACAGTAGGCGAACAACTTGCAAATCAGTTCAGTGTAGGACTTTCCCGCATGGCACGTACCATAAGGGAGAGAATGAATGTAAGGGACAATGAGGTCTTCACTCCTATCGACCTTATTAATGCAAAGACTCTATCTTCTGTAATCAACTCGTTTTTCGGTACAAGTCAGCTGTCGCAGTTTATGGACCAGACCAATCCTCTTGCAGAGATGACACACAAGCGTCGTCTTTCTGCTTTGGGACCAGGCGGTCTTTCCAGAGACAGAGCTGGTTTTGAGGTTCGTGACGTTCACTATACTCACTATGGACGTCTGTGTCCCATTGAGACTCCTGAAGGACCAAACATCGGACTTATATCGTCTCTTTGTGTTTATGCAAAAATCAACGACCTTGGGTTCATTGAGACCCCATACCGCAAGGTAGAAAACGGTGTTGTGGACATGACTGTCAAGGGTTGCGTCTACATGAGCGCAGAGGAGGAAGAGGAGAAGATGGTAGCTCAGGCAAACGTACATATAGACGAGAACGGGAACATGACCGACGAGAGGATCAAATGCCGTTTTGAAGCTGACTATCCTGTAGTGGGCAAGGAGGATGTAAACCTGGTTGACGTATCGCCTAACCAGATTGCTTCAATAGCAGCATCACTCATTCCTTTCCTTGAACATGACGACGCAAACCGTGCCCTGATGGGATCAAACATGATGCGCCAAGCTGTTCCGCTGATCAAACCTGAAGCACCTATAGTAGGAACAGGCCTTGAGGGACCGGTTGTAAAAGACTCGAGAACCCAGATCAATGCCAGAGGCAAGGGTGAGATTGTATATGTTGATGCACGTGAGATACACGTTAGGTACGAACAGACAGAGAGCGAAAGATTTGTAAGTTTTGAACCTGAAATAACAGTTTATAAGCTTCCTCTTTACAGAAAGACAAATCAGAACACATCAATAACCCTTAAGCCAATTGTAAGAAAGGGAGAAAAAGTTTTTGCCGGTCAGATAATGACAGACGGATACGCAACTCAGAATGGAGAACTAGCTCTGGGACGCAATCTTAAAGTGGCATTCATGCCATGGAAGGGATATAACTTTGAAGATGCAATAGTTTTGTCTGAAAGGCTTTTAAGAGAGGATGTGTTTACTTCTATACATGTAGACGAATATATAATGGAGGTCCGCGATACCAAACGTGGTATGGAGGAACTTACATCTGATATTCCTAATGTAAGTGAAGAGGCTACCAAGGATCTTGACGAAAACGGTATCATAAGAATAGGTGCAAACATCGAACCCGGTGATATCCTTATCGGTAAGATCACCCCTAAAGGCGAAAGTGACCCTTCTCCGGAAGAGAAACTGCTCAGGGCCATCTTTGGTGATAAAGCCGGTGATGTAAAGGACGCTTCTCTAAAGGCATCTCCATCGTTGAGAGGAACCATAATAGATAAGAGACTATTCTCAAGAGTAGCTAAAGAGAACAACAAAAAAGGGAAATCTGTTTCAAAAAATCAGATACAACACGCAGAAGAGAGCTTTAACAGAAAAGCAGCCATTCTTCGTCAGAACTTCCTCGAAAGACTCTTCTCAATTCTTGAAGGCAAAGCTTCTCAGGGTATAAGTGACCTTTATGGCGTTGAAATCATTGGCAAAAATGCTGATTTCAAATATGATGTAATTGAAAAGATTGATTATGAAAACATCAATCCTGTCAAATGGACAGCAGACAAAAATACTAACAACCTTATAAAGCAACTGATAAACAATTATCTTATTGCTCATAAGGAGTATGATGCCGAGCTTAAGAGAATCAAGTACAATCTTACAATTGGTGACGAACTGCCAACAGGTATAATGCAATTGGCTAAGGTATATGTTGCTAAAAAAAGGAAGATCAAGGTTGGAGATAAAATGGCAGGACGTCACGGAAACAAAGGTATTGTAGCCAAAGTTGTAAGAGACGAGGATATGCCGTTTCTTGAAGACGGTACAACTGTAGATATCGTTCTTAACCCACTTGGTGTACCTTCCCGTATGAACCTTGGTCAGATATACGAAACTGTTCTAGGTTGGGCCGGAGTAGAACTTGGTCAACGTTTCAGCACTCCTATCTTTGACGGAGCCACTCTGGACGAGATCTGTGACTTCACCATCAAGGCAGGAGTTCCAAGGTTTGGTAAATCATACCTTAGGGACGGCGGAACAGGAGAACTGTTTGACCAACCTGCAACTGTAGGTGTGATCTACATGCTTAAACTCGGACACATGGTTGATGACAAGATGCACGCCCGTTCAATTGGTCCTTACTCTCTTATAACTCAACAACCGCTTGGTGGTAAAGCACAGTTTGGCGGTCAGAGATTCGGAGAGATGGAGGTATGGGCACTTGAAGCATTTGGTGCTGCCAATATCCTTCAGGAGATCCTTACTATCAAGTCTGACGACGTAGTTGGAAGATCAAGAGCTTATGAAGCAATTGTAAAGGGCGACCCTATGCCGACACCTGGCATACCGGAGTCATTGAACGTGTTGCTGCATGAACTGCGTGGTCTCGGGCTCAGCGTTACACTGGACTAATTTGTTAATAGTATTTGAAAATTTGATAACACAATAATATGTCTTTCAAAAAAGAGATTAAGGTTAAAAGCAATTTCAACCAAATTACTATAGGCTTAGCTTCGCCGGAAGAGATCCTTGAGAAATCCTCAGGTGAAGTCTTAAAGCCAGAAACAGTAAACTATCGTACCTATAAACCAGAGAGAGATGGTCTCTTCTGCGAGCGGATTTTTGGTCCTTACAAGGACTATGAATGTCATTGCGGAAAATACAAGAGAATCCGTTATCGTGGAATTATTTGTGACCGATGCGGTGTTGAAGTAACTGAGAAAAAGGTACGTCGCGAGAGAATGGGTCATATAAACCTTACTGTACCGGTTGCACATATCTGGTACTTTCGCTCAACTCCTAACAAGATAGGGTATCTTCTGGGTATCCCTTCCAAAAAGCTGGAGGGTATTATCTATTATGAGCGTTATGTTGTGATACAACCGGGAATAAAAGAGAAAGAAGGAATTAAGACAAATGACTTCCTTACAGAAGACGAGTATCTTAATATCCTTGAGTCGCTTCCAAGAGAGAACCAGTTGCTGGACGATATGGATCCAAACAAATTCCTTGCAGGAATGGGTGCCGATGCAATTTATAAGATGTTGGCCAGAATAAACCTCGACGAACTCTCTTATGAACTCAGACACAAGACTGAAACTGAAACATCGCAGCAAAGAAAAGCAGATGCCTTAAAGAGACTCAGTGTAGTAGAGGCCTTCCGCGAATCAAGGGAGATAAATAATCCTGAATGGATGATTATGAAAGTCATCCCTGTGATTCCCCCTGAACTTCGCCCTTTGGTTCCATTGGATGGAGGTAGATTTGCAACATCCGACCTTAACGACCTTTATCGCAGAGTAATCATCCGCAACAACCGTTTGAAGAGACTTATCGAGATTAAGGCTCCGGAGGTTATTCTCAGGAATGAGAAGAGGATGCTTCAGGAGGCTGTAGATTCACTATTCGATAACTCACGCAAATCCAATGCAGTTAAAACAGAGGCAAACCGTACACTTAAGTCTCTATCTGACAGCTTAAAAGGTAAACAAGGACGTTTCCGTCAGAACCTTTTAGGTAAAAGGGTAGACTACTCGGCACGTTCTGTAATTGTCGTTGGTCCCGAGTTGAAGATGCACGAGTGCGGTATTCCAAAAGACATGGCAGCAGAACTTTTCAAACCATTTGTAATAAGGAAACTGATTGAAAGAGGTATTGTAAAGACAGTAAAATCTGCCAAGAAGATAGTAGACAGGAAAGATCCGGTTATATGGGATATTCTGGAGAATGTAATGAAGGGTCACCCGGTTCTCCTAAACCGTGCCCCTACCCTGCACAGACTCGGTATCCAGGCATTCCAGCCTAAACTGATAGAGGGAAAAGCCATACAACTTCATCCACTTTCATGTACAGCTTTCAACGCCGACTTTGACGGTGACCAGATGGCTGTCCACCTTCCGTTAGGAAATGCAGCAATTCTGGAGGCACAACTCTTGATGCTTGGCTCACACAACATTCTTAACCCTGCCAACGGAGCTCCTATTACCGTACCTTCACAGGACATGGTTCTTGGTCTGTATTATATAACAAAACAACGTGCCGGAGCAAAAGGCGAGGGTATGAAATTCTATGGCCCGGAAGAGGTTGTTATTGGCAACAACGAAGGAAGAGTAGAACTTCATGCTGAGATTGAAGTAAGGTTACCAAAAGACTTTATGGATCTGTCAAAAGGTTATGCTCTCAGAAAGACAACAGCCGGAAGAATCCTGTTCAATCAGGTTGTTCCAAAGGAAGTTGGCTATATAAATGAAGTATTGACCAAAAAATCTTTGAGGGATATTATCGGAAATGTGCTTAAGGTAGCCGGAGTGGCAAGAACTGCACAATTTCTTGACGATATCAAAGAGATCGGTTACATGATGGCATTCAGGGGAGGTCTTTCATTCAACCTTGATGACGTAATAATTCCTGCAGAAAAACAAGAACTTGTAGAAGAGGGTTACAAGGCAGTAGAGAACATTATGTTCTCATACAACAATGGTCTTATTACCAATAATGAAAGGTATAACCAGATTATTGACATCTGGACCACAACCAACTCAAAACTTACAAATATTGTAGAAAAAAGGATTGCAGAAGACAAACAGGGATTCAACCCGGTATATATGATGCTTCACTCGGGCGCTCGTGGTTCCAAAGAGCAGATTCGTCAGCTCTCTGGTATGCGTGGTCTGATGGCCAAGCCTCAGAAGTCCGGTTCATCAAGTGCCGAGATTATCGAAAATCCAATCTTATCCAACTTCAAGGAGGGTCTTTCCGTTCTTGAGTACTTTATATCAACCCACGGAGCAAGAAAGGGTCTTGCCGATACAGCTCTTAAGACTGCCGATGCAGGTTACCTTACACGCCGTCTTGTTGACGTATCGCATGATGTGATTATAAATGAGGACGACTGCGGTACACTTCGCGGTCTTGTGGCAACCGCTATAAAGAATAAGGACGAGATTGTAGAATCTCTATATGACAGGATTCTGGGAAGAACCACAGTTCACGATATCTACAATCCGCTCACAGGAGACAGGATTATTGAGGCAGGTGAGCAGATAACAGAAGATATTGCTTCACTTATCCAGACCCTTCCAATAGAACAGGTAGAAATCCGTTCCGTACTTACATGCGAGTCACGCAAAGGTGCATGCGCCAAATGTTATGGACGTAACCTCTCAACCGGAAGAATGGTTCAGAAGGGCGAGGTTGTTGGTGTTATAGCAGCCCAATCTATCGGTGAACCAGGTACACAATTAACTCTGAGAACATTCCACGTCGGTGGTACTGCATCAAGCATCGCTTCAGAAAATGAAATCATTGCAAGATACGATGGTCGCCTCGAATTTGACGAGCTTCGTACTATCTCAAGAGTAGCTGATGGTGGCCTGCAAGAGGTTGTTATAGGCCGTACTGCAGAAATGCGTATAGTTGACCATAACACCGGCATTACACTTTCACAACAATTTGTTCCTTATGGTGCCACACTTTATTACAAAGATGGAGACCATGTTAAAAAGGGTGACAGAATTTGCGAATGGGATGCATACAACGCTGTAACCATAGCTGAAACTGCCGGTAAAGCAGTATTTGACAGTCTTATAGAAGGTGTCACATACAGAGAAGAGGCAGCTGATGAATACTCATTGCACAAAGAGAAGGTAGTAATTGAATCCCGCGATAAATCCAAAAACCCTACTATTAAGATAATGGATGACAAGATTGACCTCAAGCAGTACAACCTGCCTGTAGGCGCTCATATCATGGTCGAAAATGGGAAAAAGGTAAAGATTGGTGATATTCTTGTAAAGATTCCAAGAGCTATCGGTAAATCCGGTGACATCACAGGTGGTCTTCCACGTGTAACTGAGTTGTTCGAAGCCCGTAATCCGTCTAATCCGGCAATTGTTGCCGAGATAAACGGTGAGATTCTGATGGGCAAGATTAAGAGAGGTAACCGCGAAATTGTTATCAGATCCAAGACAGGAGAAGAGAAACGCTACTCGGTTCCGCTTTCAAAACAGATTCTGGTACAGGAGAACGACTATGTGAGAGCAGGTATGCCTCTTTCCGATGGTGCTATCTCACCTACTGATATTCTGGCAATCCAGGGTCCGACCAAGGTTCAGGAATATATCGTGAACGAAATTCAGGAGGTTTACCGTATGCAGGGTGTGAAGATCAATGACAAGCATTTTGAGATAATTGTCCGTCAGATGATGCGCAAGCTTGAGATAGTAGATCCGGGCGATACCCGCTTCTTGCCTGAACAACTTGTGGACAGATGGGACTTCATGCATGAAAACGACAATATATATGACAAAAAGGTTATTCTTGACGCAGGAGATTCTGCCGAATTAAAACCGGGTCAAATAGTTACTGTTCGCAGACTTCGCGACGAAAATTCAATACTTAAGCGTAAGGATCTTAAGACCGTTGAAGCTCGTGACGCAATGCCTGCAACTTCAAATCAGATACTTCAGGGTATAACACGCGCCGCTCTTCGCACAACCAGCTTTATGTCGGCTGCATCATTCCAGGAAACCACAAAGGTTCTGAGTGAAGCAGCGATCCATGGAAAGAAGGATTATCTGGAAGGGCTCAAGGAGAACGTTATTTGCGGACATTTAATTCCAGCAGGTACCGGTACCAGAGAGTTTGAAAAGGTGATTGTAGCCTCTATGGATGACTATCAGAGGATGGTTAAAAGTAAAAAAGAGTAAGTTAAGTACAAACAAATTTTTGGTGTAAAAAGGCCGGTTCGAATTGAGCCGGCCTTTTTATTTGTCATTATCAGATAATTCCAATTATCTCCTTATAAAAACAGGAGGAGCGAGTGGAACAAACAACAAAGGATTAACACTCTTGGTATAAACCATCACTGCATTTACAGGCATCTTCTGCACATCCAGTCTTATGAATTCATCAAGATCGTATGTGTAGCCGGAGTTTGTAAGAATCTTCCTTACCATGGCCTCCCTGCTTGGCGCATTATAATATTGCTCGTTGTGTATCATACAACTCGACACTTCGGGCCTCCAGGCACCAAATGAGTAGTAATATGCACCCTGATAGATACCAACTCTTCCTCCCAACTTTTCGTCATATCCCTGCCTCTTGAAGAAGTGCTTCCATTTGACAGCTGTTGAGTCTGAAGTCACCTCAATATTTGCAAAGAATCCGTAACTGCTCCAGTTGATAGCCTCTGTCTTGTTTGCTGCCGGCAATGTCTGATTGGTGAAATTAATATACTCATCACCCAATCCACCGAATCCATGTCCGCCCGCCTCGTGCCATATCACATTCTTGAACTTGCTGCCATCCGAAGCCGACTTGCTGACAGGACAAAGAGCAACTGCTGTTCCGTCACTCCACATGAATGTTGTACCTGCATATCTGTCCTGATTGATTACAAGAATCACCAGCATTTTCTTAAGTCTAGCATCGTCTACTCCCGGAATCATTTTTGCATAACGGAAAACCTCATCATTATTTGCAGATATTGAGGACCCACCATTGAAACTAGAGCTGAATGCTGTACTTTTGGTTATGCTCTTGTCTACCTGAGTAACCCCGCTGTCGTTGGAATATGCTGCCTGTTTGTATACCCTGAAGTAGTTTTTGTAGCTCTTGTATGGCTCTATGCTAAAGAAGTGGTCTATACCCTCTGTTATGTGCTGTTCAAACAGTCCTCCCTCCTGAAAGTCAGCAGCCGTGTATCCGTCACCAAGAAACAATATCTCAGCTGCCTTTCCATTGACTCCTGCAGTTGAGTTCATATGAATCCTGTACTCCCCGTCGGCATATCCGCTTTTTAGACCTGTAGTGAAGGTTGCAACAGCCGATGTAGATGATGCCCCCTCTGAGTCGGTTGCCTTTACCTTCCAGCTGTAAAGGGTGCTTTCGCTGAGATGAGACTTCAGATACAACAGTGTAGCTGTGGTTGTTAGCTCAGTCCAGTTGATATTGTCTTTTGTGTATGACACAGTATATGTAACAGGGTCATTTTCAGGGTCCAATGAAGCAGTCCATGTGAAAGCTGGAATTGTCTTTGCATTTGTTGCCCTGTCTGCAGGAGTCAAGGTTGCCGGGGCTGCAGGGGCAGTATTCTGACTCTTATTCTGTGATATGGTTATCACTTTCTGCGAAATACCATACTTTATTATTACCGTTGTCGACCTTGCAGGTCCTGCTGTATTTGCCTGGACAGTAAAGCTTACACTTCCATTACCTTGGCCACTTGTTATATTAGCAGTGAGCCATGAAGCAGTTGACGACATATCCAGTTGCCATTGTGTATTGGACAATATTGACATACTCTTTGTTCCGGCCTCCTTTACAAAAATCAGGTTTTCCGAATCTACTGTCAGCTGAGAAAAACTCTGGTTAATAACCGTTGTCTTTTTAAGTTCCTGACAAACAACCTGAAGAGATGCAGTTCTTGCCTCTGAGGAATAGTTGTTGGATGCTGTTATTGTTATCACACCATTTCCATTTCCGCTTTTAGGTGTGATAGTGCACCATATATCCGATATTGTAGCAGTCCAGTTACTGTTTGAAGTAACTGATATCTCAGTTTTACCATCAACATTCGCAATGTCTGCCTGATTTGCCGACAAAGAAAGTGTCGGAGTTACCTCTTTTTTACAACTTAATATAACAAGAGATATAAGTAAGGATGATAATATATATAAATTGATTTTCATTATATGGCTACTATTTGTTGTAAGTAAAACGAATTTAGACAAAAATAGTTATAAAAAGTTTAACAGGAAAAGATAATTATTGTCAGTTTATTGCTCATTAGCTCTTTGTACTTAGAAAAAATATTCTTATATTCGCATGCAAATCCTTTTAAATTAGGGGGATTTCCCAATATTTGAAATGATTACTTTTTTTATACAAACCTAAATTTTTTAATTATTAACCAAAACTTATCTAAATGAAAAAAATCAGATTACTTCTCGCCACACTGCTTTTAGTGGCTGGGAATGTGCTCTCGGCACAGACTCTTCAGGTGACAGGAACTGTTACTGATGCTACTGATGGCTCTCCTGTAATAGGAGCATCTGTCAGGATTCAGGGAACAACATCGGGAACTGTTACAAACCTGGACGGAAAATACTCAATAGCTGCAACTCGTGGTGCAATACTAGAGTTCTCTTTTATTGGTATGAAAACAGAGTTGGTTACAGTTGGTAATTTCTCCGTTATCAACGTAAAACTACAACAAGATGCAATGTTACTGGAAGACGTTCTTGTAGTTGCATACGGAACAGTCAAGAGATCTTCTTACACAGGTTCGGCTGCTGTAGTTAAAAAAGAACAAATTGAAAAGATTCAGTCAACAAACCTTACAAAATCTCTTGCCGGTGCAGTGGCAGGGGTTCAGGTTGTTGGCGGATCCGGTCAGCCAGGTTCTTCTGCCTCAATCAGAATTCGTGGTATTGGTTCAGTTTATTCATCAAGTGCTCCTCTTTATGTTGTTGACGGTGCTGCATATGATGGTGACATCAATGCCATAGGAACGGATGACATTGAATCTATCAGTGTACTGAAGGATGCAGCAGCTGCTGCTCTTTACGGTTCTCGTGGTGCCAATGGCGTTATCATGGTTACTACAAAAAAAGGCAAAGTAGGCAAAACATCAGTTACAGCAAAAGTCAACATTGGTGCTACTTCAAGGTCTGTACCGGAGTATGACAGAGTTGGCCCGCAGAAATACTATGAGTACATGTGGGAAGGCTGGAAAAACGCCCGCGTTATTGCCGGTGGAATGACCGATGCAGCTGCCCGCGCTCAGGCAAGTGGTGCTACTTCAAGTGGTATAGTTGCAAAATTAGGGTACTACAATCCATTTAACGTTGCTGCAGACCAGGTTGTTGGAATAGATGGCAAACTTAATGCCAGTGCAAAACTACTTTATCAGGACGACTGGATTGATGCTCTTTCTCAAGCTGGCCTTAGACAAGATTATAATGTATCTGTAAACGGTGGTTCAGATAATACCACTTACTTTTCTTCATTTGGTTACATCAAAGAAAAAGGTTATGTTAAATGGTCAGATTACGACAGGTTCACAGGTCGTGTAAGCATGGTTTCAAAAGTCAACAAATGGTTTAAGATAGAGGCTGGTTTATCTGGCTATTCAGCAAATCAGAGCGGATTCCTTGCTGAGGGTACATATACAACAAACCCATTCTACTATGGAAGGATGATGGGACCTATCTATCCTATTTATCAGAGAGATGCAGAAGGCAAGATTATCAATATGTCAGATGGTTCTCCTGCTTATGATATGGGTGGTGGTTCATCGGTTTACAAATGGGCCGGACACACAAGACCTTATGCTCCAAACTCTAACCTTATAGTTACTCTTCCTCTGGATAACAGATCAAATACCAGAAACCAGCTTTCTGCAAGAGTTTCAGGTGAATTTACTTTCCTTAAGGATTTTACTCTTAAAATTTCCGGTAGCACAGATATAAGTAACATTTACAAAACTACTTATCAGAACAATCAGTTTGGTGATGCTGAAGGTGTATCCGGCAGATCTACAAAAGATTATCTTAAAACTAATTCGTATACTTTCAATCAGGTATTGACCTACAACAAAACATTCGGCGAACATAACATCAATATTCTGGCAGGTCACGAAAATTACCAACTTCGCGACAATAATCTTTGGGCAACAAGAACAGGTTTTAAGATTCTATCAAATGAACTTATAGCAGGCTCTGTAGCGGAGGGTTCTGCTTCAACAAATAACATCTATACTCAGGAAGGCTATTTTGGACAAGCAAGCTATTCACTCCAGAATAAATACTTCCTATCTGCCTCATATCGTTATGATGGAACATCAAGATTCGCCAGTCAGTCACGTTGGGGAGGTTTCTGGTCATTAGGTGCCTCATGGAGACTTAAACAAGAGTCTTTCCTGGCCGACATCAATTTTGTAGATGATTTGAAATTTAAATTTTCTTATGGTCAGCAAGGTAATGATGACATAAGAAACACCGATGGTACAGTTAACTATTACGGATATCAAAGTCTGTACTCTATCGACGACAGGAACAATGGAAATTATAATGGATCTCTTTACGCTCAGCTGCCAAATCCGGATTTGAAATGGGAGAAAAACGCCAACCTTAACGTAGGTATCGAATTTTCTTTATGGAACAGATTACGTGGTCAGGTTGAATATTTCCAGAGACAATCAAGCAACCTTCTTTTCCAGGTTCCACTTCCACAATCTACAGGCATCAGCACAAAATGGGCCAATATAGGAACAATGAAGAACAATGGCTTTGAAATTACTCTGTCCGGTGATATAGTTAAAGCCAATAAATTCAAATGGACCTTGGATATAAACGCAACAGGCTACAAAAACGAGATTACAAAGATGCCTCTTGACCCTGCAGGAAAACCACAGGAGATTATCTCAGGAACGAAGAAACTTTCTGTTGGCCATTCAGTATACGATTTCTGGCTGCGTGATTATGCGGGAGTAGATGCAACTGACGGGAGTGCGCTGTATTACAAGGACATTAAAGATACCGATGGCAATGTTACAGGAAAAGAGACTACAAAGGACCAGAATGCTGCCTCTTACTACTACAAAGGTTCGTCAATTCCTGATTTATACGGTGGTATCACAAACACAATCAGAGCATATGGATTTGACCTGTCTTTATTTGTAACATTCCAACTTGGTGGTAAAATATACGACACCAACTATGCGGCCTTGATGCATCCGGGTGCTTTTGGTTCTGCAATGCATGTAGATATTGCTGACCGTTGGACTCCTGAGAATACTAAAACAAATGTTCCTAGATTGCAAAATGCATATACTGCAGCAACTGCAGCTTCGAGTCGATGGTTGGTAAGTGCCAGTTACCTTTCTTTCAGAAATGTAACTTTAGGCTATACAATTCCTGCTAAACTTCTTAAGAAGCTTGACATTGCTTCTGTTAGAATATATGCAACAGGCGACAATCTTGCACTATTTGCTGCAAGAAAGGGACTGGATCCACAACAAACCTTTAACGGAACTGCGGACCACACCTACATTCCTTCAAAGATTGTTTCTCTTGGACTTAATATTACATTTTAACTGATATGAATATGAAAAAATATATACTAGTTTTATTACTCGCTACTCTAAGCCTTGCCTCTTGTAACAAAGAGTACTTAGAGACAGCTCCATCTGCAAGTATAGCAGAGAAAGACCTCTTTACCACTCTCACCGGAGCCCAGACACTGCTCGAAGGTATTCACAGGGCAACCTATTACTTTTATGGCACTCACGATAGGTTTGGTCAAAAGTCATGTGATTATATAAATGATGTTTTGGGTGAAGACTTCTACTCTACAGAGAGGGGTTACGGATGGTTTGTCAGCTGGTACCAATATATCGAGCACCGTAATATAAACTCATTAAATCTTGAGTATGTATGGTCATACTACTACGACCTTATCAACAACTCAAATCTGCTTCTGGCAAATATTGACAAGATATCTGTTTTTGACGCACAAAAACCAAAAAGAGACAATATCAAGGCTCAGGCTTTAGTATACAGAGCTTATTCTCATTACAATCTTGTTCAGTACTATGCAGACAGATATGTACCAGGTGGAGCAAACTCTCACCTTGGTGTTCCTCTTGTGTTGGTTTCAAATTCAGAAGCACTGCCAAGAAGTACTGTAGCTGCTGTTTATACTCAGATTAAAAAGGACCTTACAGATGCTATTACACTACTTACTGGTAATACAACATCAAGGCCTAATGTATCTCACATCAACCTGAATGTAGCAAACGCCATTGCTGCAAGAGTTGCTTTGACAACCGGTGATTATCCAGCTGCGGTTACTTACGCACAAGCTGCAAGAGCAGGTACATCACTTGAAGCAGATTACAACTACGGTTTCAACAAAGCCTCTACAGAGTGGATATGGGGTGCTGTTCTTATAGATGAACAACAAACCAGTTATGCATCATTCTTCTCGCATATCGACCCTTATTTTGGTGGATATGCAAGTTTAGGAAACCACAAGCTGTTGAGTACTGCTGTATACAACTTCATGAGTAATACAGATGCAAGAAAGGCATGTCACTATACAATAGCCGGCAAACCTAGAGTTGGAGACAAATTCTCAGGCTGGGGTGAGTGGACAAACGACTATCTGTACATCAAAGCTGGTGAAATGTACCTGATTGAAGCCGAAGCTGAAGCACGTCGCGGTGGCGATCCTGCTGCACAGACAGTATTATTTAATCTGATTTCAAAGAGAGATCCATCTTATGTTAAATCTACTCTAACAGGCCAGGCTCTTATTGATCATATCCTTATGCACCGCAGGGCCGACCTTTGGGGTGAAGGACAAAGATTCTTCGACATCAAACGTCTTAACACCGGTTTGGACCGCAGAGGTCTTGGTCATACAGAATCATTATGGAACGCTGCATCAAACTTCCCTGCAGGGGACAAGAACCTTGTGTTCTTAATACCTAAGCAGGAGATTGACTCAAACCCTAACATGGTTCAGAATCCTCTATAAATCATTTAATTATTCTAATATAGGGCTGTCCAACTTTTCTGGGCAGCCTTTATTTTTTTAATTCAGATATAGATCAGTGACAATAATTTAATGAATTTCTCTCTTTTGACGACAATCTGATACATAATTCCAAAGTTTCAGCCTTAATTTAAGTATAAATTTCACTATTTTAAATAATCTTTAAATGTATTGATAATTCATATAAATAGTAGTTTTTATTGTTTTTCCCTCTGAGTCTTTTTAGTATTGTAAGACTAGACTATGCAGGGTTGGAATAAATCACACTTAAGGGATCAGCAAACTGTTTAAAGTACTGAAAATGATTGCAAAAATTTTAACTTTAAAAATAAATTACATATATTTGTTACATATAGTATACTAATTCTAGTGGTACTACTGTGCTCTATAATTATTAATAAATTAAATTATTGTATTATGAAAAAAAAATTTGAATTCGATTTGAAAAAAGAAACTATTCTTGAATTGAGCCGCAATCGACAAAACTCCCTTAAGGGAGGAACATGCCCTGATTCAAATGTTCTTAAGGAACCATCAACCGAAGAAACAGATTGCTTAGTATGCCCACTTGATACCATCGTTCCGACAACTGCAATGGCGACATGTAGTACAGATCCAAACAGTCATTTTGGGTGCAATACAACAGAAGATAATTGTATTTTTTAGTTTAAACACTCAAAAAGTACTGTAGACGTTATATATATTATCGAATTCCATTTAGGAGTTTGATTGTAATGATCATCCTAAATGGAATTTTATTATTCTCGCCAAATGTTAGTACCCAATCAATTTATTGTCAGGGAAATTATTCTTGAAATTAAGAAGTTTATATTCAACAACCCCATTGAAACTACTGGTTTCTTTAATGGTAAATCTGGTGCTTCTCTTTTTTTCTTTTATGATTTTTTATACTCGGGAGATGAAAAAAGTTTTCTGGTCGGTAGTAATTACCTAGAAAACGAAATGTCCTTTTTAAATAACTCGCAAAATAGAAACAAATCAAACGACTTTCAATGGTTTTTATGGACACTTTTTCATCTAAAAAAAAAATCAATAGTTGAATTAGATGAAAATAAAATTAATTCATATCAATATTTATTACAAGATCAATTTAAAACAAATTCTTCTGAAAGAAACTACGACCTATTGCATGGCAATATTGGATTAGGATTAGTATTAGAAAATTTTATGTCGAGAAAAGCAATAACCGATCAATATGTAACTTTTTTCTTACAAACATGTAAAACGGAGGGCAATATATATAAATGGGAATATAAAGATTCTGTCCGAAAATCCATCAGTTATAACATCGGTTTGGCGCATGGTATGCCAAGTATAATTCTATATTTAATCAAACTTGCAAATTTTCAAACAGATAATAACGACATTATTTGTAGGTTAATTGAAGGAGGCGTAAATTATTTTATCGAAATTATGCAAAATGCTAGTTTAATAGGATCTTTCTTCCCAAATTTTGTAACCCCCAACTCAAAATCTACAGAATATAGCAGACTAGCATGGTGTTATGGAGATTTGGGTGTAGGTCTATCTATTTTAAAATCAGGGATACTATTAAAAAATAAGCATTACATAGAAATCGGACATAGAGTACTTATTAATTGTGCGCAGAGAAGAGATCCCGCCTCCAATTTTATAAAAGATTTTAGTATATGCCATGGTAGTTCTGGGCTTATAATCTTCTTTGATGAAATATTTCTTATGACTAATGATATTATTTTCAAAGAGGCTGCTGATTATTGGTTTGCCTTTACAATTAATGAAATTATTAAATGTGGGAATATTGAAAAAGTATATGCCTGGAAACATGAAATAGATGGAGGTCCCTATCTTAGTAAAGGATTTCTATTAGGTCTAAGCGGAATTGGGCTAGTACTTTTGTCCCGTTTAGATGGCAGATTAAATAACTGGGAAGAATGTTTATTATTAAATGATAAAACTTTATGAGGAGTCACGACATTATCGATTATTATGTTATTAGAAGTCCATTATTTTCTTTAAACACATGGTATACACAATTTACCGGAAATTACAGAGAAAACATTCTAAATTTGTTCTCAAATGAAATTATAAAGGAAGCTATATATATAAGTTCTCCCGATTTTTATTACTTTCTTTATAGAAAAGAAAATAAAATAAGAGAAAAAGAGTTTATAAGTTTGACAAAATACCTTTCTCGGTTAACTTATAGATGTACCCCATTCGGGTTATTTGCTGGTATAAATATTGGTGAATTTTATGATGGAAAAAACATTATAACAAGGAATGAGGAAAAAAAAATAGCAAAGAAATTAATTCGATTAGATAATGCTTTTCTTAGTGAGTTAATTGAGAAATTAAAAGGGAGTAGTAATATCCACAAATATCTAATATATAAAGTTAATTCTACATTGTACGAGATTGCAAATCAATATCGTTATGTAGAATATGAGTTTGGGATGCGCAAAAAAAGAAGATATATTTTAAGTCAAATTTGCAAAACTCCCTGTTTAGAGGAATTACTTAACAAATCTAAAAATGGGATAACATATCGTGAGATTGAATTAATATTCCTTAACAATGGAGCGACAAAAAAAGAAGCAAAAACAGCTTTTTACGAATTAGTCCATAATCAAGTTATTACAACAAACATAGACATATCAGTCACAGACCCATTTCTTTTGCAAACTATTCTCAAGATATTTCAAAATAACCATGTTCTTGACAAAGATATAACTGTTTTTATTAATGAAGCAGTTAAGTATTCCCAAAATAATGATAGTTGCGCTAATATTGAACAAATCTTAAATATTAAGGATCTTGCTTTTAATTTAGGAATAAAATTTAACGAAAATAATTTGTTTCAGGTGGATTATCTCACAAATTATTGTGATAACCGATTGAGTTATGACGTTAGAAAAGAAGTAAAACATACAGCTTCATTTTTAGCTGCATTTTCATCTATCAAGTCAAGTACAATTGACAGTTTTTGCAAAAAATTTGAGCAAAGATATGGCTCTCAAACTATTGACCTAGTTACAGCTCTCGATCCTGATTTAGGAATTGGATATCCTGTCGATCAAGAATTTGGAATGTCAAATAGTATTTGCCCTATTTTCAATAACATATCCTTCCCATCTGAAATAAGAAGTACAAATGTACAATGGAATTGGGTTTGTGATTTAATACTTAAGAAATATCTTGACTTTCTGGATAACAAAAATGATGTTATAAATTTTGAATGGGAAGATATCCCTATTGAATATCGCAAGATTTCATTTAATCAAAATTCTTTTGCATGTATAATTCAGTATATATCTGGGACAGAGAAAGATTTATGCATATATTTTAGGGGCATAGGCAAGAATGCGATTCAGCTAACAGCACGCTTTGCATATTTGGATAAAAAAATATTGTCAATAATTAAAGATTTCGCACAACTTGATAATATCCATAGTCCAGAGACAATTTTTGCTGAAATACTTCATATCCCAGAGAATCGACTAGGAAATATTGCTCAGCACCCTCCCATATATGACTATGAAATTCCCTATTTATCACGTTCAACAGTTTCAAGTAATAATATTATAGACATAAACGATCTTTCTCTTAGAATTGTAAAAAAGAAACTTCTTTTATTCTCCAAAAAGAATAACAAGGAGGTTATTCCTCGCCTATGTAACGCACATTACTACCAATCAAGCTCATTACCAATATATCGTTTTTTATGCGACTTTGAAGATTATAAAACAAAAACCTCATCTAGTTTTTTTGAATGGCCCGTTGTATTAAGTGAATGTAAATACCTTCCGAGAGTAGTATTCGGAAACTCCATTATATCAAAAGCTTGTTGGCGAATTAATTATATAGAAGTAAAAGATTTCTTTAATGAACCTGAATATATCGGGATGGAGAAGTTCGAGAAATGGAGAATAAAGAGAGCAATCCCAGAATTAATAACTTTTTCTACAGGAGATAATGAATTATTACTAAATATAAAAGAGTGGCACAATATAAAAATACTGCTTAATGCAATCAAACAATATAATAATATAACGGTTAATGAATTTTTATATGCTGATCGCCTTCTATCTCAAATAGAAGAAATTTATACGAATGAGATTCTTGTTCTTTTTAAAAAAAAATAAATGAAACGTGTTTTTTTCCCAAACGAAGAATGGGCTTACTTTAAGATTTTTTGTAATATAAGAGATTCTGATAATGTTCTTATTAATTCTGTCTATAAAATCGCCTACAAATTAAAAAAAATGAACCTTATATCTAAATGGTTCTATATTAGATATTTTGAAGAAGATTATCATCTAAGGATACGATTCAAATGTATTACAGCAGAGAACAATTATCTTGTTTATAAATATTTTTGCGAACAAATTCAAAGCTATGTAAGTAACGGTATTATATGGAAAATTCAGCTCGATACTTATTTTAGAGAAATGGAGAGATATGGAGATGAAGAAGGAATTGAATTTGTAGAATCTCTCTTTGAATACGATTCTGTAGCAATAATTAAGATATTGACAACATTAAATAACGATATTCACGAAGAAGATAGATGGAAGTATGGGATTTTATTACTAGACTTCTATTCCAATTTATTCAATTATAAAATCGAAACTCGTGTTGAAATTTTTAATGATTTATTTAGAAGGTTCATTCCTGAAAACGCAAAATTTAAAAGCGTAGCAGATCAAATTAAGAGAAAATATTACGAAAACAAAGATGAAATTTCGACAATACTTTCAACAAATAATGACTTAACAAAAATATCAGAACTAAACGTAAAGGAATTCACTTCTCAAATTCAGTCTATAAAAAATTTAAATCATATGACTGATACTATACTAAGGAATATGTTTGAGAGTATAGTACACATGTCAATTAACCGATTATTTCGTAATAATCAGAATAAATATGAAACAATTCTTTATAGTCTCATTTTTTATGGATATATGGAAAAATTGAAACACTCTGTAAGCCATATGAAGAAATGAATAATTCACATTTAATCAGTCTATAGGATACAGAAAGTTTCAATAAAAAAATTTAAATAAATATCATATAATAGTCTCATAAAGTAATTACAAAAAATAATAATTTTTCTTTTAAGATGGGATTTCCTTTTTACAAACAGTTAGAGTCAATGGACTGTGGAGCAACGTGTTTGCGAATAATAGCAAAATATTATGGTAATAGTTACCCTTCACAGTATCTTCGCGATAAATGTTATGTTACTAGAGAAGGTGTCTCTATGTTGGACATCAGTGATGCTGCTGAAAGTATCGGATTTCGTACTTATGGTGCAAAACTGACATGGGATCAATTGCGAGATGATGTTAACCTTCCTTGTATTGCTCACTGGAATCAGCAACATTTTATCGTGATTTATGATATTAAGAAAGGGAGAGGAGTCAAACCTGATAATATTTATATATCAGATCCAGCACATGGTCTTTTAAAATATGACAAAGATGTTTTTCTCAGATCTTGGTTGTCATCACTCAATAATATTGGAGAAAAAAGTGGTACTGTGTTACTTTTAGAACCAACTCCAAAGTTTTACGAGGAAGTTGATCAGAAATATGATGGAATTAAATTTCTTTTTTTATTAAATTATCTCCGTCCGTACAAAAAATATTTTGTTCAGTTGTTTTTTGGCCTTTTAACTTCCAGTATTTTAAGTCTGATCTTCCCTTTTCTTACACAAGCGGTTGTAGATTCTGGTATTGGAAATAGCGACTTAGATATTGTTATCGTCATTTTAATTGCACAAGTAATGTTGAGTGTTGGTCAAATGATAAATAACTTGATTAGAGGATGGTTGATGCTACATATAACAACAAGAATTAGTATTTCCTTGATTTCAGATTTCTTAAGTAAATTGATGCGGCTACCAATAGCATATTTTGATAAGAAGATGATTGGTGATATAACGCAACGAATGGGAGATTACAGTCGCATTCAAAATTTCCTTACAGGATCACTGATTAGTATAGTTATGGCAATTATTACTTTCATTGTATATAGTTGTTTAATGGCAAGTTTCAGTTTGTTGATTTGGGGAATCTTCTTTATTGGTAGCATCTTTTATGTTAGCTGGATTATACTTTTCATGAAACAAAGAAGAAAGTTAGATTATATGCGTTTTCAGGAATCTGCAGCGAATCAAAGTAATATATATCGATTAATCACAGACATGCAGGAGATCAAACTTAATAATTACGAGAAACAAAAAAGATGGTCCTGGGAGCGAATACAAGTGAAGTTATATAAGATTAGTATTAAAAGTCTTGCATTAGGTCAAATGCAGGAAGTTGGCGGATTATTTATCGACCAACTAAAAAATGTCTTTATCTCTTTTTTAGCTGCAAAGGCTGTTATTAGTGGAGATATAACTCTTGGAATGATGATGGCACTACAATATATTATTGGACAAATGAACGCCCCACTTTCTCAATTTATCGGGTTCATTCAAGCTTCTCAAGATGCAAAAATTTCTTTAGAACGTCTTAATGAAATTCATACTAAAGAAGATGAAGAACCTAATACAGTAATAAATATTAAGGACATTCCAAAAGGAAAAGATATTGAGTTTAAAAATGTGATATTTCAGTACGAGGGTCCAAATTCTGATAAGGTTTTAAATAATATTAACTTAAAAATCCCATATGGCAAAACAACCGCTATAGTCGGGACGAGTGGTAGCGGGAAATCTACTCTAATAAAACTGCTTTTAAAATTTTATTATCCTTCCGAAGGTGACATATTACTTGGTGGCATTCCTTTTAATAAGTATAGTGATAGCAGTTGGAGAAAATGTTGTGGCGCTGTAATGCAGGAGGGTCGCATTTTTTCCGATACTATCCTTTCTAATATTACAGTTGCTGATCAGTGTGACAATGAGCGTGTTGAAAAAGCAGCTAAGATCTCAAATATTAGCGATTTTATTGAAGCATTACCCCTTCGGTACAACACAGTAATTGGAGAAGAAGGTCATGGTCTTAGTACTGGTCAGAAGCAACGATTACTAATTGCTAGAGCTGTTTATAAAAATGCCGATTATATTTTCTTTGATGAAGCAACTAACTCATTGGATGCAACTAATGAAAAAATAATATTGGAATATTTAGCAGACTTTTTTAAGGGGAAAACGGTTATTATTGTAGCACACAGATTAAGCACAATTAAGAAAGCAGATAATATTGTTGTCCTTAATAAAGGAGTGATTATTGAGGAAGGATCACATATGAAGCTAGTAAGTAAAAGAGGTTTTTATTATAATCTTATTCAAGATCAATTGGAACTTGGTAATTAATTATACTATGTCAGAAAACAATTTAGTAGATTTCCATAGCGAAGAAGCTAATGAAATAATGGGAAAGGTTCCCAAATGGATTATTCGCAAGGGTATGGGGGGAATTTTTTTAATCTTTATAGTAATGTTGATTGGTTCATATTACATCCAATATCCTCAAACAATAGTTGGTCCAATCACAATTACAACTGCAAACCCACCTGTAGATATTATCATAAAAACTCAGGGTCGTATAGATAGTCTATTTGTAAAAGATGGCGACAGTGTAGTCGAAGGAGATGTAATTGCGCTGATCTATAACACATCTCATTATGCCTCTGTTTTAGAAGTTGAACATAATCTTACTGAAAAAAGTATTGATTATTTTATAACTAACAAAAATAGCAAATGGATTGAAAAAGAATATCTTCTGGGAGAATTGCAGGAACATTATTCGGAACTAAAACGTTTGTATATGGATTATAAACATTATACTGAAAGTGACCATCTATCAAAAAATAGGACACTTCTTAGAGCTCAGATTAATAAGAACAAAGAGTATTACCAGAAACAAATTGATCAGAAAAAAATTATTACTGAGGACTTGGTTTATGAAAAGAAAAAATTTGATCGGGATTCCATTCTTTTCGCAAGTAAAGTTATATCATCTCTTGATTTTGAACGCTCCACGCAATCATTGATTCAGAAAAAGAATGTATCTGCTGGATATGAAGTTACAATTAAGAATACAGAGCTAAGTATCATGCAAATGGAACAATCACTTGTTGAATTGATAATCCAACAAGAGAATGAAATCACGTTATATAATCTTGAATTATACAAAATTCGTCAGTTACTGCTCTCTCAAATCAACTTATGGAAAGATAAATATCTACTCTTTACACCTATTTCAGGACAGATTTCATTTACAAAATATTGGAGTAATAACCAAAGTATTCAAATTGGTCAAAGATTAGCTAGCGTGGTACCTAAAGATTCTAGTTCTGTAATAGGAAAGATGTATATACCTTCTATTGGGTTCGGGAAAATAGCTATTGGACAGAAAGTTAATGTTAAACTAAATAGCTATCCATCTATGGAGTACGGGATACTTAAAGGCCAAATCAAAAGTCTTTCATCAGTTCCAGAAGAAGGTTTCTATGGAGCTGATATAATATTTCCCTTTGGATTACAATCTAGTTATAAAGAAAAGCTTATTATGATACAACGAATGGATGGAACAGGTGAAATTGTAACACAAAAAAGCAGGTTATTTGAAAGATTTATTTTACCTTTTAAAGTACTATTTGGTAAAATCAGTACCGCCCAATAATTTATATTATGATAAACTAATTATCTAATCATTAGGTAGTACTGAAATAAAATCTATATGTAAATTCCTTTTAAGTACATTTGCTTAGCAAAGACCTTGCTCCAAAGTTGCCTGGGCAACCTTCATGAAACCTGCGATGTTAGCTCCGTTTACATAGTTGATGTAACCATCTTTCTGTGTTCCGTATTTAACACAAGCATCATGAATACTTAACATGATTTGTTTAAGTTTTGCATCAACCTCTTCTGCTGTCCAACTGATATGCATTGCGTTCTGAGTCATTTCAAGACCTGAAACAGCAACTCCACCTGCATTTACTGCCTTACCGGGAGCATAAAGAACCTTAGCATTTACAAATTCTGCAATAGCCTCAGGTGTGCAACCCATGTTTGAGATTTCACCAACACATGTCACTCCGTTAGCAATAAGCTGTTTTGCATCGTCACCGTTAAGTTCGTTCTGGAATGCGCATGGAAGAGCTATGTCAACCTTAACGATCCATGATTTTTTGCCGGCTACAAATTTTGATCCCGGGAACTTGGTTGCATAAGGAGCAACAACGTCATTGTTAGTAGCACGAAGGTCAAGCATATATGCAATTTTCTCTTCTGTCATACCAGCTTCGTCAATTATAACGCCATCAGGACCTGAAAGAGCAATTACCTTAGCCCCCAGTTCAGTTGCTTTAAGGGCAGCACCCCATGCAACATTACCAAAACCAGATACAGATACTGTTTTGCCTTTGATGTCAATTCCTCTAGTCTTAAGCATATGATTTACAAAGTAAACACCACCAAAACCAGTAGCCTCAGGACGGATAAGAGATCCACCCCATGTTGAACCTTTACCTGTCAAAACGCCAGTATTCTCACGAGCAAGTTTCTTGTACCAACCGTACATGAAACCAATCTCTTTTCCACCAACTCCTATGTCACCTGCAGGAACATCTGTGTCAGGACCTATGTTACGCCACAATTCAGTAATAAAAGCCTGGCAGAAACGCATTATTTCTGCGTCTGATTTACCCTTAGGGTTGAAATCAGAACCACCTTTAGCTCCACCCATAGGGAGAGTAGTCAAAGCATTTTTGAATGTCTGCTCAAAACCCAGGAATTTAAGAATTGAAGGGGTTACTGAAGGATGAAAACGGAAACCGCCTTTGTATGGGCCGATTGCGTTGCTGAACTGAACACGGTAACCCAGGTTAGTCAAAACTTCACCTTTGTCGTCCTGCCATGTTACACGGAATGTAAAAATACGGTCTGGTTCAACCAGTCTCTCTACGATCTTAGCTTTCTCGAACTCGGGATGTTGATTGTAAATTGTTTCAATTGATTCTAGAACCTCGTGAACTGCTTGTAAGTACTCTTTTTCATGACCATACTTTTTTTCCAGCGAGGCCATAATCTCTGCTACTTTCATAATAGATTTAATTTGATTTATAAGTTATTGAATATTATTTGTGGAATCTCTATTTTACTTCCCAGGTTGCTCCGCTGCGGAGAAGCTCGTCCATATTGTGAATCTGAGCATGCTCCCTTACATCTATAACCTGATCACGCACGTTGTCGTCGTAAGTCTTGTCTTTTACTGCACGTATAACTCCAAGGGCAACAGGAAATTCAGGGTATTTCATATCTATAAGCATTGAATGCATACCGGGATTCTCCTCTTCTGCATCATGCACCATGAGATCCTTCTCAGTAATGCCATTCTCACCCAATTTTACAACTTTGAGTTTCATACCTTCCAGCATCAGACCCTTATCCCTGTCCTTCCCGAAAATCATAGGTTCTCCATGCTTAAGTATGATTGTCCTGTCTGCACGATATTCTTTATCAGTTATTTCTGAATGAGTCTTATCGTTGAAAATAACACAGTTTACAAGTACTTCGGTAACAGCAGTTCCGTCATGTTTTGCACATGCAACCATAATATCTTGTGTCAGCTTTATCTCCACATCAATGCTTCTGGCAAAGAAAGTTCCTCTTGCCCCCAGGATCAATGCTCCGGGATTAAAAGGATGCTCAACTGTACCGTATGGAGAGGTTTTAGTAACAATTCCCAGCCTTGATGTAGGAGAATACTGCCCCTTTGTAAGTCCGTATATCTGATTATTGAACAGGATAATGTTGATGTCTATGTTTCTTCGTATAGCGTGAATAAAGTGATTTCCACCAATTGCGAGAGCGTCTCCGTCACCTGTTATTTGCCATACAGTAAGAGTAGGGTTTGCCACCTTCACTCCCGTTGCAATTGCAGATGCACGTCCATGAATGCCATGGAAACCATATGTGTTCATATAATATGGGAAACGCGAAGAACAACCTATTCCGGAAACAAAGACAAATCTCTCTCTGGTGTAGTTCAAGGCTTCGCAAATATCAGGCATAGCTCTTTGAACCGAAGCAAGGATCGCATAGTCGCCGCAACCCGGGCACCATTTAACCTCTTGACTGCTTTTAAAATCTTGCGGTGTATATTTCATCTCTTTTAAAATTTTCTTGTTAAACCAATTAGAGAATTGCATTTACTGCGTCCACAATCTCTTTTACTATAAAAGGCTGACCCTGTACTTTGTTGCACTGATGATAAGTAAATTGCTGATGTCTTGCCTTTAGATAATCAGCAAACTGCCCACTGTTCAATTCACAGACAATAATCTTCTTAAAGTTTGCAAAAATTTCAGCGGTATTTTTTGGTAGAGGGAAAATGTAGTCGAAGTGAGCCAGACTTACCTTTTTACCCTCTATATGAAGCTCTTTTACGGCAGTATAGAGATGCCCGAATGTTCCACCCCATCCAACAATAAGAACATCACCCTTTTCATCGCCTATAACTGTTTGATCAGGAATGAAGTTGGCCATTCTTGCCACCTTTTCTGCTCTCTCAGCACACATTCTCTCATGGACAAGTGGATCGGATGATACACTTCCGTTGTTATTTTTCTCAAGACCCCCTATTCTGTGCTCCAGACCCAGAGTTCCCGGAAATGCCCATCTTCTGGCCATTCTCAGTTCATCTCTCTTATAGGGCCAGAAAGGAGTTTCCTGTGGTTCTGTTAAAATGGGAGGGTTTATTTCCGGATAATCCTTCATGCTTGGAATTTTCCATGGTTCAGAACCATTTCCCAGAAAACCTTCGGTAAGAAGTATAACCGGCATCATGTGCTCCATTGCAAACTTTCCTGCGTAAAATGCAGCATCGAAACAATGTGAGGGGGAATGGGATGCAATCACTGCAATAGGACACTCTCCGTTTCTTCCGTAAAGAGCCTGGTTAAGGTCTGTTTGCTCGGTTTTAGTTGGAATGCCTGTAGAAGGTCCACCTCTCTGAACGTCAACTATAACTAATGGAAGTTCGGTAATCATAGCCAAACCAAGAGCCTCGCATTTAAGAGAGAGTCCCGGACCCGATGTTGTAGTGACAGCAAAATTTCCTGCATATGCAGCACCAATTGATGTGCAAATACCAGCTATTTCATCTTCGCACTGAAGAGTCTTGGCATTAAGATCCTTACGGAGAGCAAGTTCCTCAAGTATACTTGTTGCAGGAGTTATAGGATAAGAACCACAGAACAGTGGTCTTCCCGATTTTTCTGATGCAGCAAGAAGTCCCCAAGCAGTTGCCTGGTTTCCATTGACGTTTCTGTATGTCCCCTTTTCGAGCTTTGCCGGCTGAATTGTGTAAGTATTAGGAATAGCCTGAATGTTGGAGGCATAATTGTATCCATCCTTAAGAACCTTTTTATTTGGCTCAATCAGTTCCGGTTTTTTTCTGAATTTAGTCTCCAGATATTTGAATGTAAACTCCATCGGGCGGTTAAACATGTAATAACACATACCCAATGTGAACATATTCTTTGAACGGAGGATTGTTTTTGCATCAAGTCCGCTATCCTTAAGGCTCTCTTTTGTCAACGAAGAGATTGCTGCAAATATTATATTTCTATCCTCAATTTTCAATTCTTTAACAGGGTCCATTGTCTGAAATCCTGCCTTGATTATACCTTTCTCGTCGAATGTATCTGAGTCTAGAATTATACTGGCTGTTGGTTTGGTCCATTTGGCATTTGCTCTTAAAGCAGCAGGGTTCATAGCAACCAGAACATCACAAAAATCACCTGGTGTGCATATTTCTCCGCTTCCAATATTAACCTGAAAACCTGAAACTCCTGAAACAGTACCTTGAGGTGCGCGGATTTCGGCCGGAAAATCTGGAAACGTAGAGATGTCATTTCCGTACAATGCTGAAGCATCGGCAAACAGAGTACCGGTAAGCTGCATTCCGTCTCCTGAGTCCCCTGTAAATCTTACTACAACTTCTTTAGTATCAATAACTTTGTGTTGCATATGAAATATTTTATCAAATTTATCCACAAATGTAGATATTATTCTTGTTCAAAAAACCTTTTTCTTCTCAAATGTTAAATTAATATTAAACATTTACTTTATTATAAGATATCATAAGCAAATTACTCTCTAATACTTATAGATTTACAAGAATTGAGCAAATTTGACTAATTTGCCAATTATAATTCGTTATCATAAATTTGTATATTTGTTAAATAATCAAAATCAATGTCGGTAATTAGAGAATTAAACGGAATAACACCTGTAATAGGGAAGAATTGTTTTATTGCAGAGACTGCTGCAATAATTGGAGATGTAATTATAGGAGATGATTGCAGTATTTGGTACAGTGCAGTATTAAGAGGAGATGTGAACCCAATAATAATCGGGGATAGGGTGAATATTCAGGATGGAGCCGTATTACACACCCTTCACAAGAGATCGGTTGTTGAAATTGGGAACGACGTTTCTGTGGGCCATAATGCAATTATTCACGGAGCAAAAGTAGGGAACAACGTCCTTGTAGGAATGGGCGCAATTTTAATGGATAATTCCGTCATTCGTGATAATACGATAATTGCCGCCGGAGCTGTGGTTCTTAGCAATGTTGTACTTGAGCCGGGTGTATACGCAGGAATCCCCGCTAAAAAGGTCAAGGATGCATCTGCCGAGATAGGAGAATCTGCTCATAAAAATGCTCAGGGGTATCTCATGTACAAGAGTTGGTACCTTAATGATGAGCCACAAAACAACAAATAATCTCTATCCACAATATTATAAACTTCTTAAAACCAACATGAAAAAGAAAATGAAAAAATTACTCTTTATTGCTGCTGTTTTTGGCATAGTTGCCTGTGCAGCACCAAAAACCGATGGATATACCATCGAAGGAACCGTTACTGGTGATAGTCTGACTACCGGTAAAGTTTATCTGACAAACTTTTCAAGAACAGAAGCGATTAAAGACACAGCAGATCTTGTTGATGGTAAATTCGTTTTTGAAGGAAAAGTTGTAACCCCTGAGACTTATGCAATATCTATTGATGGCAAGAAGGGCAGAATTCAGTTATTCCTGGACAATTCACAGATCAAAATCGAAGCTTCTGTTGAAGAACTGGGAAAAGCCGTTGTTACCGGTGGGGTAACAAATGACCTTGTTGTTGCTCTTAAAAAACAGAAAGATGAGGTTGTTGCCAAGTTCGGTCTAGATTCTCTGATGAAGGAATACTATAAGAAGGAGACTACAGAAGAGAGGAAAAAAGAAATTTCTACTATCTATGACAGTTACCAGAAAGAGGTAAAGGTTCTGGATTCTACTTTTCTGGCAACTAATCCAAATTCATTCTACTCTCTGACCCAATTCAACCAAAATGTAGAAGATTATCCTATTCCTGATATGGAAGCTAAAATAGCTGGTTTCAAAGCCCTTCCTGAATTTACAGGCAACCGTTTCCTTACAGAACTTGAAGCAGCTATAGTAACACTAAAGGGTCTGGAGCCTGGAATGCAAGCACCCGAATTCACACTAAACGATCCAAGCGGAAACCCTGTTTCACTATCAAGCATATATTCACAAAACAAGATTACAATGATTGATTTCTGGGCAGGCTGGTGTGGCCCTTGCCGTAATTTCAATCCAACTCTTACCGGGATTTACAAACAATTCAATAAGGCTGGTTTTGGTATAATCGGAGTTTCCCTTGACAAAGACGCAGAACTTTGGAACAAAGCAATTAAAGAGGACAAGCTAACCTGGACTCAGGTTTCTGATTTACAATACTGGGATTGCGCACCTGCAAAATTATATCATGTAAGATATATCCCTCAGAATATATTTATTGATCAAAGCGGAAAAATCGTTAAACGTAAAGTTTCTGAAGAGGAGATGGTTCCTTTCCTGAAGGAGTACTTAGGCGTTAAATAGTAAACTACGCTAAAAAACAGATGCGGAGATTGATAGTTAGCTTATTAACAGCTACTACCAATTTCCGCTTGTTTTTTTCCCAACATACTCTGCCAAAGCGGGTAGCACTTCATTGGAAATGAGAGCAATGCTTATTTGCCTACTAATCTGTCATTTACTAACGGCATTACCAAAGGTGTTAGTAGATGTCTAATTTACAGCTGAATAAAAAACCAGGTGGAGGCAAATCTTGCCGACACATACCTTATTGAGCTCTGTGAATCCTCCTCTACACCAATTTTCAACACGGTCATGAATATATTTGACATGTGGGAAATTTCAAAAAACTCCCTTGAAGTTTTTATGCGTTATGCGTAAAATTTATCGCTCCAACGACATTACATCAGCGATATACCAATAAAACAAAGAAGTGTGGAGTAGAACCAATATCAATCGATTTTACTCCACACTTAACTTTTTGTCTGGAACACAATGCGCGTCCCCGGATACCCTCTCCCGTATACCCTAGAATATACTGTAAGCTACGGTAAGGCCTGCCATAACAATGGATACCATACTCATGAGTTTGATAAGGATATTCAGTGATGGTCCTGATGTGTCTTTGAAAGGATCACCTACTGTATCACCTACAATAGTTGCTTTATGGCTGTCTGAGCCCTTGCCTCCAAGATTACCTTCTTCTACATACTTCTTTGCGTTGTCCCATGCACCTCCGGCATTTGCCATGAAAACAGCCAGTACGAAGCCTGCTCCCAGACCTCCAACCAACAGACCCATTACTCCTGAAACGCCAAAAATAACCCCTGTCACTACAGGAACTATTATGGCTAACAGCGATGGAAACAACATCTCTTTCTGCGCACCCTTTGTAGATATCTCTACACATCTTGCATAATCAGGAGTGCCAGTACCCAGAAGAATACCAGGTATCTCCCTGAACTGACGGCGAACCTCCTCTACCATTTTCTGAGCTGCACGGCCCACTGCATTCATTGTAAGACCGCAGAACAGGAAAGACATCATAGAACCTATGAACACACCTGCCAGAACTTTTGGGTTCATAAGGTTAATCTGATAATATTCCATAAAATCAGGAATAGTAGCCTCAGCAACATTTACAACTCTGCCGGCAACTTCTATGGTTGTTTGTCCTATATGAGCCAGACCAATTTTTACCTCCTCAAGATATGAAGCAAGAAGAGCCAATGCAGTTAGAGCAGCAGAACCAATTGCAAAACCTTTACCTGTAGCAGCTGTTGTATTCCCCAAAGCATCAAGCACATCTGTACGTTTACGAACTTCAGGATCAAGCTTGCTCATCTCTGCGTTTCCGCCAGCATTGTCTGCGATTGGACCATAAGCATCAGTGGCAAGAGTAATTCCCAAAGTAGAGAGCATACCCACTGCAGCGATACCTATACCATAAAGACCAAGGCTAAGATTATGAGCAGTAAGCATACCGGTTACGTCAAAATTGATGGCACACAGGAAAGAGATTATAATAGCAGTGGCAATAGTGATTACAGGAATAGCAGTAGATATCATACCCAAACCAATGCCCGAAATAATTACGGTTGCAGGGCCAGTATTTGAACTCTCAGCTATCCTTTGAGTCGGCTTATAAGAATGAGAAGTATAATATTCGGTTGACTGACCTATAATAATACCTGCCACAAGGCCTGTTACAACCGAGAAGGAGATTCCTATCCAGTTATCAATCTGTAAAATGTAAAGTATTCCAAATGTAGAGACAGCAATGAGGACAGAACTAAGATTAACACCAAAGCCCAGAGAGTGGAGAAGTTCCTTCATTCCTGCTCCCTCTTTAGTCTTGACTACAAATATTCCAATAATTGAAAGAATGATTCCGACAGCAGCAATTAGCATTGGTGCAAAAACAGCCTTCATCTGAAGATCCGGAGAGATATAAAATGCAGAGGCACCCAATGCAGCAGTTGCCAGGATTGAGCCACAATATGACTCATAAAGATCTGCGCCCATACCTGCAACATCACCTACATTATCTCCAACATTGTCCGCAATTGTAGCAGGATTACGAGGATCATCCTCAGGAATACCTGCCTCAACCTTACCAACAAGGTCAGCACCTACGTCAGCTGCTTTTGTATAAATACCACCACCCACTCTGGCAAAAAGAGCCTGAGTAGAAGCACCCATACCAAATGTAAGCATTGTGGTAGTAATCACAACCAGTTTCTGTGCTCCTGTAATATCAACAAAATGATCGAGAAGCAGGTACCATAAAGATATATCCAATAAACCCAGACCTACAACAACAAGACCCATTACAGCCCCTGAACGGAAAGCAAGCCTTAATCCACTATTGAGTGATCGCATAGCAGCATTTGCAGTTCTTGCAGAGGCATAGGTAGCAGTCTTCATGCCAATAAAACCTGCAAGACCCGAGAAGAAACCCCCGGTAAGGAAAGCAAAAGGCACCCATGGATTTTGGACACCCAGACCATAGGCCATAAAGGCAAAAAACAGACTAATAATAATAAACACAATAACAACAACTTTGTATTGTTGCTTAAGATAGGCCATTGCTCCCTTTCTTACATGATCAGCAATCTCCTTCATAGTGTCTGTCCCCTCGCTCTCCTTCATCATCTGTTTAAAAAAATAGTAGGCAAATACCAGCGCCACCAAGGCAGCCACCGGCACAAAATAGAATAGAATTTCTGTTGTCATAGAATATGGTTTTAGAATGATTTTTCTATAAATTGCTCGTCAGGAATTGCATTAAGAATGCTTCTCGCAACTCTTATCAGGTTTTCCTTAGGTCCAGTTGAATAAAATATGGTTTGAGTGAGTGGATCGGGTTTCTCTTCCGAAACCACTCCGTGTTGTTGTAAAGTATTGTATGTATGAAGAGCAACTGCAGGAGCAGGGTCGACAATCACAACATTGTCCCCCGTAATTTTTTTTATTTCATCTGTAAGAAATGGGTAATGTGTACAGCCCAGCACAATATGGTCTGCCCCCTCCTCAAGCATTGGATCTATATAAAGCTTTAGAAGTTCTCTTGTTTCAGGTGCTGATGTCTTTCCTGCCTCAACCAGCTCCACAAGACCGGTTCCTGCCTTTTCTATGACTTTTATATCAGAAGCAAAGCGCTCCAGCGTCCTGTGATATAGTTTGCCGTTAAATGTCCCTAAAGTGGCAAGGACACCTATAACCCCGGTTTTTGAATGTAGCGCTGCTGTCTTTACTGCTGGTTCCATGCCAATGAAAGGAATATCGTAACTCATCCTCAGGGAATCAATTGCGGCAGCAGTTGCTGTATTACACGCAACAACTATAAGTGATGCTCCATGTGAAATAAAGAAATCGGCAATTAATTTTGTACGTGCTATTATATCCTCCTGTGGTCTTGGTCCGTAGGGACAATACGCATTATCGGCCAGATATATGAAATGAAAACCTGGCAGAATTGCTGTTAGCTCTCTCCAGACAGAAAGCCCCCCAACTCCGGAATCAAATATTGCTATGAGTGATTTATTTGCCTTACAATTTTTCATAAAAAACGGCCGCCCTATTAAAGAGCGGCCATAAAGTTAAAAAAAATCTTATAAAACCATATTATTTGGTTGCTTTTGTCTGTCCCTGTGCGGCGGCTTGATCGGCCGGAGAAGGGATAGCCATAGGTTTCTTATCTGCAGGAATCTTAAGCATTGTTTTTGCCATAGGCATTACGTCTGTGCTCTGTGCCTCGTTAAAGAAAGGAATTGATCCTGTTGAAACGTCAAAAATGTAGGTATAGCCGTTATCTTTCCCGATTTTAATCAAGGTCTCATTTGCTTTCTGATATACAGGAGCAAAAAGTATCTGCTGCATTTGCTGATACTCCTGTTGTGCATTTGTTTGAAAAGCTTCAAATCTGGCTTGAATCTGCTGAAGTTCCTTCTGTTTGTCTTCCAGAACCACTGCTGTCCATGTTGCCTGTTTTTGCTGAAAGATGTTCATTTTTGTCTGGAATTCAGCTTGAATATCGTCCATATCCTGTTGAAGCTGCTTTCCGTATTTGTCCATTTTAAGAACAGCGCTGTCTCTGTCAGGCATAAGGGCAATCAGCTCCTGAGAATTGATATGTCCGAATTTGAACGTTTGAGCAAAAGATGTGCTGGTCGCAAAAACAAAAAGAATCAGTAAAAATTTTGAAAAATGTTTCATATTGATAAATATTATTGGTTTCTAAAGTATGTTGAGTTTTTTTAATACTTTGGCTGTTAAGTCATTAGCTGGATTATTATAAATAATTCCCTGAGTTGTTGCAATATCAAATACCAAAATTATGCCACCCTCTGCTGCCACTTTTTCGATAGCTGTCTGAACCCTCTCTTTAATGGGAGTTAAAAGTTCCAGTGACCTTTTTGAAAGAGCTCCTTCCTGTCCGAAAAAGGTTTTTTGCAACTCCTTGGCCGATCTCTCCTTTTTAATAATTTCACCCTCTCTTATCTCTCTTTGAGAACCTGAAAGAGCCTGTTTTTCTGCCTGATACTGATTGTACATACTCTCTACAACCTTCATTTCAGCATCAATCTGTGCCTCATATTGTTTTTTCAATCTGTCAATCTGCTGTTGTGCATTATTGTATTCCGGAATACGCTCCAGAATTTTTTCTGTATTTAAGTACCCGAACGTCTGCGCTTTGACAATCGCCGATGAGGCAAGAATTACAAGAGTCAATAAAAATAATTTTCTCATAATATATTCAATTAAGCGTTATTAAAACTGCTGACCTATAACAAAGTGGAAGTTGCTGCCGCCTTTAGCCTTGCCTGCAACAGGATCGAAACCGTATCCCCAGTCAATACCAAGCATACCTACAATAGGAAGAAGAACCCTTACGCCAAAACCAGCGGACCTCTTGATTGAGAAAGGATTGAAGTCTCTAATGTCTGACCACGAGTTACCGCCCTCAAGGAACAATAAAGCATAAATAGTAGACTGAGCCTGCAACACAAGCGGATATCGCAATTCAAGTGTGAATTTGTCATATACATTTCCTGCATAAGCATTGTTCACCATAGGGGTAAGAGAAGAGTTTGCATATCCTCTCAGACCAACAACCTCAGAACCATAAGTATTGTAGCCCGACATACCGTCGCCACCTACCACAAAACCTTCGAACGGAGAATAACCAAGTTTACGGTTGTAAAGACCAAGATACCCGAAGTAAGCACGGGTCATCAGAACAAGATCACCTGTAAGAGCTGTGTATTGTGTACCCTTGAATGTCCATTTATGATACTCTATCCATTTGTACTTCTTTGCATCGGTCATGTTCTTGTAATCTGTATCAGCAGCCCTGAAAGACGAATAAGGAGGAGTAATCTGAAGGCCAAGCTGGAAGTCAGAACCACTTCTCGGGTAAACAGGCTGGTCAGTTGAGTTCCTCTGAAGTCTTATCTTGTAACTGATGTTATTCGAAAGACCGTCCGAGAAAAGGAAGTTGTACTGCCAATCGGTGAGCCTGTAAGATTGTGCACTCAATTCATTGTATAATACGAACCAGTTATCCGGCCATTTCAATCTTGTTCCTATTCCAATGGTGGCTCCAAACACCTCCATACTCTGATTCGAGTTCTGATAGAAGTATGATGAGTTTGTCTGCCTTGTATAGTATGTAGAGACATTCAGCGATGTTGGTTTGTTCCCGAACAGCCAAGGCTCTGTAAA
This sequence comes from Bacteroidetes bacterium GWF2_40_14, assembly GCA_001769195.1. Lineage (GTDB taxonomy): Bacteria > Bacteroidota > Bacteroidia > Bacteroidales > UBA932 > Bact-08. The sequence goes on along the minus strand of MEOK01000019.1, from coordinate 19,801 downwards.
GCTTGCTGTGAGAGCAGTATAATATGAACCGTTTGTCTGGAACCTGATAGCGAGCTGTTGTCCATCTCCAAGCGGAACAGGACGCCATGCCGATTTCTTGAAAACCCTCTTAATGGAGAAGTTATTGAAGCTAAGCCCAAGGGTTCCTACAAATGTATTTCCACCCCAACCACCGGCAATTTCGAACTGACTGTTAGACTTCTCCTCAACATTGTAGGAAACGTCAACAGTATTGTTGTTCTGATCTGGTATTATGCTTATTGCGCTAGGCGTACTTAATTTCTCCGGTTCAAAATGTCCCATAGACGCAAGCTCCCTGAGTGAACGCTCTACCTGAGACTGACTATACAGGTAACCCGGTTTTGTAAAGAGCTCCCTTCTTGCAATCTTTTCGTGAGTAATGCTATTGCCGTTAATAATTATCCTATTAAATGTTGCAGGCTTTCCTTCATAAATTCTCATCTCAAGGTCAACAGAATCACCGTCAATCTTAACTTCAACAGGAGAAACCCGGAAAAAGAGATATCCGTTATCTGTGTAAAGTTTGGTAACATTGCCCTCTTCTGCACTAAAGAGCCTCTTTTCCATGGATACTACATCATATACATCACCTTTCTTTATACGTAGAATGCTATTCAGATGTTCTGTTGTAAAAATTGAGTTACCTGTCCAAACTATATCTCTGAAATAGTATCTCTTACCCTCATCAATTTTAAAATTGATGCCCATCCTTCCCTCTTCTATATAATAGATGGAATCTTTGGCAATCTTGGCATCTCTGTAACCTCTTTCGCTATATTTCTCAATAAGAAGCCCTTTATCCTTGTCGTACTCCTTTTCATTAAACTTCTTGCTCGAGAAAAAGTTCCAAAGTCTCATGTCCTTTGTCTTTTTCATGGCAGAGGCTAGCTTTGAGCCTTTTAGATTGTCGTTACCTTCAAAAATGATACTCTTGATTTTGACTTTTGTCTTTCTGTCAACACAGAATGTAACCTTAACGGCATTCTGGACAGTTGTATCCATCTCCTGTTTAACGTTAACCTCTGTCTGAAGGAAACCTTTGTCCACATAATACTTCCTTATTATTTCTGAAGTAGAAGTTACAAGATAGTCAGAAAGCTCGCTTCCCCTTCTTAACTTTAGTTTATCATTAAGATCAGACTTCTCCGTGTTCTTTATACCTTCAAATTCCCATCTGGAAACCCTTGGACGCTCACGCAGGAATATATTGAGATAGGCAGTATCCTTAACAGTATAATCTATGAACAGAGAGACATCTGAAAACCATTTGGACATCCATATTCTCTTTAAAACCGCCGAAACCTCTTCACTTGGAATCCTGACAGTATCGCCCACGGCAAATCCTGTATAAGATAAAACCTGATCAGGCCTGAGGTATTGTATACCTGAAACCTTGATCCCTCCAATGATATAATCTTTTGGCTGATTGTAATCTACGATCGTAGATCTTACAATTGAACTATCCTGGGCTGATACCTTGTTAAAAGGCGCAATTATTGCTACTAGTAAAACTACTGCTAACGACTTCATTTGCAATTTCTGACTGTGAAAACGCAAATATAAGCTTTTATTTGTATTCAATGCCTGTTAATTTAGATTATTTATCTGGTCTCCTGTTTTTCCAAATCTTCTCTCTCTTTCTGAAAAGTGGTCAAGAGCTTTCTGAAAGTCATTTTTGCGAAAATCGGGCCAAAGAACATCAGTGAAATAAAATTCGGTATAAGCGGTCTGCCAGAGAAGGTAATTGCTTATCCTCTGCTCCCCGCTTGTTCTTATAAGAAGGTCAGGATCAGGGATGCCTGAGGTACTTAGGAGAGTATCGAAATAATCCGGAGTCAATTCGGGAGCAGATGTGTTATTTTCCTTTGCTTTAAGAACTTCATGAGCATACTTACCGGTTGCCTGAAGAAGGTCCCATTTGCCGCTGTAACTTAAAAACACAATAAGATTGAGACCGTTGTTCTGTTCTGAGAGCTTTTCTGTCTGCCCTATTTTTGCCTTCAAGGTATCTGAAAGTTTTGAAAGATTGCCCACAACCCTGAATCTCACATTATTCTTCATTAGTGTAGGAGTCTCTGCAGCAATTGCATCAATCATAAGTTCCATCAACCCCATAATCTCGTAATTTGGTCTGTTCCAGTTCTCCTCAGAAAATGCAAAGAGACTCAGGAAGCCTATCCCCTGCTCAGCAGCAAATTCTGTAACGGCTCTTACAGATTCAACCCCCTCCTTGTGTCCATAAAGTCTGTCCAGACCTTTTTTTCTGGCCCATCTTCCGTTTCCGTCCATTATTATTGTCACGTGTCTTGGTATCTTGCTCATCTGCCGGATTTATTTTTAGTTGTTCCTTCTATCCTCACCCCATCTTAGCTTGTCCTTGAGGGCTCCGATAAAGCTACTGGATGGGAAGGAAATATAATTAAGATCGTATTCTGCCTTTGATATTCTGAAAGAGTCACCGGATGATATTGTCAAAGACCTGTTGTCCATGCTAAGAGTAACCTCAGCCAATCGTGACCATACCGTTATATCTAAGACAGAATCTTCCGGCACCACCATGGGCCTCACATTAAGGTTATGCGGGGCAATAGGTGCAATTATCAGAATCTTAGATGCTGGCATTACTATAGGGCCACCTGCACTCAGTGAGTAAGCAGTGGAACCCGTGGGGCTTGCCACCAATAGTCCGTCCCCCCAGTAAGCAGGCAGTTCATGGTTGTTGATGTTTACATTCACCGAGAGCATAGATGGCCCCTTTCTCTGTACCGACATCTCATTTATTGCATAAGGATAAAAATCCTCCGGAAGTACCGGAGACTCAATCTTTAAAATTGTCCTTTTCTCAATTTTAAAGTTGCCTGCAAGAAGATCATCTATCCATGAAAAGCTTGGTTCCATGTTAGTACTGGTAAGGAACCCAAGACGGCCAAAGTTGACACCTGCAACCGGAATTGCCCTCTCCCTTATGAAGGTGAGTGACTCAAGAAAGGTACCGTCCCCTCCGAAACACAAAAAAATGTCGGTCTCTTCCGGTAATTCACTATGGTTGGAAAAGGTCTCTCCGTGAGGAACCTTCATTCGATACTCTTCCCTGACCTTTTCATAAAAGGGTTTGTAGTAGCAAAGCAGAATGCCTTTACCCTCCAACGCCTTGAAAATATAACATAGCCTGTCTCTCCAGGCAGCATCAATCTCTCGTGCAAAAATTGCGATCTTCATGATTTTGGTATAATAATTGTCAAAAATACATAAATTTGCAGCCACTATGACAAAATTAAGCGTAAATATAAACAAATTCGCCACGCTCAGAAATGCCCGCGGAGGAAACCTGCCCGATGTCATTCAGGCTGCAATGGATTGTGAAAGATTCGGGGCACAAGGAATAACCATACATCCAAGACCGGACGAAAGGCACATCAGATATAGCGATGCGAGGAATCTGAAACCGATTCTCACCACAGAATTCAATATTGAGGGCAACCCCATTAAGTCATTCATAAAGCTGGTTCTCGAGCTGCATCCTGCCCAGGTGACTCTGGTTCCGGACTCACACGACGTAATTACATCAAACTGCGGATGGGATACAAAAACCCATAAGGATTTTCTGACACGCACCTGCAAACTCTTCAGAGAAGAGGGTATAAGAACATCTGTTTTTGTAGACCCGGATACAGAAATGATTAAATATGCTGCCGACACTGGTTGCGACAGAATTGAACTTTATACGGAGTCCTATGCAACACTTTTCAATGAGAACAAGGAGGCTGCAATAGAGCCTTTTGTCAAGGCCGCCACCGAAGCAGAGAAGGTGGCACTTGGCGTAAACGCCGGGCACGACCTTAACCTTGAGAACCTTAACTATTTTTTCAGGCAGATTCCCAACCTGCTGGAGGTCTCAATAGGCCACGCTCTTATTTGTGATGCACTATATATGGGTTTGGAAAATACTATCCAGTCATATATTAGACAGTTAAAAAATTATTAATTATATTTGTCACATTAATATCAAAATCCAAATGAAAAACGCCTCTTTAATAACCAATGTGGTTCTATCGGTAGCAGTAGTTGTACTGTTTATTTTACATTTCACTTCCAAGTCTGGTTCTTCGGCTTCAAATTCGGCAACCGGAGAAGCAGTAACTGCTTCGGGCAGTATTGTTTACATTCAGATCGATTCTCTGGTAAATCAGTTTGACATGTTCAACGACCTTAAGTCTGAACTGGAAGCTAAAGCACAGACAATTCAGGACGATTTAACCAAAAAAAGCAGAGCGTTCGAACGCGATGTCAAAGATTTTCAGGAAAAAGTTCAGAAAGGTCTCATTACCCGCGCCCAGGCAGAGGCTCAACAACAACAACTCGGAGTCCGTGAACAGGAGCTCCAGAGTCTGAGCCAGCAAAAACAGATGGAGATGCAGGAAGAGCAACAAGTTCTTTTCAGAAGGGTCATGGATGCACTTGACAAATACCTTGTCAAATATAACGAAGACAAAAAGTTTTCATTAATCCTGAACACTTCGGGTGCAACCAACACAATCCTTAAAGGTGACTCTACATTAAACATTACCAATTCTGTTGTAAACGGACTTAACGAAGAGTACGTGGCAACCAAAGGAAAAAAATAACAAATATTGGGTGAGAATTGCAATATTATCATGCTTTTACCCATACAGAGGTGGTATCGCCCAGTTCAATGCCAATATTTTTCAAGAACTAAGTAAATCCCACGAGGTAAAGGCTTTCAACTTCAAGCGACAGTATCCCGGTCTCCTGTTTCCCGGCAAAACACAATTTGTCGGGAAGGATGATCCGGCGGTAAAAGTAGAAAGCACCCCTCTTCTGGACACAATAAACCCGTTAAGCTACATCTCCACAGCCAGGGCATTACGCCAATGGGAGCCCGATCTCCTGCTTATGCGTTACTGGATGTCGTACTTTGCCCCTTCTCAGGGTTATGTAGGCAGGAACCAACTGAAAAAGACAAAGGTTATATCAATTCTGGACAACGTCGTTCCTCACGAACATAGGTTTTTTGATGCCCCATTTACCAGATACTACCTAAGTTCAAACGACGGATTTGTAGTACTATCAGATTCTGTAGGCAAGGATCTTCTTTCTTACAAGCCAGATGCAAAGTTCATTAGTACCCCCCACCCTCTTTACAACCACTTCGGAAACAAGGTTGACAGAGAAGTAGCTATAACAGAGCTGTGTCTGGAAAATGGAAAGAAAAACATTCTCTTCTTCGGACTCATAAGAGATTACAAGGGGCTCGATATTCTTATAGATGCATTTTCACAACTGGACGACACCTATCAGCTCATAATTGCCGGAGAGCCATACGGAAGTTTCGATGGTTATCAGGCACAAATTGACAAATCGCCCAACAGAGAGAGAGTCAGACTATTTACAAGATATATAAGCGACAAGGAGGTTCCACTATTCTTCTCTGCCAGCGATGTATGCGTACTTCCTTACAGGTCGGCAACACAGAGCGGGATAAGCGCAATCTCATACCACTTTGATCTTCCAATGATTACAACCAATGTAGGAGGTTTGAAGGAGGCAATTGAGGCTCCGGGAACTGGCATAGTTGTTGATGCAGTTGAACCGTTGGCAATCAAAAATGCAATTGAAGATTACTTTGGCAGGGAACTCCGGGAGAGTCTTGCCCAAAACATTATTAAAGAGAAGGATAAGCTCTCATGGAGCGGTTTTTCCAATAAACTATTAGATTTTTACAAAACCCTATAAATATATTTTTATAAAAATGAATGCAATTACCAGGACAGAATTCGATTTTCCAAAACAGAGCGGCAAATATGTAGGCAAAGTGAGAGACGTATACAGTATAGGCGACGACTATCTTGTTATGGTAGCCACAGACAGAATATCTGCATTTGATGTTGTATTGCCCAAGGGTATTCCTTACAAGGGACAGGTACTAAATCAGATTGCATCAAAGTTTCTGGACAGCACCGCCGACATAGTTCCAAACTGGAAAATCGCCTCACCGGACCCTATGGTGACAGTTGGTCACAAATGCACCGGCTTTCCTGTAGAAATGATTGTAAGAGCCTATCTTACAGGAAGTTCATGGAGAGCATACAAGGCAGGTGCACGCGATATCTGCGGAGTAGCTATACCCGATGGAATGAAGGAGCACCAGAAGTTTGCCACCCCAATTCTGACTCCAACAACAAAAGCAGAGATAGGGACACATGATCAGGATATCTCAAGAGAGGAGATTATCTCAAGCGGACTTGTAAACGAAGCCGATTATCTGAAACTGGAGGAGTATGCACTTGCACTATTCCAAAGAGGATCAGAAATAGCTGCAGAGAGAGGACTCATACTAGTTGACACAAAGTATGAATTTGGAAAGAAGGGCGACAAGATTTACCTTATTGACGAGATTCACACCCCTGACTCATCCAGATATTTTTACAGCAGCAGCTACGATGAGCTGTTTGCAAAGGGACTACCTCAGAAGCAGCTCTCGAAAGAGTTTGTAAGGGAGTGGCTCATGGAAAACAATTTTTCCGGACAGACCGGACAAACCGTACCGGAGATGACAGATGAAATAGTAAAGTCTATCTCTGACAGATATATAGAGCTATACGAGCACATTACAGGCAACACCTTTGAACGTGCAGAGTATAATAAAGATATATATGAGAGAATAGAGACAAACATTAAAAACATGCTTGCAAGATTATGAGATATCTTGTTACAATAATCCTTTCGCTCTCCCTTTTTTGCACAACTGATCTTTTTGGTCAGTTTACTCCTGCTGCAGTTGTTGTCTCCAAAGAGAAGACAGAGCGCGATGGCATAGAGTTTTATATTCATAAGGTAGTAAAGGATCAGACTATATTTTCTATAAGCAAGGCCTATGGAATTAGTGCAATTACTATAATTAATGACAATCCTGTGTTAAAAAGCGGGCTTAAGGAGGGAGAGACAATTTATATAAGGACATCTGAGCTAAAAGTCCGGAATGAGGTGGCAAAGCCTGATTTCAAAAAACACATTGTAAGATGGTATGAGACTCTCGAGTCCATTGCAAGGAAATACAATGTTTCAGAAGAGGATATAATAAAGATCAATTCTCTCAATAACAGAACAATAAGAACACGTCAGGAGCTAATGATACCTGTGCCGGCGAATGTTGTCATAGAGGAGGAGAATATTGTTACAGAGCCTGTTGCAAGAACAGTAACTGAATCAGGCAATGAGATAAAAAAGGAGACAGAGAGAGTGCCGGATAATGTAATGCCTGTCAGGTCGGAGAGAAAGCATACCTACGAAGTGTCTCTTATCCTGCCAATCGGAAGCAACAATACCGATACCCCCCAGGACGGCAACAACAACTACCTCGATTTCTATCAGGGGTTCCTGTTAGCAGCACAAGAGCTCAAATCTGAGGGAATGAATGCCAACATAAAGGTTTTCGACCTCTCAGACTTCAAGAACAGCAGCCTGCTTGCGCAGTCGGGCAGACTTGATGGCAGCGACATAATAATAGGGCCAGTGTTCATGAACGAGGTGGAACCAATTCTCAACTACGCATCAGAGAGGAACATACCGCTTGTATCGCCAATGGATCCAAAGACCGATGCTCTCGCAGAGAACCATCCCGATTTTTTCCAGGCAAGTTCCAGCCCATACAGCCAGCAGCTTGCTCTTCTGAAAAACCTTACACCCAGAAACCATGTAACCCTTATTTTTGAGTCGTCAAATGCGGACCAGGATCTTGTGGATATGACAAAAGAGATACTCAATAATAAGCGAATACAGTATAACTCTCTGTCATACAATTTATTGTCGGGCCGTTCTGTAGGTCCTCAGATGGCCGAAAAGCTTTCTAAGGAGAATATGAATGATGTAATAGTTGTCTCAAATTCAGAAGGCTTTGTCTCAGACGTTTTAAGGAACCTCAACCTTCTTAACACACGAAACAATTATCAGATAACACTATACGGAACCAACAGATGGAGAAGCTTCGAAAGTGTGGACATTAATTACTTTCACTCTATGAACCTTCACATATCGCTGCAGTATTACGTAGACTATTCAGATGAAAACGTAAAGAAATTTCTGGCAAGATACAGGGCCCTCTATGGAACGGAACCCACCCCCTACTCTTTTCAGGCATACGATATTGCATACTATTTCATGGGTGCCCTCAATACTTTGGGAACCAATTTTTCCAGAAAGCTTGAAAGGTATCAGAGAAACCTGCTGCAGACAGACATGGTGTTTGAACGCAGCGGAAGCAATAACGGGTTTATAAACAAGGCTTCAAGGCTGATTATTTATAATCCCGACTATTCAATCAATATTAGCCGTCATAGCCGCTAGCCAAATTTTCTCCTGTTCGTCCAACAAAGGAGAGATTTTTTCGTAAACGGCAGAGTGATAGTCGTTGAGCCAATCTGTTGCCTCTTTACCCAGCAACTCCTTTATTATTGGCCGCTTGTCAATTGGAATAAGGTTTAATGCCTCAAACTGATAAAAGACCCCATACTTGCTCTCTGTCCACTCTGTACACAGTATGGTGTTCTCGATCCTAATTCCATAGCTTCCTGCCTCATAAACAGCAGGTTCATTAGATATAACCATGCCTGTCTCCAGAATAACAGGATTCTCCTCCATGCGAATGCTTTGAGGTCCCTCGTGAACACAAAGGTAGTGGCCAATCCCATGACCTGTGCCGTGAAGATAAATCTTTGCAGCGGAACAGATAGGTCCCCTGGCCAGCACATCAAGTGAAGCTCCTCTTGTGCCCTTCGGGAACTTAGCCATACTCAGGTTTATCATACCCTTCAGAACCAGAGTATAGTCCCTCATCTGCTCCCTGGTAGGCTCACCAAGAGCAAATGTTCTTGTAGTATCAGTGGTCCCGAAAATATACTGCCCGCCGGTATCTATAAGTAAAATACCCTCCTTTCCAATAACATCACTCTCACTGGCAGAAGGTTCATAGTGTGGCAGCGCCCCGTTCTTGCCAAAAGCTACAATGGGGCAAAAGCTCTCACCCATGTAATGCTCAGACATTGCCCTGAATGATTTGATTTTACATGCCACTTCCCACTCGGTGATAACGTTGTCTGACCCCTTCATACTCTCCTCAAGATACATCCACAGTTTTATCCAGGACACAGAATCGAGAAGCATTGCTTTTCTAAACCCCTCAATCTCCGTTTTATTCTTTCTTGTCTTAAGATTTGCAATAACCCCTCCCCTCAGCTTGTCAGAGACGAAGCTCGCCCCGTTTTTTACAGAAGCAGAATAGTTCCTGATTGATATCTTATCTCTGGATGCTATACGTACATAATCTTTAGGATATGCCAGCATGAAGCTTGCAAACTGGTCATAATCCTTAACTTCCACACCCTGAGAGTTAAGTATATTTTCCAACTCCCCTGATACCGCGTCCCTCCCAACGAACAGAATGACAGCATCCTTTGTAATGGCAGCATAGGACATAGCAAGAGTGTTGAATTCGACATCGCTTCCCCTTATATTGCATAGCCAGGCAATATCGTCACACGAAGAGACCATATAGATAAAGTTGCCATTATAACCAATTGCGTCTACAACCCTTCTGTGTTTGGAAGAAGTAGTCTCGCCACTGTATTTGGTATCGTAATGTATTATCTCATTTGAATATACTGCGGGACGGTCACTCCAAATCTGAACAAAAGGGTCGTCGCACAATGTCAGTTCCAGCGGAAGCAGCTGCTCCTTAAGGGAGTGATAATCTGCAACCGAGAAGAGCCCGGCATCTATACCCACCTTTGAATTGGCAGGCAACCTGTCAGTCAGCCATCTCTCAACAGACTCTGTACCCGGCATCTTCATCTTCTTAAGTTGAATACCAGACCCTGAAAGCTGTTTATCTGCCTGCACAAAGTATCTGGAATCTGTCCAGAGAGCAGCCTCCTCTATTGTAACCACAACCGTTCCAGCAGAGCCGTTAAAGCCCGAGAGCCACTCAAGACATTTGTAATGGTCCTGTATATACTCCCCGAAATGGGTGTCGTTAGAAGGCACAATAAAAGCCGACAAATGATTGTCCGACATATAGGAACGGATGAGTTCCAATCTACTGTTTTGCATGGAATGATAATTAAAATGTATTTATGCAAATGTACAAATCAAACAAGAATTTTGCTAAATTTGTATCAGATGACTATTATTAATATTTAAAGAAATTTTTATGGAAAAAAGTATTAAAGGAACAAAAACAGAACAGAATCTTTTAAAGGCATTTGCCGGCGAATCACAGGCAAGGACCAGATATACCTATTTTACCAGTGTGGCTAAAAAAGAGGGTTTTGAAAAGATTGCAGACGTTTTTGCTGAGACTGCAGAACAGGAGAAGGAGCACGCCAAAAGATTTTTCAAGTTTCTGGAGGGTGGAATGGTTGAAATTACAGCAAGCTATCCTGCCGGAATGATATCAACAACAAAAGAAAATCTGGCAGCAGCAGCTGACGGGGAACATGAAGAGTGGGCCGACCTTTATCCTGAATTTGCAAGAATTGCAATGGAGGAGGGCTTTCCAAGAGTAGCCACTGCATTTAAGATGATTGCAAAGGTTGAGGCTGAGCACGAAGCAAGATACAGGATACTTCTTGCACGTCTGGTTGAGGATAAGTTCTTCGAAAGAGAAGAGGAGATTGAATGGCAGTGCCGTAACTGCGGTTATGTTCACAAAGGAAAGAAGGCACTGGAAAACTGTCCTGCCTGCGACCATCCAAAAGCCTATTTTGAGCCTAAGAAAAATAATTACTAAGAGTCTTATTTAACCTATATTTGCGGATTATTTCAAAATATGGAAAGATCTGCAAAACAGAGAGCGATTGACTCGGTAAAGGAAATACTGCCAAAAACCCTAAGGACCTGCCTTTGGCTCATTAAGGTAACAGTACTTATATCATTAGGAATCCTTTTTCTGAGATACTTCAACATCCTGCCTTGGTTCTCTGAGTTGATAAGCCCTGTATTCAATATTGTAGGTCTGCCCGGTGAGGCCGCACTTGCGTTTGTAACAGGAT
>MEOK01000019.1:0-8697 GCA_001769195.1 Bacteroidetes bacterium GWF2_40_14 | reverse complement strand
TCGGCCATTGCCGTAATAGTGACATTACATCTGGACATAAGGGCCATTACCATACTTTCGGTAATGGTCCTTTGTGCACATAATATAATAACAGAGACCGCAGTACAGAAGAAGACCGGCTCATCTGCCCTAAGAATGGTGGCAATAAGGACACTATCTGCATTCATTCTGGGTTTTGTGCTTAATCTTGTCATGCCCGGAGAGGTGGCATCTCTCTATACCCAGCCAAACATGGCAAATGTACCCTTCATGGATATGGCAAAAGAGTGGTTCAACTCCACAATAACGGTTGTTATAAAGATGACGGTGCTTATTTTTACACTCTCGGTAATGCAGCGGTTGCTCTCGGAATTTGGGGTAATAAGATGGATATCAAAGTTTTTAAGACCAATCCTGGCAGTTTTCGGTCTGCCGGCAAAAACCTCTTTCCTCTGGATAGTGGCAAACATACTGGGGCTCGCATATGGCGCAGCAGTAATGATAGATGAATATGAGCACGGTAAGGTATCCAAAAAAGACATCGATCTTTTAAACCACCATATAGCAATATCGCACAGTAATCTGGAAGATGTGATTCTGCTCTCCTCAATTGGGGGTATGGTATTATGGCTACTCTTATCCAGATGGGTTATGGCATTTCTCCTGGTTTGGGAATTACGACTGGAGATGGTCTTAAGAAAAAAATTCTTACCTTTGCAGGTTGAAAGTCAAAACAAATAATTTATATGAGTGCAGAAAAAGTAAAATGTCTGATAATTGGCAGTGGTCCCGCAGGCTACACAGCCGCCATATATGCATCGCGTGCCAATCTTCAGCCGGTATTGTATGAGGGAATCCAACCCGGTGGTCAGCTTACCACAACAACAGAAATTGACAATTTTCCCGGTTATCCCAAGGGAATTGACGGGCAGGAGATGATGAATGAGCTCAAGGAGCAATCTATGAGGTTCGGAACCGACGTTAGGTTTGGTCTTGTAACCAGTGCAGATCTTTCTGAGAGACCCTTCAAAATTGTGGTTGACGAAGAGAAGGAGATACTTGCCGATACAATAATCATAGCAACCGGTGCAACTGCAAAATATCTGGGACTAGAATCAGAAGAAAAATATAAGGGACAAGGTGTCTCTGCTTGTGCAACATGCGACGGTTTTTTCTACAAAGGAAAAGATGTTGCAGTGGTAGGCGGAGGCGACACAGCATGCGAAGAGGCAAGCTATCTTGCAGGCCTTTGCAACAAAGTTTACCTGATTGTGAGAAGAGATGTTCTCAGAGCATCTAAAGCAATGCAGGACAGGGTAAAAGCCACTCCAAACATTGAGATTCTATGGCAACATAATACAAAAGAGATAACTGGAACACCAATGGGCGGCGTTAATGGTGCGATTCTTGTTCACAAAAACGGTACGGAGAAAAAAATTGACATCCACGGTTATTTTGTGGCAATCGGGCACCATCCAAATTCAGAACTTTTCAGCAAATGGATAGAGGTTAACGAAGAGGGCTACATTATTACCGAGGGTAAAAGCAGCAAGACAAAAGTACCGGGAGTGTTTGCAGCAGGCGATGTTCAGGACCCACACTATCGCCAGGCAGTTACAGCAGCCGGTTCCGGATGTATGGCTGCAATTGATGCAGAAAGATTCTTATCGGAAAATAAATAAAAGCCAATGAAACCAGGTAAAATTATTATTATCGTTTTGGCAGGATTTCTTGCAATTTCCTGCAAATCACAGTATGATGCACTCTTAAAGACAGCAGATGTTGAACTTAAGTACAATGGTGCAATGAACTACTACAATGCAGAAAAGTACCTTAAAGCAGCAACGCTGTTCGACCAGCTGCTTTTACCACTCAAGGGTACAGAAAAAGATGATACTGTTCAGTTCTACCTGGGACTAAGCAACTATAAATTCGGCGATGTAACCACAGCAGAGGCTAATTTTGAAACATTCGTACAGGTTTACCCAAGGAGCCCTTTCACAGAAGAGGCAAAGTTCCTGCGAATCGAGTGCCTTTACGACGGAACATACAGATTTGAGCTGGACCAGATGCCAACCTACAAGACAATGTCTGCAATAAACGAGTATCTGTATGAGCATCCCAACTCAAAGAATATCAAGCGTTGCCGCGACATGCTCGTTGACCTCCAGGAGAGGCTGGACAAAAAGAGTTTTGAAGCAGCAAAGCTTTACTACACAATAGAGGACTACCGCTCTGCAGCATATGCCCTAAAGAACGTACTGAAGGAGAATGCCGACAACCAGTACAGAGAAGAGATAATGTACTACATAGTTGCAGCAAATTACCACTATGCAAACAATAGTGTACCGGAAAAGCAAAAAGAGAGATTCATGGCCCTAATAGATGAGTACTACAATTTCGTAAGCGAATATCCGGAGTCGAAATACAAGAAAGAGGTAGACGGGTGGTTTGCCAATGCACAAGAATATACAACTAAAAAATAGATATGGAAATTAAAAAACAGGTTCCTAACAACACCATTACAAGGGACCTTTCTAAGTTAGCTGCTCCCACAGGCAACATTTACGAGTCAGTAATAATTATTGCAAAGAGAGCAAACCAGATATCTGCAGAGGTTAAGCAGGAGCTCAGCCAGAAACTTGACGAGTTTTCTAATTATGCCGACACACTGGAGGAGACATTCGAGAACAGGGAGCAGATAGAAATATCGCGTTATTACGAGAAGCTTCCTAAACCATCCCTTATGGCAATCAGCGAGTTTGAAGAGGGACAAATCTATTACAGAAAGATAGAGGGATAGATGCTAAAGGGCAAGCACATATTGCTGGGGGTAACCGGCAGCATAGCTGCTTACAAATCTGCTGTTCTTGTAAGATCTTTGGTCAGGCAACAAGCAGAGGTAAAAGTTATCATGACAGAGATGGCAAAGCAGTTCATCTCCCCCCTCACTATGGCAACCCTTTCTAAAAATCCAATTCTGGTTGAGTTCTACAATCCTGAGAACGGCGACTGGAACAGTCACATATCACTGGGAATGTGGGCAGATCTATATATTATTGCCCCTGCTTCGGCAAACACATTGTCTAAAATGGCAACGGGTATTGCAGACAACCTGCTACTTACCACATATCTGTCGGCCCGATGTCCCGTAATGGTGGCGCCTGCCATGGATGTAGACATGTTTCTGCACACAGCTACCCAGAACAGCATTGATATACTTGCAAAGCGCGGGGTAAAGGTAATTGAGCCTGCCTCCGGTGAACTGGCAAGCGGTCTCGATGGCAAGGGAAGGATGGAGGAGCCGGAGGTTATAGCAAAAATCATCGACGATTTTTTTTTAGCCAATAAGAGCCTTTCCGGCAAAAAGATACTCATAACGGCAGGTCCCACGCAAGAGGCGATAGATCCCGTAAGGTATATATCCAACCACTCCAGCGGAAAGATGGGTTATGCAATTGCAGAGGAGTGCGCAGCCAGAGGGGCAGATGTCTTTCTGGTATCGGGCCCCACCCATTTAAAAACCATCAGCAGCAAAATAACCCGCACAGATGTGGTTTCGGCAGAACAGATGTACAACCAGGCACTTGCATGCTTCAACAATGGTGTGGATGCTGCAATTCTTTGCGCTGCCGTGGCTGACTTCGCACCTGTAAAAGCTGCAGAAGACAAGATTAAACGGGAGAAGGAGAACTACAATCTGGAGCTGACACCCACAAAGGATATTGCTGCATCGCTTGGAACATTAAAGAGAGATGGGACAATCCTTATAGGGTTTGCCCTGGAGACAAGCAACGAGCTTGCAAATGCCAGGAAAAAGCTGGAGAGGAAAAATCTTGATGCCATTGTACTCAACTCATTGAATGACAATGGAGCAGGATTTGGTACCGACACTAATAAAGTGTCAATCATAAACAAAAACGGGGAGGTTAATGAATACCCCCTAAAAGATAAGACAGAGGTTGCTAAAGATATTACAGATTTGGTTGAAAAACTTCTTTTATGCTCAAATCGCTAAGTGTATCCAACTACGCTCTTATTGAGAGTCTGGAAATAGGATTTCCTGAAGGGCTTGTCATTATCACTGGCGAAACCGGTGCAGGAAAATCTATCCTGATGGGTGCAATTTCTCTCCTTCTTGGGGGAAAGGCAGACATGGCAATACTTAAGGACAAGAACAAGAATTGCGTTGTTGAGGCACTGTTCGAGATTGAGGGAGATTCAGATTTTCAAAGGATATTTGAGGAGAACTCTCTTGAATACTCACCATCGCTGACACTAAGAAGGGTTGTCTCGCCCGGCGGAAAATCGAGGTCATTTGTAAATGACGAACCGGTCAGCCTGCAGTTTTTAAAGGACATTTCAGAAAAAATCATAGACATTCACGCGCAGCATCAGCACCTGCTGCTTGCAGACTCAAGCTTTCAGCTATCGGTACTGGACTCATTTGCCGGAAACGGAGCTCTGTTGACAGAGTACCAGGGTCACTTTACAAGGCTTAACCAGCTGATATCACGCAGAAACGAACTGAAAGTAAAGATTGCCAGAGAGGAGAGCGAGGCCGAGTACAACAGGTTCCAGTTCAATCAGCTGGAGGAGGCAAAACTTGCGCCGGGCGAACTTGAGGAGGTTGAGGAGGAGTATCGCTTGCTAAGCAATGCAGAAGAGATTAAAGCATCGTTATATAGCATAACAGAGCTCCTCTCCCCTGCCGGTATACCGGTGGTGCAGAATCTGAAGGAGGCTGTAAACATAGCAACAAAAATATCACATAACTTCAAGGCAGTAGATTCAATTATGGAGCGTATGGAGGCTTGCCGCATTGAGCTCAAGGACATTGAGCAGGAGCTGGCAATAAAGACTGACTCTGTTATGATTCAACCTGAAAGGGCAAAGATGCTGGAGGAGAGAATCTCTACAATTTACACACTTCTAAAGAAGCATCATGCAGAGAGTGTTGAGGAGCTGCTGGCAATAAAGGAACAACTGGACAGCAAGCTGCTGCTCAGCAACAGCTACCGGCAGGAGCTTGAAAAGGCAGATGTTGAGATAGCAGAATGTCGCAAACTGAGGGATGAGCTGTCTGCAAGTCTGCATGAAAAGCGGTCAAAAGCTTCACACACCTTTACCACTGAGATGAACTCTGCTATAAGGGACCTTGAGATGCCCCATGCAGTGTTCGAAGTTGAGATTAAAGAGACAGAGGCATATAATGGTTTTGGAAAGGATTCTGTAACATTTTTCTTCTCTGCCAACAAAAATATTGCACCGCGGGAGCTTTCTAAGGTGGCTTCAGGCGGGGAGATTTCCAGAATAATGCTCTGCCTTAAAGCTCTCATGGCCAGCGGAAAAGGGATGCCATCCATGATATTTGACGAGATTGACAGCGGAGTCTCGGGAAGTATTGCAGATAAAATGGGAAATCTTATTGATGCACTTTCAAAAAAGATGCAGATATTTGCAATAACTCATCTGCCGCAGATAGCGAGCAAGGGAAACACCCATCTGCTTGTATATAAAGAGATTGACCATAGTGGCACAACTACCACAAGAATACGGGAGATATCTGGTCAAGAGAGAGTTACAGAGGTTGCAAGGATGTTGAGCGGTTCGGAACTTACATCGGCAGCGCTGGCGAATGCCAGAGAGTTGCTTGGAAACAGAAACTAAACTATCGAAAAACACATAATATACCTGACTATGCGAGTAATCATACAAAACTCTTACGAAGAAGTATCTCAATGGGCCGCGGCCTATATTGTAAAGAGAATCAGGGAATTTGCCCCTACAGAATACAAGCCCTTTGTGCTTGGACTTCCTACCGGATCTACTCCTAACGGAACATACAAGGAGCTTGTCAAATATTACAGAGAGGGACTTGTATCATTCAAGAATGTAGTTACATTCAACATGGATGAATATATAGGGATCCCCAAAGAGCATCCGCAATCGTATTTTACCTTTATGTGGAACAACTTTTTCCAGCATATAGACATAAGAAGGGAAAACGCAAACATTCTTGACGGCAACGCAAAGGACCTGCTGCTTGAGTGTGAGAATTACGAGAAGAAGATGGCCTCTTATGGTGGTGTTCACCTGTTTATGGGTGGAATTGGCCCCGACGGGCACATTGCCTTTAACGAGCCTGGCTCTTCTCTTACATCAAGGACCAGAATCAAGAGCCTGACTACTGACACCATAATAGCCAACTCCAGGTTTTTCAACAACGACATCCATCAGGTTCCAAAGACAGCTCTTACAGTTGGCGTTGGTACTATAATGGATGCAGAGGAGGTTATGGTACTGGTAAATGGTCACCACAAGTCGAGGGCCCTTTACGAGGCCATTGAGGGTAGCGTGAACCACATGTACACAGTTAGCGTACTTCAGCTACACAGAAAGGGGATTATCGTTTGCGACGATGCCTCTACGGTTGAACTTAAGGTTGGAACAGTAAACTACTTCAAGGATATTGAACGTAATAATCTGGAACCTAAATCTTTGATTAAAGACTTAGCTCAGAAAGGCTGATGCTTTAGAGAATACCTTCTCAAACCAGAACTTTCTGTCGTCAGGGTTTACCTTAGGTCCTTCGGGCGGAAACGGGTTCTCATGAGAATAATCAAATGGAAAATCAAGTTCCTCAAGGCAGTTCAGATGTATTTTGCCAAGAGCGGACTTGATTCCTGTTGTAGGTATCACCTTGTCTTTCTTTAGCGAAATTGCCTGTATCCTGTGGCTTATCTCCTCATAGAAGCTCTCTCGTTCCTCTCTGTTTATTGCGTAGTCTATGTGGCTCACGAATGCCATTTCAAGCACGTCGCCCTTTAGCCTGCTCTCGCTCTTGAAAAACAGGAACTTGTTCTTGTAATAATCAAGCAGCGAATAAAACGATTCCCTGTCCATTATCATCTTGGACTCTCCATCCATCTGGTCGAACAGCGAGCCTCCGCAGAACATGAATAACTTGCTCTTTGTAAAGTAGTTGTTGGGGTTTGCAAAGAGTATCACCTGTGACATTAGTGCCCCTATCGAATATGCAAATATGTCTATTGTTGCCTTGCTGTCTATAAGCTTGTGTGTCCCCTTTTTGATTTTTCCTATAAGCTGGCAGACGTTGTTGATTGTCTCCCTGCCGGCAAGGTAGAACCTGTATGGGTCGGCCTTTATCCTGTTGCTCAGGGCGTAGTTAAGGAACGTGAGGTGCGATGGTTTTGGCTCGGTGTTCTGCTGGTCGGCCACGAAAGGCTGCATTGCTCTTGGGTTGCTCCACTCTGCCGGGGCCCTGTTTATGTGGAAGGCCGTTGGAAAGAGCAGAACCGGTTTTCTTGTGTGGTTGGCTATGTACTCTGCCCATGAGTAGTATTTGTCCCATGTCCTCTCGTTTAGTCCGTGAAACATGAGTATAACCGACGATGCCTTTCCGTTGGGCTCCCTGAGCATATTTTCGGGTTCTACTATAAGATATTCGAATGCCTGGTTTTCCTGAAATTCATCGTCGGTCTTCTTTAGGAAAACCGGAGTCTTGCATTTTTTCATGTCGTCCACTATCGCTCCTTTTCCCAAAACTTCTTTAAAAATAAATTTGTGCAGCTTCATATCTCTGTATTTTTTCACAAAAGAAATATTCCGCTCTGCGCCTGGCAAATAAATGGTTTAAAGGGTATGGCTTTGGGGCGAAAATACGGAATATGGGGTGAAAATTTAATATGCGTGGCCAAATAAATTTATTACATTTGTGTAAAGAGAGATGAATATACCAAAATACATAAACGAAAAGCGGAACATTATTAAGCTGGTTGCACTGACTGCTGTCTTTGCGCTGGTCTTCATCAATATTTACAAACCCTTCGGTTCAAAAAACTGGTATCCTAATGTGTCAGAATTCATGTATCTTGTTTACACCAGCCTGATTATCCTTACCGGTGTTCTCGTGGTTATTATTAGCAGGCTCATTATGTACTTCTACAGCCGCAAACACGAGATTTCCTACATCAATTATGTTGTGTGGGTGCTTACAGAGATTCTTTCCATGTCGCTTTTCTATACTATCTACTCCATTTCTGTCAAATTGAAAGGCGGGGCTTCTGTCGATGTCATGGCTGTATTCAAAAATGCTACTATCAACACTGCTCTGGTGCTGCTGCTCCCCTATGCTTCGCTCTGGTTTTACTTTGGTTGGCAAGAGAGTACAAAGAGATTACAGAAGATTGAGAGTGGTGACGAGCCTGAGTTGAATCCACTTAAGAGTATTACTTTTAAGGATGAGAAGGGTGCTCTTATGTTGTCTATTTTGCTGGAGGATTTGCTTTATATTGAGTCGGCTGATAATTATGTTGTTATTCATTATGTTACTAATGGTAAGTCTAAGACGTACCTGCTCCGGAATAGTCTTAAGAACCTTGAATCTTTGTTGAGGAGGACGCCTGTTGCTCGTTGTCATAGGTCGTTTCTTGTGAATTTTAACAGGGTGAAGGTTATCAGGCGGAGCAAGGAGGGGCTGATGCTGGAGATTGATGTGGCGGATTCGCCTGATATTCCGGTGTCGAAGAGCTTTCAGGGGGTTGTGAGCAGCAAGTTCCTGTGTGAATCGTAGCAGTAGCAACAGACCGTTGCGCAAATTGTGTTTTGTTTTCAGTTATGTTGTAGAGCTTGGAGACACGTGTTTCGGGTTTACCCACTTAGCTTTCGCTATCGAGTAGACTGCCCCGTCAGTTG
>MEOK01000018.1 GCA_001769195.1 Bacteroidetes bacterium GWF2_40_14 | reverse complement strand
AAAATTAAATTTGTATTTTTGAATTTTTCAATGAGCTTCGGACAGGGTGTGCTCTGCTCATGCAGGGCACACCCGCTAAAAAACAGAGGTGGCAACCATGTGTATGCTTATGCAAAACAGCTACAGTTGCCACTACCTGTTTTTTTATACGCGACAATCGCTAAGTGGGTGCCCAAATCTTCAGCTGCAAACATCGCTAAACCCCACTCCTAAAATCCTACTGGCACACAATCTGCTTTAATACTTTCAATTAATTTCGCATCAACATCAAGCTCTTTTGCATACTCTCCAAATTTGTTAACTGCATCATTAACTGAATCTATCAATGCCTTATAATCGTGGATATCGTTGTTTTGCCCTACAACTTCCAGGTCCTTGCGGGTAATATCTTCATTTTTCCCATTTACTGTTAGCGAATGCCTGTTTGAGTACGTTGGTGCTGCCGGATCAACGCTATAAGTTAAATCGTAGGCAGGAGACAATCTCCATGCTCCATCAGGAGTCATGCAAAAAGAAAAATTCTTTGAATGATCGTCTACATTCCGCGCAAGTACATTAAATACCATTCTTAGGAATTGTTGCCTGCTATCCTCATATGGGAGGTTGAGCCGACGTATAACAGCAAAAATGTTTTCATAGCTGTCGCAGGATGGTGACATGGCTGCTAATGTCTGAATATGTATCCGTTCGTTGTCACTCCTGTCGAAACGACGAGTAAGAAAATGTGTTATATTGCCATAAATTCTAAGTTCCGATGGCATCATGTATATCCCTGCATCCAAAGCCATCCGGTAATAGACATATTCCAGCTTAGCAAAAGGATAGATGGAATTATCATCGTATTTAAGAATAAAGTGTTCGTAACCCTTCGGAATAAGTCCTTGCCCTGAAACGACCTCCCCGGTATCCGGGTTAAGGGCCACAATTGCTTTCGGACGTTTTCCTCCCGGTGAAGAACTTATTTTTATCAAGTCTTGCCATAAGATTGAGTTTTCCTTATTCAGGATTGTGGATTCTCTTTCATTCAACACTTGCCTGGCAAACTCATACAGTCTCTGTATATCAACCGAAAATGCAGAGTCGACACCTAATTTCTGTGCAGGTTCATACTCAAGTGCTCCCATGGCCCTGCTTCCGATAAATGAAAGATGGTCCAACGGAGTCACCTTCTTCGCTGGAATACTATTGTCACGCAGCCATGCCTTAAAAAGAGAGTTACCCCATTTATCCGGTAACGAATCTGCAATCATTGGCTGAAGCCCCTGATAAAGTTTGTCTATATTACCTGTCCATGGCATTTGCTTTTGACTCCGGGGTGAGGTCACAGACATCGTAAGAGGAGCAATATCATACCCTTGTTCAAGAAACGATGATTCATACTCAAAAAAAGCAACATTTGCTTTTTTATCCCATGAAAGATAACCGACATCCATACCCCATAGCTTCACTTTTAATACATTCGTCTCCATCTCTATTTTATTTTACTTTGCTTCCGGAACAATGCACGCGGGCTTTCCGGTAATTCCGGCAATAATTTTTCAATTTCATCCAGAGAGTCGATTGCCCTAAGAAGTTTTATAAAAGACGACAAAGTAATCCCCGTTGATGAACCGTTCTCAAAAGAGCTGATGGTAAATACACTTATGCCCGATTTCCCGGCTACCTCTTTCTGTGTGTATCCCATCCGTTTTCGGTAATCGCAATACCTTTTACCCACATCACGAATGATATCGCTACCAGATTTCTCGTATAATTCGCTATACATACCCATAAAATTTATACAAATATAGATATATCTGAATTAATTGCAAATAATGCACTCATTATTTAGATATATCTATATTTTAAACATTCCAGACCGAACATTTTATCCTTGAATTCTAAAAAGCTCATCTCTTTTATTTCTATTATGCAGCATATATAGTGCATTTTGGAAATAAAATAACTATTCGGATTAATTTTGCCTATCTACAGATCTAGCAGCCATTTCCATACAGGAACAACTTCAATTAGCTTACCGCTAATCTCCAATTTTCTTTCTGAGTCTCGTGTAATGATCAGCAGTTTTCTGCATTCCAAAACTTCGGTAATTTTAAGTAATGCTTTAACTTCCCGGTCGAAGGTACCATCACTATTGTCTAGGTTGTAACACACCTGAATAGCTATATATGTATCAGGAATGTAAAAATCTACTTCAATTCCTTTGTTATAGAAGTAAATGGCATCATTCCGTCCATATTTATGAAGCAAATTTACTGCCACGATATTCTCCAATAAAGAGGTATTTCCATCCAACAAAAAAAGATTCAGAATACCATTATCGGTGTAATAGTACTTTGGAATTGTCTCTTTATCGACCAATTTACCTACTATGTTTTGTATGGGATTGATAAGCCATGCATCTTTTGCATATTCCATATAGTTAATAACAGTATGTGTCCCTACTTTTGCTCCGGTAGATGATACAATGTTCGCTATCCGTGTAAATGACATAGGTTGTTTAATGCTTTCTGCCAGTTTCTTAAACAAAATACGTAACGCAAAAGTATTTTCTATGGCATGGCGGGCGGCGATATCTCCCAGATAGATCTTTTGATAAACACTTGTCAGATAATCCCTTTTTGCCGAAAGTTCTGCTCCTTCAGGAAATCCACCAAAGTAGAAATAGTCATTGAACTTTCGCAATACATCTGCTTTACCCTCTGTTGATAGTAGCTTATTGTCAGTTATAGAAATATCGTTTGCAGTCAAAAACTCTTTGAATGTATATGGATAGACATCAACAGGGATATAACGTCCTCCCAGCGTTGTCTGAATATCATTACTCAACATTTTTGCATTGCTCCCTGTAATGTAAACCCGGTATTTAGTATCGGCCATACGTCGGGCAAATTTTTCCCATCCGAGAATATTTTGTATCTCGTCAAGAAACAGGATTGGTCTCTTTCCATATATTTCTAAATGAACTTCTAATAGAAGATTCAAATCCTCTACAGCCATTCCGGTAAGACGCTCATCTTCAAAATTGATGTAAAGCATCTCATCCCACTTCATTCCTTTGGCAAGCAACTGCTGCATCCTCTGATAAAGCAGAAAAGATTTACCTGCTCGCCTGATACCTACAAAGATATAATTCCCAAATTCCTCAAATGTGAAATTTCTTGGTATTACCTTATATTTTGGAACTTCTGCTTGATTATCCGCAATTACTGTTTTTAGAATATTCTTATCCATATCTTCATTTTTATTCTGTCGACAGCACAAATATAGTATATTTTTATTTTATCCACAAAACAAAAAGCATTATCCGAATAATTTCCCTCCAATCACCATGCTTTCTAAAATTTTAATTAGCCCTTCATTAATTCCAAAAACATCTTACCTCTCTCAGTAAGTTGGAATTTCTGAGCAGTGTGATTCGGGATGTCTGGAATAGAGCGGCCGTTTTTGTGACTCTTGCTGCAACTCTTGCCCCAAGCTCTTGCTTCCCGACATAATCCAACTTCACAAACTGGACTTGAAATGATCAGTTAGTCAAACTGGCTATTGAATCTTCTTTTACAAGAAATATTACCGCACCTCCTATTGAAAGCAGAGGTGGTATTGATGTAATACCGAATGAAATGCATATGAAGATTCGTTGCTATAATGGATTTGCATGTGGACGTACATTGTGTACCCAAAAGGATTTTAGGTGTGGGGGTGAGCGATGATTGCTTTTGAGGATTTGGGTACCCACTTAGCGAATGAAGGGTTAAGAAAAACAGGAAGTGGCAACTGCAGCTGTTTTGCATAAGCATACACCTTGTTGCCACCTCTGTTTTTTAACGGAATGAGCGCAAAGTGGGTAAATCCGGTGCACACATCGCACACCCCCCACACCTAAATCCGGAAAATGGTACACAATGTGCGTCCCCGTATAAAACAAAAAAGCAGCTACATCTCTGTAACTGCTTTCTCCAAGGTGGTGCCACCAGGAATCGAACCGGGGACACAAGGATTTTCAGTCCTTTGCTCTACCAACTGAGCTATGGCACCTTGGTTTGGGGAGTGCAAAAGTAGCACTTATTTTGAATCTTGCAAAAATTCTAATCAAAAAACTTATCTTTGCACCAAATTAAAAAATATATTTATGGCAAATACATCAGATTTCAAGAACGGACTTTGTATCGATTTCAATGGCAAACCCTGTTCAATTGTATGGTTCCAACACGTTAAACCAGGTAAAGGGGGCGCATTTGTTAAAGTAAAGATGCGTAATCTGGAAAATGGGAAAATTCTTGAAAACACCTATAATGCAGGCGAAAAGATAGAAATCATAAGTGTAGAGAGAAGACCTTATCAGTTTCTTTATAAAGACGATATGGGATTCAACTTTATGCATAACGAAACTTTCGAGCAGATATCCCTTCAAAAGGATATGGTAGACAATGCCGACCTTATGAAAGAGGGTCAGAACGTGGAGATGATGTTTCTGGCCGACCAGGAAAGGGTACTTACATGTGAACTACCACCTTTTGTTGACATGGAAATTACATACACAGAGCCAGCTGTAAAAGGCGACACTGCTTCTACAAACGCTCTTAAAGCAGCTACTATTGAAACAGGAGCTGAGATTATGGTTCCACTTTTCATAAACCAGGGAGAAAGGATAAGAGTGGACACCCGCGACAGGTCATACTACGAAAGATGTAAATAAAACAAATGAAAAACTTCACCCTGATATTGTTCTCCGCACTGCTACTTGCATGTGGAGGACCAGTTTCCGACAAGCTGCCTGCTCCTGAACTTATCGACAAGTCAATTGCAGGTGGAGAGTTTAAAGAAGCCTCACGATTTATCAGGCTTTATCTTACAAGTGACTCACTGTCTGCAGCGGAGCGGTACGAACTCAACTTCAGGCTGGAGAGGATGGATAGGATCCGCAAGGATTTTGATGTCGACGACACAACCGTACTATCATACATCAAAAAGTATTATCCGGAAGTGACAAAGGAGGAGATTGCAGGTTGGGAGAGCACTAATGCTTTGGAAAACCTCACAATAGACGGCAAGAAGAAATATTTCCACAATGCAGGAAGAAACCTTTTCAGAATTGATACCATTGCCAGAAAGCATTTCGACAACATGAACGGTGGCCAGAGCGACAGCCTCAGCAACCTGCTCACATGGTACGTTCCTTCAGTGGTTAAGAGCGGTAAGGCAGGCAAGTCGCCATATGTACAACCTGTAAAGATGAAAATACGTTACACCCTTACTGTCAAATCTAATCAGGTTCCTGAAGGCGAAGTCGTAAGGGTATGGATGCCTTACCCAAGAACAGATACAAAGGCACACTCAGACATTAAGCTGATTTCCACAACTCAACCGCAATACATGATTGCACCTGACGGCTATGCACATAAAAGCATATACATGGAAGGTGTTGCTCAGACAGATTCATCCATAAAGTTTGGCTACGAACTTTCCTACACCTCTTATAACCAATACTTCAAATTCAAACCGGAAGAACTGGCACAATATGATGTAAACGACCCGTTCTACAAGCAGTTCACTTCTGAAAATGCACCGCAGATTGTATTCAGCGACAGAATAAAGAATTTAACCAAAGAGGTTGTTGGTGAGGAGACTAACCCATACATCAAGGTTAAGAAGATATTTGAATATATAGACAAGAACTTCCCATGGGCTAGTGCACGTGAATATTCGACTATTCAAAACATTCCGGAATATGTGCTGGCCAACAGGCATGGCGACTGCGGACAGGTTTCGCTGCTGTTTATTACAATGGCAAGGTGCGCAGGGGTTCCTGCAAAATGGCAGTCGGGCTGGATGATGCATCCGGGTAATGTAAACCTGCATGACTGGGCCGAGGTCTATTACCAGGGCATAGGATGGGTTCCAGTCGACCAGTCGTACGGACGGGTTAAAGGAGCAATAGCAGATGACGACTCATATTTCTTCTTCAGCAAAGGGTTGGATGCATATAGGTTGATAGTAAACGACGACATTTCGAGTTCATTCTATCCTGCAAAGATTCACCCGAGAAGCGAGACTGTTGACTTCCAGCGCGGTGAAGTTGAATGGAGGGGAGAGAATCTCTATTTTGGAAGATGGAGATATAAAATGGAGGTAGAATATTTGTAGCTGGTAAAATTTCTGCTGACTACAATTTTCTTATTATATTAAGACCATCGCGAAGAGGCAATATAAAGTTCTCTACCCGGTGGTCTTCTTTTATCTTCTTGTTGAACCTTAGAATCTCCTTGGTCTGAGCATCTGCCGGTGTAGGCTCCTGATAAACCTTTCCGTTCCATAAAACATTGTCTGCCAGAATATATCCGCCATTGTTCAGCAGGTCGAAAACCAGATCGTAGTAGAGACAGTACTCTCTTTTGTTTGCATCTATAAATATAAGGTCATACTTTTTCTGCAATGTTGGAATAATCTCCTTTGCATCACCAAAGTATAGAGAGATTTTGTCTGTGAGGCCGGCCCTTGAGATACCCTCTCTTATAAGTTGCTCATGTTTGTCATTTATCTCTATGGCATCGAGGTGTCCGTCTTTGGACAGACCCAACGCTAGACATATTGCGGAATAACCTGTAAATGTGCCAATCTCAAGAATATTCCTTGCATTAATCATTCTGGCAACCATCTCAAGTAGACGGCCCTGTTGCGGACCAGATAGCATTCTCGCATGGTTGGTCCGGATATTGGTCTCACTGTCAATCCAGAGAAGGGCCTCATTTAGCTCAGAAGAGCAGGCTTCTATGTACCTGTCCTGGTTATTAGGCGTATTGTCGATTATATTCATCTGTATATTAATGTATAAAGCCTGTCCGAAGTGAGGATTTCGTTTGCAACATCATAGATTTGCCTTGAAGTTATCCTCTGTATCCTCTGCCTTATTGAGTCAATCGACTCCACAATGCCATAAACTAAAAGTGACTTCCCCATTACCAGACATTGCGACTCAGCATTGTCTACAGAGATGGCCAGCTGCCCCAGGAATTGTTTCTTTGCTGCCCTCAGCTGATATTGTGTAAGCTCCTTTTCCATTAATATTGCAAGCTCTTTATATACCAATCCCATGCACCTGTCTACATTGTTCTTGTCGGTTCCGAAGTATATAGTAAAGAGCCCTGTGTCTTCGTAAGGGGTATAGGTGGCATCTACATTATAGGCCAATCCGTACTTTTCACGAAGAACCATGTTAAGTCTTGAGTTAACGGCCGGTCCACCAAGAATATTTGTTATAAGCGAAAGGGCCAGCCTCTCCTCCTGATAGAGGTTATATGCCTTTGTACCTATTACGCAGTGAGCCTGATGGGTCTTTTTCGGCACAACCTTAATACGTTCCCTGTCGGTTTCTACATCCATGTGAGGCAGATCCTTTATATATCTTTCGTGCTTGCCACTTTCTGGTCTAAAATAACTGTTTATCAGCTTCATTCCTTTATCGAAGGTAATATCACCCACAATGGAAAAGCTCATATTATTGGTTGTGTAGTGTCTGCTTACAAAGTTCATGATATCACGTACCCTTATTCGCCGAATACTTGTCGGGGTACCCAGAATTGGTTTTGCCAGCGGATGGCTGTCAAAAAGGTGCTCATCAAAATCGTCAAAAATCAATTCTGAGGGATTGTCCTTGTACGATGAAATCTCTTCAAGTATAACCTCTCTCTCCTTTACAAACTCCCTATCCGGAAACAATGAATTAAAGGCAAGGTCAGATAGCAACTCCACTGCTTTAGGCAGGTCCTCCTTAAGCACCGTTGCGTGTATTACTGTCTCCTCTTTTGTTGTATATGCATTAAGCTCGCCCCCGAGCTTTTCAAGAAAGTTGTTTATACGCGATGCGCTACGGTTGGTTGTTCCCTTAAAAAGCATATGCTCGGTAAAGTGGGCTATTCCGTTTAGGGAGGGATCCTCGTCCCTTGTGCCGGTTTTTACACTCAGTGCACAATAGGCTACGGGCGAAGAGATATGTCTGAAAGCGTATTTTATGCCGGAATCCAGCTGCAATGTTTTAATATCCATTATTAACGTTGATACGGAAGTGAAATTTTCTTAATGTCTTCCCTTGTGAACCCTGCCTGTAGCCTGGAACCTATCTTGTGTTTCTTGAAAAAATAGAGTTCGTGATTCTCTGCCCCAATCAGAAGTTTGTAGCAATAGCCTCCTTTGGGGTTACCTTCTGGTGATATTACCAGACCCACGATAGTTTCCGGAGCCGGTACGTTAAGGGCACTCTCAATCTCATCACCGGTAACGCACTTTGCCCGGTCCCTGAATGTCCATTTTATCTCATCTTCTCTGGTAGGGAACCCAATGTCACTACTGTTGAAAAGAATCGGTTTGCCTTTAATTTCTGACAGATTTTCTCCGTATGATGATTCTCCTGTAAATGCTCTGAGTATTCCTTTTTGAACTTTGTAGATATAGTTCTGCATTATGCTTATGTAGGCCGGAACAAAGGGTAATATTTCACCCGAATCGTCATCCTTTGCCTGTAAGGGGAGCGAAATTATCTCTGCACTGTAAAAGAGTCCTCTCTTAAACTCAGGACCTCCTTTTATTAGTGTAAGGAACTCCAGCCTTGGTTCATATTCGTTACCGAAAATGCCATCTGTTCTCAACAGGAAAAAGAATGATGTGTCCTCCTTGATTTTTTCATACTCCTGAGTGGTGCAGAATTCATAGGGCGAAACTTTCCACCCTTTTATAACTGCGTCTCTTATTGACATATCCAGCAGGCTTGTACCGGGAATCACAACCTTTGTCACCCTAAGTGCAAAGTTGTTGAAATTATTTTTGGCCTCTTTAATTATTTTTTGGGCAGATATATTTGTGACAAGAAAAAGGGAAAGAAGCAACAGGGATAATTGTCTCATATAAGATTGTTTTATAGATGCAAAATTAGATAAAAATTTGTACTTTTGCCCGGTATGGAAAGATTTATTGTATCAGCTAGAAAGTATCGGCCTAATAGTTTTGAAAATCTTATAGGTCAGGAAAATATCGCAAAAACCCTTAAAAATTCCATACTCCGTAACCAGTTAGCTCACGCTTATCTGTTTTGTGGTCCCAGAGGTGTAGGTAAGACAACCAGTGCAAGGATTTTTGCCAAAACCATAAACTGCCTCAACCCTACAGATAACATGGAGTCATGCGGGGTATGTGAGTCCTGCCTCTCGTTTGCAGAGGGCAGGTCATACTCCATCCACGAGCTTGACGCTGCCTCTAACAACTCTGTGGAAGATATCCGTCAGCTTAATGAGCTGGTGAGAATACCTCCTCAGATTGGCAAGTACAGCGTTTACATTATAGATGAGGTCCATATGCTCTCGCAGTCGGCTTTCAATGCATTTCTTAAAACGCTTGAGGAACCGCCTGCTCATGCAATATTCATTCTTGCAACAACAGAGAAGCACAAGATTCTGCCAACAATTCTTTCCAGGTGCCAG
This sequence comes from Bacteroidetes bacterium GWF2_40_14, assembly GCA_001769195.1. Classification (GTDB taxonomy): domain Bacteria; phylum Bacteroidota; class Bacteroidia; order Bacteroidales; family UBA932; genus Bact-08. The sequence continues at coordinate 9,249 of MEOK01000018.1, read as the reverse complement.
ACCTATGACTTCAACAGAATTTCTGTCGAGGACATTGTCAGGAATTTAAAAGATATATCTGCCAAGGAGAATGTAATGATAGATCTGGAGGCTCTTCATATAATTGCACAAAAGGCAGACGGAGCAATGAGGGATGCTCTTACTCTTTTTGACCAGACTGTTGCCTTCTGCGGTGAGAATGTAACCTATGAACAGGTGATATCAACATTAAATGTGCTTGATTACGAGTATTATATAAGGTTAACAAACCATTTTCTCAATGTGGCTCATTCAGATGTACTGCTCATTTTTGACGAAATTTTGTCAAAAGGTTTCAATGCCCTTCACTTTATAGGTGGTCTGAGCACACACTTTCGCAATCTTCTTGTCTGCAAAGACAAGAACACTGCAAGGTTGCTGGAACTCGCTCCTTCCATTATTGAGAGGTACCGCGAGCAGGCAGAGAGGTGTTCCCTTAACTTCCTTTATGATGCCCTTAACATAACTTCTTCATGTGAAGGAGGATATAAGGCGAGTGGTCACCCTAGGCTTCACATAGAATTTGCTCTGTTCAAGCTTTGCCGTATAAATTCACCTGAATGGGTAAGTGGCGAGATTAAACAGACTGTTGCTGCTAAAACAGCTGTGCAACCTGTAGTAGCTCCGGCAACTCCAATAGCGCCAGCAACACCAGCTACTCCAACTGTACCGGCAACATCGGAAATACCGGCACAATCAGTACAGCCGGTGTCAACTGTTGCTACTGCTCCAAAAGCCTCAACTCTAAAGGCTACCACCACATCTATCAAGGATTTGATGAAAGCTGCCGAGGATGGCATAAGTGCAAAGGTAGATTTCTCCCCTAAGGAGGTTGGGGAAGAGAGTTTCGACAAAGAGAAGCTTGAGCAGGTATGGGTTAAAATGGCTGATTCTGAGAAGGCACTGCCCAGGCTGGCAACAACTCTGTGCGAGTCGCTCCCCGAAATAGGTGAGAACAACGAAATTCACTTCTATGTGAGCAACGAGCTGCAGAGGAACTGGATACAACAGAAATGTCAGACACGGTTGTTGGAATTCCTTAAGATAAATCTTAACAATAAACTGGTCAAACTCATTATAGAGGTTGTCCCTGAAGGTAAAAAAGAGAATAAACTATATATGCCGGAAGAAAAGGCAAAGTTTTTGCTTGAAAACTATCCGGAGCTTAGAGAACTTCAGAAGGACCTTAAACTGGAGTTAAAATAGAGTGTTTCCTATAAAAGATATAACATGCGATTACATTGTAGCAATTTGGTAAAGAAATATGGTGCCCGTACCGTAGTAAAAAATGTCTCGATTGAGGTTGAACAAGGAGAGATTGTAGGGTTACTGGGGCCCAATGGTGCCGGAAAAACTACAAGCTTCTACATGATTACAGGTCTTATAAAGCCTAATGCCGGGAGAATTTTCCTTGACGACGAAGAGATTACAGATTTGCCTATGTACAAAAGGGCGCAAAAGGGATTGGGATATCTTGCCCAGGAGGCGTCAGTTTTCAGAAAACTTAGTGTAGAAGACAATTTAATGGCTGTTATGGAACTCTCTACATTGACAAAAAAAGAGAGGAACGACAGACTTGAGGTTCTGCTTGACGAGTTCGGACTTAACCCTGTAAGAAAGAGTTACGGCATCCAATTATCGGGTGGTGAACGCAGAAGGTGCGAGATTGCAAGGGCCCTGGCTATAGATCCAAAATTCATTCTGCTTGATGAGCCTTTTGCGGGTGTTGACCCCATAGCAGTAGAAGATATTCAGCATATAATCGCCAATCTTAAAACAAAAAACATCGGGATCATAATAACAGACCACAATGTTCATGAAACTCTCGCTATTACCGACAGAGCATATCTGCTTTATGAGGGAAGTATTCTGGAAAGCGGAACAGCAGAGGTTTTGGCTAACAATCCTGAGGTGAGGAGAAAGTATCTGGGTGAGAACTTTGAACTACGTAAGGCTGTCCTTAAGGGCAAAAAAAATGATGCCGGCAGCAGTATTAAAACAGGCAGTAAAACTCAAAAACCTAATACTAGTGCCGACATGCATAATTATGGTGATCAGGCCAATGACCTGGAAAAAGGCATTTAGTCTGTAATCACTTCGTCTTTGTGTAGCTTCTGTCCCTCTTTGCCCATCATCTGTCTTTGTTTGCTCATCAGCATCATTCTTCCCTGTTGTTGCATTTTATTATCGCCACCTTTGTGCATCATCATGTTTCCTCCTCTACGCATCATTGTCATATCACCTCTTTTATGCATCATTCCCTTACCTTGCATCAGGTCAAATTTAACTCGTTGCTCATCTGTAAGAATTGATCTTACGTTGTTTTTGTGAGTGGCAGCAGCTTTCATTTTCTGGTTCTGAAGATTAGTAATCTCGTCAATCTTTGCATAAACACTCTTCATGTTTGGTTTTTCAACTTGTTCGAGAGTCTTTAGCTGTGCTTTCTTTTCATTTAGTTGATTATCTATTTGAATCATCTCCTTCTGCAGGTTCAGCTTGAAATCAGCCATCTGTTTTTGCTGTTCCGGAGTAAACTGAGGAGCTAGATGCGCAGGATTTGCCTTCATCATTCCCTCTCTTTTGATAACAATTTCTTTCTTTTGTTCCTGGGCCGGTAATGTTAACACAAAAGCCAACATAACCAGCATGCTAAATAACTTTTTCATCTTTTTGCTATTTATATGGTTGTTTGCAGATAAGACCATTCTGGGAACAAAAGGTTTAATATTAGACAAAGAATGTATACCTTTGCCGAATTATTTTTGAGTTAACATTCAATAATTAAAATCATAAATATGGCAGAAAAATTATTTGCTGAGTTTCCGCCTATTTCCACTTCACAATGGGAAGAGGTAGTCACCAAGGACTTAAAAGGAGCTGATTACGATAAAAAACTCGTATGGAAAACTCAGGAGGGAATAGCAGTTCGCCCTTATTATCGTGCAGAAGATCTTTCAAAATTAAATCATCTTTCGAGTGGACCTGGTGAGTTTCCTTACGTAAGGGGAAACAAGGTATCTAACCGCTGGCTGGTACGTCAGGGTTACTGTGCATGGGAGAGTTTCGAGAAAGCCAACGCTCAGGCGGTTGACGGATTAAAGAAGGGAGTCGATTCGGCAGGTTTCTGCATCGACGGCAAAAAGGCAATATCTGTTGCAGAAATGGCGACACTTCTAAAAGGAATTGACCTTGCAAAGACTGAGGTGAACTTCGAGGGTTGCTCTTGTGCCACTCCGGAAATCATAAAGTCATTTATCACATATACTGCATCAACCGGTGTAAAAGCAGAGGAGGTTTATGCTTCTTTCGATTTTGATCCGCTCAGGACACTTACAACAACAGGAAACTTCTGTTGTCCTGATTATCTTGCAAAGCTGAAGAGCTGTGTTGAGCTTGTTGCAGGTTATCCAAGAATCCGTGTTATTGGTGTTGAGGGCTACGCATTCAACGATGCCGGTTCCACCAGCGTTCAGGAACTTGGTTTTGCTCTGGCAATGGGTAGTGAATATATGAACATTATGACAGAGATGGGCTTTGCTCCTGAAGAGGCTGCAAGGAGAATCAAATTCACATTTGCTGTAGGTGCAAACTACTTTATGGAGATTGCAAAGTTCCGCGCTGCCAGAATGCTTTGGGCAAATATCACAAAAGAGTACGGTTCTGCTAAGGAGTGTACACAGAAGATGAAGATTCACGCTGTTACAAGCCAGTGGAACCAGACCGTTTATGACTCATACGTGAATATGCTTCGCGACACTACAGAGGCCATGAGCGCCGCTATTGGCGGAGTGGACTCACTTGAGGTACTTCCTTTTGACTACCAGTATCGTGAACCGGGCGAATTCAGCAACCGCGTTGCCAGAAATGTTCAGATTATACTTAAAGAGGAGTCTCATTTCGACAAGGTAACCGACCCTGCTGCAGGTTCATATTATGTTGAGTCACTTACTGCTTCAATAGCAGAAGAGTCATGGAAACAATTCAAGAGTGTCGAGGATAAAGGTGGTTACAGAGAGGCTTTCATAGCCGGTTTTGTTCAGGCAGAGGTAAAAGCATCATCTGCAAAAAGAGACCTGAATATTGCCACCCGCAGGGAGGTGATTCTTGGAACAAATCAGTATCCCAACTTTGGCGAAAATGCAGACAAAGATGTGACTCTTGATGTTGTTACCCGTGGTGCCAATGTTGAGAAAAGCAAGAACCCGATTGCTGAACCACTTGAAAAATATCGTGGTGCACAGGCATTTGAGGCACTTCGCTTTGCTACCGAACTGAGTGGAAAGAATCCTAAGGCATTCATGCTTACATTCGGCAACCTTGCTTTCTGCAGGGCACGCGCGCAGTTTGCCTGCAACTTCTTTGCCGTTGCCGGTATGGAGGTTACTGACAACACCCGTTTCTCTTCAGTTGAGGAGGGAGTCAAGGCAGCTTTGGAAGCTAAGGCAGATATTATTGTTGCCTGTTCTTCTGACGACGAATATGCAATATCTGTTCCTCAGATAAAGGAATTTGTGGGAAACAAAGCTATTATTGTGGTTGCCGGCGAACCTGCCTGCAAGGATGAACTTATTGCTAAAGGCATTAATAACTTTATCAGCGTAAAGAGCAATGTTCTTGAAACTCTTAAAGCGTATCAAACTCAATTGGGAATCAAGTAGTATAAAAAATATCAAAATATGCGTCCAAAATTTTCTGAACTAAAATATACCGGGGGTGCCGCTGCAATTCAAGAGCAGTCGGCGTGGATGACTCCGGAACAGATCGCACTCAAAGGGGTCTACAGTGCCTCAGATCTTGAAGGTCTTGAGCATCTTAACTATGCAGCCGGTATCGCTCCGTTCCTCCGTGGTCCTTACAGCACCATGTATGTAATGAACCCATGGACAGTACGTCAGTATGCAGGATTCTCCACAGCAGAGGAGTCGAATGCTTTCTACAGAAGAAACCTTGCCGCAGGGCAGAAGGGTCTCTCTGTTGCTTTTGACCTTGCTACACATCGCGGATACGATGCCGACCACCCTCGCGTGGTAGGTGATGTAGGTAAGGCAGGAGTTAGTATCTGCAGTGTAGAGGACATGAAGGTCCTGTTCGATCAGATTCCTCTTAACAAGATGTCTGTTTCCATGACCATGAATGGTGCGGTTTTGCCTATTCTTGCATTCTATATTGTTGCAGGTCTTGAGCAGGGTGCCAAACTTGATGAGATGGCAGGTACCATACAGAACGATATTCTAAAGGAGTTCATGGTTAGAAACACATACATCTACCCTCCTGAATTCTCTATGAGAATCATTGGCGACATCTTCTCTTACACATCAAGGAAAATGCCTAAGTTCAACTCGATATCAATTTCGGGTTACCATATGCAGGAGGCCGGTGCCACTTGCGACATTGAGATGGCTTACACCCTTGCCGACGGTCTTGAATACCTGAGGAGAGGTATTGCTGCCGGAATGGATGTAGATCAGTTTGCCCCTCGCCTTTCGTTCTTCTGGGCCATAGGTATGAACCACTTTATGGAGATTGCAAAGATGCGTGCCGCTCGTATGATATGGGCAAAGCTGGTTAATCAGTTTAACCCTAAGAACCCTAAATCGTTGTCATTGAGAACTCATTCTCAGACTTCTGGCTGGTCGCTTACAGAACAGGATCCTTACAATAACGTGGCAAGGACATGCGTTGAGGCTATGGCTGCAGCTCTCGGGCACACACAGTCGCTGCATACAAATGCTCTTGACGAGGCTATTGCACTTCCAACTGATTTCTCTGCCCGTATTGCCAGAAACACTCAGATTTACATACAGGAGGAGACCAATATTACAAAATCACTTGACCCTTGGGCAGGTTCTTATTATGTTGAGAAGCTGACTGCTGATATTGCGGAGAGAGCATGGGGACACATAGAAGAGGTAGAAAAGCTTGGCGGTATGGCAAAGGCTATTGAGACAGGTATTCCTAAACTGAGGATCGAAGAGGCTGCTGCCCGTAAGCAGGCCAGAATTGACTCAGGTATAGATACTATCGTGGGCATCAACAAGTATCGCCTTGAAAAGGAAGATCCAATGGAGATTCTTGACATTGACAATACTATGGTTCGCGAATCACAGATCAACAGGCTTAAGGAGCTACGTGCGAACAGAGATGATGCCAAGGTTAAGGCAGCCCTTGAAGCAATAACTTATGCAGCAAAAACAAAAACCGGAAACCTTCTGGAGCTTGCCATAGATGCAGCAAGGGTGCGTGCCACTCTTGGTGAGATCTCTGACGCATGCGAAGAGGTTGCAGGCAGATATAAAGCAATTATCCGTATGAACACAGGTGTTTACTCAAGTGAGGTTAAAAACGACAGTGACTTTGAACAGGCTAAGAGACTTGTCGTTGAATTTGCTAAGAAAGATGGTCGTCAGCCTCGTATCATGATTGCCAAACTTGGTCAGGACGGTCATGACCGCGGTGCCAAGGTTGTTGCAACAGGTTATGCCGACTGTGGATTTGACGTTGATATGGGTCCTCTTTTCCAGACTCCTGAGGAGGCTGCAAAACAGGCTGTGGAAAACGACGTTCATGTTGTTGGAGTATCCTCTCTTGCTGCCGGTCACAAGACTCTTGTTCCTCAGATAGTAAACGAGCTTAAGAAGCTTGGTCGCGAAGACATTATGGTTATTGTAGGCGGGGTAATTCCTGCTCAGGACTATGATGCTCTTTACAAAGCCGGAGCAGCTGCTATCTTTGGCCCCGGGACATCTGTCTCAAAAGCATCCATCAAGCTTATGGAGCTGTTGCTTCAGAAGTTTGACTAACTATTATAACCTGTAAAATAGCTGCTCAATTACGGGCAGCTATTTTTACATTTATTCAGTAATTGTCGCTATATTGTTTTGACGATAATTTTGAGCTTATGATTAAAAAAGATGTTGCCATACTCATACCTATTTACAAAGACAGTCTGGACCTTCTTGAACGTGTCAGTCTGAACCGTTGTTTCTCCTTATGGGGCAAGAGCCATGACATTTTCTTTGTAAAACCGGAGAGTCTTAACATAGACAATATTCGCTCAGAATTTGGCCCATGTGAGGTTGCTTCATTTGCCGGCAACTATTTTACCGACCTCTCTGCATACAACCGTCTGTTGTACTCTGCTGAGTTTTATGGGCGTTTCCTTGATTATAAATACATATTCATATACCAGACAGACGGATATGCCTTCAGGGATGAGCTTGATGAATGGTGCGCAAAGGATTACGATTATATAGGGGCCCCGTGGATCCCCAAAGATTCATACACTCGTCTGTATAACAGGGCATTCGTCTCTGTTCGCAGAGCCATCAACAAATCTCTGGGCAAACCCGACAGGTCGCAGCAATATTATGAGGTTGGGAATGGAGGTGTCTGCCTGAGAAAGACAGAGGTGTTTCACCGAATTGCCACAACTGACATTGCCAACATTGAGAGGTATATCTCTAACCTTGGTAAAAGCTCTATGTACAATGAGGATATCTACTGGAGCCTCGCTCCAAAACCGTCTGGACAACTTACAAAACCGGGCTACAAAGAGGCACTGCGCTTCTCTTTCGACATGAACCCGTCGGTATGTTACCGACTGAATAATAATCAATTGCCATTCTGCTGTCATAGTTTCTCCAAACCACGGTTCTGGAAGTTCTGGCAGCAACATATCAGCCCTATGCTTTCATGGCCAAATGGTCATAATCAAGCAGTTAGCAATAATTTACAAAACTCTTAACTATTTAATAATCAGCACTTAGCCATGAAAGCATAGGGCTGACCACCACCACCACCACAATATGAAAATAGCGGGATTCACATTCATCAAGAACGCCATCAAGTTCGACTACCCAATAATTGAGTCGATAAACTCCATCCTGCCCATCTGCGACGAGTTCGTGATTGCCGTGGGTAAATCTGACGATGATACCCTTAAGCTGATAGAGGGAATCAAAAGCGACAAGATCAGAATCATACATACTGTCTGGGACGAGAGTAAAAGAGAGGGTGGCGTGGTACTGGCAGCGGAAACTGACAAGGCATTTGCTGCAATATCTGAAGATACTGACTGGGCTATCTATATTCAGGGCGACGAGGTTATTCACGAAAAGTATCTTGATACAATTTATGAAAACATGGTCAGGTACAAAGACGACTTAAAGGTGGACGGTCTTCTTTTCAAGTACCTACATTTCTTTGGTTCATACGACTATGTGGGACGCAGCTCACAGTGGTACAAGCATGAGATAAGGGTTGTACGGTATGACAAGTCGGTCTACTCATACCGCGATGCTCAGGGTTTCCGCAAAGGAGACAACGAAAAGCTTGTTGTAAAACCGATAGATGCCTATGTTTACCATTACGGCTGGGTTAAGGACCCCAGGACAATGAAAAGCAAGCAGCTTAATGCCATTAAATACTATCGCGACGACGAATGGATAGACAAGAATATCGCAAAAGGCGATGAGTTTGACTACTCCAACATAGATTGCCTTCTACCATTCGACGGGACCCATCCTCAGGTTATGACCGAACGCATAAAAGCGAGGAACTGGAAGTTTGATCACGATATCTCCAGAAACAAAATCAGGTTGAAGGAGCGGTTCAAGGGCTTTATGAAAAAGTACCTCGGCTGGAATCTGGACTACCAGAACTACATTCTTTCGTAAGCCTGCTAGTTACCACTTACTGCGGCGGAGAAAATCCAGATCCTGGAAATCGTAGCTGAAGTCTGTTAAAGGTGAGATGGCTTTCATCTTTATGCCTGAGGCTTTGCCGTCAAAGTCCAGTTCGAACTTTACAAAGGCATCGGCATCAAAACTTCTGTCGGTCCACTTTACAATGAATGTGTCGCCGCCATAGTAAAGCATCTCTCCGTTTAATTTTGGCGATTTTTTTGAAGCAAACCAAAGCTTGCCATCTTTAAGTGAAATCGATATCTCCCCGAGCCAGTTGTCGGCATATGTTCCTGTGAATGCGTTTATGTCGGCAGGTTTTACCCCTGCTGCCTTTAACCCCTCTACCCTTTTCCAGATTGCTCCGGTAAGATCTCCGGCCTGAGCTTCGCTTTGCTTGACCCTGTCGTAGTTCTCCTTTACCCTGTCTGTTTTCTCAACACCCAGATAGCTGTCCTTGATTGTATTTGTTATTGCGGTAAATGCGGCTCCAATCTGTTGGTTTGTGAAGACAATTATGCCCAGTTTGATATCTGGCAAGAGTGTTACC
>MEOK01000017.1:92987-172774 GCA_001769195.1 Bacteroidetes bacterium GWF2_40_14 | reverse complement strand
AAGCCTTGTTTTTCAACCACTTGTTTTACCTGTGCTTCCATTTCCTTGTTATCCAGAGAAATTCCAATCATCTCCAGCCCTTTGTCATGGTATTTATCATACATCTCTTTCAAATGCGGCATACTGGCTATGCAGGGCTTGCACCATGTGGCCCAGAAATCAATCAGTACAACCTTCCCACGAAGACTGGCCAGATCTATCCGGCGACCATCCAGAGCAGTGAACGGCTCCAGTTCAATGGCTTTCTCACCTGTCGCGGCTTTTTCTGCCTCAAACTGTACCCGAGCTTGTTTTACCAGAGCTTCTACACCGGCTTTTCCGGCCAGTGGATGTTTTGGATCGCCATAAGTATCCAATATATATTTCCAGTAGCTTTTAACCAGCTCTTTTGTATTGTGGGTCCCTGCCGTTGCTCCCAGGAAATCAAGAGCCCGGTCGGCAATTATGGGCAGGCAGGCATATTTGTTCACGAATTCATTAAAGCGCATCAATAATGCCTCCCAGTAACGGGTTGCCAAAAGTTTCCAGTAGTCATCTTCTTCTCCATTGATTGCTATGTCAGGTCGTTCGTCCCTTGCTGGAAGTTCATTCCATAGAGAATAAACCTGCCCCCAATCGCTGACAAACAGCTCCCAAGATACTTTTTCCTTATATTCAAGAGAAGGAGCCCATTCAAGTTCGAGACGTGCCATCTTATCACGTTTTTTTCTCCACTCTGTTTCTGCCTTTAAGTCACGAGGGAACATACGAAACAATGGCGGGCCAGTGGCAATCATCTTTCCCTGCGCCTGTCCCTGTTTATAATATTCATTCCCCTTTTGGTATTTTGCATCGATTTTAGCAGACAGTTCATCTGTAATTTTAGTAGTATCCACCCATCGCATCAGATTGTACATATGTGCCTGTGCGAAGATATGAAACGCTGTTAACTTACGCTGATCCTCTCCAAGGTACATAATACATTTATCCCAAAAGCTTGCAGAACTGGCCAATATCCTTCGTGCAAGTTTCTCTTTGCTCAGTATGTAATCTGAATAACCCCTGTTTTCTGAATCTATCTTGAAAGCCACCTGTGAATTTTCATTAATAAGTTTTTCCAGTTTTGCCCAGTCGGCATTGGCTTGCTTGAGTTGTTTACAATGATTCTCAATTTTTCCCCTTGTTTCCAAAATGAAATCCAAGCAGTCCGGATCCTTTTCTTTAGCCTCTTTTTCAGCCTCATTCAATACTTCCAGTGCTGCCTCCTTGTTATGATCGGGGTCATACCAATACATAACCCCTGCTTGAAAACATCTGGTTGTAGCCTTAAGAATTCCTCCCAAATCTTTTGATGAAGAATCACAGATGGCAAGGAAACGCTCATAATTAAAGGGAAGCAGACGATGTCCTGTATAACGGGGAATAAATTCATTATGAAATTTTACTATCAATCGGAACCAAGAACCCTCAGGGGTGTTGGCAATCTGCTCTTTCAAACAATTGTCGGCAGCAATTGAATCGTTCATAAGCAGTAAAGTTTCGTATTTTTCCATCAGCAGATTATAACCATTGGCGTTATATTTAACATCATCAGACACATAGGGAAGGATACTGTCTATAAGATGTAATCTGCCGGGAAGGTCAAGGGCTTCTTTTTGACTCCTAAGCCGTTTGTCAAATTCGATTATTCGTTTTCTCTCAATGTTTTTTGAATCATCCTCGAGCTCCATTTTTACTTCTTCAGTGACCATCCCGCTTTTAAGAACCGATTCCAGTTCCTGTTCACTATGACCGTATGAGACGATTCGACCATCCTGGTTAACGATAAATGTAGAAGGATAGGCAAGCACTCCCCACTCATTATTGGTTGTGTTATCGGCCATATCCATTGCTACGGTATAATTTAAACCTACTTTTCCCACAAATTCTTTAAGAAATTCTGAATTCGAATTTCCGGTAACATACACTGCTATTACCTCTACCTTACCGCGAAATTTGTCCGCAATATTCTTTAGATCAGGAATTATTTTAATACAACCCGGACAAAAGGTCTCTGAGATATCTACCAAATAGATTTTGCCATTTTCAAAGGCCGGGATAGGAGTGCCCTTTATCCATTTCTGTATATGAACCAGATTTGGAGCTTTATCGCCTACTTTTAAGGTTTTGGAACCAGACCTTTGAGCGCTCACCGGAAAGATGCCACCAAGAATCAGTATAAGGATAATCAAGATTTTTTTCATCAGTATTTCTTATTAATAATTAGTTTTTTAGTATGGTGATAAAAGCAATAGAATTATGAATACTATAGTTACTGGGGTGGGCGAAGAAAATGTTCCTGCTCCATTGAGAATCAAGTGCTAAAGTGTATACGAAACAGATGATAACTAAGAGCAGGAACAATCATTTTAATTATAACCAGGATTCTGAGGCAATAATTTCGGGTTAAGTAAAAGTTCTGCTTCAGGAATCGGGAGAAGAACATCGGTCGCTTCCCAGTTGGGTTTTACAGCTGACAGTACCTCTCCTGCTTTTCCAGTTCTTTTCAGATCGAACCAGCGGTGTCCCTGCTCTGTGAAAAGCTCGAACCTTCTTTCGTTTAATATTGCCTGTAATATCTCGGCTTGTGTAGATGCAGGGGTGTCAGATAATCCTGCCCGGTTACGAACAACATTTATATCCGCTTTTGCGCCGGGCAGATCCCCTGTGTGGGCACGGGCCTCAGCACGGATTAAATACTGTTCCGCCAGTCGCAGCACAATTGAATATTCCAGCGAGGTTCCTGAGTTTTCCCTGAGCTTGTATTTATAAGGAGCGAACCATATTCCTCCCTGTCCGGGGATTTCAGTTATCCAGTTCTGCTTCCGCATATCCAAGGGATCAAAAGCCTCGATAAATTCCGGGCGTAATGCCAAGTTGAGAGGTGGCCCCGAAGTGAACAGAAAAGACGAGGCTTCCTGGGTGTTTTCTCCTTCACTCTTAGGTTTTAGCTGAAGAACAGCCGATGTACTTTCCTTTAAAAATTCTTCTGACAGATTGCTTTCAAGTGCAAAGACAGATGTTGCACTTAAAAGAATTGAACATTCGGTCTCAGCATCCTGCCATCGTTGCAGGTATAGATATACCCTGCTCAGCAAGGCAGATACCGCATATTTATTAGCCCTGATGCGCTCTCCGGAGACATATTCGTTTGTTAGCAGTGATTTTGACTCATTAAGATCGCTTAGAATTTTTTCATATACCAGATCCGTGGCCATGCGTGAAACTTTCATATTGGTCAGATAATCTGTCGTGGTGATGTAGGGAATATCTCCGAAGAGATTGACGAGGTAAAAATGAGTTATTGCCCTGATAAATTGAGCCTCTCCCTTTAATTGGTCTTTGATTGATGAGGATAGATTTGGTGATTCTTCAATACCTTCAATTGCAGAATTACACATATAGATCAGGCTATATGCCTCATTCCATAAAGATTTTACCAATGATTCAGAAGCTACGATCTGATGGTTATAAAATGCCTCTATTGATTGACCCGATGGACCATAGTAGTCCAGCTCATCGGCATAAAAACCCATAAGAACATTCATTCCATAAAATCCACCGGTAAGCATAACATTGTCACGAAGACTTCCGTACAAGGTCATAACAGCGGCAGTAGCCGTTGCTTCATCTTCAAAAACTTTTGTCTGAGGTACCTTTCCCACAGGCTCTCCGGGCTCTACAAAATTGTCACAACTAGTGCTTAATATGCTACTGAAAATTATAGAAATAATTGTTAAGATTATACCGGCTTTGCGGTACATATTTTTAAGCTTTTTCATATCAATATTTTTTCAATATTTATAATACTATCCTCATCCCGAATGATATTCTTCTGACAGGAGGCAGAAAGGCTGTAAGCTGTTCCGGATCACCATTTCTAAACTTTGTTAAAGTCAGCAAATTTTGTCCTTGAAGATATAACTGTAAGTATCCTGGACCAGTATTGCTCAAGGAAAGCCTGTAAGAGAGCGATAGAGATTTCAGCCGTATAAAGGATGCATCAGTAATTATTCCGTCGCTTGTTGTGAATCGCGAATATGCTGTATTTGCATTGCTATTTCTTCCCGTTGTATATACCTGTATTTCTGCCTGATCTCCCTGTTCCTGCCAGTGGTTCAAAACACCTATCGGTTGATTGGACATTTTACCCGGTGCGGCTGTGTAATAGTAGTACTCATTGTATCCCTGTTTTTTAACAAATTGAAAAAGAAAATCAAGATTCCAGTTCTTGTATATCAGGCTGTTGGAGATGTTTCCGTAGAATCTTGGAGTCAGATCCGCAATGAATTTCCTGTCATCCGTGCTCTTGATGATTCCGTCTCCATTAAAATCCTCGAATTCAAACACCCCTGTTTCTGCGTTAACTCCTTTTAACTTATAGAGCTTGTAAATTGAAAGAGGATATCCGATTTCATACTGACTTGCATAGGTCGATCCTGCAAGTCCGGGGAAATCTACAAGCCTGTTTTTTGGAACGGTAAGATTAAAAGAGCTGTTCCACTGAAAATCCTTCTTTTGAATATTTAGATTGCGTATGCTAAGTTCCCATCCTGAGTTTTCAACTATTGCATTCAGGTTTGCACTGATGGAGCTGAATCCAGTTGTCCCTGGTAGGGGTATTCCGACTAATTGGTTGTCTGTTCTATTGTTATAATATGCAATTTCAAAGTTCAACCGGTCTCTCCATAGACCTGCCTCCAGAGCAGCCTCCAACTTGCGGTTTTTCTCCCATGCAAAGAGAGGATTCTGCAGATGAGAAGGAGTTAACCCAAGATATCCATTGTAGTTTAATTCGGTATTAATAGTATAAGTGTTCAGGTACTGGTAATCCCCGATCTGGTCGTTGCCGGTGGTTCCCAGACTTGCCCTGAGTTTGCCAAAACTGAGCCATGAACTGTTCATGAAAAATTTCTCTCTATAGAAAAGCCATGCAACACCAACAGCACCGAAATTCGCAAATCTTCTGCCGGGCCCGAAACGGCTGGAGCCGTCGCGACGCCCGGTGAGGTTAAAAATGTACTTTTCTTTCAGATTGTAATTGACCCTTGCATAAATTGCCTGGTAGCGGTACTGGGTCCTATCCTCATTCAGAACAACCTGATAGCTGGCAGCGCTGAAGGTTGTGATAAAGTAATCATTTGTGAATCCTGATGCCAGAAGGGACAATTGCTCCCTGTTCTGCTCCTGGAAAGTGCTGCCTAAGGTTATATTAAGTTTGCCTTCTCCGATCTCATAAAAGGCATTAAGCTGTGGTTCCATAATCCAAGAATCCCTTTTATTCTCATTTTTTATAGAATGTGAGGATTCGCTTGTTAATCCCCAGGCGGGATTGTATTGAGTGTAAGGATTTGCTACTGTTTCAGTTATGTCAGATCGATTATAACCTAAATTGGCCATAAATTCCAAACCCTTCAAAATTTTATAACTTAAAACAGTATTAGCAATCAAGTTGCGGGTTGAATTTCTGTATTTACTCTCCAACACAGCCATAGGGTTGTCCCAGGTTGAATTTTCCCAGTTCAGAGTACCGTCATCATTATATAGCTTCGGTGCATTTGGAGGTAATCTCCGGGAAACGCGTGTCAAGTCTGTGCCGGGGATAAAGTTCTTATCCGTTCCATAATTAGCCGTGAAAGTCATCCTAAACCGGTTGTCCGCCGAATTATGGCTAAAGCTGGAAAAGACTGTAGTCCTTCTATAATTAAAATCCATAGGGAACACTGTCGTTTCTTTCAAAAATGATCCGCCGGCGTTAAACCGGGTTTGTTCATTCCCCCCGGAGATTGAAGCCTTAACAGTATTATTGTAGGCAGTACCGCCTATTAGTTTTTCCTGCCAGTCAGTGTAACGCGTCTGGTCCCAGGTGCCGTTAACATCGTAAGCAGAAGATGGATATTGGCTATATCCATCATTACTATAAGCTTCCCGGCGCATTTGAAGATATTGTTCCGTATTAAGCAGTTCAGGCAAGCGAGTAACTGCTATTGCAGTACCTGAAGCCTCAATATTCAAGGAAGTTTTTCCTGCATAGCCCTTTTTGGTAGTAATCAACACCACTCCATTGGCACCTCGGGAACCGTATATGGCCGTTGCGTCTGCATCTTTCAGAATTTCAACAGATTCAATAGAAGAGGGATCAAGGGTGTTCAGCGGATTAATATTCCCACCTGGCAAAATCGTGCCTGAGACGTCCCGACTTCCCAAAGTACCAATATCATAGGGCACTCCGTCAATTATGTATAGAGACTCATTTCCTGAAGTGATGCTGTTTCTACCGCGGATCTTTAGCTCGAATCCCCCGCCGGGCACCCCTGTGTTTTGAACAATTTCCACCCCGGTTACTCTTCCTTGTAGTGCCTCAAGTGGATTATTAACCGGTTGATTACCAATGTCTCTGGCGGATACTTTTGCAATACTTCCGGTCCTCTCCTTCTCCTTTACTGTGTAATACCCTGCATTGACTGTCACCTCTTTTAGTTCTGCGATTTCTTCCTGTAATATCACATTAATTTCCTTCCTGATTCCAACAGCAATTTCTTTCTGGGAATAGCCTAGAGAGCTGAAAACGAGAATAGAATTGTCAGTCACTTCAATAGAATATTTGCCATCTTCATCAGTAACAGCACCTTTCATAGTACCTTTAATAAGAACATTGACTCCCTGCAATGGAATCCCGTCTTTATTAGTGACACGGCCTGAAATATCTGCATCCTTCTCACTGACGCTCAGGACGGAAGCTTTCTCCTTCTTTTCGGCCCTTGCCAGCTTGATCACAATGACTTTGTCAACAATCTGATAAGTGTAGATCGTTGTTTTAAGTGCCTGCTTCATCACTTCAGCTATTGAAGCGTTTTTAACATCGACACTTACATTTTTTGTTTTCTCTACACCCTCATGCTCATAAAAGAAAGTATAAGAAGATTGAGCCTTGATCTGATCAAAGACTTTTTCCAGCGTCACATTTTGCAGCTTGATGGTAAAACCATTGTTTTGGGCATACAAAGCTGAAAAATGGATGAGACACATCAGGGCAATGACTGCTCGGACAAATATGTTCCGGACGGGAATTTTCAGACCTTTCCCCAATGGTGTTACATTCATGTTGGTTTTTTTCATAAATTTGTAATGTTTAAGTGAGTAATTTAAACAACCGGATTTTCCGGTCTTAAGGCAGGAGATGTACAAGATCTTCTGCCTTTTTATTTCTATTTAATAATGACCTTATTGTCGCGGATATCAAATTTTATCAGTTCAGAACTTTCCATGATCTCAAGGATTTTATTGAAATCATCGTACCTTTTAAGATCTCCAGTGAATTTTTTTTCTTTTATAGCATCTGTTTCATAGACTACTTCTACATCATACCATCTCGAAAGTGTTTTAAAGATATCCTCCACTCGTAGGTTTCTGAAGGCAAAACGACCCTCTTTCCACGAGGTATAAATAGAAACATCCACATCCCGTTTGGTAACCTCACCGCTTGTTTTATCCAATTCAAACTGCTCTCCCGGATTTAATACTAAATTTTCTTCCCCCGATTTAGAAGAAAACGAAACTTTACCTTCTGCCAGAGTTGTTGTTAGACTTAGATCCTCTTTGTAGGCCTTAATATTGAAAGAAGTGCCCAATACCTTAATTTTTGCATTATCCAGTTCAACAATGAAAGGTTTGTCAGGATTGTGGGCCACTTCAAAATAGGCTTCCCCCTGTAGTCTGACTGTTCTTTTTCCGCCATTAAAGGAAACCGGGTATTGAATATTTGTTTCGGAGTTGATCCATATCCTTGTTCCATCTTCAAGGGTCAGCCTATATTCTCCATTACGAGGCACAAATATCTGATTATATGAAATCTTTTTGGTCGAGGTTAAATCAGATGTTTTGTTGTAGGATAACAGTCCATTGTCATTCGTTAGTATGCTCCCGTCACTTTTATTTATGACATAAGTGGAATCCTGCTTCAATTCAATAGTCTTTCCATCGGCCAGTATCAGGGTTGCCTGGCTTATACCGGGAGGTATGACGGGAATTTCTTTTGTGAAATGATTAAACAAAAAAGAGGCTGCAATTGCCATGGGCAGGATGAACATTGCCGCATATTTCAATAATCTGCGGTAAGGATGTAATACCGTTTTTCTCTTATACTTTATGATAAATTGTTGGTAATCTTTTTCCCAATCCATTTGGGAGTAATCGGTCATTCTTTTTTCTACCCGGACTTTATCACATATTTGCTCAAAAAGTTCTCTGTGTTCCGGAGATTCATTTAACCAATCTTCAAGAATGGCCTGTTCCCCGGGGGTAATAATTCCCTGCTTACGCTTAACAACGATCTCTGCTATTTTAAAGATACTTTCCAATGGTTTCAAGGCTTGTCTTATTTTGATTTACTAATAAGACCGCTTGACGGAAAAAAAGAGGGATAAGAGAAAACTAAATATTAAAAAAAGATAAAATGAAAAATAGATCTTTCATATACTTTTGAAGGTATTTTTTCCCGATTTGCTTATGGGTTTTTACGGTTTCAAGCGAAATGCCAAGCTTGTCCGCAATTTCCTGATTTTTAAAACCACTCATTGACAATTGGTAAACCGCCTTAGTTTGGGGTGGTAGTTTATCTATTGATTTGTATAGTATCCGGTATGCCTCTTCTTCCAGAACCTTATTCCAGAATTTATCTTCTACAGTCAAGGTTGTTAAAACATACGATGAATACCGGTCCTTAACTTTTTCATGTTTTAAGAGTTTAATACAACTGTTTTTAACGGTTGTGTAGAGATAGGATTTAAGATTAGTAACCGAATCGAATATATCTTTTTGATCGGAAAGTCTCAAAAAAAGTTCCTGCACAATGTCTTTGGCCTTTTCTTGGTCCCTTACATAATATTCTGCAAAAAAGACAAGCGAGGAATAATAGTTTTCAAAAAGCGATCTGAAAGCATCACGATCTCCTTTAGCTAAATTTTCAAGCCAATTATTATTCTCATCAGGCAGATTCATTATCTGAATTTTGTAAACAAATGTAATCGTAGAAACTTAAAATGCAAAATATTGCATAAAGAGCGAGGCCTGTTAAAGAACGAAGGCAGCTATATGCTGCCCTCAACCATCATTGTATATTAGCCGAATAAAACCATGCTTTCATTACTTTATTCTAGTACTACACTGAAATATATTTTTTTCTCAGGAAGGCATTGCTCACCCATACAGGCGGTATAGGTTATTTTTCCTTTAAGAGGAACAGACTGCTTGCGTTTTACCTTTAGTACTTGTACAAAAGAGACCTTGCCTTCGTAGTATGTTAAAGTTGCATCTATGATTTCCATGTATTCGGTCTTCAGTTCACCAATTTCCTGCAACTTGCCTTTTAATTTAACATTCCTGTTTTCTTCCCAAGTTACGATTGTTGGGGAAGAAGCTTGTTTTGAAGTTGTCTGGCTGTATATATGATAAGGTGCATCTATAGTCGCATTTAGAAGAACTTCATAGGTAGTATTATTGATTTTTTTTACGCTGAAATCCCATTTTACAGGATCTGCTATCTGTCCTGAGGCCAGGCTACTCATTAGCAAGCCCAGACAGCATGTGATTATTAGTTTTTTCATATTTCTCTTTTACTCCAGACCCAAATACTTTCTTATTAAAGGTTCCAACCGTTCGCCACGAGCGTTTTTATCCACGATTTTACCAACTTTGTCTAGTAGCCATACTGTGGGCAAAGAGTTGATACTATATAATTTAGCTAATGGATCGCCCATTCCTTTGCCTTCAAAACGTTGCGGCCATGATAAACCCTGTTTTTCAACCACTTGTTTTACCTGTGCTTCCATTTCCTTATTGTCCAGAGAAATTCCAATGACCTCCAATCCCTTGTCATGGTATTTATCATACATTGTTTTAAGCTCGGGCATACTTGCTATACATGGCTTGCACCAAGTTGCCCAGAAATCAACCAGTAAAACCTTCCCACGAAAGCTGGCAAGATCTACGCGGCGACCATCCAGAGCAGTGAACGGCTCCAGTTCAACTGCTTTCTCACCTGTTGCGGCTTTGTCTGCCTCAAACTGTGCCCGAGCTTGTTTTACCAGAGCTTCCACACCGGTTTTTTTGGCTAGCGGATGTTTTGGATTACCATATGTATCCAATATATATTTCCAGTAGCTTTTAACCAGTTCTTTTGTATTGTGGGTTCCTGCTGTAGCACCAAGAAAGTCAAGTGCCCGGTCTGCAATAACCGGAAGGCCGGCATATTTGTCCACAAGTTCATTAAAGCGCATCCATGATGCCTCCCAGTAACGGGTCGCCAAAAGTTTCCAGTAACCATCTTCTGTTCCGTTGACCGCTACATCAGGTCGTTCGTCCCTGGCCGGAAGTTCGTTCCATAGGGAATAAACCTGCCCCCAATCACTTACAAACAGCTCCCAGTCAATTTTTTCCCTGAACTCCAGAGGATACTGCCAAGATGCGGCCCAATTCAGTTCGTTGCGGGCCATCTTATCGCGTTTGTGCCGCCATTCGGCTTCGACTTTTAAGTCACGCGGAAACATACGGAACAAAGGTGGGCCTGTGGCTATAGTCTTATTCTGAGATTGTCCTTGTTTATAATACTCTTTTCCCTGTTGATACCTTTCATCGATTTTTGCAGATTGTTCTGGCGTTACGGTGGTATCTACCCAACGCATCAGATTGTACATGTGCGCCTGAGCGAAGATATGAAACGCTGTTGACATGCGTTGATCCCCAATGAATTTGTATTTATCCCAAAAATCTGCTGCACTGGCCAATATTTTCCGTGTCAGCCGCTCCTTGTTCAGGATGTATTCTGAATAACCTATGTTTTCCTGAATCTTTAAAGCCACCTGCAAATTGTCATCAATTAGCTTTTTCAGTTTATCCCAATCTGCATTGGCTTGCCGGTGTTGTTTGTCTAGCTGCTCTATTTTCTCTCTCATCTCAATGAAATCCTTTGCCCGGTCTGGATCCTCTTTTTCGGCTTTGCTCAACACCTCCAGTGCAGCCTCCTTGTTATGGTCGGGGTCATACTTGTACATAATTTCTGCCTGAACATATCTGGAGATGAATCTGAATGCCCCATTCATCTCTTTTGCTGCACGATCACAGATTTCTAAAAAGCGCTGGTAATTGAACGGAAGTTTTTGGGATCTTAAAGGTGAGGGTACATAATCGCTAAATTTGTATGATATCAGATAATACCAGGAACCTTCCGGAGTATAGGCCATCTGCTCTTTCAGACATTCGTCAGCTGCTGTGGAATCGCTTAACTGGAGTAAAATCTCATACTTTGACATCATCAACCCAATGCTGTTATATTTAATATCATCGGAAACATGATGTAGCAAACTATCAATGACACTTAATTTGCCTTGGTATCCACCCTCCTGAAACGCTTTATTCATTTTTTTGATATATCCTGTAATTATCTCTCTCCTGTCATTTTCGGAAATTTCCATCTCAGATATGAGATTTTCTGAGGTCCCTCCGGTTTTTAGTACCGATTCCAACTCCTTTTCACTATGCCCGAATGAAGCAATCCGTCCCTCCTGGTTCACGATGAAGGTTGTTGGATAAGCACTCACTCCCCATTCTTTGTCAGTTTTACCATCTTCAGTATCCATTGCAACTGTATAATTCAGTCCTACCCGCCCAACAAATTTTGCAAGAAATTCAGGTTTAGTGTTTCCTGCTACATATACGGCTATCACCTCAACCTTCCCACGGTACTTATCCGCAATTTGCTTTAGCTGGGGAATGATTGCAACACAGCCGGGACAAGCAATCATTGTAACATCAACCAGATATACATTTCCCTTTTCAAATACAGGGACGGGTTTTCCTTTTATCCACTTTTGGATATTCACAAGGTTCGGAGCTTTGTCTCCGATTTTCAGGGTTTTGGATTCTGTGCTTTGTGCGTAATTAGATAAGGAAGCACCCAGGATCAGTGTAAGAATAATCAGTATTTTTTTCATCCGTAAATTTCAATTTTAATTAATAGTTTTCTAGAACCTTAGCAAGTCCGGACTTTCTGTTCCATCCAGACCTGCAAGGTCAGATAACGTTATCTATGAATTTTCTGTCAGATATGAACTAGTAGCCGGGATTTTGTTCCAGGAAAGGATCCCTGTTCAATTCACTTGCCGGAATAGGGTATAGCAAATCATTTGCAGTAAGACCGGGTTTCATAGCTCCTAAAACCGACATTGCTTTACCGGTACGCTTGAGGTCAAACCAGCGATGTCCCCATTCGTTAAATAGTTCCACTCTTCTCTCCTGCATAATGGCATCCAGAAGAGCCGTTTTACTAATACCGGGATTGGTATTCGCTATAAGTGGAAGACCGGCTCTTGCACGAATGACATCCACATCGGCAATTGCCAAACTCAACTTATTCTGTTGTGCCCTCGCTTCAGCTCGGATCAGGTATTGTTCTGCAAGGCGTAGTACAGTTGAGTTTTCTTTACGATTACCATCAGGAATTGATGTGGTCGTAGTATAGGAACGATATTTAAATTGAACCCAATGTGATTTATAATATCTGTCATAGTGTACCCAGGCAGCTTTACGAGCATCACCGTTTTCAAAAACGCCGGGTAAAGTGGTGGTCCCCACAAAATCACTACGCAATTCTATCTGATTGGCGCTGTTGTACAAAGCACCATAGAAACAGTACCCTTCATTCGTATAGATATTATTATTAAAATTAGGTATCTGCCAGATGGCCTCTTTATTACCTGGCAGGGTAATGCCAGACAACGCTACAAGAGCATAATCCGTCGTATTTCCTAATACCGCTGTGGCAGTGGTTTCTGCTTCGGCCCATTTCCCTTGGTAAAGGTAAACCCTTGCCAGTAAAGCTGAGGCCACCGCCTTATTCGCTCTGTACCTTCCGGAAGTGGGATAAGCAGCCGGAAGCAGCTCTATAGCATCATTCAGGTCAGTTATCATCTGTTGATAAATTGTCTCTGACGGGGTACGGGCCATTTTAGAATTAGTTAGATAGTCTGTTGATGTAACCATTGGCACATCGCCATGAAAATTGACCAGGTAAAAGTAGAGGAAAGCGCGTAAAAACTTAGCCTCTCCTGCGAACTGTGCTTTGGCTGCTTCACTCAATTCACTGGAAGCTTCTAAATTCTCAATCACATTATTCGCCCGGTAGATAGTCGTATAGGCATAGTTCCAATACTGACTAATATTACTGTCGTCAGCCAGTATATTATAATCTTCAAATGCTTTAATATCAGGGTTAGAAGTACCAAAGTAAGTCAGCTCATCTGCTGACAAACCTGCCCGCCAGGCAGTATGAAATCCATTGACACTGTATGAGCTCATAAGATAACTGTATATTCCTCTCACAGCAGCCTGAGCTGTAGCATCATCGGCAAAGACCTGGGATTTCAATAGGGAGGCGGGTGGTGTATCCACTTCAAGTAATTTTTCGCAGGAAGTTGTTAATGCAAACAAAGGAATTAGTATGAGTAATTTGATACTGCCTCTTAATCTGCTACTATATGAAGTTATTATCATTTTTTTCATCTCAGTATTATTAAAGTTTAAAATTTAAATTGAAGTCCGGCAGTTATCATCCGTAACTGAGGGAAACTGCTGACACTTTCTACATCCAGTGCATAACGATTATATTTTGAGATGGTAAAAAGGTTTTGACCCTGCAAAAAGATCTTTACCATCTTTGCTCCTGCTTTTTGAGCGATTAACTGCGGTAGAGTGTATGAAAGTGAGAGTGTTTGCAAACGGATAAATGAGGCGTCTGTGATGGCATCACTCTCAGAATAATAATTATACAATATTGTTGTTGATTCGTAATATTGTGTAAATCTCATCACATCGGTTATGTCGCCTGGCTTCTGCCAGCGCTCATTCCACGCCCATAACGCTATGTTATTCTGATTCCCAGCGTTAGGCAACGGTTTTAGTCGTGCTTTCTGTTCTTTAAAACGAAACAGTAATGATAATTCAAAACCTTTGTAAATCAAATTACTGGACAATCCGGCATAGTATTTACTGTCCAGATTATAAGAAAAACTTTTATCACTGTCATTAATTACACCGTTATTATCGACATCCAGAAAAGTATGCAGACCGGTCTGGGAGTCTACACCTGTCCATGTATAGGTTCTCTGAATGGAGAGAGGCTCTCCCACCTTGTATAAAGTTGAATAAGGTGAATTCTCTATGTCTGGGAAGGCTACAAGCTTGTTACGGGGAAAGGTGATGTTGGCCGATAAATTCCATTGCAGGTTTTCTGAACGAATAAGATCACCCCTGAACAAAACCTCCCACCCGGAATTTTCTATTGTGGCTTCAAAGTTTTTGAGAACGGATGAAAAGCCGGTGAAAGCCGGTAAAGTATAATCCACAAGCTGATTAGAAGAGCGGTTACGGTACCAGCTAACCTCCATGCCGAGCCTGTCGTGCAAAAATCTTGACTCCAGCGCAACTTCCAGCTTGTTGGTCTGTTCCCACTGGAAATCAGGGTTGAAAAGAATACTTGGGTAAAGGCTCAAAGAACTTTCGTATGAAACAGCAGAAGTTCCCATTTTATAAAGGTCATAATACTTGTAATCGCCTATCATGTCATTTCCTGTTATCCCGTAACTTGCTCTAAACTTGCCAAAGTTCAGGATGGGAAGAGTTTTCTTGATCCAGGGCTCACTCGAGAAGATCCAGGCGGCTCCGACAGCGCCAAAATTTCCGAAACGATTCTCCGGCCCAAAGCGGGAGGAACCTTCCCGGCGACCTGTAAGGTTCAGAAGATAGCGCTCCTTGTAGTTGTAACCTATACGGGCAAAGACAGAATTGTACTTATAATTTGAATAGTTAGAACTGACAGCAATAGCTCCAGCTCCTTCTATGGAATTTAATAAGGCATCAGAGGTGTATTTTGTACCTCGGAGCAACTGGTATTCGCTCAGGTTCCCCTGGTATGAGAATCCGGCTACGACATCCAATGAGTGTTGACCAAATGTTTTGACATAGCTTATCTGAGGCTCTATAAGCAGAGACTGGCGGTGGTTGTTGCCGAACTCTGCACTTGGAGTTACATATTGCCGGGTAGTTGGTGGATATGTGGAATAGGGTTCTTTGTATATAGTCGTTCCATTCATGTCGGTATAGCCCATGTTCATTTTTATTCTGAGCCCCTGGAAAAGTAGATAAGATAGATTAACGTTTGCTGTCAGATTGCGGTTGTTTGATACGATGGGAGATTCAAATCTGGCCATGGGATTATAAAAGGTGTATTGTCCGTTGTCTGTAAGTTCCCAGTTAATTTCACCGTTATCCATATAGATGGCAGGGGCATTTGGTGGCAGATAGAGGGCCGTACTAGTTGCATCGCCTCCGGTCTTATTATTTTCCAATCCGTAGTTAAGGGCTACAACAGCATTGAATTTGTTATTGGCAGATGTATGGTTAAGGTTAAGGTTTGCGCCCAACCGATTGTATCCCAGGTCTTTATAAATCTGACTTTCACGATGATAACTGCCTCCCAGCCTAAATGTAGTGGTAGCATTGCCACCAGTTACATTTAGCTGCAGATCTGTAATATCAGCCATTCCTCCAAGGAGCTCTTTTTGCCAGTCTGTAAAACGGGTAGTATCCCATAGTGCAAGATCCGGATAATCGTATATTTTGCTGGTTTCATTATTCCAGTCTGGTGAGTTTAAGTCGATTCCATCATTTTTGTATGCTTCCCGCCGCATCGCAAGATACTGCTGTGTATTCAGTAATTTCAGCCTGTAAGGGACTTTCCCAGCACCCTGGTAGAAATTCACATCCAGATCTGTTTTGCCTGAAGCCCCTTTTTTGGTGGTGATCAGAATCACACCGTTGGCACCTCTTGATCCATAGATGGCTGTTGCGTCAGCATCCTTAAGCACCTCCACGCTCTGGATGTTCTCCAGATTGATCGTGCTCAATGGGTCCAACCTGCCTCCAAAATACATCATGGCATAGTCAGGCAGATTAAGAGGCTCTGAATTTATAGGAATACCGTCAACAATATAAAGAGGAAGATTGCCGTCTATGCCTGTACTACCGGGGATTGACTTGCCCAAATCTGTCGTACGGAGGCTATTATGTCCCCTGATACGAATTGTGGGTGCAATACCTGGCCCGCTTGCCGGAGAAATCTCAAGACCTGCCACTCGTCCCTGAAGAGCCATCAACGGACTTGCAACAGGAATGTTGGCCATCTCTTTTGCCGTAACCTTGGCGATGTTCCCTGTTTTGGTTTTGTCAGTAACCGTATAATAACCGGCATTTATTGTAACCGCTTGTAGTTCTGCGGCATTTTCTTCTATAACAAGATCAATTACACTCCTTTTACCTACAGCTATTTCTTGTTTATTATATCCTATACATGTAAACACAAGGATACTATTATCTCCTCCATTTATTGTGTATTTACCGTCGGAATCGGTACTGGTACCTTTTTTTGTCCCTTTTACCAATATATTTACACCTGGGACAGGTAATCCTTTTGAATCTTTTATGGTACCCGTAATTTTTCTTTCAATCTGATCTTGATCACCTATGTTAAATGAAATATTATCCAGACGATCTTTTTCCCGTTTTTTGAACTGAGTAAGTATAATGTAATCTTCATCTTCTGCATAGCAGATATTTCTCGGTTTCAGGATTTCGTCCAGAACTTTTTCCAGCTCTTTCTTTTTTGCATCAATAGTGATTTTGTCCCCCATGTTGACAATGCTTCCGCTGTACGCAAATTTTACGGCTGCCTGTTGTTCAATTCTGGAAAGAACCTCTTTAAGTGAAATATCATTACATTTAATAGTAACCTCCCGGTTTAGCATACCCTGACCATAAGAATCATGAGCAGATACCACGCTGCAGAATATCAGCGTAATAGCTATTTGTATCAGGGAGACGCGCATGATTGTAGTAATTAAATAAGATCTTTTGCAGTATCTTCGGACACCATTTTCTGAAATTTTTTGCATAATTTTGTAAGGTTTAATTGTTAGAATTTTTTTAAGAGAGATGAAACAATTAGACTCGGCGGGGGTGTTGGTAGCACCCCTGCTTTTTTGTCTTTCTTTTTGATTGTTATGTATCAGGTAAGTTTTTCATAGATTTTAGTTTTCTTGGTTAATCATTCAGTTGCAATTAGCCATTAATGGCTCTGTTTTTTATCATTAGTTTTAAAAATTACTTTGTTATTGTCAATTTTATATTCGATTGAGAGAACTTTAGAAATAATATCCAACGTTTTAATCAGAGACTGGCTTGTAAAATCAGCCGTTACAATACAATCAGAGAGTGCCTCATCTTCAAGTTTTATGTCAACATCAAATTTGCCCTCTATCCTGTTGATAATCTCATCCATTCTGGTATCGTTGAACTTCATGTTGTATTCGGTTCCTTTAATAATCTCTAATTTAACCGGCTCGACAACAGCTTTGTTCTCCATGGCCAACTCTTTGCTGGAAATATTATAGAGCGCTTTCTCCTCAGGCATCAGCACTAACCCCTTTTTGTTGTTAACAGAAGTTACCGAAACCTTACCGGTAAGTACTACTACTTCAATATTTTCACCGGAAGCGTCTATGTTGAAACTGGTTCCCAGGACAGTGGTAGTAAGCTCACCTGAATGTACGACGAAAGGACGGGAGGGATCCTTCTCAATTTCAAAAAGGGCCCGTCCGGTGAGATTCACGATCCGCTCCCCTCTCTTTTTAAAATTCTTAGGGTATTTAAGTTTACTGTCCGGTTTAAGCCAGATAATACTGCCGTCTGCAAGTATCACCTTCCTGATCTCCGTTCCAGAGTCTATTTCTGTAATAGCATATTTTTTAATTTCTGTGTATTCATAATATTTGAATGCTCCATAACCTAAAATAGCTATAAGTAAAATTGAGGCAGCTATCTTAATTGCAGATGGTATAATGAACCTCTTTCTATTTCGAACGCTGATTCCTGCATTTATATAAACTGACTCCCGCAGAGAATTTTTAACTCTAAGTTTTTCATAATCATCGCTAAAAGGGGTATTTTCTTTATAATTGGGAGAATCAAGCCAATTATCTATAAGCCTCTTTTCTGCGGTTGAACACTGTCCTTTTTCATAACGCGACAGCAGCTCTTTAAATTCTGATTCAGTCATTGTATTCGTACATTTTATGATGTGTTCATATAAGAAGTATCATGAAATAGCAAATACACCCATTCCAGGCTGTAAATTTTTTTGATGAGTATTTGTTGAAATTTTTATATAATTTTGATTAAACATTTTTTATTATCAGACATTTTATTGATTATAATGACAAAGAGTTATGCCTCTTGCTGGAAAAAGGGAGAGAGGAGGCATTTAGCGAAATCTATGAACGCTATTGGGAAAAACTCTATGTTTATGTCTTTAACAGGACACACTCTGCCGATATTTCATTTGAAATAACGCAGGATGTATTTGTATCAATATGGCAAAGGAGACATGAGGTTGTTTTTCACTCATCTTTGTCGGGTTATATGTTCGCATCTGTCCGGTACAAAATATTAAGATATATTAAAAGCAGCATTATAAGAGAAGAATACTGCAGAGATTACACATTATTCAGCCAGTCTCTCAGCGATAACTCCAATGAAGAGAAGGTTAATTTGCACCAGCTGGAAGAGGCAATTGAAAAAAATATAAGAGAGTTGCCTAAAAGATGTCAGGAGATATTCCGTATGAGCAGATACCAGAATTTGTCAATAAAGGAGATTGCCGACAAATTGAATATATCTCATAAAACAGTAGAAAATCAACTCACCATTGCACTAAGCCATCTTCGTAAATCACTTGGTGAATTTATGCTTTTAGTCCTTTTTCTAATATCCTGAAAACTTCAAGGAAACATAGTCTCCGCTTGTATGGATGAGTGCTATTGCATGCCCTGTAGGTTATAGCACCTCATCCTGTAAGTGTCTTTTTGAAAATAATTTGTTAAAAACTGCTTCAAAGCACCGAGCTGCAAGAGCCAATCGTGAACCTATCTGTACAGCAAAATCAGAACCATATAGCAATAAGGAGATAATTTAACACGAAGCTCCTTAAGCGCATATGATATCCTGTACTCTACGGTCTTTTCAGAAATGTACTGTTTACTGGCTATCTCTTTGTATGTAAGGCCGTGATACCGGCTCATGATAAATGTCTCCCTTACAGATTCCGGAAGCTCCATAATTGCTTTCTTAATTGCCTGCTCAATATCTTTACTTATAAGCAGTTCAAGAGAAGAATCATCGCTCAGAGCATGTTCATTTATTGAACTGCGGAGATATTCATCTTTCTTATCATCAGAAAATCTCTGCTCAACTTTTCGGTGTTTAAGGATATCCAGACATTTATTCTTTGTCATGGTAAAAAGAAGAGAGTCGAGTTTCTTCTCTTTATCCAGAGCCAGAATATCGTATGTACCTTCCCATAACTTCAGAAACACATCCTGGACAACCTCTTTTGCCTCCTCTTTATTATCGATATAATAGGATGAAAAATTATACAGTTTTCCGTACAACCTGTCAAAGGTGTCACGGAAAACCATTAACTCTTCATCTTTTGTGCGATTGATATTTATCTCGACGTCATTCATAACATTTCCACCATAAATATAACAAAAGATTATAACAGAGGAAACATTATCTTCCGGTTTTTCCTTAATGTGTAATTCTTATGAAAAGAACCTGTTTACCT
The DNA here is from genome assembly GCA_001769195.1 of Bacteroidetes bacterium GWF2_40_14. Lineage (GTDB taxonomy): Bacteria > Bacteroidota > Bacteroidia > Bacteroidales > UBA932 > Bact-08. The sequence goes on along the minus strand of MEOK01000017.1, from coordinate 153,024 downwards.
TCTTAAGAGCAGTCGGAAGTGCAAAAACCACTACTCGGTCATATGGTTTGATTTCTGTATCTCCCAAGGCAATATAACTATGATTTCCCCTTATTACCCCACCAATGATGGCGTCTTTCGGGAATCCCAGGTTCCTGATTTTGTCCTTAGTTATAGCACTGTTAGGATTGACAATAAACTCCAGGATTTCAGCATCAGAACCATTAAGACACTTAATTGACTGGACTTTGTTGGATAGTGTGAAACGGAAAATTCTGCTTGCTGTGATAAGTTTTTTATTAATTACAGCATCTACACCCATTCCTTCAGCAAGCTTTATATAGTCCAGATTTTCCACCTCTGCAATGGTTTTTGCAACACCCATCTTTTTTGCCATTACACATGAAAGAATATTGGTTTCTGAGTTGCTGGTTACTGCTACAAAGGCATCAAAGTCATTGACATCCTCCTCTATAAGCAAGTCTGTATTTCGGGCATCACCGTTAATTACAAGCGTCTTGGAAAGTCTCTCTGTTAAGACCTCGCACCTCTCCATCTTTTGTTCGATAAGTTTTATGTAGTCAACTGTGTTCTCCAGTTTTTTAGCAACCATTTCACCAATCCTGCCACCACCAACTATCATCAGCCTCTTTACGGCAATATTGTTCTTGCCTGAATAGCTCATCACCTCTTGCACACCGCTCCGTTTTGAAATTACAAATACAAGGTCATGTTCTTTGAACTTTGTGGAGCCTCTGGGAATTATTGTTGTTCCGTCCCTTGAGACGGCCACGGCTCTGTAGGGAGCATCTTCGTTAAGAATTGCAACCTCTGTCATAGTCTTGTCTATCAACGGAGCACCGTCGTCCAGCCGGAAAACTATAAGCTGAAGTTTCCCTCCTGAGAAGTCCATGAACTCAGAGGTACCGGTCTGTTTTAAAAGGTCGATTATTTCATGTGAAGCTATCTTTTCCGGATAGAAAAGCAGATCTATGCCCATCTCTGTAAAGAGCAGCTTGTTCTCGTTCTGAAGGTATTCGTCGTTATTGATACGGGCAGTAACTTTTGCACTACCCATTTTTTTTGCAAGAAGGGCGCTTATAATATTGACATCCTGCTCCTGTGCCGGGCTCACAGCAATAAAAAGATCTGCATGGGCTGCTCCTGCAAGTGAAAGTGTATTAATTGACGTAGGTGACCCAAACACAGTTACCACATCGTAGTTTTCTGCAACGTGGTTGAGTCTGGTCTCGTCATTGTCAATAATTGTGAGATCGTGATATTCATTACTGAGCATCTTTGCCAGATGACTTCCGACATCGCCGGCTCCAGCGATTATGATCTTCATCTTATGATATATTAATACTCCTCTTCATTAAAGAAGAAGTCTTCTTTGCTTGGATAGTCAGGCCAGATATCCTCGATGCTGTCGTAAACTTCACCATCGTCCTCAAGATCCTCCAGGTTTTCAATCACCTCCATGGGTGAACCTGAACGTGTTGCATAATCTATGAGCTCTTCTTTGGTAGCAGGCCAAGGTGCATCTTCTAATTTTGACGCCAATTCGAGTGTCCAATACATAGCGTAAACAATTAATAATTAAATACTTAAGATAGTTTATCGAAAATAGTCTGCGAAGATAACTATTTATTTTTGATTAGCAACTTATTGCTGCCAAAAATCATCGGGAATGCCATCAATCATAGCCAGATATCTTGCATATATAAACAAGTAGTCGGAAAGCCGGTTCAAGTACCTGACAGAAACTTCGAGCCTTGGCTCAGTCATTAATGCTATGGAAGATCTCTCTGCTCTGCGGCATACACTTCTTGCAATATGACACTCAGCAGCTACGCGTGGCCTTTCAGGAAGAATGAATGCTGTCTGCTCAGGAAGTTTTGATGTCATTTCATCTATCTGATGTTCAAGAAATTCAATTTCACCCAAATCAAAAGGTTTCAGTCTTGTGGCACCAAAGTCATCTGATGCAAGGTGGGCCGCAACAAGCATAAGATTTGACTGGATCCGGCGAAGGTTCTCGGAATAGGGGGCATTATATGCATCTGCCCTCAGCAGTGCAATGTGCGAAATCAGTTCATCAACAGTGCCGTATGCATTTACCCTTGGGTCATCCTTGCTCACCCGGGCTCCTCCGACAAGCGATGTACGTCCTTTATCACCTGTTTTTGTATAGATGTTCATAGCTTAACCTTCTGGTTGGCTTCGTCCGATTCAATTACGCCGTCTCGCAGTCTGATAATCCTGTTAGCGTGTTTGGCAATATCCTCTTCATGAGTTACCACTATGATTGTGTTCCCTTTCTTATGAATCTCCTCGAAAAGTTTCATAATATCTACAGATGTCTTGGAATCAAGGTTACCTGTAGGTTCGTCGGCAAGTATAATAGATGGATTGTTTACAAGAGCACGGGCTACTGCCACTCTTTGTCTCTGACCACCTGATAGTTCATTTGGTTTGTGATGGCTCCTGTCAGTAAGGTCAACACTTTCAAGTGCTGCATGGGCCTTTTCATCGCGATCTTTTTTTGCGTTTCCTGAATATATAAGCGGAAGGGCAACATTGTCCAGAGCAGTATATCTTGGCAATAGATTGAATGACTGAAAAATAAAGCCTATTTCCTTATTCCTTACTTCTGCAAGGTCGTTGTCCTGCATTTTGCTGACATCTATTCCGTTAAGTATATACGAACCGCTTGTGGGGCTGTCCAGGCAGCCGAGTATGTTCATCATTGTAGATTTACCTGAACCGGATGGTCCCATGATAGCTACATATTCGTTTTTATTTATAGTGATATCTACGCCATTCAACGCTTTGACGTCCTGATTACCAACTCTGTAAAACTTCGTGATCCCCTGAATCCTGATAATTTCTGTGTTCATAAAATATATTTGAATATGTAAAACTATAAAATAAATAGGTTATCTCTTTTAATAATTTTTGGTTCTATCTCTAAAATCTTGTCATACAGTGAATAAACAGCATCAATGCCCGATTCTCCAATATCAGTACTATAGTTGTTTAAAAACAGTTCAATATGTCTCTTCTGAATGTCCCGGTCAAGTTCCCGTGCATTGTTGAATACATAGTCTCCTGACAGTTCCGGGTTACCGAAGGCAAATTCAATACTTCTTCTTAACACCCTGTTAACCTTCTGCCCCGTCTCCACGCTTAGTTTTCTTGAGACTGCGATACCCCCCAGAGGAATGGGTTTTCCTGTTTTAGTCTGCCAGTAGGTGCCAAGATCTTCAATAAGTTTCAATCCTTTTTCTGCATAGGTAAAACGACCCTCATGTATAAGAACTCCTGCATCAAATTCTCCTGAAAGCACTCTCTCTTCAATTTGTGAGAATATTACCGGTGATAGGTTTCTACATTCAGGATAAGCTATTCTCAAAAGTAGTGCCCCAGTTGTTTTATCACCTGGAATTGCAATCTTAAGTGTTGAACATGGTCCATTCAGTAACCGTGCAGAAACAAAAAGGGGCCCGTTGTTGTAGCCAAGTGCGCTTCCAGAACGGAGCATTGCATATTTGTCACAAAGATAGAAGAATGCGTGATAGCTTAGCTTGCAGATATCATATGTTTCTTGCTCTGCTCGCATGTTCAACTGCTCTATATCTGCGAGTTCCACCTTGAATGAGAGACCCTCGGTATCTACAAGCCCATGAACCATAGCGTGAAATGCAAAGGTGTCATTGGGACAAGGAGAGTAGGCTAGAGAGAGTGTCATGTTATAAATTTGTACTTCAGGCTAATAACGATTTCAAAAGACATTTGTTCGCTTCTGTCAAAGAATCAAGAGCCATAGGTATGTTCCAGTTTTTCCGGTTCCTCTCCCCAACTTCGTTTGAGACAGAGCGTAACTCTATAAATGGAACCTTTTCCAAAAGACAGACATAGAAAAAAGCAGCACCCTCCATGCTTTCTATCTGAGGATGAAAATCCCTCTTTAATTGTAGTGTTTTTTCGGGAAGCCCGCTTACTGTCTGAACCGTTACTGCAGTAGCGCGGCGATATACATCCATTGATTTCTCGATTTCAGCAGAGAGATCAACGGTATTCAATGCTCCTCCCTTATATGGGATTGTATCTGCATCCAGAATGTTGTAATCAAACAGGGTTTCAAATCCGAAAAGTGTCTCGAAACCAAGATCACCAAAATATTCTTTCTCAACTCTTGCAACCGATCCAATAGGAAATTCCTGAGAAAAACTTCCCGCAATTCCGATATTTACAACAAGATCAAAACCTTCAGGTGTGCTGTTTAGAATTTTGGTCAGCCTGTAACTTGTAGATACAGAGCCTATGCCTGTGAGCATGTATGTAACGCTTAGCTCACTTTTTTCAACAGGGGTCAAAGAGTTGTATGCCTGCTTTGCGGTAATAAGCTCCTCTTCCTCCGCAGCTGTTATTAAAATTCTCATTAATATTCTTAAATTTGCCCCGAATTTAGAAAATTATTATGGCATATACAAAGATTGAACACTATGATGAGGAGACAACTCAGAAACTGGCGGGGCATTATAAAGAGATTCTTGGTCTGATTGGTGAAGATTCATCCAGAGAGGGTCTGGTTCTTACCCCAATACGAGTGGCAAGGTCTATCCAGTTTCTCACTCAGGGATATGAAGCCGATCCTGCTGCAATATTGAATTCTGCAAAATTCAAGGAGGAGTATCAGCAGATGGTCATTGTTAAGGACATCGAACTATATTCTTTATGTGAGCATCATTTACTGCCATTTTACGGAAAGGCTCATGTAGCCTATATTCCAAACGGATACATAACCGGACTCAGCAAAATTGCCCGTGTAGTTGAAGCATATGCAAGAAGACTGCAGGTGCAGGAGCGTCTTACGGTTCAGATAAGGGATTGTATCCAGGATACCCTTAACCCGCTCGGAGTTGCAGTAGTCATTGAGGCTTCCCATATGTGCATGCAGATAAGGGGCGTTCAAAAGCAAAACTCTGTAACCACAACATCTGCCTTTACCGGTGCCTTTCTTAAGGATATCAAAACAAGAGAAGAGTTCACTCAGCTAATAGGAGTCTCACTCCATTAACAGATATTTCTTACTTTATTTTAAGTGCCAGAGAGAAATCAAAGGCAAGACCTCCATCCTCTCTGTTCCTGACACTGATTGACCCCTTGTGAAGGTTGATTGCGTTCTTCACTATTGACAATCCAAGCCCCGACCCTCCGCTTTTCCGGCTCCTGCCGGCTTCAACCCTGTAGAATCTTTCAAAAATCCTTTCCAGATGATTATGAGGTACCCCTTTGCCTGTGTCGTAGTAAGTGAACCATACAAAATTGTCTTCGCATTTAGTGTTTTCTATATAGATTCCAATGTTCTCCCCACCATGCTCGATTGAATTGTCAATAAGATTTTTAAATAAAGAATATATCAGCAGATATATACCTTCAATTGCAAGATCTTCAGATACTTTTATGGAAAATTCTATTTTCTTTTCACCCAGCTTGAACGCCAGGTCACTCTCAATCTCCTTAATACACTGACGTATATTTATTGTCTCTATCTCAAATTTGTCAGCAGCCTCTTCAATTTTATTCAAAATGGAAATATCGGTAATAATTGATGAAAGGCGCATTGTCTGCGCATACGCCCGCTCAAGAAAGAAACGTCTTTGATCGTTGTCAATATTTTCCTGCTGAAGGAGTGTTTCCAGATAACCTCTTATTCCGGTAACCGGAGTCTTAAGTTCATGTGCAACATTGTGTGTGAGTTGTTGCTTGTACTGTTTTGTGTTTTCCAACTGACGGAATGTCTGTTTGATCCTCTCGCCTACATCTCCGAACTCATTGTCGGGGAAACGGATATCATCATAATCGCCTTTACCCTGCTGCACTTTATCAATAAACTCCTTAAGTGCCGAGACAGGCCTCCCCACCTGTCTGCTGACATAAACAAGCAGTGCAATAACAATAATAAATATTAATATGATGTAAGCCCTGTATCTGTTGTCGTTGATTAGCAATGGTTTGACTACTGTCTTGTAATCAAGGGCCGCACGTACAATAAGGTCTGGATAACTTTTGGCATAATAGAGGTAATCGGAATCAAGAGTTTCTGAGAATCTTAAGGCAGAACCGGAGCCTTTAACAATTGCATCTGCTATCTCAGGTCTTTTCAGATGGTTTTCCATCTTGAGATATCCGGCTGAGAGGTTGTCATAAAGGACCCAGCCTGCTGGATTGAGAATTGTAAATCTCATCTTTTCAGGTAGAATTCCTTTAAGATCAGCCATTTTTTCAGCAATAAAATCACCGGAAAACACAGTGTCCTCCTTAGTTAGATAATTGTAGATAAGATCTGTGTAGGGGTGCATCTGGAATTTAAGCATCTCCGTTTTGGAGTTTTTCGCCTGCTGAAAAAAAACATAAGAGAACCCCAGACTTATCGCAAAAACCATAAGCGCAAAGTACAGGATAACCTGATGCTTGTATTTAATCTTTATCTGCTTCATCTATATCAAAGCAATAACCGTAACCCGATCTGTTTACAATACATGAACCGAACCTGCCGATTTTTTTTCTAAGTCTGGCTATATGGACATCAACAGTCCTGTCAAGGACATATGCTTCATTCCGCCAGACAGCATCCAGAATGTTAGCCCTGGAGAAGATTTTCAGAGGAGAGTTTGCAAGCATGAAAAGTATCTCAAACTCTTTTTTTGTAAGCTTGACACCTTCGCCGAACAGAGTTATTTGTTTATTACTAACGTTTATGGAAAAATCCTGAAAACTGATTATTCCTTGTTCAGAGTGGTTTTGCTGAGCAACTCTCTTCTCATATTCAATTTTCTCCTGTTCCGTTTTTTTGTAAAATGCTGTTCTGCTAAGGACGGCCTGAACCCTCGCAATCACCTCTTTTATAGAAAATGGTTTTGCTATATAATCATCTGCTCCAACATTGAATCCTTTAAGCTTGTCAGCGACATTGTCCCTGGCTGTAATAAAAATTATTGGAACAGTGTTATTATACTCGACCCTTATTAGCTCTGCAAGCCTGAAACCGGAAATTCCTCCCATCATTACATCCAGAAGCAGTAAATCGTAGTTGTTCTTCAATCTGGCAAAGGCCTCCTCTGCCGAGTAGGCAACATCTACAAGATATCCGGCACTCTTAAGGTTGAACTGGAGAATCTCACAAAGGTCCTCTTCGTCGTCAACAACAAGGATTTTTTTCTGTTCCATGCTGCAAAGGTATATTAAGATTACAATTCTTCATAAAACCTTTCTTTTTCGTAAGAATTTCTTAATTTTTTCGTCTTATTGCCGTAACAGACGCTGTTTACTTTTGTCCCCGGAAACAAAAAGGGAAAAAAGTGAAAAATCTATTTAAAATTCTTATCGGACTAATGATTTTCGGGGTCAATGTCCAAAATTCGGCAGCACAGAATGCTAATGTACTAAAAGGAGTTGTACTCGACAAGGCTAGTGGAGAACCCGTTATTGGTGCAACAATTTTTTTTGAAGAACTTAAAAAAGGCTCTTCAACAGATATGGAGGGCAAATACTCTGTTATTGGAGTACCTGCCGGTAGATATAAGATACAGGTGGCCTGTATGACTTATAAGACAATCTCTGTCCCTGACCTTATAATAAACGCTGGTAGTAACCAGTTTGACATTGTTATGGAAGAGGCGCAGAATGTTTTGAATGAAGTAGTAGTGTCATCTGTAAGAAGAATGAGCTCAGAAATTGCAATGGTTCAGGCAACACGAACAGCCAGTGTTGTAATGAGCGGATTGTCAGGCAGACAGATATCACTTTCACAGGACAAGAGTGCCGCAGAAGTTGTCAAAAGAATTCCCGGAGTATCAGTTATTAACGACAGGTACATAATGGTGAGAGGATTAGCCAGCAGATATAACAATGTTTGGATCAACAACTCAGCTGTTCCTAGTACAGAAGCAGATACAAGATCTTTTTCATTTGACATACTACCAAGTTCTCAGCTAGAGAACATTATGATAGTAAAATCACAATCCCCGGAAATTCCGGCAGATTTTTCGGGCGGTTTTGTTAAAATAACCACCAGAAGCATGCCGGATAAAAATGAAATATTGTTTTCTTATGGCATGAGCGCAAACAGTCAGACCCATTTTAACGATCACTTCTATAACACAGCGTCACCTACGGATTTTATGGGGTTTGACAACGGCGTAAGATCTTTACGAGCTGTAGTTCCTGCAAGAGTAAATAACGGCAACTCTACTCTGGTGACTGACATTACAAAAAACGGTTTTAGAAATGACTGGTCGGTCAAAAGACAAAGGCCCTTTTTCGATCAGAAAGGAAGTTTTATGATAAACAGAACCATAAGCATGAAAGATAATGCACAGTTTGGACTGGTGGGGGCAATCAATTATTCAAAGAGTGCCCAGACATATTCTGATATACTAAATGCAAGGTTCGGGGTATACAATACAGTATCCGATGCGTCAGAATACATTTATAAATATACAGATAATCAATATAGCCTGGATGCAAAAGTTGGTGCTATGCTCAATTTGACATATTTGAAGGGTAATACCAAGTTAGAATTCAGAAATTTATTAAACCAGATTGGTAAAAACCGTTACACAACCCGTGAAGGATGGCAAAACATAAGCGCCAGATATAATCAGGAGAAGCAGGAGTATTTGTATACAAGCAGAACAACCTATACAGGACAGTTTGCGGGAAATCATAAGTTATCTGAAACTAATCTGGATTGGAACATCAGCTACTCGTATGCCGGTTTGAACCAGCCGGACAGAAGAATCATAAACAGGGAGGAAAATGTAATCTACGGAGACAGATATTTTGGGCAAATGGGAATTGATCAGAATGAAATTACAAGAGACTTTGTAAAACTAGATGAACACATTATTTCACCGGCAATAAACATAACTATTCCAGCAGCAATCTCAACAGATATCAAATCAGAGATAAAAGCAGGAATTTATGGTGAATTCAGATCAAGAGACTATAACAATCGCCAGTTTTTCTACAGGTTCAATCAATATAACTTGCCGGAGAACTTTGTTTATTCACACGTTACAGACCAAATTCTCAAAGATGAGAACCTGGGTTCAGATAAGCTCTATATATATGAAGACACAGATAACAGAAACAGTTATAAAGGGCAGAATATGCTTGGAGCTGCCTATCTCTCATATAAGCTCCCACTTGGCAGGTTCAACATTTTAGCAGGAGCAAGAGTTGAGGCAAGTAGAATGAAGCTGATAAGCTATGATAAAATATATGAATTCACAACATCTGATAAGAATTATGATCAGATAGACATATTCCCGTCATTGAATGCAAGCTACAACATAAACAAGAAAAATCTAATAAGATTTGCGTATGGATCGTCCACTAACAGGCAAGAATTCAGAGAAGTGTCATCTTCTGTCTATTATGACTTCAACCTGTTTTCAGATGTAAAAGGTAACAAGGATCTTAAGAACGCGACAATCCACAACCTTGATCTGAGATATGAGTACTACCCCTCAAATGAAGAGTATATTACTATGGCATGTTTCTACAAATACTTCATTAATCCAATAGAGTGGACATATCTGGATGCAGGCGGCTCTTACACATATACTTTTGAAAATGCACATGCGGCAAAGAATTTCGGTTTAGAGATCGATATGAAAAAAAACCTTGCCTTTCTGGGTGTAAAAGAACTTACCCTAGGGTTAAACGCTGCATTAATATCGAGCAAAGTTGATTTTGAACAGGAGTCTCTTGAGAAAGACAGACCAATGCAGGGACAGTCGCCATACCTTGTAAATGCATCACTTTTTTACGATAACCCCAAATACGGGATAAGTGCAGGACTCCTATACAACAGGATAGGGAAAAGAATAGTAGGAATAGGCAGGGTAGATACTGGTTCAGGTGCAAGTATCAATAACGATGTTCCGGATACTTATGAACTTCCAAGAGATATGATTGATCTGGTAGTAAGCAAGAAAATTGGAAAGCGACTGGAGGTAAAAGCCAGTTTTAAGGATATCCTTAACCAGGATGTGATTTTCGAACAGTATCCAAAATACATAGATAATGACGGAGTGCTTCAACAAAGGAGCCAGCTAAGTAAAAAGTTTAAACCGGGAGCTAATTTCTTCCTTGGCTTACAGATTAGTTTATAGAAATAAAAAATTTGATTAAAATTATAGATGATGAAAAGAATTAAAGGTCTGACAATTATGTTTATGGCAGCAACTGTCATAACAACAGCAATCTCTTGTGAAAAAAACACCACCGTTCCGCCGCCTGTTTCTACAGAGCAAATAATTTTTAATACAAACGAGATTGGAAATGGTGTTCAGGAGTTTGAGATAAAGGAAAACCACACAATCAAAAAAGGAACTTATGTTTTAAAAGGATGGGTTTATGTGACTACAGGCGCTACACTAACCATAGAAGCTGGTACAATAATCAAGGGAGATAAGGATACAAAAGCAGCTCTTATAGTAGAAAGAGGGGGTAAGGTAATTGCACAGGGAACAGCAGACCTGCCTATCGTATTTACATCAAACCAGGCTGCCGGCTCTAGAAAGCCGGGCGACTGGGGAGGGATAATCATTTGTGGTAAAGCTAAAAACAATAAAACTGAAATGCTTATAGAAGGTGGCCCTCGTTCTATGCATGGAGGAAGTGACGATGCAGATAATTCAGGGGTATTTTCGTATATGAGAATAGAGTTCGCCGGTTATCCATTAAAGACCGACCAGGAGATTAATGGTCTGACTTTGGGTTCAGTGGGTAGTGGTACAAAGCTTGATCATATACAGGTGTCATACACCAATGACGACTCATTTGAATGGTTCGGAGGTACGGTTAATGCAAAATATCTGATTGCATACCATGGTTGGGACGACGAATTTGATTCAGATAATGGTTTCAGCGGCAAAGTACAGTTTTGTCTTGGGATTAGAAATCCAAAGATTGCAGATAATTCAAAAACAAATGGCTTTGAGTCTGATAATGAGAGCAGTGGCTCTGCAATTCTACCTATTACCAAGCCTGTTTTCTCAAATGTAACATTTGTAGGTCCAATGGGTCAGGATCCAGCATTTCTTAACACTACATCTTATATTGACGGAGGAATATATGCACCGGTAAATGGTTCTAAATTAGGTCAGTTTCAGTCTGCAATGCAAATAAGAAGAAGTTCAAATCTTAGCTGCTATAACTCTGTTGCAATGGGGTTCCCTGTAGGGCTGATGATTTGCAACGATAAAGGTTCACTTACACAATCAGCAGCAGATGCTGGTAGTTTGAATCTAAAAAACATATATTTAGCCGGAGTTACAATTTTGGGTTGCGACAAAGATGGTGCATTTCTGGATCAGTTGTCAAAAGATGCAACCACATTGGACCCCAACACTGAATCGTTTTCATCTTCATTCTTTAAAAAAGCTTCTAACAATAATGTAAGATTAAATTCAATTCAGGAATTGGGTCTTGCTCAGCCAAACCCATTGTTGGCCACTCCTAATTACGGACCAACTGCCGGAAGCCCACTTGTCGGTAAATCGAATTTGTTCACAGATCCTCTTGTAGCAGATTCCTTCTTTGACAAAGTAACCTTTGTGGGAGCCTTTAAGTCTGATGCAGCTATAGATAACTGGATGTTAAAATGGACAAACTTTAATCCGCAAAACACAACTTACTAAAAAGATTTAAGAATTTTTCCTTTCCATAGTTTCCGCTCCAAATTCTTTGAGGCTGTCTAAAGTAGGCAGCCTTTTCGTATATGACTCTAAACCTGTTTTGTCAAAAGGCCAATTTCTGCAGCCTTCTTGTCCATGAGTGCCACTGCCTCCTCTGCATTATTGCCAATGACACCATCAAGAATAGCATTCTTGATGTACTCTTTCATGATTCCTATCTCCCTGCCGGGACTAATATCATATCTTTCCATAATAAACTCTCCTGTAATGGGATTATGAAAATTTCTTACAGTGTCCTTTGCCTCAACCTCAACCAGCTTATCTCTCACCAACGCAAAATTGTTCTTATGCTTCTTAACTGTTTTCTCATTTTTTGAAGTAATATCGGCCTCGCATAGCAACATCAGGTCATCAATATCGTCACCGGCATCAAAAAGCAGTCTCCTTATTGCTGAATCACTTACCTCTTCCTGAACAAGGGCTATGGGCCTCAAATGAAGCTGTACCATCTTCTGGACATACTTCATCTTTTCGTTTAAAGGCATCTTCATCTGCTGGAATATTTTCGGAACCATCTTGCCTCCGATAAATTCATGTCCATGAAATGTCCATCCAATGCCGGGCTCAAAATTCTTAGTGGCTGGCTTAGCTATGTCATGGAGCAAAGCGGCCCATCTGAGCCAAAGATTGTCGCTTGTCTCTGCAAGGTTGTCTAGTACCTGCAGTGTATGGGAAAAATTATCCTTGTGCCCCTTTCCTTCCATGGTCTCAGCACCTTTTAGCTTTACCAGCTGAGGCAGGATAATATCAAGCAGACCAGTTGAGTCAAGAAGATAGAACCCCACCGATGGTTTTGAGGTAAGCAGTATTTTGTTTATCTCATCGTTTATTCTTTCAAAAGAGAGAATTTTCAATCGCTCCCTGTTTCTGCGGATAGAGTCCAGAGATTCGGGAACTATCGTGAATGAGAGCTGGGCCGCAAAGCGTATGGCTCGTATCATTCGCAAAGGATCGTCGCTGTATGTGTTGTCGGGGTTAAGAGGAGTTCTTATAAGACCTGCCTGCAGATCCTTTACCCCTCCGAAAGGATCCACAAGATTACCGAAATCCTCTTCCTGCAGACTAAAAGCAAGGGCATTAATTGTAAAGTCCCTTCTTAATTGATCGTCCACAAGAGAGCCGTCTTCCACAATAGGTTTGCGGGAATCAAGTCTGTATGACTCCTTTCTTGCCCCAACAAATTCGACCTCAATATTCCTGCTTTTCAACATTGCAGTCCCAAAGTTCCTGAAAACGGAAACTTTTACACCCAGTTCTTTAGCAACCCTCTCCGCCAGCTCAATTCCACTACCTTCAACAACAATGTCTATGTCCTTGCTTTTACGTTTAAGAAAACAGTCACGTACGTATCCGCCTATTACATATGCTCTCACATTTGAATCACGGGCTTCCCGGGAAATGATCGAAAATATTTTTTTATTCAGAAAGTTCATTGTAAGGGGGAATCTCGGTTAAATAAGTATAATTGTTTGTTGAGGAGTCACGGTTGGCAAAATATGTTGTCTCTCCGTTTGTCAATAGTATGTATTTGACATTTAAAGCCATATTGTACCTCAATATCTGCTCAAAGGTGCCTCGGGTGATCTTTACAGTTGGAGCCTTGCATTCAGCCAGAAACAACGGCTTAAGGGCTTTGTTCAGGACTACAAGGTCGCCCCTGTATCTGAGTCCGTTTATAATTATCGAATATTCACACACCATAAGGTTTACAGGATATCCCAGTTTTCTGTCAAGCATGTGAATGAGCTGCTGCCTAACCTCCTCTTCGGGAGTCAGTACAACTCTCTTTTTTCTTATCGGGTCAAAAATCATGCTGTTCATAATCCGGCTTTATGCAGCAACAAAGATATAAAATTTGCTCCGTTTACACTTTTTGCATAATTTAGCCCTGAATAATTATGGCAAAACAAGCAACAAAAGACACGGTAAAACACTTCGAGGAGATACTTGCAGATATCAGAGGCGGGATCATAAAGCCACTTTATGTGCTCATGGGCGACGAGCCCTACTATTCCGACAAAATCATTGAGGAAATTTCTGAAAGGGCAATCCTGCCAGAAGAGAGGGGTTTCAATCAACTTCTTCTCTATGGCACAGATGTTTCATGCGGACAAGTTATAGAAGCTGCCAGAAGATTTCCCATGATGGCATCCCGTCAACTGGTTATTGTAAGGGAAGCACAGCTTATTGACGATCTGGATAAGTTCGAATTTTACTGCAAACAGCCTATGTCAACTACAATCCTTGTAATCTCCTTAACTAACAAATCCCTGGATAAGAGAGGATCATTCTATAAGCAGGCTGTGGCAAATGGTGTGGTTTTTGAATCGGTCGCCCTAAGAGAGGATAAGGTAAATTTCTGGATCGAACGATATGTGAAATCAAAGGGAAAGAGCATCTCTCCCGAGGCCTCTGTACTTCTGGCAGATTACAGCGGTAACGAACTCAGAAAGCTGGTACTGGAACTGGACAAACTGCTGACAAACCTGCAGGATGGAAGGAATGAGATACAATCTGCAGATGTAGTGGAAAATATTGGGATAAGCCGTGATTACAACCTGTTTGAGCTGACAAAAGCCATTTCTGTAAGAGACCAGACCAAAATTTTCAAGATAGCAAGTCATTTTGCAGATTCTCCCAAACAATATCCTCTTGTAGTTACATTTGCAACCATATTCTCGCATTTTTCCAGGATTGTCAAATATCATGCAATTGTTAACAAAAACAGGGGTGCATCACGTTCAGATATTGCATATTATATAGGAATAAATCCATTTTTCATTCCGGAATATGAATTTGCGGCTCAAAACTATCCTCTTATAAAATGCATGGAGATAATTTCCCTTTTAAGAAAATATGATTCCATGAGCAAAAGCAACGAGAGAGGTGAGGCTTCAGACGGGGAGCTACTTATAGAACTCGTATTTAAAATAACTCATTAAGGTACGACTACTCTTTTTACTCTGGCAGAAACTGATGTGTAAACCTCATACGATATTGTTTTAAGAATTCTTGCAATATCAGATGCTTTTGGTGATTCGCCGAAAAGTGTAACCACATCCCCCACTTTGGCCTCAGTTCCTGTTATGTCCAGCATGAATGTGTCCATGCAGATATTTCCTATTGTCGGCACAAGTTTTCCGTTAAGAGAGAAGCTTGCAGAACCCCTTCCAAGATGTCTGTTCACCCCGTCTGCATATCCTAAGGGAACAGTGGCTATAACCTTGCCGGTGTCCCCTATAACCCCGTGCCTTCCATATCCTACACTCCCCTCAGTTATCTCTTTTATGTGAATTACAGGAGCCTGTAATGAGCCTGCCGGTTTTAACTTAGACTCGTCAACATAACTGGTTCCATACATTCCAACTCCCACCCTTACCATATCCATTTGAGCATCCGGAAATCTTTCTGTGCCTGCTGAGTTAAGTATATGCAATATAGGCTTGTATCCCAGGGACGATGTTATATCTGCACACATATCCTTGAAAAGTGCAATCTGAGAACACGTAAATTCGTCATGCTTAGCTTCATCTGCTGCCGAAAGATGAGAAAAGAGAGATTTCACCATCAGGTTCGGATTAGATAGTAATAATTCCCTGAGCTTATTTATGTCGTTTTTGTCAAATCCTACCCTGTGCATGCCGGTATCAAGCTTCATGTGTATAGGGTATGTGCTGATATTAAGCCTTAAGAGCGTTTCCAGCATTTTATATGCAGACTCAAAATCAATGATACTAGGTTCTAGACCATGAGCAATTATCTCCTCAAAATTATCAATTCCCGGGGTTAAGATTATAATTGGTAACTTAATTCCTTCTTTCTTTAACCTTATACCCTCAATAGGGAAGGCTACACCTAAGTAATCGGCGCCAAATTCTTCTAAAAGACGAGAACACTCGATATCTCCGTGCCCATAGGCATTGGCTTTGACCAATACAAGCATTTTGGTTGATAATGAGAGTTTTGAACGAAAATAAATGTAATTGTGAAGTAAGTTGGACCTACTTAAAGTAAACTGAGAATGTTTCATTGAAAAAAATTATGAAAACAAAGTTACAAAATGTTTAAAAAAATGAACGATGTATTGAAAATCTTTCTACATTTGCCGCCGAAATGACAAACAAACCTAAAACATTTTATAAAATGAAACTAAAAACAATTTTTGCTGCCGCTGCGTTAATCGTAGCTCTTGCTTCATGTGGTCCTAAAGCTAAACCTGTTTCTGAACAACTAGTTGGTCAGTGGTCAGGTATGGATTCAATCGCTGTTACTGTTGTTGATTCTACTGGCAATTCTGTAGTTCAGGAAATCGTTGCTCCAATCGAGCTTGAGTATCTTGCTGACTCTACTTTCACAGCTGTTATCACTATCAACGACTCTACTTCAATCACTGTAGGTGGTGTTGCTACAATCGCTGAACCTGCTGTTACTTTCACAGGTACAATGACTTGTGCTCAACCTATGGATCTTAGCGGTGCAATGGAAGTTGTTGCAGAACCTGAGACATTGGTTGTAAACTTTACAGCTGTTAACCCAGAAGCTACTGTTACTCACAACGGTAAAGCAAAACTAACCCGCAAAGCTGCTGCAGCTGCTCCAGCTAAGTAGTTTATTTGGTTAGACCATTGAAACAATGGCGACAAATTGGTTCGTAGGTGTCTTTTTCACCCAACATGACCAGTTTGTCGCTTTTTGTTAATCTATGCGAGTGGTGAGCCAGATCTCCACATTTGACACATATTGCATGTACCTTGGTTACATATTCTGCAACCGCCATTAGATCAGGCATGGGGCCAAAAGGGTTCCCCAGATAATCCATATCGAGACCGGTAACAATTACCCTTACTCCATTTGCTGCAAGTTGCTGACAGACACTAACAATGCTTTTGTCAAAAAACTGAGCTTCGTCAATACCAACCACATCAACCTCCGATGCATACAGTAAAATACTGGTTGGTGAATCAACAGGTGTAGAACGTATGCTGTTCGAGTCGTGCGAAACGACAGCCTCTTCTGAATACCTGACATCAATCTTTGGTTTAAAGATTTCCACACGCAGATTTGCAAATTTTGCTCTCTTGAGTCTTCTGATCAACTCTTCGGTTTTACCTGAAAACATAGAGCCGCAGATCACCTCTATCCAACCTGTTTTTTTTGCGCTTTCTAAAAACATTTTAATTACTTTTGTATCGTATGCAAAGATAAAAAAGTTAGAATGCTTAACAGTAATAAAGTTTCAGAAATTAAAATAATTATATCAGGTTTTCTACGTGATCTTGACTCTTTAAACAATTCAGGTTCAATATCACCTGTCAGGTGGGAAGAGCTGAATATTGCAGCGGACCTCATTAAGCAAAAGCTCAATACATTAATGATTGAGCAGGAGAGATACAGTAAGGATGAGGAGATAAGAAAACTTAATCAGACAATAGCAGAACTTAAAAGGTCATTTTCCGATGTGCAGCTTAATGTCTCAAAGTCGTTCCTGCCACATTTGCCGGCAGATGAAAAATCAAAGCTGAGGATTGCTGTTGAAGAAGAGGAGATGGAGCTTTTCTATGATGGGAGAACCTCAATTCTGGATGCGGCTGAAAGTGCCATAATTGCCTGGAAAACTGACCTTCCGGGCCCAGCCATCGAAAATCTGAACCATGCAATAACTCTAAATGACAAGCTTTTTTTTATCAAGGGATTGTTCAATGACGACGAAGAGCAATACAGGCTCAGCATTCAGAAACTGAATGAAATGAGATCAATGGAAGAGGCTCTTGAATATACAAGGGCAGCATTTCCCGACTGGGATGAAACATCAAATATTATTTACAGGTTTTACATGATTCTAAGAAGAAAATTAGATGTCTAAACTATATATGATACCAACCCCTATCGGAAACCTTGAAGATATCACTCTTCGGGCACTGAGGATATTAAAAGAGGTGGATCTTATACTGGCAGAGGATACAAGAACAAGTTCCTTCCTTTTAAAAAAATACGAAATAAGAACAAGGATGGAATCTCACCATATGTACAACGAACACAAAAGTGTAGGGAGAATTGCAGAAAGAATTTTGTCGGGAGAGAGAATCGCACTCATAAGTGATGCCGGAACACCTGGTATTTCTGATCCAGGCTTCCTACTGGTAAGAGAGTGCAAGGAGAGGGGTATAGAGATAGAGACATTGCCAGGAGCTACAGCTTTCGTCCCGGCATTGGTTAACTCCGGACTTCCTAGCGACAGGTTTTGCTTTGAGGGATTTCTTCCTATAAAGAAGGGTCGTCAGACAAGGATAAAGGAACTAAGCGAAGAGAACCGTACAATTATCCTCTATGAATCACCATACAGGCTGGTTAAGACTCTTTCGCAACTGGCTGTCACTTTTGGAGAGGAACGCGAGGCATCAGTTTCAAGGGAACTTACAAAATTATTTGAGGAGAACAGAAGGGCTCCACTTGGAGAGCTCGTCAAGTGGTACAGCTCTAATGAACCAAAGGGAGAGATAGTAATAGTAGTCGCAGGAAAACATAAATAATAAATTTTGGAGGAGAGAGAGATGAGGAGAGAAGAAAAAATTACAAAATCCCATACATCTGGGGTTATTGCATTAATTTTTATGGTACTCTTTGTTCAGGGAGTGCTTTTTTTATTTGGTCATGATAAGAGTGAACCCGAGAAGAAGAGTGAACAGGAGAGTTTTGTCAAAGAAATCACAGATACAAAACCGGAAGCAATAGCAGTCAAAAAGTTCGATCCAAACAAAATTGACAAGAATGGATTGATTGAACTTGGGTTGTCACCTAAACAGGCACAGGTGGTTGTAAATTACAGGGAGAAAGGAGGAAAGTTTAAAAAGTCAGAAGACTTTTCAAAATTATACGTAATTTCTCCTGATACTTATGAGAGGGTTAAAACGGGTATAACTATTGAGAAGTCTTTTACCGATACGGTAATAAAGAAAACTGGGAGGCCTGTAGCAGACTTTAAAACTCAGAAAAAAGAATCATTATACCTGAACATGGCTGATTCCGCTGCTCTGGTGACATTGCCCGGAATAGGTCCATATTATGCCAGGAGGATAATTCAGTACAGGGACCGTCTTGGAGGATTTGCTGCTAAGGAGCAATTACTGGAAATATTTGGAATAGATAAAGAGAGGCTGGAACTTTTTGCCGACAGGATTGTAATAGATACAAATAGTGTGGCAAAGACAGATTTTAATGATGTTACATTTGAAGAGCTTTCCAGGCACCCGTATCTTGGTGGTTATGTTGCCAGGTCAATAATAAGATACAGGGATGCCAAAGGAGCTGAGATGACTGACCTGGCAAACCTGGTATTGAATAACATCATAAAAAAAGAGCTTCATAAAATTCTGAAATTCTATTTTAAGTAATTAGAGTTTAATTATCTTTGTCTGACTTAAAATTTAAAGAATGAGTATCATTAGCTGTAACAATGTGGTTAAAAAGTTTAACCAGTTCACTGCACTCGACAGTGTGAGCATTAATGTCCCAAAAGCTTCAATCTTCGGACTTCTCGGGCCAAACGGAGCCGGAAAGACAACACTAATCAGAATCATAACCCAGATTACAGTTCCAGATTCCGGAGAGATTATTTTCAACGGAAATCCAATTAAGCAGTCGGATATTGCCAAAATAGGCTATCTTCCCGAGGAGAGGGGGCTCTATAAGAAAATGAAGATTGGCGAACAGGCCATATACCTGGCACAGTTGAAGGGGATGAGTCATGCACAGGCAACAAAGGAGCTTAAAGAGTGGTTTATAAAATTTGGCATTCAGGCCTGGTGGAACAAAAAGGTAGAAGAACTATCAAAGGGTATGGCTCAGAAGGTTCAGTTTATAACAACTGTTCTTCACAAACCATCTCTCCTGATTCTGGACGAACCCTTCAGCGGATTTGATCCTGTTAACGTCCAGCTTATTCGGAATGAAATACTTGCAATGAAGGCCAACGGGGCAACCATAATACTGTCGACACACAATATGGAATCGGTGGAAGAGTTATGCGACAACATTGCTCTTATTAACAAGGCAAAACTGATAGTAAGCGGGGGACTTGATGAAATCAGGAGCCATTACGGAAAAAATGAGGTTGAGGTTTTTTACCGCTCTACAGAACCCGTAGAGCTGCAGAGCAACTCCCTTTTCAGACTGATATCACAGGAAGATCACAAAAACGGCAGAAGAGCGATTCTTGAGGTGGACAAGGGAGCGAATTCTGCACAGATACTTGGGGAACTCATCACAAAGGTAGATATTGTATCGTATAAGGAGATGATTCCAAGAATGAATGATATATTTATTAAATTGGTAAGCTAACAATTTGCTATGAAAACAGATAAACTATTTCTAATAATTTCGAGGGAATTCTCTGTGAGAGTAAAGAAAAAATCCTTTATTTTCCTGACTCTCCTGACTCCAATATTTTTTGCAGCGTTAATAGTGTTGCCGTCTGTAATCATGACCTTTTCCTCAGGGGTGAAGGGACAAAAGATCATGATAGTCGACAAATCAGAAGTTTGTACCTCCTTTTTTAAGAACAACGAAGAATACACATATCTCTTCGATGCAAATGCAGATGTTGAAAAGATAAAGAAGAACTTCGCCGGAGAGGATCTGTATGCACTTGTAGAGATATCTCCTTTGGATTCCGCAGCCAACGTTACAGTTTCTGCATTCTCTTCAAAACAACTGAACATAGACACAAAAACAGAGATTGAGAGAACTGTAAAAAAGGCAGTGGAAAAAACTAAGCTTGGCAGATACAATATTGAAAATCTTGATGCAATTCTAAAAGATGTAAATACCGATGTCAGCGTCAAAACCTTCACCATAAGTGAAGAGGGGGATGAAAAACTTGGTATGGTGGAAATATACATGGGAATAGCATACATAGCGAGTTTTATGATATACATGTTTATCTTCATGTTCGGTTCTATGGTCATGAGAGGTGTAATTGACGAGAAATCAAGCAGGGTAGTGGAGGTGATAATATCTTCCGTTAAACCGTTTGAACTAATGCTAGGTAAAATCCTTGGCGTGGGATCGGTTGCTCTGGTTCAATTCCTGATCTGGATAGGACTTACAGTTGCTATAATATTCGGGGCACAGTCTGTTATGGGCATAGATATGGCCAAGAGTCAGCTGCCGGCCGGTATGGCACAGTCTGTAACCACCATGCCTGTAGATAATTCTCCAATGGGTGATATAATGAGCGCACTCTCGGGTGTTAACTTTGTGCCTATAATTCTGGCTTTTATGGCATTTTTTATATTGGGTTACCTTCTTTATGCATCTATGTTTGCAGCAGTTGGCTCTGCTGTAGATAACGAGGCAGATACTCAGCAACTTATACTCCCGGTCACCCTTCCTCTCATTATCGGACTTTTTATAATGATACATACCTTTCAGTATCCCGACAGCAGTCTCTCCTTCTGGGGGTCGATGATTCCATTTACGTCGCCTATGGTAATGATGGCCAGGGCCCCGTTTGGTGTCCCGGCATGGGAAATGGCTCTGTCCATAGCGATACTGTTCGGCACATTCCTTCTTATGACCCTTATCTCATCAAAAATATACAGGGTGGGAATCTTGATGTATGGAAAGAAGGCAAGCTGGAAGGATATCATCAAATGGATAAAATACTAATAAATAGTTAAATAATTCAAGAAAATGATAAAAAAAATCCTGACATTCCTGACGATTCTCCTGATTGCAGGAGCGGTGCAGGCTCAAGAGCTTCATTATTCCTTTAAAGGGAGCAGGATATTAATGGATAGCACATTAAACAGGCCAGAAGAGCCTGTGGTTAAAGGGATTATTGAATTTTTCAAGCCTGAGTTGGACATGATAATGCAAGAGGTTGTGGGAGTATCGGATGTAGAAATGCGTTCGGGGAGACCGGAGAGCTTGCTCTCAAATTTTGCAGTAGATGCTTTGCTGGAGTTTGCGCAAAAACACAGCAAAGAGAAGGTTAATTTTTCACTTACGAATTTTGGAGGCATAAGAGCAACGCTTCCCAAGGGCAATGTCAGACGATATGATGTATTCTCAATATTTCCTTTTGAAAATTATGTAGTAGTACTAGATGTGACTGGGGCTAATGTTCGGAAACTCATGGAATCCTTTGCAAGAAACAGGGTAGAGGCAATGTCATATAATGTACAACTGGAGATAAAAGGAGGGATACTAAAGGAGGCCCTTATCGACGGTGTGCAGATTGATGATTCAAAGATTTACCGGATTGCAACCATAGACTTCCTGCTTAGCGGAGGTGACAATGTTATGGCTCTTAAAGAGGCTGTTGCGGTTGAACAAACAGGTTTTCTTATAAGAGATGTCATTTTTGAAAAGATAGCCGACCTTAGAAAGAAGGGAGAGAAGATAGGGTCGTCATTAACTAACAGAGTAGAGATTGAGGATTAGTATTATGAATAAAACATTAAGGACAGAAAAACTATTTCTGACACTATTATTGGGTTCTCTGTCAGTGGCGGGATATCCGCAGGATTTGGTTATTCTTCATACAAACGATACACACAGCAATATTGAGACCATCACAAGCGGGAGGAATGCCGGGTACGGCGGGTTTCAGAGAGTGGCAAATTATTTTGATAAAGTCAGACACGAAAATAATAATGTTCTGGTTTTGGATGCAGGAGACTACAATCAGGGGACACCCTATTTCACACTCTTCAAGGGTGTTACAGAAGTCATGCTATACAATGCAATGGGCTACGATGCCGTATGTCTTGGCAATCACGAGTTTGACAACGGACAGCAACAATTGGCAGACAGATTAAAAAAGGCAAATTACCCTACTCTATGTGCAAATTTTGATTTCTCAAAGAGTCCTCTTAAAGACATTGTTAAACCGTGGATCATAATCAACAAAGGAGGCAGGAAAATTGGAATTATAGGTGTCCTTCTTGACCTTAAGGGATATGTGTCGGAAAGTGGAAGGGCGGACATAATCTATAAGAACCCTATAAAGATTGCCAATAAAATAGCGTCACAACTGAAGAGGGTTGAGAAATGCGATCTGGTTATTGTTCTTAGTCATCTTGGCTATGACGGTGGCGACAGAGAGAACCCCTCAGACACCGAACTTGCAAAATACAGCAAGAACATTGACATAATTATTGGGGGACATTCGCATACATTTCTAGAAAAGCCTGTTCTAATTAAGAACAGGGCAGGAAAGGGAGTTATTGTAAATCAGATGGGAACCGCCAATGTATATGTTGGACGTTTAGATATAACCTTCTAAGATTTCTTGTGGTAGAGGTACCTTTTAATCTTGTGAGTAGCGGTTTTTTCAAACTGCTCAGGGTGATCAACCACAAATGAAATTTTGGAAAACTTGTTTACCTTGGAATTCACGTAGTCAGAAACCTCTTTCTTCAATTGTTCTATCTTCTCATTAAAAGCCTTCACAGCTTCATCCTTTTTCTCTTCATACGTTTTTACCAGCTCGTCTTTTTTGTCCTCATAGCTTTTTACAAGTTGATCCTTGGTATGGTGGTAGTAAGCATTGAGCGCTTCCTCAGTTGCCTCCATCAGAGCCTTAAGTTTGTCAGGGTTGAAATGAACAAGAGCAATAAGCTTTCCCTTGCTTTCTGTAACAAGAGATTCTGCAACCATCGAATGGCCGTTTATTATAGACTCAATCTCCTCAGGATAGATATTCTCACCGCTGGGGCCCAAAATCATATTAGTCAGCCGCCCTTTAATGTAGAGACGACCCTCTTTGTCAATAATGCCTAGATCCTTTGTGCGGAACCAACCGTCTTTTGTAAAAGCCTGTTCGGTTGCATCGGGATTCTTGTAATAACCCATCATTACATTGGGGCCCTGGGCAACAATCTCCCCCTCTCCGGTTTCAGGATTGGGATTGTCAATTCTTAGCGTTACACCATGTACAGCAGGACCTGTAGATTGCCACTTTACCATAGAAGGAATGGCTCCCGCAAGCAAGGGACATGTCTCTGTAAGCCCGTAACCAATTGCATATGGGAATTTTGCTTCGAGCAAGAAACGCTCCACTTCGCTGTCCAGCTTTGCCCCGCCAATTCCAAAGAATCTTAATCTTCCGCCAAATGTTTCCATCAGTTTTTTTCCAGCTACTCTGTGAAGGAGTTTACGACCAAAGTTTGTCTTATATAGTGCCTTTGTTATGCTGCTAGCCTGAAATTTTGGAACAATGGAGGCCCGGTAGATTTTTTCTATAATCATAGGTACAGTAAGCATTGTTGTGGGTCTTACCTCCTTAAGGGCCTGAACTAGTATAGATGGGGTAGGAGCCTTTTCTAAAAAGTATACTGATGCTCCGCTCATCATTGGCAGCATCATGCTAAGACTGCATTCCAGTGTATGAGAAAGAGGCAGAACAGAGAGCCAGATGTCCCACTCAAAACTTGGACGCAACTTAAATGAGGCATATAGATGTGTGCAGAGATTCCTGTGACTTAGCATTACACCTTTGGAACTTCCGGTTGTGCCGGATGTATAAATGATTGTTGCCAGATCTTCCGGTGTAGAAAATTTTTCAGGAGCAGGATTAATATCTTTTGCTGTATGCAGTATCTCTAAAGAATCAATCTCAATTACAATATTGAGTTTCTCCATCAGCTCTTTAGGGATTTTGTAGAGAAGTCTTTTTGATACAAAAAGGGCCTTTGACTCGGAGTGTTCAATTATATTTTTAATCTCTGATTCAGAAAAATCAGGCAGCATAGGAACAGCGACTCTGCCAAATGCAACGGCCGAAAAATAGGCAACAGGCCAGTTAGGCATATTTTGGCTGAGAATGCCAATCTTATCATCCTTTACGATACCGGCAGAACTTAACAATTGAGCAGCCTCAATGGTCTTGTCTCCGAATTCTTTGTAAGTGTAAGAATTTCCCCCGTTATATGCGAAGGCTTTGTTGTCTTTGAATGTGTCTGTGCAGTAAGAAAATAGGTCTCTTAAAGTGTCGAATTTCTTGATTTCCATTAGTTTTTTTTAATTACCAAGTGTAATTATTGCAATTATCATTCCAAATCACTTCCCGGATTGAAATTTTCCGGAAATTTTCCTTGAACTCCTTTGTCCTTGTACCATTGTCTTATCCTTTTCAGGTCACCCTGAACATCGTCGGTTAGTTCAAATTTATCTCCCCTTCCAACCTCTTTTTTCCCCCAGTCAAAATAGCCAAGATAAATTGGGATATTTGCTGCACGAGCTATTGTGTGAAACCCGGTTTTCCACTTTTCGGTATTCTTCCTCGTCCCTTCAGGAGCAATTGCAAGGTGGAGACTCTCTCTTGAGTTAAACTCCTCAATGATTTGCCTTGTGAGAGTAGCGCCTTTGTTCTTGTCTACAGCAATACCTCCCATCGATCTCATAATGGGACCCAGTGGACCCCGGAAAAACTCTTTTTTTACCATTATGTAAGCCGAAGCGCCAAAAGAGTGATAAAAAAGATATGAAATGACAAAATCCCAGCCTGAAGTATGAGGAACACCCAGAATTATGCATTTGGGTTCAGGAACGGGAGTATCCATAATTTTCCAGCCCATTATTTTTAAGATAAGCTTGTATATGTACTTCATCATTTCAAGGTTTTATTGATTGCAAATGTAATCATAATATTTTATTGAAGGTTTAAAATTCAATCTCTGCAATTACAGGCAGGTGATCAGATGCTTCAATACCAGCTATCACTTTATGTGAGATGAATCTTAATTTGTCCATCCTGCGTGTAAATAAATAGTCGATTGTCTTGTTTGGTTTGATGTTTGGGAATGTGACTACAAAGTCCTTAGTCGAACTGGTAAATCTGGTAAACATTAACTCAATCTCCTTACTGTCTGGTTCTGCATTGAAGTCTCCTCCAAGGACAACCGGAATATCTCCTCTGGAAAGTATCAGGTCCACCTGTTTAATCTCGGTCTCCCTTATCTCTGCCGAAAGATCCAGATGAGTGCAAGCCAGTCTGATTTTCCTGCCATCGGGAAGTGTGGCTACAGCAATTCCAAGTACCCTCTGCTCACTTTCTCCTCGCTGCCATAACGGATAAACAATTGCAGAGTCAAGAGGAAACCTTGACAATATGACGACACCATACTCTCCTCCCATTATGTCTATCGCTTTATAAAAAGCTGAATATCGAAGGCCGGTAAGCAATGATAGTTCCAAAGACTGATTTAACCCGTTTACTCTTTGGGTTTTGACATCAATTTCCTGCAGGAAGACAATGTCTGCTTTACTTGACCTTATGACATCTGCAACTGCACCGGCATCTATTAATCCCTTTTTTGCAGGAGGGTTACAGTGATGTACGTTATAAGTCATGACTATGAATTTGCGACCGTATGGTTGTGAAAAACAAAATGTTGCAAATAGTAGCAAAGCTATCAGGTAAAACGTTTTTTTCATATTTCAGAAATTTGTTATATACAAAGAAAGAAAATATTTCTTAACGGCCAAAATATATTCCAAAGGAAATTTGTTTTAATGGAAATATTTATTACTTTTGCAAAAAAAAGAAAATGAGGATAATGAAAAAATATTTTGTTTATGCCCTTTTATCGGCGATAGTTGTATCATGCGGCTCAAGTTCCGTAAAAGATAAATCATCTGAAAACACGGGCTCTCAAAAGAGCTCTGCAGTAAAAACAATTCACATTACAAAAGCTGAATTTCTCAAGAAAATTGTCAATTACGAGACTAATTCCAAGGAGTGGAAATATCTAGGCGACAAACCTGCAATAATTGATTTTTATGCAACATGGTGTGGTCCTTGTAAAACCATTGCACCAATACTTGAACAGTTGGCAGAAGAGTACGACGGACTTATTTATGTTTATAAGGTAGATACGGACAAGGAGCCGGAGCTCTCATCGGCATTTGGAATATCAAGTATTCCGACACTCTTTTTTATTCCAATGGGAGAGGCTCCTCAGATTGCACAGGGTGCTTTGCCTAAAGCAGAACTAAAGAAAATAATTGATAAAGTATTACTTAAGAAGATTTAATTATGAAAACACTCTGTGCCATAAGGGATATTTGTCGTTCCATAAGTGAGTTTGAAGCTCTTTTTTTAAGCAGGCATTCGATATGCCTTAATGAAGGAATGGTTATCTGTTCCCTTAAAGATGGCAGACTATCATCCGGGGAGATTGCCTCCCAGCTTCACCTTAGCTGCTCCAACACTTCAAAATTATTGAGGGCAGTTGAGGAAAAAGGATTAATTGAAAGAGACATGGGAGACAAAGACAAACGACAGATGTATTTTACTCTGTCAAAAGAGGGAA
This sequence comes from Bacteroidetes bacterium GWF2_40_14, assembly GCA_001769195.1. Lineage (GTDB taxonomy): Bacteria > Bacteroidota > Bacteroidia > Bacteroidales > UBA932 > Bact-08. Next base: position 125,954 of record MEOK01000017.1, on the reverse strand, counting down.
AAAAAAGACTAAAGTCAATTGAGGCAGAAGATGTGGATATCCCCGAGCCACTCGTAAATATTATTAAAAATATTTAAGATTATGGAAATGTTTATTGAAAACGAAAGCAAATATAAATTTGACGAGACAGTAGATAAATTGACGGAATCAATTGTCTCTATCGGTTGGAAAGTGACTCATGTGCATGACCTGCAGGAGACACTTCATAAGAACAACTTTGAGGTATTACCGGTGAAGGTACTTGAACTTTGTAAACCAGCCTACTCTGTAAAGCTTCTGGAAAGCGATAATGAACGCCTGTATTCAAGTCTGATGCCTTGCAGGATATCTGTATACGAAACATCTGACGGAAAAACCAGGATATCAAGGATGGACTCCGGGAAGATGGCTGCTCAGATTGGTGGTGTGGTAAATGAGGTAATGCAAAAGGCATTTGCCGATATTGAGAATATTCTGACACCTTTTTTCAGACAAAACAGTCAAGTTTAAAACAACGGAAATGAAGAAATTTATACTTTATGGATTTCCACTTAGAGATAACGGATTCTCAGCAGCTCTTTTGCTTTTAAGAGTGGGCATTGCAATAATGATAATGACACACGGATGGGCAAAAATACAAGGCTTTAACGCCTTCTCACAGGCATTCCCGGACCCCATAGGACTAGGGTCGGAACTTTCCCTTATTCTGGCAATAGGAGCAGAGTTCTTTGCTGCCATATTTGTGATTGCAGGGTTGCTTACAAGGCTTTCCCTCATACCAATGGCATTCACTATGATAATTGCTGCATTTGTCACTCATGCCGCTGACCCATTTCAGGTAAGAGAGATGGCATTGCTTTATCTTCTGGTGTTTGTTACTCTGTTCTTGCTGGGTCCCGGAAAGTATTCTCTGGACTACATGCTTTTCTCAAAGAACAAATGAACTAGACCCAGTTTTCTGAAAGGATTTCTCCGTGTACGCTCAGGATTATTGCTTTAATAGGAACGTTACGTGTAGCCTTTTCCCTTGCAGATTTTGCAAACCCGAGTAATCCGCCACAACATGGAACCTCCATCATCAGCACAGTCAAAGTGTTGATTTTGGCATCGTCCATCATTGATGCTATCTTTTCTACATAACTATGGGTATTGCTATCAAGTTTAGGACAGGCAATAGCCAGGGTTTTGTTTTTAAGTAATGTTTCGTGAAAATTAGCGGCTGTGAACGCAGAGCAATCAGAGGCAAGCAGTACATCTGCACCCTGAAAAAACGATGCTGCAGGGTTGAGAAGGTGAAGCTGTACCGGCCATTGCCTTAAATGTGATTCTTGTGCAGGAGCAGTGTTTCTGAAGTCCCTCTCCATAGAGCCCGGGCAACCACATGCCATTTTTGGTTTTTCAGCAGAAAACTGTGATAAGTCTGCACTTATATTATGCTCGTTGCACCAGTTGATACCAATTTTCAACCACTCATTTTCTCCATGTTCCTTAAGGTGTCTCAGGTGAGCTGTTATGGCCAGTTCTCCTTTTGGAGCGATCCTTTCCATTACAGCTATCTCATCATACGGATCCGCCTCCTTTTCAATCAACTCTATTGCTCCCACCGGACACTCTCCAATGCATGCACCAAGTCCGTCACAGTAGAGCTCACTAACCATCATAGCTTTTCCATTAATCATTTGCAGTGCGCCCTCATGACAACCGCTTACACAATTACCACAACCATTGCAAAGGCTTTCATTAATCTTTATAACTGTTCGTTTCATTTTTTTTATTTATATTTATATCACAAAAGTAGAATTAACAATTTCTGTTTTGTGTAATAATTGATACACTTTCTGTAAGGGAAGAAAAAAATATTTCGGTACAGAATTTGCTGCAAATGCAATAAATAGAATGAATAAAAGATTTATGAAACATATAGTATCTCTGTTTTCCATATTAACTCTTGCATCATGTTCCACTGCATACCTTGCTTTGGAAACAGTGCAGGAGTTTGACATCAACAAATATATGGGTAAATGGTATGAGATTTCAAGGCTCCCTAATACATTTGAAGAGGGGCTGGAAGAGAATACAGCATCCTATCGTATAGATGATGACGGAACAATAGTAGTAATAAACGAGGGCAGGCTCATCAACGACAAAACAAAGATCAAACAGGCAAAGGGTAAGGCATGGGCCCCCGATCCAAAGGAACCGGGAAAACTCAAAGTAAGCTTTTTCTGGCCTTTTTCCGGTGACTACTGGGTTCTTAAGGTAGATACAGATTATACCTACGCTCTTGTCGGCGGACCAACAGGAGAGTATCTCTGGATCTTATCCCGCGAAAGGGACATCGATCCGGTAATTCTGGAAGAGCTTAAAACTTATGCAGGCAAACTAGGGTTTCCTGTTAAAAACATGATCAGCGGTCTTGCTAATTAGATTGTCATCAGCAAAATTCGGAATCGTAACTTTAAGTTCAGGTGTCCTCTCCATTTCACGTTTAATGGCAAAGAGGGCACTGCTGTTTCTGGCCCATGCACGACGAGAAATTCCATTGTTGACATCCCAGTGTAGCATGTTCCTGATTCTCCGGTCTGCATCTTCACTGCCATCTATCACCATACCGAACCCGCCGTTTATAACCTCTCCCCAGCCAACACCACCGCCATTGTGGATAGATACCCATGTTGCACCACGGAAAGAATCTCCTATAACATTCTGAATGGCCATATCTGCTGTAAAACTTGACCCGTCATATATGTTGGAAGTCTCCCTGAAAGGAGAATCAGTACCAGAAACATCATGGTGGTCCCTTCCAAGAACAATTGGCGCAGAGACTCTCCCTTCGCGGACTGCATTGTTCATAGCCAGGGCAATCTTGATCCTTCCTTCAGCATCTGCATATAGAATTCTTGCCTGTGAGCCAACAACCAGCTTATTTGTTCCTGCCTCCTTTATCCAGTGGATGTTGTCTGCAAGTTGAGTGACAATCTCATCCGGTGCACTTTTCATGATATCTTCAAGAACTTCTACAGCAATAGAATCTGTCGTAGCAAGATCTTTAGGATCGGAAGATGTACACACCCATCTGAATGGGCCAAACCCATAGTCAAAAAAGAGTGGCCCCATTATGTCCTGAACATACGATGGATAACGGAACCTTCCATCAGTCAGGAGAACATCTGCCCCGGCTCTTGATGCCTCAAGCAGAAATGCATTCCCGTAGTCAAAGAAATACATTCCTCTTGCTGTAAGCTTATTTATTGCTTCTGCATGTCTTCTCAATGAAGATCTCACAAGTTCTGCAAATTTTTCCGGCTCCTCCGCCATTAACCTGTTAGATTCGTCAAAGCTAATGCCGGCAGGATAGTAACCACCGGACCAAGGATTATGCAGAGATGTCTGGTCGCTTCCCAAGTCTATTTCCATTCCGACCTCGTTGAATTTCTCCCATAAATCAACAATATTTCCCTGATAAGCAAGCGATACTGCTTCTTTGTTTCTCTTAGCCATGCCTATCCTCTCAATAAGCTGGTTAAGATCGCAGTATACCTCGTCTACCCATCCTTGTGAATGTCTTGTGTGAACTGCTTTTGGATTAATTTCTGCAACAACACCAATAAGACCTGCTATCACTGCTGCTTTTGGCTGGGCTCCTGACATTCCACCAAGGCCGGAACTTACAAAGATTTTACCTCTCAGGTCTTTCTCCTTGGATTTACATCTCATTCTGGCTGCGTTCAGTATGGTTATTGTCGTTCCATGAACTATACCCTGCGGTCCAATATACATAAATGACCCTGCCGTCATTTGCCCATACTGCGAAACACCTAATGCATTGAATTTTTCCCAATGATCCTTGCCGGAATAATTTGGAATAACCATACCGTTAGTAACAACCACCCTTGGAGCATCTTTATGTGAAGGGAACAATCCCATGGGGTGTCCGGAGTAGAGCACAAGTGTCTGTTCGTCGCTCATCTGTGAAAGGTACTGCATTGAGAGAAGGTACTGTGCCCAATTTTGAAACACTGCTCCATTTCCTCCATAAGTAATTAGTTCATGAGGATGCTGGGCAACAGCGTAGTCCAGATTATTGCTGAGCATAAGCATTATAGCCGCTGCCTGTACCGACTTGTGAGGGTAATCATATATAGATCTGGCAGATATCATATAATCAGGCCTGAACCTGTACATATATATCCTTCCGTACTCATTCAGTTCATATGCGAATTCCGGTGCAAGGGTTGCATGATGCTTTGCCGGAAAATATCTTAATGCATTGTGGAGAGCAAGTTTTTTTTCTTCAAAAGAGAGAATGTCTTTTCTCTTAGGTGCGTGATTTATATCTTTATCGTAAGGTTTAGATTCTGGAAGTATGTCCGGTATACCTTGTGATACTTGTCTTTGAAACTCTGTGAAGTCCATATTTTTTTAATTAATTCTGCAAATTTAGGAAAAATCAGTTTAATAAGTTGTCTGATATAAAAATTATCCATACTTTTACGGTTCTAAAAAAAGGAGGTGTTTGCCGTATGATTATAGTACCAATAAAAGAGGGTGAAAATATTGAAAGAGCGTTGAAGAAATTCAAGCGTAAATTTGAGAAGACCGGCATAGTTCGTGAACTTAGAAGCAGAAAAACTTTTACAAAAAATTCTGTTAAAAGACGCGATGAAATTAAGAAAGCAATTTATGTACAAGCTCTTCGCTTAAACGAGGAGTAATTACCTTAAATAATTTTTAGAAAATGGCACTTTGTTTTAATAAGGTGTCAATTTTTTTTGTAAATTAGTACCAAAGAATAATTATGAGAGTGATCGATGAGTTTATAGATTATCTGAAGGTTCACAAAAGGTATTCTCCAAGAACACTGACGCTCTATACAGGGTACATCGGCGAATTTTACGAGTATGCATCACTTTCAGAGGACGAAGATGAATATGTTGCTCTTCATCCCAACACAATCAGAGGATTTGTTGCAACAGGTCTTGACTCCGGTCTCTCTCCAAGAACAATGAATCTTAAACTATCGGCACTTAGCAGCTACTCAAACTTTCTTGTAAAAAGGGGATACATAAAAGCTAATCCTGTTAAAAGAGTTCCCAGGCCAAAACAATCAAAAAAACTACCAGAATTCTACACTCAGAATGCAGTAGAACACTATTTTGAAAAAGATTCTGATCCCGAGGATTTTTATGCACTCAGAAACCGTACAATAATCTCTACGCTCTACTGTACAGGTCTAAGAAGGGCGGAACTGGCAAACCTTAAGATATCGGATTGGGATGTCAGAAGAGCAGTATTAAGAGTGATTGGTAAAGGGGATAAGCAAAGAGAGATACCTCTTCCGGAGAGTCTTCAGGAGGAACTTGCCCTTTATCTGGAGAAGTTCAGGGAGATATATCCTGTAAGCAACGATAGTAACTTTTTTTTGACAGATTCAGGTCAACCATTTTATCTCTCTTTTGTTAATAAAATAGTAACAAAGGAGCTAAGAGGGGTTGAGGGATTTACAGGCAAAAGGTCTCCACATGTACTCAGACATAGCATTGCCACGCATTTGTTGAATAACGGTGCAGATCTTAACAGCATAAAGGAGGTTCTTGGTCACTCATCATTGGCAGCAACTCAGGTTTATACTCATAATTCATTCGAGCAACTCAAAAAAGTATTTTTAACCGCTCATCCACGAGCAAAAAAAGGAGGATAAAATGGACATTAGAATTCAGTCACTCAAGTTTAACGCAGATCAGAAGCTGATAGATTTCATCGAGAAAAAGCTTTCTAAGCTTTCAAGGTATTATGATGAAATACAAAGAGTAGAAGTAGTATTAAGCCTTTTACCCGATCACGAGAATAAAAATGTAAGGATAAGGGTAGACATGCCGGGTAATGACCTGGTAGTAGAACGTCATTCAATAAAATTTGAAGACGCATTAGTAGATTGTGCAGATGTGCTTAAAGATATCCTGGTAAAATACAAAGAGAAAAGAAAGGAAATATAGATACACTAGTCCCAGAAAAGACTTAAGAACTCCTCTCCCTCTACATTCCCAAAGTAGTCGGAGAGGTTTATCTTTTTGAGCCGTTCACCTATACCTTCAGGAGTATGTAGAGCTCCTGTAAGCAATGATTCAATTTCATGTGTCTCCTTTATAAAGAAATAGCTGCCAAATATCTTGATATATGTAATTACACCTTTGTTCACTTTTAGATAAACCTCAATCAGTCCACCGGGAAATTGTTTCACCTTTGAATATTGATAAACAGGAGATGATCCGAAGTTCCACCAGTCCTGACTGTATTTTTCATCCCTGAGTTTCTGAATAGACTTAATATCCTGGTCAGAATAAGAGTAAAGTATATAAAGGTTTCGGTTGATTGAATTTATCTCTCTCTCCATGAATTCCATGAATTCAGAAATAGTCATTGGATGGTCGAGATGTTCCCCAATGTTTGTAACCCGGGCAATATTTGATTTTACCGATTTACTTACAAATTTTTCCGGTCTGCTGGCAAGAGCATTTCCTAAAGTATTCATAGAAGATGAGAAGAGAAGTGTACCATGTTGGAGGACTCTGTCTCTGTAAACAGCAACTGCATTGCCTGAGAATTTTTTCCCGTCAATAAGCAGGTCATTTCTCCCCTCCAGATAGGCCTTAACTCCTAACTTACACAGAGAGTCAATTATTGGTTTTGTAAAACGGGCAAACATACTGGCAGTGTCTTCTTTGTCAATACGGTTGTCTATGAATGTGAAGTTGACATTACCCAGATCGTGGTAGACTGCGCCTCCTCCCGTCAGTCGCCTTACAACTTTTATGTTGTTTGCCCTCACATAGTCAAGATTTATCTCGGCAAGAGCATTCTGATGCTGACCAATAATTATGGAATTTTCATTCTGCCACAGTCTGAAAACCGGTTTGTCCAGATTTTTGAAAAGATACTCCTCGGCTGCCAGGTTCCAGTATGGATCGGTAGAGTGGTCAATTATGTAATACATCTGATTTACCAAAAGTTATGTTATACCGTTTGAAAATGTAAGCAACAAACATAAAAACGCACCAGCCTGTTAAAAGCCCAAGCATAGCACCGCATAGGACATCCAGGGGGAAATGTTTGCCAACATATATTCTACTGTAGCTGACCAAAGTGGCCCAAGTGAAAATCGAAATGGAATAGTATTTGCGTCTGAATATCAAAGAGGTAAAGGTTGCCAGTCCAAAAACATTTGTAGCATGGCTCGAGATAAATCCATACATACCACCCTTGTATTCAAGCATTCTAACAAATGACCCAATTACAGGATCATAGGCAGGTCTGGGCCTCTCCGCCAGGTCTTTTATCTGGGCAGATAAGATATCGGTAAATGCAAATGTCAATATGGCACCTGCGAGAGCAACATAAGCAAAAACCATGGGTTTCCTTATGATCCTGAATTTTGGTTTTGATAATCCGTCGGGTATTTCCCATTTAATTGAGAAGAACATATATAGAGCTATTGACAGATATAGGGCAATCCAGGGGGCGCGTGCAGAAAATATAACCATCACCTCATCAAAAAAAGGTGAATTAAACCCATTTAGAGTAAGAAAAAGTGATCTGTCAAGCTCTATTAGTTGCTCAAACATCAGTAGTTTAGCTATTTAGATGTTTCCAGAGAAGATCCTTAAGTTCTTGTATGTTTTCACCGCTGAACGACGATATGAACAAACTGGGAAGTTTTCTCGGAAGATGTTTTTTTATCTCTCTCTTTAACTCCTCATCAAGCATATCTGACTTAGTTACAGCAAGAATTCGTTGTTTGTCAAGCAATTCAGGATTGTACTGTTTAAGTTCGTTAAGAAGGATCTTGTATTCATTCTTAATGTCTTTACTGTCGGCAGGAATCATGAACAATAGCATTGAGTTACGTTCAATATGCCTTAAGAACCTTAATCCAAGTCCCTTGCCCTCATGGGCGCCTTCAATTATTCCGGGAATATCTGCCATTACAAAGGATTTGTGGTCGTAATAGTCTACAATACCCAGATTAGGCTCAAGTGTAGTAAAAGGGTAGTCGGCAATTTTGGGTTTAGCAGCAGAAATAGTAGAAAGCAGAGTGGATTTTCCGGCATTTGGAAAACCGACAAGCCCGACATCTGCCAGAATCTTAAGTTCAAGTATAAACCAGTTCTCGATTCCCGGTTCACCAGGCTGTGCATATCTCGGGGTGCGGTTTGTGGCACTTTTGAAATTTGCATTGCCCAATCCTCCACGTCCGCCCTTTGCTATTATCTTCTCCTCTCCGTTTTCTGTTATCTCAAAAAGAACCTCTCCTGTCTCTGCATCTTTTGCTACTGTGCCAAGTGGTACTTCAAGATATATATCATCACCATCTGCGCCATGGCATAGTGTGCCACTTCCGGCACCACCATGAACTGCCCTCACATGTTTTCTATATCTTAGGTGAATAAGCGTCCAGTATTGACTATTTCCCCGGAGAATTATATGTCCCCCTCTACCGCCATCTCCTCCGTCAGGACCTCCTTTTGCGACAAATTTCTCCCTGTGGAGGTGCATGGAGCCCTTTCCTCCATTGCCCGATTGGCAAAGAAGACGGACATAGTCTACAAAATTGGTGCTACTCATTATTTATTTTATTGATTATTTGGCATATATCGTTGAAACCATCCTCTATAGAAGTCTCTCCGTTCACGGGAAAATAGTTCCCCTTTTCTTTATAGTATTTTATGAGAGGTTCGGTCTTCTTGTGATAGGTTATTATCCTGTTCTGAATTGTCTCAAAATCCATATCATCCACTCTGTCCTCTATCTTGGCCCTGTGTTGGATTCTTTTTATCATCACATCATCATCAATTTCAAGAGCGATAACTGCATCAACCTTTCTTCCGAGTGATTCCAGAAGTTTATCAAGAGAAATTGCCTGTTCAATCGTTCTCGGAAATCCGTCAAGTATAAATCCGTTAACATCCGGTTTATTGGCAAAAATCTCCTTTCTTATCATCTCCAACACAGTGGCGTCATCTACAAGGCAACCTTTATCAATGATTGACTTTGCCAATATACCCAGCTCACTCTTCTTCTCAATCTCTTTTCGCAGCAAATCTCCAGTTGAAATATGCTTGAGACAATATTTTTCTACCAATAAACTGGATTGGGTCCCTTTTCCTGCTCCGGGAGGGCCAAAAATTATATAGTATTTCATGATCCGCTATTGTCTAATACGTATATATCCTTGTACTGCCTTCCAAGTTCATTATAGTCAAGTCCAAAACCTACAATAAAGTCATTTGGAATCCTTAGCGCGACATAGTTGATGTCAATATCCTTTTTGTATGCATCAGGTTTCAAAAGCAAGGTGCAGATCCTTATATCTTTTACCCCCTCCTTTTCCAACAAGCCATACAGTTCCTCAATAGTTGCACCGGTGTCGACAATATCCTCAATTATTACCACAGACCTGCCTTTAAGTGGTTTGTTGATTCCAATTATCTGCTTTATCTCACCAGTTGATTCAACACCGCTGTAAGAAGAAAGTTTAATAAATGAAATTTCACAGTTGAAATTGACAGATTTCATAAGATCTGCAGTAAACATGAAAGAGCCATTTAAAACGGAAAGAAACAACGGGTTTTCAACATCTTTGTAATCTCTGTTCAATTGTTCTGCAACTGTTTTTATGCTCTCTTCTATTTTGCTGTAAGGAATTGATACCTTAAAACACTTGTCATGTAGTTTAATGCGCTCCATGTTAAAAATATTTGTGCCTGCGAAATTAAGTATTAATTTTGTCTAAAACCAATTTAAGTGAACAGCCAATGAATCCACAAGTTAGCATAATTATGGGAAGCACTTCAGATCTGTCTGTTATGAAACAGGCAGCAGATTTTCTGAATGAGATGAAGATTCCGTTTGAGATTAATGCATTGTCGGCACACAGAGTTCCTGAGCAGGTCATGGATTTTGCTAAGAAAGCAGACAGGAGGGGAGTTAAAGTTATTATTGCCGGTGCTGGCGGAGCTGCACACTTACCGGGAATCATAGCAGCCCTAACACCGCTACCTGTGATAGGGGTTCCTATAAAATCGTCAAATTCAATAGATGGTTGGGATTCAGTGCTTTCTATACTTCAGATGCCCTCCGGTATTCCGGTGGCTACTGTTGCTCTTGACGGGGCAAGAAATGCAGCTATTCTGGCATTTCAGATACTTGCAACGGCAGATGAGGAGCTTATGGAAAAGATGAGGGCATTTAAAGCTGAACTGGCAGATAAAATTGTCAAGGCTAACAAAGAACTTGAAAAGGTAGAGTACGAATTCAAGGTTAATTAATCATTTTTTAGTTGTATGAGGGGAGGGAGTTATGAGGAGGTTGATTGCAATTGCATTGCTGCTTACCGGCGGCGATGTGCTTTTTTGTCAGGGTACCGGAAGCAGGCACGTTCCTGAGGCGGTTGTCAGGATTATCTCGGAATATGCAGAGAGCATAACAGCCGAAGGAGAGAGTAGGCCGGATTTTACAGAGGAGATTATTGAGATGTTCCAGAATATGCTTACATCTCCTCTAAATATCAACAATGCATCCAGAAAAGATCTCGAGAGGCTTGTTGTATTGAATGACTTTCAGATAGAGTCAATCATAGATTACCGTAAGGAATATGGTCCTCTTTTATCCCTTAATGAGTTACTACTTATTCCGGGAATTGACCATGAGGTTGCTGAGATGCTGGCTCCCTTTTTATTTGCCGGTACAAATGAATTAAAAGTGGTTTTAAATGCAGGGTCATTTCTGAAAGATGGAAGATCTCAGATAGTCGTCAGAGGAAAGAGCTTTATTGAGAAGCAACAGGGCTATACATCAATTACAAAGGAGGAGTTCGAGAAGTATCCAAACAGCAGGTACCTGGGTCCTCCCGGGCAGAATTATCTTCAATACAAGTTCTGCTATTCTGACAAGCTTAGGGGCGCACTTACCATTGAGAGAGATGGAGGAGAGAAAGGTGTCGATTATAAATGCTTTAATATTTCTCTCAGTAAGACAGGGCCGGTAGAAACATTTCTGATAGGCGACTTTTCAGCCCGGTTTGGCCAGGGTTTGGTTGTCTGGAACTCATTTTCTCTCAGTTCTTCTACCGAACCAAGGTCATTAAGAAAATCCGAGATGGGACTGAATCCTTACAATTCGACAGATGAAAACCTTTCTATGAGAGGCATTGCCTCTACTGTCAATATAAAGAGATTCAAAGTCACTTTGTTTTTTTCTAACAGACAATACGATGCCAGAATTGATGAAGATGGAAGATATACATCACTTCTAAAAACAGGCCTGCACAATACAACCACGACCATCGAAAGGAGGGGGGCATTGAGCGGTACCATGCTGGGAACCAACTTAACATATGCAGCAGACAAGTTCAAGCTGGGATATACATCTTTACTGTATAAGTATAATCTTCCATATGGCGGAGATGATTCTCTGAGGCTTTACAAGGATAGATACCACAATGGTTATGGAGGGAATTCAGGAATGGATCTATACTGGGTAATGGATAAGATCAGACTGTTTGCAGAGGTGGCATCTGACCATACCGCCTCTTTTGCCTGGATGACCGGTATCATTTACTCACCGGATAACCGATTTGAATCCTCTTTTCTTCTAAGGGACTACTCTAAAGGTTACTATGCCCCTTTTGCAGGTGCAATAACCCGCTCGGGAATGCCAAACGACGAAAGAGGAGTTAAATTGGCAGTTGCTTATAATGCAAGAAGGTACTGGCGACTGACTTCAGGAGTGGAGATTCTTAATGGATATCACAATTTTACTTTTACTGCTAATTATAAAAATGGTAAGCGCATGACAAGTTTATTAAAGATTGCACAGACCATGAAAAAATATTCATTAAGATACAATATTGATTATAAGGTGACTGATAGAATAAAGTTTGCAGACAGAATTGACCTTACAGCATTCCGCGGAGAGAAATTCCAAGCAGGAATTCATTTCTATCACGAAGTCTTATATGAATCACTTAATAAAAAAATAGATGCATCTCTTAGATTGGCCGCCTTTAGTGTCCCAGTCTGGGATGCGAGGATTTACTCATACGAAAGAGACATGCTTTATGGTTACTCAGTGCCGGTGTGTTACGGCCAAGGATTGAGATGGTACATAAACATTCATATAAATCCATTTAGATCGGTTGATTTGTGGCTAAGGTTATCTCAAACACGATACCTTGACAGGGATATGACAGGAGAGGGACCCGATACTATAAAGGGTCCCTCTAAAAGTGAGGCAAAGGTCCAGATAAGATGGAGATTCTGACAGAGATTATATGGGTTTGATCTTTATCTTATCACCAGGCTTGATTTTGCTGTTCTTATTAAATCCGTTAAGCTTCATTAGATCATTAAGAGTAACACCATCAAACTTCCTAGAGATCTCCCAAAGGGTGTCATTTTTCTTTATGGTATAATGCACATATCCGTTTGAAGATGTTGTTTTGTCGGAGGATGAACGAGCTGCAGAGGTAGATGAAGATGCCGATGCAACTGGGTTTTTAGGTGCCCCGTTAGAAAATATAACCAGACGCTGACCAGGTTTTATATTTGATTTCACTCTGTTCCACGACTGCAGGTCAGACAACCTGACCCTGTATCGCTCAGCTATTTTGCCTAGTGTCTCCCCTTTCCTTACAGTATGTGTGATTGATGTATTTTCGAAAGAAGACGACTTGGACTCGTTTATTGCATTAAAATAGAGACTATCCTTGTAACCATATATGATCTGCTCCTTGTCTACAAATGCAGATGTGTAATTGTAAGGCAGATTTAAAATCATACCAGCCTCTGTTCCTGGAATTATATCTTTAATATACTGAGGATTAAGATCACTCAGCTCCTCTTTGGAAATACCTGTCAACTCCGATATCTGCCCAAAATGAAGAGGCTTATATATCATAAAGGTATCTACATGAGCTGGAAGTGAGATTTGTCTCGGACTAATCCTGTGTTCTTTATAGTAGTTGAGAGTATAGAGCGCAGCGACAAAAGATGGAACGTAACCTCTTGTTTCCCTTGGTAAAAACTGATAAATCTTCCAGAAATCTTTAGAACCTCCCGCTCTTCTTATGGCCTTGTTAACATTTCCGGCTCCACAATTATAGGAAGCTATTGCAAGAGACCAGTCACCGAAGATAGTATATGCGTCCTTAAGATACTTTGCCGCAGCATGGGCCGACGCAACAGGGTCGAGTCTCTCATCAACATATGAGTTTATCTTAAGATTGTACTGCAAAGCGGTTCTGTACATAAACTGCCACATACCCTTAGCGTTTACCCTTGAGGTAGCTCTTGGATTCAATGCCGATTCTATGATTGCCATTACTTTAAGCTCTTTGGGTAGATCGTATTCATCAAGTATCTCCTCAAAAATTGGCATGTAATAACTGCTCAGCCCCAGTACAAGGTCAATCTTGTTTGGTATCTTCTGTGTATAATATATTATATGGTTCTTGATAATGTTGTTATATGGAAGTGGTATGAAGGAGTTCATGGACTTCAATCTGCGGATAAAGACTGAATCAGGAACATCAGATGTAAAATTGCTGCTATCCAGATTAAGGGCCAAATTATCATCAAGCGTCAGGTTCTTCTGGACATACCAAATACTCAGCAGACTGTCTGTAGGGAGTGCGGGCTCTATAAAATCTTCTCCCTCAAAAAAGCTGAGAGCTCCCGGATTGATTGTGTCATTACTGCTAACTGTATCGGATATAGGTATTACGTTTACTTCCAGCTCCTGTTTGAGGGAATCTATTACTTTCCTGAGTTGAGATATCTCCTGTTCCAATGATTTACGGCTGGTTTTTTTTGAAAAAATCTGACCGTATGAAACTTCTGAGAGAGACATTACAAAAAAAGAAACTAAAAGAGTTTTAAGTAGAGTGGAATATGTTGGATATAATCTCATTGTTTAGAAGTTTAATTTCATCTGAAGTCCAAAAGCAGGGTTCAGATTGTTAGTAAATTGATAGTTAAGGGGCAGAATGATGCCAGGGCCAAATGAGGCAGAAAGATCGTCACTTATATCAAAATCCTGCAGGTGAGCAAAGACATTGGCATCAATAATATTAAGGGCGTAGACAACAAGTCCCGAAAGTATGGAATAATCACGGTATCGCCTGTAACTGTCCTTAAAATACTTTAATGTCTCAACATTGTATCTTCCTGTAAGAGTAGAGCCTGGTTTGCTGGCTTCGTTGAACAAATCACGGTATCTCTGGTACTGAAGATTGTTTGAGTAAATAAAGTATCCGCATGTAATGAAACCACCATAAAAGATAGGAATTTTCCAGTAGTTCCCTGTGTATGCCTGTCCCAGTCCGGGCAGCATGGCCGAGTAGAGTGAAGCTCTGGCCGGGAGTATATCCTGACGGTGCTTGTACGAAACAACCCCGTCCATTATTCCGCCCCAATATGTAAAAATTGCACCCATGTAAAGGAGGTCCCTGTTTGTCTTGTATCGGGTATCTCCGCTTTCCAGCCATTTGAGGTTGTTCTGGTATCCTGTATATAGAAATGCTGCGATACCTCCATACAGCACAGGTAGTTTCCAGTAATCCCGGTTGTATATCTGTGCAGTACCTGGTAAGATTATCGATCCTCCCCACATACGGGATATAGTCAGCGAATCTTTTCCGGCAAGGCTTTTGAAATACCTTTTAAGAGTGTAGGCAGGCGGTCTTGGTCCCGTGTCTTCCTCTTCTGTGTTTGTCTGGTTATTTTGCTGATTCGTTGATCCCGGAGGCCCAACCTTCCCGAACGTTCCTCCGCTGAACTGAGCTTTTGATGAATAGGTAACCAAAAGAGCCAATATGAGTATGAAAATCCTGTTTCTCTTCATACAGGTCAGATATTTGCTTTCTCAATCGCATTTAAAAAATTTACAACTTCATCATCTCCGGAAAAGTGGATTGTAATGGAACCCTTTCCGTTGTCACCCTTCTTAAGGCTGATGTTGTTGTTGAAATACCTTCCAAAAATATCAAGGAGCCTGAAATATGAATCGTCCAGTTCTGGATTATTGTCAATATTCTTTTTAGTGTTGTCGGTACCTGCCATCTTCTTGATTTTTGCTTCGACCTGCCTTACGGAAAGATCCTGTTCAATAATCTGGTTGCAGAGTTTCAATTGTTTTCTGGAGTTGTCAAGTGCCAGAAGTGCCCTTGCATGCCCCATAGTCAACATTTTTGCTCTTATTGCAAGTTGTATCTCTGCAGGCAATTTTAAAAGACGCAGATAATTTGTAATGGTTGTTCTCTTTTTCCCAACCCTGTCTGCCATAGCTTCTTGTGTAAGATTGCACTCTTCTATGAGTCTTTGGAAACTGAGTGCTATCTCTATAGAGTCAAGATTTTCCCGCTGTATGTTCTCCACAATTGCCATCTCCAGCATTCCCTGATCATCGGCTTTACGGATATATGCCGGTATTGATGTCAAACCTGCAAAGGTAGCTGCCCTAAAGCGTCTCTCCCCGCTAATTATCTGAAATCTGTTCCCCTCAACCAGTCTTACAGTGATCGGCTGTATCAGTCCGAGTGATTTAATTGATTCTGCAAGTTCTGCAAGTGAGTCTTCATCAAAAGTGCTTCTTGGCTGATATGGATTTGCATCAATTTTCCCAACCGGAATCTCTGCTATGGATGCAAGTGACGGTTGGGTCTCATATGTAGACGGCCTGTTGAACTGCATATTGCCGGCATCCGATATCAGGGCACCAAGCCCCCTTCCTAAAACAGGTTTCTTCATTTTGTAAACTATGAATTCTTTTTAATAATCTCTTTTGCCAGGTTCAGGTAGTTGTTGGACCCAACTGAAACTGCGTCATGTAAAATAACCGGCTTCCCAAAAGAGGGAGCTTCGCTCAACTTGACATTTCTTTGAATAATTGTGTTGAAAACCATTTCGTTAAAATGATTTTTAACCTCTTCTACAACCTGATTCGCATGTCTGAGCCTGCTGTCAAACATAGTAAGTAGAAAGCCCTCAATCTGTAAATTGCGGTTAAGCCTGTTCTGGACCAGTTTAATTGTATTTAAAAGCTTGCCAAGACCTTCAAGGGCAAAATATTCACATTGTACAGGAATCAGTACAGAATCTGCTGCCGACAGGGAATTGATGGTAATTACACCAAGAGAAGGGGAGCAGTCAATGATTATAAAGTCATAATCATCCTTTATAGTTTCCAGGGAATGTTTGAGAACGAGCTCTCTGTCTGGGATATTGAGCATCTCTATCTCTGCCCCTACAAGGTTAATATGAGAAGGGGCAAGTCTTAAACCAGGGATATCGGTATCGAGAAGAATATCTTTAATATTGACATTTCCAATAAGTGTCTCATATAGTGTTAGCTGCGAGTTGGAATCAGGGTCGAAATTAAATCCTGAGGTAGAATTAGCCTGAGGATCTGCATCAACTATCAATGTCTTTTTTTCCATTACCGCCAGAGAGGCCGCCAGATTGATCGCTGTGGTGGTCTTACCTACCCCGCCTTTCTGATTTGCTATTGCTATGATTTTTCCCATATGATAAAATATACATTATTTGCCTTGTCAACACGCAAAATTACAAAATCTTTTTTTGCATAACTAATATTATTGTATTTCGGGCAAAATTGATTAAAGAGGGTCGGCATCCAGTGATATCTTAACAGACGAATACTCTTTAATAATCAGTTTGTCAATCCCTTGCGTAATGATTTTCTTGATAGCGGGAGCTGTATTGTCTTTAGGTAACTTCAACCAGAACTGCAGCATATATTCACCTCTCAACCTGTCAATTAATGGTGAGAAGGGCCCTGAAAACTCCTTGACTCCCCAATCGGCTAATAAATCTGCCAACTTACTGGCAGCCAGTTTCAATTTATTTCTGTCCGTACAACTGAGAGTGATTTTAATGAGCCTGACAAAGGGTGGATAATCAAACTCTTTCCTCTCATCAAGAAGGTCGGAGATGGTCTCTTGTTCACCAACAAAACTCTTATAAACAGGATGTTCTGCCTGAGCGGTCTGAATAATTATTTTCCCTTGTTTATACTTTCTCCCTGCTCTGCCTGAGAGTTGTGTGAGGAGCTGCAGCGCTCTTTCGTTTGCCCTGAAATCCTGTATTGCAAGCATACTGTCGGCTTGCAAAAGGCATATAAGAGAGAGGTTTTCGAAGTCAAACCCTTTGCTTATCATCTGGGTACCCACCAGGATATCAAGCTTATGCTGAGCAAAATCCTTAAGTATCCTATTCTCTCTCAATTTACTCCTGGTGGTTTCAAAGTCAAAACGATCTATCCTTGCCAAAGGGAAGCGGAGCTTTACCAACTCTTCAATTTTTTCGGTTCCGGTTCCTCTGTCCTTCAATCCCGGCTTGCCGCATTTGGAACAGATAGTACTGAACCGGACATGATGGTCGCAGTAATGACACCTTAACTCCTCCCTTGACTTGTGATAGCTCAGGGAAACATTGCAGTGCGGACACTTTGGAATATCGCCGCAATACAGGCACTGGACTATAGGAGAATATGACCTTCTGTTTCTGAAGATCAGAACCTGCTCTCCTGCAGCAATTGTATCCTCAATACTTTTTAGCATTGCTGTGGAAAAAACTCCCTCCATTCTGCCTCTCTTTGATTCCCTGATAGTATCAATAATTTCAATGACAGGAGGTATTGCTCCAAAAAACTTTCCTTTGAGTTCAATCAGAGAGTATCTGTTGGAGAAGGCATTGAATAAACTTTCGAGAGAAGGAGTAGCGGACCCAAGAAGAATCCTGGCTTGGTGGATGCCGGCAAGCATAATGGCACTGTCTCTCGCATTATAGCGTGGTGCCGGATCTGTCTGCTTATAGGAAGCATCATGTTCCTCGTCAACTATAATCAGGCCAAGGTTACGGAATGGTAAAAAGAGAGATGACCGTAGCCCAAGAATTATATAAGGTTCTTCACCTTTGCTTATAAAATTATGAACCCTTTTACGCTCGCCGGTGCTCTCTCTGGAATGATATATCAACAGTCTGTTCCCGAAAATCTTTGCCAGTCTTGTACTCAATTGACGGCTTAAAGCTATTTCGGGGACCATGTAGAGAACGGACATCCCCCTCTTTATCTGCTCACTTGCAAGGTGTATATATATTTCTGTCTTCCCCGATCCTGTAACTCCATTTAAAAGAGCCACTTTTTTATTGGCAAAGGCTTCATTTATAAGGGTAAAGGCTTCATTCTGCTCTTTAGAAAGCGAAGGAAGCACATTTTCTTTGTCAGTATAAACAATCTCTTTTTTTGTTCTGGCCTGTTTTTCCGGACTGGAATTGTTAGGATATGCTGCCTTGTATACTTCTCCTATGGTGCACATGTAGTATTCGGATATCCAGTGCCAGAACTCAAGTTCACCGGACTGTACAGGATGAGATGGAAGTACAGACAGAATCTCCTTAAGCGAGCCCTTGAACCCTCCGGTGGAGACGCACAAGTCCGAAATTACTGCAGAATATTCTCTGTTGGCAAAATTTACAATAACTCTGGAACCTTTTTTAATATCTCCTGCAAGATGCTCAGGAACAATATAATATATATCGCCTCTTATTTTAAGAGGCAGAATGACCTTTGAGAAAAGTGCCGGAATTTCAGACATATCATCAAAGTTTATCTGTGAGAAAGTGAGCTACATCTTCAAGGAGCCACATAGGTGTGGATGTTGCACCGCAAACTCCCACAGAATCTCCGTCCATAAACCACTCCCTATGAATTTCGTCTGTACTCTCAATGCTGTATGACCTTGGATTTGCTGTCTTGCAGCATTCATACAGAATCTTCCCGTTTGAACTCTCTTTTCCTGTAACGAACAGTATAACCGAGTGTTTTTTTGAGAACTCCTTAAGATGGGGATGTCTGGAAGAGACCTGTCCGCAGATTGTGTTGTGTGATTTGAAGTTATCCAGTAACCCTCCTGCCATGACCACCTTCTCCCTTATCATGTCGCAAATCTCCTTGTACTCCTGAGGGTCTTTTGTGGTTTGGGAGAATATACTAATGGGGCGAGTGAAATCAACCTTAATAAGATCCTGGATGTTCTCAATAATTATTGCATCACCCTCTACCTGTCCAACCAGTCCGTTAACCTCCGCATGTCCCTGTTTGCCGAATATAAGCAATTGTCCGTTTACTCTCCTGAGCTTTGTATAACTATCTTTGATTCTTTCTTGAAGTTTCAGGACTACGGGACAAGTACAGTCAATAAGTTTAAGATTATTCCTGGCGGCAATCTCGTAGCTTGAGGGTGGTTCGCCATGAGCCCTTATGAATATTACAGAATTCTTCAGTTGCTCAATATCTTTGTGCGTAACCACTTCCATTCCCCTCTTTCTAAGACGGCTCAGTTCTGTATTGTTGTGAACTATAGACCCGAGAGAATATAATTTTTCATTGCCGTCCAAGAAGACTTCTGCCTCTTTGATAGCTCTCACGACTCCGTAACAAAAGCCGGATTTTGTGTCAACCTCCACCCTTAGTTCCATCTCTGGGATACTATTTTGTCAAACCATACAATCTGTTCATCTATAGACATTTTGCTATTGTCTAGTATAATGGCGTCCTCCGCTCTTCTCAGGGGGGCCGCCTCCCTGTTTTCATCTAAGAAATCTCTCTGGACAATATTCTGCAGCACATCTTCATAATTTGCATTTTCTCCTTTTTCAATAAGCTCCTTGTACCTTCTGGCAGCCCTCACACCAGCATCTGCCGTCATGAAAATTTTCAGTTCTGCATTGGGAAAGACAACGGTGCCAATATCTCTTCCATCCATCACCACTCCTTTTCTCTCGCCATACATCCTGAGTATTTTGTCAACAAACTCCCTCACATGTGGAAGAGCTGCAATGAAACTTACCTTGCCGGAGACCTCAAGCCCTCTTACCTCTCTCTCTATCAACTCTCCATTCAGATACAGTTCACTTCGGCCATCACATGCGTTGGTACGGAACTCAAGATTAATAAAGTCATAAGCCTTGTCAAGCGCCTCCGTATCTATTTTATTGCAGGAGTCTATTAATTTTTTCCTTATAGCATATAATGTCACCCCCCTGTAGAGTGCACCCGTATCTACATATATCAATCCGTATTTTGCTGCAATAATCTTTGCGAAACTGCTTTTACCAGTGGAAGAGTGGCCGTCTATGGCTATAATGATTTTTGGAATTTTCATGCTCATTTAATAAAGACAAACATACACAAAAAAGGATTATCTTTGTGAAAATAATATTGATGAAAGTTGCTATTCTTGACTTGGGAACCCATGTTTTCAACTTACTGACAGCCGATATATCCGACGGAAAATGCAAGATAGAACGAGTTGTCAAAATACCTTCTTTCATAGGATCAGGAGGCTTCTCAAGCGGCTTGCTGAGCCTTCAGACAATCGAATCTTCTGTTGAGGTATTTGGAGAATTGATGAAAGAGGTGAAAAACTCAGGAGGAGCAGACCTTATAAAGGCATTTGCAACATCAGCTATACGAGACGCAAGAAACGGGCAGGATTTTATAAAAATTATAAGTCAGAGATTTGGCGTGGAGGTTGAGACAATATCTGGAGACAGAGAGGCAGAGCTCACATACAAGGGTATCAGAGAGTCGGTTTTTCTGTATGACGAAAAAGTCCTTATGTGTGACATAGGTGGAGGCAGCAACGAACTGATTATTGCAGATAAAAACAAGATATACTGGAAAGAGAGCTTTAATCTCGGTGTTGTAAGATTAAGGGAACTTTTTAATCCGGAAGATCCTATAAAAGAGAGACAGGTTGAAGATATTGAAAGCTATCTGGAGAAGTCGCTATATAATTTATGGACAGCATGCAAGCAATACAAGCCGGTTTTCATGATTGGTTCATCAGGCTCTTTTGACACACTCAGGGAGTTGCTTTATACCGATGATGACAGCTCTTTACCAGCTAGGGAGTTGGATATGGAAAAACTAAGAAACCTGCACGAAATACTGCTCAAGTCAACCAGAGAGGAGAGGATGCAGATGCCGCGGATGACACCTTTCCGGGTAGACTATATGGTTCTTGGCAGTATATTTGTTCAACTGGTAATCAAGAGGTGCAATATTCAGGAGCTTTACCAGTCGTCATACTCGCTTAAGGAGGGGGGTATGACAGAAATTGCAGAGTCCATAAATAAAAAGCAAACATTTAAACTATGAAGTTACTTATAATCGATGATGAAAAAAGCATCAGGAATACATTGAAAGAGATATTCGAGTTCGAAGGGCACGAGGTGACACTCGCTGCAGATGGAGCAGAAGGGCTTGCTTTTGCCACGTCCAACAATTATGAGGTGATCTTTTCAGACATAAAAATGCCCAACATGGATGGAATGGAGCTTCTTGACAAGCTCAATGAAGCAAATGTTGAATCATCGGTTATAATGATATCCGGCCACGGATCTATTGATACTGCTGTTGAATGTATAAAAAAAGGAGCATTTGACTTTATACAGAAACCGCTGGACCTTAACAGGATTCTTATAACATTAAGAAACGCCACCGACAGGACCAATCTGGTTAAAGAGACAAGAAACCTTAAGAAAAGAGTTGCAAAAATTCCCGAAATTGTAGGAGTATCATCTGCCATAATGAAAATCAAGGATATGATAGACAGAGTGGCCCCTACAGATGCAAGGGTTCTTATAACAGGCTCCAATGGTACCGGAAAGGAACTGGTCGCAAGGTGGCTCCATGAAAAGAGCAGCAGGAACACAATGCCTTTTATCGAAGTCAATTGTGCTGCTATTCCGGGAGAACTTATTGAAAGTGAACTTTTCGGACATGAGAAAGGGGCGTTCACATCTGCCGTGAAACAACACAAAGGCAAGTTTGAACAGGCCGACGGCGGTACACTTTTCATGGATGAGATTGGCGACATGAGTCTTGCTGCACAGGCTAAGGTATTGAGAGTGCTACAGGAAAACAAGCTCAGCAGGGTTGGGAGCGACAAGGATATCAACGTAAAGGTAAGAGTGATTGCTGCAACTAATAAAGATCTCGGAGAGGAGATTTCAAAAGGAACATTCAGAGAGGACTTGTTTCACAGGCTGAGCGTAATTATAATACATGTTCCGCCTTTAAGTGAGAGGACAGAAGATATTCCTCTTCTTGCAAGACATTTTATAGACCAGATTTGTGAGGAGAGTGGCATGTTACACAGATCCATAGATGATGAAGCTCTTACCGAACTTACCACATACAAGTGGACAGGAAACATAAGGGAACTAAGAAATGTTGTGGAGAGATTGCTGATACTGAGCAACAATGTAATAACAAAGGACGATGTTATCGCTTATGCAAAACCGGTCTTCAGGTAGCCTACTCTTTTTCTACCCTTAACTTCTGAATGAAATTTCCATCATCCTGTATCTTGACAAACAGAGTTACCCTGAACTTACTTCCCCCTGCGTTCAGATTGCCTATGGCATACTTCATTGGAGGTTTTCCACTTCTGTATGCAATAACGAAGCTTTTTGGTGAGTAATTGTTGAAGAACTCTTTTATGATCTGCTTTGCCTGAGCCTTACTGCAATCATTAACTGTACCAAGAATGTCAATCTCCATATTCTGGTCAAACCATGCAGATAATTTTTCAGAATCACCACTCTGAATATACTTTGCTATAGGCACAAAAACATCCTGCTCACTTTTAGTCTGAGCAGAAAGAGAAGAAAATGCGAAAAAAACAGCAGTCAAAGAAAATAATACAGATCTCATAACAATTTTATTTGTCGATAGATAAATTTCAGCAAAAATCAAGCCATAACCTTTTAACATAAAGTTAAAGAATTTCTGAAATATATCTTAAATTTGTAACAATGAAGATAATATTATTGCTTGTCGGAAAGACTGAATTCCCCTGGGTCAGGAGCGGAATTGAGCTCTATGAGGAGAGACTTAAGCATTACGTCAGTTATCAAAGAATTGAAATACAAGAGCTTAAAGCAACGTCAAGTCTTACCCGGCAACAAATTAAAGAGCGGGAGGGAGATGCAATAATGAAGTATTTAAAACCGAATGACGAATTGATTCTAATGGATGAGAGAGGAGAAGAGTTTACATCTGAGAGATTCGCTTCACAGATTGAGAAAAAAAGCATTCATGGTACAAAAAATGTAGTCTTCGCAATTGGAGGGGCATATGGTTTTTCGGATGATATTTATAAGAGAGCCAATGAAAAGATCTCCCTCTCAAAAATGACCTTTTCGCATCAGATGGTAAGAGTGATTTTTTTAGAACAACTTTACAGAGCATATACAATTATCAAAGGCGAACCATATCATCACAAATAAGGAATGAACAAACTTTTATTCTCATTAATCCGAAAAAGACCTGTCACACTCTGGATGCTGGCAATTCTGCTGATGATTGTCTCGTTTCTGGAATTCTCTTCATCAGATTCAATGGACAGGGAGGTTACCCGTCTTGAGAACAGAATCCACAAAAGACAACAGATACTTGAAGATTTTGTTATAAAGGCATCAGAGACTTCCGACACATTGTTCATCGATTTCAGTGATTTCCCTGAGGATATGATAATCTACAGGTATTACAATGACACTCTACAGTCATGGATGAACCAGCTTCCAATAGCAAATGACGATATTGATAAGTTTACTTTCGGTTACAGGATTAATCACCTTAACAGCAAAGTGGTTACTAATACTCCCTTGGCATATGTAGGTGTAATTGAACAGTATATGAGCCTTGGCTCTGCCTGGTATATTGTCAGGCAGTATAAAAAAGGCAACATGAGTATAGTTGCAGCACTTTTGATACAGACAGACTATCCTACAGAAAACAATGTGCTCAAAAGTGAAATCAACCCTCACTTCTCATTGCGGAGACAGCTATCCATTGTACCTGTAACATATGATGAATCATACGTTGTTCATGGTAAGGATGGAGGGGTGTTGTTTTCGGTTTTGAAGAATCTTCCAACTCAGAGTGGACAGTCAGGAGCACTGCTCAGATGGTTTGCAATGCTGCTTGCAATTATTGCCCTGTTCTCAAACCTGCAGATAAACAGAGGAGTGAAGGAGTTCTTTTTTGTATTTGGGGGGCTGGTAGTGATCAGGTTTCTAGCAATATACCAGTCTTCTCAGTCGCAGAGCGAATTCGAGCTTTTCTCCCCTAACTTGTATGCCCATTTCGGTCTCTTCAATTCACTGGCAGATCTCCTTATAACCAATATACTTATATTTTTGCTGATACTTGCTCTCTTTATGGTGCGCAAGAGCCTTGCACTGATTTTCCTGAGGTCGCGCATTAAAAAACGGAGATTACTTACAGCTATGTTTCTCCTTATTCCTGTACTCCTTATTCCTTATATCCAGATAACTCTTAAATCTGTCATCATTAACTCAAGCATTGTTCTGGAACTCTATAAGATTGACGAAATTTCCATATACTCCATTCTTGTTTATATCTCTTACGGGCTACTTTTCCTTGCACTGTTATTCTCTTTTCAACTTGTCCGTCCTATTCAGAACAAGAGAAGAAAGTACTCTTTCCTTAAAACGAAAAGCCTGTTCATTTACATATCAGTAATCTCACTCTATACGCTGGTAACTGTGAGTATGAACGGCTTTAAAAAAGAGCTTGACAGGAACAGGGTATGGACAACAATAATGTCGGTGGAGAGAGATCTTAACCTTGAGCTGCAACTGAAGGAGATAGAGACCACTATTGCAAAAGATCCATTTCTCAGACTCTGGGTCAATATTGAAGGTGAAGATGTTATTGTGAGCAACAGACTTAACGAGGCTTACTTCGGAAGTATATCGCAAAGGTATGACCTTCGGATAACTAAGTGTAAGAAAGGCGAATTACTTGACCGGGAAAACGATTCTCCACTTGTCGACTGTGAAGGTTTCTTTAATAATGAACTTGGAAACTACGGGATACCTCTTGTTGACGAATACTCCAGGTTCTTCTTTCTTAACAATTACAACGGAAGGGTAAGTTACCTGGGCGTATTTACATACCCTGGTTTTGGAAGCGGAGATATCAGATTATATATTGAACTCGATTCTAAGTTCATGAAGGAGACAATAGGATATCCTGCTGCACTACTCAATCATGTTCAGATAGATAATTTTAATATTCCGTTAAGTTACTCATATGGTAAATACTTGAATAATAGGTTAGTAACCTACAATGGAAAGTATAATTATCCAATTCTGGCTACACCCGACACATTAATTGGTTATTATGCTACCAGAAAAGACGGGTTTATCCATTTTACCAACAAAATCTCACCCGAGAACATGATGGTAATCAGCAGACCGGAG
Source organism: Bacteroidetes bacterium GWF2_40_14 (assembly GCA_001769195.1). Classification (GTDB taxonomy): domain Bacteria; phylum Bacteroidota; class Bacteroidia; order Bacteroidales; family UBA932; genus Bact-08. The sequence continues at coordinate 100,599 of MEOK01000017.1, read as the reverse complement.
AGAAATATTTTTCCCTATTTTGTTACCTTTTCATATATATATCTGTTCTTTTCACTGCTGATTTTTGGAATCCTGAGGTTCAGAAGTGGAAGGTTATTCTATCAGTTGCCAAGAAACTCATTCAGGTGGAAGATTACAACACTGCTTCTGGCTTCACTGGTGGTAGCTCTGGTATCTATGGGAGCGGGCAGTATATGGTTCTCGATTAATTATTTTAATGAGAGCAACAGGTCTCAGATGGAGGACAAAATGAATTCAGTGCAGTCTACTCTCTCCTCTAATATCAGGTTTGTCCAACGTTACAACGACACAAGGTTCAACAAGACGGAACTGCTTAAGATAATGAACCGTCTATCCAACAACACACAGATAGACATAAATGTATATGCTTCAGATGGCACTCTTATAAGAACCACCCAACAAGAGGTTTTTGACCGGTTCCTTATTGGAAAGAGAATGAATCCAGAAGCTTACAAGCAGATTGTCCACAATAACAAAAAGCAATTCATCCATAAGGAGAACATAGCCCGGCTAACTTACAACTCGCTTTATGCACCACTGTACAACCAGGATGGTGTGCTTATAGCAATTGCAAACATCCCTTTCTTCTCCAAACAATCTGGTATGAGGGGTGACGCGTCAAGTATAATCGCGGCCATTATCAATATATATCTTCTTCTGCTTCTGGCTGCTATTTTTGGGGGCATGGCCCTGTCAAATTCTCTGTCAAAACCTTTGGCAGAGATAAGTAAAAAGATGGAATTGCTCGATATATCACGCAAACCTGAACATATTGACTATACCAACAAAGATGAACTAGGTATACTTGTGGCGGCTTATAACAAGATGGTGGATGACCTTGAGGAGAGTACAAGAATCCTGGCTCAGGGTGAGAGAGAACAGGCATGGAGAGAGATGGCAAGGCAGATTGCGCATGAGATAAAGAACCCGCTGACACCAATGAGACTTAGTATTCAGCATCTGATGAGGCTCAAAAGCCAGGGAATTGAGGATTGGCCAAAAAGATTCGATGCACTTGCAGGAACACTTATAGAACAGATTGACATCCTCTCAGAAGCCGCCGGTGAGTTCTCAAGCTTTTCGCGTTTCTATTCTGAGGATCTCACAAAGGTAGAAATCAACAATCTCATACGGGAGCAGATAGTTCTTTTCAATACGAGGGACAATATAACAATTTCATATGAGAGTGAGACCAGAGAGGCATGGACTTTGGCTAGAAAGACACAGCTGTCAAGAGTTTTTGTAAATCTTCTGTCAAATGCAGTGCAGGCTATTGAGAATCAGAGCAAAAGCAGAATATGTGTATCACTTAAGGTTGTCGATAATAACTACGAAGTCTCCTTTGAGGACGACGGCCCCGGGGTTGCAGATAATCTTACACATAAGCTGTTCAAACCAAACTTCACCACCAAGACAGGTGGTACAGGTCTGGGACTGGCAATATGCAGGAGCATAATGGAACAGAGCCAGGGCGAGATAAATTATGATATTTCTGAAAAGTTGGGAGGAGCCTGCTTTACATTAAAGCTACCGGTTTATCAAAACGGATAAAACTTATTTCTGACGCAGGAAAATCTGAATAGGGGTGCCTTTAAACTCAAAATGTTTTCGCAATTTATTTTCCAGGAACCTCTTATAGTCCTCTCTCACATATTGAGGCAGATTACAGAAAAACGCAAACGATGGTGCCGGAGTAGGGAGTTGAGTAATATATTTTATCTTAACATACTTGCCTTTTAATGCAGGAGGAGGGTAGTTCTCAATCTCAGGAAGCATAAGCTCGTTAAGCTTAGAAGTCTGGATTTTCCTCGACCTGTTTTCGTAAACCATTGCAGCTGCCTGAAGCACATCCAGAATTCTCTGCTTGTTTATAACAGATGTGAATACAATTGGCAGATCGTTGAAAGGAGCAATCTTCTGAAGTATCTCCTCAGTCATCTCCTTCATTGTGTTGGATGTTTTTCCCTCAATAATGTCCCATTTGTTGATTACAATAACACAACCCTTCTTGTTTTTGATAATCAGGTTGAATATTGCCATGTCCTGAGCTTCTACCCCTATAGAGGCATCAATCATCATTATGCAGACATCGGAATGTTCAATGGCCCTTACTGAGCGCATTACTGAATAAAACTCAAGATCTTCCCTCACCTTGTTGCGTTTTCTAAGACCGGCGGTGTCAACAAGCATGAAATCATATCCGAATTTGTTGTAACGAGTAGATATTGAATCTCTCGTAGTTCCAGCAACAGGGGTTACAATATTTCTCTCTTCACCCAGAAGTGCATTTGTAAGTGAAGATTTTCCAACATTGGGTTTTCCAACAATTGTAATGTGCGGAATATTTAGAGTCATATCCTCTGTATCCTCCTCAGGCAAGAGTTCCACTACTCTGTCCAGAAGGTCGCCTGTTCCGCTCCCACTGGCAGAAGATGTTGCAAAGGGCTCTCCAAGACCAAGTGAGTAAAAAGTATGCGTGTCATAGAACTTATCACCTGTATCAACCTTGTTGGCAACAAGAACCACAGGTTTTTTGCTTCTACGCAGTATATTTGCAATTGTTGAGTCAAAGTCTGTTATACCTGTCCCCACCTCGCACATAAACATAATTACATCTGCCTCTTCAATGGCAAGAAGTACCTGTTTACGAATCTCTTCTTCGAAGATATCATCGGAATTTACAGAATATCCTCCTGTATCTATAACTGAAAATTCCCGTCCACTCCATTCACAACGGCCATAATGACGGTCACGGGTAACACCTGAGACCTCATCTACAATTGCTTGCCTCATTCCGACAAGACGGTTGAAAAGCGTAGATTTACCAACATTCGGACGACCTACAATAGCTACTATACTCATAAGGGCGGCAAAGATAACAAATTTTTGCGAGGAACACCTCTTTGTGGATCATACCTGAAACCGTTTCGCAAAGTCCCCCTCTTTCCCCATAATATTCTCTCTTCAGATTTTGCACACATAAGGCCAAGTTTTCTCATGTTTTTATTGTGCCCCACCTCTTTATCAGGAAACTGCCCGTTTTTCCTGAAAATAATATTAAAGGAGAGTAGAAACACACACATTGCTACTAAAGCAACTGATAATATGAAAAGTGACATTTTAAAAAGGTCTAATTTTAAATTAATGAACAATCAATCAGATAAATTCACACACTTGTCAAAGGGAAGAAGCGGGTGATTTCCAACCTGAATCATCTGAGGAAGCTGATAACCCTTAAACGCAGATGCGCTGTTAAGTTGTTGTATCCTGTTAAGCAGTACCCTGTCTGTTCCGGAACCTGTCAACTCTTCGGGAGTCATTCCCTTTTCATAAAGTGAATGCAAAATTGGATCCAGAATATCGTAAAGGGGTAATGTGTCACTATCTTTCTGGCCGGCACTCAATTCTGCAGAAGGGGCCTTGGTAAGTGTGGAATTAGGAATAACAGTTTTTATGCTGTTTATGTAATGTGCCAGATTGTATACGTCAACCTTGTAAACATCTGCTATTACCATTATTGCTCCACAAAGGTCACCATACAGTGTGCCGTACCCCATTGCCAGCTCACTCTTGTTAGAGGTGTTCAGCAGCAGTGCCCCTGTCTGATTTGAATAGGACATAAGAATATTTGCCCTGATTCTGGCCTGCAGGTTCTCCACTGTCAGTTTTTTTGTCTCTTCACAAAACAGAGAGTCAAGCTCTCTTATAAATTTATTGAATATTCCCTCAATTGGCACAATGCTGTATGAGATGCCGAGATTGTCACCAAGCTCAACGGCATCAGTAACGGAGTGCATTGTTGAAAATGGTGATGGCATTATCAATCCGTGAACGTTTTTGGCACCCAGTGCATCTGCAGAGATTGCTGCTACTACGGCAGAATCAATACCTCCAGAAATGCCCAGGACACCCTTCTCTTTACCGGCTTCCTTAAAGAACCGACGGAGTGTCTTTACGATTTTCTCGTAAACGAGATCTGTTGGAATGTCAATAAGCATGATTAAAATACAAAGCTTGAGCTGATAGATTTATAATTATAGACTTTGTCAATTACATCTGCAAAAATCTCTGCTACCGATAGTACCTTGATTTTGCTTCTGTCCAGATTAGGATCTGTACTAAGTGGAATTGTATCGGAGATTATTACCTCTGTAAGATGAGATTTTGCGATTCTGTCATAGGCAGGACCTGAAAGTACAGCATGTGTGGCAAGGGCCCTTACGCTTATTGCCCCTTTTTCCATAAGCATGTCGGCAGCCTTTGAAATTGTTCCGGCAGTATCTATCATGTCGTCAATTATGACAATGTTCTTTCCCTCAACATCCCCTATTGCGGTCATGGATCCAACTACATTTGCCTTCTCGCGTGACTTGTGACATATAATAAGCGGACAACCAAGAATCCTGGAATATGCATTTGCTCTTTTTGCTCCACCCATGTCAGGTGCCGCGATTGACATGTTCTCAAGTTTGAGGTCACGCAGATATGGAAGGAATATAGAACTGGCATATATATGGTCCACCGGGAAATCAAAGAATCCCTGAATCTGGTCGGCATGAAGGTCGGCAGTCATAACCCTGTCACATCCGGCAGCAGCAAGTAGGTTGGCAACCAGTTTGGCCCCTATTGGTACCCTTGGCCTGTCTTTTCTGTCCTGACGTGCCCATCCGAAATATGGGATTATAGCATTTACCTTGTATGCAGATGCCCTTCGGGCAGCATCAATCATAAGAAGAAGTTCAAACATGTTATCCACTGGCGGAAAGGTAGATTGAACAATAAACACGGTAGCTCCTCTGACGCTCTCTTCAAAAGCGGGCTGGAACTCACCGTCGCTGAATACCGTAACTGTAGATTTGCCTAGTTCCAGATTAAGAGCAGCCGCTATCTTCTCGGCTAAATACCTGGAATTACGGCAAGAAAAAATCTGTATCTTATGATTATGGTCCATGATTGTGATGTTTTATTATTTTAAAAGCATTTCTATATAATCAAGAATCTCCTCTCTTCCTTTACCACTCTCAGTTGAGCTTAAAAAAACAGGGGGAAGTTCATCCCAATGTTCCATAAGGGAATCGCGATTCTTTTTTATCTGAGTTTCCAGAGCAGAGTTACTAAGCTTGTCGCACTTTGTGAAAATAATTGAAAAAGGAACTCCGGCATCGCCGAGTTCCATTATAAATTGGAGGTCAATATCCTGGAGGTCAAGCCTGGAGTCCAGTAAAACGAACAAATTTACAAGGTCTTCCGAGCCATTGATGTAGCCTCTTATTATTTCAACAAGAACTGCCTTGTCACTCTTGGATCGTTTGGCATAGCCGTAACCGGGAAGATCTACCAGATACCATGAGTTGTTTATCAAAAAATGGTTTATAAGCTGGGTTTTGCCGGGTTTGGATGAAGTGTGTGCCAATTGGCCATGCCTGCATAAAGCGTTGATAAGAGAAGACTTACCAACATTTGACCTGCCGATAAAAGCAAATTCCGGGAGTCTTGCTTTAGGTTTGTCCTTAAGAAAGCGACAGCTTCCGGAAAATATGGCTTGAGTAATCTTCATATAAAAATTCTGACGGGCAAAGGTACAATATTATGCGTATATTTGTATGGATAGTTTCATAAAAAAAAATTAAAATGGGAGTTGAGGCGCAGATGACCCTTTGTCAGCTACAGGAACAGATAAAGGTGTCAATAGAGAGCAAGAACAACGCAAAGTACTGGATAAGAGCAGAAATAAGTGAGATAAAAAACAACTTTGCAGGTCACTGCTATCTGGATCTCGTGGACAGGCCCGCCGGAGGAGACACTGTTACGGCAAAGGCACAGGCAATTATCTGGGCCAACACCTACAGGCTTATCAGGCCGTACTTCCAAACAACAGCCGGACAGCCACTCACTAAAGGAATGCATATTCTCATATGTGTCCAGGTTCAGTATTCTGCACTTTACGGGCTGAGTCTTATTATCATGGATATTGATCCTGCTTTTACAGTGGGAGAACAAGAACTTGAACGGCAAAAAACCATATTAAGGCTAAAAAGTGAGGGAATGTTTGAGATGAACAGTACTCTTGAACTGCCGCTGCTGCCCAAGAGACTTGCGATAATATCGTCGGATCAGGCTGCCGGATACAGAGATTTCATCAATCATCTACATTTGAACGAATACGGCTTCAAATTCAGAACAGAGCTCTTTAACGCACCAATGCAGGGCAACATCGCGCCTGAAGGAATCATTGAGACTATGGACAAAGTGGCCGGGAGATCAGATGAATTTGATATCCTGTTAATACTCAGAGGTGGTGGCTCAGCACAGGATCTGGCATGTTTTGACGACTACAATCTGGCCGCAAACATTGCACAGTTCCCTTTGCCGGTAATCACAGGAATAGGTCACGACCACGACTATCACATAGCAGACATGGTGGCACACACATCTGTAAAAACCCCGACAGCTCTTGCAGATTTAATACTGGATATTTTTGTGAAAGAGGATCAGCAGATAATTTTTTTATCAAGGAGACTTTCGTTATCTTTACATACGAGGCTGGTGAATGAGTCGAATAATTTAAAATCAGTAACAAACAGGTTGTTGAATTCATACAAAGCCGGTATACAGCTTAACCATCATAAGCTTCAAATGCTGGAACAGAGGGTAAGGTCAAACAATCCTTTGTTGCTTCTCACAAAGGGATACGCACTTGTCCTGAAGAAGGGGATTAAGATAAGCAATATCAGTCAGGTTGAGGTAGGAGAAGAGATAAGGCTCATTATGGACGGAGGAGCTTTAAGTTGTACAATAAATAAAAAGGAAGATGAAAGTAAAAGCTAAGACATATCAGGAAGCTCTGCAGGAGCTACAGGAGCTTGTTTTAAAGATAGAGGACCCGACATCAAATCTTGACACTATTTCACATGATGTGAAAAAGGCCATGGAGCTGGTGAAATACTGTCAGATTCAGTTAAGGTCGTACGAAGAAGATATTGAAAAACTAACAGAATAACTGATGCTATGGAAGAGTTGGACCTTTGGCTAAAAGATCCTTATCTGGAGCCATTTAAAGGAGATATTTTAAGACGATATCAAAAAATTGCCATAAAGAGTCAGGAGCTCTCTGGTTATGGCAAACAACTCACAACTGCCATAAATTCACATTTATATTATGGCATCCATAAGAACCGGACATCCTGGATATTCAGGGAGTGGGCACCAAATGCAACAGCAATCTATCTCATAGGAGACGTCAATAACTGGAAAAAACAGGATGAGTATGCTTTCATGCGGATAGATAACGGAAACTGGGAACTAGAAGTGCCGTTGGACAAATTCAGACACGGCGACCTTTTTAAGTGGAAGGTATTCTGGAACGGGGGAGAGGGTGAGAGAATGCCTGCATATTCTACAAGATGCATTCAGGACCCTCATACAAAACTTTTCTCGGCTCAGATATGGGATCCAAAACCATATAAATGGTTGAATACGACTAACCTGAATATAAAGAACCCACTTATATATGAGGCTCATATAGGAATGAGCTCAGAAGAGGCAGGGGTAGCTACCTATGAATCTTTCAGGATAAAAGTATTGCCAAGAA
>MEOK01000017.1:0-92956 GCA_001769195.1 Bacteroidetes bacterium GWF2_40_14 | reverse complement strand
TCGGATACCAGGTTTCAAATTTTTTTGCGGCCAGTTCCAGGTTCGGGACACCAGAAGAGTTAAAAAGGCTTATAGATGAAGCACATACGCAAGGAATTGCCGTTGTAATGGATATTGTTCATTCCCATTCGGTGAACAATTTGCTGGAGGGGTTATCACTACTTGACGGAACAGATTATCAGTACTTCCATGAAGGGGCAAGAGGCAATCACCCCACATGGACATCCAAATGCTTCAATTACGGGAAAAACGAGGTATTGCATTTTCTTCTTTCTAATTGCAAATACTGGCTCGAAGAGTATAAATTTGACGGATTCCGGTTTGACGGTATCACCAGTATGATTTACCACGACCACGGGCTTGGCAAGGATTTTACAGATTATTCATGCTATTTTGACGGTAATCAGGACGAAGATGCACTGGTATACCTGGCTTTGGCAAATCAGCTCATTAAGGAGGTCAATCCATTCGCAATTTCAATTGCCGAAGATGTAAGCGGAATGCCCGGCCTTGCTGCTCCGGTAAGGGAGGGTGGATTCGGATTCGATTACAGGATGAGCATGGGGGTGGCTGACCACTGGATAAAATGGATAAAAGAGCTTAAAGACGAAGAGTGGAACGTAGGAGAGATGTTCTGGGAACTTACCAATAAAAGGTCTGATGAGAAAACGATTAGTTACGCAGAGTGTCACGACCAGGCAATGGTTGGAGACAAAACCATAATATTCAGGCTTATGGACAAGGAGATGTACTTTTCTATGAGCCGGTTGACTGAAAATCTCATAATTGACCGAGGGATAGCGCTCCACAAAATGATACGTCTTGTAACAATTGCTACTGCAGGTGACGGATACCTCAACTTCATGGGTAACGAGTATGGTCATCCTGAGTGGATAGATTTTCCAAGAGAGGGTAACGGATGGTCGTTTTTCTATGCACGTAGGCAATGGTCGCTGGCCGATGATCCAAAATTAAAGTATAAATTCCTTCTTGATTTTGATATATCTATGATACAGATGATTAAGAAAAGTGAAATTTTTAGCGCCAAACCCGAATCATTATATCAGAACAACCAGAATCAGGTCCTTATCTTCTCCAGGGGAGAATATGTTTTCGCCTTCAATTTTAGTCCAAACAATTCATATACAGACTTCAGGTTCTATGCTCCCGCCGGGAAATATAAGATGGTCCTCAGTTCGGACTCATTGCTGTATGGAGGATTTGACAGGGTTTTAGAAAAAACAGACTATTTCACCTGTTTTTCAGACGGAGGGGACCAGCTATCTTTATACCTTCCCTGCAGAGCTGCGGTTGTCTTGAAAAAAGGGAAGTGATATTATTTCGTAACTTTTTTTTGTTATCTTGCAACGTTAATAATTTCGAATATGGCATACTTACAGTTTAATAAAGAGGAATTGGTTAACCTGGAGTATTCACTTAAACGTGAGGTGTTGTCTACAAACCATGCCGGAGGATATCTGAATACTACCATTGTAGGATGCAATACCAGAAAATACCACGGACTTCTGGTAGTGCCTGTAGCAAATTTTGGCGGAGACAAATTTGTACTACTATCCTCACTAGATGAAACACTTGTCCAGCACGGAAAAGAATTCAATCTTGGAATTCACAGATATGGAGACATATACGAACCAAGGGGTCACAAGTACATAAGGAATTTTGAGATTGACAAAGTTGCCGCCATAACATACAATGTAGGCGGAGTTGTTCTCAGAAAGGTTGTGATGTTATGCAATAATGAGGAGCAGGTACTTATTACCTACACTTTGCTTGAAGCACATTCGCCCACAATTATCAGGTTAAAGCCATTCCTTGCATTCAGGAACGCTCATACACTTTCAAAAGTAAATATTGGGGCAGATACAAAATACCGGGAAATTGAAAAAGGTAGAAGCTTCAGAATGTATGAGGGCTTTCCCGACCTTAACCTTCAGATGAATGTCAAAAGCGAATTTATCTCCAACCCCGACTGGTATTACAATATTGAGTACAATGAGGAGAGCAGGAGAGCATATGAGTCAAAGGAAGATCTCTTTGTACCGGGTTACTTCGAGTTGCCAATAAGAAAGGGTCAGACTATAATATTTTCTGCATCCACAAGGGAGGAGGATCCTGCAAAACTCTCCCTGAAATTTGCTCAGAGTATAAAAAGCAGGAGACACAGAGACAGTTTCGAAAGCTGCCTTCAGATAGCAGCCGATCAGTTTATTACTCAAGATGGTGAAGACACCAGTATATATGCAGGTTATCCATGGTTGGACAAAAACATGAGGGACACACTCATATCTCTGCCCGGTCTCACCTGGTATTCAACCGGAGATATATCCAGATTCAGGGATGTTTTAGATACGATTGTAAGAAATCGAGGCGAGTATCTTGTTAAGACAAATAAAAAAGCAGATGTGCCACTCTGGTTTTTCTGGACATTGCAGCAGTACGCAAAGGCATTGGGAGGCAGTTCCAAAGTGTGGAAAATATATATGGGGTTGCTTAAGGAGATTCTCAGCTCTTACAGAGATGGTAGCCGAACAAATGTAAGAATGCATGAAAACGGACTTCTATGGGCAGAGGAGAGAGGCGTTGCCACAAGCTGGATGGATGCATACGTAGGTGGAGTTCCGGTTACTGAGAGAGCCGGTTATCAGGTAGAGCTAAATTCTTTGTGGTACAATGCTATATGTTTTGTTCTTGAGATGGCTCCCAAAACCAGAGATATTGCATTTGTAAATGACTGGACAGAAATAAAAGAAAAAATCCGGAAGAATTTCATAAAAGCTTTCTGGATTGAATCAAAAGAGTATCTTGCCGACTACGTAGGTCCGGAAGGTCAGAACAAATATGTCCGTCCAAATCAGCTTTTCACTTGTGCCTTTGATTATTCTCCAATAAGCGATGAAATTAAATCTAAAGTACTTCAGAACGTAAAACAGGTTTTGCTTACAACAAGAGGCATAAGGACACTCTCACCAAGAAATCCTAATTACAAAGGTGAATACGATGGCGACCAGTATACCAGAGACATGGCTTATCATCAGGGAACCGCGAGAGTATGGCTGCTTCAGTTCTACATTGAGGCATCTCTGAAACTCTACGGAGCAGCGTTTTTAAATACAGCCACAGAATTGATAAATGCATTTGAGGAGGATCTGGCAGTACATTGCATAGGCTCAATCTCAGAAGTTTATGACGGTGACCCACCATATCAGCCACACGGATGTACATCCTATGCAAACTCTGTCTCAGCCATTCTGAGATCGATGAGATTAATTGAACAATATAAAAAGATTGAACAATGAGGGTATTGATGTTTGGATGGGAGTTTCCTCCACACATATCAGGAGGCTTGGGAACTGCCTGTTTTGGCCTTACTAAAGGTCTGGCAAACCATGGGGTGGAGGTGTTGTTTGTAATGCCCTCTGCTGAGGGAGATGAAGACCAGAGTTCGGTCAGAATAATAAATGCAAGTGAAGTTGTTGTTCAGGAGACTGTAAAAAACGTAAATGATTTCCTTGAGAAGGTGCAGTTTTTAAGAGTTGGGTCAAACCTTGTGCCATATCTTGATCCTGTCCAGTTTTCCAATATGGTAACCGAGCAGAAAGAGGGTCAGATAGAGGACTATAAACACTATTTTGGAGAAAAATACAAATTCTCAGGCAAATACGGAGCCAACCTTATGGAAGAGGTTGCAAGATATGCAATGGTTGCAGGAGAAATTGCACTCAAATATGATTTTGATGTAATTCACGCCCATGACTGGCTGACCTATCTTGCAGGAGTCGCAGCAAAAAAACTTACAGGCAAACCTCTTGTTGTACACATACATGCAACAGAGTTCGATAGAAGCGGAAGCAATATTAACACAGAGGTATATGAACTTGAGAAGTTAGGAATGAAAGAGGCCGACATGGTTATTGCCGTAAGCAACCTCACCAGAAATATTGTAATAAGCAAATACGGACTTCATCCGGACAAAGTAGTGACGGTACACAATGCCGTGGATTTTCAAGGTGTGGAAAGTATGGATGTATCAAGAGGAATAGATGACAAAATTGTAACATTTCTTGGCAGAATTACATTCCAGAAGGGACCAGAGTACTTCATTGAAGCAGCAAACAAGGTCCTTAAGAGGTACCCCGATGTCCGCTTTGTAATGGCAGGCAGTGGTGACCTTCTCAACCGCTCCATTAGAAGGGTTGCAAAACTTGGGATCTCAACCCGTTTTCATTTTACTGGTTTTTTAAAGGGGACAGATGTCCAGAGAATGTTTGCTTATTCAGATGTTTATGTAATGCCCTCTGTGTCTGAACCTTTTGGGATATCTCCTCTGGAGGCAATGAGGGCAAATGTTCCTACAATCATTTCAAAGCAGTCTGGGGTGGCAGAGGTTCTGAATCATGCAATAAAAGTGGATTTCTGGGATATTGATGCCATGGCAGATGCAATATATGCCTTACTCTCTTACCCCGCAATTTCTCAGATGGCTGTTAGAAATGGATTTGATGAGGTAAACTCGCTTAAGTGGGACAATGCGGCAGCAAGGGTAGCAGACATTTATGCAACTCTAATTAAAAAAGCGAAATTCTGAGAAAAAACATAAATTCAATTTATGATGAAAAAAACTATTTGCTTCTATTTTCAAGTACATCAACCGGACAGATTGAGAGTATACCGTTTTTTTGATATAGGGAAGGATTCTCATTATTATGACGATTTTGCAAATAAAACAATATTGAGAAGAGTAGCCGAAAGGTGCTATATGCCTGCAAACCAGCTGATGCTGGATCTGATACGGCAACACAAAGGTGCTTTCAAAATTGCTTACTCAATATCGGGTTCTGCACTTGATCAATTTGTAAGATATTCCCCTGAAGTAATAGATAGTTTTAAGGAACTTGCCAAAACCGGGTGCGTGGAATTTCTTGCCGAGACATATTCACACAGTCTGTCATCACTTATCTCTCCTGAAGAGTTTAAAGAACAGGTGATACAGCATTCAAATACCATTGAGCTTCTGTTTGGTAAGAAACCAAAGGTATTCAGGAACACGGAGCTGATCTATTCCGACAAAATTGGTGCAATGGTGGCAGACATGGGATTTTCGGCAATGCTTACAGAGGGAGCAAAGCACATTCTGGGATGGAAGAGTCCAAACTATGTTTATACAAACGCTATTAACCCAAGGCTAAAATTATTGCTCAAGAATTTCAATCTAAGCGACGACATAGCATTCAGGTTTTCTGACAGGTCATGGGCAAAATGGCCCCTCACATCGGACAAATATGTAACCTGGCTATCAAATTCACTGGAAAAAGATGAGGTTGTCAATCTTTTCATGGATTATGAAACATTTGGAGAGCATCAGAGTGCATCATCGGGTATTTTTCAGTTTCTCAAATATCTCCCCGAGGCAATACTATCTAATTCCAACTTTGAATTCTGTACACCATCTGAGGTTAGTGTAAAACATCAGCCGGTGGCTCCACTTCATGTACCATTTGCAATTTCATGGGCAGATGAGGAGAGAGATACAAGCGCATGGCTAGGGAATGAACTTCAGAACGAAGCATTCAATAAAATATATTCTGCTGAAAAAAAGGTTAAGGCATCCAACAATGCCTCTCTATTGGCCGACTTCAGAAAACTTCAGGAGAGCGACCATTTTTACTATATGTGTACGAAGTTTTTCTCAGATGGAGCCGTGCACAATTACTTCAATCCATATGATACTCCTTACGAAGCATTTATCAACTACATGAATGTGGTAAGCGATTTTCTGATAAGAGTAGACAAGACAGTTCCTGAAAAAGAGGTTGAAACTGGAACAATAATTGCAGAAAAGACAAAACCTAAGAATAAATCTAAAAAATAAAAAATGTCAGAGAAAACGATGGTGTCTCCAGATTGCCTTTTTGAGGTAAGCTGGGAGGTGTGCAATAAGGTAGGAGGTATTCATACGGTTATAGCCACAAAGGCATTAAACTTAGCAAAAGAGTTAAAAAACAACCATATACTAATAGGCCCCGATGTCTGGAGAGATATTGAACAGAACCCGGAATTCATAGAAGACGCAGGTTTACTCAGAGCATGGAGGATCCAGGCAGCAGAAGAGGGGCTGAGGATAAGGGTGGGCAGATGGAATGTTGCCGGTACACCAATCGCTGTTTTAGTTGATTTCAGCTCTTACATCACTAAAAAAGATGATATCCTTACTGAATTCTGGACAAAATACAAACTAGATTCAATCAGCGGTCAGTGGGACTATGTGGAATCGGCCCTTTTCGGATATGCAACCGGAAAAGTCATTGAGAGTTATGTGAGATTTAATCTTTCACCCGGACAAAAGGCAGTGGCACAGTTCCACGAATGGATGACAGGGGCCGGCATTCTCTATCTGAATTCGATTAACCTGCCTGTTGCAACTGTATTTACAACGCATGCAACCGTCCTTGGACGTTCGCTGGCAAGCAATAACAATCCTCTTTACGGTTCGATGATGCAATATAATCCTGACGAGAAGGCCAAAGAGTTCAATGTTATGGCAAAACACTCACTGGAAAAACTTGCAGCAGGCACAAGCGATGTCTTTACAACCGTAAGTGACATTACAGCAAGAGAGTGCAAATATTTCCTTGGCAGAGAGGTAGATATTGTAACCCCAAACGGGTTTGAGAACAGTTTTACACCAAAAGAAGATGAGTATCAGAAATTTCATGACTATGCCAGAAAACGACTTCTGGAGATGGCCTCTGTAATGTCCGGATGCGCAATACAGGATGATGCAGTTATTGTTGGAATAAGTGGCAGATATGAGTACAAAAACAAGGGGATTGATATTTTCCTTGACTCTCTTGGCAGGATAAACAACGACACCTCACTCACAAAAGAGGTTATCGCATATATCTTCGTACCTGCAGGGCATAACGGACCAAACAAGGAACTTGTCAATAAGATGAATTTCAAGTCGGACTATACAACAAATTGTACACATACACTTAACGATCCGGAGCTTGATCCGGTAATGAGAAAGATAAGGGAACTATACCTTTTCAACAAGAGTAGCGATAAAGTTAAAGTATTCTTTGTGCCATCCTATTTAAATGGCAACGATGGTATTTTCAATCTTACATACTACAATCTGCTGGTTGGTCTGGATCTTACAATTTTTCCTTCATATTATGAACCATGGGGCTACACACCTCTGGAAAGTCTTGCATTCAGGGTTCCAACAATAACTACAAGCCTTACAGGATTCGGATTGTGGGTTAATGACCATTACCATAAAAAACATCCGGCCATTGATATTATAGAAAGGAAAGACGATGGATATGAAAACGTAGTTCAGGAAGTAGCAGTTAAAATTGTGGAAATTTCCAGACTAACAGCTGTCAGTATGTCTGCCTATCGCGACAATGCAAGAGATATTTCAACAATTGCCCTGTGGGAGAATCAGATAATATATTATAAAGAAGCGTATTCACTGGCAATTGGAAAATTGTCATCAAATATTGGGTCATTTGCCTCTTTAACAGACGAAAAGGATCATGTAAGCTTTAGAATAGATGTCGCAAATAAACCTAACTGGGCAAGAATTTTAATAAACAAGCAGCTGCCGGAAAGACTCAAGGCACTTGATATCATATCCAGAAATCTGTGGTGGTGCTGGAACCAGGAGGCTATTGAAATATTCAAGCTTATAGATGAAGAGTTATGGAAATCCAGTCTGGGAAACCCCATATTGATGCTGGACAGGATTTCTGTTAAAAAATATCAGGAGCTGGAGAAGAATGAGAAGTTTTTAAGAAGGATGGACTCCCTGTTTGAACATTTTGAGGAGTACATGGATGGCAAAAACAAGATGAAAGGTCCAGGCATCGCATACTTCAGCATGGAATATGGTCTTGACAGGTCACTGAAGATTTATTCAGGAGGTCTTGGTGTTCTGGCAGGGGACTATCTAAAAGAGTCTAGTGATAAGATGGTACCTATGACAGGGATCGGCCTTCTTTACAGATATGGTTATTTTACACAGCTTCTGTCTGCACAGGGCGATCAGGTGGCACACTATGAGGCTCAGGACTTCATGAAGATTCCTGCGACACCTGTCAGAGATGAGGATGGCAACTGGACAACTGTTAGTATTGCACTTCCGGGCAGGAACCTGAATGCGCGTCTTTGGAGAGTAGATGTTGGAAGAACAGAGTTAATACTCATGGATACAGATTTTGAGGATAACTTGCCGGAAGACAGGTATGTAACCCACCATCTTTATGGAGGGGACCAGGAGAACCGACTCAAGCAGGAGCTTCTGCTGGGCATTGGTGGAATAAGGGCATTAATGGCTCTTAAGAGGAGATCAGATGTATTTCATTGTAACGAAGGCCATGCTGCATTCATTGGTCTGGAAAGATTAAGGGAGTTCATTCAACATGAGAATCTCTCTTTTGCCGAGGCTCTGGAGGTTGTAAGGTCATCTTCACTCTACACAACTCACACCCCTGTTCCTGCCGGACACGACTCTTTTCCTGAAGATTTGCTAAGAAGCTATATTGCACACTATCCGGAAAGATTAAAAATTTCATGGGAAATTCTAATGGCTCTGGGGAAGATTGACCCATCAAATCCATCGGAGAAATTTTCTATGAGCAACCTTGCTGCCAACCTCTCTCAGGAGGTTAACGGAGTAAGCTGGCTGCATGGAAAGGTAAGCCGGGAAATACTGTCACCGCTATGGCCGGGGTATCTTCCGGAAGAGTTGCATGTAAGTTATGTAACCAACGGGGTCCATTATTCAACCTGGACAGCACCTGAATGGAAAGATATTCATGCAGATGCCTTTGGCAGCGACTTTGCAACACACAATTACGACAAATCATGTTTTGAAGGTATATATCAGGTAGACGACAGCAGGATTTGGGCAGTAAGGAGTAAGCTCAGAACCAGACTCATAAAATTCGTCAAACATACACTTTCAGATCCTGCGACAAATACACATTATGCCCCACACCATCTGATTGCAATAAAGGAGGCACTAAGAGAAGATGTTCTCACAATAGGATTTGCCAGAAGATTTGCCACATACAAAAGGGCACATCTTATTTTCCGCGATCTGGACAGATTGGACAAAATTGTGAACAATCCTAACCAGCCTGTTCAGTTTTTGTTTGCCGGCAAGGCACACCCTGCCGATAAGGCGGGTCAGGACCTAATAAAGAGAATTGTAGAGGTCTCACTCATGCCAAGGTTTATAGGCAAGATTATGTTTATTCCGGGATACGATATGACTACAGCCAGGAACCTTGTTCAAGGGGTAGACGTATGGATGAACACTCCTACAAGGCCACTCGAGGCATCCGGCACAAGCGGTGAGAAAGCAGTAATGAATGGCGTGATGCACTTTTCAGTTTTAGACGGGTGGTGGGTAGAAGGATATAAGGAGGGTGCAGGTTGGGCGCTCCCTTTGGAAAGGACATACGAAGATCAGAACTTTCAGGATGAACTGGATGCTGCTACAATTTACAACATGCTGGAGAATGAGATAGCACCGTTGTTTTACAAGTTGCACCCGAAGGATGGATTACCTGTCGGTTGGATAGAAGTTATAAAGAATACAATAGCGAAAGTGGCGGCCAACTTTACAACCAACAGAATGATGACCGATTATCAGAAGCAGTTTTATAACCCACTCTCCGAAAGGAACATAGCCATACGTGCA
Organism: Bacteroidetes bacterium GWF2_40_14; assembly: GCA_001769195.1. Lineage (GTDB taxonomy): Bacteria > Bacteroidota > Bacteroidia > Bacteroidales > UBA932 > Bact-08. Next base: position 83,223 of record MEOK01000017.1, on the reverse strand, counting down.
AACGACTATGCAATGGCAAGGGAACTTGCATTCTGGAAAAAGAGGGTTCGCAGGGAGTGGCCTTTGATAGAGGTAAAAAGCTATATAAAGCCCGATAATTCTAAATCCGAAATATCTAAAGGGAATGAATATATAGCAGAAGTTGAACTTCAGATTGGAGATCTTAAACCGGAAGATATTGGAGTGGAGATGGTTTTTGCAGAGCAAGATAATAATAACCGTATGGTTATGCAGTTCAAGTATGAATTTGATTTTATCAGTTATTCAAGTGGAGTGGCAAAATTCAGATGCTCAATGCTTCCGGAAAACGCCGGAGTATACAATTTCGCCGGAAGAGTATATGCAAAGAACCCTAAACTCCCACACAGACAAGATTTTGATTTAATAAAATGGTTGTAGGCAGCACTGGATTTTTTGATGGTGTCCATAGGGGCCATCTGGCAGTAATAAACAAAGTTTGTTTACTTGCCCGTGAACAAGGGTGCAGATCTTTGGTCTTTACCTTCTGGCCACACCCAAGAGCAGTATTGCAGCAGGATGCGGCAAAATTCAGGTTACTCACTACACTAGAAGAAAAAAGGAACCTTTTAATCAATTATGGTATAGACGAGGTAGTTGTTTTGCCATTTGACAAAGATTTTGCGAATCAGACAACAAGAGAATTCTTCAAAAATTATCTTTCAGACAGATATCAGGTATCAACCTTAGTAGTTGGTTATGATCACCGTGTAGGATGCGATGTCAATCAGACACAGCAGGAGATGTTTGAAATAGCAAGAGAGTTGGGTATTAACCCTGTGAGAGTAGAAGAGGTCTCTGCCGATGACAAATATCCCAAAATAAGTTCTACAAAAATAAGGGAGCTTCTGCTTCAGGGAAATATTGAACAGGCAAATTCACTGCTAGGATATAGATATGGTCTTGAGGGTGTTGTAGTTGAGGGATTGAGAATTGGAAGGACCATTGGTTTTCCCACAGCAAACATCAGATTGTACGAACCTCTCAAGATTGTACCCGGCGATGGAGTGTATTCTGTTTGGGTAGATTACAGTGGCAAAACATACAGAGGCATTACTAACATAGGTACCCGTCCAACCATAGGTCAGGGAAACGAACGTTCAATTGAGACACATATCCTTGATTTTGATGAAGATATATACGGTTTGCCACTCAAAATAGAGTTTGCGGGAAAAATGAGGAATGAAAAACGATTTGAATCATTAGAAGACCTTAAAACCCAACTTTTCATTGACAGAGAGGATTCAAAAGCGTTTCTTGACAACGACGGAATTAAATTAAGATAGTTTTTTTATTCCAAATATAATTTATTACCTTTGTAACAAAGAGTCCTGTGCTACGCAGGATTCTTTTTAATTTTTCATATTATGTCAAAAATTAATTATTTAACTGCCGAGGGTTTAGAAAAACTAAAGGCCGAACATCATCAGCTTGTAAGCATAGAACGTCCTGGTATCTCAAGGCAGATAGCAGAAGCCAGAGATAAAGGAGATTTGTCTGAAAATGCAGAATACGACGCTGCAAAGGAAGCCCAGGGTCTTTTGGAAATGAAGATTGCAAAACTCGAAGATATGATTGCCAATGCAAGAATTATTGATGAGTCCAGGATAAATACAACTCATATCCAGATTATGAACAAGGTTAAACTTAAGAATCTTGTAAATAATTCTTTAGTTGAATACACACTTGTCGGGGAGTCAGAAGCAAATCTCAGAGAGGGCAAACTTGCTGCAGCAACCCCTATCGGAAAGGCTTTGATAGGCAAATCCAAAGGAGATGTTGTGGAGGTAAAGGTTCCGTCGGGGCTCATTAAATTTGAAATAATTGAAATTTCAAAATAGAGATGACAACAATATTTACCAGAATCGTAAATGGAGAGATACCATCTTACAAGGTAGCTGAAAATGACAGGTTCTATGCCTTTCTGGACATTAACCCTGTTGCAAAAGGTCACACACTGGTTATTCCCAAGGAGGAGATAGATTATATATTTGATATGGAAAACAAAGATCTTTCAGCTCTTTTTGCTTTTGCCCAGATTGTGGCAAGAGGTATTGAGGCTGCAATTCCATGCAAGAGAGTAGGAGTGGCTGTTCTTGGTCTTGAAGTCCCTCATGCTCATATACATCTCATTCCATTGAATAGTGAAGGCGACATGGACTTCAAAAAAAGCAAAATGAAACTGGATAGCCAGGAGATGATATCAATTGCTAATGCAATTTCTGCAAACATTAAATAATTAAAAAATGAAGAAGTTTTTCCTGACCGCTATTGTTGCAATTACAGCCTTTGCCTGTTCTACAGACAAAGCGACCATCAAGGGAATTATCGAAGGAACATCCAAGGGAGATCTTGTTTTGAAAGTTTTGGAGATAAACAACCAGAGAGTGATAGATACCATTGGAATTGAAGATGGTAAATTCGACTATGACCTAAAATTAAAAGATAAATCTCCAAATTTCTACTATCTCTATTACAATGATCGTAAAGTAGCATCTCTTATTATTCTGCCCGGAGATAATGTCAAACTTATAGCGGACACTCTGGGGAAAAAAATTCTGACAGAAGGTTCGGAAGAGACTAAATTACTCACTCAGATTGAGGGGGAGGCCCAAAGATTAAGAGAAAGGTTTGATTCGCTCGCAAATGTTCTTGAAAGTGCAATAACTGCCGGAGATGAGGTAAAGAGAACTTCATTGAACTATGAGCTGGGCTCTCTCTATGTAAAGCAGAAACAGAATTCCATAAAGCATCTATATACAAACCCAAATTCCATTACAAACATAATTCTTTTGTATCAGAAATTTCCTAATAACCTGCCAATTTTTGCCGACGTAAGAGATGTGCTTTTGTTCAAAAGAGTGTGCGATTCACTTGACTTAACATATCCCGGATCGGTATTTGTGGCAAGGCTTAAAGAGGAGATATCATACAGGGAGAAATCAGATATGTTCAATGCAAAAATACTTGATGCCTCAGAAACGGGGTTTCCCGATATTAAGCTGCCAGATGTAAAATCCAAAATCAGATCACTCTCGGAATTATCAGGAAAGGTAATAATACTGTCTTTCTGGAGCGTGACTGATGCCAACCAGAGGATGCTGAATCAGGATTTCCTGCAATTATATGACAAATATAAAAATAAGGGCTTGGAAATATTTCAGGTATCTGTAGATACCGACAAGACCGCATGGGCAAGAGCCGTTGATGAACAGATGCTCCCATGGATTAGTGTATGTGACGGGATGGGGTCTGGTTCGGCAGCAGTGACCACATACAACGTAACTAAAATTCCGGCACTTTTTGTAATTGACAAGAGTGGAACCATTGTTGCAAAGAATGTATTCAATTCAGAGCTGGACAAATTGCTATCAAGAATAGTAAAATAAGAGCAATATTAAAGAAAAAGAAAAGGGGCTGCTACAGTATCTTTTTTGTTACCCCGGCTACAAAGTCCTTTAGATAATATGGTTCGAAGTATGCAACATCCACAAAATCGCCCGCGAAATACTTTTTAAGAGCAGAAGCTACCATTCCTCTGGCATCTGCATCAATCAGCGAGAAATTGGCGTTTGGATTATTTACCATACTCATGAACTTACGGGCACCGTCTCCGGAAAAAATAACCGGTCCCTTAGATAATTCAGCTGAGAAACTCGATTCATCAAGGATTACTGCTTCCACAGCAGATAAAGGATTGCACGATGAGTCAAACTTAGCTGCATATACCTCCATTCTTCTTGCATCTATCATTGCAATAATAACAGATCCGGGTAAAACATCCCTTTCTCTGGTTGTGAGCCTGCCAAGCAGTTCAAGAGAGCTTACGGCAATTAACGGTTTATTTGCGCCATAGCATAAGCCTTTTGCAATCGATACGCCAACCCTGAGTCCTGTATATGAGCCCGGACCTTCGCTTACAACAACAGCATCACATCTGTCAATAGTAAGACCACCCTCTTCCAGAACTTCGTTAATAAGAAGAGCTATGACCCTGGCATGTGACTTTGCCTCTTTGATAACTCTGTAAGATATAATTCTCTCTCCGGCAGAGAGAGCTACTGAACACACCTCAGTGCTGGTTTCAATAAGCAGAAGATTCGGATTGGACATATTACTCAACCTTCTTCTCTTTTTCTTTTAATTTATCTTTGTCGTTTTCGATCTTAATTTTTTTGCCGCTTTTTAAAGTCTTGCTTATTGCGGCATAAGGACCCGTAACAACTATTTCACCATCAATAATGCCGGTAGTAACCTCTATGTTGTTAAGATCCTGAATTCCTGTTGTAATCTTTCTTACCTCGAGTGTGTCGCCTTTTATTACAAACACCTGTTCAACTGCTTCATTTGTACCAAGAGATTTTTTTACTGAGTCAGTCAAAAGATCAGCCCTTGTTGTAATTGCCTGAATAGGTAAAGAGAGTATGTTTTTCTTGGTTTCTGTCTGAATTGAAACAGATGCCGACATACCGGGTCTGAATGGATTTACACCGTCTTTGATAAGATCGGAATACGATTCGGGAAGAATATATACCCTTACTTCAAAATTTGTAACCTGCTCAAGTGCAGACCCTATGTTTTTTGCAGAGTTTGCAATCTGAGTAACCAATCCGGTGAATTTTCTGTTAGGGTAGGCGTCAACCTCAATTTTTGTAGTATCATTAGGCTTTATCCTTATTATGTCATTTTCGTTAACATCCACCAATACTTCCATCTCTTTAAAGTTGGCAATTCTCAACATTTCAGTTCCTGCCATCTGGCTTGTACCTACAACCCTTTCACCCCTCTCTACACTCATCTTGGAAATAATTCCACTCATTGGTGCATAAATTGTCGTTTTTACAAGATTCTCCTGAGCCTCTTTAAGACCTGCACTTGCACTTTTGACGTTGAATTCTGCAGCTTTAATCTGTTCTTTTGCTACCTGGTACTGAGAAAGAGCTGTTTCATATTCAGATTCGGAAATAGCTTTTTGTTCGTAAAGAGACTTGTTCCTCTGATAGTTAAGCTCTATTTGATTGTACTGAGCCAGTTGCTGGGTGAGTTGAGCCTTTATTGAGTTGAGAGAAGCTTCTGCTCTGTCTCTCATTGATATATATACGTCTTGTTTTATCTTTAGAATAAGGTCACCTCTTTTAATTGAATCACCCTCTTTAAAATTAAGTTCGATTATCTCTCCGGATACATCCGGGCTAATCTTAACCTCTACAACCGGTTTGATTTTTCCGTTTGCAGGAATTGCTTCAATTATTGTCTTTTTGCTGACGGTTTCTGTAGTAACAGATATGCGGTCCTTTTTATTGTTTGTTCCATAAACTATAAGAACAATAATCAGAACTGCGGCAAAAAGTAAAATCCATTTAGTGTTTTTCTTAATATTCATAATTTATAGAGTTATCTGGATTCCTTTGTAAAAATCCAGAATTTTTAATTGGAAGACATATTGATATTTAGACTGATAATACTCAGATTGTGCTTTGAAAAGATTTGCCTTTGCTACAGTGTAATCTGTCGCATTAAGAACTCCAAGGTCAAATTTCTGCTGAACGTAGCGGAAAGACTCTTCCATTGCTTTTACATTCTGAGAACTGGCTTTATACCTCTCAAAGTATCCAAGGGCATCGCTGTTTGCCTGCTGAATCTCTTTATAAAGCACCTGCTCTTTACTGCGGACTTCAATCTCTGAATTACGTACTCCCAGGCGGGCGTTTTTGATTGCTGTATTTGTCCTCCCGTTGTTGAAAACAGGAATACTGAGTCCAAAGCTTACTGAAGGGTTTCTGTTTTCGTTGAACTGATCGGAGAAGTTTGTTTCACGGCTGTCGCTGTAATATGTTCCGTAGCCTGCAGAAAAAGACAACGAAGGATAAACGCTCCCTTTGGCAATTGCCAGCTGAATATTTGAGTTTTGCAAGCCAAGCCTTGCACTCTTGATTTCCGGAAGGTCTTTGGAACGCTCAAAGAGATTATCAACCGATTCTCCGGCAAAGTCGACAATTATAAGGTCCAGATCTGGACTCTCAATATCAAAATCTGATTCTCCGGTCATATCGAGCAATTGTTTAAGGGCCAATATAGCATTGTTAACCTGATTCTTTGCATTTACAACCTGTACTCTTTCTGATGCAAGCTGAGACATAATCTCCAAAAGAGAACTATAGGCTATACTTCCTGCATCAACAAGTTTGCCAGTCCGCTCCACCTGCTGTTTGACGCTTTCCAGACTCTGGTTTGCAGTTTGCAGTATTGCCCTTGTAAGCAGAATCTGCAGGTACGCCCTTGATATCTCAACGGATATCTGATTCTTAATTCTGCCAACATTCTGTAAGGAAATCTCATATAAAACCTTTTTGCTTTTGAGGTCATTCTCTTTCTGAAACCCTTCAAATAGATTTATTGAGGCCCTCATAGAAGCACTTGTGCTTTGACTGAGCTTATTTTCAATAATTTGCAGATCCTGCATATTAACGGATCTACCCCAGTTCATACTGTGGCTGACGGATGCGTTAAAAGTGGGTATATACTGAAGCTTCGACTGCAGTACATTGTTAGCACTTTGTTCGACAACTATTTCCTGCTGTTTGATTGTCAGGTTATTATCCCATGCATATCTAATGCACTCCTCCAGACTCCACCTCTTCTGAGCAGAGAGGGCCAGTGGGATAAACAGGAGCAATAAAATTGGGAGTTTGTAAAAAATCTTCATAATTCACAAAGTTATATTTTTTTTGTTACAACCTCCCAATTTCCTGAAAATTATAAGATGATTCTATTGATATAACAACTTAGGATTCGACCGCATAGCATATAAGTTTGCACTTAGGAACTGGAATGCCCTCCATAATTTTCTCACTCCGTATCCAACGCCCATTCCTATGTATTCGGCAGCTGTGTAATCCCATCCTGCACCGGAACCTCCCGACACCATGCAGCTCTCTTTTAATGAAATTGCTTCCATCATGCTGCCTCCCATCCTACCTGGAACCCCTTCCTAAAACTGGGCCAGTATTTTTCTGCCTTTTCAGCAAGTTCTGCAATTTTCTCAAGGAGTATCCAAACCTCCCTCCATGATATTCCTCCCGATACGAGAAGCTCACCATCATCAAGAGTCTCTAACCCCCAATCTCTGTCCACGTACTCTTTCATAATAAATAAATGTTAAAAATTATCCTCAGTTAAGCATGAGGAGTTTGCCCAGAGTGTGCACCCTCTGTTTTTGTGTCTGCATTTTTCTTAATCCGTATTTGTCTGTCAGCATTATTAATACTGTTCTCGTTGTGTGTAATCATCAGAATCATTGTCCCACTCTCTTTGGCCTTAAGTACAGCATTACAAATAAGCTCTTCTGAGGAGCTGTCAAGCGATGAAGTGGCCTCATCAAGTATCAGTATTTTCGGCTTTCTGTAAAGTGCCCTTGCAATAGCAATTTTCTGTTGCTGCCCCCTGGAAAGAGAAGATCCACTCTCCCCAATGTGAGATTCAAAACCTAAAGGAAGCTTTTGAATGAAATCGAGAAGGCCAAGTTCATCACAAAGACCTATAATGTATTCATAATCCGGATCTGACTCCCCGGGAGCAATGTTGTCAATTAGTGTTCCTCCGAACAAATCAAGATTTTGAGGTACAATAGTAACCCATTGGCGCCAAAGCTCAAGGTTTATATGATTGATGTTGATTCCATCCAGAGAGATTATACCTTTAACCGGCATTTGCATCCTGAGAATAAGTGAGGCAATTGTGCTTTTCCCGCATCCACTCTCACCAGAAAGAGAAGTTATCATTCCACTTGTCAGCTCCATGTTGAATTCTTCAAGCAGTGGCTCCCTTCCCGGATAGCAAAAACTGAGATTTTCGATTTTAAGTGAGATGCTGCTCTCAGGTGATAAGACGACTCCTTCAAAACTTCGCTCAATCTCAAGGTCCATAATCTCAAAAAGCCTCTCTGCAGCAGTTAATCCTTCTCTTATGGAGACATTCAGCCCGGCGAGTGAAGTTAGTGGTGCCGAGAAGAGAGCAGTAATTGTATAGAAAGAGAATAGCTCCCCGGTACTTAGCGAAGATGATAGCACAAATGATCCGCCAACCCACAATACCATAAGAGATAATAATCTTGAAATGCTCTCCCCGGTTACTGATACGGCAATCCCTGTTTTACCAGCACTATTGAGCGATTCATTAAGTCTGGACAATTTGTCTTTTATCCTGCTTACAACAATGCTCTCCATCCCAAATTGCTTGATGCTACGTACAGCCCTCAAACCCTCAATCATAGAACTCTCAAACTGAGACGCATCCTCCATTATTTTTCTTTGCATCCTTCTGTTGAACCTGTCATAAGTGTAATATAACAACATATAAACAGGAATGAACGCAACTACCGCAAGAGCAAGCTTCCATAACATGGTAAATAGAAGTATGAATGAAAATATAAGAGTGAGAATACTTATGGTAAAACTTACAATCAGGTCCGACAGAAGTGTCCCAATCCGGAATGCATCATCCACCCTTGAGGTCAGCTCACCGGTTTTCCTGCTGTCGAAGAAGGACTGTGGCAACCTGAAGACATGCCGAAGATATGCGAGAATCAATTTTCTGTCTGTGTTAATAGACAATCTGAGTAGTGCCCTGGATTTGTATACCGATATTATCAAAGAGATAACAATAAGAACTGTCATGACTGTTGCAATAAGAAGCAGCATTCTGTTGTCCTTTTGAGGTAGTATATCGTCAATAATATATTTTATAAAAACAGAAGTGCTCAATGAAAATAGAATATACAAGACAGATGCACCCAGAATCTTAAAGTATTCACTTATATCTTTTCTTATTATTTTGATCAACCTTGAAAATACAGTAGCCCCGTCCCTTCCCTTGAGGAAGCATGAATCAGGTTCGGCAACAATAAGATATCCTGTCCATTCTTTATTAAACTCCTCCGGTACTATCTTGTTTATCCGGCCTTCTGCAGGATCCATCAGATAGAAATGATGTTTGGAAATTTTGTAAAGAACAACAAAATGCAACAGGCCACTCTCTTTTTTGAGAAGAAGAATAACAGGCTTGGGAACCTTATAAAGCGATGCCATCTTACCCTTGAATCCCTTGGCACACATGCCTATTTTGCCTGCAGCTTCAATTATCCCCCTTATTGTAGTGCCTTGTGAATTTGTTCCGCTGTACAACCTGATCTTTGCCAGTGGTACCTTTAACCCATAATAAGCAGCAACAGATGCCAGAGATGCCACACCGCAGTCACTTATATCATGTTGTCTGATGTTTACAGAAAACCCCATTTGCAATCCTCCCCTGAGCTTAATTAAAAATAAAGAAAGGGAGCATTAATCCAAACCCTACGTGATCTTACCTGCTCTCATAAAGATCATCACCTAACCGCAACCTGCTCCCTTTCAGAAACAAATTTATGCAGTAGTATGCAAATGAGGGCGTTAAATGGTAAAAAGGTGAATAAATTGCTGATTAAGGCATATGATTGTCAAATCAAAAAAAACGAGAGAAAAACAGAATCAGATATCTAAAGTTATTTCCTGCAAATTCTTCAGGTATGGGAATACTTTTGGAGCCAACCGCTCCAGGAACAGATAAACATCAGAATCAGCAAGACTTTTTTTAGGAAGGAAGCTCCAGATGGAATCGAAGGAATTTAAAATATAAATGACAATACTAAGAATAAATGCTGTCTTTATAATCGCAAAAATGACTCCAAGAATTTTGTCGAGCCATCCAAGAAGAGCAATTTTAATAATTCCAGATATGAAATGACCCAATAAAGTGACACCCAGGAGAACTGCAAGAAAAATAAGAGTGAAAGAGAGGATGTCTACAAAAGATGAGACAGTGTCAAGCCATATGTTAAGCTTTCCGCTGAGAAAGCTGGAGAAGTGATAACCGGCCCAGACACCAAGTATAAGGGCAATTAAACCTGCAAGCTGCCTTACAAAACCTTTTCGTATTCCTACTATGATTGCCGGTACAAAAAAGAGAAGTAAAATCAGATCTACGACGATAAGAGAGGTACCCATAATCAATTTTTTTCAAAAGTAGTGAATAATCGTATCTTTGCAAATTCAAAATTGAAACAACAATGAGGTTTGCCGAGTACAAGAATTTAGACCTAGTAGAGATAAATCGCTCTATATTAGAGAAATGGAATAAAGAAAACTGCTTTATCCAAACGGTTACACAGAGAGAAGGTGCGCAAAAATTTATCTTTCTGGAGGGTCCACCTTCTGCTAATGGCATGCCTGGTATACACCATGTTATGGCAAGAGCCCTAAAAGATGTATTTTGCAGGTATAAAACACAAAAAGGGTTTCTGGTTGAGAGAAAGGCAGGATGGGACACGCACGGTCTTCCGGTTGAGCTTGGAGTGGAAAAAATGCTGGGTATAACAAAGGAAGATATTGGCAAGACCATTTCTGTAGAAGAGTACAACGCCGCCTGTCGCAAGGAGGTTATGAAATATACTAAGGAGTGGGAGTCCCTCACAGAGCAGATTGGATACTGGGTAGATATGCAGAATCCGTACATCACTTATGACAACCGCTATATCGAAACTCTGTGGTACCTCTTGAAGGATATATACAAAAAAGGGTGGCTCTACAAGGGTTATTCAATACAACCCTTCTCACCCGCGGCAGGAACCGGCCTGAGTACACACGAACTCAATCAGCCCGGATGTTACAGAGACGTCAAGGACACAACATGCGTTGCTCAGTTTAAAATTATAAGAGATGAAAAATCTGAATTTATATTTAAAGGAGAAAATCTTAATTCAGAAGAGTTAAGTGCCCATTTTCTTGCATGGACCACAACTCCCTGGACACTGCCTTCCAATACCGCACTTTGCGTCGGCCCTAATATAAACTATATTAAGGTATTGTCATTCAACCCATATACACACCAGCCAACCATATATGTTCTGGCAGAAGAGTTGCTTTATGCACATTTCAATCAGAAAGCAGAAGAAATTGCTCTTGAGGATTATACCCCAGGCGACAAACTTATACCATTCAGGAAAACAGGAGGAAAGATCAAGGGAGAACAATTATGCGGAGTTGAATATGAACAGCTTATTCCATGGGTATATCCCGGAGAAAACAGTTTCAAGGTAATAGCAGGAGAGTTTGTAACAACTTCTGATGGTACCGGAATAGTACATATTGCTCCCACTTTTGGTGCGGATGACGACAGAGTAGCAAAAACCAACGGAGTCCCACCACTTATGGTAATGGATACAGATGGTCAGATGCAGGCAATGGTAGACAGAACAGGAAAATTTTACAAAACAGAGGACCTTGATCCAAATTTTTTGAAAGAAAAGGTAAATGTAAAACTCTATAAAGAATACGCAGGAAGATTTGTCAAAAACGCATACGACCCCACCTTAACAGAAAATGACACTACTCTTGACATCGATTTGTCGGTAATGCTCAAGCAACAAGGACTTGCCTTCCGCATAGAGAAGCATGTCCACTCTTATCCACATTGCTGGAGAACAGATAAACCAGTACTATACTATCCACTTGACTCGTGGTTTATAAAAACCACTGCAGTTCAGGACAGAATGATAGAACTCAACAAGACAATTAACTGGAAGCCGGAGGCAACAGGCAGCGGACGTTTTGGGAAATGGCTCGAAAACCTTCAGGACTGGAACCTTTCCAGAAGCAGATACTGGGGAACACCTCTTCCTATATGGAGAACAGAAGATGGTAAGGAGGAGATAATCATTGGCTCAGCAGCAGAACTTTACGAAGAGCTTGAGAAATCGGTCAAGGCAGGATACATGAGTTCCAATCCTCTTAAAGACAAAGGATTCGGGCCGGGTAACTACAGTGCTGAAAACTATGAAAAAATAGATCTTCACCGTCCATTTGTAGACAACTTCATACTTGTATCGCCAATGGGAAACAAAATGACCAGAGAGAGCGACCTTATTGATGTCTGGTTCGATTCAGGAGCAATGCCTTTCGCACAGATGGGGCTTGAAAAACTCGGGACAGAGGAGTTTGGACATACAGGTGATTTCATAGCAGAGGGGGTGGACCAGACAAGAGGATGGTTTTTTACCCTGCATGCCATTGCTACAATGGTTAGCGACAAGGTTGCATTTAAAACAGTCATATCAAACGGTCTTGTGCTCGATAAAGATGGCAACAAGATGAGTAAAAGGCTGGGCAATGCAGTTGATCCTTTCCTGTCGCTCAATGAATATGGAGCAGATGCCCTGCGCTGGTACATGCTTACAAACTCACAACCGTGGGATAACCTTAAATTTGACATAAGCGGAGTAGACGAAGTAAGGCGTAAATTTTTCGGTACACTGTACAATACATATTCGTTTTTTGCCCTTTATGCAAATGTGGACAATTTTACAAACAATTTGCCGCAGATACCGGTAAATGAACGTCCGGAGATTGACAGATGGATAATTTCACTACTTAACACTCTTGTCAAAGAGGTTGGCGATGCGTATGAAAACTATGATGTTACAGGAGCAGGCAGAAAGATCCAGGACTTTGTAGGTGACAATTTAAGCAACTGGTATGTCAGGCTCAACAGAAAAAGATTCTGGGGCGGAGATATGGATGCCGACAAGATTTCTGCATATCAGACACTTTACTCATGTCTCGAAAACATAGCCCTGCTATCTGCCCCAATAGCCCCTTTCTTTATGGACAGACTGTTTACAGACTTGAACAATGTTTCAGGAATACACAAAGAGGGCTCGGTACATCTGGCCTTAATTCCTTGTGCAGAGAATTCTGTAATTGACACAGAACTGGAGGAGAGAATGGAGTTGGCCCAGCGGGCATCATCTATGATATTGGCCCTTAGAAGAAAAGTAAGTATTAAGGTGCGACAGCCTCTTGCAAAAATCATGATACCTGTCCTGGATTCAAAGATACAGGAGCAGTTTGGATTGATAAAAGATCTTGTATTGGGAGAGGTTAATGTCAAAGAGGTAGAATACATCCACGATACAAAAGGGCTTATTACAAAAAAAATCAAACCAAACTTCAAGACTCTGGGTAAAAAATACGGGAAGCAGATGAAGGAGATTTCAAACGCATTTCTTAACTTTACACAAGAGCAGATTTCGGAAATTGAGGAACACGAAGTGTATATATTAAAAATGAATTCCGGAGATGTTGTTCTTAATGCAGAAGATGTGGAAATTACATCGGAAGATATGCCGGGATGGTTAGTTGCGGTAGATGGTAAGCTTACACTGGCATTGGATATTTCTGTTAGTGACGCTTTGAGAAAGGAGGGAGTTGCAAGGGAGTTGGTTAACAGAATCCAGAACCTGAGAAAAGATTGCAAGTTTGAAGTGACAGATAAGATACGGATATTTTTACAACCACTTTCTGAAATTACAGAAACCCTGCAGGAATACTCAGAATACATTTGCAACCAGACACTTGCTACAGAGATACTTACACAGGACGTTATTGAAGGTGCAGCATCTATAGAGTGGGATGAAGGTACAATAGATATAAAAGTTGAGAAATTGACTTGACAACAGATAATGGAGAACGACAAAAAATTTATGTTTGAGGCAATCACACTTGCTTCCAGAAATGCGTGTTCATCTACCGGAGGACCATTCGGGGCAGTTATTGTAAAAGAAGGGGAGATTGTCAGTTCGGCAGTCAACTCTGTAACAACCGACAATGATCCAACAGCACATGCAGAGGTAAACGCAATTAGAGCCGCATGCAAAAAACTCGGTACATTTGACCTAACCGGATGCACACTCTATTCAAGTTGTGAACCGTGCCCTATGTGTCTGTCAGCCGCTTACTGGGCTCACATTAGTAAAATTTTTTACGCAGCAGACAGAAATCAGGCAGAGAGAGCGGGATTCAGCGACGCTTTTATTTATGACCAGTTTGCCCTACCTTTGGGCGAACGCTCTATTCCTTTTGAGCAAATATTTAATAAAGAGGGAGTTGAGCCATTCGATCTTTGGATTGACAATGAAAGCAAAATTAAATATTAAATTATTCCTTGTATACAAATATTATTACCTTTACGTTTTTAATAAGAAAGAGATATGACAAAGAAAGGGAAACCAGAAGAAGAGGTTTTGGAAAAAGTCCGCTACAGCGATGAGGAGCTTCATATGTTTAAAGAGCTCATTCTTCAAAAGCTTGAGGCTGCAGAAATAGAGTATCAGCAACTTAAATCGGCTGTTACTCATAGCTCAAGCAATGACACAGAAGATACTTCGCCAACATTCAAGGTTTTGGAAGAGGGAGCATCTGCGTTGTCAAAAGAGGAAGCCGGACAACTGGCACAACGTCAGTTTAAGTTTATCCGCTCTCTTGAAGCTGCACTTATCCGCATAGAGAACAAGTCCTATGGAATATGTCGCGAAACAGGTAAACTGATACCAAAAGAGAGGTTGCTTATTGTGCCTCATGCTACTCTTAGCGTTGAAGCAAAAAACAAGAGAGATTAACTCTATGCAACTTTCTAAAGGAAAGAAAATCACCATATTAATAGTTGCGATTCTGTTAATTGACCAGATTGTAAAAATCTGGATCAAGACGCATATGACTCTTGGCGAGAGTATTCCTGTTTTCGGCAACTGGTTTCAGATTTATTTCATAGAAAACAATGGAATGGCATTTGGAATGCAGTTCGGTGGCACTATGGGAAAATTGGTACTCAGTCTGTTTCGTATAGCCCTCGCAGGTTTTATTGTATATTATATCAACAAACTTATAAAATCAGGCGCACCTGCCGGAGTTCTGGTAGGTGTTTCTCTGATTCTTGTAGGGGCCATAGGAAATATTTTTGACAGTCTCTTTTACGGACTCTTGTTTAGCGAATCAACTTTCACAGAAGTTGCCACAACTCTTCCTGCAGGCGGGGGATATGCACCATTTCTCTTTGGCAGGGTTGTAGATATGCTATATTTTCCCATCATAGATACTACACTTCCTGATTGGTTCCCGGTTTGGGGAGGAGAGAAGTTTGTGTTTTTCAGACCGATTTTCAATATTGCAGATTCATGTATAACAATAGGTGTAATATACATGATGCTGTTCGAGAGGAAGTTCTTTACTTCAACTTCTCCATCAGCTTCTGCCTAGAGAAGTGAATCCTGCTTTTTACAGTTCCAAGATGAAGCCCTAGTTCGTCAGCAATTTCCTGATACTTATAGCCGTTGTCGTGCATCTGGAAAGGAATCCTGAATTCAGGTTCCAGGCTGTTCACCACTTTATTCAGCTCCCTGAATCCAAAATCAGTTTCCGGACCAAGGTCTGCAGGTCTGTTGTTCAGGACATATTCATGAACATCAGAACTGAACATTGTCTGACGTTTTGCCCGTCTGCGATAGTCGTTAATAAAGGTATTCTTCATTATTGTATATACCCAGGCTTTGATATTCGTGTGCTCGTTGAATTTTTCCTGATTGTTAAGTGCTTTAAAGAATGTCTCTTGTACCAGGTCCTTGGCATCATCTCTGTTTGATGTAAGGCTATATGCATATCTGGAAAGATTTGTCTCAAGTTCCAGTATCTCTTTTTCGAATGTTATATTTTTCATATAGAAAAGTCTTATTGAAGTCAGTTTGTTTTATATTATAAATCGGGCGTCAAAATTTATGCCAGAATTTCTAAGTAAATATACCGAAAAATAAAACTTTAACGACAATAAATTTTTGGAGGTATTGAAAAATTAAATATCTTTGCAGCCCAATCCAAAGGAGAGATGGCAGAGTGGTCTAATGCGGCGGTCTTGAAAACCGTTGATCTGAAAGGGTCCTGGGGTTCGAATCCCTATCTCTCCGCAAACCAAAGAAAATCAGCTGTGCAACGCACAGCTTTTTTTACATTCCATACCAGCGCCAAGCTCGCTTGAGCGCTGGTATGGAATGTAAAAAACTGAGGTAGCAGGATTTTCTTTGGTTTAAGCCCCCCCCCCATCAGGGAACACCGACCACCAGGGAGGTAATCCCTGATCAAATTGAAATGTAGGTGAGGCGATAAATTTTATGCGTAACCACAATGCTAACAAGAAAAACTCCTTTAAAGTTTCCCATATGTCCAATAAAATCATGTTGAAATTTGATGTTGAGGAGGATTCAAAGTGTTCAAGAAGGTATGTGTCGGCATAATTTGCATACACATGGTTTTATATTCAACTGCAAATTAGGTATTTACTAACTGCTTTGCCAAAGCTTTTAGTAAATAATTTATTAATAGACGAATATGCATAGTCCTATTAGTATATGTTTGATTTATAAGCATGTAGAAACTCGCCTGATAATCAGCTTAATAGGTATATGCTTGAATATATGATATATATTGATGTTGCTACCAACGTAACGGTGATTTCCAGTCGTTGACAACGTACTTAAGTTGGCAATCCCGTTAACATTATAATTAGAGCTATCATAACCTGAAAATTATAAAAATTACTTTCTTTTATGCTGATTATATTGTA
This sequence comes from Bacteroidetes bacterium GWF2_40_14, assembly GCA_001769195.1. GTDB lineage: Bacteria > Bacteroidota > Bacteroidia > Bacteroidales > UBA932 > Bact-08. Next base: position 66,723 of record MEOK01000017.1, on the reverse strand, counting down.
CTTAACCATATGATAAACTTCAAAAACTCCCTTGAAGTTTTTCATTAGTTGGTTATCCTCTGTTATATATAAAATATTTTCAATCGACATTAAATTAAATTAATTTTATATCTGGTAGACAATGAGCTACATGCAAAAAACTTCAAGGGAGTTCTTCACTAGCCGTTTGAACCCCTTTAGCTACTCCACCTACTTTTCAATTTGATCAGTAATCCCTGAAATTTCCTTATTTATAGTCATAGAATAACAAGCGTTAAAAGACAAGTACACTCAAAATAGTAAGTGTCACTATATTAATTAGTTACTAAACATGAGTTTTGTGAAAATATTACCATTAATATATAACAACCTGTTATTCAATAAAAAATTTGCATAAAAAGCATGAAATAATTAATTTTGTGTGTTGATTAAAAAAATAATTACCTATATTTGCATATGTATAATGCAATACGTATATTTGCGCTAACAGATTATATGGAAAACATTAAAATTAATTACCTATATTTGCCAATCAAAAATTTTGTTTAACAAAAAGTATTTAACTAAAAATTAAAAATGAAAAGAAAAATCACATTCTTCGGTATTTGTGTGCTATTATGCACACTTGTGATCTCTTTGGGTTCTTGTCAAAAGGATTACTCGGGAGATATCGACCAGCTTAAAACTGACGTAGCAGCTAATAAAGTTGCTATTGCATCTTTAAATCAGGCTATCACTGCTGGCAAATTAGTAAAAACGGTTACCAATATCACAGGTGGTTATACGCTTACATTCTCGGACAACACATCTATCAACATCATGAATGGTACTAATGGTGCTGTTGGTGCAACTGGCCCTGCTGGTGCAACTGGCGCTGTTGGTGCTACAGGTGCTACTGGTGCTACTGGTGCAACAGGTGCTACTGGTGCAACAGGTGCAGCTGGTACTAATGGTGTTACTCCAACCCTAGGCGTTGACGTTGACGGATTCTGGACTGTTGCTTACGGTACTGCTGATCCTGTTCGTCTGAAAGATTCTGCCGGAAATGACATCAGAGCTAAATTGAATGATGCACTTACAGTTGTTGACGGTATGCTTGCAGTTGGTGGCGTTGCTACTACAGTTGAGATTCCTTCGATTGTTTTTGACTCAGTTAACAATAACCTGCTTGTAACTCTTAAAGATCCTACAACCGGAGCACTTACAGCTTACCATGTTCCACTGGCTGCAGATTTCTTGTTAGGAAATGATATGGTTAGCCTTGTATCTCCAATTGGAGTTACAACTGGTCTTATCAACTATGGTTTTGTACCTACAGACAACGCTGCTGGTTGGGCTGCTATGACAGTTGCCGGAACAGAAGCTGCTGCTGATGCTGCTATCGCTTTTGCGGGTGTTGCATACAACGATCTTCTTCGTTCATCAGGTAAACTTCCTGTTATTATCAATCCTGCACAGGTTTCTTTAGCTGGATATACTTTCAAGGTTATTAAACAAGATGGTACAGAATACAAAATTCAACCATCTTCTGTAACTGAAGGTTTTACCGGTTTGTTTGCTCAATTTGCTGCAGCACCATCAAATGGTCTTTACTCATTGAACTTTACTCCAACTCGTACATTAGCAGCTGATGCTGAAGATGATTTAGGTTATCCAGTTGTTGCTCCGGCTTATCCTCTTGGAGAAGCTCATCAACTAGCAGTTCGCGCTACTAAAGGCGGTCGTGAGATATTCTCAGGATTCCAATATGCGATTAAAGTTAGAAAGGATGTCAACACAAATGCTGCTATTAAAGCAGGTGTTCAGATTGGCCTTCTTGGACAACCAGAAGTGTTTGTACCAATAGGAACTACTAAAGATCTTCTAAGCTATTATGACAGAACAAATCCACTTCCTGTTGTTACTCTTACTAAGAATGATTTCTACAAGGTAGGTCTTGTACAACTTCCGGGTAACTCAGACGTTGAGCACCTAATAACTAAGCTTGATGGTACAGTTACTACAGGAACAAGTGCTTCTACAATCACAAATCTTAATGATAAACTGGTTCCTTTCACTGTTAAGACTTTTGACTGGATGGGCTTCTACAGAGAATCAAGAATTGACGTTACTTTCTATTCTGCTCTTAATACTGTAATTGCTCCTATTCCTTTCGCAACTCATACTCTTACTGCTTCTGCTTCTCCTGCTGACCAAAAGGAGATTATTCTTACATCTATGTTTACTACACTTGACGGTGTTGGTAAGACAGAACTTTGGAGAACAAATGCTACTAATGTAGAGGTTAGACTTTCTTATGGTACTCCTGCTGCCCGTATCCCTGGTGTTGCTTATGAATTCCTGGATGCAAACGGTGTTGTTATTCCTGCTGACGGTGGTAATATCTGGGGTGACCCACTGCTTACTACTCTTGCAAAAATACAAAGCGTTCGTAAGATCCGATTCACATATGACGAAACTGCAGCTCTTGCCGGAAGTTACACAGGTGTTCTTAGATTCACTGACCGTCGTGCATACGTAGATCCTGCTGACCTATTCACAGTTAGCCTACCATTTACAATTACTAACCCTGATATGTCAACTGAAATGGCTAATGCAATTTTACATAAAGCCAACACATTTGACGCTGCAACAGATAAGACTCTGATAGTTTACGGAACATTTGCTGACCTTGGTGGTACTGGCCAAACAGTTGCTGCTAATGCATACTATGATTTATACAGAGCATACCAAAATCTTGATGTTGTTCTTGGAGGTGCCGCACCAAAAGTAGCAGCTAACAAATGGAGATTCGTTAAGAAAGTTACTGTTCCTGCAGGTCCTGCAGCCAATCCTTTGACAACTTCTCCAGCTCTTGCTTTTGCAAATGCTGACAGATTTAACATTGTTACAGCTACTATGTACTCTGCAGTTCCTTACCAGATAAATCTGTTATACTACTACTTTGGCAACCCAAATAACTCAGTTGTACTTGAAACAATCACTGTATACTCTAAGAGTGAAGTTAAAGAAGGTGCTTTAGTTGCTATACCACAACTTCCTGCAACTGCTGTTCAAACTCTTCAGGTTGTTAATGGTGACCTTGCAACTACTAAGTCTGTTGGTGCATTCTTTAAGGTAAATGACTACTTAGGTGTTAACCTGAATGTATTCGGAGCAGTAAGAGACGTTAGAGCTGCTACAGTTACTTTGACCAATACTTCAGCTAACGCTCACTTAGTAAGCGTAACTCCTAACGGTAATGACTTTGACATTAAAGCTACTGCAGCTGTTGCTGAACTTCCACAGGCTTATGTTGATGTTACTCTTAAGTTGACTGTAACTGATCTATTCGCTCAGAAACTAGAACGTGACGTTGTTGTTAGAGTTATTAAACCATAATTACAACAGTTATATAATAATTGAGGAGCACCTTTCGGGGTGCTCCTTTTTTTTTACATGTACACCCGGCCATGAACAAATATTGGAGCATTGTGTTATTATTAAATATGTACAGCTAATTACATACTAAATGAAAAGGTTAATTATTCACCGAGAGGCTTTAAAGCGTTTTGAGACAGAAGAAGAGGGATTTATAGGATATGTTCAATATGAACTATATGAGGGAGGAATTGACCTTACACATACTATTGTACCAAAACAGATAGAAGGCAGAGGTGTGGCAGCAAGCATTGTCGCTTTTGTTCTGGATTACGCCAGGGAGAAAGGGCTAAGAGTTAAGCCATCATGCTCATATGTGAGGACCTATATCGAGAGGCACAAAGAACAGCTCAAAATAACATTAAATGATAGACTTTAATAATACTGAGGTTGCTTTCTCTATGAAAAGCAATGCAGACCTACGCAATGCATATCTTCTCTTTTCGACTATACAGAGTCCGGCAATAGTAAGGACGGCTAAAGGTGCAACAATGATAGCATTAAAGTTACAATTGCCACTGGCATGGGCCGTAAAACCAACATTGTATCGTCAGTTTGTAGGTGGAGAAACTCTTGAAGATTGCCTGAGGAATGTTAATATTCTGAACAATTATAATGTTAAGTCGGTGCTTGACTATTCGGCTGAAGGGGGTACAGAACTGGAGGATGTTCAAAAAGCATATGAGGAGACAATAAGATCAATAGAATTTGCTGCAGGAAGCCAAGCCATTGCCTATACTGTTTTTAAACCTACAGCAATGATTATTAACAGGGTGTTGGTGAAAGCATCAGAAAATTTTCCTTCACTCGGAGATATTGAAAAAGCAGAATATGACAATTTCAGGGAGAGAATATTTGCCTTGTGTGAAAAAGCATACAAAAGAAATGTAAGAATCCTTATAGATGCGGAACATTTTGCTTATCAGGAGCTAATAGACAGGATTGTAGAAGAGGCAATGAGGAGGTTCAACAAGGAGAGGGCTATAGTATTTCAGACCCTCCAGATGTACAGGAAAGACAGACTTGAATATCTTAAGTTTTTACATAATGATTCTTTAAAAGTCAATTATATACCGGGAATTAAGTTTGTCAGGGGTGCTTATATGGAGGATGAGCGGGCAAGGGCATACGAATTAAGTTATATCGATCCTATTCATCCGAATAAAGAATCCACCGACCAAAGCTATAATGAAGGTCTCAGATATGTAGTTGAGAATATTGATAATTTTGAATTGTTCAGCGGAACGCACAATTACGAGAGTAACCAGCTACTTGCCCAATTAATAGATGAAAAAGGGCTTAAGAGAGATGATAAAAGAATCTTCTTTTCACAATTATACGGGATGAGTGATAACATCTCATTTACACTGGCCAGGGAGGGCTTTAATGTATGTAAGTATATACCTTATGCTCCGGTTAACAAAGTGCTGCCATACCTTCTAAGACGTGCAGAAGAAAACACCTCAATGTCCGGCCAGACAGGCCGTGAGCTCCAGCTTATCAAAGCAGAGCTGGACCGCAGAAGAACAGGAAAGTAGGGTACCCTACCAGCCGAACGGGTGCTTGACCAGTTCCAGGCGGGCAAATGGATGATAATCACCTTTTAGTCCTATAGGAATGGCATTGCGGATATCATTTACAATCTGGATGGACGGGCGAGCATCTTCGATACCAAAACCCTCGCCATTCATGATTCTTTTGTATGATTCAGTATGCAGGTCTGCAAAACCATCGGTGAAATCAATCTCTTCTCCTCCCACATTAATTGAGCGATATATTCGCTGCCCACTCTCTTGTAGATCTTTAGGAAGGGTGTCAGAGTTTATGCTAAGGAAATAGCGAACGCGAGCCCTGTCGAATTCAAGGTATCCGGCAACTCTGTCATGAGTCTTTACGTGGACGATGTTTTGCTTGACATCGCCAAATATCCATTGAAACATGTCATAGAAATGAATACCAATATTTGTTGCTATACCGCCACTTTTTTGAGGGTTGCCCTTCCAGCTTGTATAAAACCAGCTGCCACGCGATGTGATATAGGTGAGATCCAGATCATAGATTTTATCTGCAGGACCTTCATCAATTGATTTCTTAAGGGCTAATATTATGTCGTGATAACGAAGTTGTAAAATAGTAAATACCCTGCATCCGCTCTCTTTTTCTGCAATTGCAAGTTCGTCCAGATTCTTGGGGTTCAGTACCATAGGTTTTTCTGTAATAACATTGGCACCAAGTTTAAGACCATAACGGACATGAGCATCGTGAAGATAGTCAGGAGTGCATACAGAAAGAAAACCAATACCTTTATTCGCGCTTTTTAACCTGGAAAGGTGACGGTCAAACAGTTCAAACTCGTTGAAATAAGCACAATCTGGGAAATAGCTGTCCATTAATCCCACACTGTCGAATGGGTCTATGGCTGCTATTAGATTGTTTCCGGAATTCTTAATGGCTTTTAAGTGGCGGGGTGCTATATAGCCGGCCACGCCCATTAATGCAAATTGTTTTACAGTTTCCAAATTATTATTATTTTATTTTTTCAACTAATTACCATCCAAAAGGGTGACGGGTTAATTCCTGTTTTGCGAATGGGTGATAATCACCCTTAAGCCCCACAGGAGCTGTATTTCTTATATCGTGAACTATTTGAATGCAATTTCTGGCCTCCTGAAGGCAAAACCCTTCACCAGCCAGTATTTTTCGGTAAGATTCTGTATGAAGTTCAGTAAATCCGTCAGAAAACTCTATCTCCTGACCCTCCATTAGCAATGACCTGTAGGTTCTTTTGCCTGTAAGCCTTACATCTGCAGGCAAAGTATCTACATTAATGCTTAAAAAATATCTTACACGTGCCTTCTCGAACTCCAAAAACCCTGCCACACGATCGTGTGAATAAACATGAACAATATTGTTTTTTACGGCACCGAACACCCATGACAACATGTCATAGAAATGTACCCCAATGTTGGTTGCAACGCCTCCACTTTTACGCGGGTCACCTTTCCAGCTAGTATAATACCAGTTTCCACGTGATGTGATATATGTGAGATCTACATCAAATATCTTGTCGGCAGGACTCTCTGCAACTCTCTTTTTAAGTGCAATAATAGCATCGTGAAGCCTGAGTTGCAATATATTATATACATGTCCCCCTGTCTCTTTCTCTACGTTTGTAAGTGAGTCAATGTTCCATGGATTGAGTACCAATGGCTTTTCGCATATTACATCGGCACCGGCTCTTAGCCCAAACCTTATATGTGCATCATGCAGATAGTTTGGAGTACATATAGAAACATAATCCAGCTTACCTTTAGGATAGACAGGATCTGAGTCTCCGGCTGAAAGAACTTTTCTCTTTTTTGCAATATGTCGCTCAAATAACTCGTATTCGGAATAAAAGGCACATTTAGGGAAAAAAGAATCGACAATACCCACACTGTCGAAAACATCGTATGCTGCAATGAGGTTGTTCCCTGTATCCTTTATGGCGCGCATATGTCGAGGAGCAATGTATCCTGCAGCACCAATCAACGCAAAATTTTTCACTACATATATTTTTTTAAGTGGCACAAAGATAAATAAAAAACGGCCTCAAAGTATATCCTCTGTACCAATTGGTATATATGGGCCATCTTTAGCTTCGAAAATTGCAGTTCCGTGTGCAATGACTTCCAGATTGTGAAAAACTCCGGCTGGAATTTCCAGTCCGTAGCTCCCGTCACATGGGTCAAGTAAATAGCTGTTGATTAATACTTTATTGTCGTCATAAAAAAACACCTTTATTGCTCCCCTCAGTACGATGTATGTCTCTGAAAAGTTTCTGTGCCTGTGCACAGGAATCACTGTACCCGGCTCGAGCGAATTAATCATCTTCTGAGCATTTGATTCATAGGAATCATGAAGGTTGAGATTCATTCTCAGACGGGGTGATTTTTTAGCCTGTTCGGTAATTTCGTCAAGAAGCTTGTTGTCTATAAGTGTCGCAGTAGATTTCATTTGTACATTTCATCGTAATAACGTTGGTAATCACCTGAGGTGACATTGTCAAGCCACTCCTGGTTCTCCAGGTACCATCTAACAGTACGCTCAATTCCCTCTTCGAACTGCAGTGAAGGTGACCATCCCAGCTCATTATGCAACTTGGTTGAGTCTATAGCATAACGAAGATCGTGCCCTGCCCTGTCTGTAACATAAGTGATAAGTGATTCCGATGAACCTTCCGGTCGTCCGAGAAACTTATCTACTACCTTAATCATAAGCTTTATAAGATCAATATTTTTCCATTCGTTAAATCCTCCAATGTTGTAAGTTTCGCCCTTACGCCCCTTATGAAATATCAGGTCAATTGCAGATGCATGGTCCTCTACATATAGCCAGTCCCTTACATTCTCGCCCTTTCCGTATACCGGAAGAGGTTTATTGTTACGGATGTTGTTGATAAAAAGCGGGATAAGTTTCTCCGGAAATTGGTAGCTCCCATAGTTGTTTGAACAGTTGGATATTTTGACAGGAAAGCCATATGTGTCGTAAAATGCCCGTACAAAGTGGTCCGAGGATGCTTTGGAGGCGGAGTAGGGAGAGTGAGGGTCGTACTTGGTAGTCTCAAGAAAAAAAGTTCCGTCATCTTTAAGCGAACCATATACTTCATCGGTAGATACATGATAGAAAAGCTTACCTTCGAAAGAACCCTCCCAGAACAGACGGGCGGTCTGCAGCAAGGATAGCGTGCCCATTACATTTGTTTGTGCAAAAGAGAAAGGATCTTTTATTGAACGGTCAACATGAGATTCTGCTGCAAGGTGTATAACTCCGTCAATATTATATTCTGCAAATAGTTTCTGAATAAAAATGAAATCACAAATATCGCCCTTGACAAATCTATAATTGGGACTATACTGAACATCCTTCAGGTTGGCAAGGTTGCCGGCATAAGTAAGCTTGTCCAGATTTATGATATTGTATTGCGGGTATTTGTTTACCATCAGGCGCACAAGGTGTGATCCGATAAATCCTGCGCCTCCTGTTATAAGTATGTTTTTCATTATTTTCGAATTATGATATTCAAGTATTATTTCTGAGCATCCATGTTCTTAAGACAATCTATTAGTGCTGTACGCCAGTGTCTTATCTCAATTCCAAATTCTTTCTTTATCTTGCTTTTATTTAAAACAGAGTACACGGGTCTTAAGGCCTTGGAAGGAAACATATCGCTGGTTACCGGCATTATCCCGCACTTTAAACCGGAATAGTTTACAATCTCGGTTGCAAAGTCGTACCAGGAACATACACCCTCGTTGGAAAAGTTATAAATTGCACTTACTCTCTCTTTGATTTGTGAACCGATAGTCACTATTACAGAAGCAAGATCTGCTGCGTTTGTGGGTGTGCCGGTCTGATCAAATACCACATTAAGTGTATCACGTTCCGAAGCCAGACGTAGTATTGTTTTAACAAAATTAGTACCGAAGCCTGAGTATAACCATGATGTGCGTAATATTACGTAACTACATCCGGAAGAAGCTATTGCATATTCGCCTGCAAGCTTTGTGCGCCCGTATACCGAATGGGGAGAGGTCTGGTCCCTTTCTGTATATGGGATGTTGCTTTTCCCGTTAAAAACATAATCTGTAGAGATGTGAATGAGTAGCGCCCCTGATTCCGAAGCGGCATCGGCCAGAATACCGGGAGCCTCCCCATTAATTTTTTGGGCTTTATCAACCTCATCTTCCGCTTTATCAACGGCAGTATAGGCAGCACAGTTTATAATCAGCCCGATTTTATTTGCGTTGACAAACTGTTTGACTGCGTCTGAATCACAAATATCAAGTTCTTCAATATCGGTATAGAATAACTGAGGGAAAACTGAAAGCAGAGCCTTTACATTACCTGCACCCGAATCGAAGTGTCTTTTTAGTTCCTTGCCAAGCTGACCGTTTACGCCCGTTACAAGGACGCCGGTAAGATTGCCAGTCATATTATCTGGGTCAATTGTCATTAATATAGTTTTTGGTTATAATCAAAAAGGGGAGCATCCATAAAAAATGGATGTTGTTTATCCTTTTCACTCAAAATTATATCGGAAGATGGTAAGCCCCAGTTTATGTTCAATATAGGGTCGTCCCACCGTATAGCGCGTTCAAATTCAGGAGCATACTTATTATCGGTCTTATACTGGACAATTGTCTGGTTGCTAAGGACAGAAAAACCATGAGCAAAGCCTTTGGGTATGAACAACTGTCTTTTATTGTCGGCGGATAGCTCCAAAGCTACATGCTTCCCAAATGTGGGGGAGCCTACTCTGATATCCACGGCTACATCCATTATACGACCAGATACGACCCTTAATAGCTTGGATTGGCAATGAGGCGACAGCTGGTAGTGCAGGCCACGCAAAACCCCGTAAAATGAGCTGGATTCGTTGTCCTGAATAAATTTTATGTTGCAAACCTCTTTTTCAAAAAATGAGGCGATGAACGACTCCATAAAGTAGCCGCGTGAATCGCCATGTACTTTTGGTTCGACAATAAAAACTTCTGGTATTTCTGTGGAAATGAATCTCATATTTAACGCTTTAGAAGATTTAAAAGATACTGCCCGTATTGATTCTTGATCATCGGCTGTGCTAGTTCTGTCAGCTTTTGACCGGATATCCATCCGTTGGCGTATGCGATCTCCTCCAGACAGGCTACCTTAAGACCCTGTCTTTTCTCAATAACCTCTACAAAAGTGGAGGCATCTGACAAAGAGTCGTGCGTTCCCGTGTCGAGCCATGCAAAACCGCGTCCCAGAAGCTGAACCTTAAGCTCTTCGTCTTTCAGGAACTCCTGATTGACAGTTGTAATCTCAAGTTCTCCACGTGCAGAGGGTTTTATTCTTTTTGCCACCTCAACTACCTTATTGGGATAGAAATAGAGGCCCACTACTGCATAATTGCTCCGTGGTTGCTGTGGTTTCTCCTCTAAGCTCAGGACTTTACCGTCAGAGTCAAATTCTGCAACGCCATATCTTTCGGGATCACTCACCCAGTAACCGAAAACTGTAGCATTCCTATCTTCTTCTGCTGTCCTTACGGCTTCCTTCAACATTCCGGAGAACGACTGACCATAAAAAATGTTATCACCAAGAACGAGGCAGGCAGAGTCGGTACCAATGAATTTTTCTCCAATGATGAAGGCCTGTGCCAGTCCGTCAGGCGACGGCTGTTCAGCATATTCAAGGCGCACCCCAAAGTCACTGCCGTCGCCCAGTAATCGGCGAAAGCCCGGCAGATCGTCCGGAGTGGAGATTATCAGTATCTCTCTGATTCCGGCAAGGAATAAGACAGAAATAGGATAATAAACCATCGGTTTATCATATATTGGTAGCAATTGCTTTGAGACGCCCTTGGTTATTGGGTATAGACGCGTTCCGGAACCTCCGGCCAGTACAATGCCTTTCATCGCTAAGATTTTAAAGAATATTCTTAGCAAATGTAGTAAATATTTCTACAAATAAAGGCAAGGCTGGCGATATGCCGGCCTTGCCATGAACAACTAAATAATAACAGTAATTATTTTGCCAGGTCCAATAAAACCGACTTGGTTTGCGGATTAGAAGGACGAATGGTCATGTTTTTATAAATCTTACCGTCCTTTCCAATCATTGTGAAATGTGGAATTCCGGTAATTTTATAGAACTTATGGATATCAGGATTTTTATCTCCGGCAAATAATTGGTAACCGGTCATTCCCATTTCTTTCACCATCTGTTTCCACTTATCTTTGTCCCTGTCCTGGTCGGTAGAGATGCAAATAACAACTATATCCTTATTATCTTTTAACTCCTCTTTCATTTTATTCATGTGAGGAATCTCTGCACGGCAAGGAGCGCACCAGGTTGCCCAGAAGTCCATATAGACAACTTTGCCCTTAAAGCTGCTTAGTGTTACCATTTTGCCATTAACGTCCTCAAGTGTAAAATCATATGCAGGAGCGTCGCTTCCAAACTGTTTTGCATCTGCAAGAATCTTCTCGACTTGAGCAATGAACCTCTCATTTGTTACATTGGCCTTAAATATCTCTATGGCGGCCCCTCTGTTTGCAGATGACTCATCTTTTAGATATTTATTGGTATAGTGATACATAAAATACTCTTTTACCTCTTTGTTTGTTATAGAGGTATTAAGATGGCTATAGGCGTTCATCAGGAACGATTTACTTGGATCCATCTTCTTAATCTTTTCATTCATAGAATATTCGGCAAAACTAATATAAGCCGGAATTCCCAAAAGGAAAGGGTCGTTCCACTCAATTTTTTCAAAAAGAGATTCCAGATGTGCCTTCCAGTCTGCCTCCTCCTTAAATTCGGTTAATTTATTTGTATTCATGTAAAACTGGGGCCACATGATAAAAAGTCCGTAGTTCGAGTATTTGTTATACTGCTCAACCTCTTTTTTGAACAATGGGGGAATATCGTTGTATGCCATACAGAAAATTTCGCTGAACCTCATCTTGGTAACCAGAGCATCTGACTGATACTTTTTATAGACGTGCCAAGGCATACTGAATATAATTGCGGGATCTCCAGGATAGACAAGAAAGCGCATATCCAGATAGTATTGTGTCTCTGGGCTGCCAATGAATTTTCCGGTTTTTGGCTGCGAACCAAAAGTAATGGTTATCTCTCGTCCGGGCTTGGCAATTATAGGAAGGGCGCAAACGCTGTAGTTTAAAGAGAGTTGTTTAACCTTATCCAGAGCTAGCTCTCCGGAAAATGTTCCATCCTCTTTTACCGGAAATACGGCAATTGTTCTGTTATTCTCTTTAACCTCCACCTCTTTGTCCTTACCGTTAAGCGGGGCGGTTCCCTTGAAGATTACCTTGTTTTGTGCAAAACCACATACGGTTATCAGTAACAGTAGAAGTGTAAATAATTTTTTTCGCATAATCTTGTTTTTTATTAATTGTTATTTAAGTTTCTAGTTTTTCCAGTGTGTACTCACAACTCTGCCACAAACATTTGTGTAGGCATTTTTAATGGAGAGTATACCATCTGTGGCAACGTTCATTTCGTATATGCTGCCGGTTCTGCCTGTAGATCCGGTAGTGCTTGTGCAAACATGCATTATCCTGGAACTTAGGACGGCTTCGTGCCAACGGATATTATCTACGCTTTTACCTGTTCCGAAGTCATATATCTCACGCTCCTGATTGAGGATACAGTCAAAAACATAGACCTTACTGCCAACTGCAAAATATATGTAGTCTTGCAACGAGTTTCCGGCGAAAGTTTTAGCTTCACGAATTTTGAACCCTGCAGGAATTGCAACCTTTTTAAGTGGAGTAACTGCTGCTTTGTTGGTCATATCAAATTTGAGATAGAAGTAGTTTCCGCTGCCATCTTTGAATATGGAATTGCAGTTGTATGTATTGCGCGCGCTTATAGTAAATTTGCCCCACACAAAATCCAGACCTACATTTGCAGGGTCAAATATACCGGTAGGTTTGGCTGCTGTTACCATTAGATTTGGTTTGGCATAATCTGCTATGTACATAAATTTCTTGTACTTGTTGTCGTAGAAGAGTTCACGCCCCAGCGCCTGGAACGAAACAGGAGCTATCTCATAGTCTCCGGGAAAGGCACTATAGAATTTTGTCTCAATACGGGTAGATACACCATCTATTGTTGTGTTGTAGTTGGCATCCCTATAGTAGAGCTTGTTATCTGCAGTAAGAAAGAGTTTTGAACCACTGGCCTGATAATCAGAGACAGAGCCATAGTACTCCTGAACCACAAACGCTTGCGGATTGGTTATTGTAAGATTGTCGTAGAAGAAATCCTTTAAGTCGAATAGCTTTTTAAAGGATGTACTGCTAATGTAGACTCCGCCTCTGGTGTCGTTGCAGAGTATTGCAACATAGTCGATAGGGGCCTGGTATGTATAGCAGATGGATACAGGGTTTGTGCCAACAGCCTCTCCGTTAATGTTGTCGTAAATATCCTGGTAAACTTTTCCGCTAACTCCGATGAATGTAACATTAGCTTTGCCATTGAGTTCACTCAGGGCTAGAAAGCCCCTTTGCAGTTCCGATGTGACTACAACATTGAATTCATATCTGTATCTCACTCCTGTGTTTTTATCATACACATTGTAAGAAACTTTATATGTTCCGGGGATTGTACTGACCAATATTTTCAGATTTCTTGTTTTGGCAAGAGTATCCGGAAAGTTGTAGGTATTCATTGAGTTGTAAATTGTCCACGAGTACTCAAGATCGGCTTCAGTTGCCGTAAGGGTCCTGTTCAAAGCTGGTGTAATCGTGAATGAGTCCAGCATTATTGCTACATAATTTGCCTCAATTCCAGATATCACCACATCATTTACTTCGTTATAGACATAGTTTCCGTCATCCTTGACACAAGAGAGGAAAAGTGCCGACAGAGATGTACAGACAATTAATATTTTTATGATTTTCATAACTTAAAACTTTTAAAAATGGTTTACTAGTTTAGAACCAAGGTAAAATACGTGCAGGTGGAACAAGGTCATTGTCCATCACAATGTTGTCTTTAAAGTAGGCATTACACTGCCATCCGAAATTTCTCCAGAGGTTCCGCTCAAGATTAAACGCTACAAGAGTCTCCGGGAATGGCCGTCCCATTATATCCATGCATATTGCGTGCTTTGTTCTTGAGTAAATTCCGAATACAGGAGCCAGAGTAGCATCCCAGATAGATGGTTTCATGAAGATGTTGGAGAACCTTATTCTCACACTTGATTTCTCCTTGAAGGCCACCAAAAGATTTTCACTCTCTACTATCTCCAGAGCCAGAACAAAGGCTCCCGAATTGAGATCGTTGTGCTTCTTTAAAATAATTGGCAGCTTATAATCAAATGTATTTACCCCGAACTCGTAATAAGGCTTTATTGCCTCAAAGTGGCTTCCAGATATTGCAGTTGTCTTCCCCTGAATCACTCTCACAACTACTTTTGATGGAGAGGTAAGCATGTTGCCAAGTAAACGAACATTCAGAAAAACAGTATCCTGCTCTCTGTTTTTGCCTATAAAAGAGTAAGTTACGCTATCTGCAGAAGAATTATAGTCAGAAAAATATACTGCATGTTCACCCGAATATAACCCCTGAATATCATTTTCGCAAGATGTTATCAATAAGCAAGAAATTATACCTATCAATAATGTAATTATCTTCTTCATATATTAAAGTTTTATAATATTTGCTGTTGTCTATATTAATTATTGAACTCCATCTCTTTGTCCGGAACAGGGAACACGTACTCTTTATTGTCAACCGGTGTGCCCCAGTAAGGGATGTTTCCGTAACTGTTTCTTTTATAAAAATAGAACAGTTGTCCTTCGCCAAGAAACTCTTTTACGTACTCCTTATGAATCTCATCTGAGAGATTCGCATTTGACTGCAGAGCGGGAAGTCCCCTGTTTGTGCGGATTGTGTTTAGGTAGGAGAGAGATTTCACGGGGTCGCTCACCATTGTGCACTCAGCTCCTATTAGATAGATCTCTGCCAGTTTAAGGACCGGGATTCCGGATAATGTATTGAACTTTGTGATATAGTTATCGTCTGTTTTGCTCATCCAGTCCAGATACCTCCAGTCTGATGCTCCCCCGCTTGATGTCTCATAAAGCTCCATAGTTCTCTGGATGCTCACCTTTAGGATGTTGTTATTGTTTGCAGTTGCGATATCGAAGTAATCGGTTACCTTGCTCTTCATATACGGATCCAGCACAATAAAAACTCCAAATATTCTCTCTCGTGAGTAGAAGTAATAGTAGAATTGGGTTTGCTGCGACCACGATATCTTTGTTTTTGCGTGGTCTGTTGTTATCTCATCTACATACCCAAGAGCCGCTACCTTATCTCCCATATATAGATTGAGTCTTGCAAGAAGAGCAGTTGCTGCATAGTAATTGAACCAGGCTTTCCTGTCTGCTACAGTGTATGAGAGAGAGGCGTCTACAGTCTCATCCACAGGCCCCATAAGGTCAAACTCTTTAAGCAGATCTCTTGCTGCGATAAGATCCTGTTTGATCCTGATGCAGACTGCATCTATTGACGAAAATGGAATCCTTATGTTTGTGAATTTATCTACATATGGGATTCCGGACAAATTTTTAGTTGCAGTATTATATGCCGGGGCGAACATCCTAAGCAGGTCGAAGTGCATAAATGCTCTCAGTGCCAAAGCTTCTCCCTTTACGCGGTTATAGTTGTTATCGGTAAAGATCTCTTTATCTGCATCTATATTGTCCAGAATAACATTACAATTTGCAATATTGTTGTACATAGAATTCCATATGTTTGTTATGATGCCCTTTGTAGCTGCCTCTTCGTATTTGTACTTTGAGGCGTTTGCATATTTGTGCAGAGGTGTGCTGGGAATGTTATTATAATATTGAGCAAGCACATCCATAAAGCCGTATGTAAGTTCCTGACCGTAGAGACGATCGTTTACCATTCCGATATACACTCCATTTAAAACATTTAAGTAACCACCTTCGGTTTTAAACAAATCCTCTTTTTTAAGAGAAGATTTTGGAGAGATGTCCAGCCATCCATTGCAGCTAGAAAGCAGCAAAACGGTTGACAGTGTGACAAATAATATTTTATTATATGTTTTCATATCGATATATTTTTTAGATGCCAATTTGAAATGTTAACGTAAAGCTTCTTGCAAACGGATAACTCAGGCCTCTCTCTTGTTTAACTGTTGAAATATTAAACACATCGTTGGCGTAAAAAATGATCTTAAGCCTCTGGAGCTTAAGTCTCTCAAGTTGTCTCTTTTCAAATTCATAAGATACATTGATTGAGTTCAGGCGGATGAAATTATCATCCTCAATAAAGCGTGAGGTTGGTTTAGTTACGCTCAGGTCAGCAATGTTTTTAAATCTGGAGATATCTCCCGGTACTTTCCACCTGCCTTCAAATACCCGGCGGTCTACGTTAAAATTAGGGTCAGCATTCTCTACTCTGTCTACCAGTGTCTGGTTGTAGGTCTGTCCTCCCAGACTGTAAAGCAGATAAAGATTGAGTTGCCACTGTTTGTAAATAAATTGTGTTCCAAGGTTCCCAAACAGGTCGGGGGTCATAGTTCCTCCTACAATCTGGTCTGCGGCGCTCCATGTGGTTGTGTATTCTCCGTTTAGCTTTTGGAACACCTCGCTTCCTGTTGCCGGATCTATCCCCATAGATGGAACCACCCAGATAGATTTCATATCCTGACCCTCAATAAAGCGTACTTTTGGTTTGCTTGTGACAATGGCATCTTGCTCAGTATTCCACGCATCCAATGAGTTGGATATCTTGAGCAGGGTGTTTTTATTATGAGCGGCGCTGCCGAACAGAGACCAGTACAGCCCGTTCGAGCTGTTGGAGATTATTCCGATATTAAGTTTGATCTCATATCCGCTATTCCTTACCTGCCCCAGGTTCTCTGTATAAGATGAGAACCCAAGAGAAGGTGGGAGGGTCACCTGGGTGAGTGCATCTTTTGAGTCATCTATGTAGTAGTCAAAAGTTGCAGTAAAGCGTTTGCTGAATAGCTCCAAATCCATTCCGAAATTGTTTTTCCTTGTTCTCTGCCACTTGAGATTTTCATTTCCCATTGCTGTTAACTGAGCTCCGGCATAGTTTCTCTGATAGTAGTAGTTTCTTATGTAGTCAAACATAGTAAGACTCTGGTTCGGGTTGTAGTTCTGGCTTCCTGTAAAACCGGTGGAAGCTCTCAACCTTAGCATTGTTACAACTTTCGAGTCCTTTAGGAAATTTTCGTAATGAATGTTCCAGCCCACACCTGCAGACCATAGTTTTGCCCAACGGTTGTTGGCTCCGAATTTGGAAGAACCGTCTGCACGACCAGAAAAATCTACAAAGTATTTGTTTTTCCATGAGTAATTAAATGTTCCGAAAAATCCAGCTGATCTAAGAATGTCTTCCGATCCACCCGGTTTGGTTCCACCCGATCCGGTTGAAACCATATCGTATGAGGTCCCAAAACTTGGATAGGCCAGAAGGCTGTTTGGAAACCCTCTTGTCTGAAAAACATTTAGATCTCCTCTTTGGGTAATCATCTCAAACCCTCCATTAAATGTAATATAGTGATTTTTAATCTCTTTAAAATAGGAGAAGACCGAATTGGCGTTGAATGAAACTCCTTCCCCATATTCGTTTCTATATAGGCCGGCCTTATCTTTTTCTGATCCTATCTGGCTGTTATACAGATCACGGAATATAGTATGATCGGCTGGGTAAAACAATTTATTGTTTGATACCTTTTTGCTGAATGCAATGGTATTCTTAAGCTTGATACCATCTGCAATTCTCCACTCCAGCTTAAAGTTATTTATTATTTCGTCATATGCCTCCTGGTCAATCACACCAATATTAGCGTTATATAGCGGGTTTGGAGTATTTACATACTCGAAAAATTTGACGATGTTTCCGTTAATATCTTTATACGGCAAATAAGGGTTAACCTTTGCATACTCGCTGAAGGATCCGTAAGGAGAGTTTTTTGCAACCACATTGTTGTATGTGAGGTTGTTCATAAATAGCAGATTCTTATATCTGTACTGAAAATAAACACCTATTCCAAGACGGTCCCTGGATGACTCCTTCATTACGCCATTGTCTTTGTCATAAAACATATTTAGGTTGTAGCGAAAATTCTCGCCCCCTTCCTCAACCTGGAGGCTGTGTTTATGAGCAATTGAAAACGGGTCAATTGGCTGAACAAGCCAGTCTGTGTTGTAACCCATTGCCACTAGTCGTCTCTTCTGATAGTACTCGTCCATATTACGCTCCATATCGCTCACCCTGTTTGAGCCGGGATATACTCCCGCGAGCAGTTCGTAATCAAGTTTTTCAGATGCATTTAACAGGTCATAACCGGAAAGATCTGCCGAAGATGTTTTAAAATCTCCTTTATAATTTATCTGAATTCTTCCTTTTTCTGGTGTTTTTGTCTCTACAACAACAACTCCGTTTGCCGCCCTTGATCCATAAATTGCTGTAGCAGCCGCGTCTTTAAGGAGGGTAATTGATAAAACGCGGCTTGGGTCCAGGTCAAAAATCTTTTGTGCAGACACTTCAAAGCCATCCAGAATAAATGTGGGCATATTGGGGCTGTATTGGAACTCACTTTTTAGGCCCGGTAAACTGCCGCTCCCACGAAGCTCAATTTCGGGCAATGCGTTTGGGTTGGAACCTTGGTCTACATTCTCAATTATCCTGAATGAGGGGTCCAGAACCTGAATTGTCTGAAGCAGGTTTCCACTGTTGATTTTTGCAATATCTGCCGCACTTATAGTAGTTGCAGAGCCAGTATAAGTTTTTTTATTCGCAGTAAAATATCCTGTTACAACTACGTCGGAAATTGTTGCCAGAGTTTCAACCATAATTACAATGATTTTTTCCTGGCCCGTATACTTGGTTTCAAGTTTGTCCATACCTATATAACTGAACACAAGAGTCACCTCTTTGAGTTCCGGTATTTCAATTCTGAATTGTCAGGTTTCATTTGTTGTCGATCCAATTTTTGTTCCCTTGACAATGATGTTGACTCCTATGAGGGGCTCTCCTTTTTTGTCTTTTACAGTTCCTTCGACTATTTTTTTTGTGTTTTTCTGAGGTTGTTGATTCTGCTTTTCACTTACAACTATATAGTTGTCCTTCAAAACGTAGGTATATTTATTGCTAATGAGTGTATTTAGCACGTTTTCCAGTGTTTCATCTTTTACATTTATTGATGCAGTTTTAGTAATGTCCACACAATTGTTTGAAAAGAAGAACGTTAATTTTGTCTGATTCTCGATTTCTTTAAATATTTTTCCCAATTGCAGTTGATTTGCATTTAGAGTTACTTTTTTCTGTGCCAATAACTCTTCATAACCGATTGAATAGGATGATGCGGCAAATAACAGAGGCGTTAACAACAAACTTATTTTCATGAAAAGAACTTTCCATTTCTCTCTGTCGTAACGAGGTTTAAATTGAATTTTTTTCATATCATATATTATTAAGTAAAGGAGGTTTTTCAGCTGTTATCGGGGTTTTCAATAATCAATACTCCATAGTCATTTACCCGGAACTTAAGGTTATAGCTGGTTTCGAATAATTCAAAAATTTCATTCAGGATGTTATTTCTATTAATCATCCCTGTGAACAAGATTGATTTTGTGCGATTTTCCTTGAATTGAAAATCGACATCATACCATTCATTTAGCTTATCTGTAATCTCTTTCAGGGTTTTTTCTCTAAAATAGTATTTGCCTTCTGTCCAAGCTCTTATTTCATATGAGTCTACTATTTCTATATCTGTTTTTTGATTAGTGATTGTAGCTTGTTCTTCAGGTTTGATGATTATCTTGGTCTTTGCCAGTAGATTTTCTATTTCAACAGAGCCACTACAAAGAGTAACTTGATTAATTAATGAATCGGACTTGACATTGAACTCAGTACCAAGAACTTTAGTTATACTTTTATTGGTAATAACTAAGAACGGAATACCATCTGAATGACTTACACAGAAAAATGCCTCTCCTTCCAGATAAACCTCTCGTTTATCTTCAGAAAACTTACTTGGATATTTTAATTTTGAATTGCTGTTGAGATGCACCTCTGTTCCATCGGGCAAAATCAGGAAAAACTCACCCCCTTTAGGAATTAATAAAGAGTGCATTTGAATTTCTGACCTGTCTGAAATTTTTAACCCAGCAACAATGTTAACGATGCTTTTATCAAGTTTGTTTCCGCTGTATGCGACAGAATCCTTCTCTATTCTCACAGAGCAACTGTCATTGATTATCAGAGTCGCTTTATACCTTTTTGGAACCTCGGATATCTTATTTATAACTTCGCGGGTTTTAGCGGAGTAAAAAATATTTTTGAAATTTTCACTGTAATTAAACACAGCAAATAATAAAATTGCAATACTTGCCGCATACGCAAAATATCTGTTCCGGACAAAGATATTTCTTCCGGTTTTTTTTTGAGGTATGCTTTTGAAAATTCTTTTGAGTAAAAGCTCGTAATCAGGTTCTTCTTTAGATATTATACTATATAATCTTGTTATTAACTTATAATAGATACTATCTGTATTTGAATCGATATCAGAATTCTTTAATATTTTGATGAGATTTCTGTATACTTTCTTGTTATTGTTATTTGCGCTTTCTTTCATTATTTCTGTTTTACATAAAATAAAGCACATAAATATCAAATAGGGTGAAGCTTCACCCTACTCCAGAATTAAGTGCTATATTTACTATTAATGGTATGATGGATTATTATTAGTAAAATGTCAGTCAATGAATTTAATTACGATAGAGTATTGACGAACAGGCTAATTAATGGTGATATCGGAGCTTTTGAAATTATTTACCACAGATATTCCAGAGAATTATACTTTTTATCAATGGCATACTTGAATAATGCTCAATCATCCGAGGATATTATTCAGGAAGCGTTTATTTATTTGTGGAAAAACAGGGAAAATTTATCTGAAGAGTCAATTATTGGTGCCTACTTAAGGAAAATCGTCAAGAACATGTCTTTAAATTATATAAGGCACAACAAAATAATTGCCAAACACAACGAGAAAATTTTACATGAAAGCGATAATTGGATATCAATCGAAGATAATGAGCTTTTTACAAATTCCGTGAAAGAAAACGAAATAAAAATACGGGCTATAAACAAGAAAATAAATGAATTACCACCTTCTTGCAGAAAAATATTCATTATGAGTGTTATTGATGATTTAAGCTACAAAGAAGTGTCAAAAACATTGGGAATATCTGTTAATACCATTAAAACGCAAGTTAAGATAGCTTATAAAAAGATGAGGAACTGCATGTTCCTGATATTCATAATTCTGGCAATTGCAGAAAGGTCTCATTTACCTGAATAGGCCGCGTTTTTTAATTTTTGGCAAGGATTGTTCTGCCTGATTGAAAATGTTTACCGACAGGCACTCCTTGGGTCGATCCTTTAAAGCATTGTAAATAAAGCCCCAGTCTGGCATTCCGCCAAAATTTCTGTCATCTATGAACATGTCTGCCATAAGTTTACGTGGAGCGTTTACCATTGTGCTCTCCGGATGATTCTGATTTACTGCATAAAATTCAAGTCCTCTAACTCTGCAGAATTCTACAGCTGCATCCAGCAGCTCACCCTCACGTACAGTCCAAAGAATTATCTGATGCTTTAATTCGCTTTGGATTAGCCTAAGAGTATCAATAGCGAATGGAATCTCATCCCCAATCTGGGGGTACTTATGCTTTACTATAGTGCCATCGAAATCTACTGCGATAAACATGTTATACAGGTTTTTGAATGTTTATGCAAATGTAGTAAAAACTTCTTTTGGGTACACAATATACGTCCCCGTTACCTTACCTTATACCTGCTTTAAGTGGTACAGATTTTGCAGTTCAAAAGCCATTGAAAAACTAAAAATTATAATTATGAGATTTAATAACAAAGTAGAAGAAGTATTGAACAAACAGATCAATGCAGAATTTTGGTCAGCATATATGTATTTATCTATGTCGGCTTATTTCCAGACAAAAGGGCTTAAAGGATTTGCAAATTGGATGAGAGTACAATATCAGGAAGAGGTAACCCATGCTTTAAAAATTTATGACTATATAGTAGGACGTGGGGGAGTAGTTAAGTTAGAGGCAATTGCAAAGGTGCCAACTGAGTGGAAAGGAATAAAAGATGCATTTAAAGAGACCTACAATCATGAATGCAAGGTAACAGATATGATTCACAATTGCTATGAGACTGCCTTAAACGAGAGAGATCATGCCACATCAAACATGCTTCAGTGGTTTATCAACGAACAGGCAGAGGAGGAGCAGAATGTACAGGCAATCCTGGATCAGCTTAGCCTTATAGGAGAGGATGGTCAGGCAATATATCTTCTGGACAAAGAGTTGGCCACGAGAGTATTCGTAGATTCTACACAAGCTGCTGCGGTATAAATGTGTACATGGGGTACATGGGGACGCACATTGTGTACCCGATGAATCCAGAGATATAAAAAATATACGGGGACCCTGGTTGGGGCCCCGTATATTTTTTACATACCAATTTCAGCCCTATGCTTTCATGGCCAAGTATTGATTATTAAGCAATTATAAATTTTTATAGTTTTACTAATATATTGATAATGAGCGTTTGGCCATGAAAGCATAGGGCTGATGTGTCAAATGAAAAGTAGGTGGAGCAGATATGGTTAAAAATATTAATTGAGCAAAAATTTGGCAAAAGCAGATCCAGTTGTGGAATTTGAAGGATGCTTGCATGAGAAGGTAAACCCGGTGCAGTATCCAAAAATCCACACCTGGACTGAAAATAATCCAAACTTTTGCCCTCTCTTGAAATTTACTGCTCCACCTACTTTTCAACTTGAACCCAAAAAAGTATATATTTGCAAGAATAATGTCTAGTTATAATATCTAATGGAGAAAGTACCGGACGAGAAAGAATTAATGATTTCCATTATCAATGGGGACAGGAGGTCTTTTGATACTTTGTACAGCAAGGAGTACAAAAAGGTTCTTTTCTATTCTATCCAGTATCTGCACGACCAAGCATTGGCAGAAGATATTGTTCAGGACTCCTTTATTGCTTTGTGGGAGAAACGCAAACTGTTAGACAAGGAGTTTCCAATACAACCATATCTCTACTCCATTGTAAAAAATCGTTGTCTTAACCTGCTCAGAAAGCTGGCTAATGACAAGAGGATAAAAAATGAGATGTTACAAAAGGAGTACAGAGCAAGCATTATATCACTGACTGACGATTCTTCCGATGTAGTCATAAAATTTCAACTGGAAGAATATATAAAAAAAGCATACAAGGAACTACCGGAAAAAGTAAGCAACACATTTATCATGAACAGAATGCACGGTATGACCTATCAGGAGATAGCGGATAGTAAAGGGATATCGATAAAGGTAGTGGAATATCATATTTCTCAGGCCTTGAAATTATTCAGGATAAGGTTGAAGGACTTTATAGATTAGATATGAGGGTAAATATTTTTATAAGTGTATTATAAATATGGAAAACAGAATTGACACGGAATTGATTTTAAAGTACATTTCGGGTTTGGCCAGTGATGATGAAAAGAATCAGGTGCTTGACTGGATTGACCAGAACGACGAAAATAAAAAACTATATAGTCAGCTGAAGAATTATTGGGTGCTTGAAGGTATTAAATCTTTAGATGCTTCAAAGGAAACATCTGAGTCAAAAGCTTCATTTAGAAATAATAAAAGAAAGTACTATACAAGTTTGAGTGAGATCTACAGAATTGCAGCAGTCCTGATACTTGCACTCTCTCTCTTTGGTGCATATATGTTGTTTGGCAACAAGGAGAAAGAGGAAGACAAACAGGTAATGGCTACATTTGAGTACATTGTAAACACAGGCGTCAAAGGCATAGTGAATCTTCCGGACGGTAGTAAAATATGGCTTAACAGCTCAAGTTCAATAAAATGTCCTGAGAAATTCAGTTCGGATAAAAGAGAAATAGAAATTGAAGGAGAGGGTTACTTTGAGGTTGTTTCAGATAAAAACTGGCCAATGTATGTAAAGACATCAAAAGGTTATACGGTTAAAGTAACAGGAACATCATTCAATCTCTCCTCTTACTCAAATGATAACAAGTTGATTGTTACACTAATTTCCGGGAAAATCTCGCTTCTGCATCAAGACAAAAAGGAAATTATCATGCATCCTGCAGAGGAGCTTGTAATTCCGGACGAACAAAAACCCACATTGGTGAAAAATGCCAACATAGAGTACAACACTGCATGGAAGGAGGGATATCTTTTATTTGATGATTCCCCTATGGACGAAGTTATTAAGAAGATGGAAAGATGGTATGGCGTTAAATTTACCATAAATAATTCATCTATTCTCAATTACAGGTTTACTGCAAATTTCAAGTCAGAATCAATTACACAGGTATTAGAAATTCTTAGACTTTCGTCAAATATCAAATATAACATTGACGATACCAGAATAACCTTGAAAAAATTCTAAAAAAAAGGATGTTTTTTGAGGGGAAATCTACCGAGTAGTGTATTAGAGGTAATACTTAACCCAAAATAAACATTTATGAGAAAAACTATTCCTTTCTCCAGAATTAAGGAACTCCTCGCTTTTCTGGTGGTTCTGTTTTGTCTTCTTTTTGTGACAAACAGAGTTGATGCTCAAGAAATTTCTGTTACTTTTAAAAACTCCACTCTTAAGGAGGTATTAAAGGCGATAGAAAAGCAGACAACCTTCACATTTGTATACAACAACAATATGGTTGACGCAAACCGGAAGGTATCTATCGATGCAAAAAAAATGGGGATCACCCCTGTTTTGAATCTGCTGTTGAAAAATACAGGTTATAGTTATAAGATTGTTGAAAAGCAAATTATAATTTCACCTGAAAAATTTTCTGACGAATCCAACCCAGCATTACCTGCGGGCAAGAGAGAAACAAATCCTTCAACCGTAAAATCACAACAGACAGATTTTATGGTTATAAAAGGCAGAGTCATCTCTTCCAAAGGTAATGAACCAGTTATAGGAGCATACTTGTTGGTTGTTGATTCAAAAAAGGGAACATCTACAGATCTTGACGGATACTTCACCCTTCAAGTACCTGTCAATTCACGCAAGATAACAATTTCTTGTCTTGGATATCAAAGAGTTGATATGGATTTTAATCCTGCAAACACTTCTAATTTTAAACTGATAACATTAAACGATGCTACAGAATATCTTAATGAGATTGTAGTACAAGGTTATGGATCGACAACCATAAAGGATGCTACAGGTGCTGTATCAAGATTAAGCAGTAAGGAAATTGAATCGGTACCTATGGGTGCCAGTGTTCAGAGTATGCTTCAGGGTAGAGCAGCAGGTGTGAATGTAATGATTCAATCAGCCTCTCCCACATCTCCCATAAGTGTTACAATAAGGGGTGTGTCAACTCTTTCAAGCTCAGGAACACAACCTCTCTGGGTTATTGATGGTGTTCCGGATTACTCTTCAAATACAACCGGAGATATTACCAATAGTCTGTTTAACCTTAACCTTTCCGACCTTGAGAGCATCGATATTCTCAAAGATGCATCTGCAACAGCAATTTATGGTTCAAGAGCTGCAAACGGAGTTGTTATGATCACTACTAAAAGAGGGATCAAAGGACAGGCTCCTACGATAGACCTGAACTTCAAAACAGGTATACAGACATTAAATTCAAATGACCTTAAGACATTAAATGTCAGTGAATATAAAGCCTTCACAGAAACACTTGGAAGACAAAGAATTAATATAGATGGTAACTTGGGATACAGCGAGAAGTTTTTCTTTGATGAAACCAAGTTCCTCAAAATAAACACAAGCCAGTGGACCCCTCAAATGCTGGAACTTCGTTCAGATGCATATATGACAGGAGATACAGACTGGTGGGAAGAGATGACACAGCCTGCTGTAACAAGCCAGGTTGACCTCTCTGTAAGAGGTGGAACTGAAAATACAAACTACTATTTATCTTTTGGTTATACAGACATCAATGGATTGGTTAAAGGCGGGAAAAGCCAGTTGTACACAGGTAGAATGAATTTTGAGACAAATGTTGGGAAGGCTGTCAAGATAGGAATCACATTATCAGGATCTACCAGGACAGCAAACAACAAAGATGCCTTGATGAAAAGCATACCAAGATTCAGACCAGATTTTCAGGCATATAATCCCGATGGTAGCATAAATATTGTACCAACAAATACAACTATCGAAAGTCCTTTTATAACACTATATAACAGAAACGATGGTGTTGGAAAGGGACTTAACGGAACAGCATATCTGGAACTGAAGGTATTACCGGGTTTGAAATTCCGATCAGCAGGAACTATCAACTTTTCTGGTTCGTCAAACGACATCTTTAACAAGAAAGGTACCCAGGGTTATAACTCCGCATATAATTACAGATCGCTTACAAACACAGAGTACTCGACTCAGGTATGGGACAACACTTTGAATTATGCAGCAGTCATAGGCAAGCACGACATTGTTGCCGTTCTGGGACAATCAACGGAATTGTTTAAATACAAAACGCAAAACGCTTATGGAGAAGGCTTTCCGGATGAGGTGGTTCTTATAAACATAAACAGCGCTGCCACTACAGGTGGAAGAAGCGATGAATATGGCAGCGCTCTGGCTTCATTCTTTGCCAGGGTGAATTACAAGTATATGAACAGGTATCTCGTAACAGCCACATTCAGGGCAGACGGTTCTTCAAAATTCGGTCCGAACAACAGATGGGGTTATTTCCCTTCAGGAGCTCTGGCATGGATAATATCTGAGGAGAAATTCATGCAACCCATCAATAATATAGTTCCTTACCTTAAGTTAAGACTATCGATGGGTAAATCAGGTTCTCAAAACCTTGGCTATTACGACTGGATGACTACTCTCTCTGCGGCACCATATACCGAACAACCTGGTATAAAACCATATAATCTTGGCAACCCCTCTTTGCAATGGGAGAATACAACATCCACAGACGTAGGTATAGACTTTGGATTGCTTAAAGAGAGACTGAGAGGAACTGTTGGTTATTACAGTAAACGAGTGGACAACCTTATATACACAGGGTCGGTTCCCACAAACTCATCTTATCAGACAATAAACCAGAATGTAGGATCCATAACAAATCAAGGATGGGAATTTGAACTAAGAGGAGATGTTATCAAGAATACTAATATGACCCTGGAGCTAGGATTCAATATTGCAACAAACAGCAGTATTGTGAACAAGCTCGATGGAATCCAGAAAGAGATTGTAATGCCATATTATTATGAATATGTAAAGCTTGTTGCAGGCGGTAAACTTGGTGACTGGTACGGATATAAATCTGCAGGAAGATATTTTACCACCGCTGAGGAGATTTTTGCTTTAAGGAAAATTAATCCAACAACCGGTGCACAATTGAATTACAGACTTGCAAGGGAGGTACCCGGAGATCCTTATATTATGGATACCGACGGAGATGGTGTAATAACCAAGACAGACAGGGTTATACTTGGGAACTTCAATCCTAAGTTTTACGGAGGTTTCAATATTGGTTTTACATACAAGAACTTTTATGCATCTGCTGTATTCACATACTCATATGGTGCAAAAAGGCTGTGGAACTACCCATATTCTGCTGTAACGGCAGGTGCAAGCACATACAATGCATATAATTATCTGCAGTCGGCCTGGAACTTCAACAATGATCCACAGGCAGCATTACCTAGAATAGGTCTTACTGCTACATATAACGGACTTAGTGACTTCTTTATCTTTGATGCATCGTTCATAAGACTGAATGCGTTAAATCTAAACTACAGATTACCAAAGAGATGGTTCAATAAACAATTCCTGACAAACGTAGATATAACAATGCAGGCATCAAATCTGTTGACAATTACCAAATATCCCGGATTCGACCCACAAGGTAACTTCGGAAGCACAGATATGGCCCAAAGCTACACTGTCGGAACAAGGACATCTCAGGAGTTGATAGGAGTTGGTTCAGGTATAGACTATAGCGCTTACCCTTCATCAACAACCTTCAGCTTAGGATTAAAATTAACATTTAAATAGAGTGGTAAAAATGAAAAAGATAAATAAAATAATATTGGTGGTTTTTGCTACAATGGCACTCACCTCATGCAACAAGTTCCTCTCACTCACACCGCCCCATAAATTGGTTGTAGATAATGCAGTAACAACCTATGATGGTGCCGTATCTGTTCTTAACGGAATGTATGCTTCGCTCTCTACAGGCAGTGGAAGTTCTACAAGTGACTTCTTTGGCGGCAGTCCATTCTGCGCACTTTCATCACAGGCAGGAGTCGGAAGAGCTAGCGGAGTTGTATATTACAATATGAGTTACCTCTCTACTCAATCTACTTTTTCTACATACTGGCAGCAATGGTTTGCTTGTATAAATGCCTCCAATGCAGCCATTATAGGTATCAGCGGATTACCAGATAACAAATTTCCTACAGCAAATGACAAAGTCGTTATGCTTGCAGAGGCAAGAACATTCAGAGCATGGGTATATTCTCATTTATTGTGGTGTTTCTCTCACTATTGGGCCGAAGATGAGTATGGTATCCTTTGGAGGGAAGAGATTGCAAACTTCACTAATATATTTGCAGAAAGAATATCTGTGAAAGAGAGTTATGAAAAGATATTTGCCGATGTTGACGAAGGCATCAAGAATCTGGGAGATTATACCTCTTCAAAGAGACTTTCGAAACAAATGGCGCAAGTGCTAAAAGCAAAGCTTCTAATGAACAGGGGCTGGACTGGTGACTATGCTGCAGCATTAGCGTTGACAAACAGTGTAATATCAACAGCACCTGCCACTTTCAAAATGGATACAGACATGAAGAGAATGTATACCGATGCATGGGATTCAAAAGAGGTATTGTGGGCTAGGTATATGGAAGAGAATGCAGGAAGGGCATATGGCGAGGGCTCATATTCTCAGACTATAATTCAGGCGGGTGACGCATGGAGTACAGCCAATCAGAATAACCCTTCTTCGCTAAAGTCATTTTATCCGGAATTTGATTCATGGATCACTGCAGATCCAAGATTTGCGCAGACCATGGGCTGGGCAAGAGCCATCAGTGCCACCGGTATACTTTATTTTTGTCCTACAAAACTTGCAAGACAGGGAAGAGCATCCACAGATCTCATGAATGACAAGTTTACAACTTATTACTTCAGATATCCGGAACTATATCTTATGCAGGCTGAGTTGAAGTCAAGAACCAATGAGAGCATAGCAAGTTGCATAGAACCAATCAATACAATGAGATCTAAGAGAACCAACCCGGTTCTTGCCTCATTGGCTGCACCGGCAACAAGGGAACAGTTGATGGATTTGATTTTTAAAGAGTACTGTCTGGAGCTTTACATGGAGAATGGTAGTGAATGGTTTGCCTCACTAAGGTTCAAGAAAAACAATCTGCCAATTCTCTATCTTCTGAAACCGGACATTACTCCTGTAGATGTAAACAAACATTGCTGGCCAATTCCGTCAACAGAAACCAGTACAAATAAGCAAATTAAACCAAACCCGGGTTACGACAACTAAAAACTTGTTAATATGAAAAAAATATTATTTACAATACTCACAAGTGCCATATTACTTACTTATTCTTGCTCCGATAAAGCAGAATTACTGGTTTCAATTCCAAATGACATTACTTTCAACGAATTGAAACTAGGCACTTACACAAATGCTGTTCCGGATGGAGGATTTACCTCCGGCGGAATAAGGTTCAATACTAAGAAGAATCCAGATGGAACCTTTAGCGGCTTCGCTTATTCGAACCAGAACAACCGCTCTTTTGTCTGGACAAACACCAAGGCTGCCAGAGATACAAATATTCTGAGTGTTTATACAGCATACAGAAACATGACAGAAGTCTATGCTGTTGCTTGTGCCGACAATGAGACAGATACTTATTTCACACTGGACAAAGCAGCTGTAATTGACCTTGCATTGTTTGCGAACAACACTTATAACTATCTGGCAATGACTTATGGAGCCAACTCAGGAACCTCTATAGCAAATCCCAATATACCATCGGCTCCAAAAGCAATCTGGAATACCTACGCAACAGGAGTTACAAGAAAACTTACCTTAGACGGTGACTATTATAAAGTAATTGTCAAAGGCTATAACGGCTCTGCACTTACTGGTACAGTTGAAGTATATCTGTGTTGCAGAAAGGGTGCCGACCCACTGAATCCCGCTTTTGCCTTTATTAGGGCAGAATGGGTTGCAGCGGATCTTAAACCACTTGGAATGGTTACGAAGGTTGTATTCAGCACAAGCTGCTCGTATAAAGATGCTAACAGTAAGGACCTGATAAATTCCTACTTCTGTCTTGACGGTATAAGGCTTAAAAAATGATAAGATGAGAAATGTCATTATAGCATTGCTTATTCTATCTCTTCCCGGCTTGGCTTATGCTCAGACCAGAAAAGTAAACCTGCAAAAAAATGTACCTCTGGAAGATGTCCTGAAAGCGGCAAAGGCTCAGAAAAAGCTTGTTTTTTTAGATTTCGGGTCACCAAAATGTTCTCCATGTCTGTATATGAAAAACAATATTTTTACTATAGACAGTGTTGCTGATTTTGTCAATGAACGTTTTATAAGTGCCGATTATACAGAAGGGCCGGAAAAAGTGCGATTGAGCAAAATCTATGGAGTATATACTGAGCCTGTTTTTTTGATTGTAGACTCCGATGGTAACCTAATGCACAGGACCGAGGGAAGATCAACCGCAGGAGAGATGCTTGATAGATTCAGACAGGGGATAGACAGAAAAAACAATCTGGCAGCACAAAACAGAGATTATGACGGTGGCAGGAGAGATGCCGGTTTTATTGTTTCTTATGTTAACACTCTTCATATTGCCGGATTAAGAGAGAAAAAGCAAGCTGTTTTGTCAAACATCTTCCCACCCGATTTTTCATTGGATTCTCTGTACACAAAAACATATTGGAGCCTGTATCTCAAATATGATGAATCTGCAGTGAGCAGGCAAACCTTATATGTAATGGATAACCTTAATAAGTTTGTTGGTTTGTATGGAGAAAAGGCTGTGTCGTCAAAAATTGATGTTTTATATGGTGCAAAATCCAGAATCTATATTTTTGGCAAAAAGGCACCTGCAGATGATCCTGAATTTGAGACAGTCCTAAAATATGCTCAAAAAAGCGACCATCCTAAGGCTTCTATATGGCTAGCTTATCTGGTACCGGCAAAATATAAGTTTTCAAACTGGACATCAATGGCTGAGGAGATTGAGAATGCGATGGCTTTTAATATCCTTAAAGGAGATGAGAGGTATCAGTTTAAAAAAATGATGGCAGAGCAATTGGCATGGTATTGCGACAATGTTGAGGCGTTGGCTTATTCAATAAAATGGATAGACCAGTTATTGCCAACAGTAACCGCAGATAAACGGGAATCCCTACTTGAGACAAAGTCAAGTGTAATTGAAAAGATTAGGTTGTTGAGTAAATAAAACCTCTTTTCTCTAAGCAGAAACCGCGAGTTTGTAATAAAAACACACACTTTCGGTTTCTGTTTTTGTATATTAAGATAATAAAATTGTAGTTTTACAACATTATTTAGGGATAACCCTTAATAAAGTGTACTTATAGTATAAACAAAAAATAAATTCAATCACAATAAAAATCAATTTTAAATGAAAAAAACAATTTTAGCAATTCTATTGCTCGCTCCTATGTCTCTATTTGCACAGAAGGGAGAATACACAATTAAAGGTGAGGTTGGGAAGCTTAATGCACCTGCAAAAGCATACCTGGCATATCGTACAGCTACTGACAACATTACAGACTCATCTGCTATTGTTGACGGGAAATTCGAATTCAAAGGATTAGTAAATGCCCCTGTTAAAGCAAATCTGGTAATAAATTATAAAGGATCCGGCATGCGCAGCAGGACAGCAGCCCAGCTTCCAATGTACCTTGAGGCCGGTGTTATTAAAGTATCAAGCCCCGACTCATTGAAAAATGCAAAGATATCAGGTTCAAAGATAAATGCCGATAACGATATTTATATGGAAGCCTTGAAACCTTCTGATTTGAAGATGAAAGCCTTCAATGACGAGTACAATGCCCTGCCTAAGGATAAACAGCAAGACGAGGCAGTAAGGGCACCTCTGACAATCAGATATAATGCAATCATGGCTGAGAAAGAGGCAGCAACCCTTGCTTTTATTAAAGCAAATCCTGCAAGTTTCATCAGTCTTGAAGCCATCAAAGCTTATGGTGGATCTATTCCGGAATACAATAAGGTTGCTCCATTATACAACGGTCTGACAGCAGATATCAAGGCTTCCCCTGCAGGTGTTGAGTATGCAGCAAGCCTTGAAATTATGAAAAAAACAATGGTAGGTGCAGTTGCTCCGGATTTTACGCAAAACGATCCTGACGGAAACCCTGTTAAATTGTCGAGCTTCAGAGGAAAATATGTACTTGTAGACTTTTGGGCTTCATGGTGTGGACCATGCCGTGGAGAAAATCCTAATGTGGTAAACGCATTCAATCAATATAAAGATAAAGGATTCACCGTATTGGGAGTCTCACTAGATGACGAAAAAGGAAAACAAAAATGGCTCGATGCAATTAAGAAAGACGGTCTTACATGGACACACGTCTCTGACCTTAAATACTGGAACAATGAAGTGTCAAAATCATATGGCATCAGATCAATTCCTCAGAATGTACTGATAGACCCAAATGGTGTAATAGTTGGCAAAAACCTAAGAGGCAAAGCATTATTGGATAAACTTGCTGAGATACTTAAATAGGGTACTTGGGAGTTAATGGGGATGCACATTGTGTACCCATTGAGAAATCTAATAAAATAAACCGAGGCGGGAATTGAAAGCAGATCTAAAAATCTGCATTTCAGTTTCCGCTTTTTTATTAGTAGATTTGTTACAGTAATCATGAACATCTGAAAATGAACGACTCAATGATTTTAGGCTTGGTGCAAAATGTCGCAATCCTGCTTGCATTCAGCTTGTTATACGATCTTGTGTGGAGAAAGGAGGATGGATTCATCAAAATACTTTACAAATACTTTCTTGGTACTGCTATAGGCATAATTGGAATTGTGCTCATGATGACCCCCTGGGTGCTTGTTCCGGGGCTGACTTTTGATACACGTTCCATTCTTCTTTTAAATTCCGGACTTTTCTTCGGACCAATTCCTACAATAATATCTATGACTATTACAGCATTATACAGGATATATCTTGGAGGTGCCGGTGTATGGATGGGAGTTGCTGTTATTGTCACATCTGGTTCCATTGGAATACTTTGGAAAAAATTCTATCCCGACTGGAGGAAAGGAAACTATCTTCTGGATCTATTCAAAGTAAGCATGTTGACCCATATAGTAATGCTTGCCTGCACGGTTTTTTTACCAAAGGAGGTTTTATGGATAACTTTGACAAAGATGGCCTTGCCGGTTCTGGTTATATATCCGATAGGTTCGATGTTGCTTGGACGTATTTTAATCAGCAGATTGTCGGGATGGAATGCAAAAAATGCGTTAAAACTTGGAGAAGAGAGATACGTAACATTTATCAATGCAAACAGTGACTGTATGTTTGTCAAAGATGAACAGCTAAGGTATATTATTGCAAACGAAGCAACCTGTAGGTTCTTCAGTAAAACCAAAGAAGAAATACTTAATAAAACCGACCAGGAACTAGCATCTGAAGATTTAATATCACCATGCCCATCGTCTGATAAAAGAGCCTTGGAAGAAGGTGTATTGTTTTCAGCTGAGGAGAAACTAGGTGAGAGAATATATGAGATAACGAAATTTCCCGTAAATCTGAGTAAAGGGAAAAAGGGAGTAGGGGGCATAATGAGAGACGTGACCCAGAGCAAGAAAAGAGTAGAGCTTCAGCAGGTATTACTGGACATATCAAGGATATCCCTGGAAAATACTGACCTCAGAACATTTCTTGGCAAGGTGCACTCTTTAATGAAAAAGGTCATAAAAGCCGATAACTTCTATATAGCTATATACAATAAAGAAGCAAACAAATACAGCTGTCCCTATTTTGTGGACGAGTATGATAACTTTGAAACCGATGAGCTTATGTGTCTGGAAAATACTCTTACCGATTATGTCAGGATAACTGGGAAGGGAAAACGTGTGACGGCAGAAACAGAGAAGGAGATTAGGGAGGAGTATAATCTGAAAGATATAGGAGAGTATTCACCTGTTTGGATGGGGGCACCGCTAATGGACTCAACTTTAAATAAGATAACAGGAGTAGTAGCAGTCCAGGATTACCACGATGCAAACGCATACTCACTGGAAGATTTGTTAATTTTGGAAATCTTTGCAAGTAACATAGGAATGTTTATTGAAAGGCTTACAAATATAAACAGTTTAAAAGCAGCAAAAGATAAGGCAGAAGAGAGCGACAGATTAAAGACCGCTTTTCTGGCAAATATAAGTCATGAGATACGTACCCCCATGAATGGAATAATAGGATTTACAGATATCCTCATGGGAGAGGTAACCGATGAAAGACAAAAAGAGTATATCTCTATTGTTAACAGTAGTGCCTACAGACTTATGAATATTGTCAATGATGTTATTGATATGGCAAAAATCGAAGCCGGACAGGTTGCCCCTCATAAGGAGACATTTGACGTTAATGAGGTTCTCGACGATGTATACATGTTTTATAACAAGCTGAAATTTTCTTTCGACTTCAAAGTTGTAGTGCCATCCCCCGACATGAGAGAAATCTATACTGACAAGACAAAATTGCAACAGATTTTTTCAAACCTGGTTAGTAATGCTATAAAATTCACTACAGAAGGATCTGTACAGTTTGGTTATAAGATAGATGGCGGACAGATGATTTTCTTTGTCCAGGACACAGGAATTGGCATTGCCAAAGAGAACCTGGAAAAGGTATTTTCTCGGTTTTATCAGGTAGAGAGCGGAAATCAGCGGATTTTTGAAGGTACCGGTCTGGGCCTTTCCATAGTCAAGGAATACGTAAATATCCTTGGTGGCGATATATGGGTTGAGTCGGAACCAGGAGTTGGAACAAAATTTTACTTTACAATAAAATAACAGTAATCGGAGGAGCAAAAGATTAGTAGAAGTGAAAAGTGTAATATGTTTACACAAGTGTGGAGAGCAGCTGCTTCATTCCTTCAATATCCAGACGATTGGCATTATGTGAGTTGAAATCTTCTGGGGTGAAAACAGCAGTGTTGTCCGATTTATTCTCTAAACCTGCAATTACAGGAATTCTGATATACTTTCCCGAATCGTCGTCCTCGCCAATACTTTCTGCTTTCAGCATCTCTTCCTGTGTAGCCATGGTTTCAAATAACTTTTCTCCGGGGCGAGGTCCTATAATCTTTACCTTGTTGTTTGAATTACCGTAAATTTCAATCAGAGCTTTGGTTAGTGTATCCAGAGAGGCAGATGGTGCATTCTTAAGGATTATATCTCCGTTTTTCCCGTGCATTAATGCAAAAAGAGCCAAGTCAACAGCTGTGTCGGGAGTCATCATGAACCGGGTCATATCAGGATTCGTTACGGTAAGATCTTTCCCGGCTTTTATCTGATTCACGAACAAGGGAACAACTGTTCCATTTGAACCCATCAGGTTTCCAAACCTGACGACACATATAGCAGTAGATGGAGTATTGTCGGCCTTTTCCTTTTCTTCAGACGAGCGAGCTATGGCAAGCGCAACCTTTTCCATCATTGCCTTTGATATTCCCATGGCACTTAAGGGATAGCATGCCTTATCGGAACTTACTACCACTATTTTTTTTACACCTGCCTCAATAGCACTATCTATAACGTTTTTTGTGCCAGTTACATTAATCTCGACAGCTTCCATGGGAAACGATTCACAATATGGAATCTCCTTTAATGCCGCAGCATGGAAAACAAAGTCAGCGCCCTTCATAGCCGATGTCAGACTCTCTTTGTCTTTAATGTCCCCCTCAAAAAAACGGACCCTATCGGATATGTTAAGGCCTGCCAACATCTCTTCCTGTTTTTTCTTATCTCGTGAGAAAACCCTGATCTCCTTTAAATGTGAGTTTCGCAGGCGATTTACAAGAGCTGTTCCGAAAGAACCTGTTCCGCCGGTAATCACTATAGTCTTATTTGTTAACATATACCCAAAGATAGATAAAATGACTAATTTTACATAACTAAACTATACTACCATGAAAGATTCCGGATACACACAAATTGACCCAAAGGCAATAGACGATAATCTTATAAAGCTTATATCGGATGACTGGATGCTGGTTACGGCGGGAAACAAAGAGAAGTTCAACACAATGACTGCCAACTGGGGAGGGGCAGGTTACATATGGAACAAGCCTGTTGTGTTTGTCTTTATACGTCCTGAAAGATATACTTTTGAATTTGCGGAAAAGTTTGATTCATTTACCCTCTCTTTTTTCGATGAAAAATATCAGAAGGCACTTGACATTTGCGGATCGGTAAGTGGCCGTGATTGTGACAAAGTCTCAGAGGCCTCACTCACACCTCATTTCACAGAATTGGGAAATCCCACTTTTGCCGAAGCCAGGTTAGTAATCGAATGTAAAAAACTTTATGCCGACATGCTTACGATCGATTCATTTCTCAATAAGGAACCTGTTTATACACATTACAGTACAAAAGGGGGACTTCATAAAATGTATATTGCAGAGATAATAAAAGTGTGGGAGAGGTAGAAAATCGAATAATAGACTAATAGAGAAATAAATGTCAACTAGTCAGGATTTTGCCGATTTTGTAACCGAACAGATGTCCGGAGCAGGAGCCATCTCCAAAAGGAAGATGATGGGCGAATATGTCGTTTACTGTCAGGAAAAGGTAATAGCACTTATATGCGACAACAAACTGTTTATAAAACCTACTGTTGCTGGAAGAAATTTTCTTGAAGGAGAGCTTGTTGAAGCTCCTCCCTATCCGGGGGCAAAAAACTTTTTTCTGATAGAAGATAAACTGGAAGACAGAGATTTCCTGGCGCAACTAATTAAAATCAGCTACCCGGAGCTACCTGCACCTAAACTGAAGACAAAAAACGTTAGAAAATCACTTTTCTGATTTCTCCAGCCGCTCTAATATTTTAATAATTAACTCATTCTGATTTTCAAGATGCATCAGGATCGTTTCAATTTCCATTTCTGATTTTTGATTCATAGAATATTCTTCCTCTGCATGAATTTCGGAATGTTTTGCCTGCAGGTTTTGCCCTATCAAAATTAGGGGCATAAGACATATCTGAATCATATTGGATATAAAAAGCCACAGAACAAATGCAGGAAACGGATCAAATCTCAGTTCAACCGGAGCCAGAGTGTTCCAGCTCAGCCACAGAGCTGTCCAACTGAAAATTATAGTAAAAAATCCCATGCTGCCAACGTGGTTTGTTATCCATAATGCAATTTTATTAACTGCAGAGAGGTTTTCCTTGTTGAGGACATTTACATTTCGTATGGAGCCATGGCTCCTGCGGATCTCTTCTATTGAATGGAGTTGAGGGTATTTCATAATTTTTCTTTAGGATCAGGTCCGTATTCGTTTACTGCATGGGTCCCCTCAGTAAAGAAAAGAATTAGCAACCAGATAGCACCAATTATCGGAATAAGAGCAACCAGTAACATCCATCCACTTTTCCCGATGTCATGCAACCTTCTGACAGATACAGCCAGACTGGGTATCAATATAGCCAATGAATACAGTAAATTAATAGGACCATTGCCGTATCCGCCAAATGCGATCCCAAAAATATTATCCAGAGCCATTGCAACCAAACCAAAAATAAAATTGAAAAGAACGAATGACCAAAATTCAGTTCTTCTTGCCCTTCCGCCAAATTCAGCGTACTTGTTTTTTAAAATGTCAAGATACCAATTCATGATTATCATTTATTAATTTCCCTACTCTTGTGGCTTTTCGGGATCGCCCCGTTTTTTAATGTGGTTACTGGTCTCCACGATTAGAGTAATTTATATGTCTATATTATGCTATTTGGATATGTGTACACCTGTTACTTCCCCATGTACCCAGGCGATGAGGTGGTCGAATGTGTCTGAGTTGTGATCTATATAGTACTGGGCGGCATTTTGCAGAGCCCGGATGTTTTTGGCAGATGCGTTGTCCATACGGGTGTCTGCAGTGAGCAGGGGAGGTTCTACACGAATGTATCTTTCGGGAACACCAGATGCGGAAAATAGCTGCTGGAGCTGGAAATCTACAGTTTCGGCAACAGATGCAGTAAGGATGTCAATGATTGGCTCCAGCCAGTTGAGGTACCCATATTTGTGAGTCTTTTCCCAGAAGTAGGGTTTGATTACCTTGCCTGTACCTACTGAAACCATGATGTAGTTTGATATACCCTCGTCCGGCCAGAGTTTTACAGCCTCTACCAGTGCACACATAGTAGGGTTGTTGGCATAGACACCTCCATCTACAAGGTGTCGGCTGCTGTTGTCGCGTGCGAAAATGCGGGCAGGTGAAAAATAGGAGGGCGCTGCAGATGTGGATCGGACAACGTCGCATAGTTTATAATCTGCCATTGTGCCATATTTTGACACATTTTTCTTGCTGAACAGCAGCGCCTTGCGAGTACTCAGATCGTAAGCAGTAACCAGACAGTCTTTCAGCACCTCAGATATATAGTGGTCGCCCATTAGTCTTTTTGAAAAATCATAAAGGGCATCTTCGGAATACCTGCTCCTGAAAACTCCCAACCCCGATTTCAGAAGTTGATTCAAAGATCTGTGAAACAGAACGGGCCCAAGTTCTACATAGAAGTCAAGAACCTGCTTTGCCGAGTACTTTGGTTTAAGCGACCCTGTTTCTGCAGGAGTAAGGTATAGACAGGTAATAATGCCTCCGGTTGAGGTTCCTGCCAGAAGATCAAAGCACTCTGCCAGTCTGAAGCTCTCGTCAGACTTTATTGTCTGCAACCTCTCCTCAAGGTGAGCCAGGATTGCAGCCGGCAGTATCCCTCTTATACCGCCACCATCCAATGAAAGAATCTTTTTCATCTGTTATTTACCCTTTAAATCAAATGTACAAAAATATTTGAAACATTGTCAGAGTTGAGCCATTTTTTTAATAGAGGGTATGAAGTTGGAAATGATACCGATAAGTACAAGAACGAATCCAGATATTATAAATGTGTTCGATATTCCAATGCTGTCTGCAATATACCCTGTTGCTATAAGGCTAAGCATAGCCGGAATCATAATAAGACTATTGTGTATTGAGAATACTCTGCCGAGAACTGCAGAATCTAGGCTCATCTGCAGAAGTACCGTAAATGCTCCCCAGAATATGGCACCAGCAATGCCTCCAAACAAGGTGAAACTGACAAATAGATAGAAGCCTTCCGACGGAAGAAATCCGGAGAAGACAAATGTCAGACCAAGAATAACATACATGGCATTGATAAGCAATATCTTATTGAATTTGAACCTTGGAAGGCTCATCAGCCCTCCTCCAATAAGCATACCGACACCCCAGGCAATCTCCACCATGCTCATTTTGTATGTGTCGCCGGCAAAGTGACTAAGGGTCATAAGAGGGAACAATGTGGAGACCGGTACCATTGCAAGACTGGCAAAGATTGTAAAGACAAACATCCACATAAGCCCCGGTCTTTTAATAATTTCATGCAGTCCCTGGTTCAATTCCCAAAAAAAACGTCTGAACTCCGCCCTTATTCCTCTGGTAGAAACTTCTGCAATATGTCCATCATCCGCCATATCTTTTTCATCCAGTATATCTACATTGCCCGGTACACCCCCTCCATTCGTTTTATCGCCGGGGTTTGGAATAACAACAAACAATAGCGATCCACAGGCTATCAAGGCACCAATAACATCAAACATCAACACCCACGTCATGCTGAGTGTGCTGACGAATATTGCTGCTATAGCTGGTGCAGCGATTGTGCTTACAGAGAAAATCATATTATTCACACCTGCTACACGCATAAGTTCTGTTGCAGGTGCAAG
Source organism: Bacteroidetes bacterium GWF2_40_14 (assembly GCA_001769195.1). Taxonomy (GTDB): domain Bacteria; phylum Bacteroidota; class Bacteroidia; order Bacteroidales; family UBA932; genus Bact-08. The sequence goes on along the minus strand of MEOK01000017.1, from coordinate 26,646 downwards.
CAACGGAACAGAGGCCTCCATGGCAGGCATGTGAAATGCACTTCCGATAGATCGCAATGCCAGCAATAAATATATCAACTCAATATCGGTGGCCCCAAAGTAAAAAAGCACCGCCATTACCGAAGTCAGAGCTGCAATATACAAATCAGCAACAATCATCGTCCTCTTTCTGTCCCATCTGTCAACAAGGACGCCGGTAAACAAACCAAACACAAGCTGTGGCAGCAGTGAAGCCAATGTAGCAAAAGCCAGGACCTCTGCAGAACCAGTCTGCACACTCAACCAGAAAATAACAGCAAAACTGACAACAGAACTGCTCAATGTAGAGAAGAGCTGCCCTGTCCAGATAATTGCGAATACACGTTTCCAGTTGTTAGTCATATGAATTATTTATTGGTCATAACAGTTTCAGATAGTTTCTGATAGTCGATCATATTACAGTCAGTTATAGGCATGAGCCATCAATAACCATGCACAACAACCATCTGTTTTGTTCTCTCTGTCTATTATTTATTTACAACATACAAATTGGCAGATTGTTGAATGATCTGCCAGTAGCATATGTATGATTTACAAATATTTAAAAAATCGTCTGATTATCAGCATAATGCATATATGCTTGAATATGTGACATATAGCTGTATTATTTACTGTATCAATGTTGTTTTTCCAAATAAACTAAAGCAATGTTACTTTGACTGTCCTGTTTTTATCATAGTTTGAACTATTGTAAACTAAAAAGGCAAAAACACCTTCTTGCATACTGACTATGTAATACTTAACCATGTGGGAAACTTCAAAAACTTCCTTGAAGTTTTTTGTATATGACAGGTTTGTAGGTAAATACGAAAAATTTTCTAGATAAAATTTTCTGGAAAATTCTTATAAATAAAAGGATGATTGATAATTACAAAAAACTTCAAGGAAGTTTCACCTGTTAACCCATCTGGCAAAGTTATTTCCAAAGTGTCATCGGCACAGATTCGCCCGTAAAGAGTCACTCCCCAATAATTTTTACGAGTACGCGTTTGCGGCGAAGTCCGTCAAATTCTCCATAGAAGATTTGCTCCCATGGGCCAAAGTCCATATGTCCGGCAGTGATTGCAACCACAACCTCGCGACCCATCACCTGTCTTTTGAGGTGGGCATCTGCATTGTCCTCAAAACCATTGTGCCAGTATTGTGAGTGGGGCTTTTCTGGTGCCAGCTTCTCCAACCACTGCTCAAAATCTGCATGCAGACCGCTTTCGTCGTCATTTATGAAAACGCTGGAGGTGATGTGCATAGCATTGCAAAGCAACAACCCCTCCTTAATTCCACTCTCTTTAAGGCAATCATCAATTTGCCGTGTAATGTTGATGAATTCTCTTCGTTTTCTGGTTTCGAACCAAAGTTCCTTTCGGTATGTTTTCATATGATGCGTCACCATGTACCCTGCTAGTAGCGGTAGTGGTCAGATTTGTATGGGCCGTTAATGGAAATGCCAAGGTAGGCCGATTGTTCCGGTGTAAGAATGGTAAGTTTAACGCCAAGTTGTTCCAGGTGCAGGCGGGCTACCTCTTCGTCCAGATCTTTTGGCAGGCGATATACACTTACCTCATACTTCTTGTTCCATAGTTCCATCTGAGCAAGTGTCTGATTTGTAAATGAGTTGCTCATAACGAATGATGGGTGACCGGTTGCACAACCCAGATTTACAAGACGACCTTCTGCAAGCATGAAGATCGAATGACCATCGGGATATGTGTATTTGTCCACCTGTGGTTTAATGTTGAGTTTTTTGATACCCGGCCATTGTTCGAGCTTGGCTACCTGTATCTCGTCATCGAAGTGACCTATGTTACATACGATTGCCTGATCTTTCATTTTTGCCATATGCTCGGCAGTGATTATATCTTTGTTGCCAGTGGTTGTAACATAAATATTTCCTTCACCAAGGGCATCTTCCATAGTCTTTACCTCGAAGCCTTCCATAGCAGCCTGCAATGCGCAAATAGGGTCAATCTCAGTTACTATCACACGAGCACCGTAACTGTGCATAGAGCGGGCGCAGCCCTTTCCAACGTCGCCATAACCTGCCACAACAACCACCTTGCCGGCAATCATTACATCGGTGGCACGCTTGATACCGTCTGCCAGTGACTCGCGGCAACCGTAAAGGTTGTCGAACTTGGATTTTGTAACAGAGTCATTTACGTTAAATGCAGGGAAAAGCAATTTGCCTTGCTCAAGCATCTGGTAAAGTCTGTGAACACCAGTAGTGGTCTCTTCCGACACACCTTTAACTTCAGGAGCCTGACGATGCCAGCGGGATGAGTCGGAGGCAAGAATCTTTTTCAAAATCTTGTTCAGTTCAATTTCGTCAGGAGTGTCGGCCTTTGCATCAAGAACTGCAGGGTTATTTTCTGCTTCATATCCTCGGTGTATCATCATTGTGGCATCGCCGCCATCATCAACGATAAGGGTAGGGCCCTCTCCGTTTCCAAAATCAAGAGCGCGTTCTGTACACCACCAGTACTCTTCGAGAGATTCGCCCTTCCAGGCAAATACAGGCGTGCCGGCGGCGGCAATAGCAGCAGCAGCATGATCCTGAGTTGAGAAGATGTTGCAACTGCACCAGCGTACCTTTGCGCCAAGATCTACAAGAGTTTCAATCAGAACAGCTGTCTGAATTGTCATGTGTAGCGAGCCCATAATGCGGGCACCGCTGAGAGGTTTTTTAGAACCGTATTTTTTTCGCAGAGACATAAGTCCCGGCATCTCTTTTTCTGCAATATCTATCTCTTTGCGTCCAAATGCCGACAGGTTTATGTCTGCAACTTTATATTCTGTGGATGTGTTCATGGTTTTAATTTGCTAATGGGTTAATTTGCTAATTTGCTAATTTGCTAATGGGTTAATTAAAAGGAGGCTTTTACGATGCGGGCGATATTGTCGGAACGTCCCAAAGTATAGTAATGAATACCAGGTACACCTTCCTGGATCAACTCCTTCGACTGCATAGTGGTCCATTCGATACCAACCTCCCTTGCCTCCTGGTCTGTCTTGCATTTACGGACAGCAGCAACAAGGTCGCTCGGAAAATCAATATGGAATGTCTGAGGGAGAAGGTTAATGTCATTTAAAGCAGAAATAGGTTTTATCCCTGCAATTACAGGAACATTTATACCTGCCTTCTTGCATTCATCCCTGAAGCTGAAGAACTTTTGATTGTCAAAGAACATCTGAGTGACAATATAGTTTGCTCCTGCATCAATTTTTTTCTTGAGATTATCCATATCTATTTGCAGATTAGGTGCTTCGAAATGTTTCTCCGGATAGCCGGCAACACCTATGCAAAAAGAGGAGGGAGTTACATTAACAAGTGACGGCTCAAGATACTGACCATTATTCATGTTCACTATTTGAGTAATAAGGTCCGAAGCATAAGAGTGTCCGTCCTTTTCAGGAATAAAAGAACGGGTACCTCTCACAGGGTCACCTCTGAGTGCCAGAACATCGTCAATTCCCAGAAAGTTCATCTCAATAAGAGCATTTTCTGTCTCCTCCTTTGAAAAGCCACCGCAAAGTACATGAGGGACAACAGTGATGTTATATTTATACTTGACTGCAGCCGCAAGAGCAATTGTCCCCGGGCGCACACGGGTCAGTCTCCTCTCTACAAGTCCGTCAGGTCTTTCGCGATACGAAGTTTCATTACGGTGAGAGGTAAAATTAATGTAAGCCGGATTAAACTCTACAAGCCTGTCTATTGCAGCATAAATCTTATCAATGCTATGTCCTTTAAGCGGGGGAAGAAGCTCAAATGTGAAAAGCGGCCCTTTTGCGTTTTTTATTTTTTCTATTACACTCATTATCTGTGTTTCTTATCTTTTATTGTCTATTTCTAATATTTATTTGTCCATTTTGCGCTTTACAAATTGGGGGCAAGCCACCGGGTAACCTCTTCTAAGCTCATCTTCTTTCTTTCTGCATAATCTTTGAGCTGGTCCTGACCAATTTTGCCGATATTGAAATAAGATGAGGCAGGGTGAGAAAAGAAATATCCGCTGACCGATGCAGCAGGTACCATTGTGAAATTCTCTGTCAGTTCTACACCTATTCTTTTTTCTGCATTCAAGACATCAAACAGAATTCTTTTTTCTGTATGGTCGGGGCAGGCAGGATAACCGGGAGCCGGACGAATGCCTCTGTATTTTGCAGAGAGCATCTGCTCAAGAGAGAGCTTTTCGTCAGGAGAATATCCCCAGAACTCCTTGCGGACCTTTTCGTGAAGCCATTCGGCGGCGGCTTCGGCCAGACGGTCGGTTAAGATTCTTATCATAATGGATGCATAATCATCTTCATGGTAATGAGCGAATTTATCTTCATCAATGGCGGCCGTCACAACAAAAAGACCCATGTTGTCGGTCTGACCCATGTTGTCGGTCTGGCCAACTACACTGGCAGGTGCCACAAAATCTGCCAAAGATAGGTTTGGAACGCCACTCTCCTTAAGCTCTTGATTTCTCAGGAAATGGAATGTGGTGGCCACCTCTTTTGTAACAGAATTGCCAGTATATACAATAACGTCATCACCCTCAGATACAGCAGGGAATAGGCCGAAGACAGCCTTTGCTGTAAGCAGTTTTTTATCGATAATCTCTTTAAGGAAAAGTTGAGCATCGTCGAAAAGTTTTTTGGCTTCATGACCTTTTACAGGATCTTTGAAAATTGCCGGGTATTTACCCGAAACCTTCCATGCAAAGAAGAAGAATGTCCAGTCTATGTAATTGCTAAGCTCCTTAAGATCAATATCATGCATTTCATGAATTCCTGGTTTAGCCGGCTGAGGAAGGGAACTGGTGTCCCAACTGGAATTAGTGTTCCAATCGGAATTGGTGTCCCAATCGGAAATCAATCTGTTTTTTCGGGCATCAGCAATTGAGAGAAGATTCTTCTCAACCTGGCGTGAGTTGTGGTCAAAACTGAGTTTTCTGTATTTTTCCGCTACAGCAGCCACATATTTACTGTTGTCCTCCTGACTGAGTGCAGATAGAACCCCGGCCGCCTTTGAGGCATCCTTTACATGGATCACTGCATTGGAATATGATGGTGCAATCTTTACCGCAGCATGAATCTCCGATGTTGTTGCCCCACCAACAAGCAGTGGAATTGTGATGTTCCTGCGCTGCATCTCAGATGCAACATGCACCATCTCCTCAAGTGAAGGTGTTATCAGCCCGCTAAGTCCAATGAAATCTACATTTTCCCTTATAGCGGTGTCTATAATCTTCTCTGCTGGAACCATAACCCCCAGATCTATAATCTCATAGTTGTTGCACGACAGTACAACTCCAACTATATTCTTGCCAATGTCGTGAACATCACCCTTTACAGTTGCCAGCAACAACTTTCCAGCGCTCTTCTTCTCCTCGCCCTCACTCTCAAGTTCAATGTAAGGTGCAAGTTTGGAAACAGCCTTCTTCATAACACGTGCACTTTTGACAACCTGTGGAAGAAACATCTTGCCTGCACCAAAAAGATCTCCAACCTCGTTCATTCCGCCCATCAAAGGACCTTCAATCAGCTCAATGGACCTTCTGAAAAGTCCTCTGGCCTCCTCCACATCCTGCTCAATAAACTCGTCCAAACCCCTTATGAGAGCATGTTTTATTCTTTCAATAACAGGTAATGATCTCCACTCGTCGGCCTTCTCCTCCTTTTTGCCTTCATTCTGTATGCCTTCGGCAAACTTAACAAGGCGCTCGGTTGCGTCCTTGCGACGGTTAAGAACAACATCCTCTGTAAGTAACAGCAGATCGGCAGGTATCTCTGAGTAAACCTGAAGCATACCGGGGTTTACTATACCCATGTCCAATCCGGATTTTATGGCATAATAAAGAAATACCGAGTGAATAGCCTCGCGGACCTTGTCTGTACCTCTGAATGAAAATGATAGGTTGCTTATTCCTCCGCTTATTTTAGCGTGGGGCAGGTTTTTCTTGATCCATTCTGTAGCTCGTATAAAGTTGACAGCATAGTTGTTATGCTCCTCTATGCCGGTTGCAATTGCAAGCACGTTAGGGTCAAAAATTATATCTTCTGGTGGAAATCCTATTTTGTCTACTAAAAGTCTGTATGACCTCTCAGCAAGCTTTATCCGTCTTTCGTAAGTGTCGGCCTGCCCATTTTCATCAAACAACATCACAACAGCGGCAGCTCCGTATTTTCTGATTTTGCGGGCGTGGTCGAGGAATACCTCTTCTCCCTCCTTAAGGCTTATCGAATTTACAACAGACTTACCCTGAATGCATTTGAGAGCTGGTTCAATGACGCTCCATTTAGAAGAGTCTATCATGAGAGGTAACTTTGAGATGTCCGGCTCGGCCATTATAAGATTCACAAACTTAACCATAGCCATTTCCGAATCAAGCATCGCCTCATCCATGCAGATGTCAATAATCTGGGCACCACCCTCTACCTGATCTCTGGCAATAGCAAGTGCCTCGCCGTATTTCTCCTCCCTTATAAGCCTTGCAAATTTTTTGGAACCCGACACATTTGTACGTTCGCCTACATTCACGAAATTTGTCTCCGGGGCAATTGTCAATGCCTCAAGCCCACTAAGTTTTGTGTATTTTTCTAAAACCGGTTTTACTCTCGGCTGGTAAAGTTTTGCTTTTTCTGCTATCTTTCTGATATGTAAAGGTGTAGTACCACAACAACCTCCAATTATATTTACCCATCCCTCCTTCATGAAATCCTCTGTAATTGAGGCCATGTACTCAGCAGACTGGTCATACTCTCCAAACTGATTAGGCAGACCGGCATTTGGATGGGCCGACACAAAAAATCTTGATTTTGCAGAGAGCTCCTGGACGAACGGCCTGAGTTGTTCTGCTCCCAGTGCACAGTTAAGCCCTATGCTGAATAATGGAAAATGGGAGACTGAAACTAAAAAAGCCTCTAAAGTCTGCCCGGTGAGGGTTCTTCCGCTGGCATCGGTAATTGTACCCGACACCATAACAGGTATTCTTACACCTTTCTCCTCAAATACAGAATCAATTGCAAATAGTGCCGCTTTGGCGTTAAGAACATCGAAAATGGTCTCTACCAATAAGATATCCACGCCACCATTCATCAACCCCCTTGTCTGTTCAGAATATGCTTCAACAAGCTCATCAAAAGTAACTGCCCTTGCGCCCGGATCATTAACATCCGACGACATAGAAGCCGTCCTGTTTGTCGGGCCCAAAGTTCCGGCAATGAAGTGCGACTTTGCACCTCCAGCTTCGTACTGAGCAATTGCCGCCGCAGCTACTTGCGCCGACTCAAAATTCAAAGTATACACAAGATCTTCCATGCCATAATCGGCCATGGATATCTTATTGGAATTAAATGTATTGGTAGTTATTATGTCTGCACCTGCTTCGAGGTACTCCATATGGATTGCCTTTATAATCTCAGGCTTTGTCAGAGACAGCAGATCGTTGTTCCCTTTCTGCAGGCGCACATGATTTGCAAACCTTTCGCCCCTGTAATCATCCTCCTGCAACTTGTACCTCTGGATCATCGTACCCATCGCCCCGTCGAGGATTAGAATCTTTTGTTTAGCAATATCTTCCGGAGAATATTTCATAGTATGATTTTCTGCAAAAATACAAATAAAAAATCACTCCTCTGCCAAAGCTTGTATCTCTTCCATAACTTTCTGACGTTTAACAGAGTCCAGTGCCAGGATATCGAGCAATGCTGGTTGCTCAAATATCTGGCTGCAAATTACCACACCTTGCTCCATAAGTTTTTGCTTATCGGGAGTGGTGAGTCGTGTAAGTGCTGTAACAGGAAAAATTCTCTCTCTGTCTATAATGTCTTTCAGACCATTGCCGTAAGGGTAGTCCCAGCTTAGCAACTTCAACCCGCTGCACTCTCCGTAGGCAGTGGCATCTGAGGTGAAGCGCGTATTAGTGACAACTCCTCCAAAAAAAGTGTACCCTGCAAACTTTGGCAAATCTTTGCGATACTTTATTATATCGTCCACCCTTGATCGAATATAAAGAGGGACCTGAACATTGGCATTCTTATCCTGACTAAGGTAAAATTTGCATTCGACGAAAGTTTGGTTGAAATCACGAGTTGTAATTACATCAACCTCATGTGTAACACAATGCCCCTGAATAACCTGAGCTACTTCTATGTTGTACCCCTGACGCTTGAAAACCTGACCCATAAAGTGTTCAAAAGGATGACCTGTTGGCCCCATTTCCATGATTGCCCGTTTTAGCTTGTATCGGGCTGCAGTCCCAAGAGTCTTTTTTCTTAGAAGCGAAAAGGCCCTGTCGTATATTTTCCTGCTGCTGATTCCATCATAGATCCAGGAATCTATATCCCTTAGAATTGAATCTATTAGCATATCGGCGGCCCCGGAGCGTTGAAGTGAACGTTTGAGTTTTTCCGAAGAAAACGGCTCCATCTCTCCGGATGCTTTTTTTATTAAAAGGGGTGTGCGCATTGGTTCTGATATTTTTCCAAAGGTATTAAAAATTTGGGTACACATTCTACGTCCCCACGTACCCTAAAGTAACTTGCCATGATATTGACTGGCTCCTATAAGGCGGTGGAGGTGACTGAGGTTTTCGTAGGTAACCCGTCCGGCCACAATGATTGACAGGTTGTTGGTATTATTGTCTGGATTAAGTGTGGATTTCAGGTGGTCGCACATTTTTCTGAGCAAAGCAGCACCCTCCAGAGCAGTAGTAGATTTCCCGGAAGTGAGGATAGCATTTACACCTGGTATTGTTTGCAATTTCTGCATACTTGCAAAGAGATCGGGAGTGAGATCTATTGCTTTATGAATTACTACATTAAGAGGTTTTGCCAGCTCTATGAGAGGCAACATTGCAGCAATATCAAGCTCATTATGCTTATCAAGGATTCCAAAGACAACACCATCTACACCAATAGATTTGCATAGTATTATAGATTTACGCATCTGCTCAATTTCATCTGCTGTACAGACAAAAATACCACCTCTTGGGCGGATTATGACCCTCACAGGAATTTTGACACTGTTCATTACAGCTCTTATCAAAGACTCAGCAGGGGTAGTACCATCAAGATCTAACCTGTCGCAAAGTTCCAACCGTCCCACACCCCGTTTTTCAGCCGCAATACATTGTTCAAGTGTCTCGACACAAGCCTCCAGAATGATATTATCTTTTTCCATTATAGTTACTTTATTTTTTGATACTTATACTGCCAAATGTTTTAAGAAGCTGTTCACAAGCTCCAATTTTATACCCCGACGAAAAATATAGGACGTCGCCTTTGTTATTGACAAGAATTACTACGGGCAACTGAGCGGACAGATCCGATAGCTGTTTGTTTATGTCTGACTCAGAAGCAAATACTGAATTGGCAGGTAATACATACGATTCCGGGCGGAAAGTATCTGTCAGTTTCTCCTTGGGAACAAAAAATACAAATGGCAGCAACGACTCGTCGAAAGACTTTTTCATAAGAGACAGATCGTTAAGCACATGTCTTGTTGGCTCCTTGCCCGGGTCCAGCCAGATCATTGCAATGGCGCCATATGTCCGAATCAGCTGACCAGTCTCAATTTTTGACCCATCCATCCGGGTGATGAAATCAGGCAACTTGATGTTTGCAACCGGCTCGACAGAATTCTCAGGGTCACGTACCACAACATTAACAACCTTTTTTGAGCCACTCTCCAGATTAAAGAACGAGACGTTGGTTAAAACCGAGCCATCACCCAGGCGATTTCCCGTAACCAGCATATAATAACCAGGTTCCAGTTGCAAAGAAGTAGGGAAGAGCTTGATATCCTTGCCCTCTTCGAACTCAAGGGTCCTGAAGAAACCATTCTCAAACCTGGCCAAAGTGAAGTTGAAGTAGTAACGGCAGGGTGCTTTTCCGTTATATTTGAGTGAAATATGTGCAGTGACATTTTGGACAGAATTATTTGGGGCAGAATTATTTTGGGCAGAAAAATCTGTTTCGGGTTTCTCAAATACGTTTACCCACTCATTATTAGCATAATATTGCGCCCAACCGGTAACCTGATCAATCCTCGCGGCAACACCGGCTGTGCGACAGATTGCAACAAAAAGGATGTTTCGGCTAACCAGATCACCAGCCCTCATCTTATAAGTTCCAAGTGGAACCGAAGGCACCTTTATATAGTTCTCATTGTCATCCACCAACTTAATATTCTCCTCTATCCATTTCTCTGCCACCTTGGGATTACTGGCAACATCCAACCAGAAACTCTCAGGAAAAAGTGGCATCAACTCCTCCTTGTAAGGAGTCATCATTTCAATGCCAATTCGTGGATTCAGAAGATATTGTGACCAGATTTTGTGGTCATCTTTTGTCGCGGATGTGTTCCGAATATGACTAAGAAGCACATCGGCACGAGCATCGCGAAGATCCTTTTCCGATATGACTCGCAAAATATCAACAACACGAGATAAAAACTCAGGCTCTACCTCGTTTATCACCCTGCACAACTCCCCATGATTTCCGCGGGATTTAACCAGTAAGCCGGCCAGTTCCTTGCCCGTCTGTTTGTCAGGAACAAAATTTTGGCAGGCATTTTCTTTACTGTCAGCACTCTCTTTACTGCCGATTCCAGAGAAACGACTTCTGATAAACTCCATTGTCTGGGACTCATTCATGAAAGTTGATTCATAGACACCCCTCAACGAATCCTCATATGCAAGACGTTTATTGTTCTCGACCCTCTTTTCGTCGGAGACAGCCAACGGAGGCTGTGCACCCGGAGGTATGAAATCAAGTGAAAAAACAGAATCGTCAAAAGATTTTTTAGAAAGAGAAAGAACTAGTGTGTCAATTTCTCTGACAGTAACCTTTTCGTAAGCAAAACGCTCGTCATCGCCCGCCCAAACCAAGATGTCACCCATACCAAGGCGCAAACGTGAAAATCCTTTATGGTCACTCTTAAGCGCTGCCAAAGGGTAAAATTCTGCATAATTATAAAGCAGGAACCTTACTGTTGCACCCTTAACCGGAGAGCCCGCCTCATCAACCACTTGCACATATAAATCCTTAGCATTAGCATAGTTATCTATCTGATTCAGTCGTGTATAGTTAGGTTCCTCATTTATAATATATTCCGAAGCATATTGCCCGGGAGTTGTTGTAGCTGTAAGCATTGTCCTGCGGGCGGGCTCGGTGAACCAACCCATGTTAACGTCGGGTTCGGGCTCACAGGCACCGCAGTAGTACCACTTGCCATCGGCCCAGAACTCCACCCAGGCATGATTGTCGTCCTGATGGGCCCAACGTGGTGTGTATATCTGGCGCGCCGGGATTCCGACCGCCCTTAACGCAGTAACAGTCAGTACAGACTCCTCGCCACAACGACCAAACGCCGTCTTTATTGTGGCCAAAGGAGCCGAGGTCCTTCCGTCAGCAGCCTGATAGACAACCCGTTCGTGACACCAATGGTTAACCTCCAGCGCAGCCTCCGTCATAGACATACCCCTGAGACGAGGCAGCAACTCCCGGAAGATCACCCGGCGCGCCGAATCCAGGTTCTCCGAACCCGCCCTTGGAGGAAGCACAAAGTGCAGAAAATCTGCATCACTAGCCATTCTGCCCCAGGCAAAACTATCCCTTGCCATAAGAGCATATCTAACCTGATCCAGAAAGTATGCACCGTCATAATTACTCAGGTCGCTCAAAGTGGAATATGCATACAAAAACATAAGCCCCTCGCGCTCCTGCAAAGAGGCACTATCCAGAACCGACAAAAGTTCACTCCCTCTATTATTCAGGAATTCAGCCTTACGCACCTCAAATTTCTCCAAAACAGCCTTCCGTACAGATGTGTCGGCAATTAAATGTGCGGAACCACTCCCGCATCCCCATAAAGAGACAATCAATAAAGCAAAGATTGTCAATCGTTTTTGTATTCTATACATTACAAAATAATTATAAATATTCTAAATTAGACTCCTAGCAATATATGAGGGTCAATAGAAAGTTTTTTCCCCATATTACGAGCGACCTTTAATGTGGGTTCGCTGCTTCCATTTAAGTATTCACTAATGCGAGAAGGGCTGACATCCAATAATTTGGCAACTCCCTTTTGATTCAGACCCATTTCTACCATTCGCAAACGGAGTATCTCTGACAAAGTAGGCTGAATGACAGGCAAATATGCTTCTTCATAATCTGCAACCAGATTAGACAACAACTCCAACTCCACAGAATATTTATTATCTGAGGGAGTATCATTATCAACTACCTGTAAAAGCTCTTCAACTCTATCTAGGATAATTTCATATTGCTCATTACTAGTTATATGAGTAGGCCTGCCAGGATTTGCAATATAAGTTTTTTGTTTCATCATATACGTTTCTTGTTTCATACCATTAAATTTTTGAGCAGTCATATTTTTCATAATCAGCATGTGTGCATATCTGCCGAATATAAACCATTTTTGTTTTAAAGAGTATAATTGCAATAAGCCTGTAACTATTCCCTTTGATATTAAAAACAAAACGATTGTTACCCACAGCATCAACAATGTTAAAACTCCTTCTCACATCTGCAAAGCACTCCCAATTTGCCCTTTGAGTCTTACAATACCATTCTCGCAACGCAACATCCGAATCTGCATACTTCTCAGAAAACTCTATAATCCTACGGAATGTAATTATTCTCATTGTTCATTATCTCACCTACAAAAATAATGCAAAAAATTACAAAAAACAAAATAAAATACCAATATATGGAACAATATGTGGCAACGACTCTGCTGAAGTCTCCAACATTACTAACCCCTTTGGCAAAGCAATTAGTAAATATCAGATCAGAGCAATGTTGCCGTTGTAGCGTTTTAAGCGGAGTGAGCGTATAGTCTTGTAAACAATTAAAATTTTCAATTATGAGCAAACAAAATCTTCCACTGGGTTATTTAACTAAAATCATGCTGATAGCTATGTCGGGTCTGATACTTTTCTCTTGTTCGATAGGTGAAACGGATTATGAGAGGCAGGTAAAAATTGACGACCAGATATTGTACAAATATATGGCAGACAATAATATTCAGGCACAGAAACACTCAGAAGGATTTTATTATCAGGTATTAACAGCTAATCCGACAGGAGCAGCCTTAAAGAAAAATGATGTGGTGAGTTTCTATTATTCTATTACGAATATGAACCCAACAGATTTAATGCTACTTAACAGTCCATTCGTAGCATTGGGCCCTATCGAGACAAACGATCTGCCTGGGAAAAAACCGGCACAATTCAAGCTGCTCACATATTCAATCATCCCCGAAGGGCTGGACCAAGCCGTCAGCATGATGAGGGTAGGAGAGAAATATAGGTTCTATATCCCATCATACCTTGCCTATGGAAGTTACAGTACTTCCGATTTTTCTGCAAATAGCAATTTTATAATCGATATTAGGATTGTTAGTGCAAAAACAGAAACAGAAATTGATGATATTCAAAGAGACTCAATAGAAAATTATGTGAGCACCAAATATGCAGCATTTGAAAAATATGCATCGGGGCTCTATTTTGTAGACAGCATCCCTGGAACAGGCAGAAGGCCCAACACCGTAGATTATGTGTCAATAGACTTCAGCAGGAAATACATGGACGACAATGTAATCAAGGTAACAAATGGTGTATCGTTCTTCCTCGGCCAGGGACAAGCTGTTCAAGGGCTCGAAGAGGGAATAAAACTGATGAAAGAGGGAGGGACATCTGTCCTGATAATGCCATCAAAACTGGCTTTCAAACAAAGTTTGTGTGTGATACCACAGAAAACAAGAGCCAAACTATTGAACGACAGAATAATATCTGCCGACGTACTGCCTTATTCCATAGTAAAATACGTTGTCAAGCTTAAAGCATCAAATTAAGATAGATAGTCTTGCATAGTTTTTGTTGCAGGGCATTAGGCATTAGGCAATAGGCATTAGGCAATAGGCATTAGGCAATAGGCAATAGGCAATAGGCAATAGGCAATAGAGTGGCAAATACAGACTTTGACGATATAGAAGTAATAATTCAGGGATGCATTCGAAAGAGTATAAAGCATCAGGAGCTGTTATATAAAAAATATTTCGGCTACGCTTTGAGTATCGCAATGTTATATAACAGCCAGCGAAACGATGCCATTGAAACAGTGGATGATAGTTTTCTGAAGGTGTTTTCTGAGATTGAGAGGTTAGACACAAAACAATCTTTTAAAGGTTGGTTACGCAAAATAGTAATCAACACCTCAATAGACAAATTCAGAAAGAAGACAAGGGAGATGCCTCTCATTGAGAGAGAGGCGCTTCCCGACATCCATGAGAGCCACGGAGCCAATATAGAACAACCGGAAATAATCAGCCGGCTTACTGCACAAGAGATAATTGAAATGCTGAATGAACTCCCTGAAGTACAGAAAACGGTATTTTGCCTCTATGAAATTGAAGGATACTGCCACGAAGAGATAGCCGGACAACTGAACATGAGCATGAGTACATCAAGAGTATATCTTACCAGGGCCAAGAAAAGGTTACGGGAATTGTATCAGGTTTATTATAATACAAACCATAAATAATATGGATAAAGATAATGAGATAGGGAAAGAGTTGAGCGAGTTGATAAAAGATACCCTTGCCGGATATGAAGAGGAGTATGTGGCAGGTGCATGGGAGAATTTTGCCCGCAAGCAGAAGTACATTCTTAATAAAGAGGAGAATAGAAGGCGAAGAGTTGTCTTCATGCGTTATGCGGCCGGTCTTGCGGCATGCCTGCTGCTGGGGATTATTGTGCTCAACATGTACAGGAAAGATCAGCCAGATGTAAAAGTGCAGCCAGCCGGAGCTGGAAGCCCTCTGATAGGAGTGATCGACAATAGCAGCAAGACCGATACTGACCAGATTCACACTCCCAAAAAGTCAATAATTATAGCACAAAATTCTGCTAAAAAAAAGGCAGTCAAACCAGAAGCACAGCAAACCGGTAAGCAACAAACAATCATACAACAACCATCTATAAAGCAATCAGTTACACAACAACCAGTTACACAACAACCAGTTACACAACAACCAGTTGCACAACAATCAGTTACACAACAACCAGTTACGCAACAATCCGCTCCGGGCACAACGCAACCAACAGACACCTGGCAAGCAATAGCTGCCAACACTCCTGCCAACACTCCTGCAGACAATGCCGACAATAAACCGGCAAAAAAAGTGCGATTTGGTGTAAACGTGGCCCAGGGGATAAATTCAACGACTACATCCACAGCATACAACTATTCCGGCGGAGTAAACATAGACATTCCACTATCAAAGAATCTTGCTTTATCTACAGGTATGCAGATAGAAAACCAGACAGTTGTGAGTAAAAGCACAGTCAGCAATACCGCTATTCCGTCTGACAACAAAAGGGCAAGTCTCATAAACCTCGACTTTCCATTGAACATCAAATGGAAATTCCTTTCAAGGCGGTCGGGCAGCTATTACATTGCAGGAGGAATATCGTCACTGGCGTATCTGAGCGAGAAGTACACAACCACATCGCGCAAGCAAGAACTCAGAGAGGTCCTGTCGTTTATGGGAAATGAGCCCACAAGAACATACAAGCTGGAGAATGTAGAGACAACAACCACAAACACAGCCGGAGCATCAAATCAGTTCGACATAGCAGGCCGTCTGAATATCAGCATAGGATTTGAAAAACAGATATCACCTACACTCTACCTTCACATAGAGCCATTCATGAAAATACCAGTATCCGGCCTGGCGACTGAAAACCTTATCTTCACAACCAGCGGAATCACGTTTAAAATCTCTTTTTAACTAATATTAGTAAGATTCTCTGCCACGCCGCTCCTAATATGGATATCGCGTTGAGGAAAAGGAATTTCAATATTGTGCTCCTTGAACTTTTTAAAAATTGCAAAGTAAAGTTCACTTTTGAGATCCTTAGGTTTGTCTATGTATTCGCTTGTCCATACCATTATCTGAAAACGAAGGCTGCTTTCGCCAAACTCATCAAAACGCACATGTGGCTCCGGTGTTTCAAGTACTCCCGGATTTTCCTTTGCCACTTCTATCAGTAGATTCCTAATAACTTCAGGATCTTCTTTGTAAGAAACGCCCACCGGAAAATTTAGCCTCACCTCTCTTTTGTTGAGACTCCAGTTGATTACTCTTTTATTAATAAGGTCGGAATTGGGCACAATAACAGCAATGTTGTCGTTGGTGATAATAGTGGTTGCTCTCGCAGAAATATTGACGATATTGCCGGCAAGGTCGTCCATCTCCACCCGGTCACCAACCTTGACAGGCCTTTCAAACAGGATAATAATTCCACTGATAAAATTATTTGTAATGCTCTGCAGACCAAAACCAATACCGACACCCAAGGCACCAACCAATAAACCCAATGCACTCAGGTCTATCCCTGTGGTCTGAAAAATAATTACAAGACCGGTAATCAGCAATATATACCTCACGATTGTGCCTACCGATTCGCCAACTCCAATATCTAAATGATAGCGAGGAAAAATCTTCCTGATCAATAATTTTCTGATTAGTCCGGAAAGGTAAATCACCAGAAAAAGAGAAAGTATAAGAAAGAAGAACGTCTTTGTGGTAAATGGGCTGTCCCCGAAATGAAACAACTCAATATTCCATGTTTTTTTCATCCAGTGAAGGATCTCTTCTACATTATTCATAATTATGCCGATATCAGTTGTGGTAAAGATACAAAAAAATACTCAGCCCTATGCTTTCATGGCCAAGTCCTCATATTCAGATAGTTATCGAAATTATTTATTTGACGTAATGGCCTCATTATCAATGTTTGGCCATGAAAGCATAGGGCTGGGCAGCAGAGTTGCTGAGTGGCATGTATATTGTACATATACTTACAAAGTGTAAGTTAGGTCTGATTAACAGGCAATCAAAAATATTATATCATGAAGAGAATCAAAAGATTAAGAGAGTTAGCAGTAATAGCTGTCATTTTACTCTCAACCACCATGTTTACCGCATGTGGTGTGATAGGCTTAGGAATATCAACAGGACAACCCGGTTACGGTTATGGCGATGAAAATCCACAATGGGCCCCTCCATATTACAGCGGGGCACGTTACTATTATTTGCCGGACATCGAATGCTACTACGATCTTTCGAATCGTAATTTTATTTATCTGAACGATGGCAGATGGTTCTATACGCAGAACATGCCGTCGATGTACTCAAGCTTCGATTTGTATAACAGTTTTGCCATAGTTCTCGATATCAACGTATATCAACCATGGATGCATCACCAGTATTATGTTTCCCATTATCCGAGGTATTATTATCGCGACTACTACGACCATAGCAACTTCCCATATGTACGCGGATTCAATGAAAACAGAAGGAGTGCAATTTACTGGGGAGAAAACGACAGGCACAGGGCACGCAAGTGGGATGATGAAAATGTGAGAAAAAACCGCAACTTCAATTACTCTAAAGAGGACCGCCAGCAACAACAAAACTGGAACAATCAGAATCAAGGAGTACGCAGAGAAAATCAGGAGTTCAACAGGCAGAACCAAGATGCCAACAGACAGATCCAGGATATCAACCGACAAAATCAAGATGTCAACAGGCAGAACCAAAATGTCAACCAACAAAACCAGGATGTAAACAGACGCAACCAGGAGTACAACCGACAGAATCAAGATGTCAAACGCCAAAATACAGAAAACAATCGCCCACCGGTCACAACTCAGCAAGGTGACAGGAACGAGAAGACCAACTACTATGGTAAACCGATCGGTAACTCAGTGAAAGTGAGGAAAGAGATGCAAAACCGTGAGCAACAGCAAAAGGCAGATGCAAAAAAGAACGCCGATCAAAAAAGAAATGCGGAAGTAAAAAGAAACTCTGAGCAAAAACAAAAAGCAGAGACTAAAAAAACAGAGACAAAAAAGAGCGAAGAGAAAAACAAAGAGAAGAAAGAGTCAGGATCTGTTTACAGGAGATAACACCTTGCCACAGTTTTTGGCAAGTGATTCATTATCAAACATTATTGCTTACCATTTGTTTTAAAGTTATTCTCGCAGCCCGGCTGTGGGAAATAACTTTAACTTAAATTCGAAAATGGTATCTGCAATGCCCACGCAAACACCCACTTGCCAAAAACTGTGGCAAGGTGTTGACAAGGTTTATCATCTTTACTATATTTGAATAAAAAATGGCAAATCAAATCTACCAAATTCAAATTGCCTTAAAAGGGATCAAACCAAAAATATGGAGACGCCTTCTTTTACCATCTGATTTATTATTGTCAGATTTTCATCAAATAATCCAAACAACAATGGGTTGGTCAGACTCGCATTTGCATCAGTTTATAAAAAACAAAACATTTTATACGGTTAGGATGCAGGACGACGACTTATGGGAAGAGATGAACAACGTAGATTATTCATGCATGCGAGTATCAGATTTATTGAAGAGAGAAAAGGAAAAAATAATATATGAATATGACTTTGGCGATTCATGGGAACATGAAATTATTTTAGAAAAAATTCTACCGGAAGACGATAATGTAAAATACGCACAATGTATTGCGGGAGAGATGAACTGCCCGCCGGAAGATTGCGGTGGAGCAGGAGGATATTCAGACATGGTCGAGATACTAAAGCAACCCCATCACGAAGAGTATGAAAGCTATAAGGAGTGGCTGGGAGGTGAATTTGATCCTTCTCACTTTGATAGAAATGAGATAAATACATTTTTGCAGGAAGATGAAGAAGACAAACAATTTGATGAAAGTCAAGGTTATGTCATGACATACTCAGATATATTATTTGCAACCAAAACAAAGGAACAGATAATTGAACTTGGCCGCTCTTATGGAATAAAAATGAAAACCAGTCACAATAAAACAGACTGTGCCCAATTAGTGGAAAATACAATAATAAATCAACCTCAAATTCTCAGAAACGTACTCTCATACAACGAATTATCGGCACTAAAAATTCTTCTGAATGAAGAAGAATCAAATATAGGCTTCATTTATGACGACTTAGACGGACTCTTCTCTGCGGGATTATTAGACATATCATTATCACTTCAAGACAAACCCCCGGTCACAATTCCGCAAAACATAAAAAGTGCGATAATCCCGGTCCTGGACACCTTATTAGACGATCCAGCCCTGCAAAGAAATTATAAATTGGAGAACATAATCCTTGGAGTAATAACATTATACGGTGCTGTATCACTCAACCAAATGGTAGAATTTGTAAATAAATATCAGGATGAGACAATAGAAAAGGGAGAGATTATTAAACGTCTAAACAGCTCCCCTCGTCTGCAAAGGCAAATTATTACAGATGAACTTTCAGGCACACGCTATCTGTTTTATATGTTTATAGCTAATACCAATTTAATTATTAATGAGATATCAAAAAGAGAAAAAATAGATTATTTTATATTTTCCAGGAAAGAGATAGAGAATGCATCAAAAACGTTTTACTCATTTAATAATCCTCAAATAGATAAAATCAAAATTTTTCTGATAAAAAACGGAGTTAGAGATATTGATTCATTTCTTCACAAGTTATGGCTTAATATTCAAAACGATGTAAGTCACTCAGGAACAATAAAATTCTTAAAGAATAATTTAATTTTCGACAGTTTTGAAGAGATCCAGAACATTCTTAAACTGGTGACAGAATACAGCAACAACATTCCTAAATGGATACTTAAAGGGAACTCCTCGTATAATATTTTTGACAAAGAGAGAACCAAACAACAGATTGACAATACATATGCAATGCCAATTCTATCTCGCAAAACAGGAAGAAATGACCCCTGCCCGTGTGGAAGCGGTAAAAAATATAAGCATTGTTGCGGCAATAACTAGAAATATACCACTATAAACTTTTGATTATTTAGGGAATGTACCACCGTAAATCTGGCATTTTGACAAACAACTACAACAGGATCCTCCTTAGCGGATACCAAGTTGCTTTTTGAATGATTTCCTCCTTATTATCAAAACCCAGATTCATAAAATCGATAATCTTGTCTTCAGGTGGGAAATGAGAATTACAATACCTGGGAAATATTGTTTTAGGGACAATTCCTATATAATCAATTCCGGTTATCATTCGAAGTATTTCGGCCGATTTATTAAGAATGAAAGGAATGTGACTCTTGTACAAAGCGATGGCCATTTTAACAGTCTCAAGGACTCGGACGCAACTGCTTCCATCCAAAACTAACAGCCACCCATTTTCAGAAGACTGGACATATAGTGAAATATGCGTTGAATTCCCGCCCCTGCAGATTTCCCACGGATGACCACCACCATTTTTGTTCCTGAACCAATCAAGGAAATCTGCTTCAGAATCCAGATTTAGCTTAGTAAAACCCTCATCTCTTCCATCAGCCGATCGTTTGTACATCTCCAATGCAGTAAGATTATTCGTATCGTTTGTAAAGTAGTCATTAGCAACATACCCTATTCTGCAATAATCAAAAAAATCACCGGCAGTAAGTTTCTTAAGAACCAGATCAATTCCGGGATCCACCGATTGATTTACGATAGTTTCAAGAATATTAACATCCTCCTCGGAAAGTTGATTCTGGAATGTCAAACCCTCTTCTGGAAAAATGGACCAATAATCTTTTCTTAATATTTTCCCAAATCTTCTATCGAAAGGTAAGTAATTATTTATGTGCTCATTATATTTCGCAATATCGGTTTTTACAAAGCTCATCACATCCATAACAACATCAAAGAACCAACCAATCAATTCACCGCTATAATATGCTTGAGTAGGCCTTTCTTCCAAAAATTTGACATGAAACGTCAAAACAGAATCAACATAAAAATAATACTCCTTGTTATAAGTTGCAACAGAAATCTCATACCATTTTGTTATTTCGGGGTATTCATATTTCCACATTTCAACAAACTCTTCGTAGTTACTAACGACCTCTCCCTCAAGAAATTCTTCATATAAACCATAATCCTGGATATCACCTCTAGGCACTTCTATCCAAATGTTACGAAGTTCGTCTACACCTTGAATTTCAAGAACACTTATTTCATTTATTAGAAGCAATAATTTTTCAATGCAGTCTTTATCAGTTACGATTGTCTGTGATTGAGCTACACGAATAAGATAGTCAAAAAATGGCGCTGTTTTTGTTTTTTTGTCCATAGTTATCTTAATTTTCCATATATGAATTCGACCTACAAAACTAACCGATTGTCCCAATCAAAATCCTCCGTTCCCACCAGACGAACCTGAGTGCGGAAGTGCGGATGTTGAGTATTTATCAGGAAATTGTATTCCTGAGGAACAAGAACAGAAGGAACCCGCAACAACAGTGATTTTGATCGGCGATACCAATTTGCCCCCAATTCCTGCAACCGTCCGTAGCCCGAAAACCGCCGCCAGTCTGGGGGCAACATCTCAGGAAGGACCGTGCGCAAGGAATCCATCTCGTCTGGAGCTTCTGCATCGGTAGCTTCTATATTGGGAACCTCTATTACCATTAAACAGTAAGAACCACTCAGAACCAGCCCACTACGGTTGGCCAGTTGCTCCAGAGCCGCCAAAGAACGCGTAGCACTAGCATACAAAACCCATTGACCATCCCGGTTCCACCTACCGGCATAACCCGACGCTTTCAAATCCGAAGCAAAATCAGAACGGCAAATACGATATATCAGCATAGCTCAAACATTCTATCAGCGTCGCTTAAACATTATCGCCGTATTCAATGCCATACAACCGACCGTCTACCAATCTTATACCGGAAACTGACCCAAGCATGTCAGCAGGCTTCAACCCGTCGAGCATGCTATTTTCCCTGCCCAACCAAACCTCAAAGTCCTTTACCGAACCAAAAACAACGGCACCATGCCGGAACAGATCTGTAAGAAGCAAAACCAGTTCCCCAACCGGTTCGGAAAGGCCGGACTTCCGCTTCAAATAACTCCTTAATGTCTTAGGTGTCAAATGTAACCACCCGGAAAGAACTTCACCGCTTATTCCTGTTACCTCCTTCAAAGCCATCAGGGACCCACTGTCCACCGTTTTGTTAAGCAGCGCATACACCACATCCGATTCATTCAATCGGGACGGCACACTCTTTTCCAAATCCATTATCTTGTAGTCGCTCATGATGCATAAAATTTTACTCACAACAAAAATAGAACAAATTACCGGAGTAAGCAAGTAAAATTACCCTTAGTTTAGATGTTTCTAAAGTTATTCTCGCAGCCCGGGTTATTCCCGCGCTCAGCAAGCTCACAAAAAGTTTGCGATATGAGCGGGAAATAACTTCAACTTAAATTCAAAAATGAGAGATGCAAAGCCCATGCAAACAGCTACTTGCCAAAAACTGTGGCAAGGTGTTTCACCCTTTTTGTAAGATGTGTGCTTTTAAAACATAAACATAAACATAAACATAAACATAAACATAAACATAAACATAAACATAAACATAAACATAAACATAAACATAAACACATACACATAGATAGATAAACTCAATCCTTAACCTGTTTCTGAAATAAACACTTAAATAAATATGAATACAAAACAAAAATCACGCTTCGGTGCGTTTATGCTGATATTAGTATTGGCTGTAACATCATGTAAACCAAGCACTACTTTCAAAATTACAGGAACTCTGGAAGGCCTGACAGATGGGAAGATTGTTCTTATATCTGTGACAGACAGAACAATAATCGACACTGCTGTTGTGGAAAACGGATCTTTTACATTTACGGGAAGTGTGCAAGAGCCATCTCAATACTATCTTATGGTTAAAGCCACAAGGGCATCTACACTCTATTTTTATAATGAGAACTCCAACATAACTATTAAGGGCCATGTTGACTCGTTAATGAAGGCTGTTGTTAAGGGAAGTAAGATGCAGGATGACTCACAACTTTACAACGAGAGGGTTAAAGCGCTAAGCGAAAAGTTTAAAGTAACAGAATTAAGAAGAGAGATGTATTCCAGAGATCCTCGAGGAACTGTAACTGAAGAGAGAAAAAAAGAGATTGAAGCAATTCTTGATACCTACGCCAAGGAGAACGAACAACTTACTAGAGATTTTATTAAGGAGTTTCCAAAATCAAACTATTCTGTTGTTTTAGTTGGCCGTGCCACCTCCGGTAAAAGTGCAGCAGTTCTAGAGGAATACATAAATATGCTGAATCCAAAACTTGCCCAACTGCCAAGTGTTATAAAGATGCGCGAGACAGTAAAAGAGATGAAGAAGACAGAAGTTTCAATGGAATCTTTCATCACAGAGGCCAGCAATCTTACATATTCGGTAGATAACACTTTTGCAGGGAAAGGGCATAAAAATGTAATCTATCTGGCAGTAATGTCAAATGACAATGTATGTGCAATCACAAGCGAAGGTAAAATTCTGCTGGTAAGTCCTACAGGAGCAAAAGTGGCAGAGTTCAAATCTAATCTTACCTCTAAACCCTCTGTAATAGCTGTTGACAAAACAGACAACATTTATGTTCTTGGTACCATCATAGAAAAGAAAACAGTTGAATCCAGAGGAAGGACTATGCAGGTAGAGACTCCTACCGGCGTAGAGTGCATTATATTAAACTCAAAGGGGGCAAAAGTAAGAGAACTTAAACTTGAAGGAATAATTACGGCTACAGGTGTGAGAGTGTCAGAAAACAACATTCTGGTTGCAGATACACGCGGCAGGCTCATTAACATATACGACAACGCTACTGGAGCAAAAAAATCTTCAATTGAGAAACTTCGCACATGTTGTGGGATTCTGGATTTTGGAGTACGTAACAATAATGAGGTTCTGGTAGCTAATCTGGGTGCATTCAGAGTAAACGGTTTTGACTTTACAGGAAACCCTACAATAGCTTTTGGCCAACGCGGTGCAGGAATCGATGAATTCCACGGCTGCTGCAATCCTGTAAGCGTTGCTTTCTTGTCAAACGGAGGTATAGTAACTGTTGAGAAAGATCCAACCCGTATAAAAGTTTACAGCAAAGAGGGTGCAAAGAAAATTGAGGGCATAGAAGAGCTAGTTAAGGGTTGCGCCTACATTCCAATGATTGTGGACACAAAAGACAATGTTTATCTGGCCTCAAAAACAGACGGAATAGTTAAATGCATTCATTGAAGTTATTCTCGCAGCCCGGGTTATTCCCACGCTCAGCAAGCTCACAAAAAGCTTGCGATATGAGCGGGAAATAACCCGGAACCCGGCTGCGGGAAATAACTTAAAATCAAAAAAAGGCATCTGCTATACCAAAATGGCATCTACAATACCCACACCAACAGCAACATGCCAAAAACTGTGGCAAGGTGTCACCTCTTCAGCATCCTCACCACATCATAAAAGCTTTCGTGGGTGACTGATGAGATTTGACGATATGTTGCGTTGCCATGATCCCTGAGGATTTGCATCGTTCTAATCAGCTCCTTACGCGAAATTTCGCTCAATTTCCTTCCTTGGAGAATGTAAACCAAATATGTTGACACTTCGTGATCCGTAGGTCTGATTATATGCTTCTCTTTATAATGCTCTTTCACTTCACTATTCTCCCCCTCAGTCCCCTCCAGTGACCAAAACTCTTTTAAATGATGTAAAGCGCTTAAATGTAAATGGTTATTAGATTTATACAGGTAATCATTCACCAAGTTACTAACATCAATAAACTTACCTAAAGAATTGTAGTAACCCTTCTTAGAAAAATGGTAGGAGCTCCACCGATATTTGGTTATGTTTTCGCAAATTCCCGCCCTAATCGGATTTGTAAGTATGTATAAGTAATTATATTGAAGATACTCCTCATTATCAATCAATTTGCTTGAGAAAGGACTGTTGAAAAGTTGCCCGCTCATCCCTTTGCGCTTGTTGTACCACTGATTAAAGCTCATCAGCAGAGACCGCATAAATGCATTCAATGCGCGTGTATATACTTGTAAATGAACATGATTGTCCATCAGTACAAAAGCCGATACAACCGTTTCATTCTTCTCGGCAGATCTTTGGCACCGCTCAAGAAAACCCGCAAAATCGGTAGTATCGTAAAAAACGTTATACCGATTACTCCCCCTAATCCACACGTGGAAAAAGCCAACCTGCGCCCGCTTGGGCTCATATGCAACAACCGCTGAACTTTGAAAATTCTCAACCGACACCGACACCGGCTCCGACGCCGACACAGACGCCGACACAGACGCCGACACAGACTTATCGGCAGCACTCACTAACGCAGAAAAATCCTTCATCACAATCCCTCCCACAAATTTCTTGGCGCAATTTACAAAAAAAAACTCAAGACACACAAGAAAAAAACACACCTTGCCACAGTTTTTGGCAAGTGATTAATAATTAAGCTAATAAAACAAGCATATCTTCTTCTTGCTTTCTTCTTGTTACCAAATCTCAATAAATGGTGTTTTCAACAGCCATAATATCAACTACTTGCCAAAAACTGTGGCAAGGTGCACCCGGCAGGTGCCCCCCTGGCAAGGTGACCCTCTGCGAAAAATCTGGAAATGTGAACAAATATGTTGACAAAATATTATATTTGCAGTATGAAAAATATTGGTCAATATATAGACTCAATAATTAAAGAGGCGGGTTATAAGCAATCGGACGTTGCCAGAGCAATTGGCGTTTCTCGTCAACTACTTAGCTATGTCATTGCAGAGCGGAGGGAATTGTCCATGCAACTGGCTCTTAAATTAGAGTCGTTCTTTAATCTCCCGGAAGGAAAAATCGTTAAAATGCAGGCAGAAATCGCCATTAATAGATATAAACAAAGGCAAAAAACCGAACTTCTCGAGCAATTGCTCAATGCAAAGGCCTTATGGTCTTATGCCAATGTTTCAGTAGAGAATATTCCCGATGATGAGTTGATTGAAAAAGTATTCATCTACCTGGATTTAAATGAAATCTCAAAAATATTTGAGTTATATTCAAGAGACTATATACGAAAAGTGTGGAGAGAGAAATTAGCAATTCAGGGTGACTACCTTTTCAATTTGAATGTCATGATAGCACTCTACTATTTTGACATTAATCAGCCAGAAAGGTATTTGAAGCGATTGGAACGGGAACATATTAAAAATCAGATTAATTATGCGTAAAGGTCTGACAGAAAATATTGATGCCATAATTGAAAAAGTGGCAACCATGGAGTGTGTAAAACCATATATTCTTGTAGGAGGGACTGCGCTAGCCATGCAAATCGGACACCGCAAAAGCGAGGATCTGGATTTTATGATGTGGCGCAGGTCAAAGGCAGAAAAGCCCGAAGTCGATTGGACAGCCATAGAGAAAGAGCTGACAGACAAGATAGGTGAGCCTGAAAACATTAATTTACTAAGCTTCGACCAGGTAGAATTTACAGTAAAAGGAGTAAAATTTTCATTTTATGTAAGCGAAAACTTTTGCCCTGTAACAGAACCTATTTATTATTTGGGAAATATCCGTCTTGCCGATATTTATTCGATAATGGCTATGAAGATGGAGGTAATGCTTCGTAGAATGAAGATGCGGGATTATTACGATATCTATTCAATTCTCAAGGAGGGCTATGAAATTTCTGAAGGAATCAAGGCTGCGTT
>MEOK01000016.1 GCA_001769195.1 Bacteroidetes bacterium GWF2_40_14 | reverse complement strand
ATTTTAAACGCAAAATTAAGGATCACAAATACATATAAAAAGGCGGGGCTCAATGAACGGTTACTAATGTCGATTGAAAATATTTTATATATAACAGGGGATAACCAACTAATGAAAAACTTCAAGGGAGTTATCCTCCCAGATTGTGAGTTGTAACGTAAAAGAGGTTTAGGCCTGATAAGTAGCTATAGCTGTAAAATCCCAACCCCATTACACAACCTCAGGTTTTTGAAAAAAATTGGAATGTTGTGGATCAAATGGAAAAGTAGATGGAGCAGATTATGTTAAAATCATAATGGAGCAAAAGTGTGGAAAAAGCAGATCCAGGTGTGGAATTTGAAGGATGCTTGCAGGTGAGGGTTTGGGCACCCACTATGTGAACGAAGCGCAAGAAAATCGAGCGCAGACCCGTGAGCTGATCTGCAAAAGCACAATATCGGGGCTGCCTTTGATTTTCAGCGGAGAGAACATCTAGTGGGTAAACCCGGTGCAGCATCCAAAAATCCACACCTGGACTGAAAATAATCCAGACTTTTGCTCCGCTTGAAATTTAATGCTCCACCTACTTTCCCATTTGATCCGGAAAACTGGAAAGTTGTGTAATGGGGTTGGGAAGGACAGTTAAAAAAAAAGAGGCCTAAGCCTCTTTTGCCAATATCAACGAACCGGTGAACTTGTCCACCTTCTTTTTAGCATAATCTAGTTTCACCGAAAGCCCCTTCTTAGTATCCGAAGGCATGTCATACATTGCATCGAGCATAATCGCCTCGCAAATTGACCGCAGTCCCCTTGCACCCAGTTTGAACTCAATTGCAGTATCTACAATATAATCAAGCACATCATCGTCAATCTTCAGCTTTACACCATCCAGTTCAAACAGTTTGGTATACTGTTTTATAAGAGCATTCTTAGGTTGAGTGAGAATACTGCGAAGTGCTTGCTTGTCCAGTGGTTTCAGGTATGTCAATACAGGAAGACGACCGATGATTTCCGGTATGAGTCCGTATGCTCTCAGGTCCTGAGGAGCAACATACTTCAAAAGATTATTTCTGTCTATATGCTCTGTCTTCTTTGAAGTTCCATAACCAACAATCTGAGTATTCAGACGCTGAGAAATTTTCCTGTCAATTCCTTCAAAGGCACCACCACATATAAAAAGAATATTTTTAGTATTTACTGCAATAAGCCTTTGTTCCGGATGCTTGCGTCCTCCCTGAGGTGGTGCATTTACAATGCTCCCTTCTAGAAGTTTCAACATTGCCTGTTGCACTCCTTCTCCAGACACATCACGGGTAATTGAAGGATTGTCGCTTTTTCGCGCAATTTTATCAATTTCATCAATGAAGACAATTCCCTTCTGAGCCCTTTCAACATCATAGTCAGCCTCCTGCAATAGTCTGGTAATTATTGTCTCAACATCTTCTCCAACATATCCGGCTTCGGTCAAAACTGTTGCATCAACAATAGCAAACGGAACATCAAGCATCTTTGCAATTGTCTTGGCAAGAAGTGTCTTACCGGTTCCTGTCTGACCAACAAGCAGAATGTTAGATTTCTCCAGTTCAAGGTCATCTCCCACAGGGTGGTTTATCCTTTTGTAATGGTTATAGACCGCTACAGCCAGATATTTTTTTGCCTCATCCTGACCTATCACATACTGGTCCAGAAAGGCAGTTATCTCTTTTGGCTTCATCAAAGAGTTAGCAGGTTTGCCTTTAGCATCGGCATTCTTGCCTTTGCGTTTAGACGCCATAGCCTCCTTTGTATAATCCAGAGCCTGCTGGGCACACTCGTTGCAAATGGATGCGATATCTCCTGCGATCAAAACATCAACCTCGCTTTTGTTTCTTCCGCAAAATGAGCAGAAATCATTGTATTTAGAAACCATTCTGACTCTATTGTTATTTTCTGTTTGCTTTTGTAAGAATCTCGTCAATCATTCCATACTCTTTGGCCTCCATAGAGGTCATCCAGTAATCCCGGTCGGCATTTTTTTCAATTTGTTCCATAGACCTTCCTGAATGAAGTGCAATAATTTCATACAACTCTTTCTTGAGTTTCACTATCTCCCTTGCAGTAATCTCAATATCAGTTGCCTGTCCCTCTGCACCACCCATAGGCTGATGAATCATAACACGTGAATGAGGAAGAGCAGATCTCTTTCCTGCAGCACCTGCAGTGAGCAGAATAGCAGACATTGATGCAGCAACACCGGTACATATTGTAGCAACATCTGAGGATACAAGCTGCATAGTATCGTAAATACCCAGCCCTGCATAAACTGATCCACCCGGAGAATTGATATAAAGCTGAATATCAGCCTTAGATTCAACAGAGTCCAGGTAAAGCAGTTGTGCCTGAATGATGTTGGCAACATCATCGTTTATAGGAACCCCAAGGAAAATGATCCTGTCCATCATCAATCGTGAAAAGACATCCATTGCAGCAACGTTAAGTTGCCTCTCCTCAATGATTGTAGGATTGATGTATGCACTATGCACAGATTCGAATCTATGGAGCGAAAGGCTGCTGATGCCTTTGTGCAATCTTGCAAATTTTTCAAATTCAGTAGCCATAATATTAAAATTAATTTAGTTAGTCATTTTTTGCAGCTCATCTATAGAGATTGCTCTCTTGTCGAGACTTACAACACTCTTAATATAGCCGGTAACCAGTTCATCCTCTACCTTTTCATAAATACGACGACCCTCTTTCTCGTTTGACACAAGTGATTCGGCATATTTTGCAATCTGCTCCTCAGGTGCATTAGCCAGTCCGTACATTGCAAACTGATAGCTTGCTACTTTCTTTGCATGCTCAATAAGATCCTCTCTTGTTATTTCAATTTTTTGCTCTTTCGTAATAAACTGACGAATCATTTGCCAGCGGAAATCCTGCAGGAACAGAGCAAAATCTTTCTCTATCTCCTCCATTGTGAACTTACCTTCATTTGCAATAAACAACCATCTCTTAAGGAACTGCTCAGGTACTGCAATTGCTGCTTTTTCTATTAGTGCAGCTCTTGCGTCCAGAGAAAAGCGGTAGTCACTCTCCTGTGCAAACTCGGCTTTCATTTTTTCAATGATCTTCGCATCAAACTCCTCAACAGAATTAACAACTCCTGCACCATAAACCTTGTCGAACAACTCCTGGGTCATCTCAGCATCTACAAAACGTTTAACTTCCTTTATCACAACAGTATAGTTTGGATCAAGAGTAAGCAAGTCCTCTTTTTTAACCTTAAGCATTGCTGCTCGGTCTGTCTCATTTTCGAATACAGCATTCACATCAATTGCAAATTCTTCTCCTGCCTTCTTGCCTATGAACTTCTTTTTATTCTTTTCGTTAGCAATAGATCTCAGGGAAATATATGTTCCCTCTATCCTGTTTTCGCCCTGAATAAGGTCAGCAATAATAAAATCCTCCTCCTCAACAGAATCTGCAGCACCAAGCTGGCCATATTGTTTTAACATATTACTTCTGTATTTGTTCTTTTCCTCCTCAGAAATTGCAACTTCGTAGTAGGGAATCTTATCGTCGGCACTCAGTTTGATATCTATCTTTGGTGCGAGAGCAAGATCAAAAACAAACTCAAACTCTGTATCGTTATCCCAGTCCACAGGCTTCTGCTCTGTTTCACTTGGTAACGGTTCGCCAATGATATTAAGCTTATTCTCTGTTATGTAATTGTTAAGACCATCAGAGATAAGACCGTTTACAGCGTCCAGCAATGCTGGCCTGCCATGCATTTTTTCAATCATACCCATGGGTGCCATACCTTTACGGAAGCCTTTGATCTCGGCTTTACGTCGGTAGTCGTTCAGGATTTTTTTCTGTTTGTCGGCATAATCAGATGGATCAATGTTAAAAGTAACATTCAGTGTTAAATCATCGATGTTCTTTTGTGTAACTTTCATAAATATATTTTTTTGTATAATGCATTTTAATAACCAAAAAGCAGATATCCCAAAGGTTATCTGCTTTTATCAGTGCGGGCAAAGGGACTCGAACCCCCACGCCTCTCGGCACCAGATCCTAAGTCTGGCGCGGCTACCAATTACGCCATGCCCGCTTTGAGGAGTGCAAAGGTAAAACAAATATTTAAAAATGCAATAATCACCAAAGCTTTTAAATACTTTTTTTCAACTTTAATACGGCCCAGTTATCCCGACTCTTTAATGAGACGAGTTCCAAACCATATTTTGCTCCCTCTTCCAGTATTGCAGGTATGTCTTCTGTGTAGAAGCCGCATAAAAAAAGACGCCCCGCAGATGTAAGCGCCCTGCTGTAAGTTTCTATATCTGAAATTATTATATTTTTATTAATGTTGGCCAATACAAGGTTGTATCTGGCAGCCTGTATTACCGAAGCATCACCCAAAAGACATGTGACCTTTTTTGAAACCTTGTTTTTATATATGTTTTCGTTTGTGGAATCCACTGCAAGATGGTCAATGTCTATTGCATGTATTTGAGGTTCTGCGCCCATCTTTGCAGCAAGAATTGATAAAATTCCGGTACCACAGCCAACGTCAAGCACTTTAAGCCCCTTTAGGTTCTCTTCAAGAATGGCATCCATCATTAGATAGGTTGTCTGGTGATGACCTGTTCCAAAAGCCATTTTAGGCATTATTGTGATATTGTATTTTGTCCTTGGCAGGTTTTTGTGAAAATCGGCCTTTACAGTACAAAGCTTCTCAACAACAATGGGAGAAAAATTAGATTCCCACAATGCGTTCCAGTTCTCCTCCTTAACAAAATGACTTTGTGCAGATACTGAAAATTCACTATTATGCCTGAATGCAGAGAGAAGAGTTTTCAGATCCTGAGAAGAAAAGCTATCCTCCGGAATATATGCCTTTAGAAATGGCTCCTCTATCATGAAACTCTCGAAAGGGAGCTCCTCAATCTGAGCAATAACCTGTTCTGCATAATCTTCTGAGAAAGGTTTGA
This sequence comes from Bacteroidetes bacterium GWF2_40_14, assembly GCA_001769195.1. Lineage (GTDB taxonomy): Bacteria > Bacteroidota > Bacteroidia > Bacteroidales > UBA932 > Bact-08. Next base: position 16,748 of record MEOK01000016.1, on the reverse strand, counting down.
TCTCTATCCAGACTTCTATGTAGTTCATTAAAATGATTTAACTATATCAATAAAATCCTGTGCAACAAGCGATGCTCCTCCAATAAGACCGCCATCTACATTCTGTTTTAAGAAGATTTCCGCAGCGTTTGAAGGTTTGCAGCTACCACCATAAAGGATAGGGATAATGTCTGCGTGTTCTCCGAATTTGCTTGCAATAACCCTGCGAATGTAAGCATGCATCTCCTCAGCCTGGTCAGATGTAGCTGTCCTGCCTGTTCCTATTGCCCATACAGGCTCGTATGCAACCACAACTTTATCCAGTTCCACACCCCTCAGCTTGTAAAGAACCTCCTGAATCTGCTCAGAAACTACCTCGAAATGCCTTCCCGACTCTCTCTCTTCCAATCTTTCACCAACACAGAAAATCGGAACCATACCCTCATTTATTACCAGATTTATCTTCTTGTAAAGTTTCTCGCTGGTTTCGCCATAATATTCTCTTCTCTCCGAGTGTCCAAGAATTACATACTTGCATGATACATCCTTAAGCATCTTTACAGAAACCTCCCCGGTGTATGCTCCTGATTCATGATCTGCACAGTTTTGTGCCCCCATACAAATCTTTATGCCATTATCCTTGATTAATTTGCCTATTGTAGCCAGATGTGTGAATGGAGGACAAACAATTATCTCCACATCTGTTTCCATCTCTTTTGTAAGGAACTCAAGCTGTTTTACAAGGAACTCTCCCTCAGGAAGGACAGTATTCATTTTCCAGTTTCCTGCAACGATTTTCTTTCTCATTTCTGTAACTTTTTATTGATTTGAACGATGCGGCAAAATTACGAAAATAAAATAAATTGCTTTATCTTTTTTGCACTATCTTAGGGGCCGGATTCCATCCAGCACAGATTGTGAAGTTAAAAAGATCATATTACAAAGAGTATGCAATAATAGCCATATTATTGCTGGCACTGGTTGTACTTAATCTGATTCTTGGCTCTGTAATAATACCGGTTAAAGATATTGTCTCAACATTACTGGGGCATCACACATCAGACTTTGTCTCTGACATACTTTTCTCCCTGAGAATCCCAAAACTGATCACTGCACTTATGGCAGGCGCAGCTCTCTCAATTTGTGGTCTTCAGATGCAGACCCTTTTCAAAAATCCTCTTGCCGATCCCTATATCCTTGGAATAAGCTCAGGAGCAGGCCTTGGGGTGGCTTTCTTTGTAATGGGGGTTTCGGCTTTTGGAATATCAATGCCTTCGTCACTCTTTTTTAGCCTGGGAATTGCTACTTCTGCATGGATTGGAGCGTTTGCAATAACTCTACTCATACTTCTGGTCTCTTATAGGTTGAAGGATAATATTTCTCTTCTTATTTTCGGTATTATGCTGGGGAGCGCAGTGAGTGCATTAATATCCCTTTTCCAGTATTTCTCATCAACTTCTGCACTTAAAGTGTTTGTATTGTGGACAATGGGAAGTTTTACCGGCTTGAATCCCGGACAGATATGGGTAATGTTTTTCCTGATCTTGACAGGATTCGCACTATCTGTATATAACATCAAGGATCTTAACACTCTTCTCATGGGTGAAGCCTATGCCAAAAGTCTTGGAGTAAATCTGGAGAAGACAAGAAGAAGGATATTGGTTGCAACAACTCTTCTTGCAGGGAGCGTCACTGCATTTTGTGGTCCGATAGGGTTTATCGGGATAGCGGCTCCGCATATTGCCCGGCTGTTTTTCAGGAATGCCGACCACAAGGTTCTTATTCCTGCAACTGCATTATTGGGAGCAGTGATAATGGTATTTGCAGATACCGCTGCCCAGTTATCCACACCAATAATTCCAATAAACACGGTCAGTGCCCTTATTGGTGTTCCTGTTATTCTTGCAATAATATTAAAAAACAGGTTTGTTTAAGATGGAAAGTATGCTTATACTGGAAAAGCTCTGTTTGGGTTATAACAAGGTTATTTATCGTGAAATAAATGCCAGGGCCGGCAAAAACGAAATAATAGCTCTTGTAGGACCAAATGGTGTGGGCAAAAGCACACTTCTCAAGAGTATTGCCGGCATACAGAAGTATCACAGCGGAACCATAAAAATACTAAACAAGGATATTCGCAGCTATCCACCAAACAAGCTGGCAGAGCAACTCTCCTTTGTTCCGTCACAGTCACCCAGAGCAAAAAACTTTTCTCTTTTCGACATGGTATCTACAAGTTGCTACAACCGGACAAACTGGCTTGGAAAAATCTCTGAACAGGATTATGATTTTATTTACTCAACACTCAAGAAGGTAGGGCTTGATGGTTTTGCCGGAAGGGATTCCAGTAAGCTTAGCGACGGCGAGTTCCAGAGAGCTGCAATTGCCAGAAGTCTGGTTCAGGACAGTCAGATAATACTGCTTGACGAACCTACTGCCTTTCTCGACATTGCAAACAAAATAACCATAACACGCCTCCTTAAGGAGATTGCAGAACAGGAGAACAAGACAATAATTTTCTCAACCCATGACCTGCAGCACGCGCTTAAGATTTGTGACAAGATATGGATAATGGGGCATAGTCAGTTTTTTTCGGGAGAGCCGGAAAATCTTATAGAAAAAGGAGCCTTTGAACAGATGTTCAAAGACTCCTCTCTTAAGTTTGACTCAAAGTTATTTACTTACATTTAGCATCTTTTCTATAGCCCTTGCAAGTCTTTTTACTCCTTCTTCTGTTCTCTCTTCATTCATAAACGAGAAGTTAATTCTCATCGTATTTTTCCCGGATCCGTCACAATGGAAAGCTTCTCCAATTACAAACGCCACATTTTCTTTAATTGCCACATTAAAGAGATCCATTGTATCATATCCTTCAGGTAGAGAAACAAACAGGAAAAGCCCCCCTTCAGGCCTTGTCCATTCTACACCCTTAGGCATGTATTTTTCAAAACAGGCCAGAATATGATTTCTTTTGTTTTTATAAAGTTCTATGGTCTTGCCCAGATTTTTCTCAAAAAGACCTTTTTCCAGATACTTTGCAGCCACAGCCTGGTCAAAAACAGGAGTACAAAGGTCTGTTGACTGTTTTGCAACTACGAGTCTGTCAATTATCTCTACAGGTGCAATAATCCATCCAATCCGGAACCCCGGAAGAAAAGTTTTTGAGAAAGTCCCAAAAAGAATCACCCTTTCATTATCCATAGAGTACATCATTGGTTGCTCCTCTCCTTCAAATCTCAGTTCCCTGTAAGGGCTATCTTCCAGAACCAGCAGGTCATACTTACGTGCAATTTCAAGTACGTACTCTCTCTGCTTAATGTTCATAGTTACACCTGAAGGATTTTGAAAATCCGGAATAGTGTATATAAATTTCGGTTTTCTATCCTGAGCTATTAGCAATTTGACTGTCTCTTCGAGCTCTTCATCTTTTTTAATTCCCACAGGTTCAGCCTGATAAGACCAAAATGCCTGCAGAGCACCAAGATATGATGGTAAACCGCAGATAACTGTATCACCTGGGTTAAGGAATATTTTTGATGTAAGGTCAATGGCCTGTTGCGAAGATGTTGTTATCAACACATTGTCCTTGGTTATTTTAAGCCCTTTAGCAGTATATCTCTTTGCTATCTGTTCTCTCAGCTTTTCATTCCCTTCCGTCGCTCCGTACTGAAGCGCAGATACAGCCTCCGTTTCGAGTACTTCCTGCATTATTATCTTAAGATCTTCTATGGGGAAAGTAGCAGGATTGGGAAATCCCCCTGCAAATGATATTACTTCCGGTCTGTTTGCAACACTTAAAAGATCTCTGATTACAGATCTTCTCATGTTTTTTGCATTTAACGACAAAATGTTTTGTATGTTTACTGCCATGTCTGGATATATTTTTGGCAAAATTACTGAATTGTAACGTAAAACCAAATAAAAATTCACATTTTATTCTTTTATCTTACTATTTCTTATCATTCTAATATTATCAACCCCTTTTATCTTAAGATTAGTAACTATTTGCACAACTCTTTTCTGAAAAAAATATCTATTTTTGCAAAAAAAGAATGTCAATAATACGCATTACCAAAGAGTTTCGTTTTGAGGGAGCACACGCATTAACAGATTATGATGGAAAGTGCAGACACATTCACGGGCATTCATACAGATTGTTTGTAACATTAAAAGGCACCCCTCTTCACGAAGCAAACCACCCCAAATCAGGCATGGTTTTGGATTTCAGTGAATTAAAAAGCATTGTAAATAAACTTATTGTAGATCCTTTCGACCACGCTCTCATTCTTAGAAAGGATGCCAGACTTGTCGATGAAATAATGGCGGCTTATCAGAATGTAGTAGTTGTGGAATTTCAACCCACTTGCGAAAACCTTACAGTTTATTTTGCCGGTCTCATTCAGAAAAATCTTCCTGAAATACTTGAATTACAAAGCATAAAACTATACGAAACTCCTACTTCATTTGTGGAGTGGGTTAAAGAGGATAATAAATAATACTGCCGGAAATAATGAAAAGACTCTTTCTGATTGACGGACACGCCTTGATTTTCCGCTCATATTATGCCTTCCTTAGAAGACCAATGGTTAATTCCAAAGGGGAGGACACCTCTGTTCTTTTTGGCTTTACCAAAACACTTATAGACCTTATAATAAAAGAGCGCCCAACACATCTGGCAGTGGCATTCGATCCTCCGGCAAAGACTTTCCGCCATGAAATGTTCGAAGCATATAAAGCTAACAGAAGTGAAACGCCGGAACTTATTAAAAGCGCACTTAATCCTCTGATTGAACTTATGGATGCCATATCGGTACCTGTAGTAATGAAAATCGGTTTTGAAGCTGATGATGTTATAGGTACAATGGCAAAAAAAGCAGAAAAAGAGGGATTCAGGGTATATATGGTCACTCCCGACAAGGATTACGGACAACTTGTCTCTGAAAATATTTACCAGTGCAAACCTGCAAAGAACGGCAACGAGATGGAGGTACTTGGCAGGGAAGAGATCTGCAACATGTACGGAATTGAGAACCCATCTCAGATAATAGATATACTCACATTGTGGGGCGATGCCTCTGACAATGTACCGGGTGTGCGTGGAATAGGTGAAGTTAGTTCAAAAAAACTTATCCAGAAGTATAAAACGCTTGATAAAATCCTTAGCAGTTTAAATGAACTTCCTGACAAACAGCAAGAAGCATTCAAGGAGGCGGAGAAGTTTATCGATCTAAGCAAGAAGCTTATAACCATAGATATAAACGTAGATGTTCCATGGGACGAGAATTCTCTCAAGCTTGAGACGCCTCATTTCAATGAACTGAAACGACTATTCAATCATTACGAATTCGGCTCCTTATCCAGATCCATACCAAAGCTTGAAGAGATTTTCACGACTACCCTGACGCCGGAAGAGCAACAAAATACTGAAAAAAATCAAGAAGTAAAGAATAATAAGGTTCAGGCATTCAAGTTGGTTTCAGATAAGGAGATCATAAATAAAGCTACTGAAAACGGAGAGATTGCCATAAGGACAGAGGGCAAATCAATAATATTCTCAACATCAAACCTTGTGTCGGTCTGTTCAAACATCAATCTTTATAAAGAGATTCTCTCAGAGGAAAAAGTAATAAAATGTGGTTACGACCTCAAGGCCTTTATCAATTACCTGAGAGACAAAGGCATTATTCTTAAAGGATACCTTGCCGACATTGAGCTGATGCACTACCTTATCATGCCGGAAAGGGCACACAAGATTGAAATCCTGGCTCCCGCATATCTTGACATTGACCTCAGTTCCGGCGAAACCATGGTTCAGGCAGATCTTTTTCAGGTAACAGAGAGCAGGCAGGAAGACAAAAACGAGTCGTTAATAAAGGAGTCACTGGTGCTGTTGCCTCTTTATCATAAACTTCTGTCTGAACTCCAGGAATCTTCACTGCTGGAACTTTACAACACTATCGAGATGCCTTTGATATATGTTCTGGCCGACATGGAACATGAAGGGGTTAAAATTGACAGACAAAAGCTTAACGAATACAGCAGGACACTAACCTCGGAACTTGCAGAGATTGAGAATTCTATAAGAGAGATGGCAGACGAGCCCACTCTCAATGTATCTTCTCCCAAACAACTTGGGGTCATATTGTACGAAAAACTTAACCTTGCAGCAAAGGCCAAAACCACATCCAAGAAAAATTATTCAACAGACGAGGAAACGCTTTCCGAACTGGCAGACAGCCATCCTATTATTGCCAAAATACTTGAATACAGGAACATAAAAAAACTTCTCTCAACATATATCGACCCCCTGCCCTACCTTATCTCACCAACTACAGGAAAAATACATACCACATATAATCAGTCTCTGACCTCGACCGGGAGATTAAGTTCAGTAAAACCCAATCTACAGAACATTCCAATAAGAACTGAAAGAGGCAGAGAGATACGAAAGGCTTTTATACCATCTGATCCAAACGGTTGTATAATGTCGTCCGACTATTCCCAGATTGAGCTAAGACTGATGGCCCATATGAGTGAAGATAAGGATTTTATAGAGGCTTTCAGGGCCGGCAAAGATATTCATGCTGCAACAGCATCAAAAATATTCGGAATACCCGAGGAGCAGTTGACAAAAGAGCAGCGAAACCGGGCCAAAGTAGCGAACTTCGGCATAATTTATGGTATTTCATCTTTTGGACTATCTCAGAGATTACATATTACAAGAGCTGAATCAAAAAAACTCATTGAGGACTATTTCAACAGCTATCCTCAGGTAAAAGAGTATATTTCAGATATGATAGAGTACGCCAAAAAAGAGGGATATGTAAAGACTCTGTATGGAAGAAAGAGGTTTCTGCCGGACATATCTTCAAGAAACCAGGTAGTAAGAGGTCTTGCAGAGAGAAATGCCGTTAATGCACCAATCCAAGGCAGTGCCGCTGATATAATTAAGGTTGCCATGATCAAGGTTGCCAACCGTTTGAAAAATGATGGATTAAAGAGCAAGATGGTGCTACAGGTACATGATGAACTTGTATTTGACGTTGTTCCGGATGAAATCGATATTTTAACCAGAGTAGTAAAGGAGGAGATGGAGTCTGTAATAAGGCTTTCTGTTCCACTTACTGTTGAGTGTGAGTCCGGATCTAACTGGCTGGAGGCACACTGATATTAAATCTGAAATATAGTAATAATGACCAATTCAGAGGAAATCCTACTCATTAAAGAGGCACTGGAAAACAATCAGGCAGCATGTTCCAGACTGGTTGAAAAATACAGGGAACCTGTGCAGGCATTTATATTGGGAATAATACCCCAGGCTCAGGATGCGGAGGACATTTGTCAGGAGACATTTGACAAGGCATTCAGGAACCTGACAATGTACAACTCCAGATGGGCCTTCTCCACATGGTTATTTACTATAGCACAAAACACATCCCTCGACTACTACCGCAAAAAAAAGAGTTCACCACCGCCTTTGAATAATCTGGATTCTCTTGATGGCAATTCAGGAGTAATAGACCTTGCACAAAGTCCGGAAGAGAATCTTATAACAAACCAAACCTTTGATGAACTCATCAATGCTATCAAGGCCCTCGACCCGAAATACAGAAAGGTTGCAGAGCTCAGGTTTATTCAGGAATTTGCCTACGAGGAGATTGCCAGTGAGCTTTCCCTTCCTGTTAATACAGTGAAAACCAGAATCAGCAGAGCAAAAAAACTATTAAACAACATATGGAAGAGCTAATCTATTCTTACTTCCCGGAACTATCGGCAAACCAAAAAAATCAAATTGCTCAACTTTATCCACTCTATCTCGACTGGAATTCAAAAATCAATGTAATATCACGTAAGGACATAGACAATCTATATCTGCACCATGTTCTTCACTCTCTGGCTATTGCCAGGTTTATAAAGCTACCTGACGGAGCAAAGGTACTTGATGTTGGTACAGGCGGGGGGTTTCCCGGAATACCTTTGGCTATCTTTTTCCCGGAAGTATCTTTCTTCCTGTGTGATTCTATAATGAAAAAAATCAAGGTAGTGAAAGAGATATCTGCATCGTTGAACCTTAAAAATGTACAGGCAGAGCAGATACGGGCAGAGGATATCAAGGGAAAATTTGACTTTGTTGTATCTAGAGCGGTTACTGATATCAACACTTTTCTCCCATGGATATGGAACAGACTCGAAAAGGGAGAAACAGGAGGAGTTGGCAGAGGGTTGTTATATCTTAAAGGGGGCAATCTGATAGAGGAGATTTCCGAAATTCAGAAGAGATTTAATATTCCTGCTGGTAAAATCTCAAAAATTGAAATTCAAAGATGGTTCAAAGAGCCTTTTTTCGATGAAAAAAGCATATTATACATTAAACGTTAACATAAATATTTGCGATTAAAAACATTTTATTTATCTTTGCACTCCCTTTTGCAGAATAAATAAATTAGAAAAAGATATCATGAAACGCACATTTCAACCATCACAACGCAAGCGTCGCAACAAACATGGCTTCCGTGAGCGTATGTCAACTCCAAACGGACGTCGCGTACTGGCTGCCCGCCGCCGTCGTGGACGCAAGAAACTTACAGTATCATCAGAAGATCTTTTCTAGACCGAGATATACTTTTAAATTCCAAAGACGCCCTGAGCGTCTTTTTTGTTATATTTGAAAGCCAAATAAATCAATTCCACAGATGAAAAACCGCATAGACCTTGATAGTGCATTAAAGCTATATGATAGTTTTGATATGAATTATCTTTCTGAATTGTCTTCAGGTATACGGCAACTTTATAATGGTGACAAAGTATACTTTAACAGGAATTTTCATGTGGAACCCAGTAATATATGCCGTCACAGATGCAAATTCTGCTCATATCGCAGGGACAATCCACAGCAGCCAGGCGCATGGTCAATGAGTCTGGAAGAGATCAGGGACTATTGCAGAGAGAAATATACAGAAGGAATGACAGAGGTTCATGTAGTTGGCAGCGTTCACCCCGACAAAGATCTTGACTACTATGTCTCAGTAATAGAGACAATCAAAAAAGAGGTGAACCCAGATGTTACTATTAAAGCATACTCCGCTGTTGAAATAGACGACATGGCTAAGTATTCGGGCAAGAGTTGGAGTGAAGTCCTTACAATACTTAAAGATGCTGGTTTAGGTGCACTGCCCGGAGGAGGAGCAGAAATATTTGAACCTGCTATAAGAGTTCAGATATGTCCCGATAAGGCAGATGCTAAAACCTGGCTGGAGATACACAGAACTGCACATAACCTGGGAATCAGGACAAACTGCACAATGTTGTTCGGACATCTGGAGAACCGGAGAGACAGAATAAAGCATATGATTGCACTGCGTGACCTTCAGGATGAGACTAAAGGTTTCGATGCCTTTATCCCCCTGCTCTTCAAATCATCCAATAACTCTCTCTCTCATCTGGGAGAGCTAGATATTATTGAGGTATTAAAAACATTTGCCATTTCGAGGATTGTAATTGACAATATTCCACATATTAAATCATACTGGCCAATGCTGGGTAAGGAATTATGCCAGCTATCGCTTCTATATGGTGCAGATGACATTGACGGAACAATAAACGACAGCACAAAAATCTACAGTATGGCCGGTTCGGCTGAGACTAATCCCGGTATGACCGCAAATGACCTCGAACAGATTGCCACATCTTGTGGTTACAGAGCTGTTGAGAGGGACAGCTTTTATAATGAATTGTCAAAAAAATAGTATTTTTGCATTATGGCTAATAATAATACAAAACCCGGTTCGAACAGCGAAAATGTCTGGTGGAGACATTGGTTCATGATTGAGTTGTACAAAGCAGCAGGCGTTGTACTTGGAATTTTAATTATAGCAACAATATTGCTCCGGATTATCACTCGTCATAACAGCGAAATGGAGGTCCCTGATTTTTCCGGGCTCTCTCTCAAAGAGGCGCAGGAGATGGCAATTGAATCTAACTTAAGGCTTGAAGTAACTGACTCCGTTTTTTTGCCAAGAATTGGCAGGGGATTGGTTTTTCGTCAGAACCCTCATACAGGAAGCAAGGTAAAGAAAAATCGCCGTATATTACTCACCATCAATTCAGTTATGCCTAAGCAAGTAAATATGCCATCCGTTATTGGTTATTCACTACGTCAGGCCAAGGCAGAACTTGCAGCAAGACAGCTGAATGTAGGGCGGTTGATTTATGTGTCAGACATGGCTACTAATAATGTTCTCTCACAGATGTATAAAGGAAGTTATATTCCATCGGGAAAATCAATCGAATCCGGGAGCGAAATTGACCTGGAACTTGGTAACAGCGGTGGGGAGAGTACATTCGTTCCAAGTGTTATAGGGCTGCCGTTCATTACTGCCAAGGACATTCTTATTGACAACTCCCTGAATATAGGCAGACTGAATTATGATAAATCGGTTAAAACATATTCCGACACTCTCTCTAGTTTTGTCATAAAGCAAATTCCACCGCCGACTAATTACAACTCTTTTTCACTGGGTGCCCAAGTTGATCTTGTTTTAAGTGTGGATAAAGAAAAAATTGAAGAGGTAAAAACAAAATAACCGATGACAGATGAAGAAGTAGTCATTCCTGACGAAGATGAAATTGATGATGAGGAGGGTGGGTCGTTTGAACACTACCGATATGTTTCTGATAAAGGACAAGGGCTCATCAGGGTTGACAAATATATTACGATGCGCATGGAGAAAACCTCCCGGCATCGCATCCAGCTTGCAATTGCTGCCGGATATGTTCTTGCCAACGGAAAGGTTGTAAAGGCCAGCTATATTGTCAAGCCGTTTGATGTAATCACAATAGTTCTCCCATACGAAAGAAAAGGTTTTGAAATAATGCCTGAAGATATTCCTTTGGACATTCCGTATGAAGATGAGGACCTTTTATTGGTGAACAAACCTCCCGGGTTGGTTGTACATCCGGGACACGGCCATTTTTCGGGAACACTTATAAATGCACTTGCTTTTCATCTTGGTAAAAGCCAGAAGGCCGACGCCGAAGATGACAGAATGGGCATACTCGTTCACAGAATTGATAAAAACACATCGGGATTGCTGCTGGTAGCCAAAAATGACGAAGCTCAGCTCTTTCTTGCAAAGCAGTTTTTCGACCATTCCATAAAAAGAAAGTATGTAGCACTGGTATGGGGTAATGTCAAGGAAGAATCAGGAACAATTGTAGGCAACATTGCCAGGGACCCGAATGAAAGGATGAAATTCAAGGTTTTTCCTGAAGGGAACATTGGCAAACATGCAGTCACACATTACAGGGTTCTGGAGAGATTTGGATATACAACACTTGTCGAGTGCGAGCTTGAAACAGGCAGGACCCATCAGATAAGGGTGCATATGGATTACATTGGCCATCCGCTCTTCAATGACGACAGATATGGCGGAGATAAGATATTAAAAGGTACGATTTTCGCGAAATTCAAACAGTTCGTGGAAAATTGCTTTGAAATTATGCCAAGGCACGCACTGCATGCCAGAACACTTGGTTTTGTACACCCCAGAACAAAAAAGGATCTTCATTTTGAAAATGAGATCCCTCTTGATTTGGCTACTGTTATTGAAAGATGGAGAAACTACTCAAAAAATTCATCAAATTAGTTTCACAAATCAACTATTAATGGAAACGCATTCCACCACCTTGCCTGAAGCCTTCACCTCTCGTTCTTCCTTCTCCACCCTTCTGACCACCAAAGGTTCCGAATCTCCAGGTAAAGCTTAGCATAATATATTGTCTTAGTGCGTTCGTCTCCACATCCTCAATGTAGTTGTCAGCTGTAGTGCGGCGGAATGTCTTTGTCTGATTCAATATATCAAAAATCTTGAGCCTTAGTGTTCCCATTTTTTTGAACAACAGTTTAGAAGCCTCTGCGTTCCATACTGCGGCAGACTCATTGTACCCCTCGCCGAAACCTATATAGAATCTGTAGTCGAAGTCGCTGGTAAGGTTGAATCCAGCAGGCAAGGTCCAGTTCATGGAGAGTGTAACCGAGTTTGTCCAGGTGTCAGCCTTCTGATACTGTTCTATACTATACCACGCTTTTGAATATCTGGCAGTTCCTCCGAAACTTGTTTCAAGTTTTTCCCCACGATAGGAAAATCTCAGATTTTCCGATGCAGAGAGTGTAGATGTAAGGTTCCTGACTCCATTAGAGTAGTTTATACCATTGTTGAACCTTAATCTGGTATTGGTAGAGATGTAAAATTTAGATTTGGAGATTGGAGTGCTGTATGAGAAGTTTCCGCTGAGTGAGTAGATACCGTTCTCATTCACAGGGAGGTTATACTGGATACCTCCGTTATCGTACCAGATCTTGTTCACAATTTTGTTCTGGCTTAATTCTGCCTCAAATTCTGCCTCCATTGTGCGGAATGTCTCTCTCTTTGTGTTTCTGTAGTCCAGAGAGAAGCTGTGTCTGAATTCAGGAAGCAGGTCCGGATTTCCCAATGGGATGTATAGAGGATTCGAGTTGTCGGGAACGGGTTGAAGCTGACTGATGCTTGGCTGGTTTGTATTTCCCCTGTATCTGATTCTCATAAACTCGGTATCGCTGAAGTTGTATTCAAACATACCAGAAGGTGCGAAGTTTACAACATTCCTTGAGAAATAAGTTGTATCACCAATACTCTCAGTATATGCAGGCTGAACATTAAATCCGACAATATAGTTATACTTCTCTCCAATCTTCCTGATGTTGATTTCACCCCTCTGGTTTATGAATTTGTTTTTAAAAGTATTGGAATATACAGAGTCCCTTTCTGTATACTCACCAGTGACCTGGTTTTTATTGTATGCCTCTTTTTCTGAGTTATTCTGAGTGAAGTTATAGCTGTATGCCAGCTCCATATAAAACTTGTTACCCAATGGTTCAGTATAAGATGCTCTTGCTCCCAGGTTATATGACGAACTGTTAAGGTTGTACTTCTGGTCAACAAGATTTGTCTTAGGGCGCGCCCCAAAAATATCTGTCCTCGAATAATTGGTTGCATTAAGGTCATTATTGGACAACCCATAGTTTACATTTATTGAGAATGTCCTCCCCTCTTTGTTGGTTTTCTGTCTGTAAAGAAGATCTCCGCTAAGTTTCTGCGATTGATTGTCCCCAACAGAGCTGCTGGTTCCACTGTTTATTTTTGTTCCGGATGCTCCGTTTGTACTGAAGTCCTTGTTGTCGCTGAACGTTCCGTAACCAATATTCACATTTGGTCTGAAGAGTACCGATGCTTTATCTGTAATCTGGTATTCCAGATTAAGTGAAGCATTATGTCCCTCGGTGACACTGTTGGATGTTGTCTGCTGTGCATAGTTGAAACTGCTGTCCACAAGAAAATTCTGTTTAAAGCTTTTATTTATTGAAAGGTTGTCGCTTCCGTTGTACAGGTAGCTGCCTCCAATTTTCAGTTTTTTGTCCTTCGATTCTGTATTTGCATTTAATCCGGCCATCCATGTTGTGGATATTCCATTATTTCCAAAATTCATAACAGATCCTCCAATTCTCACATTGCCACCGCCGAAGCCTCCTCCTCCTCCACCCATCGAGCTTCTCATGCTTCTCATCATGCCACCTGCCAGATCCATGAATCCTCTGTTGTTAGTATTGTTGGCGTTTCCCACAAAAGTCAGCTGACTTGTTGAAGTGAAGTTACCCGACATTGCTGCTGCCTGGAACCTGTCATCAGTTCCGTAACCGGCAGACATGTTTCCGAACCATCCGTTCATCATTCCTGGTCTTATAGTCAGGTCAATGACGGTCTCCTGGTTACCGTCATCAATGCCGGTAAAAAGAGCTTGTTCAGATTTTTTCTCCACAACCTTGACCTTGTCAATTATCTTTGCTGGCAAATTTTTTGTAGCCAACTGTGGGTCATTCAGAAAGAACGTCTTTCCATCAATCATTATTTTTGTTATCTCTTTACCGTTTGCAGTAATCTTGCCATCGCTGTCAATCTCAATTCCAGGCATTTTCTTGAGCAACTGCTCAAGCATATCACCGTCTGTTGTTTTAAACGAAGACGCATTGTATTCAATAGTATCCTTCTTTACTATAATAGGGTTTCCTACAGCTGTAACTACAACAGCATCAAGATTATTAACCTGCTCCTGTAGTTTCACCTTTCCAAGATCGACAAGTCTGTCTCCGGTAAAAGCAACAGTTATAATATATGTCTTGTAACCCATATACTCGATCTTAAGTGTATATGATCCTTCAGGAATGCCGGAGAGTTCAACTCTGCCGGAAGCGTCGGAAAGTCCGTACTTTAGTGCTTCAGTGGCTCCAGCCGGTCTGATAGATACAGTTGCAAATTCAATTGGTAATAGTCTCAGACTATCCAACAAAGTAACTTTTAACCTAAAATCCCTTGAAGCCTGATCTGAGACCTGAGGGGCCTGAGCAGAAGTAAAAGATGATGTAAGAAGGATGGATAGTAAAGTAAAGATGGTGATTGTAATATATCGCATAAATAGTCATTTTTTCAATTCTTAGCTTTGACTACAAAAAGCGCTAAAAGTTACATCTGTTAAGGAAAAAAGTTACTTTACCCTGTTGGGATTTGACTTGATATATGACTCCCAATTCGAAGACCCTGCTTTATCTGTCTGTGGATTAGATAGTTGAAGATAATGACAATATGCAACTGCCAATCCATCAGTAGCATCCAGAAAATTTGAATTCTCTTTTATTTTTAAAATATTTATAAGCAAAGAGGCCACCTGCTCCTTTGAGGAGGCCCCTTTTCCTGTGATTGCAAGCTTTACTTTCCTTGGTGCGTATTCAAATATTGGCATATCCCTGTTAAGTGCAGCAGCTATGGCCGAACCTTGTGCCCTGCCTAGCTTGAGCATAGATTGGATGTTCTTCCCGTAAAAAGGTGCCTCTACTGCAAGGTCATCGGGTGAATATAAATCTATTAATTTTGTCACCTCATCATATATCTTTCTAAGCTTCACGTAGTGGTCGGTCAGCTTTCTGAGATCCAGAATTCCCATGGCAATATATCTGGCATTTCTGCCTGATATTTCGATAACTCCGTAACCCAAAATCTGGGTACCGGGGTCGATTCCCAGGATAATTCTCTTTGATTCCATTATGTTATTATGAACGGAACGCTTAATCTATATATGCAAAGCCTGTATACTCCCTAAGAACTTCCGGTATTCTTATTCCCCTTTCGCCCTGATTGTTTTCAAGAAGAGCGGCAAGAATCCTTGGCAGAGCCAGAGAGCTGCCGTTCAATGTATGGGCCAGCTGTGGTTTGCCATTTTCATCTTTATATCTCAGTTTTAATCTGTTGGACTGGAAAGATTCAAAGTTTGACACAGAACTTACTTCAAGCCATCTCTCCTGAGCCGCTGAATAGACTTCAAAGTCGTATGTAAGTGCAGATGTAAAACTCATGTCTCCACCGCATAACCTCAGGATTCTGTAAGGAAGCTCTAACGATTGCACTATTCCTTCTACATGTTTGACCATCTCTTCGAGGGCATCATATGATTTGTCGGGATGAGAAACCTGTACTATCTCAACCTTATCGAACTGATGAAGTCTGTTCAGTCCCCTTACATCCTTTCCGTATGACCCGGCTTCCCTTCTGAAACAAGGTGTATAGGCTGTTACCTTAACCGGTAGCTCATCAAGAGCCAGAATTACATCTCTGTAGATATTTGTTACAGGCACCTCAGCTGTAGGAATCAGATAATAGTTATCCAAACCTACAAAGTACATCTGTTCACTCTTGTCCGGCAGTTGACCTGTTCCGTAACCCGATGCCTCATTTACCATAAGCGGTGGTTGTACCTCTATATAGCCTGCTTTTGTGTTTTTGTCAAGGAAGTATGAAATAAGTGCCCTCTGGATTTTAGCACCTTTTCCCTTATATACTGGAAAGCCTGCTCCTGTGAGCTTGACTCCAAGATCGAAATCTATTATATCGTATTTCTTTGCCAACTCCCAGTGTGGAACAGAACTTTTCAGTTTGGGGAATTTCCCGCCCTCTCTTACAATGACATTGTCCTCTGCCATTTTTCCTGCGGGAACGGATATATGGGGAAGATTTGGAAGCAATACCAACTGTTCGTTTAGTTCAGCAGTACTGTTTTGCATTTGTGTCTCGAAAATTTTTGCTCTCTCCTTCAGTTCGGATACTTTTGCCTTTGCTGCCTCTGCCTCCGCTTTTTTACCATCCTTCATTAAGGCTCCTATCTCCTTTGCAAGCGAATTCTGTTCTGCTAAAAGTGAATCAAGTTCTGTCTGGCTGTTTCTTTTTTTAACGTCCAGTTCGTTTACCTTTTGAATGATGCCTGTTGCATCAAAATTCTTTACAGCCAACCTCTCTTTCACAAATTCAGGTTGCTCTCTCAGCAGTTTAATATTTAACATCTTGTTTAGTTATAAAATGAGTGCTCAAAGGTAGAAATAATTAGGCGATGTTAAAAAATAAAATGGATGGATGGTGATTGAGTTCTTTGCCATCTTGTATTTATCTAGTTGTGTAATTGTCTGCATGGGTTGTGCACCGCAATTACCCACTAACAGCTCGCTTTGCTAAAAAGCAAAGGCGATACCGGGATTATGCTTATACAGATTAGCTGCCGGTATCGCTTCTTGCTTTTTTACGCTCAGCTCGCTGAGTGGGTGCCCAATTACTCCTTGCAATGCCCATTCAGACAATTACACAATCAAATATTGCAAGATGGCTTAGAATTATCATACCCAACTCTTCCTG
>MEOK01000015.1 GCA_001769195.1 Bacteroidetes bacterium GWF2_40_14 | reverse complement strand
AATACATATAAAAAGGCGGGGCTCAATGAACGGTTACTAAAATTAAAATGGAAAATATTATATATATTACTGATTAATAACATCATGTAATTTTTAACTGGCAGATCGTGGATTTGTTTTACAATTTATATGCGCAAATAATCAAAATATGATTACTTTTGCAGTTGTTATGTAATTTACACATGATGGATAATAAAATAAATTGGATTAAGGACTGGGTTGAAGAATTGGAAAAACGGGGAAAAATTAGTTTTTCCTTTGAAGAGGTTTTAGAAGCTTTCCCGAATCATAATGGACAAGCAGTAAAAAATGCACTAACCAGATTAACTCGAAAAGGTAAAATAATATCTGTCTGGAAGGGATTTTATCTTATCATTCCTCTACAGTATTATTCAATGGGAATATTACCTGCAAATATGTTTATAGACCAATTGATGAAACATCTCAATAAAGAATATTATGTTTGCTTATTAAATGCAGCGGCGATATTTGGATCTGCCCATCAAAGTCCACAGACATATTCTGTAATGATCGAACCACCATCTTTTAGATCTACAACTAAAAAAGGGATACAGATTAACTTTTATTGCAGGAAGCAAATCCCCAAAGAATACCTTGTATCTAAGAACACCCCATCCGGGACAATAAAAGTATCATCTCCGGAACTTACAGCTGCAGATCTGATATTGTATGAGAAAAATATTGGAGGACTTAATCGAGCTGCAACTGTATTAAGTGAGCTAGCTGAAGAAGTTGATTTCAAAAAAAATATCAATTCCTCATTTTTTGGATACTTTCCTTTGCCTGTTTTACAACGCCTTGGATACCTGCTGGAGGAAGAATTGGAATTTGAGTCCCTTGCAAATGATTTATGGAACAAAATTCAGAAATATGGTTTAAAACTAAGAACAGTTCCGTTGAGAAATCGAAAATCAATTAAAGATTGTCCAATTAACAAAAAATGGAAAGTAATTATTAATACTCAAATAGAGATTGACTAATGGTACCGGAATTACTAATAAGGCAATGGAACAACAATGCTCCATGGAAGACAACAGAGCAAGTAGAGCAAGATTTAATCCTGTGCAAATCTCTTACAGAAATATTTAAAGATGAACTCTTAGCATCCAACCTTGCATTTAGAGGGGGCACAGCTCTTCATAAACTATTCCTATACCCGCAACCCAGATATTCAGAAGATATTGATCTGGTCCAAATAAAAGCAGAACCTATTTCAAACGTACTTGATAGGCTTAGGAAGGTTTTGTCTTTTCTGGGAAAAGCAAAAATAAAACAGAAGGCCAATAATAATACAATGATATTCAGAGTTGATTCAGAAGTACCCCCTATCATTAGTCTGCGTATAAAAATTGAAACAAATTGCAGAGAACATTTCTCTGTTTTGGGATATAATCAGTTCAAGTTTGATGTTGACAGTGACTGGTACAAAGATGAATGTATAATAACAACATACCAGCTTGAAGAACTACTTGGCACAAAACTAAGGGCGCTTTATCAAAGGAACAAAGGAAGAGACCTTTTTGATCTATATAAGGCACTTAGTGTATCAAAACCTGATTGTCAAAAAATTATCGTCTGTTACAAAAAATATATGGAATTTGTTGTGGATACTCCCCTTTCGCAAAAAGAATTCATAATGAACATGGACTTGAAAATGCAAGATGAATTTTTCCTCTCAGACACAAATAATCTATTGCGAATTGGAGAGAAATTTAATCCGATAGAGGCTTATGAGTTAGTAAAAAGAGAGTTAATTGAGAAAATATAACTGAAATCTATCTTACGGGGCCCAATGGTTTTGGTAACATATAGTAAATTTCAATAACCCTAATGTTTGTAGTTACATATGATAGATATGGCTCTTTCTAAAACTTCGTCGCGCCCTTCTTTAATTCCTTTGACTGTTGGCTTTACAACTTCATCAATTCTTATCCCCTTTCGCTGTGTTTGTTTTCCATCCGGATAATATATCCCTATTCCGGAAAATATGCTATGAACTCCGCCAGGTAAAGAGAGAATTGAAATGTTCCCATCTGCGCCAGCAGTCGACGACCCTAAAACGACGGTATTGGGAGATGACTGAAATGCCATTGCGTGATATTCTGCTGCACTTTGAGTGTCTTCATTTACTATTACGACTATTTTGCCTGTATAATAATTTTTGGTTCCTCTAATCTTAACTGGTATACTGCTAAACATCCCTGGAATTTTAAAATCTGCCATACTAACCACACAAAAAGTAGTATCTCTGGGAATAAGAAATTTTTCAATAAAACCTTTTATCATTCTTTCACGAGGATCCGGATAGCATCTTAAGTCAATAACAATTCCCTTTTTATTTTTGATCTTCTCATATATCTCTAATGCATTCCCGCTTTTATATTGTCCTGGATAAATATATCCAGTCGAATCATTTATCGATCTATAACACTGATGAATCTTTTGATTAAATTTTTCACGATATTTTGACAAATAATTATTTTCGCTGATTGTTTTCAATACAGTATCTTTTATTATAGAATGCCTTAAATAGGTTAATGAAATTGAATCTTTTTGGTTTCTTAATACATTGACCACAGCATCTCGCATAAATACCGCTTCGTTTGAATATGATGAATATTTTCTAACTAATTTTATCAACGAATCAATTGACTGATTATTAACTCTAATAATCTCGTC
Organism: Bacteroidetes bacterium GWF2_40_14; assembly: GCA_001769195.1. Classification (GTDB taxonomy): domain Bacteria; phylum Bacteroidota; class Bacteroidia; order Bacteroidales; family UBA932; genus Bact-08. The sequence goes on along the minus strand of MEOK01000015.1, from coordinate 92,882 downwards.
TCCCACCTTGAATCCACCCGTTAAGTTATTATCTGTTACAAGACTACTTACAAATTCTTTTCTTGAATTATTTTGATGTTTTTCCCTTGTTAAAAATTTATATGTATCATCTATAACAATTTTATTTACAATACAACGAAGTGATAATGGAGCTAGTTTATTTCCAATTATTTTATTAAATATATAAAAGGCAAAAGCGTGAGTATCATTAATCTCCGATATTAACCGATAGCAAATCAAATTGTAATCAACTCGATATTTTGCATTTATAAATAATGGGATATATTTCTTTAAGATTGTTCTCCATTCATTATCTGTGAGATATTTAGATGGATAATAATATTCAATCATATTCCAGTAACGGAATAAGGATAATAGCCTGTAGCCACAGTCAACATCGACGAGTTGACTATAAGAGTTTTCATTCTTAAAGTTTGGATTGCCAATGTATTTGAAAAACTGGACGTAATGATTTTCACCTTTCCTTTTAGCATACTTAACCTGTATCAGCTTTTCACTAAGAGCCTTGCCATGTGTAGTTGTATCATCTATCCATTCTGTAGAGGGCTTCAGTTTTACATTGGGGTTGGAGATAATTCTGTCATACTCTTCTTTATCTGATGCAAAAGGTCCAAAGCTGTCTATCCATATGTTTAGAATTTCATCTCTGTCTTTAGGTGTGGATTTTACAATTTTTGGAATTAATTCAAACAATTCATAATCGATATTATATATACTATCCTCAAAAACAGGATGATAGTATTTGACAAAACCCCATACTTTTGCCAAAATTTCTAAATTTCTTATAGTAGTATCATTAACCAATATTATTTTTATCTCTGAAGTTTCTTGATAATTTCTATAAAGTTTGGGAACTTTCTCATTGTAGTGTTGGCAAGAAAGTCCCGAAATTATTAAGATTATTAAAAGCAAATATTTTCTCACTCTGTCCATAATAAAATATAAAATAAAAGATGGTTCATAAATACTGCTTTATTAAAATTCTGAAAGACAGTTCAAAACTAATAATAAAAAACATTTATCAAAGATTATTTCTTTTTGATCTATCTAAACATTAAAATATTACTATAGAAAAGAATGTTTTATTGAGACAATTTTTCTGCTGTAAAAAATTTTGATTTTAGTAATACTTCTATTACCTTTATGGCATAAAGATTGAGGATGAAGTGCAGTGAACTGATACGGAGATTGGAGCAAGGTGGATGGGTTGTTATCGGCCAAAAAGGAAGTCACATGAAAATGATGACATCCTGATTATGAAAATATTATAATTGTACCAAACCATAGTTCGAAAGAAATTGGCAAGGGACTTGCAACAGCGATTTTAAAACAAGCAAGAATTATTAAATAGCCATGAAAAAAATTATCGCAACTTTAGAGTGGAGCAAAGATGGATATGGGATCTGGTTTGAGGAATTTCCAAATGTTTTCTCATTTGCGCACACTATAGAGGAGGCAAAAATTAAATCGAAAGAGGTTATTGAATTCTCTTTTGAAGACGAAAATAAAAAGCCGGCTTGGCTTGAGAAAGGGTTTGAAATTGCAATCAGATTTGATACTGCTGGCCTTTTAAATTACTATCAGCATATTTTTACTAAAAGGGCATTATCTAAGGTCACTGGTGTTAATGAAAGTTTGCTGAGCCAATATGCAATGGGGGTAAAAAAACCCGGGCCAAAACAGAGAAATAAGATTGAAAAGGGAATTCACAATCTTTCAAGGGAACTGCAAAGTATAAGTCTGGTATAGGAATTGACACAGGATTACGTCGCTGCGCGCCGTGATCCTGGAAAGGTCGCGGAAAACAGCCCAAGAATTAAGAACCCCTCAGGGCATTGCCTTTAGGGGTTTGTTATTTTGCCGCACCCAGGATTACGTCGCTGCGCGCTGTGATCCTGGAAAGGTCGCGGAAAACAGCCCAAGAATGAAGAACCCCCAAGGGCATTGCCTTTAGGGGTTTGTTATTTTGCCGCACCCAGGATTACGTCGCTGCGCGCCGTGATCCTGGAAAGGTCGCGGAAAACAGCCCAAGAATGAAGAACCCCCAAGGCATTGCCTTGATGGTTTATTATTTTGCTTCCACCACCAAGCAAGCTCGGGCTGGAGCAAAATAACAAACCCCCCTTGCCAAAAGCAAGGGGGGTTCTTCATTCTTGTAGCGCGACCCAGGATTGAACTGGGGACCTCATGATTATGAATCATGCGCTCTAACCAGCTGAGCTATCGCGCCGCGAATTGAGGTGCAAAAGTAATACATTTTTGGAAAGTGGCAAGTTCTTTGGCGGTTTTATTTAACTTTGAGTTGAGCGTTTTAAATTATTAGTAAGCATAAAATATTGTTTATAAGCCGATACATGGTTATTGCGATGGTTTTGGTCACTCTGTTTTCTGGGGTTGGTATGGTTGCTGCTACTGCTGACTCAACAAATACTGATAGTCTCTTTCAACGGACCGATTTTCGTAAAAGGGTTGCGGAGAGTGTGCGGTGGCAGATGAAAAACTATCCGGAGTCGAGGCTTATAGATCTGTATAAGAACTTCTTTCAGGACAAGTTCGGGCCGGGTCATATTGTTGCCGATACTGCTTCTGCCGGTGCTTATCTCCGTCGTGAACTGGCCGAGGTGAATGGCCGGTCACAGAATGAATCTGTTGAGGTAACCGGTTGGGAGGGCAATTTTGTGAGGGTAGATCTGGCTGTCATTAAGGAGAACATCATTGATTATAACCGGTTTTTTGATGCCTTTATCAAAAGTACCTCACTTGCCAAAGCTCCTTCTGTAAAAGATTGGCAACTGGAGTGGCGCGAGATTGAGTCAATTGTAAGGCAACTGTTTCCCGATATTCCATATATGAATGAAGATTCAAAGACACTGGAAACATTGTTATCACAAGGGAAATATGTAATTCACCACAGCAAGGATTATGCCGACAAGTACAAGCCGCATTACAGATTGATTAGCAGGAAAAACTCCCTTGAAGTTTTTTGCAAGCTTCAGATAAATAGGCCTATATAAAATATTTTCTATAAATTACTCGGAGATATTTTTGTAATTAATGAGAAATCCGACAGATACTAAAAACTTCAAGGGAGTTTTTTTGACCTCCTCACCTACTGACGCCCCAGCAGCACTGTAACGTATGCAGCAATGCCCTCTTCACGGCCCACAAAGCCAAGTTTCTCTGTTGTGGTTGCCTTGATTGAGATCTGATCCATAGCCACTCCCAGCAACACGGCCAGCATTGTTCGCATTTCCGGTATGTACCGTGCTATTTTTGGTGATTGCAGTGCGACAGTGATATCGGCATTTATAAGAGAGAAACCATACTCCCTAATCATAGAGTAGACCCTCGTCAGTAATATCTTGCTGTCTATGCCTTTGAACTTTGCTGAAGTATCAGGGAAATGGGTTCCTATGTCGCCCAAAGCCAGTGCCCCCAGAAGAGCATCGCACAGGGCATGGATAGGAGTGTCGCCATCCGAATGGGCCACGCAACCCTTTGAGTGATTGATTTGTATGCCACAAACCCATAATGGGAGGCCCTCTGCCAGTGCATGAACATCGTAGCCGTTACCAATTCTTAAATCCATTTCCGTTTTTTATAGTTGGGTAAAGTTATAACAAAATTCCTACATAAATTATTATCTTTGTGCAAAGGAATTCTATAAAGGAATACTTGACAAAAATGGGATTTAATTTTAGTTTATTCAGTCTGCCAAAACACAGGGCTTTTAACTATCAGCCACTTTATTTCGATGAAAAGAAAGAGAAAATGGAGGAGCGTTTTTCCCGTCTTCACGAAGAGGAAAAGGGCAAGGATCCCGGCTATATTCCGGGGCGGCTGCTTCGCGGCAAATTAAGAAAAGCCGTTTATCACAATCGCCGTTCACCCGGTTCTGTTATGCTGAACAGAATCATAATTCTTGTCTTCTTAGTCGTGCTGCTTGTTGCTGCATATTATCTCTCCAAGTCATTAGGACTTTTTTTTGCATCAATGGGCTAATGCTTAAAGTCCTTCCAAGCCATATTTCCAATCTCATCGCAGCAGGTGAAGTGGTCCAGAGACCGGCCTCGGTTGTTAAAGAGCTTATGGAAAATGCCGTGGATGCCTCTGCAACACAAATTCAGGTTGTTGTAAAGGATTCGGGCAGAACTCTAATACAAATAATCGACGACGGTGAAGGCATGTCGCCTCAGGATGCCAAGACAGCCTTTCTAAGACATGCAACCTCCAAACTTACAGAGATTGAAGATCTTGACCATCTTAGCACATTCGGGTTCCGCGGAGAGGCACTGGCATCTGTGGCAGCGGTTTCGGAAGTCTCCCTGAAGACCCGCCGGGAGTGCGACCAGATGGGTTACGAAGTGAGGTTTGCAGAGTCTAAGCTTATTTACGAATCGGAGGTCTCCACACCTAAGGGTAGTAATTTCATTGTCAGGAACATTTTTTACAACGTCCCCGCAAGAAGAAAATTCCTTAAATCAGACTCAACGGAATACCGTCAGATAGTATCGGAGTTCACACGGGTTGCCATAACACGTCCAGATATCTCATTCAAACTCACGCACAACGGCAGCGAAATATTCAACCTGCCACCCTCCAATCAGAGACGCCGTATACAAGATGTAGCAGGGCGGGAACTAGGTAGAGAACTTGTAGATTTGCATGTAGATACATCACTTATAAAAATCCGCGGCTATATAGGCAAGCCAGAAGATGCAAGAAAGACACCCGGAAATCAGTATTTCTTTGTCAACAACAGATACTTCAGAAGCTCATACTTTCAGAAAGCCGTTTTAAAGGCCTATGAAAACCTCATACAGGAGGGAACACTCCCCTCTTTCTTCATTTTCTTTGAGGCCGGCACAGATAAGATTGATGTGAATATTCACCCCTCAAAGACTGAGATAAAATTCGAAGACGAATTTGCAATTTTTGATATTCTCCGCTCGGTTGTGAGGGAATCGCTGGGCAAGAACTCATTCATGCCAAGCATCGACTTCGACCAGGAGGGTGCCCCCGAGATTCCAAAGGTGAACACCAGTTATTATGTTCCATCACCAAAAATCGATTTCGACCCGTTGTTCAACCCCTTTAACGAAGAATTTTCTGAGAGACGTTTCCCCGATGATAACACATCGTATAGGCGCGAACCATACTCTCCACTTATAAAGGACCCCGCAATTCCCCAGAAACCTGTCATACAGGTAGCCGGAAAGTACATAATTACCACAATAAAATCGGGACTTTTAGCAATTAACATAAGGCGGGCAACCGAGAGGATTTTATACGAAAAATATCTTGATACCCTTCTGTCTCATTCAGAAATCATAAATCACACCCTGTTCCCTAAAACAATTGAGCTCGACGACTACTCCTATTCTGTAATTGTTGAGAACTTAATGATTTTAGGGCACTTAGGCTTTGATATACGCGCCAGTGAAGATAACAGCAGAAAGAATTGTGTTGATATTTCCGGAATTCCTGACGGAGTGTCAGATGAGCCGGAAGTCATTAATGAGCTTATAGACAAGCTGGTATTTGACCTAACCGAACTTGGCAGGGATTTTGGTGAAGCATCAAGAGAGAGGTTCGCAGCATCACTTGCACACGCCGCAACAACTGGAAGACAAGAGTCGCTTAACAACCTCGAAGCTCAGATTCTGATAGACTCACTTTTTGCCTGCAAGGAGCCTGCGGTTACACCCGGCGGAAAACCTTGCACTGCCATTATAACACTTGAAGAACTTGAAAAGCGCTTTAACTAGATTAATTTAAAATTGAAAATAACAAAACCATGATGTACGATAACCGAGGCTCGGGATTTTTCACCAGTATGCCCCCTGTAATTAAAAACCTGCTCATCATTAATTCTCTGATGCTTTTAATTACCTACCTCACAGGGGAATTCATGTACGAAAAGTTCTCTCTTTTTTACTTTGAATCTCCGTTGTTCAAACCATATCAGCTTATCACACACATGTTCATGCATGGAGGTTTTATCCATCTCTTCTTTAACATGTACTCATTGGTGATATTCGGCGTGGCGCTTGAGCATGTATGGGGTAGCAAGAAGTTTTTCCTCTACTATATGGTCACAGGATTAGGCGCAGCAGCCTTGCACTCACTTGTAATGTATATAGATGCATCCTCTCTTTTGTCTGCCGCGCAGGCAGGGAACATTGAGGCAGCTCAAAGTCTTCAGACACTTATGTCCACCCCAACTGTAGGTGCATCTGGTGCTGTATACGGAGTGTTGCTTGCCTACGGGATGCTCTTCCCCAACAATGTACTTCAGCTCATCTTCCCGCCGGTTGCCCTTAAGGCCAAATGGTTCGTCCTAATTTTTGGTGCAATTGAACTAACATTAGGTATCTCAAACACAGGAGGCAATGTGGCACACTTTGCACACCTGGGTGGTATGATTTTCGGATATTTCCTTATTATTTACTGGAAAAAAAACAACAGAATGTACTTCTAATGAAGAAGAGAAAAAAAGGATCAAGGTCCCCATGGCCGATTGCCTTAGTTTTCAGGCTTGTGCTGATTGTTTCGGCTATTGCTCTTCTAATTTCATATATATCAATATATATCAATCCGTCGCTTACATCTGTTCCCCTGTTTTTCGGATTGTACTTCATACCCCTTGTAATGCTGAACTTGTTCCTTCTCATTGTTGGATTAATCCGCCGCTCAGGAGCAATATGGATCACATTTATCATACTCCTCCCCTCAATACTCTTTGCCGATCTTTTTGTGAGGTGGGGAAAACCGGAAGAGGGAGATAAAGGTATTGCTCTTAAGGTCTGCACATACAATGTAGGTCTATTTGCACAGGACAAAAAGCATGGCAGGAGAGAACTTCTTACAAGCGTTGCCGGCTTTATTGCAAAGGAGCAGCCGGAAGTTGTATGCTTTCAGGAGTTCTATATAAATGACACCGCCGACATCCGCGCTACATTCACAGATTATCCCTACTTCTTTTACCACTTTTTCAGTCCGAGGGTTGGTGGAAAGTTCGGTAACCTTACAATAAGCAAGTTCCCTATTGCCTCGAGCGGGAAAATTACCTTCAAAGGCAGTACAAACCTGTGCATATACACAGATATAGAACACTTTGGAAAAATAATAAGGCTCTATAACACCCATCTTGAATCTCATTCAATATCTTTTACTGCACTCATAAAAAAGATGAGCAAGAGCGACAAAGTTTCGGAGGATATCCTTGACATGCACGACAAGATGGCAAGTACATTCAAGAAAAGAGCAATGCAGGTCGACTCAATTGTATCACACGCCTCCGGAAGTGAATACCCTGCAATTATATGTGGCGACTTCAACGACACCCCAATGTCATATACCTATCATAACCTGACAATTGACAAACAAGACAGTTTCAGAGAGTCGGGAAAAGGGTTCAGCGCAACCTATTCCTATATGTGGCCCCTGCTCAGAATCGATTATATTCTTTACCCCCGTTACTTCTGGAGCATGAGCCATAAGACAGAAAGGATATCCTTTTCTGACCACTACCCTGTCATATCTGTAATAATCATACCTTAAACATGGAACAAAACCAGGCAATTAACGAGGCAATAAAGGTCCTCAGGGCAGGGGGCGTAATCCTGTATCCCACAGACACTATTTGGGGTCTGGGTTGCGATGCCACAAATCCTGCAGCAGTAGAAAAGATTTATAAGATCAAAAAAAGGACAGACAGCAAAAGCCTCATAACTCTTGTAGACGGGCTCGATATGCTCTACCGTTATATTAAGGAGGTTCCTGAGATTGCATGTCAGCTCATAGAGGTGAGTGATAGCCCTTTGACAATTATCTATCCTGGTGCTATAGGTCTTGCTCCAAACATAGTGGCAGAAGACGGGTCGGCTGGTATAAGAATTCCCGAGCACCCGTTTTGTCAACAATTGATCTCAAAGTTCCGGAGACCCATAGTCTCAACATCTGCAAACATCTCAGGTGAGAATGCACCCTCCGGTTATCATGACATAAGCGATGAAATTATAAATTCTGTTGATTGGATTGCAGATCCTATGCTTGAAGAGGGGTCGACCGGAAAACCATCTTCAATAATAATGCTTGGACTTGGAGGAGAGATTAAAATAATCAGGAACTGACCTATCTGTGGTTCCCCAGAAAATATATTGCAGCAACGGTCGTGAGAGCGGCCGTTTCTGTTCTCAAACGTGATTCTCCCAAAGTTATCGGCAAAAATCCGTGAGATACTGCAAGAGCAACCTCATCTGCCGAAAAATCACCCTCCGGCCCAATAAGAATAAGAAACCTCCTCTCTCCCTTTTCTGCAGGTACGTTGTATTCCAGATATCTCACAAGGTCTGTTCTGCTCCCCTCGTTACAGTGGGCAATTAGTTTTATTCCGTTAAAACCAGCAGAATCCATTATGAACTTCTTTGCTGTGGTCATCGGGTTTAGTACGGGTACGCACGCCTTTAGTGACTGTTTGGTTGCGGAGAGCAGGATCCTCTCCCCTCTCTCCGGTTTGAACACCTTTCTCTCCGAATGATCTCCGATTATTGGAGTCAATTCATCCATTCCCAGCTCTGTTGCCTTCTCCATGAACCACTCATATCTCTCCAGATTCTTGGTTGGCGCTACAGCCATATGCAGGAAATAGCCCCTTGCCATATACTTCTGAATACTCTCCTTAATTTTTATTTTACATGTCTTGCCAGAAGTATCTGTTATCTCTCCCTTGTATAGGCCACCTTTGCCGTCTATAAAGCTTATCTCGTCTCCCCTCTTGTATCTAAGCACCTTAATGCAATGTTTAGATTCCTCCGGATCGAGTATGGCTTCTGAGCCCGAAATATTATTTGTAAAAAAGAGTTCCATATATAATACAAATATACATAAAAAGGTTATTTTTGTCTGCAATCACTTAAACTTAGTTATGAAAACCGCCATCACAAACAGGTACACAGCACTTGATGTGCTAAGGGGGATGACTATTGCCGGTATGATACTGGTAAACAATCCCGGCTCCTGGGGGAAAATCTTCCCTCCTTTGAAACATGCCGCCTGGAGTGGATGTACTCCTACAGATCTTGTATTTCCGTTTTTCCTGTTCATTGTAGGAGCAGCTCTTTCATTCGCTTTTGCAAAGTACAACGACTCTCTTAATGCAAATTCCTTAAAGAAAATCATTAAAAGAGCATTTTTTATCTTTCTTACCGGTCTTGCCCTTAATGCATTTCCTTTTTATCCTACATCGCCCGACCCTGCAATGAGCTGGGGTGCAAACTATCTGGAATATCTGAACCATATAAGGATTTTAGGCGTGCTCCAGAGAATTGCAATGTGTTATCTTGTTGGTGGAATTTTAGCCCTTTGGCTTCATAAACCGGCAAAAATGATGGTTGGCATGGGAGTACTCATGTTTCTTCATTGGCTCATACTTGTGACATTCGGCACAGAGAGTCCTTTCTCAATAATGGGCAATATTTCCGGGTCTATTGATGTTTCGCTTATTGGCGACAACCATATATATCATGGTTTTGGAGTTCCTTTCGAACCCGAAGGCATTCTGGGCGTATTGTCGGGCTCTGCCACAGTTCTTCTGGGATACCTAATCGGCAGCATAATCCGCAAGAGTGAACAAAAAATTGATGCTGTGGGAACACTTTACACAATAGGCCTTGTTTCACTGGCTGTCGCTCTTGTATTGAATACCTTCATCCCTATCAACAAACCATTATGGACCCCTTCATATGTTTTTTATGCAGGTGGATGGTCAATACTTATGCTTGCATTTTTCATTTACCTGATAGATATAAAGGGCAAGGAGAAGTTCTTCTTCCCATTCAAGGCACTTGGCCTGAATCCTCTTTTCGCTTTTGTAATGGCCGGAATCTTTGCAAAAACATTGGGCAGGATAATAAAATGGACAACGGTAATAATACAGGACGACGGAACCACAAAAGAGGTTACAACATCGGCAGCATCATGGGCATATCAGCATCTGTGCGTCCCTCTGCTCGGGCATAATGAATGGGGATCACTTATGTATGCAGTTTGCTATGTGGCAATATTTACAGCTATGGCAATTTTCCTCTACAAGAAAAAAATTGTCATAAAGCTATAATATAAAGTCTTAATAATGGCATACATAGGGCTTTTATCTGATACTCATACACTCTTTGACGACAATCTTAAGGAATTTTTAAAAGATACCGACGAGGTCTGGCACGCTGGTGATTTCGGCAGCTTGGAGGTGTCCGATAAAATATCCTCCTTTAAACCACTTAGGGGTGTTTACGGAAACTGCGATGGCCATGAAATAAGGCTGATACATCCCTATATCCAGAACTTTGAGCTGGAGGGCATGAGGTTTCTGATGATGCACATTGGAGGATATCCGGGCAGATATGACTATAAGGCACTTCAATTTATAACGGCCCACAAGCCGGATGTCTTTATCTGCGGACACTCGCACATACTCAAAGTAATAAACGACAGACACAACAATCTTATCTGCATTAACCCCGGTGCCGCAGGCATAGAGGGGTTCCATGTTGTAAGAACTGCAATAAGGTTCAAGGTAGAAGGTGGCGCCCTGCACGACCTGGAGGTGGGTGAATGGCCAAAAAGATTATAACATATCAGAATATATCAACAATTTTAAAATAATCAATAATGAAAAGAGTCGTATTCCTTTTAACGCTAATCCTCTCCGGAGTCATTGCCATAGCGCAACAGACACCGGTCACAACTGCCAATTACGATCTGGCAGCAAGATTTTCCCCCAAAAAAGTTGCAAAAATGGTCTTCTCCACAAATGTGCAGCCAAAATGGTTCAAGAACTCCGATAAGTTCTGGTACACATATCAGACTCCGGACGGAACATTCTATTATATTGCCGACCCTGCCACCGGCGCAAAAAGGCAAATCTTCGACAAAGCAAAACTGGCAGCTCAGCTTACTGAGATTGTGAAGGACCCTTTTGATGCACAAAACATCCCTATCACTAAGCTCAAGCTTGTGGACGACAAGAAGTTCACCTTTGAGATAAAGAGTACCGCAGATACAACAGTAAAGGACGAAAAAACCAAAAAACCAAAAAAAGAGAAAAAAGTTCACGGTTTTGAATACGATATCCAGAGTAACACCCTTACAGAAATTAAAGACTACAAAGCAGATAAACCTTACCCAAGATGGGCAAGTATCTCACCCGATAAGAAATATGTCGTTTTCTCCAGAAACTTCAACCTTTACTCCATGGATATGGAGAACCTTGAGAAGGCAAGAAAAGATGAAGACGACTCAACTATAGTTGAACAACAGCTTACAACAGAGGGTACGAAAGATTTCGGATTCGGTTCGGGTGAGTCAGACGCAAATGCATCAGAAAAGGATAAGAAGAAGAGGACAGGGGCCAATATTACGTGGTCACCTGACTCAAAAAACTTCGCATTTATCCGTACAGACAACTCTAAGGTAAAGGATTTATGGGTTATAGACGTTCTTGCAGAACCCCGCCCTAAACTGGAATCCTACAAGTATCAGATGCCGGGCGAAACAGAGTCGCCTGTCAGACATCTCTATCTGTTCAATATTGAGAGCAAAAAGTACAAAGAGATAAAGAGCGCAAGGTTCAAGGATCAGGAGCTGAGAATAAGCACCACTCCTGTTTTGCAAAAGGATATGAGCAACGACTATAACCATAACATCTGGCTTGGAAACGCACAAAAGTTCTATGTTTCGAGAGCAAGCAGAGATCTCAAAAAAATTGACGTTTGTATTGCAGAAATAGCTGCAGACACATTGAAAACTCTTGTTGAGGAGCGCATGAACACTTATGTAGAATCCAGGTCCATTAAACTGGTGAACGACGGAAAGGAGTTCATTCAATGGTCAGAAAGAAGCGGCTGGGCTCATCTTTATCTCTATGACGAGAACGGGAAACTAAAGAATCCAATTACTTCTGGTGAATACCATGTAGAAGACGTTGTAGCAATAGATCAGGCACAAAGGGTCATCTATTTTACTGCCAATGCAAAAGAGGCTGGCGAAAACCCTTATTACACACACCTTTACAGGGTAAACATGGACGGTAGCAACCTGAAGCTTCTTAACTCAGGTGATTTCAACCACGAAACTGTCAGTTCTGACAATGGAAAATACTTTGTCGACAACTTCTCAAGAGTGAACACTCAGCCAAAGACTGCCCTATTCGACAACACGGGACGTAAAATTCTTGACCTTGAAACAACAGACTTAAGACTTCTTTTTGCAGCCGGATACAAGTTCCCGGAATTGTTCAAAGTGAAGGCCGGTGACGGTGTTACAGATCTTTACGGGGTAATGTACAAACCTTTCGACTTCGATTCAACCAAGCTCTATCCAATAATTGAGTATGTATATCCCGGCCCACAGACAGAGGCTGTAAATGCATCATGGGCCAAGGGCATGGACAGAGTTGACCGTCTTGCTCAGTTCGGCTATATTGTCATAACTGTAGGAAACCGCGGAGGTCACCCTTCACGTTCAAAGTGGTATCATAACTTTGGTTATGGTAATCTGAGGGACTATGGTCTGGAAGACAAAAAAATGGCAATTGAACAATTGGCTGCAAAACATCCCTTCATAAACATTCATAAGGTAGGAATTCATGGCCATTCAGGCGGTGGTTTTATGTCAACAGCAGCGATGCTTGTTTACCCCGATTTCTTCAAGGTTGCTGTTTCATCTGCCGGGAACCACGAGAATAACATTTACAACAGATGGTGGAGCGAACAACATCACGGGATCCTTGAGTCAATATCAGAAAAGGGAGATACTACCTTCAAGTACAGCATAGACAAGAACTCTGCAATAGCCAAGAACCTTAAGGGGCGTCTTCTGCTATCCAGTGGAGATATAGACAACAATGTCCATCCTGGCAATACGCTTCGTATGGTAAATGCACTCATCCGTGCAAACAAGAGGTTCGATATGATTCTGCTGCCTGGTCAGAGGCACAGCTTTGGAGAGATGGCAGAATACTTCTTCTGGAGGTCATCTGACTATTTTAATCAATATCTGATTGGCGATTACAGAGATGAGACCGACATATCTCAACTAAATAACAACTAATGTATATATAACTATACTACACTATACAAGGGTGCGTAGTATAGTTATATCTTGCTATATATCTGTTCTTTGTAAATTTGACCCTGATTTTGGTATAGAATAATCAAAAATTTTTAGATTTGCTCACTTATAAAACGAATAAAAATGAAACTAAGAAAATTTTCACTATTTCTGTTGGCCAACCTTGTTGGTCTAAGCCTTATGGCAGAGGGTTATCAAATCAATTCGCAAAGTACCCGCCAGTTAGGTATGGGTCATTTGGGAACGGCTCTCAAACTCGGAGGGGAGAGTATGCTCTTCAATCCTGCAGGTCTTTCATTCATGAATAGTAAGATAGATGTGTCTCTTGGTATGACAGCTATCTTTTCGAAAGTATCTTATACCGACATTGCCGGCACCTGGACCACAGATACACACAATCCAATGGGAACGCCCATTTACGGTTATTTTGGGTTTAAGTTGTCAGACAAGTTCTTTGCTGGCGTAAGCATTACCAACCCTGCTGGAAACAGCCTAAGCTGGCCCGATAACTGGAGAGGCTCTCATCTGGTTCAGAATATTTCTCTTAAAGCATATTCTGTACAACCTACCATATCCTATAAGTTCAGCGAGAAGTTCAGCATTGGAGCGGGCCTTATGGTCGATTTCGGAAGCTTTGAGTTGAACAAAGGTCTTCTGCCTGTTGGCGGACTTAACGGATACCTGGCAAGCCCTGTTTTCCCTAATGCATATAAAGCTATCATCAGAAGTGCTGACGGTATCACTCCAATTTCTGCAAATCTTACAGGCAAGGCAGGTGCATCTTTTGGATTCAATGTGGGTATTCTTTACAGTCCAAATGAAAAATGGAGTTTTGGTATATCATACAGGTCAAAAGTTATGCTTGATGTAAAGGAGGGTTCTACAACCTTGAGTTATGCCACTCCTGAACTTAAAACACTCATAACAACCCTTGCCACACCTCCGGCTACTTCAAATCCACTGTACAACCCTTCAATCGCAGGTGCAGTATCGCTTGATGGAAAGGCTTTCGACGCTTCTCTTCCTGTACCATCTAACCTTAATGTTGGTGTTGCTTACAAGGCAACCAAAAAACTTCTTCTCTCTGCAGAGTTGCAATATGTAGGATGGAAAGCATATGATTCTCTTATCATCAAGTTTACTCACATGACCTCAAAATCTTTTAAGAATTACAAAAATTCAATGATTTACAGAGTTGGTGGTGAGTACAAAGCTTGTGACAAAATGACTTTCAGACTGGGCTTTATCTACGACTCCACTCCTGTGGACAAGGCTTATTATAGTCCTGATGGTCCCGGAGCTAATAAAATCAGCCTTACTGCAGGTCTTACCCTGCAGCCTGTAAAGAAATTTGCGATTGATCTGGGGTTCCAGTATCTGAACGGAGCAAAAACACGTGGTGCACTGCCTCAGACAGCTCCAATGACAGCTTTTCAGGGTGACTACAAAACAACAGCGTTGCTCCCTTCTTTGGGCCTTAGATTCAATTTCTAGAAAAAAAGAGTACTTTTGCATAGGGAAAATTGACTATGCCAAAGATTATTTCAGTAGCAGAATTTTTAAAGAGAGGTAATTCTCTACCAATTATAGATGTCAGATCCCCGGGTGAATATGAGCATGCTCATATCCCCGGGGCTCTTGCTTTACCCCTCTTTTCAAATGAAGAGCGGGCAGAGGTTGGCACTATCTACAAACAGAGGGGAAGGGTTCAGGCAGTACAGAAGGGGTTGGAATTTGTCGGCCCCAAGCTTAAGGATTTTACAAAATTCGCACTAAAACTCAATAGCGATGAGTTGCTGATTCATTGCTGGAGGGGAGGAATGCGCTCCTCTGCAATGGCATGGCTACTGGAGACTGTAGGAATAAATTGCTCTTTGCTAAAGGATGGCTACAAGGCTTACAGGAATCATGTACTCGAATCCTTCGATTTGCCTTACAAAATTCTACTCTTAGGAGGATACACCGGCTCAGGTAAAACTGAGATACTATCTGCACTTAAGGAAGCCGGAGAACAAGTTGTTGACCTTGAGGGATTATCGAATCATAAAGGCTCTGCCTTTGGTGCGCTTGGTCAGGGGATTCAGCCCTCATCTGAACAGTTTGAAAATACTCTTAGCGCAGAATTACGGAGGTTAGACAGAGACAAGATTCTATGGCTGGAGGACGAGAGCAGGAATGTGGGTAAAGTAACCATTCCCCAGGGTTTATGGAACCAGATGAGGTCGGCAAAGCTTATACGGGTAGACACCTCTTACGAAATACGTCTCTGCCGCTTGATGCGTGATTACTCCTGCTTCGATACTGATGGGCTGATTGCATCAATCAAGAAAATTGAAAAGAGACTGGGCTTTGACAAGTGTAAGTTTGCTGTTGAAGCCTGCCTTAATGGTGACCGTGATGCAGCAGCAAGAATCTGCCTCAACTATTATGATGCCGCCTACGGCAACCAGCTTGTTACCAGATTTGGAGAGAATCAGACTCTTTTGCCTCACATAGAGGTAAATACACTTGACAGTTCCTCAGCCGTGACCGAACTTAAATCAATATCATCCGTTTTAGATTTTTAATATTTTATGAGCATAAAGGAGATTAACAGTAAAATTGCAGTCATCATAAACCGTAACGGCATGGGTGATGCTTCATTGGAACTTAGCCATATACTGGTTAAGAATTACCTTACACTAATTCACGACGAGGAGAGATTTCCTGCATACATCTGTTTTTACGGAGATGGTGTAAAACTAACGTGCGAAGGTTCACACATTATTGATGAGTTGAAGGCTCTGGAAGCAAAAGGCACAAAAATAATCATCTGCAAGACATGTCTGGTATTCAACAACATGCTCGACAAAGTGAAGGTTGGTTCGGTCGGCACAATGCTAGATATTGTCGACATTCAGCATAATAGTACAAAGCTTATAAATCTTTAAACCCTCAAAATTCATTTCGTACATGTCAGATACTATTCGATTGACACAATTCAGCCCGGGTGCAGGGTGCGGGTGCAAGATTTCTCCAAAGGATCTTGAGGAGATATTGAAAAATAGCCGTTCCGGTAAGGTTTTTGAAAATCTTCTTGTAGGGAACGACAGTAAGGATGACGCTGCTGTCTTCGATATAGGAGGAGGCCGCGCAATTGTCTCAACTACAGATTTCTTCACTCCTATCGTAGATGATCCTTTCAATTTTGGAAGAATATCTGCAACAAATGCAATTTCTGATATCTATGCAATGGGAGGCGAGCCTTTAATGGCTATAGCCATTTTGGGATGGCCCCTGGACAAGCTGCCTGCAGAAGTTGCCGGAGAGGTTATATCCGGTGCCAGATTTGTATGCGACCTTGCAAACATTCCATTAGCCGGAGGACATAGCATAAACAGTGCTGACCCCATCTTCGGTCTTGCAGTAACTGGCATAGTAGATAGTGGTCACATTAAGAAGAACAACACTGCGACCGATGGTTGTGTGCTTTTTCTTACTAAGCCTATTGGAATTGGCCTGGTAAGTTCTGCTGAAAAGTTCGGTATGGTAAGGGAGGCAGACAGGGCAGTTGCTCTGCAGCTTATGACCACACTTAACAAACCGGGAGTAGAAATTGCACACATAGAAGGAGTTAAGGCACTAACCGATGTCACAGGATTTGGTTTACTGGGCCATGCGCTTGAGATGGCAGAGGGAAGTGGTCTTAAGGTTGTTATAGAGTCAGACCACGTGCCCAAAATTGAAGGTGTCGATTTCTATATTGAAAACAATTGTATCCCTGGTGGTACTCATAGAAATTTTGCCAGTTACGGCACAAAAGTCTCTCCTTTGACAGATAAACAGAAGGCACTTCTTTGCGACCCACAGACAAGCGGGGGACTGCTCATTGCTGTTGAACCACAAAGTATTCCGCAGCTCGAGGAGATTGCCTCAAGAGAGGGCTTTCCTCTATACCGCATAGGGTATGTAGAAAATCAGGATGGAGGCTTTCCTGTTGAGATTAAATAGTATCTTTACAGAACTAACCCTAATAAAATAATACCATGAAACGACTCTTACTGTTAAGTCTCGTAATTTGTTTGGCTTCTTCTCTCATGGCTCAGAAAATCATGACCGGAGCCGAGTCTGTAAACGAGTACCTGCCTCTTCTGCAAGGAAAGAGGGTTGCTATATTGTCCAACCATACCGGTATGATTGGAAAAGTCCACCTGCTCGATTCTCTTCTATCGCTTAAAGTTAATATAGTTGCTATAATGTCTCCTGAACATGGATTCAGGGGCGATGCAGATGCAGGCGAACATGTTGCCAGTTCTGTTGATACCAAAACCGGAATTCCTATCAGGTCTCTCTATGGTGGTGGCACTCCGGGACAAACCACAGCCGATCAGCTTAAGGATATTGATATCCTTCTTTACGACCTTCAGGATGTTGGTGTGCGGTTTTATACCTATATGACAACAATGGCCAGAATGATGGACGCCTGCGCCCAGAGTGGCAAGAAGATGATTGTTCTTGACAGGCCAAATCCAATTGGTTTCTATGTTGACGGACCAATTCTGGACATGAAGTACAAGAATGGCGTTGCCTGGCTGCCTGTTCCTACTGTTCACGGGATGACACTTGGTGAACTGGCAGGAATGATTAACGGTGAGAAGTGGCTGACTAACGGTATCCAGTGCGATGTTACAGTTATCAAGTGCAAGAACTACACCCATGCATCATTGTATGTGCTCCCTGTAAAACCATCTCCAAACCTGCCCGACATGCGCTCGATATACCTCTACCCATCTACCTGCTACTTCGAAGCAACCCCGGTTAGCCTTGGACGGGGAACAGACAAGCCTTTCCAGTTATATGGCCATCCGAATATGAAGGGGTACGATTTCAAGTTTACTCCAAGGAGTGTTCCCGGGGCCAAAACTCCTCCTCAGCTGAACAGAGAGTGCTATGGTGTAGATTTGAGGACAAAGCCGTCGGTGGAAGAGATAAACAAAGCCGGAATAAACCTGGAATATGTAATTGATGCATACAACAACCTTAACCTTGACGACCATTTCTTCCGTTCAGCTTTTGAATCTCTTATAGGTCAGGGATATGTAAGAAAAATGATAAAAGAGGGAAAATCTGCTGCCCAGATAAAAGCAATGTGGGCCGACGATGTTGCCAAATTTAAAATTCAGCGTAAGCCATATCTTTTATATCCGGAAAAATAATCCTTCGGCACCTCAAAAGGTGATTTCGCGTGATTCGTCATCAAGAACAGATATATGCACCTTAAGACAATTATCGGGCAGTATCTGTTCTATTTTTTCGGGCCACTCAATAAGGCAGAGTTCCCCGCTGTCGACGAACTCCTCAAAGCCAATGTCGAACGCCTCCTCAAGCTTGTTTATCCTGTAAAAATCAAAGTGATATATCGGTTTCCCCTCTCCACTTCTATACTCGTTTATAATTGTGAATGTGGGACTATTAACACTATCCGGAACACCAAGGGCACTGCATATGGCTTTGATAAATGTAGTTTTGCCGGCCCCCATGGCTCCATATAACGCTACAACCTGTCTCTCCTGCTTCAATGAGAGAAACTCCCTTGCTGCTCTGTCAATATCCTTAAGGTTCCTGATTATTACCTTGTTGCTCATAAAAATACTCTTGTGTGTAATATGTGGCAAAGATATGAAATCTGACGAATCAAAATTAGCGGATAATACCTTTTTGCATTTATTGGATATTAAGAGAGAAAAACAATAACAAATTTCTAAAATGAAAAGAATCTTATTTATTCTGTCCATCGTGTTCACATCAATGACAGCTATTGCTCAAGGTGTTAACTTTCAGGAGCTGACATTAGAGCAGGCAATTGCAAAAGCAAAGGCCGAAAACAAACTCGTATTCATAGACAGCTACACCGATTGGTGCGGACCATGCAAAATGATGGCAAAAGATATTTTCCCTATGAAGGAGATGGGTGACTATTTTAACCCCAAATATATCTCAATATCTTCAAATGCAGAAAAAGGTGAAGATGGACCTCTTGTCCGGGCAAAATTCGGAATTAAGGCATATCCTACATTCGTAATTCTTGACGGCGATGGCAACATGATCCATATGTTTGCCGGTGGAGTTCTTAGCCTTGCATTTATAGACAAGGTGGAGGAGTCATTCAATCCTGACATGGCATTCGGGAACCTTCAAAAACGCTACAACTCGGGAGAGCGCGACAAAAAGCTTGTGGCAAACTATATAAAGGCTCTCATGGGAACTTACACAACAGACGTAACCAAAATGATCGACGACTTTGCTAACTCCCTAAGCGAAAAAGATCTTATATGTGACGAGTGTCTCTTTATATTCGACGATTTGGCCCGTTTAGACTCACCAAGAGGAAAATTTCTTATAGAAAACATAGAAAAATTCCGCAAAGAAGTAGGTCGTGAGAAGATTGACAATGTAGTTAAAAAGAAGTTCGCGGCTTATTACAGTAATGTTCTAGGTAAGCAGAGAGCTGTGAATGCTGTCGAAATTGAGCAGATTAACAAACAAGTTGCAGCCTTGAATCTAAAGAATTCTGATATTTTACCACTTTTCCAGTCGGCAATGTCTTCTCTATTGAACAAACAGGGTGGCGATGAGCTTTTGAAGTTGATTAAGAGCACTGCTCCAAAGGTTGAGAGGACTGAGAGGATTTTATTCCTTTACTACACAATCCCAGCAATCAGCGAAATATGGAGCAAAGAACAGATAGATGAGTTGTTGGCCATGATCGATGATAACAATACGCGCAATCTAATTGTCAAAGCACTCGATCGTCAGAAAAAGTAAAAAGTGATCAAATGAAAAAGTAGGTGGTGCAAAAAAGTCTCCTGTTGTATGGATTAGCTCGATAGCCTTCAAGGGCATTGCAAAAGATGCATTTGGGTACCCACTACGTGAGTGTAGCGGTAAAAAAACAAGTAGTACCCCCTGTCCCTGATAAGCGTTGGCAAATTAAAGGGGGGGCGCCTTTGTTTTTAGCGAAATGAACGAATAGTGGGTAAATGCGGTTGCATGCCCTTGAAGGCTATCGAGCTAATCCACAAAAAGAGATGTTTCAACCTACTTTCCCATTTGAACTGTAAAAGGATTACAGGCAGAACAAAAAGATAAAGCTGTTAATATTTTTAAGCTCCTCACGGAGCGAGCTATAAGCCTTGGTCTTCTGACTCTTTACAGTATTTATCGATATTTTAAGAGCGTCGGCTATCTGGTCGGCGCTCATGCCTGTCATCGAAAGCAGGATTATCTGCCGGCGTCTTTCAGGCAGCTGTGAGACTGCACGGGAAATTTCACGATTGAACTCTATCTCGGTAATCTTCATGAACAAGTCATCACTCTCTTCGTTTCCAACAGCATCCAGATTAAGTGCGTGTTTATTTCTGGTTATGCGCTTTATAGTGTTGTTTCTAAGTGATTTGTAGAAATATGCCTTAAAGTGGCTCTCATTATTGAAGGCCTGCCGCTTGTTCCACATTTGGATAAATACCTCCTGGAGAATATCGTCTGCCGCCTCTTCTTCTATGAGGAATGTCTTTACAAAGCGACGGCCGGCCGGGAAAAATGCCCAGAACAGCTTTTCAAATGAACGCTGATCTCCTTCGCGAAACCTTTGTATAATTTCCTCCATATTAAGATGACAAAAGTATACTTTTTCTGATAACAACATATTTTCGTCAAAAAAATAAATTTTTCAAATTCCGGTAATACCTTTTCCCGCTTTGTGGATTATAAAGATTAAATTAAAACGTTGCTTTGCCATGAGAAGATATTATGAGTCGACTAGAATTGCTCAGTTGCTCGCAAAATTTGCGACGAACAGCATTTCGGAAAGCGAAATACAAGAGCTTACAACTCTTGCCGGAAAATCAGGAATAAGTATCGATGAAATTCTTAAAAAAACTGCCTTTCAGAGCATTGAAGCCTCGGAGATTGAGGAGGGCAAAAAAGTTTGGGCGGCTGTTCAAAGAGAGATCTCTCGTCCCAATCGTCTCTTTGTGTTTGGGAACAGGTTCATGCGTTATGCTGCAATTTTTGTCGTGGGTCTCGCCATTACAGCAGGAGCATTTCTTTTGCGCACAGGACATGAGGCTGCCGATAAGTCGATTACCCTTCTTGCAAACGAAACAGTGCTTGAGTATCCGTCAGGTGAACGCGTTTTACTTAACGATAAAACTGACATGACAGCAATTCTAAGACAGATCTCCACTCCGGGAGATGCAGTTGCAGGAAAAGCAGTAGCAGAAATTTATAAAATTAAGGTTTCATACGGATCTACTCACACTGTTACCCTGGAAGACGGCACCACAGTTATACTATACCCTGAGTCGGAGTTGCAGTTTCCGTCATTTTTCAGCTCATCGGAGCGCTCAGTCACACTAGTTGGAGAGGGGTATTTCGATGTTCAGAAGGATGCATCCAGACCATTCACCGTTAATGCCGGTGATGCGTCTGTCGTTGTTTTGGGAACAAGTTTCAACATAAGAGCATATAGCAATGAATCAACAACAGAGACAGTACTCGTTACAGGTAAGGTTGTCATGAACCAGACAGAGTTGCAACCGAATCAGATGGCAATCTTCAATCGTGGGGACCGGCAGGTAAGTGTCCAAAACATGGATGCATCTATCTACCGCGAAAGAGCTCTTGGAATGTTCATTTTTGAAAACAGGAGTCTCGACGATATTATGCATGAATTTGGACTATGGTTTGGTTTCGAATACAGTTTCGACGATAGTATGCTTAAAAACAAGATGTTCAGATTCAAGCTTCCGCGCACAGATGACTTTAACTACCTTATGAGCCTGATGGAGAAGACCGGCGAACTCCGGTTTGAAGTATCAGGTAAACATGTTACAATTCTACCGGGAAACGGTAACAATCAATAAAAAAACCACCCACTAACCGGAGTTCGGCCAGGAACTCCGGTTAAATGAGCGGTGAGAGGATATAACGGGTTCTTTTCCTCAAACCGGCTCCAGCAATGAAAACAGTTTTAGAACCCATCTAACCCAAACATTAAAAGTATGAAAAAAAAATGGATCAATCGCTCTTTTATTGCCATGCTTTGTTTGATCGGCCTGTTTCCGGTGCAGCTCTCTGCACAGAACTCCCGACAGATAAGTATCAATAAGCAAAATGTCCCGTTCGAGGAGATTGTTCGCGACGTAGAGTCGCAGACCGACTACACCTTCATGTTTAGCACAGAAATTGGCCGAGGTATCGGACGTGTCAGTGTAAATGTCACAAATGCTTCCGTCAAGAGTCTGATGGATTTATTACTGACAGGCAAACCGTATATATATCAGATAGAGGGCAAGGTAGTCATCCTCAGGGCCAAAAATCAGCCGGCTCAGAGCCCCGGACCTCAAAAACCCGTAAAGATAAGCGGCGCTGTAACCGAAGTTAACGGCAAACCACTCCCCGGAGCATCTGTACTTGTAAAGGGGAGCCAGAGAGGTGTGATTACAGACGAAGAGGGGAACTTCGAACTTGATGTTCCTGTTGGTCAGAACCGGCTTATTGTATCATTCATGGGAATGAAGCCTCAGGAGGTGGATATTACCGGAAAGAGTTCTGTTAAAGTAGCTCTGGAGGATGCTGAAATGTCAATAAATCAGGTTGTCCTGACAGGTATATTCAAGAAGTCACGTGAGAGCTACACAGGAGCGTTGACCACAATCACAGACAAAGAGCTTAAGGCATCGGGTAATCGCAATATCCTGACATCTATACGTAATATTGATCCAAGTTTTAACATAGTAGACAACCTAGAATTTGGTTCCGACCCTAACAAGATGCCGGATATCACTATTCGCGGACGTACCAGCATAGATGTAAATGTGCGCAACCTACAAGAACAAAGCAGCGTACAAAGCTCTTCCAACTTACCGCTATTCATAATGGATGGCTTTGAGGTCTCTTTGCAACGTGTTATGGATATGGACGAGGAGCTTGTTGAGAACATAACCCTGCTAAAGGACGCAAGTGCAACCGCTATGTACGGTTCACGCGGAGCTAATGGTATTGTGGTTATTACCCTCAAACGCCCTGCAGAAGGCAAACTAAGAGTAAGTTACCGCGGAAGTGTCAATATTGAGGCTCCGGATTTCACATCATACAATCTGATGAATTCCCGCGAGAAACTCCAGTATGAGAAGGCCGCAAATCTGTATAATTCACCATATAACCCTAACAATCAAAATCTTCAGGAGCTCTATAACCAACGACTGATAGAAGTTGAACGCGGTGTAGACACCTACTGGCTCAAATATCCTGTTACAACAGGAATCGGAAACAGGCATAGTCTGAGAGTAGATGGTGGTGCAGATAACTTTAATTATGCAGGAAGCATCGCTTACAATAACATCATGGGTGTAATGAAGGGCTCTTCACGCAACAATTTCTCCGGCAACCTGTTTTTTCAGTATGCCCGTAAGAACATTAAGTTCCAGAACGACCTTTCCATTATTTACAACAGAAACGATAATTCTCCATATGGCAATTTTTCGGAGTATACAACAGCTAGCCCTATTTACACTCCTTATGACGACGAAGGCCATCTCAAGAAGATGCTTGTTACCCCAATGCCATCTTCCAATACTCCGCAGCTAGTTGGCAATCCGCTATATAACGCATCTCTTCCGATGCGCGACAACGGTAGCTATGCAAATATCCAGAACAACTTTGCCATTGAGTGGCAAATAAGTCCGGACCTCTTTTTACGTGGAAATTTTGGTGTTATCAAGCAGAATTCGCGTACTGACCTTTACCTCTCACGCGACCATACAAGCTTCGAGACCGGAGACTATACCGGCGAGAATTTCAATATGCGCGGAAGCTATACTTATACAACAGGTTATCAGTTTTCGTATGAAGGTTCAGCCACTCTTAACTATAACAAGACATTTAAGGATGTACATGTGTTGTATGCAGGGTTGAGTACAAATATTGCTGAAGAGAAAAATGAGACATATACAATTCAGGGACGGGGATTCTCAGCATCAGATATGAAGAATCTTGGAATGGCTGGTGCATATGCATTGGGCAAGCCCTATAGCAGTGAGCAACATTCACGCAGGTTCGGGACCACACTTAACGTCAACTACACTTTTGACCGCCGCTATTTTGCAGACTTCTCCGGCAAAATTGAAGGTTCATCAAAGTTTGGAAGCAACGACCGTACTGCTCCTTTCTGGTCTGCAGGACTGGGATGGAACCTGCACAACGAGGCGTTTCTTCGCAAGCTGGGCTTTGTCAACTCTTTACGACTTCGTCTATCCTATGGTACCACCGGATCTCAGAACTTCAGCGCATATCAGGCACTTACAACATACCGCTACTTTGGGCAGGAAAACTACAAATTCTGGAACGGTGCTTATATGATAGGGTTGGGTAATCCCGACCTCTCATGGCAGAAGACAAAACATACTAACATAGGAGTGGAAACCTCTCTTTTCGATGGCAGAGTTCGTTTGAATGTGGACTACTACAACAAACTCACAGAGTCGCTTCTTTCAGATATAAATCTTCCTACAGCAGGTGGTTTCCCGAGTTACAAAGCAAATGTTGGCGAGGTGCGGAACAGAGGTATAGAGGCTGATGCTAATGTATTTATAATTAGAAATATAAGCAAGCGGTTCACATGGTCAGTTGGTGGTACACTTGCACATAATGTGAACCGTATCCTCAAGATTTCCAATGCTCTTGAGTTCCTAAACTCAGAACTTATGAAGGAAGCGGGTTCAAACCCAAGCTTCCTCTACAAGGAGGGACAGTCTATGAATACAATATTTGTAGTGCGCTCGCTGGGTATTGACCCTGCAACCGGACAGGAACTCTTCCTGAACAAGTCTGGTGAAAGAGTTTATACCTGGGATGCCCAGGATAAGGTTCCATGTGGTGTGAACGAGCCTAAAATCTGGGGTAACCTCAGGACGCTGATTCGCTGGAAGAACATTTCACTTAATGCTACAATGACATACCGTGTCGGTGGTTATATATACAACCAGAGCCTCGTAGATAAGGTAGAAAACATCAGCCTTTCAAGAGCGGTCAACAATCCTTGGGGCAACCTCGACAAAAGGGCCCTCTATGAGCGTTGGCAGAATCCGGGTGACCGTGCAAGCTTCAAGAACATACGAGACTTCAATGCAACGTATGCATCTTCGCGCTTCGTTATGATGGAGAATGCCCTCAACCTCAACTCTCTTAACCTAAACTACGAATTTAACACTGAATGGCTGGGCAAAAACCTAAAGATGGACTACCTTTCAGTCGGACTCTATGCCGAAGACCTGTTCTATATATCGACCATCAAGCAAGAACGCGGTCTTACATACCCTTTCGCACGGAAATTTTCGATTTCAATCTCTGCAAGGTTTTAAAAGTAAAAATAAAATAATCAATCAGAATGAAGATGAAAAAAATATATATAACCTTAATAGCCGTTGCTCTGGCATTCACCTCATGCAGCAAGTGGCTCGAT
The DNA here is from genome assembly GCA_001769195.1 of Bacteroidetes bacterium GWF2_40_14. GTDB lineage: Bacteria > Bacteroidota > Bacteroidia > Bacteroidales > UBA932 > Bact-08. The sequence continues at coordinate 67,228 of MEOK01000015.1, read as the reverse complement.
ATACAACCGGAACTTGAGATACGAAAAACAGCCATCTTTGAGACCGAGCAGGGATTCAAGGATGTACTGATAGGTGCATATGTAAGAATGGCAACTCCATCGCTTTATGGACTTAATATGACCGCGTTGATGCCTGAGATGATGGCTCAGCACTGGACACCGGTTGCAAATACACTATCGGCCTATATTAGTGGCTTTGACTTTACACAAACTGCAAGTATGAACCTTCTGGAGACAACATGGCTGCAATATTATCAGACTATTCTCAATATCAACTCTTTGCTGGAGGATATTGACGCTAAGAAAGATATGTTTGCAAACGGAAATTACGACATTATCAAAGGCGAGGCTTTAGGTCTGCGTGCATTCCTGCATCTGGAGATTTTGCGTAACTGGGGCAGTACCCCGGGAAAAATGGTTCCCGGCGACAAAGCTATCCCATATTTGAAAACTGTTACAAAGGACCCTAACAAACTTATAGCTATTACATACAAGGAGGTGCTGGACAATATCATAGGCGACCTTAATACCGCTGAGCAACTGCTTGCTGGTGATCCTATTCTTACCTACTCCAATACTGTCCTTAACTCTCTCGGCACTCTTGGTGGGGTCGACAAAACCAAGCCTTATCCGGCAGATGAGTTCCATTTTTTCCGTCAGTCAAGATTCAACTACTACGCAGTGCGTGCCGCAAAGGCCCGTTACTACCTGTGGATTGGTGACAAAGCCAGTGCACTGGATAATGCGTTGGTTGTTTTAACTGCTAAAAATAGTGATGGAACGTCAAAATTCACTCTTGGTAACGAGTCCGCAGCAAATAACGGTCAGCTGACATTCCCGACCGAACACATATTTGCTGTATACAACACATTGGCAACGCAAACCTTCACACCTGTTTTCTTCAACTACAGTACTGCTTATACCCAGAACACAACCTATCTCAACACAGCGTTTGAGTCAACTCTCCACACCTCTGACATTCGTTACAGAAACAACCGTCTTTGGGAGATCCGCTTAATACCAATGGTAGGTAACATTAACTTTTTCAAGAAGTTCAATGACACAGACAGTAAGACTTCAGTTAAAGACATACCTCTCATGAGGCTCGCTGAGATGTATTTAATAGCAACTGAGTGCGGACGTCCTGATCTTTTCCGCGACTATCGTATTGCACGGGTTCTGGATGCATCGCTCGACACCAAACTTACTACTGATGCAGCTATTAAAGATTGCCTGGAAAAAGAGTATCGCAAAGAGTTCTATGGCGAAGGCCAGATGATTTTCTTCTATAAACGTCTTGGTTACACAAAATTCACATGGCCCGTAGTAAAGGACGTTGCCGAGGCCAGCTATAAATTACCACTTCCGCAATCACAATTAATGTTCGAATAAACATTCCAAATCATGAAAATTAAAACTATAAAATACAGTTTTTTACTGCTGGCCATTGCGGTTATGTCCGCAGCCTGCCAGGAGAAGATGGTTAACAAATTTGACAGCGAAAGTTCTCTGTTTTTCTTCCGGGGTACCAGTAACAGCAAGGGGACTCCTCAGCAGGACAGTGTCTCTTTCTCCTTCTTCCTGTCAGAAAGCTCTGTTATTGAGGAAATAATATGGGTCGATGTACAGCTGACAGGTATGCCTTCAGACAAGGATCGGCCACTTCCGATAGTACAAACAAATGTCGGCCAGCCAGGTGCCGCTGTTTCAGGAACCCATTATGTTGCATTTAACGACCCAAGTATTGCAGCTCAGATAGTTATGCCGGCAAACAAGGTATCCGTAGCGATCCCTGTAAAGGTTAAACGCACTCTGGAGATGAACACTGCAGAATTCCGGCTCGACCTTGCAATTACTACCAACGATTACTTTATTGCAGGTATCAAGGACCGGACAAGCTATACGGTAAAAGTCACTGCCATGGCCGTTAAACCTGCACTTTGGGACGTGGCTAACAGCTACCTTTCAATCTTTGGTCCATGGGGACAGGCTAAGATGAAGTTCATAATCGACTATGTAGAATTCAGCGATTTTGACCAGGTTCTTACAACAGATTACAGAGTATATCTAGCAATAAAGGCAAAGGCCAAATTAGCTGAATACGAACAAGCTCACGGACCTCTTTACGAAGCAGATGGAATCACCCGCGTTATTTTCCCTTAAAACATCATGACTATGAAACAAATTACAAAATATATTTTAGCCCTTCTACTCATTGTATATCTTACCGGGTGCATTAAGGACACCGGAAACTATGAGTACCTGGACCCCAAACAGGTTGCTCCTGTTCTGATTTCCGGGATAGATGAAACTTACTCCGCAATATCCCTAGAGAAACTGGTTATAGATCCAAAACTGGGAGGAGATGAAGCCCAATACGATTATGTATGGTATGCATATCCGGCAGCTATTGTCGGCACTCAATGTGATACACTGGGAAAAACCAAAAAGCTGGATTATTCGGTCTCATTGTTATCTGGCACATACTCACTCATTTTCAGAGCTACAGACAAGGTTAACAAAACATCGGTTTATAAGAAAACCACGCTTACAGTTTCGAGTATTTTCGGAATAGGGTACTACATTAACAAGTACGAGAACTCACGTACCGACATAGATTTCATCGACAGATTCGGAGTAGTGAACAAAAACATTCTCAAGCAGATAAACGGAGAGGACCTGCCAGGTAAACCAATCCGGTCTACATATGAGGTTAACCGTTACTTCTATAATGTAATCAATCCCGATGGCACAAAGACCAGAGTTGCATTCAAACCGGCAATAATGGTATGTACCGATGAGGATATGAGAATCTACCACGGAGAGAACATGAAGCTGCTTAAAAAATGGGATGAAGCATTTCTCGAGAAACCGGCAGTTAAAAAACCACAAGGAGTATGGGCCACAACCATGGGATACATGTTAATGAACAACAATTCAGTATGCTTCGTGAACAATAACGGATCTAATGTTGGAGAGTTCGGTTACCCGTATCCTGTCAACAACATGAAGCTGAACCCTACTGTATCTGTAATGTCCAGTTCTGCAATGGTATATGACGACATAGCCGGAGAACTTGCCGGATACTATGTAACAACATATGCTCCTGTCAAAAACGCAGTGATTAAAGCCTCTCCGCTCACTCTGGGACCTGTTGGTCAGGCCTACTTCACAAACTGCGACCTTATTTACATGGGCACTCAGGCTTATCAGGCAACATCTGCCGGGCGTAGTTATGTTATTGTAAAAAACAGAGGAACAAATGTTTATTATCTGTGGCAGATAGGTACTGGCAATATTCAGTACGGTTATATATATGACTACGGAGCTGGCGGATTGGTAATTCCATCGAATTTTGGTGTGACAACCGGTAAGGTTTTTGCACTTAAAGGAGGAGCCAGTACAGCTCTTAATACTGTAATCTACTACTCGACCGGTGACAATAAGGTTCACTACTACAACCCTTCTAACCAAACAGAGAAAAGGGACCTGATAACAATCCCTGCCGGAGAAGAGATCACCTACATTGAACACTGCTTCGACAACTACTATAAGATAAATACGTTCGTTGTCCTCTCCAATAAGAATGGCAACTGGATTTTACGTACATACGATATGGTGGGCGCAACTCCCGAAGTTGTATTACCGGAGAATGCCACTTACAATGGCACAGGCTTGGCTAAGAACTTAATTTACAGACATGCAAATACGTCTATAACTTATTAGTATTCAAAGATTAACCCGAAATACCGGAGCTGCGTTTTATTACGTCAGTTCCGGTTTTGTTTTATACAAACTCTGGTAGAGATCAAAAGTATTTTGCCGTTAAGCAAAATGATTCTAATTTTATCATACAATACTTCCGGTCCCTATGTTTTAAACTATAACTGGATGGACAATACTAAGAGTGTAGAAACTAGCGACATAGTCCAATTTGAAAAGCTTTATAAGAAATATTACAAGAAGGCTTTGAACTATGCATTCCAGTATATTAGAGATATAGAAACTTCCAAAGGCATTGTACAGGAGTCTTTTATTAATCTCTGGGAAAAAAGAAGATGTCTGGATCACGACAATAACACAGAATACTATTTTCTGACTATTGTAAGGAATAAAGCACTTAATTATCTCCGGGACAAAGCCAGAAAAACAAAAAGAATTGGAGAGGCAATTAATATTGATGACAATATTAATATCATTGCCCTTAGCTATACAACTACAGACAACACCTCCTATCTCGAGATACAGCATATTACAAGGGATACAATTGAAAAGCTGCCCCCAAAAATAAAGGATACATTTCTTTTAAGCAGAGATAAAAAGCTAACCAACAAAGAGATAGCAGAAAGGGAAAACATCTCAATAAAAACCATAGAGTACAGGATCAGCAAAGCCCTGATTATGCTAAAATTAAACCTGTCTGATTATTTAAATGCAATTTTTGTGATTTTATTTTTAGGGTTAGACCAATAACTGGTGTATTTAAAAGGGAATATGAACAAGGTGATTTATAAATATCTTAATAATAATGCAAATCTGCAGGAAAAGAAATTGCTTCTTAAGTGGCTTAACGAGTCACAGGAAAATAAAATAAAATTTTCACGGATAAAGCAGTTGCACAGTTTTGCCTTACTTACAGATGATGAAGAGTTGACAAATCCTGATATTAGTTTCCTAAAGAATTATATAACAAAAAAGGAGAGAGGCAACAGAATATTCTGGTTAGCAATTAGATATTCGGCAGCAGCAGCTATTGTAGCAATAATTTTTACAATAGGCCTTAAAATCGGTACCAGACTGGAGAAGCCATTGAATATCATTGCAGATGGAATTGTGCATATGGAATACTCTACACCTTATGGAGTAAAAGGGAAAATCGTACTTCCCGACAGCTCGGTTGTTTGGCTGAATTCCGGCAGCACTATTGGTTTTCCGTCAAAATTCACCGGCGACTCACGAAATATTTCATTTAACGGTGAGGCATATTTTGATGTTAAAAAGGACTCCACTTTTCCTATGAAAATCAATACTCCTCATAATTTCAACGTTGTAGTTACAGGAACCAGTTTTAATCTGCACTCATACAGAGAAGACCCCTTCTTTTCATTGTATCTTTCCAAAGGAAAAGTAAATATACAGGACAAAAAGGGAAATTTAATTCACATGCTAAAAGAGGATGAAAGCATTCAATACAACTTCTGTGCAAAAGAGATAAAGACAAAAAAGACAATAGAGCCCATTTCCATTGTTGGCTGGAAAAACGGCTGGCTGATATTTGACGAAGAAGAGTTAAAAAGCGTGTTCAGGAAAATGGAAAGATGGTACGGAGTTAGTTTCAAAATTTCCAGCCATTTCAACCTCAACAACAAGCTTACCGCAAAATTCAGGGAGGAGTCAGTCTCTCAGGTATTGGATCTTATGAAAAAGATCTCCTTAATTGACTATTCCATTAAAGATAGTATCGTTTTCATTAGAATTCCTGAATAATTCCCGGAATTTCTTAGGGCTTGCATAATTATTGGTGTACTTAATTGTAGTACTAAATTATTTACTAATGAAAAACTACATCGTAAATTATTCAAGCATAAAAAGAATGATTTCTTTATTGCTTGCATTGGTTCTGTCATTTCATCTGACTGCCCAGGGTGGAAAAGTCAATTTGAAAGTAGATAACACACCTTTGAAAACGGTATTATCCGAAATCGAAAAGCAATCGGAATATACGTTTGTATATTCTCCAAATTCTATCAATTCAAATCAAATTTTAAGTTTCATCGCGGTTAATGAATCTGCAGAAAATGTGGTGAAAAGGCTATGCGAACAACTATCCCTCACTTATTCCATTAATGGAAAGCAGATTACTTTAAGTATTGGAGGGATGTACAACACAAAACAACAGCAAAACAAATTTACTGTTAAAGGAGTTGTCAAGGACAAAGCCGGAGATCCTGTTGTTGCTGCTTATGTTCTTTTAAGCGGTTCTAATGTAAGGACAACTACAGATCTTAAAGGTGAATTTGTTATTGATGCAAAAAGAGGAGATATACTTGAAATCCGAGCTATGTCCTACAAAACTTCAAAAATTATTGTTGCTTCTTCATCGGTCAATATACAGATGGAAGATGATGCATTTAATTTAGATGAACTCCTTGTTGTTGGATACGGTACCGTAAAGAAAAGCGATGTAACCGGTTCTGTTGCATCAATCAAAAGTGAAGATCTGACAAAACAAGCTGTACTAAGTGCCGATCAGGCTCTGCAAGGAAGGTTCCCCGGTGTGCAGGTTACCTCAAATTCCGGTTCCCCCGGTGGAGCTGTTAGCGTAAATATCAGGGGAATAGGCACAATAAATGATTCTCAGCCATTGTATGTTGTAGATGGTATGCCGGTCAACAGCATTTCATATCTCAACACCAATGACATAGCTTCATTGGAGGTACTAAAGGATGCTTCTGCATCTGCAATCTATGGTTCCCGTGGTGCAAACGGTGTAATTCTTATAACTACCCGAAAAGGAAAGACCGGTGAATCAAGAATTACATTTAACGGTTATTCAGGGGTACAAAGTATCCTGAACAACTCAAAATTTGTAAACAACGATCAATGGTATGACTTGCAAACAAAGCTGAATGCAATGAGAAGCACACCAATAGATCTGAATAAGGCAAATAAGAACATTAATACAGATTGGTTAAAGGAAATCTCAAGAGTTGCGGCCATTCATAATTATTACGTTGATGTTAGCGGAGGCAAGGAGGATATCACATTTTCTGCTTCTGGCGGATACTTTAGTCAGGATGGTATAATAAAAGGCACCTCTATGGACCGTATGACGTTAAGATTAAATGGAGAGTCAAAAGTCCGGAAATACCTCACTATCGGAACTAATCTTTCATACAGCCAATCAAGCAGAACAACAATTGATGAAAACGGCGAATCCTGGGGTGTTCTAAGTACTGCCGTAAGACTGGAACCGACGGTTCCGGTAAAAAATGCTGATGACAGCTTTGGTGCCTCTCCTTTTGTCGATATCAACAACCCTGTCGCTACAATTTACTATTCAGATGCAAAAACCAAGGCTCAGAATATTGTAGGTAATGCCTATCTTAAAGCAGATATTACAAAAAACCTGTTTATCAGAACATCTTTTGGTGTAGATATGCTTATTAATGATGTGTACAATTTTATCCCTGTATACACTGTAAGCCCAACACAGAAAAACACAGAAAGTAAGATATCAAGAGGTTACGAAAAAACAATTAACTGGCTGTGGGAATCAACAATAAATTATAATAAAACATTCGGTATTAAACACAACTTACAGGCTTTAGCCGGTTATACAATGGAGAGTACTCGAATGGAAAATCTCTATGGTAGCAAAAACGGCGTTCCGGCCGATCTTCCAAGTCTTAAATATATTGATGCTGCACAAAATGCAGGATCGGCATCTGTTACTGGCACTGCCTGGGAATCTGCAATGATATCATATCTTGGTAGAATTAACTACAGTTATGATAACAGATATCTTGCAACAATTAGTGCCAGGTCCGACGGTTCATCTAAATTTTCGACAGCAACCAGATACGCTTTTTTCCCTTCATTCTCCCTCGCATGGAAGATCAACAATGAGATGTTCTTCAAGAACCTTAAGCTTGATTTTGTTGATGATTTAAAACTCAGAGCAGGATGGGGACAGATAGGCAATCAGAATATCGGTAATTATAAATTCCTCTCGGTCCTGACAAACTATGCGCAATACAGATATATTTTCGGTTCTCCGGAAACCCTTTATCAAGGCATTACTGCTGTTAATATGGCAAACGACAAGATCAAATGGGAGACATCAGAATCTTTAAATATAGGCCTCGACATGACACTATTCAACGGACTTAACGTTACTGTCGATTACTTCATTAAAGATACAAAAGACATGTTACTTACTGAGCCTATACCAATGTTCCTGGGTTTTGAAAACGGTCCCGTGACAAACGTGGGAAGTGTAAGAAACTCCGGTCTCGAATTTGCCGCAACCTGGAGAGGCGCATTATCTGACAACTTTACATACAGTGCGGGATTCAATTTTGCAAGCATAAAGAATAAAGTTACAAGTCTTGGCAGGGGAGGTTCTCTTTCAGGAGCTGCTGTGTTCAACAAAGGAAACGCAACAAATACAATGGTTGGTTATCCGATAGGAATGTTCTGGGGTTATGAAACAGCGGGACTTATACAAAATCAGGAACAACTTACAGCTGCACGGGTAAAACAACCATCTGCCCAGCTTGGTGATGTAATTTTTACAGATCCTTCAAATAAAAAGATGATAGGTAGTCCTATGCCGGATTTTACTTACGGCATTAATCTGTCATGCGCTTATAAAGGGCTTGAGTTCTCTGCCTTCTTTGATGGAGTGTATGGTAATGAAATATTCAATGCTACAAGAGCCTATACTTACAACACCTCTTCTACCTTTAAAAATGATATCGCCATTTTAAACTATTGGACCTCAACTAATACAAACACAAATATTCCAAGATTGACTCCAACTGATTCTAATGACAATATGAGAATATCCGACAGGTATATAGAAGATGGTTCCTATTTCAGACTTAAAAACCTGCAACTATCATATAGTTTGCCAGCTGCAATAGTAAATAAACTAAATATTCCCGGTTTCAGAATCTTTGTAAGTGCTCAAAATGTCTTCACTCTTACAAAATATTCCGGAATGTATCCGGAAATAGGTCAGGCTCTCTCCACATCATACCTTTCAAGAGGAGTTGATTATGGCAATTATCCTCAAAGCAGAATAGTAACAGGTGGTATTAGTATTAACTTTTAATCTGAACAGAAGATGAAACAACTAAATATTTTTATAATAGTACTAGGACTTTGTATAGCAAGTTCATGCTCTGATTTTTTGGATAAAGAGATGCTGGGTGCACAAACCAGTGAAGCTTTCTTCAAGACAGAAAATGATGCTGTGGCATCTGTAACTGCTGCATATTCAGATCTTAAGGACACACGGTTCCACAGGTCACTATGGTCCATAGGAGATGTACTTTCCGACAACTGCACACAAAGTGGCAGCGACGGCGATGTAAACACATTTAAAAGGATGGAATCCTTTGACTATCATGCAGATTTCGGACGGCTGGCAGATAACTGGAGAGTTAGCTACAGAAGCATAAACAAAGCCTGTCAGGCGGTTGAAGGAATTACCGCAATGGATGCAGGTTTATTCAAAAAATATGACAAAAATCAACTTATAGGTGAGGCGCAATTTTTAAGGGCATATTTCCATTTTATCCTTTTAAGAAACTTTGGTGCTATACCAGTAATCAGAAGTACACCTAAGATTGACGATAAGAGTAATAAAAGAGAACCTGTAGAAGATGTCTATGCATTTATTGAGAAAGATCTCAAGGAAGCAACCCAAAAGCTGAAAAAGAAATCTGAATTGGGAAGTTCCAATATCGGACGTGCAACTCTCGGTTCTGCCTGGGCACTGCTTTCTAAAGTATATCTTTACGAAAAGAAATATGCAGAAGCCAGAGATGCAGCAAAAAAGATTATTGATATGGGAGAAACCGAATATAAACTTCAGGGTAATTTCTCTTATAACTTTGATCTTGAACATGAAAACGGCATTGAATCTTTATTTGAGATTGATTTTTACAAATCTCCCACAGAGACCTCTAATTACCTTACCAATGGTAACTACAGCTGTTATGCACAAATGCCTAGACCTTTTGCCGGGTACGGTGGTAACCAGGCACTGCCGAGTTTTGTAAGCAAGTTTGACCCTGCAGACAAAAGACTTAAAGCGACATTCCTTACAGTCGCTGATATGCAGAGTATTGAAACACCGGCGAGCCTTGTTACCCTTCAATATAACAGAACAGGGTACTATAACAGAAAGCAGTATCTTCTGCCTATAGACAGAGTAGGAACTACATATTTCACAATCCCTTTAAATATTCCAATTATAAGACTTGCAGAAGTTTATCTGATCTATGCTGAGGCCTGCGCTAAGACGAACGATAATGTAAATGCCAGACTTTACCTTAACAAAGTAAGGTTAAGAGCAGGTCTGCCTGAAAATCTGACAGACAGCGGCGATGCCCTTTATGAGAAAATACTTCTGGAAAGGAGATTCGAACTTGCAATGGAGAGCGACAGGTTTTATGATCTTATCCGAACTGGAAAAGCTGCACAGGCATTTACCGATTCTCAATTTCTTGCAAATGCAACAAAATCAACTGCTGTGTGGAAACCTGGAAAGAGCGAACTACTTCCGATTCCACAAACAGAAATTGACAATAGTAATGGGAACATAGTTCAGAATCCGATATAGATTAAATTGTAATTAATTTATTCTCTAAAACTTTAATTCTGCTTTTACCAGCCAGTATCTGCCGGGGATTAGTGTGCGTACCGTACTTGTATAGTCTTCCCCAAGGTTTATGGCAATGGAACTTTGTTGATTAAGAATGTCGTTGACCTGTATGCCGAGTGTAAAATTGCCTTTCTTGTCAAGCCTGCGATAGATTGATGAATTCAATATGAAGTCGTTGCGCCGGGTATTAGGCATTTGACGGTTTTCGTAGTGATAATAGTTACCTCTTAATAATAGCTTGGATTTGCTCCCTAGTTGGAATCTGGGTTCTATAGTGAGATTTTCAATGAACGAGTCGTTATTTCTTATACCGTTGAAAGATTTAATTAAAATACTAGATGAATTAAGTTTGACATCAAATACAGATGAAAAAGAGGTATTGACAGAAAAGTTACAGGAATATTTCTTTATTGTAAGAGTGTGTAGTTCTGCTTCTATATAAGATGGTGTCTTCTCATATGCGTATCCTAGACTGAGACCGACATTGGACCCCAACAATCTCATATATAAACCAGCAGATGAATTAAAGCTCCATGATTCAGAGACATTCTCTTTAGTTGTGAGAGTTGCCCCTTTTGCTACAGTATAGTTGTATTGTGGGAGAAATGTCTCTTTTGTAAAATACTCTGTTTTAGTCGTCACATAGTTGTTGATATTCTTACCAGTAATTAGGAAACTTATCATTGTTCCTTTTTTATCGATAGGGATTGGAGCTTGAATAATAAAATCGAGAATTGCCGGCATTTTAAGATCTGGGTTTCCAACTGATAACCGTGTAGGATTTCTGTCATCAATAACATCTCTCAATTCCTCAATTGACAGAGGATCACCCTTTAGGTTCACTTGTGCAACCATTTGCTGTCCTCTTATGTAGAACATTGAATTCAATCCAACTGTGGGAATATCATATCTCCTTGGAATGGAGTAATCCGTTGGGAAAAATTCATCTCTTTTTTGTTCATGTCTCTCCCATCCAATCTTTATACTTGTCTGATAATATCCTGTGGATTTTGTTTTAGATGCATAATGATTGAAATATAATGATAGGTCGTTTTTTAGGTAATTTAAAGTGTAATGGTGAGTATTTGTCGTATCGATTAAACCTGTAAGCATGTCAATAGCAGTACGTTCACTCTTACTGTCACGGTAACTGAAAATATTGTTCACCTGAATCGAGAAACCTTTTACTATGGGAATGCTTAACTCAAGACCTGTTCCATAGCTACGGTTCCATCCCTGAGTATAGTCGGTAAGGTATATTTTTGTGGTGCTCGAGGTTGTAGTGTCAACCCTCCAACCATTGTTGTCGTTCTCCGATATAGAGAAACTTGCATTATATGAAAGTAAAACTCCGGGATCCCTTGTTCCGAATTTTTTATTGTAACCGGCCGAGCCGTTTACACCGACGGTCCTTCTTTTATTGGAAGTATTAAGGTTCAAATTATTTGTCGGAATCCCGTTCAGTGTGGCTAGTATATGGTTTGAATTGTCGTTTTTGGTTCTGTCATAGTCCAGATTTACACGAAAATAAATAATGTCTTTCGTCCGAAAGGTATATGAAAAAAGGTTTTTAGAGGAAAATTTGCTTTTTGTCAGATGACCTATCTCATCACTATTATATGTCCTGGACGAATATAATTCTGTAGGAAAATAGATCTGTTCTGACGAATTTTCGGTAAGGCTTTTTACGTTTGTCAGGACATTATTCGTCAAAAATTGGAGCTTATTTATTTTATGTATCTGTAACTTAAATTCTCCATCCAGATTTTTAGATTGACTATTTCCTACAATATTTTTATATGATGCATTTGCTGTTATAGACTTACCAACTTGTGAGAAAACCGCTTTTCCCGATGCCTCATACTTCTTTTCGTATCTTTCTTCACTGTTTTTATCTATCTCCTGACCTCCCGCTAGAATGATTGTTTTGTTGAATACCCTGTTGGGTTTGCTCTTAGTCTTAACATTTGCGACAGTCTGTTTACGACCGTTTTCAATATTGTTTAGTTTATCCCAGTCGGTAGCTTCTTTATATACATCTACAGATATCACATCATCTGCACGGATGTTTTCCAGTGCGAGTTTCACATCATTGTTGAACAGCCTTTTATCGTCGATATTTATCCTCTCTATTGTTGTGCCCCGGAAAGTGAGATTTGTACCGTTGAATTCCATGCCCGGAAACTTTTTAAAAAGCTCGGCCATATTATCACCAACCATGGTTTTAAATGCTGCTGCATTATATCTTGTTGTATCACCTCTGCTTATTACAGCAACCATATTGCCTTTGACAATAACCTCGGTGATTCCGTAAGTTTTTTCTGAGAGTGCTACATATATAGAAGGTGCGGTTTTAATTTTCCCTGAAAGTGTGTTGAAACCAAGAGAACTTACTGTTAATTCAATGCTATCCTTAACCTTTTTGTTGTAGCTTACACTGCCATTTTCGTTCGTTACCAGATTTGCGGTATCCCTTCCCGATATCAGTTTCACGGAAGCTCCTGGAAGATTAATTATTCTTGTAGAATCGGTGACCCTTATATAGATACCGCTTAAACCCAGACGAACTGTAGGGTCGGTTCTTATCTGAGCATCGAGGGCAACAGATAGGAGAAAGAATAATATGAACAGGATTAAGCTTCTCATATAAAGCTCAAATTAAACTTACTATAAAGATATTACGCTATTTGCGATTTTACAAACAAATAATATGCCTCCAATCATTATGCTCTGTGTTTTCTCTAATTTCTTAAAACTCCACGATATTGAACAGCCTCGGCTATATGGCTCAATGTTATTGTGTCATTCGATTCCAGATCTGCAATTGTCCTTGCTACCTTTAATATTCTGCTGTAACCCCTTGCCGACAGATTAAGCTTACTTATGACACTGGACAGCAGCCGTTGCTCTTTGATACCTGTCTTGCAAAACTCCATGAGCTCCCGCGTACCCATCTGTGCATTAACGTTGTAGATTCCTCCGAATCTCTCCTGTTGAATAACCCTTGCTGCAGCTACCCTCTCCCTTATGGCACTGCTGCTCTCCCCCCTCTCCTCATTCAGAAGCCTCTCCCCCGGCACCGGATTAACCTCTATCTGCATATCAATCCTGTCCAAAAGCGGGCCGGATATTCTTGACAAATAGCTTCTTACAGCATAAGGAGTACACGTGCACCTGTCGCCCGGTTGGCCAAAAAAGCCGCAAGGACATGGGTTCATCGAAGCTATAAGCATAAAATTGCAGGGGTAGGTAAACTTGTACTTGAGTCTTGAGATGGAAATCTCTCTGTCTTCCAAAGGTTGACGCAGGACCTCAAGGACAGATCTGGAAAACTCCGGAATTTCATCAAGGTAGAGAATTCCGTTATGCGCAAGGGATATCTCTCCGGGTGCGGCAAAGGTTCCTCCCCCGGTAATGGCATAAAGCGAAGAGGAGTGGTGAGGGGAGCGAAAAGGACGATTTTTTATGAGCCCTTTGAATGAGCCCCCTTTTCCGGCAACAGAATAAATTTTACTAGTTTCCAGTGACTCCGTCCTGTTCATTATTGGCAGGATTCCGGCAAGCGCCTTTGCCATATAGCTTTTACCCGAACCAGGTGGGCCAATTAAAAGTACATTATGGCCACCGGCAGCAGCTATCTCCAACCCTCGCTTTGCCGACTCCTGCCCCTTTATATCTGCGAAATCAGGCACTCTCAGCAATGGGTCCGTATTTGAATTCTCGACATATTGATTGGGTCCTATTGGTTCTATACTGCTTTCCCCCAACAGAATAGACAAAACATCGCTAAGATTGCCCACACCATAAACATTAATTCCGTCAATTTCTGCCGCTTCGTATGCAGAAGCCAAAGGGAAGATGCAAGATTTAAACCCCTCCTCTTTAGCATGAATAGCAATTGGAAGGGCCCCCGGGACCGGCCTTACCGACCCGTCAAGAGCCAGCTCGCCCATAATGACATAGCTGGTCAGATCCGGAAAAATGTACTGGCCAGATGCTGCAAGAATGCCAATGGCAATTGCAAGGTCGAAAGATGACCCCTCCTTTTTGATATCGGCCGGGGCCATGTTTATCACAATCTTCTTACCCGGCAACCTTCCGCCAATTGTATGAAGGGCCGTGCTGATTCTCTGCTGGCTCTCCCTTACTGCACTATCGGGCAAACCAACCAGAAAAAAGCTTATTCCCTGAGAAACATCCACCTCTATAGTAACAGTAATAGCATCTACACCCCAGCAGAAGCTGCAATAGGTTTTACACAACATATTCAATTTTTTTCAAATCTATTACAAACAAAAGTATATCTAAAGCCATTTTTGAGAATTTATTCAATTCAAAATTTTAATTATCTGATACCAAACTTTGCAAGTTTTACTACATTTGCACAATATGGAGCGTTGCGTACTAAATTTAACCTACTGTTCAGCAATCGATCAGATAAAAACCTATCTCCCTGCAAATTGCGGGGTTGTGGTTCTTATTGACGCATCTATTCAAAAAAACTACGGAAAATATTTCCCATACCCTCAAATTCCCGTCAAGTCATCGGAAGAGAACAAATCCTTCAAGACAATAGAAAAATTGACATTAAAGCTGCTTAATTTGGGAGCAGACAGATCTACATTCATTCTTGCAGTTGGTGGAGGGATACTCTCAGATCTTGCCGGATTTTTAGCATCCATCTATATGAGAGGAGTAAAGTTCGGGTATGTGCCAACTACCCTGCTTGCTCAGGTCGATGCTGCCATAGGAGGTAAAACAGCGGTCAATGTATCTGGTTACAAGAATATTCTGGGTGTTATAAATCAACCTCAGTTCACAATATTCTGCCCCGGGTTCCTTGAAAGTCTTCCCGAAAAGGAGCTAAAAGCCGGCGTTGCCGAGCTGATAAAGACATTTATCATTGCCGACAGGAAGAGCTATTTTAGTGCAGTCGAAAAAATTGCAAAGAACGGGTATGTTGTATCGGACCTTTGGCCCTTTATACAGGGAGCATCAAGGATAAAGGCAAACATCGTAGAATCTGACCCCTATGAGCATGGGGAGAGAATACTGCTTAACCTTGGACACACATTCGCTCATGCTCTGGAGAAGACAGTAAAACTTTCTCATGGAGAGGCTGTGTCGGTTGGAATAGTTCTTGCAGCAAAACTATCAGTCAAGTTAGGGATACTCAGTAATGAGGAAAAAATCATCATTGAATCTGATTTAAAAAGGATTGGACTTTCTACAACATCGCCCGTACCCCTTAAAACTCTTTCTGAAGCAATAATAAGGGACAAAAAAAGGAACAAGGACTCTATAAGATTCGTAATAATAGAAAAAATCGGGAAAGCAAGCACTTATCCGTTGGAAATAAACAAACTGGAGGATTATTTAAATGATTTGTCTTAGTATAAGAGAAAAAAGTCTGGCCGATATTTTAGAGGCACTGTCAAAAGTGCAGATGGCCGAAATCCGTTTGGATCTTTCGCCTCTCAACAGAGCTGAGACTGTATCGGTATTTCATTCAAAGAAAGACCTCATAGCCACCTGCCGCATAACAGATGAAATGTCTGCCGATGAGTGCAAAAAGAGGCTGCAATGGACTTTTTTAGCCAGCAGGACAAAAAAATCAGTAGGAAAAAGATATATTGACATTGAGTACGATGCTCCGGCGGAATACAGAGAAGAGCTAATAATAGCGGCAAGAAGAAGAGGTTATAAAATAATACTCTCCTATCATAACTTTAAAGTTACCGATAGCTTTGAAAGGATAGCGGAAATTTACAACAAATGCAAGGAGCTGGGAGCAGACATAGTTAAGATTGTAACTACTGCTCAAAGTATTCAGGACTGCACACGACTGCTAAAATTATATACCGAGTATCCCGGGGAACAGATAGTGGCATTCGGTATGGGTAAAATGGCCCGCTTCACAAGAATACTCTCGCTGCATCTTGGTGCCCCGTTCGGATATGCTGCCCTTGAAGAGGGTAAAGAGAGTGCCGAAGGTCAATATGCGTATGCCGAGATGGAGAAAATTATAAGCAAAAAAAATTACCCCCACTCTGTCAATAAAAAATCCCTTATAGATTCCATTATCGCCCCTGCCTCAAAGAGTCACTCCCAGAGAGCAATTCTTGCTGCTGCGTGGGCCAAGGGAAAGACAAACCTTTACGGTTACACACCATGTGCCGACAGCGAAGCAGCAATTGAACTTATAAAGTTTCTCGGTGTAAAGGTTAAGATAGAAAAGTGCAAACACCTTAAGACAAAAGTAGAGGTTACCAGTCCCGGTATTGAGGATATTTCCAAAAGTCTATCAAAGGTAGATCTGTTTACACGCGCAATAAAGACAGTTGAGCTATCTGTAGGAGAATCAGGCCTTCTGAGCAGGTTGCTTATACCGACCGCCGGACAATTAGTTGGAAAAAGCAAAGGGGTTGATGAAATAAAAATTGTAGGAAAAGGCAGTCTGAACAACAGGGTTCTCTTTTCTTCCACCGATCCTTTTTCGGAGATAGGTATGGAGGTCATTTCGCATGACGGAAGGTTGCCCGCAATTATTAAAGGCCCCATTAAGGATGGAAATATCAAACTATCTGGTAGCGGAGGGTCTCAGCTGATTTCGGGGCTCCTCATGTCTCTGCCGCTTTGCGACAAGAACAGCACCATCGAAATATCCGAGCCATCCAGCACTCCTTATATAGACCTTACAATCCAGACACTTAAGGATTTTGGCGTTACAATTACAAATCACGACTTTTATGAGTTCAAGATCCCGGGTCGGCAGCGATACAAACCTAAACCATTTTACCCACTTGAAGGGGACTGGAGCGGAGCCTCAATGTTGTTTGTAGCAGGAGCCATAACCAAAGGGGTTACAATAACAAATCTGCCTATTGACTCAAAACAGGCCGATGAAAAAATAATAGATGTGCTCAGAGGATGCGGAGTGGAAATAAACATAACCGAATATCCAAAGTATCTGGTTATGTGTGGAGATGTACCTTGTGCTTTTAAGGAGGACAATACCAAGGAGGTTATTCTCGGTTCCAAAATTGAGTTGCTAAAACCAAAAAACTCTTTGCAATCATTTGAGTTTGACGCCACTAATTCTCCTGATCTTTTCCCTACACTGGTGGTTCTTGCTTTAAAATGCAACGGTGTGAGCAGGATCAAAGGCGTTAACAGACTATCCAACAAAGAGAGCAACAGAGCCGAGAGCCTTTACACCGAATTTACAAAACTTGGTGCATCAATAGAGATTGACGGTGACTGGATGATAATCAGAGGTGGAGAATTACACGGCGGTTTATGCTCTTCACACAACGACCATCGAGTTGCCATGGCTGTAATAACAGCAGCTCTAACAATAAAAGAGAAGGTATACCTAGACAACCTTGATTGCATCTCCAAATCGTTCCCCGATTTTCTTAAAAATTTCGATTAACCTATACAAATCAAATTCTATGAACAGCTTTGGAAAAAATTTCAGAGTATCCATTTTTGGCGAGTCTCACGGCCATAAACTAGGAGTAGTTATAGACGGGACCCCTGCCGGTCTGCCGCTTTCCAAAGAGGATTTTACAGCAGATATCATACGCAGAAAGGGAGGAAACAAAGGTGGCACCCCCAGAGTAGAGGCCGATTTACTGGATATTGTAAGTGGTACTTATAATGGATTCACTACAGGTGCACCAATATGTATAACCTTCGACAACCTCAATACAAAATCGGCCGACTATGACAACCTGCAGAACTGGCCAAGGCCTGGGCATGCAGACTATGTGTCATTTATAAAGCACAAAGGGTTTGCTGACCCTCGTGGTGGAGGACATCACTCAGGCAGACTGACCCTTGGATTGATTGCTGCCGGAGTGATTGCTAAAAAACTGATTGCTCCTGTAAATGTAGAGGCCCGAATCCTTCATATAGGAGGTCAAAACCCATGGGACGAGATTCTTGACAAAGCTATAGCAGAAGGAGATTCACTTGGCGGTGTAATAGAGTGTCAATCCACCGGTATACCCGCTGGTCTCGGAGAACCCTTCTTTGATAGTCTGGAGTCGCTTATATCGCACTTCGTTTTTTCAATCCCGGGGGTAAGAGGAATTGAATTCGGAGACGGTTTCAAGGCTGCAATGATGTTCGGCTCTGAACACAACGACCCAATTATTGAAGAGTCCGGCAAGACTTCCAAAAATGGTTCCGGTGGTGTAAATGGTGGAATATCCAATGGGAACGACCTCATATTCAGGGTAGCCATAAAACCCACATCCAGTATCTCAAAAGTGCAGGATACTTACAACTTCAACACCCATAAAGTTGAGGAATTGAAAATAGAGGGAAGGCATGATAACTGTTTTGCATTGCGGGTTCCTGTGGTTCTGGAGGCAGCAACCGCAATTGTACTCGCCGACCTGCTGATTGCTAAGTAAGATTCTTGTTAAAGCACCTTCTCACCATATATTCCCTGTTGGGGTAATAGTCAAATATGCTTTGTACTGCGGTGTTGTTCTCTAATTGAGGATTTGCAATCACTTTTTTTGTACCCAGTTTAATAAAGTTTGAGTTCAAATGGTTAAAGATTATTGCGTTAAGCCCTTTGTTCTGATACTCAGGTGCTATCCCTATTATACACATGTCTACAGACTCAAAACACCTTAAAGCCTTCAGCAAATAGATAAATCCGAATGGAAACAGTTTCCCGCCCGATTTCCTGAGAGCCTTTGCCAGACTTGGCATGGTAATGGCAAAAGCAACCACCTTGTCATTCTTGTCTAGTATCATACACATTAAATCGTTATGAACCATGGGCAAATACTGCTTTACATAGTTCTTTATCTGGCCTTCGTTAAGGGGAGTGAATCCGTAGAGAGGCACAAATGCCTTGTTGTATGCCTCAAAAAGGCCAATTCCGTAGCGTCTTAGCTCCTTTCTCGATTTTGGATGAAGTATTCTAACGTTATACCGCCTCTGAATTATATCCGAATATTGACTAAGTTTCTCCGGGACGCTGTCCGGAACATCAAACTCTCTCTGGTACCAGTCTGCATCCTTGATATAACCCATTTTTTCAAGATGTTCCTGGTAATACGGATAGTTATAAAGTGTGGTAAGAGAACCCATGTTTTCATACCCCTTTATCAGCAGCCCCTCCCTGTCCATATCGGTGAAGCCAAACGGACCTGTTACAGCATTCATTCCCCTCTCTCTGGCATATAGCTCCACCGTCTCCATCAATGCCCCGGAGACTTCACTGTCATCAATGAAATCAAGCCATCCGAAGCGCATGTGTAGCTCCTTCCAGTCTCTGTTGGCATTGTGATTTATAATTGCAGCAACCCTGCCTGCAACTTCGCCGTCCTTAAGTGCTATAAAGTATCTTGCCTCACAATACTCAAACGCTGGATTCTTCTCTTTGAGCAAAGTCAAGTATTCATCTGCCCATAAAGCGTTTACCCAATTGTTACAATCTTTGTACAGCCTCTCTGGAAAAGCTATGAAGCTCCGCAACTCTCTTTTGGAACTTACCTCCTTTATTATTACTGACATCTGGTAACTGAACCTGCAACTGCATTCGCTACCAGCCCCCGCAATTTTGTAACGCTGCCCTTGTCTTCCGGATGAACTCTGTTTGTTAGAAGAATTACGGCCACTTTTGCGACAGGATCAATTACGATTGATGTTCCTGTATATCCTGTATGACCATATGTCACAACCGGGTGAAAAAGATTCCCCAGATTAGATGCGTAAGATGAATAGTTGTCCCAGCCAAGTGAACGTCCCAGTGGTTCAAATCCTGTTGGGACTCTTGTCATTGCCTCAACGGTAAGTTTGCCCATTATCCTTTTTCCGTTATAAACTCCTCCATTTATAAGAGCAACGGCAATAACTGCCATATCATCGGCGTTTGAGAAAAGTCCGGCATTTCCGGAGTTTCCGTCGTTTAACAGTCTTGCCAGCGGGTCATGAACCTTGCCAATTAAAACGGAACCATCTGCCTGTTTTTCCGTTGGCGCCACAAGTGCAAGAGTGGACCCTGCAGGATTGTAAGTGGTATTCTTCAAACCCAATACGTCGTAAACACTCTTCTTTGCATAATCACACAGTTTCTCCCCTGTAACATTCTGTAAAATGTTCTGCAGGGTAATGAAATTAAGGCAGCTGTACTGAAACTTTGTTGTAGGCTTGAAATCCCTCTTGCATGTTTCTATGTATTCCAATAGTCCCGACGGACTTGGAGAACCATATTTTTTGATCAGTTCTGCTGCAGGTGCATAAGGAGGAAGGCCAGACGAGTGAGTAAGCAGGTCAATAACCCTGATGTCAAACATCTTACCTGTCACTGTGTCCTTATAACCTACAAAACCAGGTATGTACAGAGAGACATTATCGTAAAGCCTCACCTTGCCTTGTTCTACAAGTTGCATGAAGGAGAGGGTGGTACCAAGACATTTGCTCACAGAAGCAAGATCAAAGACAGTGTTTATTTCCATCTTCTGTACAGTCGGATATACCGATTTATTTCCATATGCTTTTATATATGCCATTTTACCATCCTTAACCACTGCCAGGACAGCTCCGGGAATCTCTCCCTTATTAATTGACTCGCCAATAATGCGATCTACGTTAGAAAGTCTTTTTGAGTCCATCCCCACCTCTTCGGGTGTAACCCTTGTAAGTGACTGGGCAAAGACAGATACCGATAAAATACAGATTAACAGAAAACTGGATAGTTTTTTCATGACAGATTGGATTAGGTTATATACAAAAGTACAAAAGAGTTTTCAGAAATTTTAGTAACTTAGAATCAAAATATCTGCATATCATGAATAAGTCAACCTTCTTTTTAACATTTCTTATATTGATTCTTTTGTCAATAACGGTATCTGCGCAACGTAAACAGGTTGACACCATCGGGTTTGCGAAGTATGGGTGGCAGATGAACCTTCTGTTTTCAAGGATTTCTCAGAGTGACAAGGCTCCCGTTGAAGAATTTTACAAGGCGGCAATATGCCCACACGATGACTATGCTTATGCAGGGGGGCTGTATGCCAAAACCCTTGCGGGAATCAAAGCTCAGACAGTAATCTTGATAGGCGTGGCTCACAAGGCAAAGAAATTCGGACTGGAAAACAAGCTGATATTTGATTCTTTCGGTGAGTGGAAGTGCACAGTCCGCGATATAAAGGTATCTTCTTTACGACAGAGGCTTTTACAGACACTATCTCCGGGGTCGTATGTAATTCACGATTCAATTATGCAGGTCGAACACTCCCTGGAGGCAATAACACCTTTCCTGCAAAGGAACTCTGCCTGGCTGGACATTGTTCCCATACTTGTGCCACAGATGACTTTCGAAAATATGGAACTATTTTCAGAAGAATTGGCTCAACATGTTTTTGCATACATGAGAGAGAAGAGGCTATCTTTTGGCAGAGACTTGGCTATTGTCATTTCAAATGACGCTCTTCACTATGGCGATGAAGACTGGGGCGGTGCAAACATGGCTCCGTTTGGTACTGACGATACCGGTACTGCAAAAGCTGTTGCCAAAGATCTTATGATTATTGACGACTGCCTCAAGGGGGAGGTCAAGAAGGAGAGAATAAGAAAGTTCTACGATTATACAGTAAGTGCCGACGATTTCAGAGATTACAACTGGACCTGGTGCGGCAGGTATTCCGTTCCTTTCGGAATACTCTTTGCAGAGAAACTCAACCAGCTTTACTGTGGGAAACCTCTCACTGGCGAAGTAACCGGGTACCGTAGCAGCATCACCACACCTCACATAGAGGTGAAGGATCTGAGAATGGGCACTACTGCGCCGGCAAATCAGCGGCACTGGGTGTCGTATATTGGAGTACGATTCATGTAGACAACTAACCTGCCAACTATTATCTAATGGTCGATTATAAAAAAAGAGACACCTTTTCAGATGTCTCTTAATATCTATTTCAGAAAAACGGTATTTCTATGATTCTCTCTGAGGACGGGCAGCTCCGCTTGGATTGCCTGTACGGCCTCCCCTTGAGTTGCCTCTTGAATCACCACCGCGGCTTCCGCCACCTCTGCGATCATCACCACCCGGACGTCCGCCACCTCTGCGGTCACGACGGTCAGGACGACCACCAGCCTGCTGGCCACCCTGGCCTGCCGATTGATTTGCCGAAATTCCGATATTTGGAGAAAGATCTCTCTTTCCGTATACTTCACCATTGCAGATCCATACCTTCACTCCAAGAACTCCCACCTTAGTGTGAGCTTCTGCGTGAGCGTAGTCAATATCTGCACGGAAAGTATGAAGAGGAGTACGTCCTTCTTTATATAGTTCCCTTCTTGCCATCTCAGCACCGCCAAGACGACCACTTACTAAAACTTTAATACCTTCCGATCCCATTCTCATGGTGGAAGCCATTGCCATTTTAATGGCACGACGGTAAGAAACCCTTCCTTCTACCTGACGGGCTATATTGTTTGCAACAATATTTGCGTCAATTTCAGGACGTTTTACCTCGAAAATGTTGATTTGAACCTCTTTGTTTGAGATTTTCTTCAACTCTTCCTTCAGTTTATCTACCTCTTGACCGCCTTTACCAATAATAATCCCCGGACGAGCCGTGTGAATTGTTACAGTTATAAGCTTTAGTGTTCTTTCAATTACAATCTTGGAAAGGCTGGCCTTTGCAAGACGTGCATTCAAATATTCGCGTATCCTGGCATCTTCCAGAATCTTGCCTGCGTAATCTTTTCCACCGTACCAGTTAGAGTCCCAGCCACGGATAATACCCAGTCGGTTTGCTATAGGATTTGTTTTTTGTCCCATTTTATTGCTCTTCTTTTACGGTTTTACTTTTATTACCCAGCACAATGGTTACGTGGTTAGAACGTTTTCTGATTCTAGCTGCGCGACCCTGTGGTGCTGTACGGATACGTTTCAGAGAACGACCTTGTCCAACCATAATGTCCTGGACACATATATTGCCATTCTCCAACTCTTTGCGATCTGCTTCGTTTTTTGACTCCCAGTTAGCAATTGCTGAACGAACAAGTTTCTCCAAACGAATGGATGCTTCCTTTTTGGTATATTTTAAAATATCCAAAGCATGGTTTACTTCAACACCTCTTATGATATCTGCAACTAAACGCATCTTCCTAGGTGAGGTAGGAACATCATTCAGCTTTGCAATAGCTGTCTGCTTCCTTATTTCTTTATGCCTTTCGGCTGCTATTTTTTTTCGAGCTCCCATTATTGTGAGTTTGTTTTACACATTAATTAATTAACGATTACCCGAGTGACCTTTAAAGGTGCGTGTGGGTGCAAATTCACCAAGCTTGTGACCAACCATGTTTTCGGTTACATAAACTGGAATAAACTTGTTTCCATTATGAACAGCAACGGTGTGACCAACAAAGTCTGGTGATATCATACTTGAGCGTGACCAGGTTTTGATTACCTCTTTCTTGCCAGCTTCATTCATGGCAAGTACTCTTTTTTCGAGACTAGCCTCAATGTAAGGCCCTTTTTTTAATGAACGACTCATAATTCTATTCAGTTAATTCCGTTATTTTTTCCTTCTTTCAATGATAAACTTCTTAGTCGTCTTCTTAGGATTACGGGTTTTGTAACCTTTAGCCAATAAGCCTTTCCTTGAACGAGGGTGACCTCCTGATGCGCGTCCTTCACCACCACCCATTGGGTGATCCACCGGATTCATAACAACACCACGAACTCGTGGTCTGCGACCCATCCAGCGTTTACGACCGGCTTTACCATCCGACTCTAAGTTGTGATCTGGATTAGATACTGTTCCAACAGTAGCGCGGCATGTTACCAATACCATTCTTGTTTCGCCTGAAGGCAATTTGAGAATAGCGTGAGAACCTTCACGTGCTGTCAATTGAGCATATGTTCCTGCACTGCGGGCCATTGCGGCACCTTGTCCGGGACGTAGTTCAATATTGTGGATTAAAGTACCTAATGGAATTTCTGATAGAAAAAGAGTGTTCCCTAATTCTGGGGCTACACCTGGGCCGGAAGCAATTTCCTGTCCCACTTTAATTCCGTTAGGAGCTAAAATGTAGCGCTTTTCTCCATCTGTGTAAACAACCAAAGCAATACGAGCACTTCTGTTTGGATCGTATTCAATAGTTTTAACTGTAGCGGTATATTTATCTTTATCGCGTAAAAAATCGATTACGCGGTACATTTGTTTATGACCACCTCCTATATAACGCATTGTCATCTTACCCTGACCATTACGACCACCCGACTTGCGAAGTGGCTGTAGCAGCGATTTCTCTGGTGTAGAGCAAGTAATTTCAGTGAATGCGCTAATAGCTTTATGTCTTGTTCCCGGAGTTGCCGGTTTAAATTTGCGTATTGCCATGGACTTAAATATTACTGTAGAAATCTATCTTATCTTCACTGGCCAGGGTCACAAATGCTTTCTTATAGTGATTTGAGCGTCCTGACAATAATCCCGCTTTTGTGAAGCGGCTCCTGCGTTTTCCGTTGTAATTTACTGTATTTACATCCAGTACTTTAACACCGTACATCTCCTCAACCGCTTTCTTAATGTCAATTTTATTGGCATCGCGGTCAACTTCAAAACCGTAACGATTCAACTTTTCGCCCTGAATCGTCATCTTTTCTGTTACTAAAGGCTTAATTAAAATTCTCATCGTTTTACGGTTTAATTACGTCCATATTGTGCCTGCAACAGATCTTGTACTCCGTCAACCATAATAAGACTGGTACAATTAACCAGGTCATATGTGTTGATTTCATTTACAGATATAACTTTTACATTCTGCAAGTTGCGTGACGATAAGTAAATATTGTTAGTATTTTCAGGAAGTACAAAAAGAACCTTTCTGTCATTAACCTTAAGGCCTTTGAAAATCTTCATGAAGTCCTTTGTCCTTGGTGCTTCCATAACAAATGGCTCAACAATTGTAAGCGCTTGTTCCTTAACCTTGTATGACAAAGCCGAGAAACGAGCCAGTTGTTTTAGCTTTTTGTTCAATTTAAAACTGTAGTCGCGTGGTTTTGGACCAAAGATCCTTCCACCACCAACATATATAGGAGCTTTGATGCTACCGTGACGTGCACCACCGGAACCCTTTTGACGGATTACCTTCTTGGTACTGTACGATACTTCCCATCTCTCTTTTGTTTTGCTTGTTCCCTGACGTTGGTTAGCAAGATATTGCTTTACATCCAGGTAGATCGCGTGATCATTTGGCTCAATGCCAAAGATTCCGGAATCCAGAGTCACTTTTTTTCCTGACTCGGTTCCATCTATTTTGTAAACTGATAATTCCATAGACGCTTATTCCTCCACGATTACATATGAACCTTTGCAGCCAGGTATCGATCCTTTCACAAGAACAAGATTGTTCTCGGGAATAACCTTAATAACTCTTAGATTCAAGATTTTAACTTGATCGCCACCCATACGGCCGGCCAATTTCTTACCTTTAAATACGCGAGAAGGCCATGAAGAGGCACCCATCGAACCAGGAGCGCGAAGCCTGTTGTGCTGACCATGTGTCGCACCACCTACTCCGGCGAATCCATGGCGTTTCACAACACCCTGGAATCCTTTTCCTTTAGAAATTCCTGTTACATCTACCCATTCCATCTGATCGTGAATCACGTCAGCGACGGTAATAGTATCACCTAACTGTAGTGCCATTGCGAAATCATTCGCAAATTCCACTACTTTTCGTTTTGGTGTGGTTTGTGCCTTTTTAAAATGGCCCATTAGGCCCGAGCTGGTGTGTTTTTCTTTTTGTTCGTCATAGGCAAGTTGTACAGCGGCATAACCATCAGTCTCTTCTGTACGAATTTGCGTAACAACACACGGACCAGCCTCAATAACGGTGCATGGAATATTTTTTCCATCAGCACCGAAAACGGATGTCATTCCGATTTTTCTTCCAATTAATCCAGGCATTGGTTGTTAATTTGGTGTTTTTTAATATATTAATAAATTCCGCATAAATTTTGCGGGCAGCAAAGATACAATAAAACTTTGTAAAAGCAATAGGTGAATGGAATATATCAACAAGATATCAACCATTCTGCGAGAAATTTTATATTGATCAAAGGCATACTAAAGGAGCATCTATGCTACTGATTCATGTCAGGAGAGAGTGCAGGTTAGAGGTAATTAGTTTTACTGCTATTGCCAGAAGAATTATTCCGAAAAACTTCCTCATCACATATATTCCTCCCTTGCCAACCTTTCTGGAGATCAGGTCAAGATTATTGAGAACAAGGAAGACAATCACTATATTTAGAAAAAGAGCAATTATTATATTTGGCACCTCATACTCTGCTCTTAATGAAAGTAGTGTGGTAAACGAAGCTGCTCCGGCTATGAGTGGAAAAACTATAGGCACTATTGTAGCGGAATCTGTCGGGCCATCATCTTTGAATATCTGAATTCCGAATATCATCTCTATGGCTAGTACAAGCAGCACCAAAGCTCCGGCAACTGCGAATGAGGATATATCGACACCAAATAAACCCAGAAGGGCTTGTCCTAAAAACAGAAAAGCAACAAGTATTGCAAATGAGATCAGGGAGGCGTTTACAGGACTGAAGCTTTTTTTCTTCTCCTTCATCCCTAGAATGATAGGAACCGAACCCAATATGTCGATAACGGCAAACATAACGATGAATGCGCTGAATATCTCTTTTATGTTTAAGTTCATCTGCTGGTAGTTTTTGCAAAGATAGAAAAAAATATCTCCACAAAAAAAACTCTTAATCAAATGATTAAGAGTTTTTTGGGGTGCTCGGGACGGGAATACTTTTTTTACTTTCTATTCCCACCTACTTCCTTATTATACATACTCATTATCTTATATTTCCATTTTTAATTGTACATTTTAAGTATAATAAAAAGTAATCAGATATAAGATATTTGCCAGTATTTTGCCAGTAAATATTATATTTGAACTGTAATTAAAATTAATTCCGCTCATGGCAACATTTAGATTAGAACTTAGTAATAAGCCTACAAGAAACAGAACTTTCCCAATCTACCTTGTAGTAACCATCAAAGGAGAAAGAAAAAGGATCAAAACCAGTATAGCAGTAAACAGAAAATCTGACTTTAATTCGAAGGCAAGACAAAACAATTGGATACGAACTACAGAACCTAATGCAAAGGCATGGAATGAATCTCTTGCCAATGAAATAGAAACAGTCAGAAAAGAATATTCTTTGCAGAAAGCTTTAGGACAAGTATCTTCATTAAGCATTATTTCTGATTTAAAAGCTTATGAGAAATCAGGGAAGAATATAAAATCAATGTCGTTTATACAGTTTGCAAAGGAGAGAACAAGAGAGACACTTGAAGCAGGGCATATTAGCACATGGAAAACATATAATGGATTCTGCAATAAATTAGAGGGGTATCTAGCCAGCATTGGAGAAAAAGATATAAACCTCGAGCAAATAACACCTTCATTTCTTTCAAAATTTCACGCTTATTTAACTACTTTACATAATGAAAGGCAACCAGATAAGGTCTTACATCAGAACTCTATCCATTTAACCTTAAGGATATTTAAGACTTTTATTAAAAGGATTATTGATGTTGAGAAGCTAATGAAGCCTGAAGATAACCCCTTTACACTATTTAGAGTAAACGAGGTACAGACTTCTAGAGATAAACTCGAGAAATCAGAAATACAGAAAATCAGAGAATTAGAATTGGCACCTAATAGTTTAATATGGCATTGCCGGAATTACTTCTTATTCTCTTTCTACTGTGCAGGTATTAGAATTGGCGACATAATGCAACTAAGATGGAGTAATATTACCAATGAAGGCAAATTGACTTATACTATGGGCAAGAATCACAAAGAGAGAACATTAATTTTAGTGGCTCAAGCACAAGAGATTCTTGCTCACTATCATTCCGAAAGTGCCAATTCAGCAGATTACATATTTCCTATTCTAGATAATTCTGCATCTTATGCACAGGCAATAACTCAGGAAGAAAAAGACACTATGTCACTTGAACTAAAAAAGAAACAGTTTCATAAACTTGGTGTTTCAGCAGCTTTAATAAATAAATACCTAAAACAAATTGCAGAAAAAGCAGGTATCACAAAAAAGATTTCTTTTCATGTTGCAAGACACTCCTTTGCAAAAGCAGCAAAACAGGAAGGTATCGACAATTACGTTCTGAAAGATATGCTGAATCATTCATCGCTAAAAACCACTGAAATCTACATGAAGGATTTTGACACCTCATCTGCAGACAAGGCAATGGCTCAAATATTTCAGCAGAAAGTTTCTCCTAAATTAGAAATTGTAGAATTGCTCGACAAAATGACCCCAGATGAAATCTCAATGCTAATGACTAAGCTAAAAACAAATAAACCACTATAATACACTTCAAACATGGAATCAAATTCAACTATTAAGACACCTAGCACTATCCCCGAGAATATTAAAGATTATGATAAATTAGCAAGTCTATTTATTAATTATAGATTTGATCATAATGAGATTACGCTCGGAATTTTATATGTGGATTTATCTAGACCACCATTGTTTGAATTATTCTCCGTTGAAGCTGAAAAAGAGGCATTACTGACCGTTTCAGAGATGGTTAATTTACTTAAGTTTTTGAAAATCAGGAATCATGAGATTATATTGAAAGATCTATTTAATAATTCCTGTAAAATTAATACTCAAAAAACCGTTACCCTACTGATAAAGATGCTGAATCGTCAACTCCCTAAGATATTAACAAAAATAATAAATGAAAGAGAGGAAATAACAAAAAGGGGTTTAATGCGTTTTGACAGAAATGGGTTAATAAATAGAAAAAATTATCAAGTTAAAATAACTTCAGAAAAAGATGTGATCAAATGGGGGGATTTTATTGATAATTTTTTTAATTTATATCCAAAATTATATCCACCAAAAACACGAAGTAGAACAGTTCGTCTAGGAGAAAAGGCTTTTTTCTGCTTGAATACTTTAACAATGCTTGAAGTTTTCCATTCTACATCCTTAGAAAGTCTATATGATAATCTAACCAACATAACGGAAACGGGAAAAGGTGATAATGTAATTCAAGAGTATGCTTGTATTTATGATTGTATTGCGATTTATGAACAACTACCCCCCTATCTAGATAGCAAGGAAAAGTATGACAATATTAAAAATTGGATAAATTCTTTCAAGAGAGCGATGATAAGGGCTTTGCCTGTCTCTGAGAATAGGGATACATTTTTGTAATATTTCTCGTGCAATTCAGTTTAACTCGTTAATAAACAGTGGGTAAATTTGTGTGTGCAAATATCCATTTTCATATCCAACTAATTCAATTTTGCCATTTTAATTTTGCACTCAAATCAGGTACTCAAATCCCATTAAAAAAGCGGACGAGGTTATAACCTGATTGGATTAAATTATGTTTAATGAATATAAAATTTCCCTAATACCTGAAACAGATTGGAAAGAAATCATTGAGAATCTTAAAGAAGTAAAGAATCTCTTACAAAAGAAGAAAGAAGGCGAGTTAATGTCTGAATGGATTGAATCATCAGAAGCCAGGAAGATGCTTCATGTCTCCCAAAAAACATGGCAAACATACCGTGATCAACGTAGAATCCCCTTTAGTCAGTTTGGCAGAAAAATCTATGTAAAAAGAATTGACCTTGAAAATTTTATGAATGCCCACGTCATAAGTAGAAATGAAAGGAGGGTTGATGATGGAAAATAGTAATACTGCATTAGTATTGGCAAGGCCAAATCAACAAATAATTCGACGGGAGAGACAACAAGAAATGTCTCAGGCTGATTTATGCAAATATTCTATTATAGCTCAAGAGTATGAGCGTAATCCAATACTAGAATTACCGATAGATGCTCTGACAATCTGGCAGCAACAAATAATATCAGAATTACAAAATATCTTCCGATGTTCCAGAGATTTTGTGGTATCCAGTATTTTTGGGGCTGTTAGCGGGGCAATAGGATCTAAGGTTTCCTGTTATGATGGAAAATACACAAATTCCCCTTGTCTGTGGCTAGTGAATGTTGCACAAAGTGGGCAAAATAAATCACAACCTATGCTATGGGCAATAAAACCTATTGAAAATTGGGACAACTCAAACTACAATGCATATATAAAAGCTTGTGAAAATTTAAGACAAAATCCCTTATCTTATATTGAAATACCCAAGCTAGTTCAACATATTATTTCTGATAGTACACCTGAGGCAAGAAATGATCTTTTAGCAAAAAATCCACAAGGATTGCTGCTTTGTAGAGATGAGATTAGGGGCTTTCTTGATGATATTGATCGTTATAGTAAAAGCGGAGAAATTTCACAATTGCTGTCCATTTTTGATGGAACAGACTTTACTACTAACAGAAAAAAGGATGGTTTAACATATATTAGGAAACCTTTCATGAGCATATTGGGAAGTATTCAGCCAGGAATTTTAAAGGATACATTTGGAAAACAAGTTTTAATGAATAACGGTTTTACTCCTCGTTGGTTATGGGTATATCCTGACAATTTTACTTTACCTCAATTATATTCTGATGTAAAAATATCTGAAGAGATTAATAATATTTGGAGCAATTTTCTTGGGATTCTAATGGCTAGCACATTCCACCGACCAGCTAGTTTTCAATTAACCGCAATAAGAATGTATGAGGATTATTGGAATTATCTTCAATACATGAAGTTTAAACATGAATACATGGCTCCAGTTTACAGTAAACTTCAAATTTACGCACAAAGACTTGCATTGCTTGTTGAAACAATGATCGGTAACGATATTAGCAATATGGTAATTAGTTCATTATCTATGGAATACGCAATAAGATTATGTAGATACTTTGAACATACAGCTAATAAAGTACATACTATAATAACAAATTCTCTAACAGAAAATGTTGTTGGACGTGAAGCAATTTTAAGGATGCTTGATAAAGCCTATATTATAAAAAGTCAGAGTAAGCTAGCGGAGAGTCTAGGGATAACAAAACAAGCAGTTAATAAAGCACTTAGAAAATAATAATAGTTCACTGGTTGACGTTGACAGGAAATATAGCTTATATATCTTATTATCTTGACATTATCATCAGGTAAACCGTCAACCATCAACTTTATTTTTGTTATTAAAAAAATTTAATTTTTTCTTGAGCGCTATATATATCCAAAGAAGACCCCCCTAATCAAGAAAAATTGGTGAGTCCCCCCTGGCATAAATCATTTATGGTAAATTAGTAGGTTATTAGATTATTAGATTATTATTTAATTTCTTACATATCGTTAAGCATCCAAAGATGACCAGCATTAATTTTAAAAATCAAATAAGAACGAGATTTAAACACAAACACTCACTTAATTATTTCATTATTAATATTATGGCTACTCATTGAGTGGCCTTTATTTATTAATTCTAATGCTATGGATGCAACAACTCAAAACTCATTATTTAAAGCTTGTGAGGTATCATTATCTTACATAACTAAGGTTAAAGCTTCAGAGAGGTACAAAATTGAAAGTTCTGCAATGGCCTACAAATTACTCATAGACAACTTCTTTGACTGTACTACTATCGAACATAAGGAATCATTTAAGATTATCCTACTTAACCAAGCAAATAAGGTGCTAGGAGTATCAAGCATTGCAGAAGGGGGCATATCTGCAACTGTAGCTGATTTAAGGCTCATCATGCAAGTAGCAATCTTGGCAAATGCAAGCTCAATTATTATTGCGCACAATCACCCCTCTGGAAATACCAAACCAAGCGCAAATGATGATAAAATCACCGAAGACATTAAGAAAGCTTGTGGATTTATGCAGATCAACTTACTTGACCACCTGATAGTAACACCAGAGCAGTATTTCAGTTATGCGGATGAAGGTAGAATATGAGATTAAATGTAAGAAATTCAAGGATTGCGCCAAATTTATGGTTGTTCTTTAAATAAACTTCTTACAATAAAGAGATATTGATTTGGAAATATGATGTATCTTTATTGCAATAATAGCTAGATATGGAAGATTTTGAGATAGAATTTTACGCAAATATTGGTTTATTAACTGTTCGGTTTGCTCAAATGGAAAATAATCTTTGTCAAATTATTGGAAAGATGATAAACTCTAACGATCCAACAATTGCCTTTACAATAATCAAAGATAATACTCTAGATAAAAACAAGAAACTACTTCAGGATCTAAATCATATTAAAGGCATAGAAGTAGTGCAAATTAATAAATTGATTGAAAAAATTAAAGGTGTCCAAAAACAAAGAAATCTTTGTGTACATGGTATATGGGGCAAACCATTCATAACAGATACTGGAATAAGAGCTTTATGTGAAAGCAGAAAGATAAGTTATTCAGAAGAAAAAGATAAATCGGGTAAAGTCGTTTCTAAGCATTGGAAATTTAATGAGTTTTCAGAAAATGATTTAGTTTCTATAAAACAACAGATAGGAATTCTTGATGAAATAATTGGTATTGAAGAAGTTTTACTGGCTACTTTCGAAAATGAAAACGATAATTAATGGTTAGGGATTAATCTGCATATCTCTATGTAACACATAAAGTCTAAAATCAAGTACATGAAAAATTTAGTTTTACTTTCAATCTTATTAATTTGCACCTACTCCTACGGACAAAAATTTTCTGTTTCTCCTAATGGACTAAGAGATGCGAACAACACCGAAAAATCTTTTATTATAATCCCTGTAGAGGGAAAAACTGCAAAAGAGTTATATGATCAAGCCATTAAATACATTAATATTAACTACAAAAGTCCAGATAATGTAATAAAAGGCAAAATTGAAGGGGAATATTTAAGATTCAATACATATGCACCACATTTTATAATAATTAAAAATGTTTTAGCAAGAGCACCATTTAATGCAAAATTTTCTACTGAACTTTCATTTAAAGATGGCAAAATTAAATATGAAATAATTGATCTTGAAATATATAGCGAAGCGAATTATCCTCTATATTTTACTGGAAGTGGAATTTCCTCCTTTTTCATCTATAATAAAGAAGGCATTTTAAAAAGAGAAGATGCAAAAACTGGTGTGGAAGATTTTTTTAATGCCCTAATTTTATCCTTCTCACTTTTTCTCCAAACTGATAAAGTACAAGAAGAATGGTAACCTGTTTGTGAAAAACGATATGAAAAAAGAGCAAGTTTGATTAACTCATTGAATAGTAAACGTAAACAAAAATTACTGTACAGAATTGCGTCTAAATGATAATTGAGTTTATATATTTGCCGTTAGTATCTTTATTGAGTTCATAACTAAGAAAGGTATTTCTAAATCTTCACTCTTGAAATACCATGTTGTCCCTATTAAAATAAGTATTTGATCTCCTAAATATTAATTTTCGACATCAAGCAACTCTTTCATCTTTACATGAAGAGCTTGACTGATTTTTAATAAGCTCTTGATAGTCAGATTTGTTCTACCTGATTCAATACGACTAACATTAGATTTCTCAAAGTCACACAAATCTGATAAAGCCTGTTGCGTAAGACCTTTCGACTCTCGGATACTTTTAATTTTTTTGCCAATCGATATGTAAATCTCTGATTCTGACATCAAATTATTTGTTATCATATTTGATTACAAATAAAATTTAATAAATTTGTTATCGAGTTATCATATATGACAACTATCGTCAAGCTAACAATTATCAATAGTGAAGAATTAAAAATAACTTTCAATATCTTAAATTTCTACTATGTCAACTATTTTAATAATTATTGCTGGAGTAGTGATCTACAGTATAATTAGATTTGCAATAGATTATTATAACACTGCCCAAAAAAATACTCTTAAAGGGGGATTGATAACAAAACATCAGGCTTTTGCAGAATACTGTGCTAGTCCCTTAAGAATGAACAGAATGGAACTTGTTATCAACTCGGGAGATAGATTGGAGTACCGTCTGCCAATAAAAAATAATGATGCCATTGTAGGTTATATTCATTTTGGAATTTATGATGTTTTTACCGTAGTAGCGTATTGTAAAGCCGTTTCCAAAAATGGATACACGCACAAAGGGTTTAGTAAAGAGATTAATAATTGGAGGAATTTTGATTCAACAGATTATGATCCAATTTTTGAATCCTTGTTTGCAGCAATAGTAAACTCAAAAGATTTTCAGCTTCTTGGGTTTGAATAAATCATTAAGTATCCTTCAATTAATTAACAATAAACACAATAAAACGATGGGCCTTTCTAAATGGATTATTAAGAATGGAGTGGGAGGTGTTGGATGGATGACAAAATTCTGGGTAAAACAATATCTAAATTATCCTCTTTATTTAAAGAATGAAGATAAACTTTTGAGTTTAATTAAAAATTTCCAAAGCACTCAAAGAGCATCTAATAACCTTATTAGAGAAACAAATTCAGACTATCTCATTTACGTGAGTCAAGATTGTTTGGCAACTCTCATCTTCTGCTTGATGTGTGACACAAATGGTTTCGTGAAGAATGTGATTAAGAGTGAAGCCAATCTAACAATTGTCTTAGATGTTATCTATGAAATTGTTGATGAAATGGCTACTAAGTCAATAAAATTGGGATTAACTGATTACAAAATACAATGCGCTTTATATCTTGAAATTATCTTGGAAACTTAAAGAGGAGCAAAAGATTATCTTAATGTTTAAGATCCTCAACATTCCCATTAATGCTTGCTTACAAATAATCAATACTTTTCTTACTAAAAAAATAAGGACCGTTATCATGAGTAATAATAAACATAACATTATCCTCCTAATTAACCATATTCATTAGAGACAACCTTATGTTTTAATGTATCAGCGTCTTCAATTATAGGTTTAGCATAATTTATGATTAGAAATTAATAAAAAGAGAATAGGATTGAAATTTATTAGTAAGTTTACAAAGTGCTGCATTTCAGTTTATAACCAAGATTATTACAGAAATAAATTAAAATATTAAATTATGAACGCATCAAACAACGGAGGCTCATTCGGTTTTGTAGTATTGTTAGGAACTATTGCGGTTTCAATCTTATCAGGAATTCTTGCATGGAATTGGATTGAGCCAGAAAGCTTTTTTGGAGCAATTATATTCTTGATTGCTTGGAGTCTGTTTAGCTATATTGGTTATCTTGTTCTGGGGGGAATTGTTGCTTTGTTTGGGGGGCTTAAATAAATCAGTCGATTGCGTTTGTAGTAGATAATTAATATTTATTAGATCAAACTGGTGAGGAAGAGAGTTACTATAACATTTCAAATTTCACCTCATCAATAGGTGTTTAGAGCAATTTTTTAATAAGCATTTCGTAAGCTATAAATGCCTAATAGATCTATTTCTGATAGTTATTCAGTTATTAATATCCTTAATATTAATAACATAAAAGACAAATTGTGTAAATTAGGAATACCGATCGTTTACATTTTATTTTCATAAAATCAAATAACTGCCAGTAATGCGCCAGTAAATAAAAGAAATTAGCTGATAATTTATTGCATTTCAATTAATTACCAGCTAATTGTGGTGCTCGGGACGGGAATCGAACCCGTACGAACATTTCTGTTCACAGGATTTTAAGTCCTGCGTGTCTACCTATTCCACCACCCGAGCCCATAGGAACCTTCAAAAAAACCTCTCGTTGCGGAGAGGTTTTGAGAGCGGAAAACGAGACTCGAACTCGCGACCCTAACCTTGGCAAGGTTATGCTCTACCAACTGAGCTATTTCCGCATTTGGGACCACAAAGTTATAACAAAAACATTATGCTCCAAAAAAATTTAGACAACTGTATCAAATTCCTGTAAAAACCTTACATCGTTCTCGAAGTAAAGCCTAAGATCTTTCACCTGCCATTTGAGCATGGCAATTCTCTCAACACCCATTCCAAATGCAAAACCTGAATACTCTTTGCTGTCTATGCCAGATGCTTCAAGAACGGCAGGGTCAACCATGCCGCAACCCATAATTTCGAGCCAGCCGGTTCCTTTACATATATTACAGCCTTTGCCCTTGCAAATATTGCAACTTACATCTACCTCAGCACTTGGTTCTGTAAATGGGAAATAAGATGGACGAAGGCGGATTTCCGTATTCTCACCGAACATCTCTCGGGCAAAAAGAAGAACAGCCTGTTTAAGATCTGCAAATGACACCTTTTTATCTATATACAAACCCTCTACCTGATGAAATATACAATGAGCCCTTGCAGATATTGCCTCATTTCTGAAGACCCTTCCCGGGCAAATAACCCTTATCGGAAGCTTCATCTTCTCCATTGCCCTTACCTGAACCGAACTTGTATGAGTACGAAGCAGTATGGGATTCTCCCCTGTTGTTATAAAGAATGTATCCTGCATGTCTCTTGCCGGATGCTCGGGAGGAAAGTTAAGAGCTCCGAAAACATGCCAGTCGTCCTCAATTTCCGGGCCCTCCGCAATAGCATAACCAAGCTTGTTGAAAATGGAGATAATCTCTGCTCTGGTAACAGAAATAGGATGACGTGCCCCAAGCTCCATTTTGTCGCCGGGTTTTGTGAGGTCGTACTGTGAATCGGCCGGCTCCATGCTATTTTCAATAACTGCTTTTAGCTCTTCAATTTTTGCCGCAGCAGCTACTTTAAGTTTATTTAAAACCTGACCTATCTCTCTCTTTTGTTCGGGTAACACATCCCTGAACTCATCAAAAAGCTGCGTGATGCTCCCTTTCTTACCGAGTAGTCTTACTCTTATCTCCTCCAGCTCCTGCTCTTTTCTGGCTGCAAGTTGCTCTACTTCTGCCAGCAACTGCTCAATTTTGTCTCTCATCTTTCTAATATTTGGCTACAAAGGTAATAATTCTTTTATTGCTCTTTCTAATTGCGGGTCCTTAGACTCAAGTCTGTCACGGAATGTGTTCTTTACGTAAATATCAGGTTTGACTCCTGTAGACTCCAGATCCTTCCCGTCGAGCGAGTAGCAACCCCAGGCTGGTAAACGCACTGAAGATCCGTCAATAAGACGTGTACCTGATGTAAATATTATCCACCTGTATGTCTCTGTTCCAACCAGTTTCGCCAGAGAGAGCGTTTTAATACCATTGGAGGTAACCTCGGCATCGCTCAGGCTCCTTTCGTTTATAAGAACTATAATTGGCTTGTTGCCTGGAGTTACATTAGGATGGGTTGCCGGCTGTCCTGTTCTATAACTCCACTTAAAATGCTGCTTTTGTGCAAGATAATCTAACACCTCTTTATGTACGTTTCCTCCGTTGTTGAAACGAAGGTCAAGGATAAGAGCATCCTTATGAACAGCATATGTGTTCATATCCAGAAGAAAACCATTTAGTGCATCTGCCGACATATCTCTCATGTGGACATAGGCAATCTTTCCATTCCCAAGCTTGTCAACAATTGTCCTGTTGGCATCTTCCCACTCTGTATAAAGAAGCGAGCGGATTTCTCCTGACGACATGGTGTGCAGCCTTATGTCGAACTCCATCTTTCCCTCCCCTGCTCTCTCAAACGTCAGAAGTATCTCGTTTTTCCCAACTGGAGAGACAAAATACTTTTCCCTGTTTATACTGAAATCTACTCTCACTCCGTTGACGGCAACAAGCTTGTCTCCCTTTTTAAGAGGATTTCCCGAGTAATCTGCCTTTGAACCAGCAAGAATCCTGTCAAGAATATAAGGATTGTCATTGTCGAACATAAGCCCTGTCTCAGCAGAAGTATACCTTTCAGTCACATCCTCCTCCTTGCCGGCACTGTTGAATCCCATGTGTGACGAATTAAGCTCGTTAAGCATGTCGTTTATCAATGTTCTGAGTTCATCTCTGCTTTTAACCAAAGAAAGGAACCCTGCATAGTAATCACGCTTTGCTTTCCAGTCCACACCGTGGAACCTCACATCGTAAAAATTCTGTGCAAGAGTTGCCCACACTTCATAGAACATCTGGTTGAACTCGCTTTGCATATTCTTGGAAAAGGTGTGTTTGATCTCGATTTTTGTAGCAGCTGCAGAAGCAGGGTCCAGTTTGTAAAGACCATCCCTGCAAAGTACCATCATATCCTTTCCATTAGATATGTATTTGCTTGCCGAGGATAATCCCTTAACTCTCTGTGCAGGTTTCTGATCCCAATCCTTTATCTCCTGAACGTAAAGACCCTGCTCACTTTCATGATTTGAAGAGAAGAAAAGGAATGTCTTTTCTCTTTGTGTAAAGATAAAAGGCGAACTCTGGGTTCCTCTGGCCACTACTCTTTCATATCTCCTTTGAAGATAGTCCCTGTTGATTACAACAGATGAGTCCCCGACAGACGGTACACTCTTGCCGAAAAGTTTTTCAAATTCAACCCCCTCAAACGGTCTGCAGAACTTGTCAAGAGGTACCTTATAAAGTATAAACGACGTTCCTCTCGGGAAACTTGGATTAAATCTGTCTGCTGTAAAGTATATGTACCTTCCATCCGGCGAGAAAACAGGCTCGTCTTCATATGTTGCTGAATTAGTGAGATTTACCGATTTTCTATCTGCCAGCGAGGTAATGAAAATGTCTCTTTCGAATAGGCTGACAGCAGAAAAAGTAAGGAACTTGTCATTTGAAGAGAAACTCAGGCTGTAACCCTGAAAGGCCCAGAATTCACCCTTTGCAACCTCCTCAGACTTATCGTCAGCCATATTCAGCATCATTACAGAGCCTGATCCATTAACAAATGCAACAAGTTTTCCTTTATGCGAAAGAGTAAGGGATCGGGAATTCGACTCCGATATAAAAACAGCCTTCTCCTGAGCAGGAAGGTCCGCTCTCTGTTTGAAAATATTTGTGAATCCAAGGTTTGTCCTTGTATAGTAAACACTCTTGCTGTCGTCGGCCCATAATACCTCATCGACCCTTTCATTGGCCGGGGTCCTGAGCTGCCATACAAAGTTCCCTTTGGCATCGCTTACAAATAGCGCCCCTCTGAAAACAAACGCAAGTTTTTTACCATCGGGCGAGATAGATGCGTCCTGCGGAGTCTCAATCTTGACTGAGAAATCATTAACTGTTCTGTTCTCGACAACTTCAATAACAGGCTGTGAGGATTTGCCTGATTTCAGATCTGTCAGAGAAATCTTATACCCCTTTATATATACTATTTTTGATCCGTCATAACTGATGGCCGGATATTGTACAGATTCATCAAAATTGGTGATCCATCTTCTCTTACCCTCTTCATGTTTAACAATGTTTGCCTCTCCGTTTTTTTCGTCAGAAACATAATAGAGGTTTCCTTTAGCATCTACCATTGGCCAGATATCCTTTCCAAAATATGTTGTAACCTCTTTATACTCTTTTTTAGAAGGGTTCCACGAGATAATATTTGGGTTATGTTCACCTTTATATCCCTTTCTTGTTGCATAACGATAGGATTCTGTCGATTCGGTAAAGTAAAAATCACCTGTAACGGGATTCTCCACAACACCAGCAATTGTATTGAAAAAGCCAGAGAAAAGTCTTTTTGGAGTTCCCCCTTCTACTGACACTGAATATGCACTTATACTGTTGTAACTGCCCGACTCAAAATAGATGCTTTTTGAGTCCGGTGACCATGATACAGGTAAATCGCCTGCATCGTGGAAAGTGAGTTGCCTTACATCTCCCCCTTTTACCTGAACAACATAAATATTGTTGTTACCTGCCTCATTAGATGAAAATGCAAGATACTTTCCGTCAGGAGAGATGCGGGGATTAGACTCCAAACCCTTCATGGAAACAACTCTTAAGGCCAATCCTCCTTCTGCCGGCACCTTGAAAATATCACCTGCGTAAGAAAAATAAATAGTTGAACCATCTGGTGTCAGAGATGGTTTTGAAGCGAACATCACACCCTCTGCATATGCACTAATTGCTATAGAGAGTGAGAACAAAAGAGATAAAAGCTTTTTCATATAAAATCATTGGTGTAAGACATTCTATTTTGGTCATTCAACAGCCGCCCTTCGGAGAGGCATGGTCATGCACCGGGCTCCGCCGCCGCCTCTTGGCAATTCCGATCCATCTATTGTAACAACACATTTGCCCACTTTGTCGAGATCTTTTTTCCCTGCCAAAACGTCCCATGCAGGAATTATTTCAAATCCAATTTTGTCCAGCTCGTTCAATGTATGTACATTTCTTGCATATGACATTACCTTGCCCGGGGCAAAGGCAAAGAAATTTGCGCCACTGTGCCACTGCTCCCTCTCCTGGTTCCATTCGTCTGTTATACCTCCGCAAATAACCGGCTCTACCTCCATTCCCAGCTTTTTCAAGACTGACGGGATATTATTAACAGATTTTATTTTGGAAACTTTCCCTCCTTCAATAACCATATGAACAGTCTGATATTGGTTCTCATTAAGGATCAATGGTTCAAAAACCATCGCCTTGTCAACATCAAGCAGAGTAAATACCATATCCAGATGGATGAATGATTCAGGGGAGCTTGGCAGCTGCTGAACAATAATATGTCGCTTTTCCGGTCCTGAAGACTTGCAAAGCCTGTTTAAAAGCATGTCGATTCCCTGACTGCTTGTTCTCATTCCGTTCCCTATCAGAAGAATATCTTCGCGAGCAATAAGTATATCACCCCCTTCCATATACACCTCATTATTACCCGGTTGAAAATCATAGCCATTAATGAGCTCGCAGTCGAAGAATTTTTTATTTTTAAAGATCGCCTCTGTGATTATTGATTCTCTCATCCTTACCTTGCTCGCCATTCTGCATATAAGAGCCTTGTTTCCAATAGAAACTGATGCATCCCTTGTAAAATAGAAGTTGTAAAGAGGTAGAAGAGCGTAGTAATCGTCCTTAAGATATGCTGTAAGAGAGTTGATCCTTGCGGGAAGTCCCTCAATAAGCACCTGCGACAGATTTTTTGAGGACATATCCATGAGATATTCAAAATAGTCCGTAACTTCTTCTGTAACACATATTTTACCAATAAGAGCCTCTCTTTCATAATGATCGTCAAGAAGTTTTGCCAGAAGGTCCCGTACCTGAAATGTCCTGGAGACCTTGTTCAATACTCCGGATACCTGCTCATACTCCTTCTGGGCTATTGAGAGGTTAAGGATATCGCTGTAAAGAGCCCTTTGTGCATTTCTGGGAGTCATATTCTCCACCTCTGCTCCCGGCGAGTGCAACAACACCGCTTCCAGCTTGCCTATCTCTGACTGAACATCTAACTTCACCAGATTCTGTGCCATAATGTATTATATTTTTTATTGATAGTCGTTAAAGTCTTTGAGGGGCATGTCTGTGAGGATATTCTTGAAAATGCTCTCCTCTCTCGGGCAAATCAGAAGAACATCGTCTGTATTGATGACCATATAGTTGTCAAGACCATTTATGACTATTAGTTTCTCTTTCTCTTCCGAAACCACTATTGAATTTGAGACATTCGCCAGCATGCTCTCTGCGCTTTGTATATGATTATTGTTTTCATCTTTATCTACCTGTGCATAAAGGGAATCCCATGTCCCCAGATCGGACCAGCCGAATGAAACAGGATAGATAATTGCTTTGTCTGTTTTTTCCATTATTCCGTAGTCTACGGAAATACTGGTGCACTCTTCGTATACCTGATTTATAAAATCATCCTCCATGTCTGTGTAATATAGCTTATTCCCTTCTGAAAAGAGTCCCGCAATACCCGGCTGCAGCTTCTCAAGTTCATATTTTATGGTGCTGAGGTTCCATATAAATATTCCTGCGTTCCATAAAAATTCTCCACTGTCTACAAATACTTTGGCCAGATCTATATTTGGTTTTTCTGTAAAGGTCTTGACACCATAGGCAAGGTTGCCATCCATGTCCACCGGCACATTCATGTTGACCTGAATATAGCCATATGCTGTCTCCGGCCTTGACGGCTTAACACCCAGAGTCATAAGTATGTTATGCCTCTCTGCATAGTTAAGTCCGTTTTTTATTGTGGTCAGAAAAATATCTTCGTTTACTATAAGGTGATCAGAGGGGGCAACAACCACTGTCGCTTTTGGGTTCTTCTGCATCAGTTTGTATGTTGCATAAGCAATGCATGGAGCAGTGTTTCTTCTGTATGGTTCCAACAGTACATGTTCGGGCAATATGTCAGGGATTTGAGTCATTACCAGATCTTTGTATTGCCTTGAGGTAACCACAAGGATGTTCTCAACCGGAATTATTCTGGAGAACCTGTCAAATGTCTGCTGAAGAAAAGATTTGCCCATTCCCAGAATGTCCAGAAACTGTTTTGGCTTGGCA
Organism: Bacteroidetes bacterium GWF2_40_14; assembly: GCA_001769195.1. Lineage (GTDB taxonomy): Bacteria > Bacteroidota > Bacteroidia > Bacteroidales > UBA932 > Bact-08. Next base: position 24,561 of record MEOK01000015.1, on the reverse strand, counting down.
TTTCTGCTAACCGGCCAGAATCGGCTCCCGATTCCACCCGCCATAATGATACAGTAATGATTCTTGTTCATATTAGTAATTTATTTATCTCCATGATGGTGTAAATGCATCCGGAAAATATTCCAGTTCAACACTCTCTGCTTTAAATACAACCGATACGATATCGAATTGGGTCTCCATATTAATGTTGTTCAGCCGTATATAAGCTCTGGCAGCAGATATGACCGCTCTCTGCTTGAATATGTCTATACTTTCATATGGGTTACAGAGATTTGGCTCCTTTAGTGACCTCACTTCTACAATATGCAGTCTCTCAATTCCATATTGCGACAAACTTTTCATTATCAGGTCCAGCTCCTTATGTCCGTTTCTCCAGTTCCTCTCCAACAGTATCTGTCCGTTACCCTTGAGAAAATCCAATGCAATATCCTCTGCCCTCCTCCCTGTTTCAATTCGCTCGCCGCTATCCATCTCATCAAATATATAAAACAAAATTAGTAAAATAAATACAAAAAAAAGAGACCGCCCCAAAATGAATTGAGACGGTCCCCATAATAAAGTTAAAAACTTCTAGAACATCAGACGAATACCAAACTGCATACCCCAGGTACTACTGGTTGATAACGCATTTACTTGCCTGTTCTTATTATCAAAATTATCTAAATCCGTTGCATTCAGAGTAAATGTTGGTTGTCCACCTGCGTTTACACCCTTGTAAGTCAAAGGCATTATAACATCATAGGTGTTTGCAAGACCTGTTCTTGTGTATAGTCCCCAATTCTTACTAAGTAAGTTACCTGCATTTACTATGTCAAGAGTTAGTTGCAAAGTGTAACGACGGTCACTTCCGAATTTAGCGAAGATGTCCTGAAGAACCTTAACATCCCAACGGTTTTTCCATGGATTTACAACACCATATCTCTCTGCATACTCACCTTTGTGCTTGCTAAGATATGAATCGTTGTTTACATATTCCATGAATTTGTCTGCCTGCTGGGCGGCTGTCATCTTAACAACACCACCTGACACAACATCCACAAATGCAAGCTGGTACTTGTCGCAAGGGATATAGATAAGGTCACCTGCAACACCGTCGCCTGTCATATCGTTGCTATAGGCAATTGAAGAGCGGCCCTGAGCAGTTCCATTGTAATAAACAGAGAAAGTGGTTGCAAGGTGTCTCAGGTATTCAATTCTGTAACTTAGTGAACCGATAACCCTGTGAGGATTAGCGAAGCTTGAGTAGCTTAACTGAGGAGTATTGATATTGAATGCGTCAAGGTTTGCCTGCCATGCAGAGTACGCACTCGAACCAGGATTAGCCGAAAGGTCTTTTGAATGGTTGAATGTATAAGCAAGCATACCGGACAGACCATGCGAGAAGTTCTTTGTGAGCTGAGCTGTGAATGAAGACTGGAACCCTTTGTCTGAATTAGTCAGAACCATTGCACTTCCTACAGTAGTAAGAACCTTATTACCTGACCAGTAAGCGCGTTTATCTGTGCCAGAGAACACTCTGTTTGCAGCAGGAAGGTTCATGTTCTTCTGAACAATTGCATTAATGTCTTTAGTATACAAAGCCTCAAGGGTCAGAATCATATTTCCGGGAAGTTCAATATCTGCAGCAAGGTTCGATCTCCATACCCTTGGCATCTTGAAGTCCTTTGCAACCTCTGCCAAAGCGGCACCGGAAGCTAAAGTAGCACTCATTGACGAAGGGAAAAGTGTAGGATATTTGGCTATCTGAGCCATGTAATCTTTGTTAAACCTGAAGTCTGCAGGAAGATTTGTTCCTGTAATACCCATTTCCGGACTTTGAATTGTACCTGATGAAGAAGGTTGGTTTGTAAACCATACAAAAGGAAGTACTCCAGAGAAAAGACCGGTTCCACCACGAATCTGAAGGCTTCTGTCGCCTTTGGCGTCCCAGTTGAATCCAAATCTTGGATTAATCTGCATTTTACTGTCTGGCCACGCACCAACATTCATCTTGTATCCGTTGAAATCAAGGGCACTGATTGCAGGATTGTTCTTAAGCGCATTGTGATAAAGAGGAAGCTCTGCACGTACACCGTAAGTAACCTTGAAATCCTTATTCACCTGCCACTCATCCTGAAGATATGCACTTGCAAGACCAAAGCTCATTTGAACACCTTTGATCGGCTGACCATCATAACCATATGTAATACCAAAACCTGTAGGTTTTGCATTGTTTATGAAATCGTCAAGTGAGGCATATCTGTAGTAGCTTGTACCCTCACGTATGTATGAGTTATTTACATATATGTTGTCATATGCAAGACCAGCTGTAAGAGTATGGTTGTCCAGACTAATGGTAAGGTTGTCCACTATTGAAGAGGTATTATTTTCTACCTGATTCTTGAATGTAAACAATTCATAACCGAAAGACATGTAAGGATTGCCATCTTTGTAGATGTCAACGAAAGGGAAGATATCACTGTTGCTGGTTCTCTGAGGGTCAGTAGTAGCTGTGTATGACACCAAAAGCTTGTTGGAGAATCTTGAACCGAATGTACTGTTTAACTCTGCTGAAAAGGCGTCAATAGAATTCAGGTTTCCGTAGAAAGAGTTCGAGAACGAGATAGCATACTCAGAAACCCTCATATAGTTAGATCTTGGAACGTTTGGAGGTCCGCTGTTTCCGTTTGTTGTTACGGTGGCACTGTTATTTCTAAGCATATTGTACCTCAAGGAGAACTTGTGATTTCTTGCAATGTTCCAGTCCAGACGTGCAAGAATCTTATAGTTGTTGGAAGGAGACGATGCAAAATTCTGATAGTCGCCCGGATCGTAGTTATATGTAGACAACAAGTGTGCTTTAGCCCTCTCAAGGTCTGCAACTGTAGTACGGGAAATTTTCAGGTCTGCATTTGCTACACCATTTGTGCTTGGTTCCCAGCTGCCAGTTGGAGTTACCTCTTTTTCATACTCGCCGCTTACAAATAAAAACAATTTGTTTTTAATAATCGGTCCGCCTATTGTTGCTCCATAAATTTGAGAACTTCTTTCTCTGGCTTTAGGAACGATAAGGTCACCAACTTTTTCACCGGTAAATGTCTTAGGTCTCAGGTATGTATATACCGAAGCCCTTATTGAGTTGTCCCCGCTTTTTGTTACAGCATTTATGGAAGCACCGGTAAACTGAGATGAACGTACATCATAAGGAGCTATGTTTACTGAAACCTCGGCAATAGCATCAAGTGAAATTGGCTGAGCAGAACCTCCTGGAAGTGCGTTGCTTGACAAACCGAAGTTGTTATTGAAAGCAGCTCCGTCAATTGTTACTGTATTGAAACGGCCATCACGTCCGGCAAATGAAGTTCCGTTTGCCTGAGGGGTCATTTTTGTAAAGTCAGTTATGCTTCGGCTGATTGATGGCAGAGAGGTTATCTCTCTTGTACTGATGTTCATTGAGGCGCCTGTACGGTCACTGTTTAAAATAGGATTAACGACACCAGCTGTTACAACCACCTCGTTTAGACTAACAGCCTCTTCGGTTAATTGCGCATTATGTACGTAGTTTTCACCCAGTCGTAATGTTATGTTCCCCGATTTCATGCTTCCAAAACCCAGGAATTGCACTTCAACCGAATAGGGACCTCCAACACGCATATTCTGAATGCGATAGTTACCAGAGTTGTCAGTAATTGAATAATACTGAGAACCGGAAGGCGTATGAACAGCAACAATGGTTGCTCCAACAATAGGAGTGCCATTTGCCTCTGTAATTCGTCCACTCATTGTGGAGGTTGTAACCTGAGCGAAAGCTGCCAAGGCCACAAACAAGCTCATAGCCGTAATGGCAAATTGCTTAATCGTTTGTTTCATAGATATTTTTTAATATTTGTTTGGTATTCTGCAACAAAAATACTAAATTCCATTTGATAACTTACAATTATTTTCAACAAATTAACAATAACTTAAAGAATATTGTTTTATATTTGCGTTCAAATTGTGGAAAGATTTGACTGCTTGCAACCACGTGAAAAAATGCTAAAAATGCATAGTCTTTATTGCATTTTCCCGCTTTCCGGTTGTAATCGTTGAACTCTCATCTGCAAATGAGTGTTATTTATAAACGAATTAAACCAAAAAGAATCATGGCATATTTATTTACATCAGAATCTGTTTCGGAAGGACATCCGGACAAGGTTGCCGATCAGATTTCAGACGCTATTCTTGACGAATTCCTTCGTCAGGACTCAAATTCAAAGGTTGCATGCGAGACCTTTGTAAGTACAGGACTTGTTGTAGTGGGCGGAGAGGTTCACTCCAAGGCATATGTAGACATTCAGACAGTTGCAAGAAGAGTAATAAACAGAATCGGTTATACAAAAGCTGAATATATGTTTGACGGAAATTCATGCGGGATACTCTCTGCAATTCACGAACAGTCTGCCGACATCAACCGTGGTGTGGACAAGCTTGACGAACAGGGCAACTCTATTGCAACAGCTGACGAACAGGGTGCAGGCGACCAGGGAATGATGTTCGGTTATGCATCAACAGACACAGAAGAGTACATGCCTCTTCCTCTTACCCTTGCACATATTGCTCTGCTTGAGCTTGCAAAAATAAGGAAAGAGACAAATCTGATGCCTTATCTTCGTCCGGATGCAAAATCGCAATTTACCATAGAGTATGACGAAAACAACACTCCCGTTAAGGTTCATACAATAGTGATTTCCACACAGCATGACGAATTTGACGGAGATGCACAAATGCAGGCAAAAATTAAAAGCGATGTACAAAACATTCTTATTCCGAGAATTCTTGAACGTCTTCCATCTAAAACACAGCTTCTTTTCAAGGAGGGATACATTCTGCTTGTAAATCCTACAGGAAAGTTTGTAATTGGTGGTCCTCACGGCGACACAGGTCTTACAGGAAGAAAAATCATTGTTGACACATATGGTGGCAAAGGTGCACACGGTGGCGGTGCATTTTCAGGCAAGGACCCTAGCAAGGTAGACAGATCTGCAGCATACGCAGCCAGATACATAGCCAAGAATCTTGTAGCAGCCGGAGTTGCTCGTGAAGTACTTGTACAGCTTGCTTATGCGATAGGCGTTGCACAACCGGTTAGTATATTCGTAAACACATACGGAACTGCCAACCCTTGCGGTCCAAACAAAGTGATTCTGAAAGACAGCGAAATAGCAGAGAAGATCAATAACATTTTTGACCTGAGACCTGCAAAGATTATCGATATGTTCAAACTTAAGAATCCGATTTACGAAGTGACTGCTTCATACGGACATATGGGTCGTGACCCTTTTGTAAAGGATGGAATTCAGTTTTTCGGATGGGAGAAGCTTGATGCCGTCGCTAAAGTAAAAGAGGCATTCAAACTTTAAAGGGACCAGTTCAGCTTTTTTCCAAAGCCTAATCTGTTGTCGGTGAACTTGGCTTCTGTAATTTTCAGGAGCCAAAGGTCGCCCCCTTTAAGAATGGCATAAGGAAAGCGTGACAAGTACTTAAGCCTGTATCTGTCCAGAAGCGAATCATTGCCTTTGACAATTTGTGCCTTGAACTGCAAGCCTCTTATGAGGCCAATTTTTTCTGTTTCCAGAGCAATTGCCCCGGCAACCGTTCTCGAATCTGATGCTTTTACAAGTTGTATATGTCGGGTTTTCTCTTCGGAAGTGATTATAAACAACAGTTCATCTTCCAGAAATTCATAAAAAGCATGAGAGCACCATAGATCCGAATTGCCCGCAACTGCGAGTGTAAGGACATGGTGTTCTTTTATGAATTTTACAATTTCCTGTGGAAACATAATTATCTGTTCTGCTTAAAATCGTTTTCCTCCCAAATGTGAACCTTGTCTGAACGACGTAATCTTACACCTTCGGGGACAAGTATAGAACAATATTCGCCCTTGACAGAAGTGTTCACAGGTTTAAGGTCTACCCTTATCTCATTTACAATATATTCTACAACACCCGTGGATGGGCCGATGATAAGCAGGTCATCACCTTTCTTAAGCTCTCCCGTCTCAATCAGAACCTCAGCTACCGACAGATTTGAGAAGAAGTTCGTCACCTTGCCAATATATCTTTTCCTTCTTGTTGCCTTGTTACCATATACTTCACTCCACTCTCCAAGCCTTGCACCCTGATAATAACCATCCCAGAATCCTCTGTTGAATACCGACGAAAGTTGTTTTTCCAGTTCTGAAACAAGCTCAGGAGTAAATGTGCCTTCGCAGACAGCATCTGCCGCCCTTCTGTATGCTACCACGACCGTTTTCACATATTCGGCAGACCTGGCACGCCCCTCTATTTTCAAAACTGTAATTCCGGCATCAATAATAAGGTCTATGAATGCAATTGTCATAAGATCCTTAGGAGACATGATGTACTTATTGTCAACCTCTAGCGACCGGCCTGTCTCAAGGTCGGTGACCTCGTATCCTCTGCGGCAAAGCTGGTAACATGAGCCCCTGTTTGCAGAGGCGTTGTATTCGTGCAGACTCAGGTAACATTTTCCCGATACTGCCATACAGAGTGCCCCGTGACAAAAGAGTTCAAGTGCAACCGGTTTCCCTGAAGGACCTTTTATCTGCTCACTCTCAATTGCCTCGCTTATTGCCTTTATCTGATTAAGAGTTAGCTCCCTGGCAAGCACTATTACATCTGCAAATTTTGCATGGTACCTTACGCTCTCAATATTTGAAACATTTAGCTGTGTAGAGATATGTACCTCCATACCAACCTCCCTTGCATACATGATTACAGAAATATCGGATGCAATTATGGCAGATACACCCGCTCTCTTTGCCGCATCTATGGTCTCTCTCATTGTAGCAAGATCCTGGTCATAAAGAACAATGTTCAGTGTAAGATAGCTCCTTACCCCCTTTTCGCTGCAGATTGACACTATTTCGTTAAGGCTCTCAATAGAGAAATTATTTGCAGAGTGAGAACGCATATTAAGATCTCCCACTCCAAAGTAGACCGCATTTGCTCCTCCCTGAATAGCCGCATTGAGCGACTCAAAGTTCCCGGCAGGCGCCATTATCTCAATTTCCGAGGGAAGTCTCTTCATGTTTGTCTTGTCTATCTCCGTTTTTCTTAACAATGTCGTTTATCCTTTCCAACACCTCAGAGGGTTTAATGTTCATAAGACAGGCATAGTCGCCTCTGAAACACTCCTTGTTTCCAAAAACTGAACAAGGTCTGCAACTGAGGTCATACTGCATGGCGTTCTCCTCTTTCTGTCTCCAGCCGTAAAAACCTGCATACGGATGTGTTGCTCCCCATACCGACAGAACGGTGGTTCCGGCAAATGAGGCAAGGTGCATGTTTGCCGAATCCATCGAGACCATAATGTCCAGACTTTTCATAATCTCCAGTTCTCTATCCAGAGAGAATTTACCTGCAACCGATTCTACTCCTGAGTATTTTTGCTCCCATGAGAGCAACTGCGCAACCTCTTTTTTCCCTCCACCAAATAGCAAAATGTGAAATCCTTCATCTTCACTTAGAGCGGCAATTACCTCCTCCATGAATTCTGCCGGCCAGGCCTTGCCTTTGTGTTTTGCAAAAGGAGCTATACCAATTCTGATTATATTACTATCTGCTTTGTCGCCTGCCGATTCCCTTCTGTCCGAGAGGGAATCTCCCTGTGATTCGGAAAATCTAAGATTATTAAGCCCTGCTTTAATAAGTACCGATTCATACCGGCTTATCATTGAAGGCAACTTCATAAGCTTTTTATTCTCTTTTCTGGTGAGCCTCTTTTTTTGGCTCCTGCCCTTATGCAGGAATGCAATTTTCTTGAACGTGAGCGCAAAGAACCCTCGCAATACCCATGTTCTTAAGACATTGTGAAGATCTGCCACTACTGTAGGTTCCAATTTGGATAAATCTCTGAATAGTTTTAATAAACCCTTGAATCCTTTATATTTGCCTTTAAAGTCGGCCGGAAAAAAAATCAGGTTATCTATTCCGGTAAAGAGTGGCTCCATCATTGGCTGGGAAACCATTGTAAATCTGATGTGGGGATTTGCAATTGCATACGCCCTTACCAAAGGTGCTGCAATGGCTATGTCTCCTATTGCGGAGAATCTGAACAGCAGAATATGCTTTTTTCTCTTATCCACGGCTGTACAAAACAGGATTTAAAGATGGGTCGTTGTACATCTTCATCTGTTTGTAAAATTTCAAATATTTTTTTCCTGACTCGATGTCTGAAAGCAACTGGTCTATTGCTTTTGAGAGGTCACTTCTCTGGGTAAGGAGAGTTTCGTACTTTTTATAACAACTCTCCTTATGTTCCGGTGATGCCTCTTCTCTGAAGGCCTCGGCCTTCATGTGGTAAATCTTGAGTGCCAGTATTGACAGTCTGTCTATTGCCCAGGCGGGAGTCTCGGTATTGATTGCTGCATCTTTTTCAACTACAACCTTCGAATAAAGATCCATAAAATAGCTGTCTATAAGTTCTACAAGATCTGTCCGGTCCTGATTAGATTTGTCTATCCTGCGTTTGATCTGCAGTGCTTCAGCCGGTTCAATGTTTGGATCACGGATAATATCTTCCAGGTGCCATTGTACTGCATCTATCCAGTTTTTAAGGTAGAGAAAATACTCAAGGCTACTCACTTTGTATGGATTTGCTATTGTGGCATCTACATTGTCCCATTTATGATAATCCTCTACTGACTGATCGAATATTTGGTTGAATTTCTGGCTGTACATGTTTTTTAATGTGCTAATTTGCTAATGTGCTAATGTGCTAATGTGCTAATTATTTGTTGCGGTTGATGAGGCTGTCGGCAAAAGAGAAAAGCTGTTGTTTTTGTTGCTCTGTGAGATTGGTCTCCATCACCGACAGGTTTGCCTTTCGGTGATACTCTATAACTGCCTCCTCTGTTGCCTCTTTTACTCCCAACTTGTTATAAATTGCAAGAACTTTGGATATTTTGACTTTTGGTTCAGCAGTAGCGTCCTTCAAAATTGCATCCAGCTCTTTTTTATCATTCATGTCTGCTCTCTTAATGGTTTCAACCATGAGCCATGTTTTTTTGTTGCAAAGGATATCTCCCCCTATTGCTTTGCCAAATGTTTGAGTATTCCCGTAGCTGTCAAGATAATCATCCATTATCTGAAAGGCAAGGCCTAGCTGATAGCCATAGTTGTAAAGGGAGTCAGCAGTCTTGTCATCTGCCCCGGCAATAATAGCACCCAGTTTTGCGGAACAAGCAATAAGAACAGCCGTCTTAAGGCCTATCATACCTATGTAATCATCCAATGTTATATATGGAGATGCCTCAAAATTCATATCAATCTGCTGTCCCTCACACACTTGTGCTGCTGTTCTTGAGAATATCGCCAACAGTTTTTTCAGATGCTGAGGGGGACATTGAGAAATATACTGATATGATTTAATGCACATTACATCGCCTGATAAAATCGCAATGTTGTTGTTCCACCGCTTATGTACAGTAATCTGGCTTCTCCTAAGTGGCGCATCATCCATTATATCGTCATGAATGAGAGTGAACCCGTGAAATATCTCCATTGCAAGCGCAGGGAAGAGAATAGAGTTGTCAATTTTGTCGGAAAAGAGGTTGTATGTCATAAGGCTCATCTTTGGCCTTATTCTCTTACCTCCTATTGATATAATATATTCGATTGGATCGTACAGCTCACTTGGCTCTCCCTTAAGGTTAAGAGTCAGTATGCCTTTCTCAACGATGGAATCAATTTCTTGTAATGTAAACATGTTTGACGGGACTTTATTATCATACAAAGTTAAACCTTTTTATACAATTTCGTATATTCGCACCCGTGGAAAAATTAAAAGAGGGTAGCGCAACAGTGGTAAAACACACCGGCAGCCATTATATGGTGAGTTCTCTTCCGGAATGGAAGCTGGTAAGTTGTGTGGTTAAGGGAAAGATGAGGATGAAGGATCTTCATACAACAAACCCTATTGCTGTGGGCGACCATGTCGACTACCAGTTACAGGAAGATGGGACAGGAATAATTTCTAATATTTACCCCCGCAAAAATTACATAATCAGAAAATCCACCAACTTGTCGCGTCAGGCACATATTATTGCCGCAAACATAGATGTCGCATTTCTGATTGTGACTATAGATTTTCCCGAAACCAAATGGGCATTTATGGACAGGTTCCTGGTTACCTGTGAGGCATATAAGGTTCCTGTAACCATCGTTCTCAATAAAACAGACCTGCTGACGGAGGAGTATGCAGAAAAAGTAAAATATTTCAAGAGAATATATTCACAGGCAGGTTACCGGATATTGGAGGTTTCATGCAAGACAGGTTACAACACATCCCTTTTAAAGGAGGAGTTGAAAGGGAAGATCTGTCTTTTTTCCGGAATGTCCGGTGTAGGAAAATCATCACTGATAAACTCACTTGACAGCTCTCTCAGCCTGAAGACTGGCAAGATATCCGATTATCATATGCAGGGGAAACATACAACCACATTCTATGAAATTCACCCTGTAGAGAATGGTGGCTTTATAATTGACACACCCGGCATAAAGGGTTTTGGTCTTATTGAGATGAAACCCGACGAGCTGAGTCACTACTTCCCCGAAATGCTCAAAAGGCTGGATAAATGCAAGTTTGCACCTTGCACCCATACTCACGAACCGGAATGTGCAGTAAAAGAGGCCGTTGAAAAGGGTTATATTTCTACCGACCGGTATGTATCTTATCTTGGGATGCTTGAGGAGGAGAGCAAGTACAGATGAGCCTACAGATAATGAACCGGCGGATATTGAAGCTCGCCGGCCCCAGTATTCTTGCTAACATAACAGTCCCACTTGTCGGCATGGTAGATCTTGGAATCGCCGGAAGACTGGGTGATGCTTCGAGTATTGGAGCTATTGCAGTGGCCACAATGTTGTTCGACCTTCTTTACTGGAACATGGGATTTCTTAGGGTAGGTACCGGTGGATATACCGCTCAGGCCTATGGAAGGAGGGACTTTCCCGATGCAATGAAGATTCTTGTGCAGGCAGTGGGAACGGCTATTGTAGCAGCTATTTTTATCTGGGCAATTCAATATCTCTTTGTTGAGGCGGCGTTCCTTGTCATTGACGCAACTCCACAGGTGGAAAGTCTCGCAAAAGATTACTTTTATATAAGGATATGGGCAGCCCCGGCCACACTTTCACTTTTTGCCTTCAAGGGTTGGTTCATAGGAATGCAGAACTCTGTAAGTCCTATGATAACAGATATTACGGTGAATGTCTTGAATCTTGTTCTCAGTCTGTTTTTTGCAATCTATCTTGGTATGGGCATCCCCGGAATTGCTTTGGGTACATTAGTAGCACAGTATCTGGGTTTATCAACCGCCTTACTGTTGATGTTCGTCTATTACAAAAAGCTGTTTAAGTACATTCACATAAAAGGCAGTCTTAAACTAAGGGAGATGAAGAATTTCTTTGTAATGAACGGTAATTTGTTTGTCCGCTCCATATGCTTCCTGCTTGTCTATTCCGGATTTACCAGTATTGCCGCACGTTATGGGGATAATCTTCTTGCAGTAAGTACAATAATGATGAAGCTCATGCTTTTATATTCATACTTTGTAGATGGCTTTGCTTACGCGGGTGAGGCGCTTACAGGCAAGTATGTTGGAGCAAGGGATGTGGCTTCACTTAAGAAAACAATCAAGCTGATTTTTATTTGGTGTATCGGTATAGGTGTTGTTTCCACCCTGGCCTATCTGTTTGCCGGGGAACCGCTTTTCAGGCTTATGACAAATAATGAGGCAGTGATTGAAACATCCCGCCAGTTTCTTCCATGGCTACTGGTCATGCCGTTGATAAGCTGCATAGCATTCACATGGGACGGAATTTTTATTGGTGCAACTGCGTCGGCAGCCATAAGAAACACAATGATTGTCTCTGTTGTATTTTTCTTTGCCTGCTTCTATCTGTTCGAAAACAGCGTCGGTATTCAGGCATTGTGGATAGGATATGCCGCACACCTGGTAGTAAGGTCTGTCATTATGACTTTAATTGCAAAAAAAGAGGTAATCAGCAAAGCGACTGTTTAGTACCTGGCCGAAACTACATCCCAGTCAATCAAATTCCAAAGGGCTGCAAGGTAATCTGCCCTGCGGTTCTGATAATCCAGATAGTAAGCATGCTCCCAGACATCAAATGTAAGAATAGGAGAGAGTCCTTTTGTCAGCGGATTACCCGCATTTGATTCCTTTACGATTGAAAGCACTCCTACTGAGTCTTTTGCGAGCCAAGCCCATCCGGAACCAAAAAGAGTGGTTGCAGCCGTATTGAACTCCTTCTGGAAATTTTCGAATGAACCCCATGTTTTGTCGATTGCATCTGCCAGTTTTCCTTTAGGTGAACCTCCGCCCCCAGGAGAAAAAGAGAGGAAATAAAATGTGTGGTTCCAAACCTGGGCAGCATTGTTAAAAATTGCGCCGTCTGACTTTTTTACAATCTCATCCAGGGTCGAGTTTTCAAACTCTGTGCCGGCAATGAGGTTATTAAGGTTTGTAACGTATGTCTGGTGATGTTTCCCATGGTGAAACTCAATAGTTTTCTGACTGATAACCGGCTCAAGTGCATCTATTGCATAAGGTAGTTGTGGCAATTCGTATTTCATGATTTTCTGTTATTTAACTAATACAAATATAAAAAAAAACAGTAACTTTGATAACAAATAATTTATAATCGGCATATGTCTGGCAGACTATTTTTATTCTTTTCAATATTGTTGATAAATACTTTCTCTTTCGCACAAGAGGGAAACGATAAAGAGAAGCATATCATGCTATTGTATGCAAAAAATGCAAACTCTGCAAGGCTCAGGGAATTCAATGCCGGTTTTACGAGCTACATATCAAATAATAAAATCAACGCTCAGATACACAGCATATTCCTTGACATCCCCGGAAAGAAAGATTTTCAGGGGAAAAAAGACAAACTTGAATTTCTTGCCAAGTCAGATTTTTTCAGTTCCCAGACAGATTTATTGATTGCCACAGACTCTGAGACACATAACCTGCTGCTTTCCATTGACTCCCTTTTACCACCCGGATTACCCGTATTGACTATATGTGTTGCAGGACACGCCCTGGAAAGGAAACCTCGTTTTTCAATTTTTGCAGTTGACTATGCTGTCGAAAAAAACTTTCTGCTGGGAATGAAACTGTTTCCTAAAACAGAGCAGGTGGTCTTTATCTCGGACAATAGTTTATATGGTGACAATGAAAAGATTCTGGCACAAAATGCCCTTGAAAAATACAGCAAAAAAATATCAATCAAATATTTGTGTCCTCAGGACTCAGAGTTCAACAACATATTTTCTGTAACAGACTCACTTCCGGAGCATTCGTTTATAATCCTGTCGTCGTGGCTGCTTGACCAAAGGGGCAATTACAATATGGAAGGCAATTTTTATCAGTTTATCCCACGATTGTCCAAAAGAGCAGTTTTCGGCGTTCAAAATCTCTCTTTAGGCACCGGAATCATTGGCGGCTATCTCACATCTTTCTGGGATGCCGGATATAAGGCAGCATCAAAATCGGTTAAGCTTCTCAGAAACCCCGGTATCCGTTTCCATGACACCATACGTGACTATAAGATTGCATTTGACTACAAGGTAATGCAGAAGTTGAAATTAACTGACGACAAGCTTCCTGCACACTCACAGCTTATAAACAAGCCATACAATATCTTTGATGATTACTCCAGGGAGATTAATTTCATTATTGCCCTCATTGCGCTGCTATCTGTTTCTCTTGTAGTTTTTGCGGTTTACCATCTTAGGTATATTCGTCTTTACAAAGACAATCTCAAACTATCCCGGGAAAACTCTGCTCGTAAAGAGTTACTCGACAACACACTTTCAGTAATGAGCGAAGGAGTTGTTTCGTTCGATACTCAATTTAAAATTCTGGATATCAACGCGGCAGCAAAAGAGATGTCAGGCATTACAGGCAATCCTGTTGGCCTGAGCTTTGATTCTGTCTTTACTACTAAACAGCCGCAGGGCAGAGATTCTGTTATCTCTTTACTTGCCCTGTCTCTCAGACGGAAAGAGAGGGTAAAGCTCTCTGAATACACAAGAATTTCGTATTTAAATGAAGAGTCCCGGGTAATATCAGGACATATATCCCCTGTAATAGATTCAGACAATATAGTCAGTCAGCTTGTTCTTGTGTTCCGTGATGTAACCGAATCATACAGACAGAAGAGATTTCTAAGAATAGCTGTAGAATCTGCAAAGTCTTATACCTGGTTTTTCAATACTTATAGTAACACATTTATCTTTGGAGAGAATTACCGCAACATATATGGTGACGATACCCCTAACGAAATATCGATGGATATGTTTCTTGCAAAGGTACATCCCGATGACAGAGAGAAGGTATTGCAGAATCAATATAGTATAACTAACAACTCATTAACAAATTTCTCTGTTGAATACCGGATATCATTCAACAACGACAATAACTACGAATGGTGGGAAAGAAGAGGTGTTACGTATTCCGACAGCATGAGTGAAGACGAGGTCAAACATGTTTATGGGATGGACATTAACATTGACGATCACAAGGAACGGGAGCAGGAGTTAATTGAAGCAAAGATTAAAGCAGAAGAGTCGGACAGGCTTAAATCTGCATTTCTATCAAATATGAGCCATGAGATTCGCACTCCCCTCAACGGGATTGTCGGCTTTGCAAATCTTCTGGCAGATCCTTATTACACACAGAAAGAGAAGGATGAGTTTGTAAAGGTTATCAATACAAGCTCAAAAGTGCTGATGAACCTTATCAGTGACATTCTGGACCTGTCACGGATAGAATCAAACACTATGAATTTTGAACTAAAACCTACCGATCTCAATGATCACATCAAGGAGATTGCAGACAGCTACAAACTTTCTGTGAACGAAAATGTAGCCTTTACAATTGAGTTGCCAGATGAAGCTACGTGGGTCAATACAGATCCGTTCAGAAACAGACAGGTATTGACCAACCTTATTAATAACTCACTTAAGTTTACTGAACAAGGGGAGATACGCATAGGATATACGGTTAAGGATAATTATGCGGAGATATATGTATCAGATACCGGAAAAGGCATAAAAAAGGAGTTGCTTAACAATATATTCTACAGGTTTTACAAGGTAGACGATTTTATTGCAGGTACAGGTCTCGGATTGCCTATCTGCAAAGCAATAGTTGAGAAAATAGGAGGCAGGATATGGGTAGAATCGGAATATGGCAAAGGTACAATTATACGGTATACAATCGGTTTAGCCAATCTTGCAAATGATGTCGGAAAGAGGCCGCTTATATTAATCGCAGAAGATCTTGACAGCAACTACCAGCTGCTTTCCATAATACTCACACATAACTACGACGTTATTTGGGCAAAAAACGGTGAAGAGGCAGTGGATTTATTCAACAAACATAATCCTTCGCTTGTTCTAATGGATATTAAAATGCCAATTATGGACGGATTGCAGGCCACAAGGGAAATAAGGAAAATTTCGGAAACCGTTCCGATTATAGCACAAACAGCCAATGCCTTCGAATCTGACCATCAGGTTGCACGAGAAGCAGGATGCAACGACATTCTTACCAAACCCATAAAGTCTTCAACTCTACTGCATTTAGTGCAGAAGTATTTAAGTTAAACTCTACTAAATCATGAAAGATTTCAAATACCTGCAGCTTTTATCAAAGAGCTTTCCTGCAATATCCGACGCATCCACAGAAATCATTAATCTTGAGGCGATCCTCAATCTCCCAAAAGGGACTGAGCATTTTCTTACAGATATTCACGGAGAACATGAAGCTTTTCAACATGTGATAAAAAATGCCTCCGGGGTGATAAGGAAAAAGGTGGCTGACATTTTTGGACATACTCTCAGAGAGGCGGAAAAAAGAGAGTTGTGTACCCTCATCTACTATCCGGAGCAGAAACTCAAGCTTATTAAATTGAGGGAAAAAGAGATTGACGACTGGTACAAGATGATTCTCATACGTTTACTTAAAGTCTGCGAAAACGTCTCATCCAAATATACCCGTTCCAAAGTCAGAAAGGCACTTCCCAGAGAGTATTCATATATTATTCAGGAGCTCCTTCATGAATCTTCAAACGAACCCAACAAACACGACTATATTCAGGCAATTATCTCAACAATAGTATCTACAGGCAGGTCCGAGCACTTCATAATTGCAATATGCAAGCTTATTCAAAGACTCACCATAGACTCACTTCACATTATAGGGGACATATACGACAGGGGCCCGGGGGCACACATCATAATGGATATTCTCTGCGACTATCACAATGTGGACATTCAGTGGGGGAACCACGATCTTGTTTGGATGGGGGCAGCAGCAGGCAGCGAAGCGTGCATGGCCAATGTAGTACGTATGAGTCTCAAGTATGCAAACATGTCCACTCTTGAGGATGGATACGGAATAAGCCTTCTCCCACTGGCCACCTTTGCCATGGAGACCTATGGCGAGGATCAGTGCAATGTGTTTAAACCTAAGAGTTCAGACATTGAACCTGCAAGAATAAAACAGCAGAAAATGATTGCCCAGATGCACAAGGCAATAACAATCATTCAATTCAAGCTGGAAGGACAATTGATTGACCGGAACAAAGAGTTTGCTATGGAAGAGAGAAGACATCTTCACCTTATAAATTATCAAACCGGCACAATAACTATCGGCGGAAAAGATTATATACTAAAAGACACCTATTTCCCTACAATCGACCCTAAAAACCCATATTTACTCACATCTGATGAGCAGGAGGTTGTCGATTCGCTCATGAACTATTTTACAAACAGCGAAAAACTTCGTAAGCACATGCGCTTCATGTATGCAAACGGGTCGCTGTACCTGGTAAGGAACTCTAACCTGCTGTATCATGGCTCGGTCCCTCTGAATGCAGACGGATCATTCATGAAGGTGAAGATACAGGGAACAGAATATTCAGGCAAAAAACTATTCGACAAAATTGACCAGATTGCAAGGCAAGCATATTTCGAGGAGAAAAGGCCTCGTGAGAAGAGGTTCGGACAGGATTTCATCTGGTATCTGTGGTGCGGCCCATCATCTCCTCCTTTTGACAAGGACCGTATGACAACCTTTGAGAGGTACTTCCTGTCGGAAAAGGAGACCCACAAAGAGACAAAGGGTCATTACTATTACCTTAAGGACAATCAGGCTCTTTGCGAACTCATCCTTAAAGAGTTTGGAATAGAAAACAAACATTCACACATAATTAACGGTCACATTCCGGTTAAAACTGCAAAGGGAGAATCGCCAATAAAGGCCGGCGGCAAGTTGCTTGTCATAGACGGAGGATATTCAAAGGCATATCAGCCTGAGACCGGAATTGCGGGATTCACTCTTATATACAACTCACACGGGCTTCAGCTGGTACAGCATCAGCCATTCGAGTCGACCATCAAGGCAATTGAGGAGGGCGACGATATAATTTCCGAAACTACTGTCCTTGAATTCAGCAATAAACGCAAGCTGGTAAGGGACACAGACATAGGAAAAGTGCTGATGAACCAGATAGAGGACCTTACCAAGTTACTTGAGGCCTACAGAAGCGGATACCTTAAAGAAGCAGGCGACTAAAAAAATATCTCCGCTATCATACATCGGGCAGAGCCTCCACCGTTGTTCTCAATGACAGAGAGTTCGGGAGCCACAATTTTGCAATAACTCTCCAGTTTGGCAAGCTGCTCTGCTGTGAGTGACCTTTTTGCAGTAGCAGACATAATTAGAAGTGGTTCCCCCTTTTTGTTACTCAGCTCTATCATATTGCCTGCAAACTGATTCATCTGTTCAAGAGAGATCTCGATAAGTTCTTTGTCGCTCTCCTCAACCAACCCAATAAAATCTTGCCTCTCATTAATATCTCTGATTGAATCCAGACAAGCAACCACAAATTTTGTAGCCACACACATCATTACATTTGTATGGTAGATGAGCCCCCCGCTGTTATCATAGGCACTAAACAAGTAGTAGTCAAAATCCAGCTCGTCGCAAAACTCCTCAAGGACAGATTCGTCTGTTCTTGGTGACTTGCAGGCATATATCAGATTATTGTCCCTGTCGGCAATCATGCTGCCTGTACCCTCAAGAAATAGTGATTTTTCTTCCCATTCTGTAAGGTCCACCACCCTCTTTATCTTATATTTGCTCTTGAGAAGCTCAAGTACCCCCGGCTTTCTCTCAAGCCGTCTGTTCTTAGCAAACATGGGATATAGAACCAGAGTTCCTCCTTCGTGAGTTGAGAACCAGTTATTCGGAAAAACAGAATCCGGAGTATGAGGCTCCGGGGTATCTTGCACTACAAGTACCTCTACCCCCCCGGCTCTTAAAAGAGAGGTGAAGTTATCGAACTCCTCAAGGGCCATCTCTTGTGCGCTCTTTTCGAAACCCTTCTTCTGGAAAGAGTTGTTTGCTGCAGTCTCTTCGTTAAAACCAAAGCTGACCGGTCTTACCATCAAGACAGTTGATGTTGTTTGCATATTATATTTATCTCCCTTTTTTATTCCAGGGAATTAATCGATTTTACTATTATATCCATTGCCTCTCTCAACTCTGCTTCGGTAATCACCAACGGAGGGGCAAAACGGATGATATGCTTGTGTGTAGGTTTTGCAAGAAGTCCGTTTTCTGCCATTTTCTCACATACGTCCCATGCCTCTTTACCTTGGTGAGGCTCAACCACAATGGCGTTAAGCAGACCTTTGCCTCTTATTTGTTTTATGAACGGAGATTTCACTTTAGACATCTCCTCTCTGAATATCTTTCCCAGGTATTCGGCCTTTTCAACCAGATTCTCCTCCTTAACTACCGACAATGCTGCCATTGCAACCTTGCATGCGAGAGGGAACCCGCCAAAGGTCGACCCATGTTCTCCGGGTTTGATTGTAAGCATAACTTCATCATCAGCCAAAACGGCTGAAACCGGCAATACTCCTCCCGAAATTGCCTTACCAAGAATAACCATATCCGGACGGACTCCTTCATGGTCGCAGCAAAGCATCTTTCCAGTACGTGCAATACCTGTCTGTACCTCATCTGCAACAAACAGGACATTGTGTTTTTTACACAAGTCGTAACAGGCTTTCAGATATCCATCGTCCGGAACAAACACCCCGGCTTCTCCCTGAATTGGTTCAACAAGGAAAGCCGCTATGTTTTCTCCATGTGTCAAAAGAACTTTTTCCAGCTCCTGAACATTATTGTATGGTATCTTTAAAAGCCCCGGAGTAAAAGGACCATACTGACTATAGGAATCGGGATCTGTAGAGAGAGAGACTATGCTTATTGTCCTGCCATGAAAGTTTCCTTCGCATCCTACAATAAGGGCCTTGTTCTCTGCTATACCTTTGTTTATATAGCCCCA
The DNA here is from genome assembly GCA_001769195.1 of Bacteroidetes bacterium GWF2_40_14. Lineage (GTDB taxonomy): Bacteria > Bacteroidota > Bacteroidia > Bacteroidales > UBA932 > Bact-08. Next base: position 5,125 of record MEOK01000015.1, on the reverse strand, counting down.
TCTTCTGGCAAGCTTGAGCGCTGTCTCCACTGCCTCTGCCCCTGAATTCATCGGAAGAACCTTATCGTAACCGAAGTAATTGTGAATATACTCCTCGTAAGGACCAAGACAGTCGTTGTAAAATGCTCTTGAAGTAAGGCAAAGAGTGTCGGCCTGATCTTTTAGTGCTTTAACAATTTTTGGATGACAATGGCCTTGATTTACTGCCGAATATGCCGACAAAAAGTCAAAATATCGTTTTCCCTCTACATCCCAGACAAATGCTCCTTTGCCTTTGGATAATACAACGTCTAGAGGATGGTAGTTATGAGCTCCGTATTTCTTCTCCTGCTCAATAAAATTCGATGCTTGCTGTGATATTTTCATTGCTGATTTTTTAGCAAAGTTAGCCCATTTTTTGAGAAAAAATGTTAATAAGGTGTTTGTAATTCCAGATAATAATCTTACCTTTGCATCCCGTTTTATACGACGAAAATACTTAAAGCAAAGAATAACAACTAATTATGCCAACAATTCAACAGTTAGTTCGCCATGGTCGCGAGGTGATCGTAGAGAAAAGTAAATCTCGCGCACTTGACGCTTGTCCTCAAAGACGCGGAGTATGTGTACGTGTTTACACAACAACTCCTAAGAAACCAAACTCGGCTATGCGTAAAGTAGCCCGTGTACGCCTTACCAATCAAAAAGAGGTAAATGCATACATCCCCGGAGAGGGTCATAACTTGCAGGAACACTCAATAGTGCTTGTACGCGGCGGTCGTGTAAAAGACCTTCCGGGAGTTCGTTACCACATTTTACGTGGTGCACTTGATACTGCAGGTGTAGACGGTCGCAAGCAAAGTCGTTCTCTTTACGGAACCAAGAGGCCTAAGAAAGGCGCTGTTGCTGCTCCGGCCAAGAAGAAATAATTTTACACAAAACACTTTATAACAAATGAGAAAAACGAAGCCTAAAAAGAGGATTCTACTTCCTGATCCTAAGTTTCACGATGTGTTGGTAACACAGTTCGTGAACAACCTAATGATTCAGGGGAAGAAGAGTATCGCCTTAAGCATCTTTTACGATGCAATGGACATTATTGGCGAGAAGATGAAAGATTCTGACAAGGCTCCTCTCGAAGTTTGGAAAAAAGCACTTGAAAACATTACCCCACAAGTTGAGGTAAAGAGCCGCAGAGTCGGTGGTGCAAACTTCCAGGTTCCTACAGAGGTGCGTCCGGAAAGAAAGATTTCACTTTCAATTAAAAACATGATTCTGTACGCTCGTAAACGTTCAGCCCATTCAATGGCAGAAAAGCTGGCAGCCGAAACAATGGCCGCCTACAATAACGAAGGTGCCGCATTCAAGAGAAAAGAAGATATGCACAAAATGGCAGAGGCTAACAAGGCGTTTGCACACTTCCGTTTTTAAGCACCCTAAGAGAGATAAATGGCAAGAGATTTAAAATATACAAGGAACATTGGTATAATGGCTCACATTGATGCTGGTAAGACTACCACATCGGAGCGGATTCTTTATTACACCGGCAAGACCCACAAAATTGGAGAGGTTCACGAAGGTGCTGCAATAATGGACTGGATGGTTCAGGAGCAAGAGAGAGGGATAACCATTACTTCAGCTGCAACAACAGCTTTCTGGAACTACGAAGGAGACATATATCAGGTTAACCTGATTGACACTCCGGGCCACGTTGACTTTACTGTCGAGGTAGAAAGATCACTTCGCGTTCTTGATGGAACAGTTGCCACATTCTGTGCAGTGGGCCGTGTTCAGCCGCAATCGGAGACTGTATGGCGTCAGGCTGACAAGTATCATGTGCCAAAACTGGCCTATGTAAACAAAATGGACCGTGTAGGAGCAGACTTTCTTGCTGTCATCGAAGAGATGAACGACAAGCTGGGCGCTCATGCAGTTCCAATCGTACTACCAATCGGAGCTGAGGACAAGTTCGAAGGAATAATTGACCTTATATCCAAAAAAGCATATTACTACGACCAGGATAGTAAAGAGTTAGTAAACTATCAGATAAGAGAGGTTCCGGCCAACATGGCAGAAGAGGTTGAGGAATGGAGAGGAAAACTTATTGAATCGATAGCTGAATACAACGACTCTATTCTGGAAAAATTCTTTGACGACCCGGATTCAATTACAGACGACGAGATTATTGTTGCCCTTCGTAAGGCTACAATAGACATGGCTGTTGTTCCTACATGCTGCGGGTCATCATTCAAAAACAAAGGTGTCCAGTATCTGCTTGATGCTGTAATGCGCTACCTTCCTTCTCCAATGGATGTTGGCGAGGTACGTGGTATTAATCCTGATACCGACAAGGAGGAAATTCGCAAGTCCAGCCCTAAGGAACCATTCTGCGGTCTTATTTTCAAGATTGCAACTGATCCTTTTGTCGGCCGTCTTGCTTTCATCCGTGCATATTCAGGCAAACTTGATTCAGGTTCTTATGTTCTGAACACCCGTTCAGGAAAGAAAGAGCGTATTGCCAGACTTTACCAGATGCACTCAAACAAGCAGAATCCTATTGATTTTGTTGAGGCGGGTGACATCTGTGCTGCTGTCGGCTTTAAGGACCTCCGCACAGGTGATACAGTTTGTGTAGAAAACCATCCAATAGTTCTTGAGTCTATCACATTCCCGGATCCCGTTATCGGACTGGCTGTTGAGCCTAAGACTCAGAAAGATCTTGATAAACTCGGAATGGCACTTTCAAAACTGTCGGAAGAGGACCCTACATTCACAGTACGTACAGATCATGATACAGGTCAGACTGTTATCAGCGGCATGGGCGAGCTTCACCTTGAGATCATTGTCGACCGTCTAAGACGCGAGTTCAATGTTGAGATCAATCAGGGAGCACCTCAGGTAAATTACAAAGAGGCAATCCGTTCAACTGTACAGCACAGGGAGGTATTCAAGAAACAAACCGGTGGCCGCGGTAAATTTGCAGACATTATCTTTGAGATAGGACCTGCAGACGAAGGAGTTTCCGGATTACAGTTTATTGATGCTGTTAAAGGCGGAAACATTCCTAAGGAATATGTTCCATCTGTTGAGAAAGGTTTCAAGGCAGCTATGGCAAATGGTGTTCTTGCAGGTTACGAAGTTCCATCGCTTAAGGTTACTCTTAAGGACGGCTCCTTCCACCCTGTCGACTCTGATGCCTTGTCGTTCGAAATCTGTGCAAGACAGGCTTTCCGCAAATCGTGCCCTAAAGCAAGCCCTATGATCCAGGAACCTATCATGGCTCTGGAGGTTGTTACTCCGGAAGACTATATGGGTGATGTAATCGGCGACCTTAACAAACGTCGTGGTCAGATTACCTCCATGGACTCAAAGGGAAATGCAAGAATTGTAAAAGCTAAGGTTCCGCTTTCTGAGCAGTTTGGTTATGTAACTGTTTTACGTACCCTATCTTCGGGAAGAGCTACCAGCACAATGGAATTCTCTCATTATACAGAGCTTCCTTCTAATCTCGCCAAAGAGGTCATAGAAAAGGCCAGCGGCAAGAAGTTCGAAGGTGATCTGGATGAATAATAAAAAAGAAACAGAAAAAATAATTGGTTAATATCAAATAAAATGAGCCAAAAAATAAGAATAAAGCTAAAATCTTACGATCATATGTTGGTTGACAAATCGGCCGACAAGATTGTAAAAACAGTAAAGGCAACAGGTGCTGTGGTTAGTGGTCCTATTCCGCTTCCTACAGACAAGAAGATCTTCACCGTTAACCGTGCAACATTCGTTAACAAGAAAGCACGTGAGCAGTTCGAACTGAACTCTTTCCGCCGCCTTCTGGACATCTACAGCTCTACTCCTAAGACCGTAGACGCTTTGATGAAGCTTGAACTTCCTAGTGGAGTTGAAGTAGAAATCAAAGTCTGACAATAAAAAACGGCAATTTTTTCTTAACTTTGCCGATGTTTCCCGGGCCCATAGCTCAGTTGGTTAGCAGCACCTGACTCATAATCAGGGGGTCGTTGGTTCAAGCCCAACTGGGCCCACGAAAAAAGCACTACGCATTTGCGTTAGTGCTTTTTTCATGGGCCCCGGCCCATTGTTTATTACCCTCCCCCGCACCCCCTCCATGGAGGGGGCTTTAGCGGCCGTAGCCGCGATTATTCGAGAACTATACATTCTTTTTTTCATCTACCGAGAAATCTCAGTTAATATTATTACTTATACCCCTGAAGTAAACCCCAGACTTATTACAGCTCTGCAATTATTTTTGTAAAATCGCAATTCTCGAAATATCTTTATATAATATTGATAAGTAATCTATTAAATAACGTATATGAAAAATTCTTATAACCTATCTTTGATTTTAATTTTCTTACTTGTTAGTTTAAATGAAAATATCATAGCTCAAAATTTAGGCTACGATAAAAGTAAAGTAATAATTGCTAAGAGAGCATTAAATGCAAAACCAAATTGGTATGGTGAGCCAGATTCATTGCTATTTACAATTGGAAGAGAGAATTTTTTGATTCATGAAAACGGGAATCTTTTCTGGGGAGAAAAAAGTAATAATTCCGTTTTTCTATTGTCTGAGGAAGACCCAGGTCTATTCATTGATAGAGCATATTATCACAAGCAAGGGGATACATTATTCTTGTTTGTAGAAGAATCTAATATGGATGAAGGAATGGGAGGTATCATCAAAATAAATTTGGAAAAGAAGAAAATTGAATGGAGAGTGTATGGATTTGGTTTTAACATGGGATATCCTTATATAATAGGGTCCGTTGCATATGTTACATCTATCGGCGGAGTTGGAAAACTAAATTTGATTACCGGGAAATTTATATTCAAATACAACGATCTCTATGATAGCAGTAAATACTCTTTCAATTATTTTGATACAATTGCTTTTAAAGGCAATTTCACATATTTCATATCAAAGAACATGAGCAATAACCAAGAAACTGTTAAAATTGACACTGTTATTGTAAACGAACTTACTAAACAAATAACCATTATTAAGAAATAGTGATTCTAAAATGTACAAACCCCCTATTAACTGAATTAATATCATGGTGTAATCGGTAAATAGAAATACACCAAAAATGGTAAATAAGAATACACCAGTTTCGAAAATATTTTATTGTTTTGA
>MEOK01000014.1 GCA_001769195.1 Bacteroidetes bacterium GWF2_40_14 | reverse complement strand
ATGAACCGCTGTATACGAGACCCGTACGTACAGTGGTGTGAGAGGCTCTCCCCGTCAGGTCAACTGTCGGGGCAGTCTACTCGATACTGTTCCTTAAGTGGGTACCCAAAGCCTCCAGGCAAGTATCTTCAAATCCCGCACCTTACCCATTAGCACATTAGCACATTAGCACATTAACACATTAGCACATTAGCACATTAGCACATTAGCACATTATGCGTCCCCATGTACCCTCATGTGCCTTATTTAGCAATGTCCAGTCCCCAGTCAATACCCTTTAAAGTGGCTGGAACACCGCTCTTCATCCATACTGGCATAGGAGCTCCTTTAAGGAAGTGGTCAAAGAACTGAGAGAGTCTTACACTCAGATCCTTTGCGTTCACCCTGTCGCTCAGGTTATGTGATTCCTTATTGTATTGAAGCAACCATGCAGGTTTCCCAAGTCTCTTGAGAGCAGTGAAGTATTCAATACCCTGATACCATGGAACTGCCTCATCTGCATCATTGGACATAATAAGAACAGGAGTCTCTATTTTGTCGACATGGAACAACGGCGAGTTCTCAATATAAAGGTCCAGACCCTCCCAAAGAGTCTTGCCAATCCTGCTCTGAGTATGCTCATACTGGAACTGACGCACAACACCTGTGCCCCACCTGACTCCACCATAGGCACTTGTCATATTGGCAACCGGAGCACCTGCGCCGGCGGCTTTCCATTTGAATACCTGCGGTTGTGTTATCATATAGGCAACCTGATAACCACCCCAGCTCTGACCCTGAATGGCAATGTTATCTTTGTCTACCCATGAATTCTTGCATAACATCTCAACACCGGGAACAATGCAGTCTAGTGCACTCTTGCCCGGATGACCTATCTGATAAGCAATGTCAGGAGTGAATACAAGGTAACCGTTACTAGTGAAAAACGTGATGTTAATTGTTGATTGGCTTGGAGCCGGTGCCCTGTAGTAATTAAGCAGGTTTGAAATCCTTTCGTAGAAGTAGACAATCATCGGATATTTCTTTGAAGGGTCGAAGTTCTCAGGCTTATGCAGAATTCCCTCCATATCCAGACCTGTGGCCGACTTCCATTTCACTAACTCATTTGTACCCCAGATATAGTCTCTCTGTTGAGGGTTGATATCGGTGATTTTGGTCTGTGTCTTGAAGTTGTCCTTAGTTATCCATACATCAGGCGATGTGGTGAAGTTGTGCTTTACATAAGTAATTACAGAACCGTTCTTTGCTCTGTTCAGATACATGATGTTGTATGGCTCGAGTATCCACAGCTTCATAACAGGTTTCTTCTTGCCCATCTCCTTGAAATAGAACCCGTTATTTTTTGTAACATTGTCAAAAACAGAGAAATAAATAGTCTCTTTTGGTTTGATAGGATCCAGTTTGACTCCCGGGGTTCCAGGAGGAAGCAGTACATCGTCCAGTCTTACTATCCTGAACATTTTATTCTCTTTTCTTCCGAGTCCGTCAGTAAGATTAACTGCAGGAACCTCTCCTTTAGGATCAATCTGCCAGATATCATATCTGTCATGAATATAAATTGCTTTATCACCCTCTGCCCATCCGCCATGACCATACGAAGGGGCCATTTCCGGAGTGTCATGAAGTTCGTTTGCAAATGATACCTTGATATCTTTGGTCATGTTCCTGATTTGCTCAGAGGCAACCTCGTATGAGTACCATTGTTGGTCTACATTATTGAACCATACAAGAAATTTTGCGTCATGAGAAGGACTTATACTGCTGATATATACATCTTTCAGTAAAAGTTTGCTGCTGCCGTCCTTAACTGAAATAATGTAAAGATCTGTATGAGGATTAGCGGACCATTGCGACTCCAGTTCATAGTTCTTATCCGATGCACTGTATGCCCAATTGCTTGACCACTCAGCGGGAACCTGAACCAGCTCATAATTTTCCTTCCCCAGTTGTACAAGAGAAGGCTCTCCATCCAGCTCAATTTTGCACACATATGATTTCTTCAACTCTCTTGCCGCATTTGTCAGCTGGTAAGGTTGAATATACGCCTCTTGATAATGCCATATATCCAGTCTTGCAACCTCCGATTCAACAATAGTTGTGTCCTTTTCGCGGAAAACCTTGGAGATGCCAAAAAATAACCTGTTACCGTCCTTGTTAAACTGCAGTGACCTGTTTTCACTAACCTGCCAGTTTTCGGGAAGCCCATTGATATTCTTGTCAATAACCACTTTTGCTGTTTCATCACCATCACGGAAATGCATAATTGATACATTCTTGGCAGAAGCCTTTGCAGTGTCGAGCTTTGCATAAAAAGCAAGGTTCTTGTTGTCTACACTGACAAGAGGCAGCTTTACGCTCTGCTTTGCATTAAATGTGTAGATGGTTTTGAGAACTTTGTTTTTAGGAGTATAAAGGTAAAGGCCGTTCTTAAAAAGAGAGTCTTTGGAGTTTGGCCTTCTGACAAAGAACAGAGAGTCCCCGCCTTTGCTGAAATCAAAGTCCGACACATATTTGATAGTGTCAATTTTACCGGTAGAAAACTGATAAAGCATAAGATCGGAACCTTCGTCCTTATCTTTCTTTACAGGTTTTTTGGATTTTGAAGTATCTGCGGGGGGGGTAGTCTGGAAAACCATGAAATCGGTGCCATACCTCCCAATCTTGAATGATTTCAGGTATGGATACTTTTTAAGTTCCTTTGTGTAAAGGTTATAGATACCCAATGAATCCTTAGGCATTTTGTCTGGTTTAACCTTTTTGTGTTTTGCAGTCTTGCTCTCTTCAAACTTTGGTTTGATTGTAAATACAGAGAACTTGCCATCGTATGTAAGTTTCAACGCCGTTCCTCTCGGAATGAAATCCTGTTCTCCGGTAAGTAGGTTAAGAGCAACAATTTTTCCGTCACCTTCCTGAGAATTAATATAGAACAGCGTGAATTTTGCATCCTCGGTCATGTTGAACCCACCTACATTTTTCCAGCTGTCGTATACGCTGTGGTCTAGAGGCTTCTTCTGACCAAACGAGCAGACAGAGGCTGCCAGCAGTATCGTTATTAATAAAAATCTTTTCATATTGGGTAGTTATTGATATGATTATTGTATAAATGTTTTGTTTGTTTCTAGTTCTATTTGAGCCATTTATCTAGCCATGCATAGAATATTCTGTTCCATAGAATGCTGTTCTGAGGCTTGAGTATCCAATGGTTCTCATCTGGGAAAAGTACCATTTTTGAAGGTACACCCATCATCTGGGCAGCATTGAATGCAGCCATTCCCTGTTCAACAGGAACACGATAGTCAAGCTCACCATGTGTTACCAGAATTGGGGTTTTCCAGTTTTTCACCAGCTTGTGAGGAGAGTTTGCGTAATGTCTTTTTGCAACAGGATTATCATCCCAAGGAGCGCCACCATTGTCCCAATGAGGGAACCAGAGCTCCTCTGTCATCATATACATCTGCTCCTGGTTGAATATGCCGGCATGGGAAATGAATGCAGAGAAAAGGCCATTATGTATTCCTGCAAGGTAGTATACAGAGTAACCACCGTAGCTTGCACCAACTGCACCAACTTTTCCAACATATTTTTCCTTCTTCAGCTCCTTTACAGACGAAATGTAATCCTGCATGTTAAGACCATTGTAGTCCCCCGAAATCTGTTCGCACCACTCCTGACCGAATGCAGTTGTTCCCCTTCTGTTTGGAAGAATTACTATGTAATCGTTTGCAGCCATCAGCTGAAAGTTCCACCTGTACGACCAGCTCTGGCTCAATGTCCCCTGAGGACCACCATTGCAGAAAAGAATTGCAGGATATACTTTTGTTGAGTCGAAATTTGGCGGATAGACCACCCACATATGCATATCCTTATTGTCTACAGTCTTTATCCACCTCTCCTGAACCCGGCCCATCTTAACCTGATCAAGAATAAATTTGTTTTCGAAAGAGATCTGCGAATATGAACCGTCAGAACTGTTAATTGAAACAATCTCATTAGGCATGGACATGCTCTTGTATGTTCCTATAAGTTTGTCCCCGGCAAGCTGAACACCGTCAAAGTCGAACTGTCCATTTGTAACCTGACGGATTGCCTTATCTGCAATATTTACATGGTATACTCCCGTAAGTGCTTTTACACAAGAGGTGAAGTACAATCCGGAACCATCGGCCAACCATGTTATTGTCTCTACATTATATTTGTAGTCGGTGGTTAGTTCCCGCTTCTGCCGGCTTTGCAGGTCCATAACGAAGAGCCTTTTTTTATCTGCCTCATAGCCACCCCTCTCCATGCTTATCCACGCAAACATCTTTCCGTCCGGAGAGAAAAGCGGATCGGTATCATAACCCATCATCCCATCTGTTAGGTTTTCGGCTTTCTTAAATGGCAAGCTGTATAGGTATATGTCTGTGTTTGTAGAGAATGCATATTTCACACTTGTCAGCTTGCGCGAAGAGTAAAGGATATTTTCACCGTCGGGGCTCCAGCTAAGCTGATCGATAGCGCCAAAAGGAAGGGTAGGGCACTCATAGGGTTCTCCATCCAGAATGTCAACAATGTTGGAAATTGAATGACCGTCAAAATCAGCAATAAATGGGTGAGGGATCTCCTCCACGAAGGTATCCCAGTGACGGTACATAAGGTCATTTATCACCCTGCCCGATGACTTGTCGAGGTCGATATAGAGGTCCACAGGTTTTTTAATTGACTTGATTGTGCTGATAAACAAAATTTTGTCACCCTTAGGTGAAACAGTGAACTCTGCTATCTCCTTTTCGTAGTTGCTTATCTGTTTTGGTTCTGAACCATCCTTTTTCATGACCCAGATTTGTCCACCCATGAGATATGCTATCTCTTCGCCGCTGTTTATCCACCTTGCGTTGTTTTCGCTCTTTGGACTCTTTGTAATTTGTGTGTTGTCCGTACCATCGAGATTCATCACAAAAAGTTCCCTGTTGTTTTTGTTGATCTCAATACTTGTATATCCCACACCGTATAGAATTTTTTTTCCGTCCGGAGATACCTGCGGGTCACTAAGCTTGCCAAGATTGTGCATGACTTCGGGTGTAAGACGTCCTTCAGTAGCAATAATCGAACTCTTAGTAATAAGCTCTTCGGTCTGCTTATCCTGTGAGCATCCGCTCATTGAGGCGGAGGCAATAGCAGTTGAAATTAACATACCTGATAAAAATTTACTTTTCATATATTTAGCTTTTATAATTGTCGTTTGTGCAGTTACAATCTAACAAAAATACGGTAAATTTCAGAGTATTTCAAGTAATGACACTACCGGCATCGCAGCTTTCCAGTTTTCTGCGAAAACCTGAGGCTGTTTTTCCGGTAGTGTCATCACTGTTTTAGCCGATGACTTGGTCAAAATATTGCCTTAGCTTACGAATCTCGGAATATTTAATTGACTTGACAGTGTTTATTGAAATACCAAGCAATGTTGCGATCTCTTTGTTGTTGTATCCCGACAAAGCATATCTTATAATACGGGCATTGGATTTAGGCAGTTTGTCTATGGCGCTTATTAAAAGCTGATTATACTCCTCTTCTACCAGCATGTTGAAGATCTCCATCTCTTTATCCGATTCCGAAAGAATAAAATCATATCGTTTCTCCTCCCTTTTTTTCCCTCTGATATAATTAAGAGAGGTATTTCTTGTCATAATAAACAGAAAATCACCAACTGATGCTATTTTGTCGCGATCCGGGTTCTCCCAGAATTTAATTATTACCTCCTGAGCAATATCCTTGGCAATATCAGACGATTTGACAAATCTTTCTGCTACCGCACAAATAGAAGCATAATGCTCTCGGATGAATATGTCAAAATTTTTTATTGGAAAAGTGTATTTATGGATTTGCGAAAGTATAAATAAATTAAATTAAAAATAATCTTTTTTTTTCTTTCATCTACATTACTCCTCTGTGGTGTCTTTATATTAAACAGACATCATGAACTACAATTACGCACGACAGCTAGCCGAGATCATTGTTAAGATATGGCTCAATAAAGCATCTGAAAATGAGCGTGAAAGACTGCTTTCATGGCTTGATGAAAATGAGGAGAACCGACAAACCTATAAGAATATTATAAATGGTGAATCGCTCCTAAAAAGATTGAGAAAAGAAGATAAAATTTCTGAAACTACAGATTTTGAACTCTTGTGCAAAGAGATTGCTCAAAAACTTCTGAAAAGAAAAGCGAGAGAGAGGGCACTTAAGGTTATGTCATATGCAGCAGGTTGTATAATTCTGGCTGTTGGCGGTTTGCTATGGATGACTGGTGATAATTCAAAGGAGGAGTTGCTCTCGGATTCTGTTTCAAAGGTGAGACTTGTAATGTCTACAGGAGATGTTATAAATCTAGACACACAAGTTCCGGATAGCATTAATACAAAGTCAGCACTCATTCTTAAGGATACTCTGGGACTAATATATAAGGCAAAAGATGAATTACTGGAAGGAAGTCACGTTGTGGAGAAGAATAAAATCATTACAGAGGTGGGTGGAGAGTATTCTTTTACATTAAGCGATGGTACAAAAGTGTGGCTGAACTCATTGAGTGAGATAGAGTTTCCGGTAAATTTCACAGGTAATGAAAGAATCGTGAACCTTACCGGAGAGGCCTATTTCGAAGTCACCCCTGATGCAAAAAGACCGTTTATTGTGCATAGTCTCAATCAGTCTGTTCAGGTTTTGGGAACGACATTCAACATAAAGGCATACCCCGATGAAGATATGGTATATACAACACTTGTAGAGGGTAAGATCACTGTTGGAAGTGGGGGGCGCAAAGTAGTACTAAGTCCTGGCATGGAGTCAGTGTGTCAGCGTTCAAAAAATGGAATTGAAACACACAGTGTAAATACAGATTTCAATACCGCATGGAGGACAGGCTTCTTTATGTTCAACAATCAGGATTTGGGAGAGATGCTTAAGGTACTTGAGAGATGGTACGGATATGATTTTAAATACAGTGATTCCGACACAGGAGCTAATACCTTCAGTGGCAGGTTCAATAAGTATTCAGACCTTGTGACAATACTAAGTTCTATCACTTTGGCCGGAGGTCCTGAATTTATTATGAACGACAAGGATAAGAGCATATCCATAAAAAACAGAACTAATTAGTTTAAAAAAATACGGAAAGGTCATTTCTGCACCTTATAAGCAGGAGAAAGTCTAATAATAAAACAAATTATGAAGAAACTTTATTCTCAGAAACTATTTTGCAGATTGCTTTTGAACAGGAATTCAATTTTGTTTGGCTTTATCATGACAATAGCAATCATATGGGAAAATCCGGGATATGGGCAGCAAAGTTTAAAATCTGTATCCATCAACCTGAAAGAGGTCAAGCTTTCAGAAGCGCTCAATGAGATAAACCGTAAAACAAACAACCAGGTACTTTTCAAAGTTGAAGAGGTCTCAAAAGAAACTAAACTGATTACTGTTAATTTAAAAGATGCCAGCGCATTAAGATGTGTAGAAGCTTGTTTGGACGGGACAGGTTTTATGTGCTCTACACAGGGGGACGTAATTGTTGTTCAGCCAAAGAAATCCACTACACAACCCCAGCAACAGATAAAACACATATTGAAAGGATATGTAACAGATATTGCAGAGAAACCACTGGAGGGCGTAGCTGTGATAGTAAAAGGGAGTACCAAGGGTGTGGCCACTGATTCAAACGGATACTATGAGATTGATATTCCGAGATATTGCATCATCGTTTTTTCCTGTTTGGGAAAGAAGAGCCTCGAGGTTACAATCAGAGGAGAACGGGAGCAAAATATAATTCTTGAAGAGGAAGCTGCTGAGGTCGGAGAGGTTGTGGTAACAGGGGTCTTCAATAAAGCTAAAGAGAGTTATACCGGTGCGGTTACAACGATTACTGCACGGGAGATACAGGCATTCAGGGGTCAAAACCTGGTTCAGACACTGAAAAATATAGATCCTGCCATTAATATTACAATCGACAACAGTGTTGGCAGCAATCCGAATGCTGTTCCTCAAATTACCATGCGTGGCAATTCATCACTCCCGATGAGCGTTACGGAATACAATGAAGGAGTGAAGACCAGTATGAATACCCCTTTGATTATCATGGACGGATTTGAAATTTCTCTCACCAGGTTGATGGATTACAATGACGAGGACATTGAATCTATAAACGTACTGAAGGATGCCTCTGCAACCGCCATTTATGGTTCTCGCGGAGCAAACGGCGTTATCGTGCTGATTTCAAAAACCCCTCAGGCAGGTAAACTCAGGATTAACGCCCAGGCCGGTCTTACATTGGAAATGCCTGACCTGACATCTTACGACCTTTTAAATGCCTCTGAATTGTTAACCCTGCAAAACAGGGTGGGGCTGTATAATGATGACCATCATGGTGTAAATGACTATAAACAAGAAGCTTATGAAATGCGCTTAAAAGACATACTGGAAGGTGTCAATACAGACTGGTTGCACTATCCTGTCCGTACGGGTTTCAGCAATAAGTACAATATACGTATGGAAGGTGGCAGCAAAGAGTTCCGTTGGGGGACTTCTGTTGCCTATAACCAGACCGAAGGAGCAATGAAGGGTTCCCAAAGGAACAATTTCAATGGTGCGGTCACCCTTTCATACACTTATAGGAATGTCATTTTCAAAAACCAATTGAGTGTCGGCATTAACAAAGGAGTAGAAAGTCCCTTTGGATCGTTCAGTACCTTCGCTAATACTATGCCTTATTACAGACCTTATGACGAAGATGGCAGTCTGATCAAGAATTTTATGGGATTATACTACACATATACGTATTCCAGGGTTCCTAATCCCCTATACGATGCAACTTTGAACACCAAAGACGAATCAAGATACACAGAACTTATAAACAACTTCTCGATAGAATGGAATATTATTCCCGAGTTGAAAATGCGTGCACAGTTAGGCATCTCAAAAAAGACAACGGAAAGCGATTATTTTCTTCCTGCAAATCATTCAACATTCAACACCTATCGTTCTGGGACAGATTACGAATACTTCCGCAAGGGTCTTTATACATACGGCACAGGTAATGCCACAAATTACGATGGGGAGCTGACTCTGAGCTATTCAAAGACATTCAGCGGCAAACACCAGTTATATGCAGGATTGGATTATTTTATCCAGAACAATGACAGTCACACATACAGTTTCACAGTAGAGGGGTTCCCTGCTGAAAGTAAGCCCTTTCTTGGCAATGCACTCCAATATGAACTTGAGGGCATACCATTGGGCACTCAAAGTACTACCCGTAGCGTTGGCCTCACCGGCAATGTGAACTATACATTTGACAACCGTTATTATGTCGACTTTTCCTATCGCGTTGACGGCAGCTCACAATTCGGCATTAAAAACAAATTTGCCCCATTCTGGAGTTCTGGTGTCGGCTGGAACCTCCACCGTGAAAAATTTCTGAAAAGCAGTAACTTGATCAACAGCCTACGTCTGAAAGCATCTTATGGCCAGACCGGATCACAACAATTCTCAGCTTACCAGGCCCTCCAGACCTATCAATATTTTGCAGGTGACAAGTACCTGAACCGCACCGGTGCTTATTTGATGGCAATTGGTAATGAAAAGCTCAGATGGCAAACGACTGTCCAATTCAATATAGGTACTGAAATCAGCATCCTTAACAGTCGCCTGAACGTTATGTTTGATTATTACATAAAGAAGACCTCAGATCTCCTTTCATCAAAGGACCTGCCTCTATCAACCGGTTATTCCTCTTATATCGAAAATATCGGCGCAGTCAGGAATTCCGGTTTTGAAGCATCCATGAACGGTTATATTTTCCGTAACACTCAAAAGGGAGGATTGATCTGGATGTTAGGAGCTAAGTTAGCTTATAACAAAAATGAAATCACCGAATTGTCCGAAGCCATCAAAGCACAGACAGAAGCATATAAGGCACAGGATGTTGATGTAAGTACTCTGTTCTACGAGGGATACGCTCAAAACTCAATCTGGGCAGTACGTTCATTGGGTATAGACCCCAGCACAGGTAACGAACTTTTTCAGGACAAGGATGGTAACATTACTGAGACCTGGCATCCTTCGGCAAAGATTTATTGCGGAATAAGCGACCCGAGTTATAACGGCAACCTGAGCTCTATGTTGAGGTATAAAAACTTCACGCTGAATATCACTTTCGGCTGTCATTGGGGCGGACAGGTTTATAACCAGACTCTTATCAATAAAGTAGAGGTTACTATAAATACAATTGGAGAACAAAATGTGGACCGCCGTGTATTAAGTGACCGCTGGAGCAAACCCGGTGATATAACGTTCTTCAAAGCTTTCTCCAACAATGCAACCCGTGCAACCTCCCGTTTTGTAATGGACGACAATGTATTCGAACTCCAGAGTGCGAGTCTGCAATATAAGATCGACGAGGCTGCTTTCCTGAAAAGATACAATATGCAGAATATTACATTCAGTGTGAATATGTCTGACTTGTTCTATTTCTCATCCGTGAAACGTGAACGCGGTACAAGCTATCCGTTTGCACGAAGGGCAGGTGTTTCAATATCATTTATGTTTTAATCAAAAGGTACGTTAATTATGAAAAAGATATTTTTATATGGTTTCACTGCACTGTTGTTATTAGCAACTTCGTGTAACAAATGGTTGGAGGTGAAACCGGACAATCAAAAAACCACGAAAGAACTGTTCAGTACATATTCCGGATTCTGTGACGCACTGAACGGTTGCTATATCAAGCTCAAAAACCAAAGCATATATGGCGAAAAGCTTACCATGTCGAACATCGAATCAATGGCCCAGCTGTGGAGGGTTGACCAGACTTCCCGTCCCGCAGATTATGAGTTGATGAATTTTGATTACACCGGTGATAATGCAAAGAGTGCCATCAGAAACATATATGCTGGACTGTACAATGTGATTGCCCAGGCAAACATGATCATCAACAATATTGAATCACGGGGTTCGGTAATTCCCGAGGCATCTACCCGCGCAATGATTGAAGGCGAAGCTTATGCAATACGAGCTTTCTGCCATTTCGACGTACTTCGTCTGTTCGGGCAATTACCGAAGAATGCAACAGTACAGGTTTCATTACCTTATGCAGAATCGGTTTCATCGGAGTCTCTTCCTCATTATTACGACTACACACAGTTTGTCGCCAAAATTGAAGCTGATCTTGAAAAAGCAGAATTACTACTCAAGGACAATGACCCGATATTCAAATATACATTCACTTATCTGAACGATTTTGTTGTAAGTGGAGATATTGTAATTGATGATTTTCTGGGTTATCGCCAGAACCGTTTTAACTACTGGGCGGTGAAAGCGCTCCTGGCTCGTTTCTATCTTTACACAGGGATTACCACAAAAGCATACACAATTGCCAAAAGTATCATCAATGCAAAGGGTGTCGATGGCAATGCTCTTATCACTCTCAGCGGTGCAACTGATATACTTGCAGATTACTTAGCCTGTCCTTCAGAATGTATGATGATGCTGAATGCATACTCTATTATGGATTATTCTCCAAATATACTTGGGGCAGGGTATCCTCCGATCAGGACAAACCACCTGGTTATCACTCAATCTCAACTCAATGAGCTATTTGAAGATCAAAGCCCTGCTTCCAACAACCGTTACAACGATGTTTGGGACCGAAGTACAATGGATGCCAACGGCACTATCTATCCGGTATTGAAAAAATATTATTATGACACAGATGTATTAGTGTCAGACTATATAAATTTGACAAAACGTCAGGTTATACCGCTTATCCGTCTGTCAGAGATGTACCTTATAGTCATGGAAACAACTGCCGACCTAAATGAAGCAAACAGCCTGTGGATGGCATACCAACTGTCGCATGCCGTATTGCCCACCCAGGATGCCTTTGCAAGCCTAGATGAAGTTAAAACAGCGGTTTTCAATGAATACCGCCGTGAATTTTATGGTGAAGGCCAGATGTTTTATACATACAAACGCACGGGAGCAACATCAATGTTGTGGAGAACCATTACTGTAAATGAATCTGATTATATAGTCCCTCTCCCGGACACTGAGTACAATCCTAATATCTAAAGTTTTTAGTTATGAAAAACAAGTTCTTCAAATATCTGACATTGGCAGTCATTGTTGCTGCACTGCCAGCCTGCGAGAAAGACCCGGAAGTATATAATTCCGGCGATGGATTGAATTTCTACTATGAAAATGAAGCTGACACATTGGTAAGTTATTCATTTGTATATGGTCCATCAACAGCAACAGTGGATACTGTATGGGTTAAAGTTGAAACAATTGGTCTCCTCTCGGACAATGACCGTAATGTAACTTTTGAGCAAGTCCAGACCGGAACAAACGATGCCGTTGCAGGAACACATTATGTTGCCTTTAATGATGCTTCCCTGAAAAGTTATTATGTTATCAAGGCCGGTAGCTCAAGAGTTTCTATTCCTGTAATAATTAAACGCGATGCATCACTGAAAACAAAATCAGTAAATCTATCCATCCGCATCAAATCCAATGATTACTTTAAAATGGTAAATCTAGACAGAAACAGAGTCAGGCTAATCTTCACTGACCAACTATCCAAACCAAACTGCTGGGCGTACTATTGTACCAGTTATTTTGGCACTTACGGCCCTGTAAAGCACCAATGGCTGATTGAACAGACAGGCAACAAATGGGACAATGAATATTTGTCCAGTGTCCTCGGTTTTACAAGCAGCAATACAAGTACTGACGGAACTAATTCCAATTATGACAGTGGGTATTGTTCTTATCTATCGGCAGCACTAACTAAGAAACTAAATGCATATAATGCCGCCAGAACGGCCCAAGGCCTTGACATACTTAAAGAAGCGGACGGAACTGTCGTCTCTTTTCCATCCTATT
The DNA here is from genome assembly GCA_001769195.1 of Bacteroidetes bacterium GWF2_40_14. GTDB lineage: Bacteria > Bacteroidota > Bacteroidia > Bacteroidales > UBA932 > Bact-08. Next base: position 86,534 of record MEOK01000014.1, on the reverse strand, counting down.
AACAACTTTTAATTGTTTTGATTATGAAAAAGAAAATAAATATACTTTTGGCTCTGTTTGCAATATTCTTTATTACATCATGCTATGTTGATAAAGGCAACTATGAATACACGCCGGTCAGTGATATTGTAATCGGAGGTATTGAAGAGAACTATTCAAAAATCGCCGTTGTAGACACTTTAAAGATTACACCTCAGATTACAAGTTCATATAATGATCGTGACTTTGAATATATATGGCTGGTGTACGATGCTGATAATAAATGCGACACTTTGAGCCACGAACGGAATCTTTCATATTTTCTGACAAAAGCACCCGGTACGTATACCATTTATTATTATGTGAAAAACAAGATAAACGGCTACTATGTACATACCAGAACAAGGTTAACCGTTGTAACGGAATATAGCCAGGGACACTACATTCTTAAAGAGACTGCAGGCAACACAGATATGGACCTGTTGCTTGACGATGGAAGGATGATTCCAGACATCTTGCTTAATACCCAGGGAGCAGCCCTGTCCGGTGCGCCGCGCAGTATGGGGATCCTTTACAAAAGACAGTTAACCGATCCTGGTACACTTACAAAAACAAACAGCAATTGTATTGGAATTATCTCCTATGATAAAAAAACCAGTATTTTGAGGATTTCCGATATGCGATTAATTTTTAGCCACTCAACAATGTTTTATGAAGCGCCTGATGATACACCTTATAAATTTTATACCATTTACCGGATAAATGGATACATGTCAAGTAGCGGCTCATATACAACAAGTGTTAACTCTGCTGGTTCGGGTATACTGGGATTATCGAGCGGGGTATCCGGAGGAAGTGATCATTGGGGAATCTCTAACAAAACTTATGGTATGATATACTGGGATAAAGCCGGTTCCAGGATTCTTTATACCAATAACAATGGTGTGGCATCGATAATAACGGACAAGAATCACGCGACAACAGACCTTAATTACGACTGTTTGTTTATGGGCTCTTATAAAACAACAGTCTATAGCCTGTTCAAAGATAAGAGCACCTCCAAACTGTTTTTATACAGGATAACAACCACCAGTGAGTTAAAACAACCAGAAATAGGAAGTGTCACAGAGGTCGGTACGTCATCAGGATTGCATACTGCAACTCTTTTCGCATCAAATGAGAGGACTGCACAGTTGATCTATTTTGTCAACAATAATAAACCTTATTATTATGATGTCGTAAATAATGTTGAATATGAAATGAGTGCCACAGGCTTGCCAGGTGATGAAACGATCACTTATATATCCAACAGATTTTACAGGAACAGTACTCCACAATTTGATTATCTGACTATTGCCACTTATAAAAACGGAAATTATAAAGTATTTATGTATAATATGGTAGGCGGCCTTCCGTATGGTGAGGCCGTTAGGACAACATCAGGAGTGGGAAAGGTTAAGGAGACTCATTATCTTACTGCAACAGCTTATAGCCATTTTAATGATTTCTTGGCCGGTTATGGAATGGATTATGGTTATTCAAGATAGACAGTGCTGCTGCCATCGCAAATAAAAAGGGCAAGATTGACAGTATGATAGATACATATGAAAGACAATGCCAACACCATTTTCAGCGCAGATGAGCAGAACTCTTTCTTGCTGAATATAATTATCTCATTTAACGATAATTTATCCGCGGCTCAGAAGGAACGACTGGCATCAATGGCGAAAAGCGAAAAAACCAAATCTTTTGTTAAAAATGGTTTTACCATAAAATAGAATCTACTTTACATGATAAAAATGCTATGAAATCAATAAATAGAGGGGAGGATAGTTAATAATTAATGATAGTTTTATAAATCTATCCCTACACCTGCCTTGATCCATCTTCCGGGTTGAGGCAGGTTTCCGATATATAGATAATCTGTATTAAGAAGGTTTGTCGCCTCAACAAACACCTGATACCACCTTTCGCTCCAGAGTAGCTTTATATCTACTAGTGCAAAACTCTTGTACGGAACCTCTCTGCTTTCTGCTCCCAGATATGTTCCGTCCCTCTTCTGAAACGAAATATCCCACCTGGCCGACAACTTAGAAAATATGTCGTGATCAACAAAAAGAGAGGCCTTATGCCTCAGGTAATCTGTAGCATAGAGTGAATGAAGATTTCCTGACTCCTTTGCAACATTCATATAAGCATATGATACTCCCATCTGATTAATCCAGCTGTTTTTCCAGATATATGCAGCATTCAATTCAAACCCAACCGAACTTATATCTGTAATGTTGCCAGCCTGCCACTGGTCCGAACCAGAAGCCCTTGTCCAGTCAATTATTCTGTATCCATATCTATAGAAGGTAGATAACGATGCCCGGATATTTGATTTTGACAGTTTAAGGCCTATCTGAGCAGCAATAGCCTCTTCCGGTTTCAGATCCATATTTCCTGTTTGAGTGGGACTTTTGTAGTAAAGATCTGTAAATGTTGGATTGCGATAACTGTTGTTTATCCAGCCGTTTGCCTCCAGGTACGGGCTTATCTGATATGCAGCAGCAAGACCCGCATAAATTCTTGCTCCGTAACTGCTACCCGCAGAATTGTACGTATCGCTCAGCATAAACCCGGCGGTAAAACGCCATTTTTCAAGATGAATCAGATGCTTTAAATAGAGGCTTGGTATCTCTCTTCCCTTTGCCTTTGTGTATTCAATACCTTCCTCAAAAGGAGCCGGTTTTCCGCCAGTCATTGCGTCACCCAGAACCGTACTGAAAATATGCTCAATCCTGTAGTCGGCACCAATAATTGAGGTGCCTCCCTTACCCCAGCGATATGCAACCTGCGCATTGGCCCCAAGAATATCGTTCTGATGGTAGTTGTGACCCTTATACCATGCAGGGGCCTCATATCTGAAAAGCTCAAAACGGTCGAAGTGCCTTCTCTGGTAGACCGATGCCTTAATCTGCCAGCGACCTCTCATATACTGATACTGTAGGGATGAGAGGAAGAGCATGGTACTCTCAAACTGTTCAGGGTACGCAATTGTATAGAAGCTGTTGGCGCCAAAATCCTTGCTTTGGAAACCAGCCTGCAGTGCAAAAGAGTGACCGCGCCTGTTTGTGATGTTCACATTTGAGAAGAGATTAGTAATACCAAAGTCCGTATTATTGGCAAAACCATCGGAACGGCTGTGACCGCCACCTGCCTGACCACTTATCTGCCACAATCTGTCTGCCGTAATCTTCCTGAAACCTATATTGGCACTCCCTTTAAAATAACCAAAGCTACCCCCCAGCAGAGAGGCACCTAACCCTGTTTCAGAGGGATTCTTAGTAATAATGTTTATGGCACCTGAGTATGCAACCGAGCCGTTGGACCATGCACCCGGTCCCTGAAGAATTTCAATTCGCTCAATTTGTGACAGTTCCACTGGAATGTTCAAGGAGTGGTGCCCTGTCTGCGGGTCCGTGAAGTTTATCCCGTTTATCATGACCATTGTCTGATCGAATGTCCCCCCAAGTATGTTTATATCTGCCTGAACCCCCTCGCTTCCACGGCTCCTGAGGTCCGTCCCCTGTATATATCGTAATAGATCCGTAAGATTCTGAACAGCCGCCCGCTCAATCTCTTTTTGCTGAATAACCGCAACTACGCGTACCAGCGGCTGAAAAGGGGTGGGCCGTCCCGCATCTATGACCAACTCCTCGAGTGTCCTTATAGTATCGTTCCCGCTTTTTGTCTCGCCCTGAGCCAGAAGAGGCTGGCTCTGCATTACCAGAAGCGAGTATGTCACACAAAGAACTCCTATTTTGATTGTTTTGCCCATGGAAGCAAATGCAGCCCATGGAGTTCGTTTCCATCTTTTAAAGCAGATGGGGGCTCGTCTCTTTAGTTTTCTGTTCATAAAATCTTATTTATCTATTACGGGCGGCAAAATTGGACTTAAAATAACAATCACCCAAATTAATTTTCTATTTTTGATTAAAATATGACATGATGAAAACACTTCTTTCATGCAAACTGTTGCTGTTAATTACACTCAATGTTATGTCGATAAAAGCAAATTCCCAGGAACTCATAAATATCAGAAAAGAGCTTCATGCCTGCCCTGAGTATTCACACAAAGAGGTGGGTACGGCAAAGATCCTGCTTAAATATCTGGAACAGACAGCTCCCGACCAGATATATAAAGGAGTGGGCGGATATGGAATAATTGCTGAATATTCAGGCAAAAAGCCCGGCCCTTCAAAAATGTTCAGATGTGAGATGGATGCTATAAAAACCGACAAAGGTTGCGAGCATCTCTGCGGGCACGACGGCCACATGACAATACTGCTGGGGCTAGCCATGAAACTGGGCTCAGACAGAAATTTCAAAGGAAAGGTCTATCTGCTTTTCCAGCCGGCAGAGGAGAGAGGAGAGGGGGCGGCACTTATGGTAAAAGATATTGAAAAGCTGGGTTTGAAGTTTGATTTTTCCTATGCACTGCACAACAATCCAAACTATTCACTAAACAGCATAATAATTCATAAAGGCACCTATGCAGCAGGTTCAACCGGTATGGAACTTAAGTTTGTCGGGGCGCCCTCTCACGCTGCATTTCCCGAACAGGCAAAATCCCCTACAGATGCCATAATATCAACGGTTCAGGAGGTAAAGAGACTGAACTGCATCAAGGGCATCTTCTCTGATTTTATACTGGCAACAGTTGTAAACATAGAGGTTGGCGAGGTGAATTACGGAGTTACACCCGGAGAGGGAAGCCTTAGACTGACCCTCAGGAGCTTCAAGGATCCCGACCTTGACAAACTCTGCAGTATGATAGGTGATTTTGCCAAAGAGCAAGCATTAAGGCAGGGTCTGAAGCTGGAAATCACTTATCACGACAGGTTTCCCGCAACAGTAAACAGTGATGAGGCAAATGACATTGTCATAAAAGCAGCAGGCAAGGGCGGATTAAACATCATATATGCAAAGGAACCCACCAGAGGTTCAGACGATTTCTCTTTCTTTACATTAAAATCGGCTGGCACATTCTTTGATATAGGCAACGGAGAGGGGAACCCGGATATCCATCAGCCCGGATACGTGTTCAATGACAAAATCCTTATACCGGCAATTATTCTTTTTAGCGAAATTATTTACAGACAATAAATATCAGAAAGATGAAAAAGAATTTTTTAACGCTAGTCTCATTCATGTTTCTTCTAAACATGACATTAATGGCGCAAAATCCCACTTTAGAAACAATCCATCAGCGCAAAAGTGTAAGAAGTTTCACCGACCAGCCAGTATCAGTAGAGAACCTTACAACTATCGTCAAGGCAGGAATGGCAGCACCAACAGGAATGAACCGTCAGCCATGGGAGTTTCTCGTAATTCAGGACAGAGAAGCAATGGCAAAGCTTTCTGAAAATCTACCTTATGCAAAGATGTTGAAAGATGCACAGGCTGCAATAATCGTCGTTGGTAATCCCGAAAAGTCGCCATATTGGTATCTGGACTGTTCTGCAGCCACTCAGAATATACTTCTTGCAGCGGAATCGCTTGGTCTTGGTGCGGTGTGGACATTGGCATACCCGTCAGAAGAGAGGATGAATATAATAACCACAGCACTCTCAATACCACTGCCATACAAACCTCTATGCCTTATTCCAATTGGCTATCCAAAAGGTCCTCAGACCCCAAAGAATAAGTGGGTAGAGGCCAAGATGCACCTTAACAAGTGGTAGCGTCGGTATGAGGGTATTTGTATCTTCACTTTTTTTGTTGATTGTTTTTCCTGCTTTTTCACAAATCTTCAGCGGCAGGATTATAGACGAAAAAGGTGCTCCTGTACCAAATGCAACAATATTTATCTACGAATTGAAGTCTGGAATAAGTGCAGACAATCTCGGTGAGTTCCGGACTAACCTCACTCCCGGCAGATATAGTTGCGAAGCCTCATCACTAGGCTACAGACGTGAAAAGTTCTCGATTTCAGTAGAGGACAAAGATTTGAGCAAAATAATAAAGCTACAGGAGACATTTTATGAACTGAAGGAGGTGAAATTCAGTGGCAGGGGAGATAAACGTGGAAACGAAATCATGCGGAAAGCAATCGCAAAGGGACCTTTCTACCGATATCAGCTAAAGGAGTACCAGTCAGAAGCATACATGAAAGGAACAATGAAGATAACCGCCCTTCCATGGATTGTTAAAAATCAGTTAAAAAAGAATAAGGTCAACCTTGTACTTAACAAACTTTTTCTGGTTGAGTCACAATCAGAAATTGCATATAAATCACCCAATACATATCAACAGACAATAAAAGCCTTTTCGAGCACAATACCCGACGAAGTAGACCCCGGAGACTATTCATTGTTGTTGAAATCCTGTATCTATGATCCGATACTGATGGGAATGATCTCTCCATTATCGCCACAGGCGCTTACCTATTATAATTTCGTATTTAAGGGTATTGTAAATGAAAATGGGCGAGTGGTTAATAAAATTCAGATTGTGCCCAAAAAAGGAGGAGCCAAACTATTTTCCGGCTATATCTGTATAGTAGACGAAACCTGGAACGTATCGTATGCAGAACTTACTTCGTCTCAATCTGGAATAAAGTCCGAAAGCAAGATTAATTACAATGAGGTCAGAGAGAATATCTTTCTTCCGACCGGCTATACAATAGACTATACCGTAGACATATTTGGTGTTAAAGGAGTTGGAAAATACTACTCATCCATTACATACAAGAGTATTGAAGAGAATAGTGTCACTCCGCAGGTTATAAAGAAAAAAACCCTGACACAAAAAAAGTGTCTGGAGATAAAGAAAGATACAACGTCAACAAAAGTTATAGTTGATTCAACTGCAAAAAAGAGAGATTCCACATACTGGCTGGCTGTCAGAAAGCTGCCGCTCAGAGATGACGAGATAAAGTCGTACAAATCGGTTGATAGCCTCAAGATAGAGTACAAAAAGATAGAAACGGAGGATTCTGTAAAGAGTCAGAACGGGGGAAAGGGAGGAACGCCGATAGAACAGATAATTTTTGGCCATAAGTACAAACTTGGGAAAAAGTGGTATTTTTCATTCGGTGGTCTAAAGGATGTTGTTGGTGACTTCAATTTTGTCGACGGTTATCAGTTAGGGCAAAAAATCACATTGGGATACATCAAAGACAGTACGAAATCACTGACGATGTCCCCATCTCTGTACTATTCAACAGCAAGGAAAATAGTTCTATGGCAAAACGATTTCACACTCACATACCTGCCGTTAAAAGGAGGAAAATTAAAATTGACTTTTGGTAGCACAACATCAGATATCAGTTCAAACTCTGCAACAAGCAGGGCAATAAATTCGTATTCCTCTTTTTTTTACGGTTACTCCCCTGTTAAAATAATGTCTAAAGATTATCTGGAACTGAACAACAGTATAGATATCGCCAATGGACTCCGTCTTGATCTCCAACTCTCATACCAACGTAGAGAGTATCTTACCAATGGAAATGTAAAGAGCATTTTCGGAAAAGTGTCTGAACCGAATTTACCGCAAAACATATACTCTCCTCAGTTTATCAATCACTCGGCACTCCTGTTCTCTTCCGGTGTAACCTATACGCCGGAATACTTCTACAGAGTGTCAAAGGGTGGGCATAAACAATATTTACATTCCGCATATCCCACTTTTATGCTCAGATTTACTGTAGCACCAGGCAGTAACAACCCGGTTTCTTCCAGGTTTGCCTCTGTTACCCTTGGTGTAACACAAAGCATAAAACTCAATATCTACTCAAAAATTAACTACAACCTTCTCACTGGTATGTTCATCAACAAAGAGAGGCTGTTCTTCCCCGATTACAAACATTTCAGGGCGAATAACATTATGTTGTCTGAGGATGATTTTGACAGATGCTTTCTCCTTCTCGATAACTACAACCTCTCCACACCGGACAGATGGGTGCAAGGGATGGTAAATTACAATTCCGAATATATTCTGCTCAAACATCTTCCCTTCCTTAACTCTTCCCTGATAAACGAGTCTATTCACCTCCACACCCTGTGGTTGACAGAGACTGGCTTGCACCACACAGAAATAGGTTATTCTGTTGGGGTAAATGACATGGTTAGAATTGGCGTATTTGCAGGATTCAGAGGTGTCAGATACCAATCAGTAGGATTCCGAATTGCAGTACCACTACTTAGAAATATCCATTAGGAACTTTTCTATGACCTTAGGGTAATGGTCATATTCTAGAACATGTATTTTTTCCGCCAGTGAATCCGGCGTTTCACCGGGATAAACGGGGCATACTGCTCTAAACAGGATCTTTCCGTTGTCGTAGTGTTCATCAACCAGATGTATGGTTATTCCTGATTCCTTTTCTCCGGCTTCAACAACGGCCTTGTGGACATTCATCCCGTACATACCCTTGCCTCCGTAAGAAGGTAGCAATGCCGGATGAATATTGATAATTTTTGAAGGGAAATTTGCAAGCAAGTTATTGGGTATTTTAAGCAGGAAGCCGGCCAGAATTATATAGTCAATACCTTTTTTATCAAGCAGGTCGTTTACGATATCGGTTTCACCAAGTTCATGGGCAGAGAATACAAATGATTCAACGCCAAGCTGTCTGGCTCTTTCCAACACATAGGCATCGTTTTTGTTGCTTAATATGAGATCCACTCTGCAGAGGGTACTATCCTTGAAATATCTGACGATATTCTCGGCATTTGTTCCTGAACCGGAAGCGAAAATAGCAATTTTTATAGGGCTCATTTATAAACATTTGAGGGGGCAAAGGTAAGAAAAAAAACCAAAAAACAGTACTAATTTTTAACTACACCAATAATTTTTATACACAGACTGTCAGGGGGTTATTAATTCACTTTATAGAAATTTTCATTTTACGATTTTTTTATCTTTCTTTGCAACCTAATTTTGAAATAACAAACACTTTTTTTATTAACTAATTATTATTAATCATGGCAGACATTAATGCAAAGGTTAAGGCCATCATCGTTGACAAGTTGGGCGTTGAGGAATCTGAGGTAACTCCAACAGCTAGTTTTACAAACGATTTGGGTGCTGATTCTTTAGACACAGTAGAACTTATTATGGAGTTCGAAAAAGCTTTCGGTATAACCATTCCGGACGAAGCAGCTGAGAAAATCTCTACAGTTGGAGACGCTATCTCTTACATCGAGAAAAACGCTAAATAAATTTCTTAACACAAGCTTATGCAATTAAAAAGAGTTGTTGTTACTGGTATAGGTACAATAAATCCATTAGGAGACAATATTCAAGAGTACTTTGGTAATCTAGATAAAGGACTGAGTGGAGCTGGTCTTATCACCCGATTTGACACTTCTCTTTTTAAAACTAAGTTTGCCTGTGAGGTAAAAAATTACGAACCGAGTAAATACGGAATTGATCGCAAGGAGGAGAGGAAGCTTGACTTATATTCTCAGTTTGCTTTAATAGCTGCGGAACAAGCAGTAAACGACAGCAACATACTTGAGGGTATGGATCCGGAGAGGATTGGTGTGATAATCGGTTCAGGAATAGGTGGCATAACCACGCTATTCAACGAAGTTGAGGGCTATTTCGAGGGAGGAAAAATCCCTCGTTTTAGCCCTTTTATTATTCCAAAAATGATTCCTGACATTGCCCCCGGGCTCATATCAATGAAGTATGGCTTCAGGGGACCTAACTTTGCCACGGTTTCTGCTTGTGCATCGTCTACTCACGCAATGATAGACGCATTCACTTACCTTCAGATGGGAAAGGCAGACATTATTGTCACCGGTGGCTCAGAAGCAGGAATTTCTGTGCCAAGCATAGGCGGCTTCAATTCGGCCCAGGCACTATCTACAAATAATGACAATTACATGACTGCATCCCGTCCTTTTGACAAAACAAGAGACGGTTTTGTAATGGGCGAAGGCTCCGGTATACTTATATTCGAAGAGTACGAACATGCAATTGCAAGAGGTGCAAAAATCTATTGCGAGGTTGTAGGCGCAGGCATGACTGCAGATGCTTATCACTTAACAGCGCCTCATCCGGAAGGATTAGGGGCAATAAAAGTGATGACAATTGCTATAAATGACGCCGGTTTAAAACCGGAAGATGTTGATTATATAAATGTACATGGTACAGCTACTCCTCTTGGCGACATTGCAGAGCTAAAAGCTGTTAAGGCAGTATTTGGGGCACATGCATATGATCTTAATATCAGCGCAACAAAGTCAATGACCGGTCACCTTCTGGGTGCAGCCGGTTCAGTAGAGGCACTTGCTTGCGTTCACGCAATTGCAGACAGCATTGTACCACCAACAATAAACTTTAATATAGAAGATCCTGAGATTGACTATAAACTGAATCTGACTCTCAATCATGCTCAGAAGAGAGAGGTAAATGTTGCTCTAAACAATACCTTTGGATTCGGAGGACACAACTCCTCAATAATTTTCAAAAAGATAAAATAAGAAACCTTATTTAATTTAAGGCATTACTGCGTAGGTTAATATAATCTGCGGCTTACGTGTGGCGTTTGCACCATTCAGAGTTGCTTTGCTATAGACCAGATTGTCAATATAGTAAGATATGTCGCCAGTATATGAGTTTGTCTCCTGTGCAATTGGCGATATCCATGTTTGCAATGATGTTCCTGTAAGTGTGCCCTTGAATACTTTCTGAAGGTATCCGCTTATATCAAGAGAATAATACATAAGAGACCTGTTATTCATGCCCGTGCTCTGCACCCTTATATCTGATACTGGTTCATACAGAGGCAGTTTATATGTTGTGGCTGCCTGTTCGCGGGTAGATAGATAAATCTGTGAAGGGAATTGCCCCATTGTCAGATAGCTAGCTGGAAACTCATAAGGGAGCCTTAGTTCGGCTTTGGCAATTATAACCTGAGAAAGGCTAATGTTTTGCGATGTCGCCCATGTCGAAAATAAGCCTTTTATCTCAGCAAAATCTATGTATGGTTTGATTCCGGCAAGACCCTCCATGAAAATTTTACCCGAGGGATAAACCGATTCCATGCTTTTTGTTGAGTGACTAATTGAATTGACATATGGTCTTGTAGTAGATATGTAGTAGTACAGAAGACTGTCTTTGTCAATGCTTTCTGCTGCTTCTACATGCCTGTACATAAGTTCCAAATAAACATCAGAAGGGTTAATAATATTGAACCTTCCTCCTTTTATTGCACCAGGAAGGGGTTCTGTAGCCATGAACAGGCCTTTGAATCTCTTCACGAATATGTCTGAACTGTCTCTCTCATCTTGTGTAGCTGTAAGAAGAGATTTTGCAAAGTCAAGTGAGAGATTCATGACAATGCTGTCGCCACCCATGAATACTGTCCCGCCTGTATTTATTGGTATCGGATTTACATCGGAAAGCTTTATTGAGTTGTTGAAGGCGGTTGTTGAGTCCAGATCTTTCTTTAACGTATAGAGGTAGATGTTCTGGGGTACGTTCTTCTCTTCTGTGTTAAGTACAAGAGTCTGGGTAACGGCCATTGATATCCTTATATATGAAGGGACAGGATTATCTCCGAAGTCATTGTCAGTAATATTTGGTATGATTTGAAATGCCGCTCCTGAAATGGTTGTTCCCAGGTCCAGATCCTTATAAGCTCCAACAAGCAGATATCCGGGGAATATTGTCTGAAGGCTGTCCGACATCTTCATCTGGACAGGAACGTTAACCTCTGCTATTTTAATATTGACATTATAATTGTCAGGAATAAGATTATCCCCGAGAGATTTGTCGGTAGTTATGCAGGAAACTGTAATAAGTGAAAATAAAAGTAGTGCCGCAGCAGATTGGAAACTAGTCCTTTTTGTCATTTTTCCCCAAAATTTGATCATAAAATTGAATGTAGTCTTGTATGTAGGTAGATTCTGGTTGTGAAATGTCTTTGTAAGGTAGAGTTGGAACCGAATTCTTAAGCACCATATCTACAAGTTCAGATGAGATGCTCTCACTGCCCATAATTATACCATTTGCATACTGAATAGCTAGTTTAGCAAGATTTATGCCATTCGCAGGAGTTAAAAGTTCCAAATCCTTATTCTTTATGCCCGGCACAATTATTTTAGATCTTGTGGAATCGTTAAAAACCTGGTCAGATGCATCATCGTAAAGAGAAATCACTACTTTGCTCTCTGTAAAAATAGGATCATCGTGATAAACCTTTTTCAAATATATTGGCAACAAGTGAGATACCCAGCCCTGACAATGTATGATATCAGGTTTCCATCTAAGTTTTTTTACTGTCTCAAGGACTCCTCTGGCAAAGAAAATAGCTCTTTCGTCGTTATCTGCAAAATACTCTTCGTTGTCGTCTTTGAATATCTGTTTTCTGAAGAAATAGTCTTCGTTGTCTATGAAATATACCTGCATACGGGCAGCCGGAATAGATGACACCTTAATAATAAGGGGTCTGTCGATGTCATTTATGATAATATTCATGCCGGACAGGCGGATAACTTCGTGAAGCTGGTTCCTTCTTTCGTTTATGCATCCGTATTTTGGCATAAATGAGCGAATCTCACAACCTCTCTCCTGTACTCCCTGTGGCAGGAACCTCCCGATAGAGGAGATACCGGATTCCGGCATGTACGGAAATATTTCAGAGCTCACATAAAGTACTCTTGTTGGTTCACTCATTTTATTGATTGTATTTTCTAGGCAAATTCTCTACAAAGGTAATAAAATTAATTTAATTTAGTAGAAATATCTATCTTTGGCTCTTGATGCATTATGAAAAATAGAGAAAAAAGAAGAATTCTGGGAAGGCTGATTCAGTCCTATCTTTCATCGGTTATCAGCATCAGCCTGGTGCTGCTGCTTGTTGGAATAATTGGTATTCTGGCTGTGAATGCAAAATCTGTTTCGGACTATTTTAAGGAAAACATTAAACTTACTGTAATATTTGAGGATGGAACCCCTGCAGAAAAGGCACAATCCATATCCCGCAATCTGGGATTGAGAACTTTTGTAAAAAGAGCTGAGTTCATATCACAAGAACAGGGAACAAAAGAGATGAAGGAACTTTTAGGTGAGGATTTTCTTGAGATTTTTGATGTCAACCCTATACCCCAATCTGTGGACCTGTATTTTAAAGCAGATTATATGCTCACCGATAGTCTTGAAATCATCAAAAAAGAGTTAATGGCAGATCCTGTGGTAAAGGAGTTGGTATATCAGGAGTCACTGGTGAATATCATCAACCAGAATATGCAGAGGCTTGGAATAGTATTGGCCTTCTTTGTGGCTTTGCTTCTTTTTGTATCTTTCGTCCTCATAAACAACACAGTAAGAATAAATATTTATTCCAAGAGATTCACAATTCACACAATGAAACTTGTAGGAGCTAAAAAGTCGTTCATCAGGAAGCCTTTTTTAATACAGGGAGTATACCAGGGATTGATATCAGGCATTGTTGCAGCGCTGCTGCTCTCTCTTTTACTCTATTTCGTCTGGAAGGATCTTCCGCAGCTATTCCTTATATTTGACCAGAATATGATTCTTATTGTTCTTGGTGCCGTTATTGTCTCGGGTGTACTTATTTGCCTGACAAGTACATTTTTTGTAGTAAATAAACTTGTATCTGTCTCTTCAGACAAAATATATTATTGATAAAAACACAAACTGATAATATGAGTAAAATTAAAATCGAAAATCAAGAGAGGTTTGCAATGCCATACAAGAACCTTATCTATGTAATTGCCGGTATTGCTTTAATGATAATTGGCTATGTGGTTATGACAGGAGGAGGAGCAACCGACCCGGGCATTTTTCCTGAAAAGGAGATGTTCAGTTTCAGTCGTATTGTATTGGCCCCTGTGTTGATTCTAATGGGTTTTGTGGTGGAAATCTTTGCCATAATGTATAAGCCAAAACAAAAATGAGTGGCCTTGAGTCTGTGTTATTAGGGTTCATTCAAGGACTTACAGAATTTCTGCCGGTAAGCAGCAGTGGTCATCTTGCGATTGGAAAAGAGATACTGGGCATAGAGAGTGATAATCTGGCCTTCGAAATTATTGTACATGCTGCAACTGTGACAAGCACTATTGTGGTATTCAGAGATGAGATATGGAAGTTGTTCAAAGGTTTTTTTAAGTTCAAAGCCAACGAGGAGACTTCGTATGTCTACAAGATTATTATTTCCATGATTCCGGTTTTAATTATCGGACTATTTTTCAAAAATTATGTAGAGACAATCTTCGGCTCAGGGCTCCTTATCGTTGGTATTTGTCTCATGTTGACAGCTCTTTTGCTTACACTTTCAAATTATTACAAACCCAAAGAGAGGGAGCTTTCATATAAAAGTGCCTTTTTAATAGGAGTTGCTCAGGCAGTTGCTGTCTTGCCGGGCCTTTCAAGATCGGGTACTACTATATCGACTGGATTACTGCTGGGCGTTAAAAAAGACCAGGTGGCAAAATTTTCTTTTCTGATGGTTCTTGTCCCGGTATTAGGAGAGGCTTTTCTGGAGCTGGTTTCAGGAAACCTTTCGCTGTCTTCATCGGGAATAAGTGCAACTTCGTTAATGTTGGGTTTTATTTCGGCATTCGTTGCCGGACTTCTGGCTTGTAAGTTGATGGTTGCACTGGTCAGCAGAGCAAAGCTTTTAGGTTTTGCCATATACTGTGCAGTTGCAGGCTTGATTTGCCTGGGATATGTAATATTTTAAATGCCATGGAAACTGAAAGCTCGTTATATTACTTTGTCTCTGATGTTCATCTTGGTCTCAGGGCTTTTGGCCCGCAAGAGAGAGAGCTTAGGTTTGCAAAATTTTTAAGGGAGTTGCCTCCTCAGACAAAGGCCCTTTTCCTTATAGGAGATATCTTTGATTTCTGGTTTGAATACAAATATGTTGTGCCCAGGGGTTACACACGTGTTCTGGGCGCTTTGTCATCGCTCTCGGACAGAGGTGTAAAGGTGTATTTCTTAAAAGGAAATCATGACATGTGGACCTTTGGATACCTTGAGAAGGAGATAGGTATTGAGATTTTAGCTGAGTTGACAGTCGTGGATATAGCCGGCAAGAAATTTTGTCTCGCTCATGGCGATGAACTCACATCCAGGGAACCATCGCATCTGCTACTAAAAAAGATGTTCCATTCCAGTTTTCTTCAGTTTATGCTGGCAACTGTTCATCCAAGATGGACCTTTGCTGTTGCCTCAAGATGGTCGGAGAGCAGCAGACTCTCAGGCGGTGCAATTTACAAGTTCAGAGGAGAGGCAGATCCCCTTTACAAATTTGCGTGTGAATATGAGAAGGGTAAAAAACCTGATTACTTTATTTTCGGGCATGTCCATACCCCCGGAAACATCAAAACTCCTATGGGTGCAGATTTCTATATATTAGGAGAGTGGATTCACGGATGCGAATATCTTCGCTATGATGCTTCAGTAGATAAAATGGAATGGCTCTCTGCCAGAGACTGAAATCATCAGTAATAAAGTGAGTAGTACAGGTAATCGAAAGAACCATTCTGGTACATAATCACCAGCTCCTCCGTAAGCTTATCAGAACCAAACTTGTCGTATGGCTGCTTGAGGTCAGAACCGAATATTCTTGCTATTCCCTGCCAGAAACCTGCATTAAAGCCACCTTTGTAATTCTTGATAAGAGAGTACGAACTTTGCCCAACTTCACGGTCAATTAGCTTAAGAAGCAGTTTCCCTTGTGAAAAAGTCATTTTTCGCAGAGGTTTTTCAAAATCCCGGAAAAGCTGCGATTCGAAGCCATGGATGAATTTCTCTCGCTCCCTGCTGTTGAATTTTTTGCTTTTCAATACACTGTCGGCTTCATTAATCTTCTCTTTTGCTAAAAGAGCATATGGATAAGTTTTTTTGAAATTGTAAACAAGCCTGTAATACTCTCTCCACTCTTTATTGTTTTTACGGTTCTTTGGTCTTGAGAAAAGATACAGATCATTAATCTTGATCTGGTATACAGTATCCCTGCCACTGATTTTATAACCAACAACAGAGCCCCTCTCCTGAGAAATGCCTGTTACCTCAAGTGAAAATAGTGCGAGCAGAAGAGCACAGCATTTAAGAAGAAATCTGAACATGAATTATATGGTGCAATAATTATTTTGGTTTGCAAAATTAGCTTTTATAGTGACATGTTCAAGAATCAGACCAAAAACATTATATTTGGATTTAAATTAAGTTATAATGATGAAGAATCTTAGAATAACACTTGCTGCTATTTCTGTTTTTGCGCTTGTATTACTTTTGCCAAAACAGCTCTTTTCACAAAACCATACAGGTGCAGATCTCATAAAAACTGCAGACAAAATCCACAAGAAAGTACTTACTATAGACACACATAATGATTCTGCCCTTCGTCTGAATAATCCCGATGCCAGGCCGGGAGTTAAAATTCAGGTGACATTTCCTTTTATGAAGGAGGGAGGACTGGACGCCGCTTTCTTTGCTATATATATAAAACAAGGTAAGAGGGATTCTGTATCTCTTCTTGCCGCCAACAGCTACACAAAAGCGCAACTGCAAAAATTCAAGGATTATACTCTATCATACAAGGGTACAGCAATTGCGCTCAATACCAAAGACTTACTTAAAAACAAAAGGCAAGGCATTGTCTCTGTGGTTCAGGCAATCGAGAATGGCTATGCATTAAAAAAGGATATAAGTGAAGTTGAGGTTTTTTATAAGATGGGAGTAAGGGCAATCACACTGTGCCATAACAACAATAACGATATTTGTGATGCATCGATGGATACCCTTACAGAACACGGAGGATTGTCGGATTTTGGAGCTCAGATAGTCAAAGAGATGAACCGTCTGGGTATGCTGATAGATTTATCTCATGCATCAACCGCTACATTATATGACGTGCTTGAAGTAAGCAACCTGCCGGTTATTGCTAGCCATTCAGGTGTATATAACATAAAGAATCACAACAGAAACCTCAAGGACGATGAGATAAAGGCAATAGCCGCCAAAGGTGGGCTCATACAGGTTGCCACCGGAGGGTTCTTTCTTTCGGACAAACCCAAAGAACTTGTTACCGTAAAGGATATAGCTGACCATATAGATTATGTGGTAAGGCTTGTCGGCATAAAGCACGTAGGAATAGGTACTGATTTTGATGGCGGAGGTGGCGTCGTAGGCCTTGAGGATGCCTCAAAAATGAAGAATATAACAATTGAACTCCTTAGCAGAGGTTATACAAGAAAGGAACTTAAACTCTTTTGGGGTGGAAATCTTATTCGTCTGATGAAGATTCATTTTTTGTAAATATTTCGCATATTCTTTTGCACATTTAATTTTTTTGGTATATTTGCATCCCGCTAAATATGTGACCAATATGCATATCTAGCTAAGGGATAGGGGTTTAGCCTATTATTTTTTTAGACCAAAGCACCACAAACATATTTACTGTTATCGTTAAACTGTAAAAAAACAATGTTACAACCAAAAAAAACCAAATTCAGAAGGCAGCAGAAAGGTCGTATGAAAGGAATTGCTCAAAGGGGCAATCAACTTTCATTTGGATCATTCGGGATCAAGACCACTGAGTCTTGTTGGCTCACAGGCCAGCAAATTGAGGCTGCCCGTCAGGCCGTAGTAAGATACATGAAACGTGAAGGTCAGATTTGGATCCGCGTTTTCCCTGATAAGCCATTTACAAAGAAACCAGCTGAGGTTCGTATGGGTAAAGGAAAAGGAGCTCCAGAGGGGTTCGTATGTCCTATTACACCGGGCCGTATGTTGATTGAAGCAGAAGGAGTTCCGTTGGAGATTGCCAAAGAGGCACTTCGTTTAGGTGCTCAGAAACTTCCTGTAATTACAAAATTTGTAGTTCGTAGAGATTATACTGAATAATTTAATGCAGAAGTAAAATGAAAACTAAAGAGATACGCGAGTTATCCTTAAATGATCTTAGAGAGCGCATTGAGACTGAAAAAACAAATCTGTTGCGCACAAAGATGAATCATTCTATTTCTCCGTCAGATGATTTATCTCAGATTAAAAAAGCAAGGAGAAATATTGCCAGAATGCTCACATTGTTGGGCCAGTCTGAAACTAAGCAGGACAAAAAATAGTCATGGAAAGAAATCTTCGTAAAGAACGAGTAGGAGTAGTGGTAAGCAATAAGATGGATAAGTCTGTTGTTGTTGCAGTTAAAAGAAAAGTAAAACATCCTATTTACGGTAAGTTCGTAAATAAAACCACTAAATTTGTTGCTCATGACGAGAATAACGAATGTAGCGAAGGGGATACCGTTCGCATCATGGAGACTCGCCCTTTGAGTAAGTCAAAATGCTGGAGACTAGTAGAAATCGTTGAAAAAGTTAAATAAGCCATGATACAGCAAGAATCGAGATTATTGGTGGCAGACAACAGTGGTGCAAAGGAGGTTCTTTGTATCAGAGTTCTGGGGGGGACCCGCCGCCGTTATGCCGGAGTTGGCGATAAAATAGTAGTTACCGTAAAGAGTGCAATACCAGGAGGCGATGCTAAGAAAGGTTCAGTGTCAAAAGCGGTAATAGTTCGTACAAAAAAAGAGATCCGTCGTGCAGATGGTTCATACATAAGATTTGACGACAATGCATGTGTGTTATTAAACAGCCAGGGTGAGGTTCGTGGTACCCGTATTTTCGGACCAGTTGCCAGGGAGTTGCGTGAGAACTATATGAAGATTGTATCTTTAGCACCAGAGGTGTTATAATTTAAGGTATAGAAAGGATATGAATAAGAAACTACATATTAAGAAAGGCGACACCGTGTATGTAAATGCCGGGAACGACCGTGGAAAGACAGGTAAAGTTCTTGAGGTTATTACTGAAAAGGATCGTGCCATTGTTGAGGGAATCAACATGGTAAGCAAACACACCAAGCCCAATGCAAAACAACCACAGGGTGGTATCGTTAAGCAAGAGGCTGGCATTCATGTATCAAACCTGCAAGTTGTGGATCCTGTCAAAGGGGGCCCAACTCGTATTGGCCGTAGGATGAATGATAAAGGAAAATTAGTTCGTTACGCGAAAAAATCTGGAGAGGAGATTAAATAATGGCAAGTACTAAACCAAGTGCTGCACCAAAGGCAGCCACTAAAGTAAAAGCAGCCAAAGTCGAGAAGGCTGCAAAAACGGAAGGTGCTCAAGTAGTAGTTAAAGGATATATTCCAACTCTACAGAAAATGTATAAAAACGAGATTATCGGCAAGCTTATGAAAGAGTTTGGCTATACCTCTGTAATGCAAGTGCCAAAATTGACCAAAATCACAATTAACCAGGGTGTTGGTGCTGCTACAGGCGACAAGAAGCTTGTGGAAATAGCTCAGCAGGAGTTAACTACTATTACCGGTCAGAAGGCTATGTTGACTTACTCTCGTAAGGATATCTCAAATTTCAAACTTCGTAAAGGTATGCCGATAGGTGTAAAGGTAACTCTTCGTTCTGCAAAGATGTATGAGTTTCTTGAAAGACTTATTGCCATCTCTTTACCTCGTATCAGAGATTTTAAAGGTATCAGTGAGAAATTTGACGGAAGAGGAAATTACACTCTTGGAGTAAAGGAGCAGATTATCTATCCTGAGATTGACATTGACAAGATTACAAAAATCCTCGGTATGGAGATCACTTTTGTTACCACGGCAGGTAAGGATGAAGAGGCATTTGCTCTTCTTCGTGAATTTGGTTTGCCTTTTAAAAATATTAAGAAATAATCTATAAAAAGAGAGATAGATAATGGCAAAAGAATCAATGAAGGCACGCGAAGTCAAACGCGCTAAACTATGTGCCAAATATGCAGAAAAACGCAAAGCTCTTAAAGAGGCGGGCGACTATGCAGCTCTTGACAAACTTCCAAAGAATGCAAGTCCTGTCCGTCAGCACAACCGTTGTTCACTAACCGGTCGTCCTAAAGGGTATATGCGCATTTTCGGTATAAGCCGTATCCAGTTTCGCGAAATGGCCAGCAAGGGACTTATCCCAGGCATTCGCAAAGCTAGCTGGTAGAATGAAAGTGGCGAATGCCACCTTATATATATAATTAATTATTGGATATCGGGCATCCGCAAGGGTGTCGGTTAAAAAACAAAAAAAAACTAAAATGACTGATCCAATTTCAGACTTTTTGACAAGAGTTCGTAATGCAGCTCTTGCAGGACACAAGATTGTTGAGATTCCTTCTTCAAAGATGAAGCTCGAACTAACCCGTATTCTTCACGAAAAGGGTTACATTCTGAGCTACAAACTGGTAGAAGGTACACCATTCAACACAATTAAGATAGCACTGAAGTATCATCCCGATACAAAAAAACCTGCTATTAAAAAGATATCACGAGTTAGTTCACCAGGTCTCAGACAGTATGTCGGCGTTGACGATATGCCTAGGGTACTGAACGGACTGGGAATTGCCATTATTTCTACATCTAAAGGTGTAATAACAGATAAAGAGGCAAAAGATCTCAATGTTGGCGGAGAGGTAATCTGCTACGTATACTAAACAGATAGTAAAGTAATAAATTAATAAAAGATAACAGATGTCACGAATAGGAAAATTACCTGTAAACCTTCCCGCCGGTGTCACCATAAAGGTGGAGCCCGGAAACGTGGTTAAGGTTAAAGGCCCACTCGGTGAGTTAGTTCAGAAAGTTGATGCTGACATTACAATCACTATAGAGGGAAATGTAGTTACAGTCACACGCCCCACAGATCAACCCCGTCACCGCTCACTGCACGGTCTTTACCGTTCTTTGATTCAGAACATGGTTACCGGAGTATCAACAGGGTATACTGTAAAACAAGAATTAGTAGGTGTCGGATACCGCGCAGAGGTTAAAGGACAAATCCTTGAACTAAGCTTAGGTTATTCACATGATATTCATTTGATGTTACCGACAGAAATAAAGGCTTCGGCAGAGGTTGCCAAGAAGGGTGCCAACCCGGTATTGACTATGACCTGCTTCGATAAGCAGCTACTTGGAATGGTTGCTGCAAAAATACGCTCATTGCGTAAACCTGAACCATACAAAGGTAAGGGTATTAAGTTTGTAGGTGAACAACTTCGTCGCAAAGCCGGTAAGTCGGCCAGCGCTAAATAATAAGTGGAGGATATATGGCTTTAAATAAAATTGAAAGAAGAAAAAGAATACAGCATCGCATTCGCAAGGTTGTAAATGGTACTCCCGAGAGACCAAGATTGGCTGTGTTCAGAAGCAACAAGCAGATATATGTTCAGTTGATAAACGATATTGAGGGTCTTACCATTGTCTCTGCAAGTTCCAGAGATAAAGCTATTATTGAGATATGCAAAGGAAAACCTAGTATCGAAGTTGCAAAATTAGTTGGTAAACTGGCAGCAGAACGCGCTATAGAGAAAGGTGTCACTGAGGTGTCTTTCGACCGCGGAGGTTATCTTTACCATGGTAGAGTAAAATGTTTAGCAGATGCCGCCCGTGAAGGTGGTCTTAAATTCTAAGATAGAGTATGACAAATACAAACGTAAAAAAAGTTAAGACTACCGATCTTGAATTGAAAGACAGATTGGTGGCAGTTCAGAGAGTTACTAAGGTTACAAAGGGCGGGCGCCACTTTAGCTTTGCAGCTATAGTTGTTGTAGGTGACGAAAAAGGTGTTGTTGGTTTTGGTCTTGGTAAAGCTAATGAGGTAACAACCGCAATCTCTAAAGGTATAGAGGATGCTAAGAAAAATCTTGTAAAGATTCCTCTTAACAAGAAAACCATTCCACACGAACAGGAAGCTAAATTCGGCGGAGCAAGAGTGTTTATGAAACCGGCTGCAGAAGGAACCGGAGTTAAGGCGGGTGGTGCGATGCGTGCAGTGTTTGAATCGGTGGGCATACATGATGTCCTTGCCAAATCTAAGGGGTCATCTAACCCTCACAATCTGGTAAAGGCAACAGTTGCTGCACTTTTAGAGATGCGTGACGCTTATACCGTTGCCGGTCTTCGTGGTATTCCAATGAACAGAGTATTTAAAGGTTAAGGAGGATTAGTAATGTCAAAAGTGAGAGTCACTCAAATTATAAGTAAAAACAGTGCTACGGACAGACAGGCGGCAAATCTTGCCTCTTTGGGAATCCGTAGGATCAATCAGTCTGTAGAACTTGAATTGAATCCTATTAACAAGGGTATGATACAGAAAGTTTTACACCTTGTAAAAGTTGAAGAAATAAACTAACAGGAGAATTTACAAATGAAATTACATAATCTAACACCATCATCAGGAGCTCTTGGAAGAGAAAAAAGAATTGGTCGCGGCGAAGGTTCGGGACACGGTGGAACATCTACCCGTGGACTAAACGGAGCCCAGTCACGTTCGGGATACTCTCGTAAGGCAGGTTTTGAAGGAGGTCAGATGCCTCTTCAGAGACGTTTGCCTAAATACGGATTTAATAATATTAACAGAGTCGAGTATAAGGCAATAAACTTGTCTACATTACAGGCTCTAAGCGAAAAATTGGGAGAGACAGTTTTTGCGATAGATACATTGATAGAAGCTGGCTTGGTTTCAAAAAATGACAGAGTAAAAATATTGGGTAACGGTATCTTGACAATAAAGTTGGATATCACTGCTCACGCTTTCTCCAAATCGGCTATAGCGCAGATTGAGTCACAGCAAGGTAAGGCGACTAAAATCTAATTTATCTGATGAAAAAACTTATCGAAACTTTAAAAAACATTTTCAAGATTGAAGAGCTGCGCAAGAGGATAGTTTATACTCTGCTTTTGCTGCTGGTTTATCGTTTAGGAAGCTACGTGGTTTTACCGGGTATTGATCCTACTCAACTTGACAACTTGCAGAATCAGGCATCGGAAGGTCTGTTAAGCTTGCTTAACATGTTCTCCGGTGGTGCTTTTGGCAACGCCTCAATTTTTGCATTGGGTGTTATGCCTTACATTTCTGCATCCATTGTTATTCAGCTCTTGGGAATCATGGTTCCTTATTTCCAGAGACTACAGCGCGAAGGCGAAAGTGGTCGCAGGAAGATGAACCAATGGACTCGTTACCTGACAATTGTAATATTGGCACTGCAAGGTCCTGCCTATATGGCAAACCTGCATGTTCAGTTACCTGCGACAGCATTTTTATTTCCTGGATTCACATTTAACATTTTTGCCACTATAGTACTAGTAGGAGGAACCATGTTCATTATGTGGTTAGGTGAGCGCATTACCGATCGCGGCTTAGGTAATGGTATATCCCTGATCATAATGGTGGGTATTGTTGCCCGTCTGCCATTTGCCCTTCTTGCAGAAGGAGGCGCAAGAGTAAACCAGAGCGCAGGAGGCGGTATCCTTATGCTGATTGTGGAATTGATAGTCTGGTTCTTTATATTTGTTGCTACAATAGCTCTTGTACAAGGAACTCGCAAAATTCCTGTTCAGTATGCCAAACGTATAGTAGGAAACAAACAATATGGCGGTGTCCGTCAGTATATACCTTTGAAAATAAATGCGGCTGGTGTTATGCCCATTATATTTGCACAGGCATTGATGATGTTCCCTCTTATTTTTGCAGGCTTTGATGCTACTCGTGGATTAGCAGCTGCTCTTACAAATCCGAGCGGCATCTGGTACAATCTTATCTTTGGTCTCATGGTTGTTGCTTTTACTTACTTCTATACAGCAGTAACAGTAAACCCGACAATGATGTCCGAGGATATGAAGAAAAACGGAGGTTTTATTCCCGGCATCAAACCCGGAAAAAGAACTGCCGAGTACCTTGATGCGATTATGTCTCGTATAACACTTCCAGGTTCAGTTTTTCTGGCTCTGATAGCTATTATGCCGGCATTTGCTACTATGCTCGGAGTCAACAACCAATTTGCACAGTTTTTCGGTGGAACTTCGTTGCTGATTTTAGTGGGAGTTATTTTGGACACGCTTCAGCAAATTGAAAGTCATTTGCTTATGCGTCACTACGACGGCTTGATGAAGACTGGACGTCTTAAGGGCCGTACGGGAATGTAACCTGATTTCATAGTTCTTTTTAAAAATGATAAAACTAAAAACAGAGGATGAGGTTGAGATACTCAGAGAGAACGCTCTTTTAGTATCAAAAACCCTTGCGGAGGTGGGAAAGCACATTTTACCTGGTATAACAACCATGGAGCTTAACAAAATTGGCGACACCTACATCCGTGACAACGGAGCAATTCCGGCATTCCTCGGTTATAATGGATTCCCTTATTCTCTTTGCATCTCGGTCAATGATGTTGTGGTCCACGGATTCGCTTCTGATTACCGGCTCAGGGAGGGAGACATTATCTCGGTAGATTGTGGTACCATATACAAAGGCTACTATGGTGATTCTGCTTACACCTTTCCTGTTGGGGAGGTTACTCAGGAGACTGCGCAGTTGTTGAAGGTAACAAAGGAATCTCTGTATAGAGGCGTTGAGAAAGCGGTGACAGGAAACAGAATTGGGGACATCTCCTTTGCTGTTCAGAATTATATAGAGAGTTTCGGTTATTCTGCAGTCAGGGAGATGGTAGGTCATGGAATTGGAAAAAGACTCCATGAATCTCCGGAAGTACCTAACTACGGAAGCAGAGGACAAGGCAAAAAACTGGAAGATGGTCTGGTTATTTGTATCGAACCGATGATAAATGCCGGAGGAAAATCGATCTACATGCATGAAGATGGATGGACGGTCAGTACCTCAGACAAGAAAAATTCCGCACATTACGAGTTAATGGTAGTAGTAAGAAAAGGGAAGCCCGATGTTTTATCAACATTTGAGTACATTGAAAAAAATAATAATAAGTTATAAGGATTGAGATATTTGATAAATGGCTAAACAATCAGCAATAGAAAAAGAGGGCGTTATAATAGAAGCCCTGTCAAATGCGATGTTTCGTGTAGAATTAGATAACGGACACGTAATTATTGCTCATATTTCAGGCAAGATGAGAATGCATTATATCCGAATTTTGCCAGGAGACAGAGTAAGAGTCGAAATGTCACCTTATGATTTAACCAAAGGAAGAATTTCTTTCAGATATAAATAAAAAAATTGACAACATGAAAGTTAAAGCATCCATTAAAAAGCGTAGTGAAGATTGCAAAATAGTAAAACGCAAGGGTCGCCTGTATGTAATTTGCAAAAAGAATCCAAAATTCAAGATGCGCCAAGGATAATTTTTAATAGAAAACAATAAAGAGAAAAAATAAATTATGGCACGTATAGCCGGAGTTGATTTACCAAACAACAAGAGAGGAGAGATAGGTTTGACCTACATCTTCGGAATCGGACACAGTTCAGCAAAAGCGATCCTTACCCAGCTGGGTATAGATTTCAATACTAAGGTTAAGGACTGGAATGACGATCAGATAGCAGCAATCAGAGCACTTATTTCCTCTGAATTCAAGATTGAAGGTGAACTTCGTTCATCAGTTCAACTTAATATCAAACGATTAATGGATATCGGATGTTACAGAGGTATTCGCCATCGTATCGGTCTGCCGGTTCGTGGCCAGTCTACTAAAAATAACGCCCGTACACGTAAGGGTAAGAAGAAAACAGTAGCTAACAAGAAGAAAGCAACTAAATAGAACCTAGATCATGGCAAAAAAGACAGGAACAACAAATAAGAAGAAAGTTGTAAAAGTTGAAGCTTACGGGCAAGCGCACGTTTCATCGACTTTTAATAATGTTATAGTAACTTTGACCAATGCTACCGGACAGGTAATAAGTTGGTCATCGGCTGGAAAGATGGGCTTCAGAGGTTCTAAAAAGAACACTCCGTATGCAGCACAAACGGCTGCCGCTGACTGTGCAAAGGTGGCTTTTGATATGGGACTACGTAAAGTGAAGGCCTATGTTAAAGGACCCGGAGCAGGACGTGAATCTGCTATTCGTACAATTCACGGAGCAGGTATAGAAGTAACTGAGATTATTGACGTTACTCCATTACCTCACAACGGTTGTCGTCCAAAGGGACGCCGTAGAGTTTAACCCTTATAAATTCATTTTAAATTATTTAATATGGCAAGATATACAGGGCCTTCTACAAAAATTGCCCGCAAATTTGGAGAGCCGGTTTTTGGCCCCGATAAAAGTTACGAGAAAAAAAACTATCCTCCGGGACAGCATGGTCTCGCAAAAAAACGCAAAAAAAGTTCTGAGTACGGTATTCAGCTAAAAGAGAAGCAAAAAGTAAAATATACATATGGTCTTCTTGAAAGACAATTTCGTAATCTTTACGAGAAAGCTTCAAGAATGAAAGGTCGTAAAGGTGAAAACCTTATTTTACTTCTTGAAACACGTCTTGACAATCTGGTTTTCCGCATGGGCATTGCTCCTTCGAGAGCTGCTGCCAGACAACTGGTTAATCACTGCCACATTGTAGTTAACAGCGATATTTGCAATATCCCATCTACAATAGTGAAACCTGGTGATTTAATAGGAGTACGCGAGAGATCAAAGAGCTTAGAGATTATTCAGGATAATGTTTCCCGTAGTGCAAGCAGGTTCTCATGGATAGAGTGGGATGGAAACGATTTGACAGGTAAACTGTTGAACCTTCCTGACAGAACAGAGATTCCAGAGACAATAAACGAGCAACTAATAGTTGAGTTATACTCTAAATAAAAAATAAAATGGCAATATTAGCATTTCAAAAACCCGATAAGGTAATAATGCTTGATGCTACCGAGACATTCGGTCGCTTTGAGTTTCGTCCGCTGGAGCCAGGTTATGGTATTACAGTAGGTAACGCTTTGCGTCGAATTCTTCTTTCTTCTCTTGACGGATATGCTATTACTGCAATAAAAATACAGGGAGTCGATCATGAATTTGCAACAATTCCCGGTGTTATTGAAACAGTTGTAGATATTATTCTAAACCTTAAACAGGTTCGTTTTAAACGAATGATTGAGGGAGAAGATTCGGAGATTGTAAATGTAACGGTTAGTGGCAAGCAGAACTTTACCGCAGAAGATATTTCCAAACAACTATCTTCATTCAAGGTACTTAATCCAGATTGGCAAATATGCTCTATGGAGCCATCTGTAACGCTCGCAATTGAACTGAGAATAGGGAAAGGCAGAGGTTATGTGCCGGCAGAGGAGAATCGTATAGATGAAGCACCATTTGGACTTATTCCTATTGACTCAATTTTCACACCAATCAAGAATGTAAAATATTCTGTAGAAAACTGGCGTGTTGAGCAAAAGACCGACTTTGAGAAATTGAATTTAGAGATAACTACCGATGGGTCCATTCATCCTAAAGAGGCTTTAAAAGAGGCATCAAAGATTCTTATTCACCACTTTATGCTATTCTCAGATGAGAAGATAACACTTGAGACCCCGGTTGAAGTTATCAGCAATGAGCTTGATGAAGAGTCGTTACGTATGCGTCATCTTTTATTGACCAAATTAGCAGATATGGAACTATCCGTGAGAGCTTTGAACTGTTTAAAGGCAGCGGATATTGACACATTTGCAGAATTGGTGTCTCTCCAGAGGTCTGAACTTATGAAGTTCAGGAACTTTGGAAAGAAATCCCTTTCAGAGATAGACAACCTGGTTGAGCGCTACAGACTCAGCTTTGGAATGGATGTTACAAAGTATAATATTGAAAAGAAAGTTATAAAAAATGAGGCATAATAAGACATTTAACCACTTAGGCCGTAAAAGTGGACACAGAAAAGCGATGTTGGCAAATATGGCATCATCTCTGATTCTTCACAAAAGGATTGAGACTACAGAAGCTAAGGCTAAGGCCCTGCGTGTGTACATCGAACCTTTGATCACAAAATCAAAAGATGATTCAACGCACTCACGTCGTACAGTTTTCTCATACTTAAAGCAGAAAGAGGCAATTACAGAACTTTTCAGAGTGATTGCTCCAAAGATTGCTGAACGTCCGGGTGGATATACCAGAATACTTAAGCTTGGTTTCCGTCTTGGTGACGCAGCCGACATGGCAATGATTGAACTAGTTGACTTCAGCGCTACAGCAGCAACAGCTACAGACAAGCCAGAAGCTAAAAAGGCAGCTACAACCCGCAGAAGCCGTGCCAAGAAAACTGACAAGCCCGCAGAGGCCGGAGCAGCAACAAAAGCTGCCCCTAAAGCTAAAGCAGCTCCAAAGAAACAAGTAGATTCCAAGACCAAGGCAGTTCCTCAGAAAGGACGCACAAAGGTTTAACTGACAATCAATAATTAGGAAAAAAGCAGCTTTATGGCTGCTTTTTTTGTGTAATTTATTTTATTTTATTTGTATTTTTATATAATGCAAAATCAAGATTAAGAAGGGCTTATTAGAGGGTACGTGTAATTATTAGTTAAGATATTGCTGAAGGATATTGATAAAGTGTAGTTAAGATTTTATAATAAGGTAATCAGAAATATAAAACTAATTTAATTCAGAATGAAAAATTTACTTTATTTATTGCTTCTGACCGTATTTTTCTCATATGGAAACACATTACACGGCCAGTCTTGGTTTGAGAAATACACCAAACAGAAAACTCTTTATGAAGGTGACGATGAAGAGCTGGTAAGGAATATTTCCAATAAGAAATTCAGGGAAGAATTTTCAGAAAATATTGAAAAAATTATCCTTTGTCATTACGCAATTGATATGAATAATAAATACTGCGAAAAAGACAAATACTATCGTGAAATTATTGGCCTGGCAAAAAAGGACCTTGAGAAGAAAGGATACATAGTTGAAGTCGTGTGGTATAATAAGGACAAAAGCCAGTTCAGAAATTCAGAGACAATCAGCAAATCATCTTTCTCTGACTTTGGAAAAGTTGCAGTCGTGGAGATTGCAGTATGTTGTGACTACTCAAATGTCTTACGGTCAGAGACAAATGACAAGACAGTAGGAACTGTCAAAGATGCTAGTGGCAAAACAGTTGTTGAATACACAACACCTTCCAGGTATTCCTATTATGAATATTATTACGATACATATACATATATGTGGGTATGGGTATACCATCAGTATGCATCAGTTATGAGCAACAATGAAACTAATCGTAGCAAAAGTTATTATAAATTGTCTGCTTGTCTTAAGCCTCTCCTCAAAGATATTCCCAAAAGAAGATAAACTGACATTACGCAGGTTTAGCGACATGTTTATACCTGAAGAAAATTGCAAACATGATACCGATTACCAATGCGTAGCCCGCAAAGACAAACCAGATGTTCTGCCAGTCCTTAATGCCATCTGAGCTTGTGAAATAATCTACAACCCAGCCACTCATCCAGCCTCCTACAAAAGCACCTATACCATTTGTCATCATCATAAACAGCCCTTGAGCACTGGCTCTTATTTCAGGGGCTGCCTCAGTTTCAATAAAAAGAGAACCCGAAATATTGAAAAAGTCGAATGCAATACCATATATGATCATTGACATAATCAATAAAATAAGACCTTCTGCCGGATTGCCAAGCCCAAACAGACCAAAGCGCAAAACCCATGCAAATATACTCATGAGAACTACTGCCTTGATTCCGAAACGTCTGAGAAAGAATGGAATTGCTAGAATAAACAATGTCTCTGAAATTTGAGAGACCGACATGAGGATTCCAGGATGAGTGACTGCAAACAGTGATGCATAGGCCGGAGTTTTTGCAAAATCATGCAGGAATGGAGTCCCGAATGTATTGGTAATCTGGAGAGCCGCTCCAAGGAGCATTGCAAAAATAAAGAAAACGGCAATTTTAGGATTTTTGAACAGGACTAAGGCATCCAGCCCCAGTGTAGATATAAGTGACCGTTTTTTCTCTGATTTGGCCGGAGGGCACGCAGGCATTGTAAATGCATACACACCAAGTAAAATTGCCGCCGCAGAACCTACGTAAAGTTGAAGAGGACTCAAGCCCCATCCGCACAAATCAACAACCCACATTGCCATGATAAAACCAATGGTTCCCCAGACACGGATAGGAGGGAAGTCTTTAACCACATCCAGCCCCTGTTGTTTTAATATAGTATAAGATACAGTATTATTAAGTGCAATAGTGGGCATATATACCATTGCATTGAGAAGCATTATCCAATACATAAGGTCAGGATCAGAGACTGTAGATGCCCAGAACAG
Organism: Bacteroidetes bacterium GWF2_40_14; assembly: GCA_001769195.1. GTDB lineage: Bacteria > Bacteroidota > Bacteroidia > Bacteroidales > UBA932 > Bact-08. The sequence continues at coordinate 56,471 of MEOK01000014.1, read as the reverse complement.
CATCATTCCACCAACTATGTGACAAAGTCCAAGAAGTCTCTCGGCATTGATCCATCTGTCCGCAAGGACACCAAGCAGTCCCGGCATAAACAGAGAAGCAAGACCCATAGTGGCATAGATGCCACCTACCTGTCCCCCGGTAAAATTTAGTTTAACAATCATATATCCTCCTAAAGAGATGAGCCATGACCCCCAGAGAAAAAACTGGAGAAAATTCATTAATGTGAGACGAAGTTTTACATCCATAAATTCTATATTTGATTAAAGATTTGAAACTCAAATATAGGTATTAAATTATTACCTTTGAACGCTCAAAAGTGATAATGAAACCGATATTTTTTGCGAATGAAATTTGAAAAGACAGCGCAGGACACAGATACATCTGCCAGTTGTGGCTTATTACATACAGATCACGGGGTAATTGAAACTCCCATTTTCATGCCCGTTGGAACATTGGGTACAGTAAAGGCAGTGTTCCACAGAGATTTAAAGGATGATATAAAGGCGCAGATAATATTAGGCAACACTTATCATTTATACCTCAGGCCCGGGACGGACATTATAAAAAAGGCTGGAGGACTTCACAAGTTTATCTCGTGGGACGGACCCATTCTGACAGACAGCGGCGGATATCAGGTTTTCTCACTTGCTGCAAACAGAAAACTGACAACAGAGGGGTGCACCTTCAGGTCTCATATTGATGGTTCAAAACATCTTTTCACACCTGAAGGAGTAGTTGATATTCAAAGGACAATAGGGGCCGACATTATAATGGCTCTTGATGAATGCCCACCAGGTGATTCTGACCACGCATATGCAAAAAAATCACTTAAACTTACTCAAAACTGGCTGGAGAGAGGGGCGGCACATTTCGATCAGACAGAATCGCTCTATGGCTACAGCCAGGCATTCTTCCCTATAGTTCAGGGGTGTATATTTTCCGACTTGAGGGTAGAAGCAGCTGAACATGCGGTCAAACTTGACAGGGAGGGTTATGCGATAGGGGGGCTCTCGGTTGGAGAACCTGTCGAACTTATGTATCAGATGCTGGAGGTACTTGACCCTGTTTTGCCTCGAGATAAACCAAGGTATCTGATGGGGGTAGGGACACCATCAAACATACTGGAGGGTATTGCCAGAGGGATAGATATGTTCGATTGTGTAATGCCTACAAGAAATGCGAGGAACGGCATGCTTTTCACTTCTGAGGGGGTAATAAACATAAGAAACAAGAAATGGGCCGATGATTTGTCGCCAATTGACCAAAATGGAACGTCTTTTGTTGACACAGTTTACACAAAAGCCTATTTAAGACACCTTTTTGTTGCAGGGGAGATATTAGGGGCGCAGATAGCAAGTGAACACAACCTTGCCTTTTATCTGTGGCTTGTAGGGGAGGCAAGAAGCCATATCAAAGCCGGAGATTACAAGACGTGGAAAGACTCAATGGTTAAAAGACTGGAGACAAAACTTTAATGGATAGAAAACTGAAAATTGGCACACTTGACAAGTATATTATAAAGAAGTTCATAGGAACCTATCTTTTTATACTTGTTCTGATAATTGGTATCATCATTATTTTTGATATAAGTGAAAAAATAGACGATCTTATCCAGAAGAATGCCTCTCTTAAAGCGATAGTATTTGATTATTATGGCAATATGTTGCCATACTACATCAATTTATTCAGTCCGTTGCTTGTTTTCATTTCAGTTATATTCTTTACATCCAAGATGGCCTCTAACAGTGAAGTTGTGGCCATACTGGCAGGAGGAATCAGTTTTAACCGCTTTTTGTATCCTTATTTGTTGTCCGCTTTTTGTATAGCTCTGTTCAGCCTGATTCTGAATCTGTTTTTTATTCCGACGGCAAACAAGGTAAGGCTAGACTTTACGGAGAAATATTTAAAGGAGAAGTATTATAACTCCGGCAGGAACATTCACTTCCAGCTATCACCGGGCACCTATGTCTATATGGAATCCTTTAACAGTATAAGTAACAGTGCATCCAGGTTCACTCTGGAAACCATAGAGGGACATAACATTACATCAAAACTGTCGGCAGAGAGTGCTGTATGGGATTCGGTAAGGCAAGGGTGGAAGCTTTATGACTATTATATAAGAAAGAGCGAAGGAAACAGAGAGACAATAACAAAAGGTGCCCAGATAGATACAATCATAAGTCTATCTGTAAAAGATCTTAACAGGAGGGACAATATTGTAGAGTCGTATACCTACAGTGAGTTGAATGATTTAATAAAGACTCAGAAACTACGGGGAGACATGCGGGTAAAGTTTGCACAAATTGAGAAACATACCCGTTTTGCTGTACCGTTTTCAGCATTTATCCTTACGATTATGGGAGTGGCACTCTCGTCAAAGAAAAGAAGAGGAGGTATAGGTCTTAATCTTGGAATAGGATTGGCCCTGAGCTTTACATATATATTGTTTCTGAGGTTCAGCCAGATGTTCGTACACAGTGGAATAATGCCTCCATGGTTGGCGCTTTGGGTACCGAATCTGGTTTTTGCCGCAATAGCACTGTTTCTCTACAGGATTGCTCCCAAGTAGCAGGTTAGAGGTTTTTCTTCCTGATAGCGCAGATCATATCATCGATCATCTCCTGCAAACCCCATTTTGGATTCCAACCCCACTCTTCTCTTGCACATGAATCGTCCATAGAATCTGGCCATGAAGAGGCAATCTCTGCCTTTACAGGATTTACATTGTAGTCAAAAATAGCTTCAGGTATACGTTTTTTTATCTCATTAAAAAGAATTTCGGGAGTAAAGCTCATGGCTGTTACGTTAAAGCTGTTTCTGTGCCTGAGCTTTGAGGGATCTGCATCCATAAGCTGTGTACAAGCATCCAGTGCATCCGGGATATAAAGCATATCCATAAATGAGTTTTCAGGAATAGGAGATGTATAGTGTCCTTTTTTGATAATATCATAAAAGACCTCTACGGCGTAGTCGGTAGTTCCACCGCCCGGTAATGCTCCGTTTGATATTATACCGGGGAACCTGACACTTCTGGTATCAACACCAAACCGGCTGTAATAATAGTCGCTCAGAAGCTCGCCTGACACCTTGCATACACCATACATGGTATTGGGGCGCATTATAGTGTCCTGTGGAGTGAGATTATGAGGAGTGGAGTGTCCGAATGCACCAATTGAGCTTGGAGTGAAAACAGAGCATTTAAATTCCCTTGCAAGCTCCAGCGAGTTTAGAAGAGCTCCCATGTTTACGGACCAGGCCAGCTGAGGATTGTTTTCTCCGGTTGCCGAGAGGAGAGCAACAAGGTTGTAGATACGGTCTATTTTGTATTTTTTAATTGCTTCTGTATAATTTTTTATATCCAGTGCATCCAAAGTGATTGCAATTGAGCCTTCCTTAAGCCTTTTTACAACATCTTCTTTGAGGTCTGCGGCAATTATGTTATCTTGTCCATACTGTTTTTGTAAATGAGGGATAAGCTCTGTACCGATCTGTCCTCCGGCTCCGACTACTAAAACGTTCATATATTATTGAATTTTGAATTCTGTAAGAAAAAAGTAGGCAAATGTATAAAATTTACAGTAAATCTCTAATTTTGCTTTATGAATATTGATGAAATTCACAAAACAATTGAAGGTTTGTCCCGGGAACATGGGTTTCTTGAATATGGATCAGCACCATACAGAAAAATGATACCCGAGATTGAAAGGCTGAGGGAATATCTTGACAAATCTTACAATGCCGGCATGGATTATATGGCGAGGAACGTAGAACTCCGGGCAGATCCGGAACTGCTTCTCAAGGGCACAAAATCAATAATGTGCTTTCTTGCACCATATAAGCCGGAACAGGAACAGAGTGAGGGAGTACCGAAGATTGCCTCATATGCATTTGGAGAAGACTACCACAAGGTTGTCAAGGACAAACTCTATACAATAGTAGAGAGCTTAAAGCCTCTGATGCCAAAAATGAAGGCCAGGGTATTTGTAGACTCTGCTCCAGTCATGGAGAGAGAGTGGGCGAGGGAGGCTGGTCTGGGGTTTATTGGAAAAAACAACTTTCTGATAAGTAAAAAATTTGGCATCCACACATTTATAGGTATTATTCTGATTAACCAGAAGCTAAAATACTCAACAGATATTGTAAGGAATGGCTGCGGAAACTGTAATTCATGCATAGAGGCGTGTCCGACAGGAGCCCTGATGACCCCTTTTTGTCTGGATGCAAGAAAGTGCATCTCTTATCAGACAATTGAAAGTAAGTGCGGACACTACTCGGAAGAATTCCAGATAAATCTGAACAACAGTATTTTTGGATGTGATATATGCCTTAAGGCCTGTCCGTGGGCAGCTAAGGGAGAAGCAACTACATGGAAAGAGTTCAAACCTGTCTTTTCTGAAAAACACAATAAACCTATAACAGACTTTTCAAGAGAGGACTGGAAGAAATTAAATAATGAGAGTTTTTTGGAGATCTTTAAAAATTCTCCAATTAGAAGAGCCGGTATTTTAAAAATTCAGGATAATCTATGAAACTACAGACAAAGATTGAGATAAAAAAAAGCGCCTCCACTATATCTTATAGTGATAAGGTTTTATTTATTGGGTCGTGCTTTGCAAATGAGGTTGGTTCAATAATGAAGAACCTCAGGTTTGACGTAATTGTCAATCCATTTGGAGTTTTGTACAATCCGGCTTCAATAGCGGAGTCACTGGAGAGGCTTGTTTCGGGAAGACATTTTGAAAATGAAGATTTTATAAAATGCGACGATATTTATAAAAGCTTCAGTCACAGCAGTGATTTTTCAGCTATGTGTCTGGATGAGTTAAGATCAAATGTAAACAGACAACTAGATGAAGCGAGCATACATTTCAAACAATCAAAATGGATAATTTTAAGCCTTGGTACAAGATGGATTTATCGTCTCTGCTCCAACGGAAAAGTTGTTGCCAATTGTCAGAAGCTACCTCCAAACAGGTTTGAAAGGGAACCTCTGGATGTTGACGATGTAGTCAGGCTACTTTCACCCTTAATTGCCGAGAATCCCATGAAAAACTGGATATTGACCGTAAGTCCAGTCAGACACTGGAAAGATGGTGCCCACGGGAATCAATTAAGCAAGGCAGTGCTTCTTCTCTCTATAGAAAAGCTGCAAAACTTGCATGAGAACGTACATTATTTTCCGGCTTATGAAATATTGCTGGACGAACTGAGAGACTATCGTTTCTATTCGGAAGACATGTTGCACCCGTCTGGGCAGGCGGTAAATCATATATGGAACATTTTTAGCGACATATTCATGGATTTGCCCTCTCTGGAATTCATGAAAATTATAAGCAAACTCAATACCATGGACGGACACAGGCCTTTTTTCCCTGACAGCAAAAGTTATGTGATGTTTGATAAAGAGCGCAAAGAACTGGAAAAAGCTGTAAAGGAGAAATTGGAATATTTCCGTTCACTTACATCTTCTAACAATGTATAAGAATTATTACAAATACCCAAGTTTTGTAACCATAATGCAAAGAGGGTTAAAACATAAGGGATATTTCTAATTAACATGGGCTGTTGCTTATAAAAGATAAGAATTTTGTTTGTTTTTTGAATTTATTAACTTACATTTGTATCAAACACAAGAAACTCAACATCCTAAAAAACTAATTATGAACAAGGCAGAATTGATATCAGCAATCGCAAGCCAGGCCGACCTTACAAAAGTCGATGCAAAAAAAGCATTAGATGCATTTATTAATGTAGCTAGTGAATCGCTAAAGAATGGAGAGAGACTTACATTGGTAGGTTTTGGCTCTTTCTCAGTTAACCAAAGAAATGCCAGAAATGGCAGAAACCCTCGCACAGGCAAGAAAATCAACATTGAAGCTAAAAAAGTAGTGAGATTTAAAACTGGAGCAGAACTTAACAAGTTGGTTAAATAGCATCCCTTCTTCAGAAAAATTAAACAGGGCGCCCTTTAAAGGTGCCCTGTTTTAATATGCAATATACAGGATTACCCTTCCTGATTCAAAATCAAGGGATATTGATTCTTCTGTTGTTTCATTGAGAGTGCCTTTCCACCAGGAGTCAAATACTACACTGTCAAGCTTATACTTAAGTCCCTTCGATTTTATCCGGATATTTGTGTCAATTGCAAAAACAGATATCTGGCTACCGACTGGTAGCATAAGAGTTGTTTTTTTATTAATTGCAATGAATTTTCCAAAGTTGGTGTGCATTTCTACTTCTGCATCTGACATCTTAATGTAATCTGCAATTAGTGAAATGTTGCCTAATGTATGATCTTCCCTTGCGCCTGTAGCTCCCAGAATTGTTATTTTCCCGGGATTTAAAGAGAGTGTATAATGAAATGCCTTTGTTAGGTCGTTTGTCTCCTGATCGCTGTCTGCATGAATCAGTGCCTGGTATTTTAACTGCATCTCCGTGCTCAGGCTGTCCATATCACCGACTATTGCATATGGAACTATTCCGAAAGTTATCAGGTTTTCAGCGGCACCATCGCAGCAAACTATAGCATCGGAACTCTCAAGTAATTTCACTACTGAAGGATGTTCAGGAAATTCTCCATCTGCAAGAATGACTACATTGTTCATGACTGGAAACAATAATTACTTATATTTCTGAATCCTGCAAGAAATTCTTTACAGGATAACCTTTTTTTGCCGGCAAGCTGAAGATCTGTAATGTCTACAAAGCCGCCATTGCAGGCTACTTTCAAACTTTTTTTCCCGTCTGATACGATGGTTCCGTATGGAAGATCATGATCTTCATTTAGAAACTGGCTCTTGAAAATTTTGACAGGGAAAAAACTATCACCCGAGCCTATTACTGATTGAGCTGCAGGGTGTGGGCTCAAACCTCTGATTAGATTATGAATATCCTCAGGAGAGTTGTTCCATGAAATCTTTCCGGTCTCCTTTGTAAGTTTGGGAGCAAGGTGAGTCTCTCCCATCTGTGCTTCCAGACCTGATTGCAACATTGGCTTGTGGTTTCCATCTGCCAGGCAGTCAACGGTCTTAATGACAAGGTCGGTGCCAATTGTCATCAGCTTGTCGTGAAGTGATCCAAAGTGGTCCTCCGGTTCAATAATGCAACTTTGTTGAAAAAGGATATCTCCGGTATCTATCTCTTCGTCGAGCAGGAAGGTAGTAACACCTGTCTCTTTTTCTCCATTTATGATTACCCAGTTGATTGGAGCAGCACCTCTGTAATCGGGGAGCAATGATGCATGCAGATTGAAAGTTCCAAGTTCTGGCATTGACCATACTACTTTGGGCAACATCCTAAAGGCAACAACAATAAAGAGGTTGCCATTCAGAGCTGCCAACTGTAACAAAAACGACTCATCCTTTAATGAAATGGGTTGCAGGACAGGGATGTCACGGCTTATTGCAAAATTCTTTACATCGCTGCAGGTCAATGACAGACCCCTTCCACTAGCCTTGTCGGGAGCTGTAATAACTCCGGCAACGTCGTACCCCTTGTCTAAAAGCTCTTTAAGGGGAGCAACTGCAAACAGGGGGGTACCCATATAAACTATTCTAGGCTTTGTTTTCATTTTCTGTGGATGCTGCACGTTTAAAGGGTTTTAAAAGGTGTTTGAAGAAGATCAGATAAGCATCTGCATTAAATATGGATGAGTCGCGGGTAGATTTCCATGTGAGGTAGACACCCATCGGAAACAATACCATCGAAGATATAAGTGTTCCCATTGCTGGTGTGATTACTCCGTCCGTGGCCAGTTTCTTCCCGCTAATATCTATAACCCAGTACACAACAAAAAAGAACATTGATACAACTACCGGGGTTCCAAGCCCTCCTTTCCTTATTATTGCTCCCAGAGGGGCACCTATAAAGAAAAAGATAAGGCAGGCTATGGACAATGTGAATTTTCGGAATCTCTCAACCCGGACTTTCCTAAGCGGGTATGCATACTGATGTTCGTCAATCTGATAGTTGTCGAGAATAGTAATTGCATTTTCTATCTGAGACAAAGCAGACCTGATGTTCGCCTGCTCCTCTTCAGGTGTCTTGAATGTCAATAATGTGTCGGTGTTCAATACAGTGTAGTACTTTTTTGTAAAAAGGGTGTCAAGTTGAACCGGAAACCCGAAACCTCCCGAATATATTAAATTCCTGAACTGATACTCTTTTATGTGCGTATATGCAGAATCGAGAGAGTCTCTGGCATTGCTTAGCTGCTTAAGATTCTGTGACATAACCTCTTTGCTGAATCTGCTCTCGTCAGATCTTTGAAAAGCGTAGTTTGCCAGTGATATTATCATCTCCTGTTTTGTAAAACCTATACGCTGAAGGGCATATCCGGTATCATCCGGAGCCCTTTGAGGTTCCTCATAGGAGTATCCGTCATACAGTGAGAAGACAAGGTTCTGCTTATCCTTTGTTAACATGATGGAGCCGGAGTCTGCAATTGTGAGGCTGTTATTTCCTCTTTTCTCTTTGTGATTGTATACCATCACACCAAAGATAGCTCCTGTTTTGTCGTCCCTGCTATTAATACGTATTATATAATCCTCTATCCCATCATAAAAAACGCCGGTAGGTATTCTTATCTCCTCTTTAGTCTTTCCTATGTCTTCCCTTAAGGAGTAGATGTTGTTGTATGCAACAGGGATAAGATTATTGGCGGCAAAGAATGCGCCGATGCTTATAAAAACAGAGAGAACGATAAGTGGGGTCAGAATTCTTGGAAGAGATATTCCAGCAGCTTTCATTGCAAGTAGTTCATTGTTCTCGCCAAACCCGCCCATTGTCATTATTGAGGAAAACAGAGTTGCCAAAGGTAAAACAAGCGGTATTAGGGTTGCGGCACCCCAGCCAAGGAATTCTGCAATTACGGAGAAACTTAAGCCTTTTCCTACCAGTTCGTCTATGTAAAGCCATAGGAACTGTAACAAAAGCGCAAATGTTACAATAAGAAAAGTCAGCACGAATGGCCCTAAAAAGGACTTAAGGATAAAATGATCAATTTTTTTCAAGGTGCTCTATTTTGTTGCCAGTTCGGTTAGTTTTGCAATTGCTGCCTGTATCCCGTCAGGATTCTTTCCTCCGGCACTGGCAAAGAAGTTCTGGCCTCCCCCTCCGCCATTGATATGGACCGATGCCTCCCTTATCTCTTTGGATGCCTCTTTTCCCTTTGCAACCAGGTCGTCCGAATATAAAAGTGCCAGATGTGCTTTACCTTCAAATGTGCAACCTGCAATGAAAGCAGTGTTTTTAACTTCGTTGCGGATAAGGAAAGCAATGTTTCTGACAAAATCGGCAGGGAATTCACCCCTTAAAATAACAATATTTATACCATTTATAACCTGAGTGTTTTTTAGCAACGTCTCCTTAAGTGCAACAGCCCTCTCTTTCATGGCCTCCTCGATTGTTTTCCGGAAATCGTCATTCTCTTCTATAAGTTTGTGGATGCTGCTTACAACATTAGGAGCGTAATTGAGGATCTCCTTAACAGATCTGATAGTATCTTCCATGCCCTCAACAATTTGTCCGGCATATTCGCCCGTTGCTGCCTCGATTCTCCTTACACCTGCTGCAATTGCAGATTCGGATATTATTTTGAACAGTCCTATGTTCCCTGTTGCAGAAGTATGAGTGCCACCACATAATTCTATGGAATCATTGAATTTGATGACTCTCACAGTATCCCCATATTTTTCCCCGAACAAGGCCATTGCTCCAAGGGCCTTTGCTTTGTCGACAGGCATCTCCCTGAACTCATTAAGTGGTGCATTCTCACGAATCAGCTGGTTAACCCTCTTCTCAACTGCTCTTATGTTTTCATCACTAACCTTTTCATAATGCGAAAAGTCGAACCTGAAGTAATTGAAGTTGACGAGCGACCCCTTTTGTTCAATATGATTACCAAGTATCTCTCTGAGGGCCTTGTGCAGAAGATGTGTAGCAGAATGGTTGTTTGCGATAGATTGTCTTCTTGGCAGGTCTATGCGGGCAGTAAAGAGAGCCATAGGATCTGCAGGTAGCTTATCTGCAATATGAATGCTCAGGTTGTTCTCTTTAACAGTATTTGTAATGAGAATCTTCTCTCCGGATGGTGACTCCAAGTAGCCTGTGTCTCCAACCTGTCCACCACTCTCAGCATAAAATGGGCTTTTATCAAAAACAAGCTGATAATAATCTCTGTTTTTGGTTTTCAGACTCCTGTATTTTACAAGTGAAACCTGTGCCTCGTTCTTGTCATAACCGACAAATTCAGCAACGTTGTAAGGACGAACCTCAATCCAGTCTCCCTCTTCGCTTGACGCAACGTTTCTGCTTCTTTGCTTTTGTTTGCCTAATTCAACCTCGAACGACTGTAAGTCAATTGTATAGCCGTTCTCTCTGGCTATCAGTTCGCTAAGGTCAATTGGGAATCCGAATGTGTCGTAGAGTGTGAATGCCTCCTCACCTGAGATAATCTTACTCTCCTTATATTTAGCCATTAGAACATCCATCAACCTGATTCCTTTGTCCAATGTTCTCAGGAAAGCCTCTTCTTCTTCCTTAATAACCTTTTCTATGAGAGACTGTTGTGATATTAGCTCAGGGAAGGCTTTTCCCATATCTTGCGCCAGAGTAGGTACAAGCCTGCATAGAAACGGCTGATCTACTCCAAGGAATGTATATGCATATCTTACTGCTCTCCTTAGGATCCGACGAATAACATAGCCCGCTTTTACATTTGAAGGCAATTGGCCGTCAGCAATTGAAAAACTGATGGCACGGATATGGTCGGCAATAACCCTCATAGCAACACCTATCTGGGGACTTTCGTTGTAATCCTTGCCGCAAAGCTCAGATATTCTGGAAATCATGTTAGAAAAAACATCGGTGTCATAGTTGCTCTTCTTACCCTGCATTGCCATGCAAAGCCTCTCCAGTCCCATTCCGGTATCGACGTGCTTTTGCGGAAGTGCTGCAAGTTCTCCATTGACTTTTCTGTTATATTGGATAAAGACGAGGTTCCAGATCTCGATAACAAGGTGATGCCCTTGATTTACAAGCTCGGCTCCGTCTTGTGCCTTTCTCTCCTCATCGCTTCTTATATCAACATGAATCTCACTGCAAGGTCCACAAGGTCCGGTATCTCCCATCTCCCAGAAGTTGTCCTTTTTGTTTCCGTAAAGAATCCTTTCTGCAGGAAGATACTTGAGCCATTGTTCTCTGGCTTCGTTGTCGGCTTCAGTTCCATCTTGTTCACTCCCTTCAAAGACAGTGGCATATAGTCTCTCTTTGTCTAATTTATATACATCAGTAAGGAGCTCCCATGCCCAGTCGATAGCCTCTTTTTTAAAATAATCACCAAAACTCCAGTTACCGAGCATTTCAAACATTGTATGGTGATAAGTGTCGTGTCCAACCTCTTCAAGGTCGTTATGTTTGCCACTCACCCGTAAACACTTTTGAGTATCTGCTACTCTGGGATACCTTGGGGGGGTGTTCCCTAAAAACCAATCCTTGAACTGATTCATACCGGCATTTGTAAACATGAGGGTAGGATCATCCTTTACTACCATGGGAGCCGAGGTTACGATGGTATGGCTTTTGCTTGCAAAGAATTCCAAAAAGCTATCTCTTATCTCTTTTGATGTCATATGTGTTATATTCTATACCGATTTTAAAATGATTCACAAAAATAGGTTTTTTTACTAAAATTAGTTAGATTTGCATGAAATATAGCTCTCAATTTGCTTATGCCCAAAAAAAGAAGATACAAATTTAATCCAGAGACTTTAGCATACGAACTTCATAAAATCCCAATCAAGGCAAGGTTTTCCAAGGGTTTTATAATTTTTCTGCTGAGTCTTGTCACCTCTCTGGGTTACTATTTTGGATACACAAAATACCTGAACCTGGATACACCAAAAATGCTTGCATTACTGAGAACATCAGATGAATTGTCAAGCAAACTGGAGTTAATGAACAAAAGGTTCAATCAGGCCAACAGCTCATTACTCTCTCTTCAGATGAGAGACAATTACATATACAGACCAATTTTTGGTATGGAGGAGATTCCTCAGGATATCCGGGATGCTGGCTTCGGCGGTATCGACAGATATTCGTACCTGAAGAGTTTTGACCGTTCGGGGATTTTAAGCAGGACTGCTATAAACATGGATGTCTTGTACAAAAAGGCCTTCATACAGTCAAAATCCTTCGACGATGTAGTTCTTCTTGCTAAAAATGCCGACGAAATGTCACTTTGCGTTCCGGCTATTCCTCCTGTAAATATATCAGCATCAAGAATAAGATACTCAAGCAGCTTTGGTTACAGACCGGATCCATTTAACGGACAAGTAAGAATGCACTCAGGTGTAGATCTTTCCGGACCTGTCGGAGAACCAATCTTCGCTACCGGAAACGGCAGAGTTGTAGAGGTTGGATTCGATTTCTTCGGTTATGGAAATTTTGTTATTGTTGACCACGGGTTCGGATACAAGACAAGATATGCTCATCTCAAGACCAGTATGGTAGCAATGGGCAGAGTTGTCAAGAGAGGAGAACAAATAGCTATAATGGGCAACACTGGCAGGTCAAAAGGGCCGCATGTCCATTATGAGGTCATTTATAGAAATCGTCCGGTAAATCCTCTGAATTACTATAACAGAGATATCGAACCCGAAGATTTCAAAGCTTTGATAAGTCCCCGCGGGTAGTCTGTTATTATGAGTAAATATAAATTCAACAAGGAACAGCTAAGTTTTGTAGAGGATAAATTAGGGATAAAAGGTAAGATACGGGTTGTCTTTAATTACATTTTCACCAGTCTTCTGCTTGCTATACTCTATTACATAGTTTTCGCACTCATTTTTGATACCAGCCAGGAGGAGAGGTTAGTCAAAGAGAATAAACTTATGGCTGATGAGTATAAGAGAGTCAGCAAGAAGATGGATATTCTCGACAATGTAATAGCGGATTTACGAGACAGGGACAAAGAAATTTATAGAAGTATTTTCAAATCTTCTCCACCTGATTTTTTTTCACATCAGTATAACTCTCAGCTTTATTCCCAGCTTGATTCCTCTGCCGACCTTGAGTTGGTAAACTTTTCCACAATCAAGACCAAAAACCTGGAAGGTATGCTCACCAACGAAAATAGTATTTTTGATGATATTATGGATAAAGCAGAAAAAAATTCAGCGGTAACATCCATTCCATCATTGATTCCTCTTAAAAGAATAAATGTGTCTCAGACAGGAGCCAGTATAGGAAAAAGAATTCACCCATTTTACAAGACCACTGCGGAGCATACCGGAATTGACATTCTTGCTGCTATTGGAACAGAGGTTCATGCAACAGCCGATGGTATTGTTGCTGATGTCATCAGATCGGACAGAGGGAGAGGCAATGAAGTGATTATTGAGCATGAAGGAGGATACACATCAAAATATGCTCATCTCGGAGACATACTCGTCAGAAAATCACAACCTGTGAAACAGAATAATATTATCGCGCGGGTAGGGAACAGCGGTCTCTCATTTGCTCCGCACCTTCATTATGAAGTAATTTTTAATGGAGAGATAATGGACCCTGTCCACTATTTCTTTGCGGACCTTACTCCCAACACCTACAGGGAAATGATGATTCTATCTATGAGCAGTGGCCAGTCCCTGGATTAACAAACAGCAATAAAACTTTTGAATTATGCCTTACAAAGAGTTCAAAATAGAGAAGCTTTACTACACAATAGGTGAAGTGGCAGAAATACTGAATGAGAATACCTCTTTAGTCAGATTCTGGGCACAGAAATTCCCCGGATTCATTAAGCCGGCCAGAAACAAAAAGGGGAACCGCCTGTTTACAGCAGAAGACCTGACAAACTTCAGGACAATATACTACCTTGTTAAAGAGAGAGGGATGACACTGGAAGGGGCGGCAAAGAGAATGAAAGACAACAAATCGGGCGAGGACAGGAGAGTTGATGTAATAACAACTCTTAACAGTATAAAGGAAAAACTTACAGAAATATCTGATTCTCTGTAAAATGAAAGCTATTGAAATAGTCAGGATAATAGAAGAGTTTGCTCCTGAGGCCATTCAGGAGAGTTGGGACAATTCCGGATTAGCAATTGGTGACCTGGATACCGAAATAAAATCTGTACTACTTGCCCTTGACTGCACACCGGAAATAATCGACGAGGCAATATCTACAGGCTCTCAGATGATAATAACACATCATCCACTCATTTTCAAGGGTATAAGGCAAATATCAAGCTCAACCTTACAAGGAGAGATGATAACCAGTATTATAAAGAATAATCTCATAATCTACTCTGCCCATACAAATGCAGATAAGGTTATGGCGGGTGTTAGCGGAATAATGGCAGAAAGGCTGGGACTTAGAAATATTGCATTTCTTGACAGGGATCCGGGCGGTGAATACGGAATGGGTGTAATAGGTGATCTTGAAACGCCCTTGGATTTTTCGCAAGTATTGAAAATGGTAAGGGAAAATTTTAATCCGGAAGTTATAAAATGCTCGAAACCAATAGAAGAGAAGATCTCCAGAATTGCGCTTTGTGGTGGTAGTGGGTCATCCCTCATGGAATTTGCAAGAGATGCAGGAGCACAACTATTCATAACAGGAGATGTGTCATATCACTTTTTTTTCTGTGAAAAAGGTTTTATGTTGATGGATATAGGCCATTACGAGAGTGAATACGGACTACTGGAATTATTAAAATCTGTTCTTACAAAAAAAATATCTACATTTGCAGTTCGCATTGCGGAGAAAAATACAAATCCCATACACTACTATTAATATAGACTATGGCTACAGCTAAATCAAAAGGCACAATCGAAACCCCTCTGGACGGAGGTACATTTATCTCATTACAAAAGAGCTCCAACGAAGGAGATCTGAGTATGGAGACCAAACTTCATCTATTATATAATCTTCAACAAGCAGATAGTAAAATAGATAAAATCCATCTATTAAGGGGAGAGCTTCCTCTTGAAGTACAGGATTTGGAAGATGATATTCTCGGGCTCAGGACAAGAGTAGAAAACCTGCAAACAGAATTGAAAGAGGTTGACAAGCTGATTGCACAAAAGAAAATCGATCTTGAAAATTCCAAGACATTAATTGAGAAGTACACATCTCAGCAGAACAACGTAAAAAACAACAGGGAATTTGATTCTTTGTCAAAAGAGATAGAATTTCAAGGACTTGAAGTTCAGCTTGCCGACAAGAGAATTAAAGAGAATACTCTTTTACAGGCAGAAAAGAAAGCTGCTCTTACCATTGCCCTGGAGGCATTGAGTGAAAGAGGGATAGATCTCGAAAACAAGAAAAAAGAACTGGAATCGATAGTAGCAGAGACTGCTAAAGAGGAAGATGAACTTAAGAAATCATCGGAAGAGATCTCAGCACAGATTGATGCAAGAATGCTGGCTGCCTATAAAAAGGTAAGAACCAATGCAAGAAATGGTCTGGCAGTAGTTACAGTGAGAAGGGACGCATGTGCAGGTTGCTTCAACAAGATTCCACCACAAAGACAGATGGACATAGCATCCAGCAAAAAAATAATTGTTTGCGAGTACTGCGGTCGTATTCTTGTAAGTGCCGACTTTGAGAACGAATAAATGGAGGCAAGGCCCTATACTATAAGGGAACTATTCTTCAGGCACATAGCTCAAACTTCCCCATCACCTTTAGGTATCGAAATCCAAAGGGCAGATGGGGTTTTTTTATATTCAACTGATAACAAGAGGTACATCGACCTTGTATCCGGTGTATCGGTGTCAAATATCGGTCATGGAAACCAGAAGGTGATTGAAGCAGTTAAGCATCAGGTAGAAAAACATATGCACCTGATGGTATATGGAGAGATAATCCAATCCCCTCAGGTGGAACATGCAACGTTGCTGTGTTCTAAGCTCCCGGATAGTATGCAATCTGTATATTATGTCAATTCTGGCAGCGAAGCAAACGAGGCAGCAATAAAGCTTGCAAAAAGGCATACCGGCAGGTTCGAGATAGTAAGCTGTATGAACAGTTATCATGGTAGCAGTCACGGCGCACTGAGCCTTATGAGTGATGAGAGTTTCAAGAGTTCGTTCAGACCTCTCTTGCCAGGGATACGTCACATAAGGTTCAATAATGCCGATGATCTTGAAAAAATAACAGAAAAAACTGCCTGTGTGATAGTTGAACCTGTTCAGGCAGAGGCAGGAGTTGTTATTCCAACGGAAGGTTATCTGGATGCTCTCAGAAAAAGATGCACTAAAACAGGGACATTGTTGATTTTTGACGAGATTCAGACAGGGTTCGGGCGTTGTGGAAAACTTTTCGCATTCCAGAAGTACGGAGTTTCTCCGGATATTATTACCTTAGCAAAAGCATTAGGCGGAGGAATGCCACTTGGTGCACTAGCTGCATCTGTAGAATTAATGAGAGACTGGCAATCAGATCCGGCGTTGGGTCATATTACAACATTTGGAGGACACCCGGTATCATGTGCAGCGGCATTAGCTTCATTAAAGATTTTACTCAATGAGAGGTGGATTGGCGAAGTGGATAAAAAGGCTGAACATATTGTAAGTGTCATTTGCAGACACCCTTTGGTAAAGGAGGTTAGGGCAGCAGGGTTACTCATTGCGGTAGATCTTGGTAACGAAGAATATGCAAGGCGAGTACTTCCAATGCTAATTGAAGAGGGGGTGCTGAGTGACTGGTTCCTGTTCTGTCCTACTGCATTCAGAATCGCACCACCACTCTGTATAAGCGATGCTGAGGTTGAATATGCAATAGAGAGGATAATAAAAGTTTTGGATAAATTGAATAATTTGTAGGGATATATGGCTAAGACAGATAACAGACAAAAGGCAAAATCGGAGAAAAACATAGATATCCTGAGTCTTGAGATGGGTAAGAAACCACCTCAGGCGATTGATATTGAAGAGGCGGTTCTCGGGGCGCTCATGCTTGAACCAAATGCCATATCTGATATCATAGATGTTATAAACCCGGAGTGTTTCTACAAGGAGAGCAACAGGAAGATCTTCAGTGCCATTGCAAGTCTTGCATCTAAGCATGCGCCCGTTGATATCTTCACTATTTCAGAAGAACTAAAGAACGTTGGCGACCTTGAAACAGTGGGTGGTACTGTATATCTAAGCCAGCTGAGCATGAAGATTGGTGCTGCTGCTCATATAGACTATCATGCAAAAATACTGTTACAGAAGTATATCCAGCGGGAACTCATTGGTATTTCATACGAGGTTCAAAGGGACTCATTTGATGACAATATATCTGTAGATGATCTTCTGGACACAACCCAGCAAAAGATTTTTACGCTATCAGACCGAAACATGAAGCGAGACACACAGGCTATTCAGTTTGTGATAAGTCAGGCAATTGATGATCTTCAGTCCACTCAGCTGAGGGAAGACGGACTCAGCGGGGTGCCGTCGGGATATACCTCAATAGACAGGGTTACATTAGGGTGGCAGCCTTCTGACCTTATAATCATTGCAGCAAGACCATCGGTAGGTAAGACAGCATTTGTACTTACCATGGCAAGAAACATGTCTGTCGATCATAATGTTCCTGTTGCCTTCTTTTCATTGGAAATGTCATCGCTACAACTAGCAAAGAGGTTGATGATAAGTGAGACCGGGCTTGAACCTGACAAGATAAAGGGAGGGAAAAAGCTTGCCGATTATGAGTGGGAGCAGCTTAATTCAAAACTCAACCAACTTGTCAAGGCTCCTCTGTATATTGACGATACTCCATCTCTGTCTATATACGAGTTCAGGTCAAAAGCAAGAAGACTAGTTGCTAATGCCGGAGTCAAGATGATTGTCATTGACTACCTTCAGCTTATGACTGGACCTCCTGAGTTGAAAGGAATGCGCGAACAAGAGGTCTCCGCAATATCCAGGTCTCTAAAGTCCATAGCTAAGGAGCTGAATATTCCAATTATCGCACTATCTCAGTTAAGTCGTGCCGTTGAAACTAGAGGAGGAGCAAAGAGACCTCAATTGAGTGACTTGAGAGAGTCCGGTGCAATTGAGCAGGATGCTGATATTGTAATGTTTATTCACAGGCCGGATTACTATGGTTTAACGGACGAGAATCCGGAACTCAGGGGTATGACTGATATTATTATTGCAAAGCACAGAAATGGAGAGGTCAAGGATGTTCAGATGCGATTCAGAAGCTCAGAGGTGAAATTCGTTGATGTCACAGACTCTGCTCTATCCTTCGATCCTTTTGCACGTGACGGGGTTGAGACAATATCTTCAAAGATGAATCAAACAGAATTCATTTCCAATTCTGATTTTGAGCGGGAATTCTAAGATGCGGCTGAAATTACTATTGATAATCTTTACGGCGTTTTTATCAAACGTATACTCGCAGGAGCTCCTGCCTCTGCCGGTAAGGGACATTAAGTTTGAGGACCTTGTCTTTAGCCATGGAGAGAATCTGAGATACATTATAAATTATCAATGGGGTTCAATAAACACCGATGTTGGGGAGGCTATTCTAACTCTTGAGTATAATGAAAATACCGAAGAACCTTTTTTTCATGCAAGAGCAGCGGGCCGTACATTTAAATTTTATGACGTACTCTTTAAGGTGAGAGATTTTTATGAGACAAAATTTTCAGCAAGAAATCTCAGGCCGTTTTATTTCCACAGAGATATAAGGGAGAAGAGATACAAGATGAAAAACACAATGACCTTTCTTCCCAACTATCAGATCAGAGCCAATGTAGAGAGGTTGGACGAGCCTCCGAGGGATACTCTTCTGAATGGGAAAATATATACTTTTGATTTGCTTTCGCTATTCTATTTTGCAAGAAACAACGATTTTGTCAATGACAAGGTTGGTCAGGAGAGGCCGGTTTCATTTGTCATAGACGGGGAGATATTTGATCTGTATTACAGATATCTGGGTAAGGAAAATAAAAAAATTCAGGGGTTGGGTCACTATAAAACAATTAAATTTGCAGCCAGACTGGTGGCAGGTGAGGTGTTTTCAGGAAAAGATGAGCTGGTTTTCTGGGTTAGCGATGATAAAAATAAAATACCGCTTTTGTTTGAAACGCCAATAATTGTGGGTCGTGTTATGGGAAGACTTGCTGGTTTTTCCAACATAAAGTATCCGCTTTCAAGTAAAATTAAATAGATAATGAAAACAGACAACATAGAACACGAAGGAGTTATTCTGGATATCGACAGTGATTATATAAGCGTAGAGATTATGAATAAAGCCGCTTGTGTATCATGCAATGCAAAACAGATGTGCTCGATGAGCGAAGTTAAAGCCAAAGTTATACAGGTGGAAAACAGCGGGTTCGTTCTTTATGAAAAGGGCGAGAGGGTAAATGTACTTCTGAGGAGAAGCCTCGGGTTTAAGGCATTGTGGATATCTTATTTGATTCCTTTAATTATTTTATTGGTATTATTATTAGCTTTGTCTGCAGTTGGGGTAACGGAATTGCTCATAGGATTAAGCATTCTGGCCTTTCTTGCTCTTTACTATTTTATAGTTTACCTCCTGAGAGACAAGATTAAAAAGGAATTTATTTTTATTGTTGAGAAATTAGATAAATAATGAATACTATTATTTTTACAATTGTAAGCTTAAGCGTTTTGGGGCTTGTACTGTCCCTTATTCTTTATTTGGTGTCACAAAAATTCAAAGTGGTTGAAGATCCCAGGATTGACGGTGTACAGGAGCTTCTGCCAGCTGCCAACTGCGGAGGATGCGGATATGCAGGATGCAGGGCTTTTGCAGAGGCTTGTGTCAAAGCAGAAGACCTCGATAAGATGTATTGTCCGGTTGGCGGCAACAGCGTTATGCAAAACGTAGCCGGATATCTGGGCGTTAAGGTTGCAGAAAAGACACCTCAGATAGCAGTTGTAAGATGTAACGGCACTTGCGATAACAGGCCAAAGACAAGCAACTATGACGGATACTCATCATGTGCCGTTATGGCAAACCTTTTTGCAGGGGATACTGACTGTAGGTACGGCTGCCTTAGCCAGGGAGATTGTGAACTATCTTGCAAATTTGATGCTATAAAGATGGACCCACTAACAGGTCTGCCAGAGGTTGATGAGGAGAAGTGCACTGCCTGTGGCGCTTGCGTAAAGGCTTGTCCAAAGATGATAATTGAACTAAGGAACAAGGGTCTCAAGAACAGACGGATTTTTGTTTCGTGCATAAACAAAGATAAGGGGGGGGTTGCGAAAAAAGCTTGTGTTGTAGCATGTATAGGTTGTACAAAATGTCAGAAGATATGTCCCTATGATGCAATAACAATGTCGAATAATCTTGCTTATATAGATTACAATAAGTGCAAATTGTGCCGGAAGTGTGTAATTGAGTGCCCCACGAGGGCAATTTGGGAGGTAAACTTCCCGGTTAGACTCCCGAGAGTAGAGAAGGCACCAATTATTGATCAGAAATAATATTTAATTATGAGTAAAACTTTTTCTCTTGGAGGAATTCACCCTCATGATAACAAAATATCTGCTGCAGCCAGTATAGAGAATTTTCCGCTAGTAGATACTGCGTACATTTCCATGTCGCAACATCTTGGTGCCCCGGCTGAACCTGTGGTTGCAAAAGGAGATATTGTTAAAGTGGGTCAGCTGATTGCAAAATCCTCAGGGTTCATCTCTGCTAATATCCATTCATCAGTATCAGGTGTTGTATCGTCCGTTGAGCTTCTTCCTGATCTCTCAGGTACTATGGTGCAGCATGTTGTCATTAAGGTAGATGGTGATGTATGGATGGAAAATATTGACAGAAGCGAAGAGATTGTAGGAGAAATAAAACTTTCTGGTCCTGAAATTATTGCAAAAATTGCCGAGTGTGGTATAGTAGGGTTAGGTGGTGCAGCTTTTCCAACCAACATAAAACTCTCACCACCCCCTGGCAAAAAGGCTGAATATCTCATAATAAACGGAGCTGAATGTGAGCCATACCTTACATCGGATTACAGGATAATGGTTGAAAGTCCTGAGCAGATTCTTATCGGAACAAAGATAATGATGAGGGCGCTGAATGTTAAAAATGCATATTTTGGAGTTGAGGATAATAAGCCAAAGGCTATTAAATTATTAAAGAAAATTGCAGGCAAGAACTATCCGGAAATTAAAATAGTCCCTCTTACTAAGCGTTATCCTCAGGGTGGTGAAAAACAGATGATCGAAGCTATAACCGGACGTCAGGTTCCTTCAATGGGTCTACCTATTGATGTTGGGGTTGTTGTTCAGAACGTGGGTACTGCCCTTGCAGTTTATGAGGCTGTGCAGAAGAACAAACCTCTGTTTGACGGGATTGTTACAATCACCGGTAATTGTATGACCGAGCAGCGCAACTTCAGATTGAGGGTGGGAACCACATTCGATACAATGATGTACGCAATAGGAGGCTTACCTAAGGATGCTGTCAAGCTTATAAGTGGTGGACCTATGATGGGGAAAGCTGTATGCAGGATGGATGCTGCATCGGTAAAAAGTACTTCGGCACTTTTGCTTCTTACAGAAGCGGAGACAAAAAGGGGAGTTGAGAGCAATTGCATACGTTGTGCAAAATGTGTTGATGCGTGTCCTATGGGTCTGGAGCCTTATCTTTTAAACAGATTATCCCGGGCAGACAGAATTGAGGATCTTGAGGAGCATATGGTCCATGACTGTATAGAGTGTGGTTGCTGTTTATACACTTGTCCTTCAAATATTCCACTTCTAGATACAATAAGGCTATCAAAGGCTCAAGTTATAAAGATTATCAGAAGCAGACCTAAAAAGTAAAAAAAGAGAATATATATGAAAAAATTACTTGTTTCACCTGCTCCGCATCTGCACGGAAAAGAGAGCACGAGAGGGTTAATGCGGGATGTGATTATTGCACTTTCGCCATCGCTTCTTGTTTCAATATACTTTTTTGGGTTTTCGGCCATCAAGCTTGCTCTTGTCGGAATCATCTCCTGTGTGGTCGTCGAGTATGTCATTCAGCGATATGTAATCAAATCTACTAAAACAATAAATGACTACTCTGCAGCTCTTACCGGATTGCTGCTAGCACTTAACCTTCCACCCAATTCACCGTGGTGGTTGATACTAATTGGGTCAATTGTAGCCATAGGAGTAGCCAAAATGACATTTGGCGGTTTGGGACAGAATCTCTTTAACCCAGCACTGGTTGGTCGCGTATTTCTGTTAGTCTCATTTCCGGTAATTATGACGGACTGGACAATACCAGTTTCTTGGTTCAGGGAGGGGATTGATGCATCGTCAGGAGCAACAGCTCTCTCTATTGTAAAAGAGGGATTGGCCAAGGGCCTCAATATGGATCAGATTTTTCAGGCAAACGACTTCTCTTATATGGAGATGCTCTTTAGCAAGATTGGAGGTTCAGTAGGAGAGGTGTCGGCATTGGCTCTTATTGCCGGATTTGTATATCTGCTTATAAGAAGAGTCATAAAACCGCATATCCCATTGTCAATAATAGGTTCAGTAATTGTAATTACAGGTATATTCTGGCTGGTAGACCCACAGCAATATGCAGATCCAATTTTCAGTGTTCTGACAGGAGGTATACTGATAGGTTCCATATTTATGGCAACAGATTATGTTACATCGCCAATGAGTAAACAGGGAATGATCCTGTATGGGGTGGGAATAGGATTTCTGACCATAATGATCCGTTATTTCGGTTCATATCCGGAAGGGATATCGTTCGCAATTCTCATAATGAATGCGTGTGTTCCGCTGATTAATAAATTTATGCTGCCAAAGCGCTTTGGAAAGGAGGTAAAAAATGGCTAAAGAGTCTTCACTCAAAAACATGGTATCGACACTTTTTATTGTGTGTCTGGTATCTTCTACTCTTCTTGGAGGAGTTTATGCTATAACCAAGGAGCCGATTGAGGCTGCCGCAATTGCCAAAACGAACTCTTCTATATCGCAGGTGGTTCCTGCCTTTGACAATGATCCTTCTGCGGATGTATTTACAAAGGAGTTTGATGGCAATAGTTATAAAATATACCCTGCAAAGAAGGGAGGGGAGATTGTTGGTTATGCAGTTGAGACTTTTTCTACTAATGGATTTGGCGGAAGAATTGTGATAATGGTTGGATTCAATCTGGATGGCACTATTTTTAATACATCGGTACTTTCACATTCAGAAACCCCGGGACTTGGAGACAAAATGGTTGAGGGAAAGAGCACCTTCAGCGTTCAGTTCAAGGGTAAGAATCCGGCTGACTTTAAAATGTCGGTAAAGAAGGATGGGGGTGATGTAGACGCAATTACTGCCTCTACAATTACATCCAGAGCTTTTTGCGGAGCATTGGAATCTGCTTATGAGGTTTATAAATTGTGTGTGCAAATTCAAACAAATAAAGAGAACGGCAATGAGTAAATTAAGTTTGTTAACCAGTGGTATAATTAAGAATAACCCCACGTTTGTTCTGGTTCTGGGGATGTGCCCCACTCTTGCAACAACAACTTCTGCAATTAATGGATTTGGAATGGGGGTGGCAACATTGTTTGTGCTTACCATGTCAAATATTGTCATATCGCTTGTTGCTACACAGGTCCCTGATAAAGTGAGGATTCCTGTATATATAGTTGTCATTGCAGCATTTGTGACTATTCTGCAGCTTCTTATGCAGGCTTTCACTCCCGGGCTCTATGCAACACTTGGTATCTTTATTCCACTTATTGTAGTAAACTGCATTGTTCTGGGAAGAGCCGAAGCCTATGCATCCAAGAATAGTGTTACTGATTCAGCAATGGATGGTATTGGCAGCGGAATTGGCTTTACATTAGCTCTGACGGTTATTGGTTTGGTTAGGGAGATTCTGGGTAGTGCTTCCATCTTTGGTGTGAAATTTATGGATTCAGATGGCATTCTTGCATTTGTCCTGGCCCCCGGAGCATTTATAGTTCTGGGTTACCTTATGGTACTGTTTAATAAGTTAAAATCTAAAATTTCCTAAAAAGGTTGTTATGGAATATATTATAATTGTAATTTCGGCAGTATTTGTCAACAATATATTATTATCACAATTTCTGGGTGTTTGTCCGTTTCTTGGAGTGTCAAACAAAGTAAGCACGGCGGCTGGTATGTCGGGCGCTGTTGTATTTGTAATTGCATTGGCAACACTTACGACTTATATTTTACAGTATTACGTACTTGTACCACTAGGTATAGAGTTTATGCAGACGGTTGCTTTCATATTGGTAATAGCAGCATTGGTACAGATGGTTGAGATCATACTTAAAAAAATCAGCCCCTCTCTTTATCAGGCCCTTGGAATATTCCTACCACTGATTACAACAAACTGCGCAGTTCTCGGACTTGCTATACTTGTAGTATCAAAGGAGTTCTCCTTTGGCGGAGCTCCTCATATGTTAAATATGGTTGAATCGGTGGTATATGCAACATCCAGTGCTGTCGGATTTGGTGTTGCAATGATCCTTTTTGCCGGAATAAGGGAACAGCAGGAGCTGTCTAACGTTCCAAAGGCATTTCAGGGGACACCGATTGCCCTTATAACTGCCGGAATCCTGGCTCTCTCATTTATGGGATTTGCTGGTCTGGTATAAATATCTGAAAAATGGGAAAAAACCTACTGGAGATTGAACAAACTCTTCGTGACGGAAATATTGAAAAGGCTCATGATGAATTACTAGAATTTCTTGCAAAGGAGCCGGACAACGACAATGCTTGGTATATGCTGGGGGGGATATTCAGAAGACAACAGCTTTGGGGAGAGGCAATAAATGCGCTTAACAAGGCAAAATTCCTAAATCCTTCCGGTCCTGCCGCCTACGCTATTGAGTCGATATATGAGATAATCCGTTTTCAGAATTCGGATTTGATGAATCCCTGAAAAAGAGCTATAGACTTTGATGCAAGCCCCTCAATTTCATTGCGGTTGTGGGTTACATGTATAATTGTCTGTCCCATTTTTTTAAGGTCTGCAAGGGTTTGCTTAGCCTCTTCACGTAAATCTTCATCTAAAGCAGACAGAGGTTCGTCAAGAATTAATATGTTTGGTTCATAGGCTATTGCCCTAGCAAGAGCTACCCGTTGTCTCTCTCCTCCGGAAAGAGTGCCAACATCTCTGCCAGTAAGTTTTTCAATAGAGAAGTAATCTGCAAGAGTTTTGACTCTTGAATCAATAACCTTACTCTCTTTTTTCATTATTCTCAGCGGAAATGCGATATTGTCATAAACAGAGAGGTGCGGGAACAGGGCATAATCCTGAAAGAGCAGACCAACAGGCCTTTCTCTGGGAGGTGTAAATGTATGATTTGCTGAATCTATTATGATTTTTCCGTTTTTGGCTCTCCTCAGACCGGCAATTAACTCCATCAACAGAGATTTGCCAGAACCTGAGGGGCCGGATATTGCCAGATAGCCACCCTTTTCAAGTTCAAAAGAGAGCGGCCCGAGGTTAAATTCGCCGACGGAGTATTCGAGTGATTCAATTTGAAGCATCATCTTTTCTGATAAATTCTAAGGAGAATAAAAATTAGGAGGGTCACGGCTATGAATATGGCAGCTACTGGTCTTGCGTAATCCAGGCCGAATGAGTTGAAACGGTCGAATATTAGAACAGGGGTTGTCATTGGATGGTAGGCTACAATGACAACTGCACCAAATTCACTCATGCCACGTGCAAACATCAATACTAACCCTGAGATGACTGATCTTTTTGCCAGCGGGAGGCTTATTTGAGTAAAAACCTGATACCTGGAGGCTCCAAGTGTCTCAGCGACCTGCTCCAGCCTCACAGGAACTGCAGCGAAACCATCCCTGGCTGAGTTTATGAGAAATGGTACACTTACAAATGCCATTGCCATTCCAATAGCAGTAGATGAACCTACGAGATTCAAGCCTACGGAAGATGCGAGGGACCCAACAAGTGAATCTCTGGATATGAATCCAAGCAGTGCTATGCCTGCTGCAGAATGAGGGATAACTATGGGAAGATCTATGATGGCTTCTATTAAACCCTTAAGGGGAAATCTCTTTCTTGCAAGAATGTATGCAAGAGGAAGTGCAAAAAGAGATGCTATTAGCGTGACAAAAGCAGAAATCAGGAGAGTTCTGTATATACTATTGCTGACCTGACTGTCATTTATTGTAGAAAAAAGCTGAGGTGCCTTGAGTGAAAAAAACAAACCCAACAAAGGGGCAATTAAGAAAATAAGGATAATACCCCCGAGCAGGGCGAAGATCAGATAAGTAAGATTGAAGCTATTGTTGAATCT
This sequence comes from Bacteroidetes bacterium GWF2_40_14, assembly GCA_001769195.1. Lineage (GTDB taxonomy): Bacteria > Bacteroidota > Bacteroidia > Bacteroidales > UBA932 > Bact-08. The sequence continues at coordinate 30,187 of MEOK01000014.1, read as the reverse complement.
CATGAAAACAAAGATAGACAATTTTTATATCTTTGTTTTAAGTAATAACTATTAACAAATTCACTATGTTACGTTCAAAATTTCTATCATTGATCCTCCTAGTAGCAATAATAGCTTCAGGCAATACTTCGCTAAATGCTCAGAGAAGGGAGAGAGTTGCAACAACTCAGCAAACAGAACCAAAGGCATCGGTAGCAGATACAACAAAAAAAGCTCCTGAAAAAGGACCGCAGACTTTGGAGAAATTCATTAAAAAGGATGCCAAAATCATGAAGGGCCTTACAACCGTTTATGTACAGGATGGAAAATTCTTTATTAATATTCCTGACTCTTTGTTTAAAAGGGAAATTCTTATGGTTACGAGAATATCAAAGGCAGCAGCGGGTATACGCAGTTCTTTTGATGGCTACGCAGGAGATGACATAAATTCAGGCACGTTCAGATTTGAATCCGGACCTAACAATAAAATTTTCTTAAGAAAAATAGCAGGCAGAGATAGATCGGCAGACAGTACAAAGGCAATGTACTCCTCTGTTCAAAATTCTAATCTGCAGGCAATTGTTGCATCTTTTGACATAAAGGCCCAATCTGAAGACAAAAAGGACAACATTATAGATGTTACAGACTTTTTTAATTCTGATTCAGAATCACTATTCTTTAGAAAATCCGGTAAAACATCCTTTAAATTGGGTGGTATGCAAAAAGAGAGTTCATATATATCGTCTTTACGGACATATCCTATAAACACAGAGGTTAAGAGTGTAAAAACATATATGCAGACCGACCGGGGAGAGACAGCCACTTATGAGCTCAACAACTCATTTGTGCTATTGCCAAAGGTTCCGATGACTGCCAGGTATGCCGATGACCGGGTTGGTTATTTCACCAACAGCTACACCGACTTTGATCTTAACCCACAAGGTATTAAGGCTATCGAAATGATTACCAGGTGGAGACTTGAGCCAAAACCTGAGGATATGGAGAAGTACAAACGTGGACAGCTGGTAGAGCCGGCAAAACCTATTATTTTTTACATAGACCCATCAACCCCAAAAGAGTGGGTTCCATATCTGATTCAAGGGGTAAATGATTGGCAGCCGCTTTTCGAGAAGGCGGGATTCAAAAATGCAATTTATGCACTTGAAGCACCTACTAAGGATAAGGATTCTACATGGTCGCTGGAAGATGCAAGGTACTCTGCAATTGTTTACAAACCTTCCGATGTTGCCAATGCAAGCGGCCCTCACGTAAGCGACCCTCGTTCCGGTGAGATTATTGAGAGCCATGTTAACTGGTACCATAATGTAATGTCATTGCTGAGAAACTGGTATTTTGTACAATGTTCACCAAATGACCCTGATGCAAGAAAAATGACATTTGACCCTAAGCTAATGGGTCAGCTTGTAAGATTTGTCTCTTCTCATGAAGTTGGACACACTCTTGGTCTGAGACACAATTTTGGCGCAACCTCGCTTTATACAGTCAAACAGCTAAGGGATAAGAAATTCCTTAAAGAGAATGGCCATACAACCTCAATAATGGACTATTCGAGGTTTAACTATGTAGCTCAGCCAGAGGACAGAATCCCAAGAGAACTTCTCTTCCCACGACTTGGCCATTACGACTTCTGGTCTATTGAGTGGGGCTACAGAAGATTTCCTGAAATTGACAATCCTGTTAATGAACTAGGCAAACTTAACAAGTGGATAATTGAAAAGAACAAAGATTCAAGATACAAATTCGGAACTGAATCTAGTGCAAGTGATCCAAGACTACAGGCTGAGGATTTGGGCGAAAACCAGATGGAGGCAAACGAATTTGGTATCAAGAACCTTAAGCTGGTAATGGTAAATCTGGGTGAATGGACAAAGGAGCCAAACACAGACTACGAAAATCTGAAAACTATGCACGCTGAGGTAAACAATCAGTTCCGCAGATATATCGGTCATGTTGTAAAATGGGTTGGCGGAGTTTACGAGAATCCTAAAAAAATTGAAGAACCTGGAGATGTATACTCTATAGTAGAAAAGAAGAGACAGGAAGAGGCTATGGATTTCCTTAACAGAAACCTGCTGAAAGATGCTCCGGTATGGCTGGTGCCGGATTCTTACATGAAGAAATTTGTAAGCAGACCGGAGATCTTTATTGAACGTGCTTATTCAGCCGCTATAGGTTCCCTGCTTAGTAAAAGGGTAATGATGAACCTTGTAAGTGCAGAGAATGCTCTAGGCAAAGATGCATATACTGTAAAAGACCTGTTTGACAATCTTGAAGGCACTGTATGGGACAAAAAAGTTGTAAATGCCAATGAACGACTTTTACAGAAGGTATATGTGACAACGTTATGTGGTCTCTATACGGGTGAAGGTACTACCGGAAGAATGGGTATACCTGTCGAACCTACGTCAAATCCTAAGGATCTGACTGAATCGTCTGCAATAGCATACTATCAGATAAACAAGACGCTTAATTACCTGAAAGGTATACAGACAGGAGATTTCAATTCCGATGCACACTATGCATATCTGATTCGTTATATTGAGAAGACCCTTAGTGCCGAAAAGTAAACCATATCTCACATTGCCGGTGATTGTGGTTGCCTTGGTAGCTGCAATACTCGCAATTGTGCAAACCGTTCCGGAAAAGCCGCTTCTGCTTGCAGAGCGGCTCTTCCATTATGGGGGTTGGGTACAGATAACAATTATTTCTGCGTACGCAGGTCTTCTTGCATATAACATGCAGTTCGCCGTCAGGAGAGGTAACTGGAGGGTCTATTCCTGGCTCCTGTTTTCAATTGTCTTTTATTCTCAACTGATTCTGGGAATAACGGCTGATTCCCTTTTTCTACTTACAGGTAAGCTCCATCTGCCAATCCCTGCAATAATCATTGCGGGCCCTTTATACAGATTCAGTTCGTGGTTTATGATCATTCTGTTTTTAAGCACGGTGATTATGACCGGTCCTGCCTGGTGCAGCCATCTGTGTTATTTTGGTGCCTTGGAGGCAACCGCTGTCAAGAATAAAAAGATAATCGGAAAGCCGAAGAAAGGATTCAGGATTATTATGCTGGGTGGGATAGTTTTTGTGGCCCTGCTATTAAGGATATTGAACGCTAAGGATGAAGCGGCTATTTTACTGGCATCTCTGTTCATTGTTGCTGCAGTGCTCCTTATCGTTCTTGTATCGCGAGTCAAAGGCAATATGTATCATTGTACCCACTTTTGCCCAGTGGGGATACTGGTAAGTAACATCAAATATATCTCACCCTTCAGGTTCCGGATTAATGGAAATTGTACAAAATGTAACTCCTGCATAGCAAGTTGCAGATATTTTGCATTGGACAAAGAGGGAATAGCTGTTGGAAAAATATACAAGAGCTGCACATATTGCGGAGACTGCATCAAATCATGCAAACACGATGCATTTGAATACAGATTCTTGAATCTCTCTCCGGTGCAGGCAGAAAAATTATGGATAATAATTACAGTATCTGTTCACGCGATATTTCTGAGTATCGCAAGAATATAAACCGACACGATAAGGTGGTAGCAGAGTAGGTTAATGATTATCAATACCCATTCTCATGAAAATCAAATGTTCAAGAAGAGGGGTAATCTCGCTCATATACTCTGTAACTGCCTTTTTGCTTCCCGGCAAAGTGAATATCAGGCTCTCTTTTGCAAGACCGGCAATGCTTCTGCTTACAAGAGCATTGGGTTTTTCTGCGCCGTATTTTAATCTCACATGCTCCATTATACCCGGAATCTCTTTGTCGAAAAAGGGTTTTACGACTTCCGGAGTGAAATCCTCCGGGCCGATTCCTGTTCCTCCGGTTGTAAAAATAATATCGGTTCCGGATTCTGTCATAGTTTTTAAAATTGTACCTAGCATCTCCTTGTCGTCAGGGATAAGATGATAGTCAAAATCTGTGTTCCAACCTGCTGTTTTAGAATAAGTTTCCATGTCCGAGATAATCTGAGGGCCGCTCAGATCTGGATAGACTCCCATAGAGGCTCTTGTACTGAGGGTTATAACACCTATTCTGTATACTTTTGGTCTGTATTCCAAAATGTCACCGGCTTTGAGGAATCCCGGCTTAATAACCTTTGCAAAGATTCCCTCTTTAGGCATTATGCAAGTGCCAACCTCATTGAATATAGAACATCCGCTACCATGACATTTTTTCCCGATCTGTGTAATCATCAGATCTACATTTTGGTTGCACAGTCTGTCACCTGGACGTGTGTCATTCAGTTTTAGCCCCCGGGTAGTGATATTCTCGGCGAATTCGCCATAATTAAAGCTCTTTCCGGCAATTTCAGAAAATGCTTCAAAGCTTTCTGCTCCCAACAGACTTACCTGTCTGTGCCACTTTCCTGCGTGAGCATCGCCGGCAACTCCTTCATAGTTGAGTTCAATCGAATCAACCGATGTTTTTGGTGTCCCTTTTTCTTTTGAGATATTTACAGAGATAATTTTGACTGTGTTCATAACATTATTTGGGTTAGCAAAAAAAACTTCCTTGAAGTTTTTTGTATGTTTCAGTTATATAGGGTTATAAAAAATTATTTGTATAAAAATTATCGGATAAAATTTTATAAACAAGTAGTTGACAGCTATTTATGAAAAACTTCAAGGGAGTTGTTTTCTCTTTTCTATCAATTCAGTATTATCTATGACCATAGACTTGTCAACTGCCTTGCACATGTCATAGACAGTAAGCAATGCAACACTTACTGCAGTAAGTGCCTCCATCTCTGCTCCGGTTTGTCCCGTACAGCCGACGACACTCTCTACATACACACCTGTATTGTCAACATTAAGACTCACATCAATTTTTGTAAGCATCAGCTGGTGGCACAGAGGAATGAGTTCGGAGCAGCGTTTGGCTGCCATAATTCCTGCAATCTGGGCACAAGAAAGTACAGAGCCCTTCTTAAGGTTATTCTCAATAATCAGATCGATTGTTTCCTGTCTAAGGGTTATGTGACCTTTTGCACGGGCCATCCTTATAGAAACATCCTTTTCTCCCACATCAACCATTTTGACCATGCCGTCATCATTTGTATGGCTCAATTTGTTGCTTTCCATGTTATCCTCCTATATTATAAAAACATCCGGTACTATTGTTCCCACCGCTGTGCGGTTTATGTTGCAACGCAAGTTCTATGGCTCTCACTGCTCCCAGCTCCCTTATATTGAATTCAATATCGTTGAAAAGACAAGGTTTGAGCATCCCTGTTGCAGTGAGTCTTAGCCGGCTGCATTCGGAACAGTTGCCTCCATCGCCACCCTCAACGCGGCCAAAGGTACCGCTTTTCAGATTCATCAGAGGAATATATCTCACCGAAAGGTTCTCTCTAAGAGCATATTCAGCCACTCCTCTGGCACCCTCTTCGTTGCTATCATTCTCAACCACACAATTCAACTTTATCGGATTAAAGCCTACTTTTTGTGCTGCAGATATCCCTTCAAGTACCCGGTTAATATCTCCTCCCCGGGTTATTTTCCGGTATTTATCGGCATCAACTGAGTCCAGACTGATATTTATCCTCTTTAGTCCTGCTTTTTTGAGATCATCTGCATATTCAGATAATAGAACACCATTGGTGGTCATAGAGAGATCCTTGATGCCATGTATATTTGACAGGCTTTCAATAAGAGTGACAACTCCCTTTCTGACAAGAGGCTCTCCTCCCGTTATCCTTACTTTTTCTATACCCATTTCAACAGCGATACGTGTAAAATCTTCAATTTCACTGTATGATAGTATCATAGAGCGGTCAAGCAGATTGATGCCATCTTCCGGCATACAATATCTGCACCTGAGATTGCATCTGTCTGTTATGGATATTCTAAGGTATGTGATTTTGCGACCAAAACAATCTTCCATTTACTTAAGGGATTTTATGATTTTTACGAATTCCCATATAACAATACCTATACTGACAGATACGTTCAGCGAGTGTTTTGTGCCAAATTGCGGGATCTCAACCACCAAGTCACTTATATCGGCTACCTCCTGTTGAACTCCTTTCACCTCGTTGCCGAAAACCAGCGCATATTTACCCCTCTCTTCTATAATGACAGAATTAAGCATAGTTGAATCCTCAGTCTGTTCGATAGATACAATTTTATAGCCATGCTCCTTCAATTGCCTGACAGCACTCAGAGAATCCTCGTTGTATACCCAGTCGACACTCTCCTCTGCTCCAAGTGCAGACTTATGAATCTCAGGAGATGGAGGAGTTGCGCAAATACCACACAATACAACCCTTTCGAGAGAGAATGCGTCAGCTGTCCTGAATGCTGCACCAATGTTGTGCTGACTTCTCACATTGTCCAGCACAAGAACTACAGAAATCTTATTTGTTTGCTTGAATTCCTCTTTAGTCAAACGTCTTAATTCACAATTTTTTAGTTTTCTGTACATTTTTTATTATTATATTTGTAAAGATAGTGATTAAACCCAAAATTTAATTAACACAATTATGGCTACAGAAGTTATATTAAAATTAATCCAAAACGGGCCCGTCAAGGTTGAGGGAACCACTACTGTCGTCCATCCCGACGGCAAGGAAGAGGAAAAGACAAGTTGCTATATCTGCAGATGTACAAAATCAAACAATAAGCCCTGGTGCGACGGATCTCACGCTAAATAGTACAGCCACAAAGCAGGATAGATTAAACTTTTTGTTACCTTTATTGTCAAAGAAAAGTAAAACTGAACTTTGATGAAAACGGCACAAAAGTATCTCCTGTACATTAGTATACCCCTCATTTTAATTGTAGCATTTTTAATATACAATTCGTTATTCAGGAAAACGGATAATGGTTCATTTCCGGAGGGTGGTATAAAAACAAAAAAAGACAATAACAGAGAACGTGGCGGAGGAGCAAAATCTTTGCCGGTTTCTGTGTATATAGCAGATTATTACCAATCTGAAGACGGATTGATGAGAACTGGCACCCTGGTTGCCAGGGAGAGGGTAGAAATGGCGAGCGAGCTATCGGGCAGAGTGGTGAGCATTAACTTTAAAGATGGTCAGTTTGTAAAAAAAGGAGATGTACTTGTCAGACTTAACGACGATGAACTGCAGGCCCAGCTCAGAAGAGCAGAATATCAGTATACTCTGCTCGAAGAGAAGCTTGGGAGGCAGAAAATACTTCTGAGCAAAGAGGCAGTCAGCAGGGAGGATTATGACCAGGTATCAACTGAGTTCAATGTTCTCAAGCAGGATATAGAACAATTAAAGATCAAAATAGAAAAAATGAAGATAACAGCACCCTTCGATGGTGTTATCGGATTCAGGAGCATAAGTCTTGGTGCAATGCTGATGCAAAACTCCAAAATTGCAACAATCGTAGATGCTGCAAACCTCATCCTTGAATTTTCAATTCCTGAGAAGTATATCACTAGCAATATAGTGGGCACAAAAGCAGATTTTACACTTGAAGGTATAAGCAAGACCTACTCGGCCCTTGTATATGCCATTGACCCGGAGATAGATGTAAAGACAAGAACAGTAATGCTGAGAGCCAGGGTATACAACACCGACGGATTACTAAAGCCGGGGAGGTTTGTAAAGGTAATGCTCAATACTAAAGGAGGAGCCCTTAAGATATTCCTACCCAATCAGGCCGTTGTGCCTAATGTCAAAGGTCGGTCGGTCTGGATGGTAAGAAACGGAAAGGCAGAGATGATAAGTATTCAGACAGGAACAAGAACTGCCGACATGATGGAGGTTCTCTCAGGCGTGGAAAAAGGTGATACAATAATCACTACCGGGCTTATGCAGTTGCGGGAGGGCATAACTGTAACTCCTACAAATATTTAATTTCTCATGAGTATCTCTACAACAACAATTAACAGACCGGTATTGGCGACTGTAATGAGTCTGTTGATATTAATCTTTGGTGCCATAGGTTATACCTCACTTGGAGTCAGAGACTATCCGAGCGTAGATAATCCGGTTATATCAGTCCGTTGTTCCTTTCCGGGAGCTAATGCAGATGTCATTGAAACACAAATAACAGAGCCTCTTGAGGCTGCAGTTAATGGCATACCGGGTATCAGGGCTCTCTCAAGTTCTAGCAGGGACGGATCCAGTTCGCTGAACATAGAGTTCAACCTTGAGGTAGATCTGGAAACAGCTGCAAATGACGTAAGGGACAAAATTTCCGGAGCGATGAGAAGACTCCCTCAGGATGTAGATCCTCCTGTAGTGGAGAAATCCGATGCCGATGCACAACCCATTTATTCAATAACCATTCAGAGCCAGACCAGAAATATTATTGACCTGAGTGACTATGCAGAGGTGAATTTCAAGGAGAGGCTCCAGACCATAAGCGGGGTAAGCAGTGTTAGTGTTTGGGGTTCCAAAAGGTACTCTATCAGAATGAGAATGGACCCGCTACTGCTGGCCGCATATAAAATAACCCCACTGGATGTCCGTCAGGCAGTAACTAGAGAAAACGTAGAGCTTCCGTCTGGAACCATAGAGGGTTCCACTATGGAGCTTACTGTAAGAACACTCGGCAGACTAAGGACTCTGGAGGATTTCAACAATCTTATAATTTCCAGGAACGGGGAGAGAATCGTAAGATTTTCTGACATTGGTACTGCTGAGGTTGATGCAGAAAACACAAGGTCGATACTAAAGAGAAACGGAGTACCCATGGTGGCCCTGGCTCTTACACCGCAACCCGGAGCAAACTATATAAGCATTGTAGATGATGCAAAAAAAGCTGTTGAAGAACTAAAAAGGTCTCTTCCAAAAGATATTGAAGTTGGTTCAGGGTTCGATAATACAACATTTATACGGGATTCAATATCAGAGGTAAAGACTACAATATTTCAGGCTTTTGCTCTGGTAGTGATGATAATCTTCATTTTCCTCAGAAACTGGAGGACAACCATAATTCCTGTAATCGCAATCCCGGTATCTCTTATTGGCTCGTTTTTCATAATGTATATGGCCGGTTTTTCCATTAATATTCTGACTCTTCTTGCTCTAGTGCTTGCTATCGGGCTTGTGGTGGATGATGCCATTGTTGTTATGGAGAACATCTATCAGAAAATTGAGAAGGGAATGGCTCCTAAGCAGGCAAGTATAGAGGGTTCCAAAGAGATTTTCTTTGCAGTTATATCTACAACTATAACACTTATAGCGGTATTTTTCCCGATCGTCTTCTTAAAAGGGGTGACAGGCAGTCTTTTCCGTGAATTCTCAATTGTAATTGCAGGAGCAATTCTTATCTCTGCATTTGTAGCATTGACATTCACACCTATGATCTCAAGCAAGCTGCTTAAGATAGGCGTAGATGATGGTAAATTCTACAGGTTTACAGAGCCCTTCTTTGTCTGGCTAAATAAAGCATATTCCAGTTCACTCTCTAATTTTATGAAGAGGCGCTGGCTGGCACCTGTATTTCTTTTGGTTGCACTTGGAATAATTGTATGGCTTTGGATGTCAATACCATCAGAAATGGCTCCGCTTGAGGACAGATCTATGCTCTCTGTCTCCAGTACTGCACAAGAGGGTGCAACATTTGACTATATGTTGAAATATTCAGATGAGATGTACGACCTAATAGATAGAGAGGTAGCAGAAAAAGAAGGAGTTCTTGAGATGGTAGGAATGGGTGGAGGTAACAGGTCAAACTTTCAAGTGACACTGGTTGGCCCGGACAAAAGAAAGAGGTCGCAACAGGAGATAGCAGACGAATTGTCGCCAAAAGTTGCAAGACTGACAGGGGCAAGGAGTTTTGTCAATCAACAACAGACATTCGGAGGGAGAAGAGGAGGGATGCCTGTACAATATGTCATTCAGGCTAAAAATCTGGATTCCCTCAAGGCTGCAATTCCGCTATTTATGTCGGAAGTGGCTCAAAGCGAAGTCTTCTCAAACTCCGACATAAACCTCAGGTTCACGAAACCGGAACTTAGCATATCCATAGACAGGGACAAGACATCTCTTATGGGTGTCTCTATCCAGAATATTGCCCAGACTCTCCAACTCTCAATGAGTGAGCAGAGGATAGGATACTTTATAAGAAACGGCAAACAGTACCAGATTATGAGTCAGATTGACCAGAGTATGAGAAACAAACCGGTTGACCTTGCAAATATATACGTAAGGAACGATGTGGGAGAACTTATACAACTGGACAATTTCATAAAAATGGAAGAGAGCAGTACCCCTCCGCAACTTTACAGATATAATCGTTTTGTGTCTGCCACTGTCTCAGCTGCACTCGCAAAGGGTTATACTCTCGGACAGGGAATAGAGGAGATGGATCGCATTTCCGGAGTTGTTCTTGATCCGAATAATTTTGCTACAGAGTTATCGGGCCAGTCGAAAGATTTCGTAGAGAGCACATCAAGTCTGCTGTTTGCATTCTTGCTTGCTCTCGTTTTGATTTATCTTGTACTTGCAGCACAGTTCGAAAGCTTCCGGGATCCGTTGATAATCATGTTCACCGTTCCTCTGGCTCTGTTTGGTGCACTTATATGCCTGTGGAGTTTTGGTGAGACAATGAATATCTTTAGTCAGATTGGGCTCATAATGCTTATTGGCCTTGTCTCCAAGAATGGTATCCTTATGGTAGAATTTGCAAACCAAAGAAAAAAGGCGGGAGATGATATCTACAAAGCTATTATGGAATCTGCTGCTTCCAGGTTCAGACCAATTTTGATGACCAGCCTGTCTACAATCTTAGGAATTCTGCCTATGGTATTTGCCACAGGAGCCGGTGCTGAAAGCAGGATATCAATGGGTGTGGCGGTTGCCGGAGGTCTTATATTCTCGACATTTTTCACACTTTATATCATTCCTGCCATGTACTCCTACATAACGTCTTCAAAAACAATCAATGAGAATATTTAATAAATACTTAGTCACTGCTATACTAGTCTCTTTGCTGGCCTCTCCGGCATTGGGGCAAGTCACTTTGGAGCAATGCATAAAAAGAGCTCTGGAAGCAAATTTCTCGGTTATAATATCGGACAATAATCTCCAGATTGCAAAAAACAATGTGACACTTGCTCCGTTTCTCCCTTCAGTTACGCTCTCCTCAAGACAGAGTGCAAACAGATTAGAGCAGCGCAACTATACAGATGAGGGAGCTCGGGAGAGCAGCAGATCAACCGGCAGCGCAATATTAAACAGCGCAAATTTAAGCTGGAAGCTTTTTGATGGTTTTTCTATGTTTGCAACAAGAGACAAACAGAAGGAGCTTCTTGCCCAGGGGGAGTATAATTTCAGATCTGTAGCTGAGAATATGGTGATGCAGGTTTCTGCACAGTACTATCTCATTATAAGCCTTCAGAATCAGGTGAACCTTCTCGAGGAGCTGGTTGCTATATCTCAGATAAGATATAATCAGTCACTTACAAGATTCAACATAGGAAGTAGTTCGGGGTTGGAGTACAAACAGGCAAAAATATACCTGAATAGTGACTCCTCTAAACTTTTGCTGCAGAAGGAGAATCTGAAGAATGCCTATATTGAGATCTTCAGGCTGATGAATGTTCCTCTTGATTCAAAAACGATAATAAAAGATTCAATAATAGCAGAACCGGTACTGGAAGTTGAAAGGCTGGTTGCTTTGGCTAACGAGAACAATACATCGCTGGCAGCTCTGAGAGCAGGGGAGAGGATAGCTAATCTCGACACCAGGATAACTAAAGCCTCCAGATACCCGTCTCTCGACCTTACTGCAGGGTATGGCTATAATTTTAACCAGAGTCAGTTTTTTCCGTCGAAGTATAATGAATCCAACGGATTTAACTGGGGACTCTCCTTTTCTATACCTGTATTCGACCGTAACGAGATAAACAGAAAGATGAAAAATGCCAGAATTTCAGAGGAGAATGCAAATCTTGTCTATCTTAAGGCAAAACAGGATCTCGAAAGTGAGCTTTACCAGCTCTATAATGTTTATATAAACAATCTAAGACTTATAGGATTCGAGGATGAAAACAGAGAAGCCGCATACCTTAATCTCGATGCCGCATTGGAGAAGTACAGACTTGGCTCCTTGTCGGGAATTGAGTTCAGGGATATACAACTCTCATATCTGGACGCATCTGACAGAAGGCTAAAGGCAATCTACCAGGCAAAAATTTCTGAGATAACCCTTCACCTTCTTGCAGGAGAGTTGTTCCGACAATCAGAGTAGAGGCTTTGTGTCAAAAAGATTTCTCTCTGGCCATACAATCACCCTTTGCATAGCTTTATTGAAGAGTGCGTCAATGTGTCTGGGAAACCTTGCCCCCTTCCATGAACTTGTATTTGTGATTAGTACCCACGAGTATCCGTCCCTCTGATATTTGAGCAGAGCACTGGTTCCGGATAGTGTTCCGGTTCTTGACCAGTCGCCATTAGCATTTACTTTTGCCCAGCCCATTGGTAGTACCTGAGGAGGACATGAGGTCATCATATTGATGCTTTTCTTTGATATAATGTCCGGAACATTTGGTTTCCCGTCAATTGATGCAACAAACAGAAGAAGTTCCGACGGAGATGCGACCCATGCTCCCGCCCCCATTAGCCCTTCAATATTGTTTCCCCCATAACATCTTGGTCTCATTGATCCGCTACCATCATATGCTTCAACAAGCTCTTCATTGTCGGGCTCGTAATATCTCACTTCATTAGGGAACTTCTCTTCATAGAAATTCTTTGCTTGGTGCATGTCATATATCCCAGCCGGTAAAAGAACCCTCTCCTTTACATATTGCTCATATTTCATTCCACTTACAACTTCAATAATTCTCGATAGGATAAGATAGCCGAGGTTGGAATATCTGGTCCCCTTTCCGGGAGTGAACCCCAGCTTATGCGATATTGAATATGCAATCACATCATCTGGGCCAGGTACGGAATCGAGATGCATCCTTGACCTCACAAGCGGAGTATTAAACAAGGGGTCGCCTCCTCTTAGTGTAAACCCCCCTCTGTGTCTCAGCAAGTCTTCTATTGTAATATCACGGACGCGCTTGTCTTTTATGTTATTAAACAGGGGAAGGTCAAGTATTCCCCCTTTTGCAAAAGGTCTTGAAGAGAGCTTAATGAGATTGTCTTCTACCAAAGTCATAATGGTAGTAGCTGTGATAAGTTTCGAAAGCGAAGCAATCCTGAATATATGACGTACATCTGTTCTTACGCTGTCCTCTTCATCGGCCCAGCCGTAACCTTTAGTATAGATCAATTTCTCGTCTTTCATTATTGCAATGGAGGCTCCCTTTATCCTCCACTCCCTCATGAATTTTTCTATCTGAGCGTCTAGTTTTTCTGCTTCCGGCAGGTCTGAAAGATCATTAGTCAAGAGGTGATTAATAGCCAATGGAAATTCGTCTTCTGCAACCTCCCCACTATCGGCGTTATTGCTTGCATTTGCAAAGATTACCCTGGTAGCAATAACCATTGTAATGAATGCAATTATAATAAGTGATGTTGTGAAAATCTTAAGGTGACCCGCTCTCTTTCTTCTTTTCATTCTGTAAAATTACAAAAAACCCTTATTTATTCAAGGCTGAATCTTATAAAAACAGATTGTTCAAATTTTATTTTTTCAAAGTCCAGCGACGGAGCAATCGTAGAATCGTCATTTTCCATTTTCATGGTTGCCATACCTCTTATTGCTGCACCTGCCATCATTACGCGGGGATAATTGTCGTAACACTGAATGAATATGGCTTTACCAATACTTCTTCCCAAGGATTTTGCCAAAGCTGCGGCAGTCTCCTTTGCACTTTGGGCGGCCATTTTCATAACATCTACCCTTACGGCATCCATATTGGAAAGAGATGTCTTTTCTATGCTGACGTCAGGAATAGAAAGATTCTCCAGCTCCCGGAACACCTTCGACATCATATCTGCGGAATGTAGTTTGAGTGTATATGACTTTGAAGTTAGAACTGCATCTTTTTTAAGAAAATACTGTTGAAGTATTGTTGACATATCCTGAACCTGCAAATCAGCCTTGATGTCAACTCCCATACCTGCCAGCCGCTTCAGAAACTCTCTCTCCTGTTTCTCGAGCGATGAATTACCTTTGTTATCCTTCTCTTTTATGGTGATGTTCAGATAAATTTCGTCGGGAGCCACTTCCCGCTCGGCTCGTCCTGTAACTTCAATATAATTCTGGTCTATAAAATTCTTTTCCTGTGCATACAACATAGTTGCTGCAAAGAGAATTGAGATGGTTATCAGTAAATTTTTCATTATGATTTGATGTTAATTCTTATTAACGAGTGGTTACATAAACTGTACCAAATAGAATTGAACGTTTGAGAAGTATTAAAATGTAATCGCAGAAAATGACAATTACAATTCGAAAGTGAGTTTATTGTGATTTATTTCTGGATGCCACAAATTAATAACGATATGATAGGATAATAAAAGGGATTATTAATAATACTTGTAATTTGAAATTTATTTGCTACGATTTATAAGTAATAGTATTGCAATTTCCAATCAAAAATTGTTGTCATCTGAGATAATTTGTTAAATTTGTATAGACTTCTTATGGGAAGTTAACCTAAATTAAACTAAATAAAAACTGTTTTATGAATGTAAAAGAGCATTTACAAGAGACAAGCAAATTCTTTGCTTTATCTCTGCTACTCCTCTTTGTAGGAGTTAGTTCATGGGCTCAGGTACGCGTTACAGGAAAAGTAATTGACGTAAATGGTCAGCCCCTTGGTTTCGCAACCGTAGTTGTTAAAGGCACAACAACCGCCACAAACACTGCTGAAAACGGAACCTTTGTCGTTAACAACATGCCATCTAATGGCTCCCTGGTCGTAAGCTCCATTGGCTACAAGACTCAGGAGGTTCTTCTTAATGGTAGAGTTGTTGTAGAAATTGTGCTGGAAGAGGAAGCCTTCAAATTGGAAGAGCTTGTTGTAACAGCATTCGGTATATCCAAGGAAAAAAAGGCGCTTGGTTATGCCGTTCAGGATGTAAAGGCCGAGCAACTTACTCAGGGCGCCAATATCAGTCTTTCAGGAGCTCTGCAAGGAAAGGTTTCCGGTCTTGAAATCATGCCGTCTTCTGGTATGCCCGGAGCTTCATCTAAAATCACTATCCGTGGTTCTCGTTCGTTTACCGGAGACAACACTCCTCTGTACGTTATTGATGGCATGCCTGTCTCTTCAGCGGGTGATGTAAGCACAGGAAACTCTGTTACAGGGTCCGACTATGCAAACCGTGCGGTGGATATTGATCCGAATGATATTGAGAGCGTAAACATTCTTAAAGGACAGGCTGCTTCTGCCTTATATGGAATGCGCGCGACTAATGGTGTTATTGTAATCACTACCAAAAGCGGAAAAGGTGTCAGGAGTGGCAAACCTCAGATATCGTTTAATTCAAGCCTGGCTTTTGACGTTATTTCTGTAAAACCAGCATTGCAATCAGAATTTGCACAAGGTGCCGCCGGAGCATACAACCCTACAGCATCAACCAGTTATGGTCCCAAGATCACAGAACTTCCTAATGATGCAAAATATGGTGGTAACAAGACAAATACATACACTACCAGAGATGGAATGAAACAGGGTATGTACTATGTTCCGCAAAGGGCAAATGCCGGACTTGACCCATGGGTAAAACCACAGGTTTATGACAATACAAAAGAGTTCTTCAACACAGGCTCAACATTGAGCAACTCAGTGAATATCAGTCAGTCATTTGACAAAGGCAACTATTCATTTTCACTGGGAAACACCAAATCGACAGGTATTATTCCTTCTACAGGAATGAACCGTTATAATGCCAAACTTGGAGCTGAGGCAAAACTGAATAAAAAGTGGACAACAGGCTTCTCAGGAAATTTTGTAGTTTCTGACATTTCAAAGCAGTCTTCTGCCAACAATGGTATAGTTGCTACGGTTTATCCTGCTCCTCCAAGCTACGACCTTGCCGGAATACCTTCTTATTACAAAGGTGACCCTTACAAGCAGAACACATATCGTGGAACTGCTGGTTTTGACGGAGCTTACTGGGCAATCAACAACAATAAATTTACTGAGGACGCACAGAGGTTCTTTGGGAATTTTTATATGAAGTATTCTACTAAACTTAGTGAAAATCAGAAACTTGATGTTAAATACCAGCTGGGTGACGATGCCTATACAACCAATTATACAGATCTTTGGGGTTATGGTCACTCAAATGGTAAAGGAGAGGTTTCGCATTATGGTTATACAATCAATGAGCTTAACTCTTTGTTTACAGTAAGTTATAACTGGAAAATTAATGACGACCTAAATTTTGACGCATTGATAGGTAATGAAATAGTTGAAAACACCAATAAGTATACTTATGCATATGGTAAGGATTTCAACTACTCAGGTTGGAACCACATAGACAATGCTTCTGTTTTTCAGGCTTCTGATTCTGAGAGAAAGAGTCGTACAGTAGGTACTTTTGGAAGTCTATCGCTGGCATATAAAAGTATGTTGTATCTGAATGCTACTGGACGTAATGATGTTGTTTCCACAATGCCAAGAAACAATAGGTCGTTTTTCTACCCATCTGTCAATTTGGGATGGATATTCACAGAGATGCCTTTCATGAAAAAAGATTTACTCACTTATGGAAAACTGAGGGTTTCTTATGCTGAAGTAGGTCTTGCAGGCAACTATTATGCATCGTACTATACAACTCCCGTTTATGGTGGCGGTTTCTCTTCAGGAACCCCTATCATCTATCCGATTGGAAAAGTGATTGCCTATACCTTGAATAATGTAGTTTACGACCCTAAGTTGAAACCGCAGAATACAAAATCGTATGAAATTGGAACAGACCTTACATTCCTGAATGGGCTCATCAACCTTAATTATACTTTCTCTCGTCAGAACGTAAAAGATCAGATATTCGAGGTTCCATTGGCCTCTTCTACAGGTTCTGGTTCACTGGTTACAAATGGTGGGTCAATTCATACAAATTCTCATGAGGTTACACTGGGCATAACTGCATTTGACACTAAAGACATCAAATGGAACTTTGCTTTCAACTTTACCAAAATTGACAACTATGTTGACGAACTGGCTCCTGGGGTAAACAGTATCTTCTTAGGTGGTTTCGTTGAGCCTCAGGTAAGAGCAGGTATTGGTGCCAAGTTCCCGGTATTATATGGTGTTAGCTACCTACGTAACGATGCTGGACAGATTGTTGTTGATTCTGACGGTTTCCCGCAAGCCGGCGAAGAAAAAGTTATTGGTACTGTTTCTCCTGATTTTATTCTTGGATTCAATACATCAATTGAAGTTTACAAGTTCCGCATCTCTGCTGTTCTTGACTGGAAACAAGGTGGCCAGATGTACAGTGGTACAGCAGGTCTTTTGGACTTCTACGGAAGAAGCCAGCGCTCGGCCGATTTCCGTAAAAGCACAGACTTTATTTTCTACAAACCTGCAGTTAAGGTTACAGGAACAGATGGTTCAGGAAAACCAATTTATGCTACCAATGATATAAAAATTTCCGGATCAGATACTCAGGCATTTTTCTCTGCAGACAATGGTATTTCGGAATCTATGATATATGAAAATTCATTTGTCAAACTTCGTGAAATAGCTCTAAATTACCCGGTATACTCAAGAAAGGGGATTACTGTAAATCTTAATGCGTTCGCTCGCAATATTCTTATATGGTCAAGCTTTAAAGGACTTGACCCGGAAGCTACTCAGGGTAACAACAACATGGGTGGTGCTTTCGAACGTTTTTCTTTACCAGGCACTTCAAGCTACGGTCTTGGTTTGAACTTGAAATTTTAAATAATGAGAAATATGAAAAAAATAACCGATATAACTAAAGGATTGATTGTTGCTATAGTCCTGTCTTTTTCTGTAACATCATGCTCAGAAGATATAATGGACTCAATCAATGAGGATATCAATCATACCAAAAATGTGCAGGCGAAATTTATCCTTGCAGACGTTATAACATCTACCGCTTTTAACAACATAGGTGGTGACATCAGCACCTATACTTCTCTTTATGTAGAACATGAAGCAGGTACCCACAATCAGATGTGGAGGTCCGAACATCGTCAAACGGAGCCTTCTGCATCATCTACATTCAATAATGTATGGGGATCGACCTATGCAGCACTCAAAAATGCGAGAATCATAATAGACAAGTGTTCTACCGGTGGTCCTCAGGAGGGTAATGCTGTTACAAAAGGTATAGCAGAAGTTTTAGCTGCCCTGAATTCAGGTATCCTGGCCGATATGTTCGGTGATACACCATGGAGCGAGGCAGCATTGATTAATGCCGATGGTACTCCTAAGAACATGAATCCTAAGATTGACACACAGAAAGATATATATGCAGGTATCATGAAGTATCTTGATGCAGCTATTTTAGATCTGGCTGGTACAGATGCCCATGCATCAGGTGGCCCTGGAAGCTATGATTTACTGTATGGTGGCAATAAAGCTAACTGGCTTAAGCTGGCGTGGGGTCTAAAGGCCCGTTATACCATGCATCTTTTGTTCCGTTCTACAAATGTTGCAACAGACATGACAAACATTCTTAGCTATTTGGACAAGTCCTTTACATCGGCTTCTAACCAGGCAGCATTCAATATCTATGACGCTTCAAACCTTAATCCGTTGTTTGACTATCAGTGGAGCCGCGATGGTCTGGCTGCAAGCAAGAGTATGTCTGAAAAGCTTATTGAACGCAACGACCCTCGTATCAGAAGAGTATTTGTAGATCCAAACTGGATGCAAATGGAAGGAGCATCTGATCCTGAATTCTTCATGGCGCCTAATGGTTTGAACGACGAAAAACAATATTACTACAACACATCAGTTTTTGTTTACTCACAAATAGCACCTACAATGTTTATGAGTTATCATGAGGCTTTGTTCCTGAGAGCAGAAGCACTTTGCCGCTTAAGCAGAATTCCGGAGGCTCAGGCAGCATTAAAAAGCGCTGTTGTTGCAGGTATTGCAAATACTGAGGTTGGTGTGGCAGCTGCAATGAATGCACCTACAATTCTAGGTTATGGCGGTCTGGGAGAAACATCAGACGCAATTTCTACAGCCGAAGCTGAAGCATACTTCGAGACAAGTGTAAAACCACTGTTCACAGTTAACCCTATCAAAGAGGTAATGATGCAAAAATATATTGCATTTTTTGGTGCATCAGGTGAATCTCAAGAGTCTTACAACGATGTCAGAAGACTGAAAGCCATGAACCAGAACTTTGTTGAATTGAAGAACCCTTTGAACTCAACTAAGTTCCCTCATCGTTGCCCTTACGGATCGGATGATACATTAAACAATCCTAACGTAGAGACTGCTTATGGTGACGGCACATATGTTTACTCAGAAAAAGTATGGTGGGCAGGCGGAACGCGCTAACTATCCATAATTATTTCAAGAGGCTGAATTATTGCGATTCAGCCTCTTATTTTTTTATATTTGTATATAAGTGATCTGAGGTAGGGTAAATTAAGATTAATGCGGTATTATTACAAAAGCTTTTTAAATTGAGGGAAACAGAGTTCAAAGATCTTTTTAACATGCATTTTGATGCAATAAGGCGATACATTTACTATAGGTGTAGTGATAGCGAATTAGCCTCAGATATTGCACAGGATTTGTTTACAAAAATATGGGAGAAGAACAAGCAGGTTAATCCATTAAAAGACAAGGCATTATTGTATAAAATGGCTTCAGATATGCTTGTAAGCAGGATGAGAAGAAAAAAGATTGAGATAAACTACACCAATTCTGTTATTATAGAAAAAAGTTCAGATTTGCCTGACAGAGACATTAACATTGCTCAGTTAAAGACGAGTTACATTAATGCCCTGTCGGAAATGACAGAGAATACGAGGATTACATATCTGATGAGTAGAGAAGAAGATATGAAATATCATGAAATTGCCGACATCCTTGGTATAGGCGTCAAAGCTGTTGAAAAGAGGATGTCTGCAGCACTAGAGATACTTAGAAAAAAGCTCTTAAATTAAATAGTTTTCAAAATTGCATATTATGGAAAAATATTTCAAAATTGAGCCACACTGGAGAAGGAGCAAGGAGGAGATATGGAAAGAGCATTTCGAAGAGATGGTTTTGCAAAAAGAAGCTAAGTCTGTGAAAACAGGGATTGGTATTAGGAGAACTTTCTATTATGCAGCTATAGCAGCAATAGTTATAATTCTTCTTATCCCTTTTGTATATATAAGGACCATAGAAACGAACCGTGGAGATCACCGCCTCTTTTTACTGCCCGATGGTTCTTCGGCAACACTAAATGCTGAGAGTAAAATTTCATACAGACCATTGTATTGGAGCATTTACAGAACAGTAAAAATGGAGGGAGAGGTATATTTTGAGGTAGAGAAAGGGAAAAAATTTGAGGTAAAATCAAAAAACGGAACAGTTAAGGTCCTCGGTACAAAATTTAATGTGCTTTCCAGGGGTGATAGCTATTTTGTCTCATGTATAACAGGAAAAGTAGAAGTAATCTCAGGTGAAAGAGTAGTGCTTGAGAAAGACAGCAGGGTAATCAAAGGTAAAGATGGAACTCTTTTTCTTGAGAAAAGGGATGATGTCGGAAAACTCATATCATGGAGGGACAATATGTTTTATTTTTCATCGGCTCCCTTGACTGATGTGCTTGATGAAATATCAAGGCAGTATAATGTGAAAATTGAGTATTCAAATATAAGTGATTATCTTTATTCCGGTAATTTTTCAAAAGAGAGTGATGTGTCAGTTGTTCTGGAAATAGTTGCACTCCCTTTTGGTCTTAAACTGGAGAGATTTCAAAATGGATATCAATTGTCAAAACCGTAATCTTAAAAATATTTTCAGAGTTCTCATTGTTCTGGCCTTTCTGTTTATTGCCTCTTCTCTTCATGCAGAAGAGATGTTAAAGTTAAAGTACACCAGAACCCCTTTAAGTACAATCCTTGACCGCATCAGATCGGAGGAAAAAATGTCGCTTTCATTTAGTTACAACGAACTGAACAAGTACATTATAACAATAGATTCAACATTTTCTAATGGGGCAGATGCTTTGAACCATCTTATTAAAGGCCTTCCTCTTAAGATTACACTTATAGATAATGTATATGTAATTTCCAGATTGTCAGAATTATTTCTTATTAGAGGGTCAATTTCTGATTCGGATACAGGTGAGAAACTCCCATATGCCAGTGTATTATATAAAAAGCGAATATATTACTCAGATGCTAATGGTCTTTTCAGGATACCCGGGGTTGATGCCATGCTTGCTCACTTCTCTGTGTATTATCTTGGATATAAGCCTATTGATACAATTGCGGAATCGGGAAAGTTCAACACTTTTAAGATTGATCCGGTTAACATACATCTCAGGGAGGTTCTGATTGAAGGTTACGAAACAAGTCAGGCAATGCAGACAGGGGAGGCCCCGGGTGTCTTAAGAATTAACCATCTGATTGCGCAATATCTTCCGGGAAATGGAGACAATTCAGTTTTTAACCTCTTAAGAATGATGCCCGGGATAAGGGCTACAGGAGAGCCATCAGGGTTATCTGTATGGGGAAGCAAACCTGGAGAGAGTTCTGTCATTTTTGATGGGTTCAGGCTATTTTCAATGAATGGGTTTAACGAGCAGATAAGCTCAATAAATCCTTACATGGTAAAAGAGATACGTCTGCTTAAAGGAGGTTATGGACCAGCTTACGGAAATCAGACCGGCGCAATTGCCGATATTACCGGGGTTGATGGCAAACGGGCAGAGCATGATATAAAATTGAATATCAATAATCTGACTGCTAATGCTTTTCTCTCTTTACCAGTAAGTGATAAAATAACTATGCTCGCAGCATATAGACAGACATACTATGGTCTTTATGATGTTAATATATTGAATCCATTTGGTAAAAGAGTTGATAATCAGCCGGAGAATTCAAACGGTTCAAGAAACAGGGATCTTTATATAACACCTGATTACAGCTTCAGAGATGCTAATTTCAAAATATCAGGAGAGACTTCGCAGAAGAACAGCTATTTTCTTTCTCTTTATGGTGCATCAGATATCTTTGAATACTCACTCACAGGAGACGATGTAAGCTTGAATGCTTTCGAAAAAAACACGCAGTTGTCTGCAGGCGCAGGTTTTAATAAAGTATGGTTCGACAATTCAGTAACCAGATTGGCAGTTAAATATTCACATCTGGACAAAGAAAGTGAGAAGGCGGTATATATCAACAGAAATAATTATGATTCAATTAGTGCTCGTAACATGGTTACAGAGGCTGGAGCAGGTTTGGTACACGCATTTTCTGCATTTGGAATGGATGAGTCGGAGGTTGGCATTGAGACAGAGATAATGAAAGGGGTAAACGAGGGAGTGACAAGAGAAGTTGCCAAAAATGGTCTTTATTTTCAGAACAGATTGATAATAAATGACATGTCGTTAACTTTAGGGGCCAGAGCAGATCTGTTTTCAAGCAAGGTTTTCATACAACCCAGATTGTCTGCGAAATATAATTTATCCCAAAAATTCTCAACAGCGCTTTCATGGGGAATTTATAATCAATTCCTGGGTAAAGTACCAGTGATATATGAAGATAAAATTCCTTCACTTGTATGGAAAGTTTTGGGAGACAATGAATTCCCCATAACAAAATCTATGCATACTGTTCTTAACTTAACATATTCAGACAAATTCTGGCTGCTTACCCTTGAAGGATACAACAAGAAGAACACGAACCTCTCAAGAATATACCGCAAGTCTAACAGAAACACTATTGTAAACGGAGAGTCATCTATTACGGGACTTGATATTTTTACAAAGTGGGAGAGAAGAGGAAGCCAGATTTTTTCTTCCTTTTCTATTGCCAGTTCTCAAGAAAAATTTCTTACAGAGAGCAATCAAACAAAATGGAACACCCCAATTGAAATGAAAATAGGGGCTTTATGGAACCTCTCCCCATTTTATCTGTCAGCAGAATATGTTTATGGAGCAGGCTTTTCTGAATCTTACGGAACGGGACGTTACTCAACTATAGAAGATGAGACTTATAGCAGGATGGATTTAGCAGCAACCTATATTTTTAAATCAAGGCATGTCATATTTAAAACGGGTGTATCTGTCTTAAATCTTTTCAACTCCGCAAACGTTAAAACGCTGGATGTTTTTCCCCTGTCAGGAGGAGGGACACAGAATCTCTTTCAGAATCTTTATTCCGAATCTATTCCATTTACCCCTACTTTATTTATACATATTGCATTTTAATACTCTTTAGTGGTAGGGTATAAGCCTGTGAAAGCGGTTAAGAGATGTATAAAAAAGAAAATTATTATGAAAAGAGATTTTATTAAGGGGACTGTTGTCCTGATTTCATTATTAGCTGCATTTTCTTGCACTAAAGAGCAGACAACTACAGATAGCAGTCTGATAACTCCAAACACAACAGGAGAGATAATTGAAGTAAAGAGTAGTGGTGCAACATCATTTAATGCGCCGGCTATTACTGCTCCATTTGATTCTACAGCCGATCTGACAGCAGATGAAATTGAATTTCTTTTTGCCGTAAGAGAAGATGAAAAACTTGCCCGGGATGTTTATACCGTATTTTACCAAAAGTTCCAGAACAAGATTTTTGAAAATATTGGAAAATCTGAGGCAACACATATAAAAGCCATTGAAAGACTTTATGACTATTATCAGATAGATTATCCGGCAGTTGGTGATGCAGGTAAATTCTCTGATGCAAAACTTCAGCATTTGTATGATTCTTTAATTGTAAAAGGAGACTCGCTTCTGTCCGCTGTTAAAATTATGGCAAATCTTGAGGAGTCAAATATCTTTCATTATACAGAAGTACTTAAAACGATTTTAAACCCGAACATAAAAATCGTGATTGAAAATCTGGAGAAAGGCTCTGAAAACCATTTTAAGGCTGCGATTCGTCAAATTACTGCACTGGGTGGAGTTTATGCTCCGGTATATATCTCTTCTGCAGATTATTCAGCCATTATAGCGAAAGGTTTTGAGAACGGAAAAAGATACAGATACCTGAATAATGGTCAGACAAACAATCAGGGCAAAAACATAAATGCTCAGAATGGAAAAAGGGGAGCTGTCACTAATAGTGGGTCTTGTGACAAAACTTCTAACGGCAGTGCCCCGGGAACCAATAGCGGAAACGGCAAGCAGGGCAAGGGATACAGAGGCTAGATTTAACAGGAACAAAGAAGCGCAAAACGGATTTGTCAGATTTGGCATTTCCGTTTTGCGCTTTTTTTATGTAACCAGCCACCTAGTAGATTCCGCGTTCTACATAATCTGTATGTAGCAGTTCGTGTGATTTGTGGCCTAAAGGCTCAATCAGGAATTCATCGTATAGTGCCTTTATTGCAGGGTTTTCATGTGACTTCCTGATAGCTTTCAGATTATCTTCCTTGTAAATTGAGTCTGCCCTCTTCTGACGGATCTCCCAGGTAGTCGGAATTGCCTGCCCACCGCCGCCCAGGCAGCCTCCGGGACAAGTCATGACCTCTATGAACGCATACGGAGATTTTCCCTCCTCAATCTGCTCAAGTAGTACCCTTGCATTTTTTAAAGTATGGGCAACTGCTACTTTGATTTTTGTTCCGTCAAGGTCAAGTTCGGCCTCTTTAATTCCTTCAAAACCTCTTACTACATTCAACTCGATCTTTTCCATAGGTTTGCCGGTAATAACTTCATATGCTGTTCTAACAGCAGCCTCCATAACACCACCGGTGGCAGCAAAAATGACACCGGCACCTGTTGATATTCCTAAAGGATGGTCAAAATCTTCCTCCGGCATATGTCTGAAGTCAATACCTGTCTGCTTGAACATCCTTGCAAGTTCGCGGGTTGTAAGAACATAATCTACATCAAAGAAGTTGTCTTTCTCTGCAAGATTAAGCTTCTCCTTCCAATAGTGAAAGGCAGAATTCATTTCAGGCCTTTTGCACTCAAACTTTTTGGCAGTACACGGCATTATTGATACAACCACAATCTTTCGAGGGTCTATATTAAGCTTTTCTGCATAATATGTTTTGGCTACTGCGCCGAACATCTGCTGTGGTGATTTACATGTCGACAGATGGCTGAGAGACTTAGGAAAGAAGTGTTCTATGAATTTTATCCATCCCGGAGAACACGATGTAACCATTGGCAAAGTTCCGTTGTTCTTGATACGGCTGATTAGTTCAAAACCCTCCTCCATAATGGTGAGATCTGCTGTGAACTGAGTGTCAAAAACCTTGTCAAAACCAAGCTTCCTTAGCGCAGATACCATTTTTCCGGTAACCAGGGCGCCTTGTTCCATGCCCATTGCTTCACCGATACCAACCCTGATTGCAGGGGCCGTCTGAACGATAACTACTTTGTCGGGATTATAAATGTCTGCAAATACCTCTTTAGATTCATCCCTTTCAACAATTGCTGCAGTGGGACATACCAGAGCGCATTGGCCGCAGTTTGTACAGGCTACATTGCCTAACCCTTTGTCGCGATATGTAGATACTTTTGTTTTAAGACCTCTGCCCGCAAAATCAATTGCATAGACAGTCTGCACGTCGGCACATACTGCAATGCAGCGTCCGCAAAGAATGCATTTTTCGGGAATTCTGGTGAGAGATAATGATGTTGTATCATTCTTCTCAACAGGTTTTGTCTTTCCGTATGGGGTCTCCTTTATGCCGAGTGTGGCTGTAAGCTCCTGAAGTTCGCAATTACCGTTTCTTTCACAGATAAGGCAATCCTTAGGGTGATTTGCCAGAATAAGCTCCAGATTTGTCATTCTGGCCTGGTTTATTTCAGGAGAGTGGGTGCGTATCTCCATTCCGTCTGTAGCTTTGCTTACGCATGACCTTACGAGTGTCCTTGCGCCTTTTACCTCAACAACGCAGATTGCACAAGATGCGTTTGTAGAGACGTCTTTGAGGTAACAAAGAGAGGGTATTTTTATGCCTATCTTCTTGCATGTCTCTAGTATGGTATTACCCTCCTTTACCTGATAGGCTTTACCGTCAACTGTTATATTTATTTTTTTGTTTTCCATAATTATTCCTCCTCTGTATTTACTATTACACGGACATCACAACGAAGACACCTTGAGGCTTCGGCATATGCCTGTTCCTTTGAGTAACCCAGGTTGATCTCTTTAAAATTGCCAATACGTTCTTCAAGCGGACGTTTGATTGTATAGTGACGGTTGCCCCCTTCTGGTTTGAGAGGAACCTCGTCGCTGTATTCAAATCCACGGAATAATTTATGGAAGCGTCGTTTATTCATAAGGTTGAAATCAATGATCTCAGCAGCTTTCTTGGCAATTCCCATTGCCTCGGCAGCAGTTGCAGGTCCGGTAACGGCATCGCCGATTGCATAAACCTTAGGGTGCGATGTAGAGAAAGTAAAGTGGTCCGATGAAATGTTCCCGTTGCTGTTTGTCTTTATTCCAAACTCTTTAAGGAACGATGCATCAACCTCTTCTCCTACAGCAGTAATAACGGTATCGCATGGAAGAATGAATGATTCTCCGGTAGGTACAGGTTTGCGGCGGTTAGATAGGTCGATATCACCTGATGCCATTTTCATAAGCTCTATTCCCCTTACCTTGTCGCTTGTGTCGGCGAGAATCTCTTTTGGATTGCAGAGGAAAAGGAAATTAACTCCTTCCATTTCTGCCCCTTTGATCTCGTCTTTGTTTGCAGGCATATCTGATTTCAAACGTCTGTAAACTACAGTAACCTCAGAACCAAACCTCTGAGCTGTACGGGCAGCATCTATTGCAACATTACCTGCACCAATTACAACCACATGTTTCCCTATGTTTAATTGCTTCTCCTTTGCAACATCCTTGAGAAAATCCATCCCGGAAAGTACTCCGTCCAGATTGTTCCCTGCTACGCTTAATGCGATGTCGCTTTGGGCCCCGATACCGACGATCACTATATTGTAATCTCTTTCAAGATCTGAAAAAGCAATATCTTTGCCAATAGTAGTGTTAAACACAAAATGGACTCCCAGGTCTTTTATAAACTGAATTTCAAAATCAAGCGTCTCCAGAGGAAGTCTGTATTTAGGAATTCCCCAGCGGAGGATACCACCGGCTTCAGATTCAGATTCAAATATTGTAACATCGTGCCCAAGCCTTACAAGGTAGTATGCGGCTGTAAGTCCCGCAGGACCAGCTCCTATTATTGCAATTCGCTTATGTGTTTGCGGCAGTTTCCCTTTTTTGATTTTTTCGTAAACAGCAGGTGCCTTACCTTCTTTGTACATTGTGTCTGAGATGTATCTGTGTATATCTCCCTGAGAAACAGAAGCGTCTATACTCTCTCTCCTGCATTTCATCTGACAGTGGAAGTGACAGATACGTCCTATTGAAGATGGCAGAGGATTATCCCTGAGTGTAGATTCGAAAGCATCTTCAAGCTTGTCCTCTTTAAGCAGCTGCAGATATCTTGGAATGTTCATATGAAGCGGACAGCTGTTCTCACAAAGAGCACTGAAGAGATCCTGACAGATACCAGGCTCACATTTTTTCTCAATCATGTGATGGTCGTACTCGTCACGGAAGTACCTAAGGGTGGTAAGCACCGGATTTGGAGCCGTTTGACCCAAACCGCACAATGCTGTTGCTTTTATTACTTTGCCTAATTCCTCGAGTGTGTGTATGTCGGCAACAGTTGCCTTGCCTTGAGTGAACTTGTTGATTATTTTTAGGGTTTGGGCCAGGCCCTCCCTGCAAGGGGTACATTTGCCGCAGGACTCTCCGTTGGAGAATTCTGTAAAATACCTGGCAACGTCCACCATGCAGTTATCCTGGTCCATTACTACCATTCCCCCGGAACCCATAATGGAGCCCAGCGAATTGAGTGACTCATAATCTACAGGGGTGCTGAGGTATTCTACAGGAATACAGCCTCCTGAAGGACCTCCTGTCTGAACAGCCTTGACACGTTTCTGGGAACCTGTTCCCTCTCCGATTTTGAATACTATTGTTTCAAGAGTGGAGCCTAATGGCAACTCTATAAGTCCGGTGTTTTTTACCTTACCTACAAGTGAGAAAACCTTGGTTCCGGCACTTTTTTCTGTACCTGTTTCTGTGAACCAGCTGCCTCCCTTGGAAATTACTACCGGAATGTTACACCAGGTCTCAACGTTATTGATGTTTGTAGGTTTTCCGTAGAGCCCTCTCTCTGCCGGATACGGAGGGCGAGGGGTTGGACGTCCCGATTTGCCCTCGATGCTGTGTATAAGGGCAGTCTCTTCACCACAAACAAAAGCACCTGCTCCTTCAACTATATCTATGTCAAAGTTAAAGCCTGAATTTAAAATATTCTCGCCCAGGAAACCATACTCCTTAGCCTGTAAAATTGCACTCTTTAACCTGCGGACAGCCAGTGGATATTCTGCTCTGATATATACAACTCCTTTTGATGCACCCATCGCAAATGCACCAATGGTCATTCCTTCTATAAGCATGAAAGGGTCGCTTTCAATTTCGTTCCTGTTCATGAATGCACCCGGATCACCCTCGTCTGCATTACAAATTATGTATTTCTGATCGGCCTGTACCTTTGCCATCAGTTCCCACTTAACGCCGGTAGGGAAGCCCGCGCCACCACGTCCTCTCAGTTTGGAAGCTTTAACTTCGTCAATGACAGATTGAGGGGTCATATTGTGAAGAGCAGAGAACAACGGGAAATAACCCCCGACAGCTACATATTCTTCAATATCGTCTGGAACAATAAGTCCGCAGTTACGCAGGACAATCTTCTTCTGCCATTTGAAAAACGGCACTTCGTTCCATAAAGGATAGTCTGTCAATCCTTTTCCAAAGTCGAATTTACCTGTAATAAAATCCCACTCCTCAATTCTGCACAAAACATTTCTGTATGGCATTATTCCTTTCAGAACACCTGTGATAATTGGAATTACATCATTTTCAGATACCTGATGCATTATGATAAGTGGGTGCCCTGGTATATATAAGTTTACAAGCGGCTCCTCTGAGCAAAAACCGAAACATCCTGTTTTTTTAAGTATGATATCAAGGTTACGCTCATTTATTGTCCGTTCAAAGTTGTCGAAGAGTAATTCAGCACCGCGTCCGATTCCGCATGTACCCATTCCGATTGCTATATATGGCTTGTCAGGAAGAATCTTTTTTGCAGCATTTTCCTTAAGCTCATTGAGCTTAGCTAAGTCTGATATTTTCATCTTTATTGTCCTCCTGTAAGTTTACTAATAGTTTCTTAATTTGTTCAGATGTTACATTGCTATATATCACTCCGTTGACGGCAACCACTGGCGCAAGCGCACACTGGCCGAAGCAGGCAACGGTTTTTATTGTGATAAGCATGTCGTCTGTTGTAAAAGTGGTCTCTCCTTGGTCGAAAGCCTCTTTACATCCAGGCAGTGTAGTAAGATCGTCCAACAAGATTTTGGATCCTTTTGTATGACAGGCAGTTCCCCTGCATACGATTAATGTGTGTTTGCCCTGCGGTTTAAGATTGAAAAAAGAGTAAAATGTTGCCACGCTGTAGATTCTGGAGAGTGGAACATTCGTTTTTGAGGAGAGATAATCCATACTTAAATCATCCAGGTACTTGTACTCGTTAGCTTCCTGTACCTCTTCCATAATGGTCAGCAGCTCACCCGGATCACCCTTGTGTTTGGAAATTATCTCGTCGATAATTCTCGTATCGACTCGATTTTCTAGATTTGCATTCATTAGCTCGTTTTTTAATGTGGTGATATTTAGTAGTTATACAAGATTTTGTTTATAAATCCTGCTTAGTGTCAAATCAATTTTGATAGGTAATTAAATGAAAAACTCAAAATACTATCTCCCACATTCAAGCCGCATATGCAATACTTTGTCCTGTAAATATATGAAATTATTTTCAAATACGAAAGTACATTTGCGGGCACATTTAGTATATTTATGCATTATTTATGCATCAGCTGGGTACTTCACCGTAGATCTTTACACTTTGACGCAGTTTGAGGTATATTGTTGAATATGTGATAAGTAAAAATAGATTTTCTCAAGTTTTAAAAAAATGCAGTTTCCATAAAGTTTATTATTAATAGGTTACCTCAAACTGCGTCAAAGTTTTTGAAGTTTCTCACATATCTATATACCACATTATCAGCCAATAATGAGGTTGTTTTTATTG